>DIZI01000017.1:0-1913 GCA_002427885.1 Paludibacter sp. UBA6032
CTGCGGTTTGCGGGAGCTTCACTTTCGCAAAGCGAAAAAGTGAATGCGGGAGCAAATACTGCTAAGTGCATGTAAACCAGCAGGTGAGCATAGGCGTGTGTTAGGCGGTCGTTTTTTTTAGCAAGTCAAGTTTCAATTAGTTGTTAAGTTGTAGAAATTCTGTTAGTTTCGCTGTAAAGTCAATCAAAAAAATGTTGTCAAAACACGTAAACGCACGCAAGACGCAAAGTTGAATTAAAAGTTTCTTTCTTTTCTTTGTTGTCTGACTATACAAAATTATCACAAATTAACGAATAAGATTTAAGTTTCAATTTTATATGTTTCGTAAAATGTTTTCGTAAACAAATTTCAGCGTTTAGTTCCGAATTATCAAGTTATGTGTCTTTATTCTCATCTTTGTCGAAATGCGAATAAACTGTCTAAATGCGCAAAATAAAAGTAGAAGCGAAGTCAGTCGTTACCGATTTGTCTGTTAAGCAATGAAAATAGGATCTTTTTTTTTACTATCGATATTAACGACGACTTTAGACGATATTAAACGATGGGGATTTCGAAGCAATTTCTTATCAACTGACACCACAGCTTAATTGGAGCTAAAAAGTTTGCGTAACCAACTAGCCCATACTATTTTATATTTTTTTGTGTGTGGCGCAGTAAGTATTTGTCCATCAGTAATTTGATTTGCTTTTTCAATTAGTTCGTCCACCTTCGGAGAAAAAGTTTTATATCTCCTTTTTAGTCTTGATATCGAGTCAATTGACTGAGAAATAAAATCCAAATCTCCGTTTCCCGTTTTTATAATCAAATAACAAAATTGTTCAATACAATCCCTAATTATATTGACATTTTTTGTCGAGGCAATAACAGATTTAAGTGTTTCAACTGCATTACTATACTCTCCAGCTTCAATATATATTTGCCCCAGTTTTATCTTGTCCGTATCAATGTATCTTTTGTCTCCTCTTTCGATTGCGTGCTTATATGCTTTAATTCTGTAATCAACATTTTGCGTGTAATCTGCATAAGTCTTAAATAGTGAGATATTGGTATAGTTCCAATCTAATGTATTTTCAATCCAAGCTGGGAATTTTTGATTAAAGAGTTCTTTTTCGTCTGTTGAATATAAAAAGTAAATTTCATCTTCAATTGGGTATGTATAACATTTGAAATAATTCTTTTTAAAATCTATCCATTCGTTTATGTCGTCTTGAGTATAACTGCATTTTTCAATTGTTTCTCCAATGTAATCAAGCAGTTTTGATTTGCGAGAGTTTTCTGATTTTGAAATAAAATCATATGTTTCTTTAATTCCAGTTGACAATAAATATTCTCCATCAAATCCAATCCCACTATCAAAATCAATGTTTTTGGTATCAAAAAACTGCCAAACTATCTTTGGGTTGTTAAATCTTGTCAGAATGAATGCGGAAAAATATAAATTGTCAACGTCTCCATCTTGTGGATTTTTTCTCCATTTGTATTCTTCATTAAATAGAAATTGAGCTATTTCATAATCCGATTGTTGCAAATCATTATATAACGCAATATTAAGTTGTAATCTTTCAAAATGTTTTGAATTATCAGAACTTATGAATTGGTAATTATCAAGTAAGTTAAAATCTTGTCTTACTTTATCTAATTGCTCTTTGTATTTTACAGTAATGTTCATTGTTCAGTTTTATTGCACACAACGACCAATGGCCATAGAGTTGTCAACTTTATGAGATTCACCGTCGCAAAGTTTTACCGTGTAATTGTCAAGAGGTAGTATGTCATTAACGACATTAACGTCTTGTTTCAAAGATTCAGGGAAAGCTTTTAAAAGTCTCTCTTTGTAATCTTTTTTCTTGTCTGTCATAAACCACTTAATCATTCTTTTTTCTTTTTCTAAAATGCCGCCTAACGACCGAGGC
>DIZI01000017.1:2087-93878 GCA_002427885.1 Paludibacter sp. UBA6032
GAGCATAGGCGTGTGTTATGGCCTAGTAATTTTTTCAGTTATAAATTTGTCCATGTTTGATAAAACTGTCAATAATTCGAAATTCTAAGTCAATCAAGTCTGTCAGAGCTTTAATTTCTTTTGTATTTCTGTCTTTGACGGTCAAAAGTTTATGTGTTTTAGTCGTTTCGTCGTAATTTAAAATCAATGAATATAAGTCGTTTTCTAATATTTTCTCGATAATATGGTTGTCATTTAAAATCTTCACAGTCAGTTCGGATTCTTTAGATTGAATTCCATATTTTGAGTCAAACTCTTTTTCGCCAGTTTTAGTAGATTTCATTCCGAAAAAAGAAGAAATTTTGTCTGTCCAGTCTCTCAAATAAATATTAAATTCGTATTTATTTGTCAGGTTAATGTTAACCTCAATTTTCAAAGGTTTTGTATCTGATTCTTTCAAGACAAGTTTGTAATTCTTATATTGAATTTCGAGTGTTAGTGTTGCAACGTCTCCACTTTTTGTAGTCGAGGCTTTTAACGAGCCATTATAAAGTCTTTCGAGTTCTTTCCAAACGTCTCTCTTGCTTAAAACGTCCTTGTAAGTCTGTCCTTTTATATATATTTCGTTGAAAATATTTGTTTCTTCTGTACTCATTTAAAGTCTTTTAAACTCTGGTTTTATTTTTTTTCATTATTGGCCATAACACTAGTATATGCGAACTCTAAGTTGTGTATGCGAACTAGTCGTTCGCATATATCTACTGTATAAGATTGATTTCATTTAGTTATATTGCTTATATTATGCTATATAGCAAAATTGCCAATTTTTAAACCAGTTCGCATATCCAACTCGTTAAAATTGAGTTGATGTGTTCGTTTTCTGATTAATAATTTCCCAAAGATAGAAACTTTATTTTTGTTAATCGTATTATTTAGCGGAATATTTAAATTAGCTGTCCTTATTAAAAAGAATGGGTGTTACGAGATGTAACACCCCGTATGGTTGAATAAAGGTTTTAATTTATTTTACGTCGGCTACTGGAGGGGTTTTCGGACTGCGTTTATAGATAACCGTTTCGGCAACTTTGTATTTTTGATAAAACACGGGCGATTTGTGTTTGTACTGGTTGGAAAAAATAGAACTGGATGGAATTGAGGGTGTTCAAAAAGCCATAACAAAAATAAATTTACTTACTGAATTCAATATAAAACTCCCGCAGATTTTCGGTATCTGCGGGAGAAACAAGCATATGGCTTACAGCTAAACTAAAAATAAATTTGATTATCCGGTCACTCCCTTTTCATCATAAGGAGAAACAAAACCTAAAATTATTTGAAATCGCTATTACTTACAAAAGCAATCTTTTTACTATCGGGTGACCAGGAAGGGACATTGATGGTTCCCTGGCCTCCATACAAATAAGCAATCACTTTCGTTTCGCCTCCGGCAACTGGCATCATGCGAAGGTAAACCTGTTTATAAAATGGATGATCATCGGGCTTCACATCATTTTGAAAGGTAATGAAAACAAGGAATTTGCCATCGGGCGAAATATGGGGAAACCAGTTGTTCAGGGTATCGAAAGTAACTTGTTCCTGCCGGCTGCCATCGGGTTTCATTCTCCAAATCTGCATATTCCCCGAACGGGTTGAATTAAAATAGATAAATTTCCCATCAGGGGAATATTCCGACCCATCGTCCAATCCTTTGGTAGTAGTTAATTGAATTTCTTTTCCGCCTTTTACCGCTATTTTGTAAATGTCGTATTCATTATTACGCCCACCGGTAAAAATCAGGAATTTCTTATCGGGCGACCAACCATGTAAATAAGATGGGCTATTTAGTGTAACCCGGGTTGGCTCTCCTCCCTGCACGGGTAAATAATAGACAACAGATTGGTTTTTATCGTCGGCACTGTGATGACTGATTCCCATGAGTTTTCCATCGAATGATAAAACATGATCATTGTTATTATTCGTTGCAAAACCGGTATTCAGTACTGAAGGATGAGCAGTTGCCAAATCAAAATTATAGAGTAAGCCTTTACTGTTGTAAATAAGTGTTTTTCCATCGGGAGTCCAGTTGGGAGCCTGAATGGAATAGGGAACCTGATACAAAATTTTACGCAAGCCGGTTGCGACATCCATAGTTTCGAGATTACTCCCTAAATAGTCGGTATAAGGTACAAGATCGGGACCTGCAGGAATTTCGATACGGACATTACTAAAGACAGCCTTTTCTAAAACGTCGGGGTTATGTGCGCAAATAAATAAACCCACATAGGCCTCACTCCCCAGGGTTGAATCAATAACTTCTTCGGATACAAAAGTTTCACCCCAATGCGCAACAGACATCCGGTAAGTATTTCCTTTCCGCACGAGTTGAACTACATCCGGCCCCTTAATGGATAACTGCTTTTCTTCCATATCGGCTCCCGCTTTGTGCCGGAACTGCAAGGATGTTAGTCCATCACCATGAATCATGGCGCTGATCTGAGGCGAATCCGGTGCCAATGATTGACGAACCATCCACCCTATTTTGCGATGAGCCTCTACTCCTTTGCCGATAAACTGCACTTGTGCAGTAACGATAAAATCCCCTTTTATCTTTTTCCACAAATACTGAAACTCATCGGTTCCAAACCAAATATTTTTCCCAGAACCTTCAAGCGTGTAGGTTTGATTTAGCGGATTATAGCTTGCAGAACCGGGCAGCTTTACTTCCCCTATGTCGGAATGGTTTTCAAATATCCCGAACTGTTTATCCTGTAATTGTGCCCTGGCTGAGTTTGGTTGTATCATTGTGGAGGTAATAATTAATATATAAATGAAATACCGTGTTTTGTCTATCATAATATCAAGTTTTTAAAATATTTTAAAATAAGTAATTATTCATTCATCAAGGAATCATTCTTTATGAGATGCTATTTTTCCTTACCGGCAGCCCAAAGAATGGCTCCAATAATATGTTTTCTGAACATATCGTTATCGTAAAGTGCAGGAATATGACCCAGTGCCGTTTGGAAACTCCGGCCTTTACCAATGGTTTGACACCAGACCAAAGGATGATCGCCCATTACTATATTCTTATCTTTAAACCAGAGATTTTCATCAATATTATAGGATTTTTCATCTATAGAAACCAGAACTTTAATATTGGCATTATTCCGTGGATTCCTATCAAAACTGTAGAATTCATCTTTCCATTTCAGGGTGTCGGCTCCGAAACAACTTGTTGCCGGATGATGTCTGTCTTCAATAATTAATTTCCCTTCATGAACCGGCGGATGACCAAGGAAATGAGCTCCAACCAGTTTCTCATACCACGGCCATTTATATTCCGTATCGGTAGCTGTATGTACACCAACAAATCCTCCGCCACCTTCAACATATTTTTGAAAAGCCAGTTTTTCTGAGTCATCCAGCAAATTGTTGCCGGTAGTCAGCAAAAACACCACCACGTTGTATTTCTTTAATTCCTTATCCGTAAAAAAAGTGGAATCTTCGGTAAACGTTATTTGCCACTTCAGCTCATGGGCTATTTCATAAAATGCCTTTATCGCGTTCGGTTTGGCATCATGATAAAAACCTACCGTTTTAGTAAAAACCAATACGTTCATTCCAGGGTTTGCAGCTGCAAGAAGACTTATGCTGCTAAAAAAGATAGCAAGAATCAATAAATACTTTTTCATCATTGGTGTATTAAATTTATATTCTTAAAATACCGATAGGTATTTTTCTATTGTGTCCTTTTTTATCCTGTTTTTGTGTCCTAATGTGCTCCCGATAGCTATCGGGATGGTTTGAATTACTTGTTTTGTTTTAATTTAGTAAAGTAGAATTAGCTATCCTTCTAAAAACAGGTTCAAATCTAATTATTTTTTTTAAATAAACAATTGTTTATGTATACTTAGATAAAAAATCATTATTATTTGAGTGAAAAGTACAGGTTTCATTATAAGATATGGAAAGAAAGTGAAACTATTTAACAACTAAATAACAGAATACATACAAATCAATATTTTTCTGTATTTTTACGGTTCTTCTTATCAAAAGTCGTATGAAAAAAACTACACAACTCGTTTCCGCTCTTCTTTTTGGGTTTATCTTCAATTCCTGCAACTATGTTACTCAGAGTTCTTATCGTCAGCTTAAGCGCGATGCTGTTTTGAATAATATCAAGGCACCTGCTCCACCTGCCAGCACCTTGTCCATCCTTTCGTTTGGTGCTGCTGGCGATTCGGTCACCGATTGTAAACCTGCTTTCGATAAAGCCATGTTGGAATGTACTAAGCTGAAAGGAGCTAAAATAGTAATACCACCAGGCATTTACTTCGTGGGCGGTCCCATTCATCTGGTAAGCAATGTCTGTCTCGAAATACAGAAAGGAGCACGTCTCAAGTTTAGTTCCGATCCCGCACGTTATCTCCCGGTGGTGCTAACCAGTTGGGAAGGAACTTTTGTCTATAATTACAGCCCGCTTATCTACGGTTACCAACTCAAGAATGTTTCCATAACCGGTGAAGGAACTATCGATGGCAATGCATCCTTAACCTTTTCTACCTGGAAGGCGAAGCAAGACAGCGATCAGATGCTTAGCCGGGCAATGAACCACCAAAAAGTGGAATTATCCAAACGTATTTTTGGTACTGGTCATTACCTCCGTCCACAACTTATTCAACTTTTCGAATGCAAAAACATATTGATTGAAGGTATTCATATTACCAATTCACCGTTTTGGTGCATCCATCTGTTGAAATCGGAAAATGCAACTATCCGCGGCATCAGTTACAATGCCAAAAACATAAATAATGATGGCATCGATCCCGAATACTCCAAAAATATTCTGATTGAAAATGTCGACTTCGATAACGGCGATGACAATGTGGCTATCAAAGCCGGCCGCGATGATGAAGGCAGGGCAACAGCCATTCCCAGTGAGAACATTGTTATCCGCAATTGCCGTTTTAAAGGACTGCACGGAGTGGTTATAGGCAGTGAAATGTCGGCGGGAGTACGCAGTGTTTTTATTGAAAACTGTGTTGCTTCGGGTTATTGCAAAAGAGGCATTTTCTTGAAATCTAACCCCGATCGTGGCGGTTTTATCACCGACATTTTCGTGAATAATGTCAGCTTTGGCGAGGTGGAGGATCTTTTCTTTATCACTTCATTTTATCATGGAGAAGGCAAAGGGCACAACAGCCATATCAGTTACATCAACGTGGATAGCCTATCTTGCCGCAAGGCTACAAATGCAGGACTGGTCATTCAGGGATTTCCCGAAAAAAAGGTCACCAATGTTTACTTTTCGAATGTAAAAATCGACACGGCAAAAATCGGTGTCAGCTTCAACGATGCTGAGAATATTGTGATGAGTAATGTCAATATTGGCGGAGAAGTGAAAGTTCCTTCTTCTGCAAAATAAGTAAATAAAATTATTCTAAATTAAGTGATTGACATAAATCAACACTTAAATAGCCCTAAAATCATGTGTCATTCCAATATAGCTTGTTAACTCTGATACCCGATTTGCTTCCTTTTTGAAATAAATTTGTACTTTTGTAGTTCAATAAGATTATTAACATCAGTTGTAAATCAGTTATTCTTCATGAGTGTTGTAGAAAAGATAAGGAATTCTAAGTCGACCGCCTTTTCGTTCGAGTTATTACCTCCGCTAAAAGGAAACGGAATCGAAACGGTGTACCGTACCATCGATACTTTGCGTGAATTCGACCCAAAATATATCAATATCACCACCCACCGCAGCGAATTGGTTTTCAAGGAAAATGCATCGGGGCTTTTTGTACAGGTAGCCGAACGACATCGTCCCGGAACGGTGGCTATTGCCGTAGCCATTCAGAACAAATATAAAATCTCTGTGGTTCCGCATGTGATCTGCAGCGGATTTACCCGTGAAGAAACAGAATATGCGTTGATCGATTTGCAGTTTCTGGGTATTACCGACTTACTGCTTTTGCGTGGTGATAAAGCCAAACACGAAAGGGAATTCTCACCAACCGGACATAAAAATGCCACAGAATTACAAGTTCAGGTGAATAATTTTAATAAGGGTATCTTTCTGGACGACTCAAAAATGAAATTCCCGGTTGCCCCGTTTTCCTACGGTATGGCATGCTATCCGGAGAAACACGAGGAAGCACCAAACCTGAATTCGGATTTGTTTTACGCGAAACAAAAAGTGGATGCAGGTGCCGAATATCTGGTTACGCAAATGTTTTTTGATAACCAAAAGTATTACGATTTCGTGGAAAAATGCAAGGCTATTGGTATCAACGTGCCGATTATTCCGGGCATTAAACCCATCACGTTGGCCAATCAGTTGACGGTATTGCCCAAAATTTTCCATACCGATATACCGGAAGAATTTGCAACAGAATTACGTAAATGCAAATCGGATGATGAAGCTGCAGAAGTAGGTGTGGAATGGTGCACGCAGCAAGCTCTCGACCTGAGAAACCACGGCGTTAAGAGTATTCATTTTTACAGCATGATGGCTACACAAAGTGTAAAACGCGTGGCAAAAGAAGTTTTCTAAGCGGCTTAATATCCCGTGCAACTAACAAAGAATTACCATTTCCAATGGTAAATGTTTAAATTGTCAATTCTATGAGTTTTTTATTTTTTATATTCATCTTTATCCTTTTTATCGGCATCTTTATTGTTGTTGCAGTAATGGGATTTCTACGGTCCATTTTCAATTTCGGGAAAGGCAAGAATCCGACAGGCACGCCATCGCAGGATTTCGAACAACCTGCCGGGAAATCCAAGATATTTGATAAAAAAGAAGGAGAGTATGTTGATTTCGAAGAAATTGATGAGAAGTAAATTAGTTAATTAAGAAATTAGTTAATTAGTGTATTAGTTAATTTAGGAAATAGGAAATTAGGAAATTTATATATTTGTAAATTAGTAAAAAAATCTCTGCGCTAAATCAACCAATTAACTAATTATCCAATCTACAATCAAATCACAAAATTTACTTCCTTGAAATAGTATCCTTTCCGTTCACCTGCTTCGGTTTCCAGTTCCAATTGTCCATCGGGATGCACAGTTTTAATTTTCGCCTGAAACATACCGTTATCATCTTTAAACGGGTGAAAACCTTCCTTACGGTACAAATTTTCCGAATAGGCTGAACGAATATCATTTGCATCCCAATTCAAATACAAATCCATAATATTTTCACGTATACTATTCAATAATGATTTTCGTGCTTCAGTATTACCGGTAATTTGTTTCAACGATACCGGATTGGGAGCATCACTTATAAATAAAGTCTGATTGACATTGAGTCCGATTCCGACTACCACACTTTTTATCCGGTTTCCCTGCAACGAATTTTCAATCAGAATTCCGGCTATTTTTTTATCCTTCCAATAAATATCGTTAGGCCACTTGACGGTAATATCGTCCGTAAAATAGTCCAATGCATTTTTTATAGACACACTCACCAATTGCGAAATCAGGAACTGTTCGTCCGGTTTAATATGATGCGGATACAGAACCATACTGAAAAGCAGATTTCTACCGGGTGTCGACTCCCAGGAGTTCCCCGACTGCCCCTTCCCTGCCGATTGGTAATCAGTCATAACCGTGTAACCTTCAGGTAAATTATTTTCAGAAATCATTTTCCACATCAAGGCATTGGTGGAAGGAATTCTTAGATGAAAAGATAAATCGGACATGATGTTGATTGGTTTTATTTAGTTACTTCAAGCAACAATTTCTCCATTTTGTTTGTCACGGCTCTCGAAGTTCCGTTCGCATTATTCACCAGCAAAGCAAAAACATAAGTCTTCCCTTTCAATTCAATATATCCGGCATAGGATTTTACACGCGTTATTGTTCCACTCTTGGCATGTACTTTCCCCTGCAGGGCGGTGTTTCTGAGAAAGCTGGCCAGCGTACCACCTTCTCCCGATACAGGCAGGGAATTAAAAAAAGCATGCTGGTTTGCACTTTTTGTTTTCATATACGTCAGTAACTCTACAAAAAAACGGGCTGAGACAGCATCCATGGGCGACAATCCGCAACCATCATATTGAAAGAGCTGGTCAACCGGAAGTCCTTTCGATTTCCAAAACGATTTAATAACTTTTAGTGCTCCAACAGTACTTGCAACCGGATAAACTGTCAATGCCAGATAACGGAAAATGTGTTCTGCGTAAATATTATTGCTTTTTACATTGGTTTCGGTAATAATATCACTCAACGGTGGTGAAAAATGACTGTAAATAAGTCGGGGATTTTTACTTTTTGTTACAATATCTGTTGCTGTTCCAATTACTGCAACCTGATGATCTGTGAGAGCCTTTGAGAAATCCTGCGCCAGCAACAATCCGGGATTTGGAATATCTGCCTTTACAACAAACTCGGAACGGTTAGCAGGAATTTCGCCGAAAATCCTTCGAACGTTAGCATGTGGAGCACCGTAGAAATAGCAACTGTCGAATGTAATGTTGGAACTCAGTAAATGATTATCAAACGTAAGGCCCGGGATTTCAGGAACTGTCCGAAGGATTTCTGCTGTTGTTCCTGCTTTTCCTGTTCGAAAATAGACTTTACATGTATTATCCAGATAAGAAATTCCATAAACACCGGCTGCATAATAATTACCAATATCCTCCCAGGTCCAGAAGGGATTTACACCTTCATCATCGAAAAGACTCGCATCGGCAATAATTTGTCCATTAATTTTATTGATTCCGGCTTTCTTAACCGCATTTACCCATTGGATTAAAAAATTGGTATCGCCCAGTTTTTCAGATCCAAGAGTCGGATCACCGCCACCACGAATATAAAGGTTGCCGTTCAACACACCTTCATTTGTGACAGTACCATCAATTTCTAACTTCGTTTCAAAACGGAAATCCGATCCAAGTAATTCGAGTGCGGTTGCGGTTGTCACCAGTTTCATGGTTGAAGCAGGAGTAATACTGTTTTGAGACCGGTATTGATAAAGAGTCTGCCCGCTTTGTAAATCCTTAACCAGCAAGCTGACATTTGCGTTTTCAAGTAAATTATTATCAACAAAATCGTCTACCGGGTTGCCGGCGAATAATGTCAGCGTGAGAAAAGACAGGGCTGTGAGCAGGTATTTAGGATTCATCAAAATGGTTGTTATTATCTGAAATTTAATTTTTATGTTTTGCAAAAGTAAAAAGAAAAAATGTATTGACCGGCATGTAGTCACAAAAAAAAGCTGCAACCTTTTCGGATTGCAGCTTTTTTAAATAATCAACTTTCAGCTTATTCAGCTTTCGGTTTATCTTCTCTTGGAGGACGTGGCAACAATGCTTTGCGTGAAAGTTTGAATTTACCAGTTTTCTGATCAACTTCGAGCAGTTTCACATCAATCATATCGCCTTCTTTGATACCTGACTGATCCATGGTTTCAATGCGAACCCAATCAATTTCGGAAATATGCAACAAACCTTCCTTCCCCGGCATAAATTCAACGAATGCACCGTAAGGCATCACAGATTTTACTTTCGAAGGATAAGTTTCGCCTACTTCAGGAATAGCAACAATGCCTTTAATTTTATATAAAGCAGCATCGATGGCCGTTTTATTGTTGGCTGCAATTTCCACACGTCCCTGATCACCCACTTCTTCGATGGTAATGATAGCACCTGTTTCAGCCTGCATGTTTTGAATAATTTTTCCACCAGGTCCGATAATAGCACCAATCGATTCTTTCGGAATAAACATCACCACGATACGCGGAGCATTTGGTTTCATATCAGGACGGGGAGCTTCCAATGTTTCCTGTATTTTACCTAAAATATGCATACGGCCTGCTTTGGCTTGTTTCAGGGCAGTTTCCAGAATTTCGTACGAAAGTCCGTCTACCTTAATATCCATTTGCGTAGCCGTAATACCATCTTTTGTTCCGGTTACCTTGAAGTCCATATCACCCAGGTGATCTTCGTCACCTAAGATATCCGAAAGAACGGCAAAGTTTTTACCTTTATTCTCAGAAATCAGTCCCATGGCAATACCCGAAACCGGTTTCTTGATTTGAACTCCTGCATCCATCAACGCCAATGTTCCGGCACAAACCGTAGCCATCGACGACGAACCGTTCGATTCCAGAATATCGGAAACCACACGGATAACGTAAGGATAATTTTCAGGAATCATATTTTTCAATGCACGTAAAGCCAGGTTACCATGACCTACTTCGCGACGGCCAACACCACGGGAAGCGCGGGCTTCGCCGGTAGAGAATGGAGGGAAGTTATAATGCAACAAGAAACGTTCTTTACCCCGGATCAAGGCTTCGTCAACCAGCTTTTCATCCATTTTAGTTCCCAACGTAACGGTAGTCAACGATTGGGTTTCACCACGGGTAAATACCGCTGAACCATGTGTTCCGGGTAAATAATCCACTTCAGACCAAATGTGACGGATCTCGGTTGTTTTACGACCATCGAGGCGTTTGCCTTCGTCCAGAATAGAACGGCGCATAGCTTCTTTCTCCACTTCATGATAATATTTACCAATCAATCCTTTTTTAGCAGCAGCTTCTTCAGGATCAAGGCTTTCAATATATTCAGTTTTTACCGCTTCAAAGTTATCACTGCGTGAGTGTTTATCAGTATCACAAGCGGTTGCTAATTTATAAGCTTTATCGTATGTTTTTGCCCAAACATCTTTTTTCAGATCTTCGTCTTTTTCTTCGTGGTTATAGGTACGTTTTACCGTTTTTCCAACCTCTTCCATCAATTCAATCTGAGCCTGACATTGAACTTTAATAGCTTCGTGAGCTACCTTCATAGCGTTCAATAAATCTTCTTCGCTCACTTCTTTCATTTCGCCTTCCACCATCATGATATTATCAAGCGTAGCAGCAACCATGATTTCCATGTCGGCAGATTCCAATTGTTCGAATGTCGGATTCACAACGAATTCTCCATTTACACGAGCCACACGAACTTCGGAAATAGGTCCGTTGAAAGGTACATCCGAAACTGCCAATGCAGCCGAAGCAGCCAAACCGGCCAACGCATCGGGGATATCCACCCCGTCAGCCGAAAACATGGTAACGGTAACAAAAGTTTCAGCGTGGAAATCATCCGGAAACAAAGGGCGCAAAGCGCGGTCAACCAAGCGTGATACGAGAATTTCGTAATCCGAAGCACGGCCTTCGCGACGAAGGAAACCACCCGGGAAACGACCTGAAGAGGCAAATTTTTCTTTATAATCAACCGACAGCGGCATAAAATCCGTTCCCGGAGCAGCGTCTTTGGCCGAACAAACGGTGGCCAACAGCATGGTGTCGCCCATGCGAACCATAACAGAACCATCGGCCTGTTTAGCCAATTTACCTGTTTCAATAGTAATGGTGCGTCCATCACCCAATGTGATGGTTTTTGTAACTACATTCATAAAATTACATTTTTTCTTTTTTAAACATCTAATTTTCGGGCACAAAGATACAAAATAATTTGCATAAGTTGTTTAGAGATTTAGTAATTTAGTGATTTTTTGGGGGATTGAAAACATGATATTTGAAACGCTGTCAGGTGCAAGCACGCTGACAGGTTTGTTCGGTGACCTGACATCGTCGTAAGACATGTCAGCGTCACAAATTACAGCTCCAACCAACGTTCAATTTCTTCCACTTCCACTTTGCCATTATGTAGATGGACAAAGTTAGCTTCGTCATCGAACCAGCCCATTACCTTTTCACGTTGAAGTTTTGTCGGTTTTGCTGATATACAGGTTAGATAGGAAGACCATGGATAGCCACCGGCCTGTTCGCAAAAGCCATGATGTATCGGATTATGGTGTATGTAAACCAACACATTTTTCAGGTGCCGCAAATTATCAATCATTTTTCGTTTAAACGGGCGTTCAAACAGATTCCCATGACGGGGAACTCTCAGATTGAGGTATTTTGCATAGGCATTAAACATATGGGCAAAATGGCGTGAAGGAACAGGTGTTTTATTCTCGTAAATTTCATCCATAGCAATCGGAATTGTTCTCCACTTCACCAATTCGAATTGTTCATTCTCCTTTTCATTGTCATTATCGGGCTTTTGATATTCGTAACGGATATTTTCCTTTGTCCTGATCAACAAATGAAAGTGGTTTGGCATCAATACCCAGGCGAAGGTATCTGCAATCGGGTCGATATATGTTGAATATAATCCCAGGAAATGTTGATAATGTTCCTCGCAGAGAAAAAGATTCTCCCCACTGATGCCGCGGTTATAAATATGATAATATTTACCGGGCTGTAATGATTCGTAATCTTCCATGGTTTGTATTTAAAGTTGATTTTAGCTTTAGAACTCCCGAAACGCTGTCATGTCTTCGACGATGACAGGTTTCAGCGACCTGACATCGCCGAAGACAAAATATTTATCACAAAAATACAAAAAAAAATAATTTACTGATACATGTTTTCTGATTTCTATTACCTGACAGAATCGAAGACATGTCACTAGAATATAAAGATATTTACCTGACTGCAATAATTCATTTTTTTCAATTGTTGTTTTTTTTGAGGAAACGCTGTCAGGTGCAAGCACCCTGACAGGTTTCGGTGACCTGTGACCTGACATCGTCGAAGACATGTCAGGTCACAAAAAGAATTCTACAAAATTATAAAAAAAATGTCCGGAAAGTTATTTATTATGTAAAATACTTTTCATATATTTGCTGCGTCTTAACAATATTTTTGAATTAATCACTTCATTATTATCGGGTATACGATATCATTAACGTTACATATCCCATTGCAGGCCGGTACGACGCTCATCACAACTCCGGCACAGTCAACAGCCCCATTCGGAGCAGCTCGCTCTACTATATCCTCATACAATACAACCAAAATAACGTCTCTGAAGTTTGAAATGTCCCCTTTCCTGTACAGAATGGGCAACTAAATTTAGAATCTATTGAAATGAGCAATAAAACAGAGAGTATTACAAATAGTTTGATAAAACTATATTCAAGAGGAAACTACAAATCAGAAGTAAAATTCAGAAAGAAACTTGAAAACATTGATTGGGATAAAGAGCAAAAAGAGCTTAAACACAGATTGAGTATTTCGAAAACCGGATTGAGAGTGATGTATGGTTGCTTCATTTTTTTGATCATCATTCTTGTCATAGTAATATTTAAACACTGGCCATCTCAAATTCCATTATCGGCTGCAATTGCAGTCTGCGCAGGTTGTATTACAACCTCACAGGGATTTAAACAAACCTCAGAAAAATATCAAGCATTTATGCTATTAAGAGAGTTGTTAGAAAACCAGGTTTATCACCTCTCCCCTCGTTTGCTCCCGAAGCCTGGCGGGAGCAACAAGCAGGAAAGAAATTAAAAAATCAATATATGATAAAATCAAAACTAAACTTATGAAAGCACATTTTTTATTCCCTGTAAGTCTTATACTTATTATCTTTTTTTTCATTTCATGCAATACGAATATTATTGAAAATCAAAACACATCCAATTTGTCAGATTCAATAGTCAATTACTGGAATTCAAATACACTAATTCATCAACATTTAAATGGGAAGGTTAAAACAGTAGTTTCTTTAAATGATGGGCAAATAGTTACGTATAATGAGGCCGGATACATTACAAGTTCCTCGAATAATGGTGGATCAATTATAAGTAATTATATCTATGATTCTACCGGAGTTTTGAACAGTATAAATGAATCATATATCAGTCTCAATAAAACCTATTCTACGGCATATAAATATTTAAATATTGGTAAATTTGTTGTTGTTAAACCTTTTGACTTAGCTAATTTTGGTTTGATACAAAATTTAAGTTCTTTAATATATAATAAGTGGGGGATAAGTATTGATTATAAGTTTAATGGAAATACGCTCTTATTGATAAGTACTGATGCAAACCAAAAAGATACTGCAATAATTACCTATGACGGACAATATCCAACCGATATTAAATGGTACCTTTCAAACAATTTCTCCCACATTAAAGATATTGTTTATTATGGCAATGGAATGTTTAAAGCATTTACTGATGAATCTTCAGGAACTGATTTTTTAAATCAAATAAAATATTATTTCAAATCTGATAATAAGTTTCAGTTGCTTGACTCAGTTGTAATAACTAATTCAAGTCAATCAAAAACTAAACATTACACAGAGAAATACATCTATGATACAAACCGAAATGTAATACATCATGAACGACCAGACCTGGATAAAGATTGTATTTATAGTTATAATTATGCTTATGTATACGATTTGCATAATAACTGGATATCGAAAACAATTATATCCGGTGATTCAACTAATTTAAATGGCTATTTAACAACTCAGGAAACCCGCACAATTACTTACTGGTAATTAATCAGTCCCACAAGGACAAGTTATTTTTCAATGATATAAAAACTGAATATTATGTTTGACGATGATGATGACGATTTAGAACGTTCGGAGTTCGATTGTTGGTACGACGATAATAACATGTATTTCCGTCGTGGAGCCGATGCTTTTGTAGAACCCGATTTGGATATTGAATTATTTTACAGCAACGTGTATTGCAAAGTGATGAGTGAACTGGCTCCGGCGGTACGGAAGTTTATTCGTTACCAATATCCTGTTTTCGAAACCGAATATCGTCCTGCAGTTCTGGATGCTATTGAAAGGATAGTGCTCGGAACCGGACATCGTTTTATGCTGGAGCTGTATAACCTGATTCAGGATCAGAAAGAGGCAGTAAATTTGCGCGGGAAATACCCTGATTTCGAAGAATGGGAAAAACGGAAAAAGGAGTTGCGCTATTTCAGCCGATCCATCTTTAATGCCATTGAAGGACTTACGGAGAAACAAAAAACCGATCTCTACGAGCTGGCCAAAGATAAGTTTCAAGAATCCTATAATTATAAGGAACAGCGATTGTATGAATTTATTGAGATGATTCAACCCATTTTATTCCAATATTATCCGGTTGTGCAGGAGTTGAATGCCGATGGCTGGATTGTCTATTTCCATTTACTTTTGATAGAGCATACCGATTACCGCCTGGATTTTGAGCATTATGTCACCTTTATCAACTATGACTTCGAAGAATCCGATTTGAATATTCCCTATGCCGAATTCCGCAAAAAGTTTCAGGAGAAATTCGATGAAAGATGGAAAAAGGAGCAGGAAGAAAGGGAAAAAAAATGAGGAATAACCTTGACCTGACAGCGTCGTAAGACCTGTCAGCGTCGCGAAGCAATCAAAAATCTAAAACCTATGAGTAAGAACAAAAAGAGAAAAAAAAATGTACAGGACAGAAAACCTATACAATCGCATCTTGCCATAACTAAAACCTATTTTGATGACTTTACGAAGACAGCCCATAAATTTATGCTGTTAGTTGGGCTGGAACCTTCCGATTTTGATGCCTTGTCGAAACGGTCAAAAGAGCATCTTATGTTTGTAAAACATACTCCATACAGAATACATGCCGAAAAAGGGAGTCATGTTCCGAGAGCTTATATTCATTTTTTTAACCAGGTAATGGGAATTCACGAAAAGAAAACCTTTTACGGAGATCCTAAATTCAACATCACTTTTCTCGAATATGTAACTTATGGAATGACCCTTATATTCGCCATAGATGGTTACGATAGGCGTGATTTTTATTGGACTCCCGATCAGATTGAATTATTGGAGAAAATAAAAACTCCTTTGATAAAATATACTGATGATAATGTAGAAGATCATTTTGCCATTCGGTCGAACAAAATATTAAGGGACCTTTTTACGTACGTCAGTCTACCGAATTACAGGTATTATACCTGTAAGGAACAAGGGGCTATCAATTACACGAGAGGTTGTCTGGAAAATCAGATTTTTGTTTCCTCTATAGAACCTGAACGTAAAAAATTCATTATTGATGGGAAAACACATTCAGCCTATCGACTGGCATATTACGACCTGTTTTCCAGTGCTGACGACGTGGTACCGATTCCTGCTGAAATTCCACTAAGTTTTGTATCGGGTAAGAAAAATGAAGAAAAGAATAAAGAAAAAAGTGAAACGGAAGAGGAGATAAAACTTCCCGTGTATATACAAAATCATGCGTTGCGCCGGTCATCCGAGCGAATGGATTGTAAGGATAACATGTACAGAAATCAGATTTTCTCATTGTCTTTTCTTTTTCCTGGAGTGGTTACCGCCCTTAATGGTCAGCGGCTTATCAAAGCACTCGACTTTACGGCCAAGCCTGTAGGATACTTCCCTTTTATCATACAGGATGATGCCGTATTGCTGCTCAGTTTTCTTCCCTTGTCATCTCCCATTACCCCTGAGGGCTCCATTCTGCGAAAGGAATTGGGTATTCAGATAGAAGATTCGAAATATTTCGGCCTGGATAAATTCAGTTTTTACACGAATACGGATTTCGATACTATCCCCATATTACAACAAGCATTGAAAAAAGCAGACATGTGGCATCTCACCGAAATACAACCGAATGACAAGACAGAACGGAAAGAAGATCAAATACTGAAACACTTTTTTGCTGAGCAGTTAGATTCCTAAAGTTGAAACTGCACAGTCAGAAGAGATTTTTGTTTGTAATCAAAACAGCACTCCATACAAAAAGTATTAATGACACTACTCTGAGTTAGTTGAAAATTTGTATTGCAATATTTGGCTAATGATTTCAAACTTTCTGGAATAGACCTGACATCGTCGTAAGACATGTCAGCGTCGTATGACATGTCAGCGTCGGGGAAAAAAAGTAAGAAGATTACAATTTATAATTCCAACCAATGCCGCCATACATGATATTTTGAGGGTTGGTCTGTTGAATGTCCTGATCGTAACGTAGAAAAACCTCCAATGCAGTGTGTTTGGATAGCTTATATTTACCGCCTATTATCACACGGTAACCATCCATGTAAAATCCATTTTCGCTGTTCAACGGACAAAAGATTTCCCCTGACAGAAAAGGCTTAAAGGGAGATCCGAAAATTGAGTAAGCACATTCCAGTTTATTTCGCCAGACATATTTTGGATTAAATTGGTAATCACCCCTGCTTTCATCGCGCCAGGTTGCCTGCCCCTTTGTTCGCAGTTCCAAATCAAAGGAACCTATGGATAGTTGAGATGCTAATGCTACAGACGACCGGTGCCTGATTTCATAATATTCATTTTGCCGTTGGTAAATGAAGTTGTAATCCAGCGAAGCCTTTAACAGCTTCTTAATGATAGTGTAGTCTACTCCTATCGAAGTCAGTGAACGATCCAACGTTCTGAAATTTTGATTCAATCGGAGCTCCTGTTCCAGTTTTGCATCCCACGACCGTCCTAAATCTGTCGACAATGACAACGATCCAATACCACCATGATCACTGTTTTGGGCAAACAAGAAGTCAGGCAGGATGAGTCCAATGGAAATAAGCAACAATATCGGAAAGATCTTAGCCATCAAACAATTTGGTTGAATTGGCCCAGTTTGGTCATCGCATCAATTGAATTGGGTTCATTTCCCTCCAATAAATAATTCACTTTTAGAAAGGCAACATCCCGCAAAAAATCAATATGACCCACCTCAACTTTAAGTATAGTCAAACCAGTTCTGTTTTCAAGGTCCGCTTTTAGTTCTTCAATTTTTTCGGGCTTTATCAAGTCAATTTTTTCGTACAATACAATCTTTGAAGATATATGCTTAACCACTAACCGGCTCTCGACCAACGTGACAAAGAGAAATAACAGATTGGTGGCAATTAAAGTCGAATAACTGAGTGTCATGGCCAAACCGTTTATGACAGAAATTCCAATAATCGTAAACAAATAGGTCATTTCACGAATGGAAACCTGTTCCGTACGATACCGGAGTATGCCAAAAATAGCAAATAATCCCAATCCCATTCCGATTTGAAGCTTTACATCATTCAACAGGTAAATCAACAGGAATATTGTTACGGAAAAAAGAGCGAAAGTATAGACAAAATCTTTACGTTCACTTTTTCTATAATAGAAATAACGTATAATAATCCAGCATATCAGCATATTAAATCCGAAACGCAAAAAAAGCTGAATCAGGGCATCGTTATCAAAGATTGGTATCCCCATAAATGCCGGACCGGAAGACATATCACCATATTGTTGAGCGATGGAAGGATCAAACTCAGGAAAATCAGATTGAATCATAATGAGTATTCGTGATTTTAGTTATTTTTCGTAATTTATTTTTGAATCCGTTACTTTTTAAATCGGGTTTGACAAGCATCATTCCCAAACAGTATTTACTCATACTTACCGAGTTAATCCGCAATTCATTCAGATAATCCCTGAAATGTGAGCGAACAGCTCCATCTTGCTTCATTTCAATTATGATCAAATCCTCAACATCTTCACTTTGACCGTTGGGTATATTTTGAAATGATAAACGCATATCCAATGTAACCCGCTCTGTCAGATCTTTATCCACAAGCGTTATTCTTTTAAATGCATTTTGAATCTGAGGAACCAATCCGGAAGACTGAAAATCCATTTCTTTAAGAAAAAGTTGCTCTTTTTTTTCTAAACTCATCGATTCAAACTGTTCATTTGTAATGCCGATCCTGCTTTTTGTTGTCCGGCCTTTATTGTTTTTAGTTTTTATCTCCAGAAATGAAATTCCCGAATCAATATAAGATCGCATACGTATTTTATGCCGGTTCAGCTTTCCGTTGTGATGCATCAAATACATTTCGGTATTATCGGTATCGAAATAAATAGTGGAATAGGGAATTATTCTTTTCCCGCCAATTTCAACTATACGATAATTAGGCAGAGCTTTCTTCAGTAATTCGGGCAGCAGAGACCTGTTAATTATATACTTCGTATCAACCCTGTTCATTAACTTCACCATATCCATCTCAGCCAATGAAATAGAATCGAAAGATGCTATTAATCGGGTAAACGAATTAATGACCGGTGAAATTATTTCCGAATTTTCAATTTGTATATTGATATTGTTTTGTAGAATACAAACGTCCATTGGGCAAGTAGTTATATTGAGTTTTTCTGGTTCCATCGGCATTATACTCATATTTACGGATACGGGATACTTTTTTGTGCTCATCGAAGACAACTTCTTTTATACAATGTTCAGTGTTGTCATATTCAAATAAAACACGTTCTTTCATTCCGTAAGTTGCATACTCTGTTTCTTCAATTTTCAATCCTTTAGCATTATAAACGGTAACATGATCCATCCAACGGTTTTTCCCTTTTGCATCCGTATTATATTCCCGGACAGTCATATTTTTATGCCGTTCATGTTTATCAACCAATGATTCAGGAGAAGTTTGTGCAATTGTAAGAGAAATAAAACCCAACAAAAAAAAGGTAAAGAGCTTTGTACGCAATGAAATTTGTATCATTTTAATCTGATATTTTATATGTGTTTTGACTTGTCAGTCTATAAATGTTAGTAATGATTCAATGTTAATCTTAAAGGGATCCAATCTATATTTATATTGAAAATCAGGCATTTATAATTATTTCAAACGGTGTTTCCAACGTCTCAACTATTCCTTTTTTGGTAATTGTAACAGACTGAATAACCGGAGATAATATTTTTTCACCCGCTTGTTCCGTAAAGACAAACACTTCATAATCCCCCGGACTCAATCCCTGAAACATAAATACTCCATCTAATCCGGTTCTGATTTCATCGAATTGATAAGCAGCTCCCTTCAAACGAATAAACACACGCAGATCGTAAGCGGGTATGAAACCCGTCAGAAAAACTTTGTCGTAATATTTTACCAGGACTGTTCCCTTTATATATGAAGTCTCCAACGATTTGCCTTCATGAATATAAAGGTTCGCTGCATTCTTCGTTTCACCCTTTCCAACTGTAACCGTATCGATTACCGCTTCTTTTCCTGTTTCGGGATATGAACTGTAGGCAAATACTTTGTAAGTTCCTTCAGTCAGAAATTTAAAACGGAAAAAACCGTCGTAACCGGTTTCCATTTTGTCTCCGTATATAGGTTCATCACCGTAAACGATATAGACATCCTCTTTTACTGCCGGAAAAGTATCTGTTTTAAAATTATTGGCAATGTCGTAATGAAGTACTTTAAACACTTTGCCCTCGATGACAGATATACCGCCCTGACCTTCATTGTTAACACAAGAAAACAAAAAAAGCGAAAGTAAACCAATGAAAAGAATAAAATAGTTTCTCACAAAAAATAATTTAGATACTGTAAATGGATCAAACGTTTATATAAAAAAATGTATGCCGGAAATTTGATAACTTTTTCTTACTACAATTATGTTACAACAGGATTACATTTCTACAAAAGTAATTTATTTTATGAAATAATAGAGTATATATCGGTATAAGGTCGCAAATTTCAGGTAAAATACACCAAAATGAATTGATTTTCCCCACTAATTTTAATCAAAAGTTAAATTCTAGGGATATTCTAATACCAGAAAAATAATTTCTTCTATTCTCTATTAAAAAAAAATGACATTCTTATTGTCATTTCCTTCTGAAAATTATGGTGAATCGGTTATTGTCTGTCATTCTGTCACCAAACTTTCCGTGGCATTTTATTTGACTAAGGATGTTTAATGAAAATATAATAAGTCGGAATGCAACCTTGGGCCGCACTCCGACTTATACAATGAAACTATTAATCAATTAACATAAAACTTACAATGAGTAAAGGAAACATTGGGGTAACGAGTGCAAATATTTTCCCCGTTATCAAGAAATTTTTGTACAGTGATCACGAGATTTTTTTGCGTGAATTAGTATCGAATGCCGTGGATGCCACACAAAAATTGAAAACGTTGGCTGCCGTGGGCGACTTTAAAGGCGAACTGGGCGACCTCACCGTACGTGTTGCCATCGACAAAAAGAAAGGCACATTAACTATTTCGGACCGCGGAATTGGAATGACTGCCGATGAGATTGATAAATATATCAATCAAATCGCTTTCTCAGGTGCCGAAGAATTTCTGGAAAAATACAAAGACGACGCACAAGCAATTATCGGCCATTTCGGATTAGGTTTTTATTCTTCATTCATGGTGTCGAAAAAAGTGGAAATCTTCACTCAATCGTATCAGGAAAATACAACCGGTCAACACTGGTCATGTAAAGGTGATCCTGAATATACACTGGAAGACACCATTAAAGCCGACCGTGGAACAGATATCGTATTACACATCGATAACGAAAACAAAGATTTCCTGGAAGAATCGAAGATTCAGGAATTATTATCGAAATACTGCAAGTTCCTTCCGATTGAAATTGCCTTTGGCAAGAAAAAAGAATGGAAAGATGGCAAAAACGTGGAAACCGATCAGGACAATATTATCAACAACACCAATCCTGCCTGGACACGCAAACCCGCCGACCTGAAAGATGAAGATTACGATGCCTTTTATCACGAATTGATGCCAATGGGTGAAGATCCTTTATTCCATATCCATCTGAATGTGGATTATCCTTTTAACCTCACCGGTATTCTGTATTTTCCTAAGATCAAAAACAACATTGACATGCAACGCAATAAAATTCAATTGTATTGCAATCAGGTATATGTTACCGATCACGTGGAAAACATTGTGCCCGAATACTTAACTTTATTACACGGGGTGATTGATTCACCCGACATTCCGTTGAACGTATCGCGTAGTTACCTCCAGAGCGATGCCAACGTGAAGAAAATTTCGAGTCACATTACCAAGAAAGTGGCAGATCGTTTAAGCGAAATTTTCAAAGCCGATCGTGCTGCATTTGAAGAAAAATGGGATAACCTGAAACTTTTCATTCAATATGGAATGTTGAGTGACGAGAAATTCTACGAACGTGCCGAGAAATTTGCTTTACTGAAAAACGTTGATGGCAAATACTTTACTTTTGAAGAATATAAAACGCTGGTTGGTGAAAACCAAAAAGACAAAAATGGTGATGTTATTTACCTTTACGCCAACAGTACCGACGAACAATTCAGCTATATCCAACATGCTCAGGACAAAGGTTACGATGTGCTGATTATGGACGGTCAACTGGATGTTCACGTGGTAAGCCAGTTGGAACAAAAATTTGAGAAAACCCGTTTTGTACGTGTCGACAGCGATGTGATTGATAAAATAATTGAGAAAGATGATACCCCAAAAGTAGCTTTAAGCAATGACCAACGGGATGCCATGGTGACGGTTTTCGAATCTCAGATTCCTAAAATGGATAAAACCAACTTTATCGTTACTTTCGAGCAACTGGCACCAACATCAAATCCTGTTTTCGTTACTCAAAACGAGTTTATGCGTCGGATGAAAGATATGTCGGCACTACAAGGTGGTGGCGGCATGATGAGTTTCTATGGCGAAATGCCCGACAGTTACAATCTGGTCGTAAACACGGCGCATCCAATTATTGAAAAATTATTGACCGACGAAGAAACTGCCTGTGGACCAGAAGTAGCTCCTATTGCAACTGAAATTTCAGAAGTAAAGAATAAACATGACAAACTGAAAGACAGTCACAAAGGTAAAAAAGACGAAGAAATTCCATCAGAAGAGAAATCCGAACTGGAAGACTTGCAAAAGAAAATTGATGAACTAACCGTCAATAAGAAAGCAATTCTGAAATCTTTTGCAGGAGAAACAAAACAGGTTCGTCAACTTATTGACCTGGCTTTACTGGCTAACAATATGCTTAAAGGTGAGGCATTGGCAAACTTTGTAAAACGTAGCGTGGAACTTTTATAACTTCCTTCTTAATGGGAGTACGACTTAAAGTCGTGCTCCCATTTGGAAATACCGGCGATAAGGCTTTAAATCTTATCGCCGGTTGCTTTTTACGAGAGTTTCATTTGATTGTAGTTCCCTCCACGTGCTATAAAAATATCAAATTGAAACTTATTAGGGATTTATGCATTAAACTTTCAAATAAAAACCGTATTTTTGTGCCACTTTTCAAATAAAACAGAATTACTGATGGCTTTAAGTTTGACCAAATCTCCCGCTGAATGTAATTGCAAAGAAGAAATCCGGCAGCAAATAGATGCTATCGATAAAGAAATTATTTCTCTTTTTGCGAAACGCTTTGAATATGTCAGTGAAATTGTAAAATTCAAAAATGACGTAGAAAGTGTTGTTGCTCAGGAACGGAAAGATCAGGTAATAAAAGAACGGGGAGAATGGGCCGAAAAGCACGGATTGGATAAAAATACTTTTGAGCAAATTTACCGCTTCTTAGTCGATCACAATATCGGAAAGGAATTGGAGATATTAGAAAATAGACCCCATCCCGATAGTTATCGGGATCCTAAAGGGGCTTAAAAGAATTGGATATGAAACAATTGGAAATTAGATAGCATGTACAAACAAGAAATTAAAGTGATGGATTGCACCGTTCGTGATGGCGGTTTGATGAATAAATGGCAGTTTTCGGACGATTTCGTTCGTGGAGTTTACAACGCTTGCGTCGAAGCCGGTATCGATTATATGGAAATCGGTTATTTAAGTAGCGAAAAGGCTTTCAGTCGCCAGGAAATGGGGCCGTGGAAATTTTGCCATCAAAAAGACCTTGAACGCATCGTGGGTAAAAACGAAACCGCTCTGAAGCTTTCGGCTATGGCTGATATCGGTCGCATTGATCTGGACGATATACCAATGGCAGCAGATAGTTTACTGGATATGATCCGTGTAGCTTGTTATGTTCATCAGGTGGACAAAGCCATTGCACTTGCACATCATTGCATGGACAAAGGTTACGAAGTTTGTATCAACTTGATGGCCGTTTCAACCGTTGGGGAACTGGAACTGGACGAAGCATTGAAAGATATTGCCAAATCGCGCGTGAAAGTATTTTATGCGGTTGATAGTTTTGGTAGCATGTATGTGGAATCTATTCAACATTTGGTTCGAAAATACATGGCTGCATTACCCGGAAAAGAAATTGGAATTCATGCACATAATAATATGCAAATGGCCATGTCGAACACATACACCGCTATTATGGAAGGTTGCACCATGCTCGATGCCACATTGCTCGGACTTGGTCGTGGAGCAGGAAACTGTCCGATTGAAATTCTGATTGCATTTTTAAAAAATCCAAAATACCGCTTGTTACCTTTGTTGCAGGTTATTCAGGATCATGTTCATCCAATGCAAAAAGATATTGACTGGGGATATCACATCCCTTACCTCATATCAGGAGCATTAAACGCCCATCCCCGTAAAAGTATGGAATGGATGGAATCGGACCAGAAAAACGATTTCGTGACTTTTATGAAGAATATGCACGATAACGAAATTTTGGAATAGGATATTTTGTTTCAAACATAAAAACTGCCTTTCGTTTTCTTACGAAAGGCAGTTTTTTATTGGTTCGTTTTAACCGTATTGTTGTTTTACCGGCCGGTTATGCAATCCGCATTCCTTATGTTCAGGTTCTTCCCACCACCATCGGCCCGCACGTAAATCTTCACCGGGTTTAATTGCCCGCGTACATGGTTGACATCCGATACTAGGAAATCCCTTGTCGTGCAGTTCGTTATAAGGAACATTATTGGTTTTAATATAATCCCAGACATCTTTTTCGAGCCAGCGAACTAACGGATTAATTTTGATAATACCGTTTGCCTCATCCCATTCCACTTCTTTTACACCAAGTCGGGTTACTGATTGTTCCTGCCGAAGTCCGCAAATCCAGACTTCCAATCCTTCGAAAGCCCGTTTGAGCGATTCCAGTTTCCGAACCTGACAACATTGCTTTCGCTTGTCAATGCTATCGTAAAACAGGTTGAGTCCATTCGTTTTCACCATTTCTTCCACCTGATTATGATCCGGAAAAAACACTTCGATACTTATCCCATACTTTTTATTGGTACTGTCAATCAGCGAATATGTTTCCGGAAAAAGCCGCCCCGTATCCAGTGTGAAAATGCGTGTTTGTTTATCAATTTTCGCTACAAGGTCAGTCAATACCTGATCTTCAATGCTCAGACTCGACGAAAGAGCAATTTTTCCTTTATATTCTTTTAGAAAATAACTTAGGATTTCTTCCGGTGATTTTCCTTCAAACTGGTCGATTAGACCCCCAACCCCTGAAGGGGAGCTGAAGTTAGTTTCGTTTTGTTTTTTATCACTCATAATATTTTATAAATATCAATACTTATATTCCTCCCCTTTAGGGGTCGGGGGTCGTCTTAGATGGTAAATGTTTCGTCTTCCAGATTATGAACGATCATTCCTGCGCCAACAGTTTCGAACGTATTTTCGTCAATAATCACCAAACTTCCTGTAATCCTGTTTTCACTGTACGAATCATATTTCAGTGGCTTCAGTGTTTTGATGGAAATATGTGCAATATCATTCATCTTCACTGTTTTGTCATCTAATATATTTTCCAGCGTATTTATATTCACTTTAAAATGAACATCTTTGATAATCGCCCGTGTTTCTTCTGTGGCATGCCGGATAATGTATTTTCCACCTTCATTCAGTGGCCGGTGGTTGAGCCAGCAGACTAAAAGCGATATATTGGCACTCACGGTTGGTTTCTGTTCCGATTCATTTACAATAATATCACCACGACTAATATCAACATTATCGGCAAGCCGGATAGAAACCGATTGCGGCGCAAAAGCTACTTCGAGCGATTTAGTGCCCTCATCGATGGCTGTAATAATTGATTCTGTTTTAGAAGGAAGAATCGTAACCTTATCCCCAACTTTGAATCTACCACCTGAAATACGACCTGCATATGCACGATAATCATGAAAATCATCGGAATGCGGACGAATAACATATTGCACCGGAAAACGTGCCGGTAGTTTGGTTTCATCTTTTCGAACCGGTAAGGTCTCTAGTAAATGCAACAAGGTTTCACCGTTGTACCAGGGTGTTTTATTCGAAGCATCCACCACATTATCTCCATCACGGGCTGAAATTGGAATAAAAATTACATTTTTCAGTTTAAGAACTTTGGCAATTTCTTCGTATTCAGCTTTAATTTTATTGAAAACATCTTCGGAAAAATCTACCAAATCCATTTTATTTATCGCCACTACTACATTTGGAATTTGAAGTAGCGATGCAATATACGAGTGACGTTTGCTTTGTTCAATAATTCCATTGCGTGCATCGATTAAAATGATGGCAACATCCGCAGTAGAAGCACCGGTAACCATATTCCGCGTATATTCAATGTGACCCGGAGTGTCGGCAATTATAAATTTTCGTTTGGGTGTAGCAAAATAACGGTAAGCCACATCGATAGTTATCCCCTGTTCGCGTTCGGCACGAAGCCCGTCGGTAAGCAAAGCTAAATTTACTTCTTCACCGCCGCCTAGGCGTTTACTTGCATCTTTTACTGCCTGCAACTGATCCTCGAAAATGGATTTGCTGTCGTAAAGCAATCGCCCGATCAGTGTACTTTTCCCATCATCCACGCTTCCTGCCGTACTGAACCGAAGCAGCTCCATATCTAAATATCCTGTTGTATCTTTCATAAAAATTAAATTTGAGAATGTATCAATTTGAAGATTTGAAAATAATAGAGAAGAAGCTGTGCAATTGATTTTATTTTCAAATTAGCACATCTTCAAATTATTTAAAAATATCCCGCTTTTTTCCGGTCTTCCATGGCCGCTTCTGAGCGTTTGTCGTCCGATCGCCCTCCACGTTCCGTGATTCGCGAGCTGGCTATTTCACCTATAATATCTTCCAGAGAATTAGCAGATGAGAGTGTCAATCCTGTGCAGGTTATATCTCCAATGGTACGACAACGAACATTTTTTAATTCAATCTTTTCAGATTCGCGACGGGGCATTTCAGGCAAAGCAGCATAAATAATTCCTTCACGTTCAAACACTTCTCGCTTGTGCGTATAATAAAGAGAAGGGAGCGGAATATTTTCCTGCAAAATATATTGCCACACATCCATTTCCGTCCAGTTGCTGATGGGGAAAACCCGAAAATGTTCACCCACTTGTTTTTTACCGTTGAAAATATTCCATAGTTCCGGCCGTTGATTTTTCGGATCCCATTGTCCGAATTCATCCCGATGAGAGAAAAACCGTTCCTTTGCCCGTGCTTTTTCCTCATCCCGGCGTGCTCCGCCAAGTGCTGCATCGAACTTGTGTATATCCAGCGTATCCAGCAATGTCACCGTCTGAAGTTTATTCCGACTGGCCGAAAATCCTTTTTCTTCAACGGCTTTTCCTTCGGCAATTGAGTCTTCCACCGAACCAATGATCAATTGAGCACCAAGAAGTTTTACCAATTGGTCACGATACGTAATTGTTTCTTCAAAATTATGACCCGTATCGATATGCACAAACGGAAATGGAATGGCTGCCGGATAAAAAGCTTTATAGGCAAGGTATGCCATAACAATGGAATCCTTACCGCCGGAGAAAAGAAGTGCCGGCTTTTCAAATTGCGCAGCTACTTCACGCATAATAAAAATGGATTCAGACTCTAATTCTTTGAGATGAGTTAATTTGTAGGTGCTCATAAATGTATATGCGATTTAACTATTATACCAAATTGATTCAGATTCATATCAAACCAATTTTTGAAAATATCTGAGCAGCAAAAGTACGCTTAGCAATCACGCAATAAAATACCGCAAGCAATGTATTTATATACCTTATACGTGGTAGAAAGTTTAATTTCATGAACAAAATTGTGAATAAACTGCTTTATATACATACTATTCGAATATAGATCTCATTCAGAAAAAATTCATTTTTATTAAATACATATTTTCCATAATTATCATGAAATTAATTTGATTATTAATTGGAATGAATTTACTTTACACTCTGGTTTGTTTGATTACAAATTTAATTTTACATTATGCATTTATTAGTCGTTGGAATTAACTTCAAAACAGCAGATGTAAGCATAAGGGAAAAACTCCATTTTTCTAACGAAGCGAATCCGAATGCATTAAGTCTCCTGAATTCATATAAAACAATCAACGGAAGTGTCATTTTATCAACCTGTAACCGGGTTGAAATATATGCTTCTGTTACCGATGTAGAAGATGGTGGTGATGAAGTTCTTGATTTTATCAGTTCATTTCATCATATTCCTATTGAATCACTCTTGCCTGTTGTGTATAAAAAAAACTGCCAGGAAGCTGTTGTTCATTTGTTTAAAGTCTCTTCAAGTCTGGATTCAATGGTACTGGGCGAATATCAAATTCAGGGACAAGTCAGAGATGCTTATTTCAAGGCTAAAGAGAGCCGGTCGACAAACAGTATGTTGAATAAGGTTTTTCAGACGGCCATACAAATAGGGAAAAAAGTTCGTTCGGAAACAAAAATCGGAGATGGTTCGGTATCGGTGGCAACATTAGCTGTGGATATGGTAAAACAAATTTTCGAAGACAGAACAAATGTGAATGTTTTGCTGATTGGCGCCGGAAAAATTTCCAAACTGACCGCAACCTATTTACAACAACAATTTAAGAATTGTAATATAACTATTACCAATCGTTCAGATGCAAGCGAGTTAGCAAAAAGTATTGATGGTAAAACAATTGAATACTCCCAACGATTTGCAGCCATACTAGAAAACGATATAATCATAGCTTCCACCAGTGCACCAAATTTCATCGTTTGCCGACATGAAGTAAACATGATGGAAGAAGCATTGCAAGGTAAAACAAGGATTTTTATTGATTTGTCTATTCCCCGAAATATCGATCCTGAGATCAATAAAATTGAAAATTGTTTTGTTTATTCCATCGATGATATCAATAAAATTATAGATTCCAATCTGGACAAAAGAAATCTGGAAGTTTCCAAAGCCGAAAAAATTATTCAGGACATATCGGAGGATTATTTCGATTGGTACTCCAAACAATTCATTATGCCAACCATGATGGAAATTAAAAAGGGAATGGCCGTTTTAAAACAAAACACCCTGGATTTACACACATCTTTTACAAAAAAACTGGATCCGATTCAAAAAGAGGAATTAAACAAAGTGCTTGATGCCTACTCGGACAAGATTATTAAAGTAATTATGTCTAACTTGCGGAAAGCCAGCACAAAAGAAGAAATGATTTCGATATCAAAGACATTAAAAAATTCCTTTAGCATTGACACTCATGAACAAGAGTAGAAAATTCGTTGTAGCTACACGACCAAGCCTCTTAGCCTACACGCAAACACAACAAACCGTTGAATTACTAAAAAAGAAGAATCCGGATTGTGAATTTGAAATCGTAAAGTTTTCTACCCACGGTGACATTGTAACCGATAAACCACTGACCGCATTCGGTGGAACCGGAGTATTTGTTAAAGAACTTGAGAATGCTATATTACAAGGTAAAGCTGATTTTGCCGTTCATAGTTTAAAAGATGTACCCGGTATACAACCCGAAGACTTGATACTCGCATCATTTCCAACAAGAGAAGATCCACGCGATGTTCTTTTGATTAAAAACGGACTAGGTATCAGCGATCTGGCTGATAATTGCATCATTGGAACCGGAAGTCCACGCCGGATGGTCCAGGTAGCTAAAATGAAACCAACAGCTGCTTTTACGGATTTAAGGGGAAATGTCGACTCACGGTTAAAAAAACTGGAAGAGGGTCAATACGATGCCATTGTCATTGCTGCTGCCGGACTGAAAAGATTGGGAAAACAAATCGATGCAAATGCATTTCTGTCAGTCGACACTTGTATACCTGCCGTCGGTCAGGGTGCCATAGCCATTGAATGCCGAAAAGACGATGAAGAAACAATTGAATTATTAAGAACCATCAATGATATCGATACCGAAACAGCCATTATTGCTGAAAGAAGTTTTATGAAGACCATTGGTGGTGGATGCAAATTCCCGCTTGGTGCCTATGCTGTAATTGAAAACAGAAACGTGCACCTATCAGTTATGTTGGGAAATCATCACACTATGCAAGTCATTCGCCTTTCAGGTAGGGCTCCCATTGCTGATGCTGAAGAATTGGGAAAAAGGCTTGCCGAAGAAATAATCGTTGATGCGACAAAACAAGGAATTGAAATTATTCGGAATTAAGTATTGCTCATGAGTAGTTTATTCAACAAAGTAATCATTTCTACAAGGCCATTGACAAAAAATGATTCGATTAAAAATCAGTTATTTGCAAAAGGGGCGATTGTATTGGATTTTCCCATGATAAAAATTTGTGCTGCTGATTTGTCGATTGAAATAAAAGACAGCCTTCAACAAATTACTACTTATCAATGGATTGTGTTCACTAGCAAAAATGGAGTTGACTATTTCTTTCAGTTTTTGAACCGGTTGAATATTAAAACTGATGAGCTTTCGTCAATTAAAATAGCGGTTGTTGGAAAAATGACTTCGGAAGAAGTCTTGAAAAATAACTGCCGCCCATATTTAATCTCATCCGGCAATACTTCTGCTGATTTATTAAAGGAACTTGCTGAAAAAATTAAACCATCAGAAAAAGTTTTACTTGCTCTTGGTGAATTGGCTGAAGATACATTTGAGAAAGGATTAGTCAATTCTGGTAAAATTACCCGGATAAATGTCTACAAAACAGTACAACCGGATATGATTTCAACAGAAATAATTGAAAGAATAAAGAAAGATAATTACCATATTATTCTTTTCACAAGCCCATCAGGGGTACAATATTTCAACAAAATTATGAGTGATAACAAGATAATTGTTGATTTCAGAACTGCTTGTATCGGTGTAACAACTGAAAAAGCAATGCTGAAAAACAATTGCAAACCTTTATTTGTTTCTCAGAGGTCAAATGGAGAAACGTTTGTCAATGAATTAGAACGATTTTTCAATAACATAAAAAATTAAGATATGTCATTTCCAGTAACAAGACTTCGTCGCTTAAGAAAGAATCCTATTCTCAGGAATATGATTTCAGAAACATCAATCAGTGTTAATGATTTAATTATGCCTTTATTTGTTTGCCCGGGTACAAATGTAAACAATCCGATTTCTTCCATGCCCGGAAATTCTCAACTTTCTATTGATTTACTTGTTGAGGAATGTGGCAAATTATTAGCAGTAGGTGTAAAATCCGTTTTACTTTTCGGAATTCCTGAAAGCAAAGATGAGACCGGAGAAGTAGCCTGTGGTCACAACAGCATTGTTCAGAAAGCCATTCGTGCTATCAAAGAACGATTTGGTGACGAAATACTTATTGTTGCTGATGTTTGTAACTGTGAATATACCACGCACGGACATTGCGGTACAATAGTAGATGGTGATGTTGACAACGACCTTACGCTTGTAACACTGGCCAAACAATCACTGTCACTGGCTCAGGCCGGAGCCGATATTATCGCTCCGAGCGACATGATGGACGGACGTGTAAAGAAAATTCGTGAAATACTTGATGAAAATGGTTTTAGCCATACGCCCATAATGGCTTATTCGGCAAAATATGCTTCCGGTTTTTACGGACCGTTTCGCGAAGCGGCAGAATCAGCTCCAAAATTTGGTGATCGCCGCAGTTACCAAATGAATCCGGCAAACTCCGACGAAGCCATGCGCGAAATTGCATTGGACATCGACGAAGGGGCTGATATAGTGATGGTAAAACCGGCCATGAGTTATCTGGATATTATTCGCCGAACTAAAGATACGTTCAATATCCCGATTGCAGCCTACAGTGTAAGCGGTGAATTCTCGATGGTGAAAGCTGCCGCCGCCAATGGATGGATTGACGAGGAACGCATCATGATGGAAATTATTACATCTATTAAAAGAGCCGGTGCCGATATAATTATCACCTATTTTGCAAAAGAAATTGCCGAGGTGTTGAATAGAAAATAAAAGATGAATACCGAAAAAAGTAAAATTGCTTTCCAAAAAGCACGCGAGATAATTCCCGGAGGTGTAAATTCTCCTGTCAGAGCTTTCAAAAGTGTAGGCGGACAACCATTGCTAATCAGCAAAGGTAAGGGCTCAAAAATTACCGATATTGATGGAAATGAATACATAGATTTTATCAGTTCATGGGGACCATTAATTTTGGGTCATGCTTATCCACCTATTGTTGAAGCAATTCAAAAAGCGGCTGAGCTTGGAACAAGTTACGGTGCTCCGACTTTGCAGGAAACCGAAATGGCAGAACTGATTGTCAGCATGGTTCCATCAATTGAAATGGTACGAATGGTAAGTTCGGGCACGGAAGCCACCATGAGTGCCATTCGGCTGGCTCGGGGTGTTACCGGAAGAAATAAAATTCTGAAGTTTGCAGGCTGTTATCACGGTCATGGCGACAGTTTTTTGATTAAAGCAGGATCGGGTGCATTGACACTTGGTTTGCCCGACAGTCCGGGAGTACCCGAAAGCATTGCCAAAGACACACTCACGGCGAATTATAACGATATTGCTTCGGTAGAAAAAGTATTTGCTGAATTTGGAAAAGAAATTGCTGCTATCATTGTTGAACCTGTTGCTGCCAATATGGGGGTAGTACTTCCCGAAAAAGGATTTTTAGAAGGACTAAGAAGTATTACCGAAAAACATGGTGCATTGTTGATTTTTGATGAAGTGATAACCGGATTCAGATTGTCACCCGGCGGAGCCCAACAATATTACGGGGTGATGCCCGACATTACCACCCTTGGAAAAATTATAGGCGGAGGTTTGCCTGTTGGCGCTTATGGCGGGAAAAAATCCATCATGGAGCAGCTCGCACCTGTAGGTCCAATATATCAGGCAGGAACATTATCGGGAAATCCCCTGGCAATGGCTGCCGGCATAGTAATGCTCAAAACATTGAAAAATAATCCGTCCATTTATACCGAACTCGAACGCAAAGCGGCAAAATTAGAAAAAGGATTGAAAGAAAATCTACAAAAAACCGGGACACAAGCAGTGATCAACCGGGTTGGCTCTTTGATGACAGTATTTTTCACGGATTTGGAAAAAATTGAATCATTCGAACAAGTAATGCAATCAGATCAGGAAAAATATGCGAAGTATTTCAGGTTGGCACTTGAATCGGGTATCTATTTAGCTCCTTCGCAATTCGAAGCTGCCTTTATTTCAAATGCACACAGCAATGAAGATATTGAAAAAACAATAGAAGCCAGCTTAAAAGCTATGATGATTCTATAAATCAACATAGCCTTTAAAAATTTCATTTTACCAATAAAAAGAATATGTCTAATTCAATATTTACAGATACGCTCAAAGGCATTAAAACAGAAAGACCGCCGGTTTGGTTTATGCGGCAGGCAGGCCGGGTTCTTCCTTCCTACCTTAAATTACGTGAGAAATACGGCTTTCGAGAGTTAATGTTACAGCCGGAACTTGCGGCTGAAGTAACCTTGCTTCCCGTTAAAGATTTGGGTGTAGATGCTGCCATTTTGTTTTCGGATATACTTGTTATTCCCGAAGCGTTGGGTATGGATTTAAAATTCACCGATAAAGGACCCATTTTTGAATTCCCTCTTCGGGATATTCAAAACCAAATTAAGAATCTGAAACCCGACTCATCGAAACTGGAGCATATCTATAAAGCCCTGGATATTATCAAACAGCAAAAACCGGAAGATGTAGGGTTGATTGGATTTTGCGGAGCACCATTCACCACTTTTTGTTATATGGTTGAAGGAAACAGTGTTAATCACAATTTCTCCAATGCCATTAGATTATTTTACAATAATCCCGAATTATGTGCTCAAATTTTGGAAATAATCACCGAACTTTCCATTGAATATGCCACTACGCAGGCAGAGCATGGAATTGATGTTTTCCAATTGTTCGAAACGCATGCCGGTTTGATTCCTTACGATTTGTATATCGAACGGATACTACCTTACGTGAAACGAATTACAAATGCGGTGAGAAGTAAAAACACGCCTGTAATTTTCTTTCCGAAAGGAATTGGTGCAGGAATATCAGGTGTCAATAAAGATATTGCCGACTTTGTCAGCGTCGACTGGCAAATGTCAATGAATGATGCCAGAACTTTGGTTGATGGTGAGGTTGGGCTACAAGGCAATCTTGATCCGCGCATATTAGCTATTGACAATAAAATACAATTAGAAAAAGAACTCGAAAAATATCTTGAATTCGGGAAAATGAACCAAAACTGGATTTTCAATGCAGGACATGGTTTATCGCCTGACAATAAAGTCGAAAATGTAAAGTTCGTGGTAGATTGGGTGAAGAAAACTAATTGGAACAGAAACTAAACATTTTGCATTTTTACAAATAATAATTCAATGAAAATAACCCCTCAATTTTTAGATAAATACAATAAAACCGGACCCCGTTATACAAGTTATCCACCGGCAACAAGCTTTAGTACCAAATTTACTTCTTCCGAATTTGTACCTGCCGTTATTAAATCGAATGACGAATATCCTGAAAGCATTTCTATTTACATTCATATACCGTTTTGTCCACAACTTTGTTTCTTTTGCGGTTGCAATACCAGCGCTTTTGATAGTACTGTCAAAGTAAGACGTTATATCGACTGCGTCCTGAAAGAAATTGATACAGTGGCTCAACATATCGACAAATCACGCAAAGTGAGCCAGATTCACTGGGGCGGTGGAACTCCAAATTCAATAAATTATGATTTTATTGAAGAAATAATTGATAAAATAAAATCTCATTTCAGTTTTAGCGAAAAATGTGAAGTGGCCATCGAATGCAGCCCGGCCTATCTGGAATTGGAACATATTGACCGTTTGGCAAAGATTGGATTTAACCGTTTGAGTATAGGTATTCAGGATTTTCATTTGGATGTGTTGAATGCAATCAACCGCAAACCATCAAAACATCCAATTGAACAGGTAATTCAACGAATCCGTGAAAATAATTTTGATGGTGTAAACCTTGATCTGGTTTATGGATTGCCACTTCAAACCCTCGAATCTTTCAAAGAAAATATTGAAAAAGCAATAGCTCTTTCGCCCGACAGAATTGTCACTTTTTCATACGCCCACGTACCCTGGGTAAATTCATTGCAAATGAAAATGGATGAGAATAAAATGGCTGGTCCGGAAGAAAAACTCAACATGCTTTTATTGGCTTATGATATGCTGACAAAAAACGGCTATGAAGCAATCGGGATGGATCATTTTGCTAAACCAACAGACGATCTGGCCATTGCAAAACATAACAAAAACCTTCATCGCAATTTTCAGGGATATTGTACCCGCGAAACGACCGGACAGGTTTATGCTTTCGGGACTTCCTCCATTTCGCAACTTTGGGGAACGTATGCACAGAACATCAAAAACCTGCATCAATACATGGATGCAATAGAGGCAACCGGATTGGCTACCGATAGAGGTTATAGCTTGACGAAAGAAGAAACCGTTATCCGTGAAGTGATTAATGAAGTAATGTGTAACGGTTATCTCGATTTTGATGTTATTGCCCGACGGTTGAAAATAACGGCAGAAGAAGTAAAAACAATTACCAATTATAATCCGTCAAAACTTCAACCGTTTATTGAAGATGGTTTGGTAGAAATTGTTGATGACAAAATACATGTAAGTGCTGACGGTATGTTTGTGGTTCGGAATATTGCCATGCTGTTTGATCCGAATTTAGGAATTACCGAGTCCAAATTTTCGAGAGTCGTATGACAGGCGTATTATTAATCAATATGGGATCCCCGCTTTCCAAAAAGGAAATGAGGCAATTTCTGTTTAATATGTTCAGTGACAAAGCCATTCTACCCTTTCCTAAGTTTCAGCGAACCTTACTTGCATTGATAATCAGTACATTCAGACATTCAGGTTCGTGGAAAAAATACCAGCAAATTGGTGGCTCGAAGTTGAAAGATTCAATGGCAATTATTACGGCCGATCTTGCTTCGGAGATTGGGAAAGACTACCTGGTTACGGCTGCATATTCGTATAGTAAACCGGATATACTTACTGAAATTGAATGTTTACGCAGCAAAGGCATTTCAGAAATCAAAGTCATGACCATGTATCCGCATTCGAGTATTTCTACTACCGAAAGTGTAAAAACCGATCTCGACAAAGTACGTGAAAAATATCCTGAACTTCACATTTCGGAACCTGAAACCTATGGTGAGAATGATAATTTCATTCATTATTGGGTGGATATTATTCAGGAAGCTATTCAAAAACAGTCATATAAAAATCCAACATTGGTGTTCAGCGCCCACTCCATTCCGGCTTATCTGGTGGAACAAGGCGACACGTATGTTGATGAAATAAATGCTTCTGCAAAGTTGATTGCCGGCAAACTGGGGTTGCCATACCGCGTTGCTTTTCAGTCGAAAATTGGCCGGGTAAAATGGGTGGATCCGGACACCAAAGATTGCCTGAAAACCATGAAAGCTGAGAATATTGATGAAATCATGCTGGTACCCATCAGCTTTGTAAACGAAAATCTGGAAACAGCTTACGATCAGGGCATCGAAATAGTACCTTACGGCATAAATGAATTGGGTATTAAAAACATTTGCCGGGTTGAAATCCCCCCATCGCACCCACTTTTGATTGCCGTATTCAAACAACTTTTAGCAAAATCATGACAACAAATTCCAACGAAATTTCAACTAATGTAGTCGTTTTAGGAGCCGGATTAACCGGACTTACAACGGCACATTACTTAAATAAATTCAATAAAAAATTTATTGTTCTTGAAAAACAAACCCGGATTGGCGGTGTGATACAATCGAAAAAAGAAGATGATTTTCTGACTGAAAATGGTCCGAATACAGGCGTGGTAGGTAATACAACGGTGGTACAACTTTTCGAGGATTTAGCGGAAAAATGCGGGTTTGAAGTTGCCGGTGATAATGTAAAAAAAAGATTTATTCTTAAAAACGGAAGATGGGAAAGCTTGCCGTTGGGAGCAAGAGAAGCTATAATGACACCACTTTTTACCCTAAAAGATAAATTCCGTGTGTTGGGCGAACCGTTCCGTCCGGCAGGAAAAAATCCACATGAAAATCTGGCGGATTTTGTAAAGAGAAGACTCGGGCAAAGCTTTTTAAACTATGCCATCGATCCATTTATCATTGGAGTTTATGCAGGCGATCCAACCTATTTAATTCCCAAATATGCACTTCCAAAACTGTATAATCTGGAACAAAAATACGGAAGTTTAATCGGCGGATCGTTTCGAAAAGGATTTGAAAAGAAAATTCCTGAGGAAAAGAAGGTAAGTAAAAAAGTATTTTCTTTTGAAGGCGGATTAAGCACGTTGACTAAAAGTTTATACGCATCTGCCGGTGTTGAGAATTTCACATTGGGTGTTGAGAATATTACGGTAAACAAAACTGAAGACGGCTACAAAATACAGTATACAAATGCACAAAAAGAAGCCTGTACAATCTACGCAAAAAATGTAATCAGCACCATTGGAGCATATGCATTGGATTCGATTTTCCCTTTTATTGATGCTGTTTCCATGCAAAAACTAAATTCGCTCCTTTACACCAAAGTAATTGAAGTATCGGTTGGCTTTAATACGTGGAAGGGTTGCAGGCTTGATGGTTTTGGCGGTCTGATTCCATCCATTGAAAAACGCGATTTGCTGGGCATACTTTACATGTCGTCACTCTTTAAAAACAGAGCTCCCGAAGGTGGCGCATTGTTATCCATTTTCATGGGAGGTGTTAAACGCCAGGATCTTATTTCATTAACCGACGATCAGATTCGGATAATCGTTGATAAGGAATGCAAAGAGTTGATGAGTTTGGACGAGTTTAATCCTGAATTGTTTAAAATTGTTCGCCACAATTACGCTATACCCCAATATGGAGTTGAAAGTGGAGATCGTTTTTCAACCATAAAAACACTCGAAACAAAATTTACAGGATTGCAAATTGGCGGAAATCTGCGCGATGGAATTGGAATGGCAGACAGGATAAAACAAGGGAAAGAACTTGCTGAGCGTATTTTATAAACTCAAAAGCATTTCCTGAGTTTGTTGAATGAGATTTTGTCTGTACGAAATTACATCTCCAATGATAATGATAACCGGAGTCGGAAATTTATCTTCGGTCCGGCTCAAAATTTTCAATGTAGACAAAAATTCCTGTTGATCGGGTAAAGAAACGTTGTACACCAGAGCCACAGGTGTATTGGGATCACGCCCTTCGGCAATGGCTTTAGCCGCAATTTTGTGAATGGTAGAACCTGCCATAAAGCACACCAGCGTGTCGGCATTTGGCAATTGCACATCAGAAGTATGCCCGGTTATAAATGCAACTGATTTCGCAATTCCTCTCAAAGTCAATGGTATCTGAGTCAGAGCTGCAACAGCAATTCCCGTACAAATTCCCGGGATTACACTCACCGGTACACCTTTGCTTTTCAAGAACTCTATTTCTTCGCCTCCGTGTGCAAAAACCATCGAATCGCCGCCCTTTAATCGCACGATATTTTTACCCATTCGAGCCGCTTCGAGCATTAAATCATGGATGGCTTCCTGCTCAAAACTATGACAATGACTACGCTTTCCAACATAAACTTTTTCCGCCTTGTAATTATCCAGAAAGTCTATATCTACAAGATCGTCATGAAAAATAATATCGGCATTAGCAATGGCACGTTCTCCGGCAATAGTCAGCAAGTCCGGATCACCGGGACCAAAACCAACAAGGGTAACTTTACCCATTAATATTTCAGGAATTCTATTTGAACGATTATCCCACATTTTTTTTACTTTGTTTTAAAAAACAACTAAATTCATAAAAACTAATCAACCAACGCTTTCAGGATTTCAAGTCCTTGCTCCCATTCGCCATATGCCGATAAATTATTAATATGTCCGGCATCTCCAATGTTGATAAAACCGCTGCCCCAACTTCGGGCATAAAATTCAGCCATCTCAATGGTTACCCAGGGATCATTCGTACTTGCAACGAGTGTAGTTGGAAATGGAAATTTAATTATTGGTGGCACTTCAAAAAGTTCTTTCTCAATCTTTCTTTTGACAACTTCCGTATCGGGAGGTGCAACCAGTAATGCCGCCTTAATCTTTCTGTGATACTGTTTTGCCCATTCAACGACCGTGAGACAGCCTAAACTATGAGCTACCAACACAACCGTTTCAGGGTCATAACCTTCAATTGCTTTATCAATATTCTCAACCCATTCGTTAATATTCGGATTATCCCAGTCTTTCTGGTTAATCCGCTGAAAATTAGTTTGGGTTTTCTCGAAATAGGTTTGCCAATGGTTCGACCCTGAACCACCATAACCGGGAATGATAAAATAATTTGTCATGATTCTGTCCCTGTATTTTAACGAATTTGAATACTTCCATTTTCGAATAATGCTTTAATCTGATTTCGGATATCCACGGATTGATAAACATTTTGAGCATTTGATCCGACAGAAACCGTGATATAGCCTTCTTTGTGAATTGCCGGCGACACGAAGTCGCAAAGCAAGGGTGCATCGCACACACTGGTCAAAATCCCACGTTCTTCGGCATCTTTTTTAATTTGACGGTTTAGTTCGTGATTATCAGTTACAACGTATACCAAAAAATATCCATCCAGATCGGTAGCTTCATATTCTTTTCGCAGCAACGTAAAACCCAAAGCTTCTATTTCAGGAGATATTTCCGGAGCAACAACCGTTACATTATCCACAAAACGCTTCATAATGCTTGCTTTATGAGACGCTATTTTTCCACCGCCAACCAACAATATTTTTTTGCCGGTAACATTCAGTGAAACGGGTAAAAATTGTAAATCTGCTTTATTCATTTATTAAATTATTATTTGAATCAAACCTAAATCTGATAATCTATCGGTTTTTGTTCTACTTTTCCTAATTTAATTTTATTCCAGAGTCTTTCATGCAAAAAGTAAAGAAACATTTTAGTAAATAGCTCGACACCACCTATTGAAAGAGCAAATTTGATATTACCGACAATTAAAAAAGAAATAAAAACTGTATCTATTGTGCCAATCATCCGCCACGAAACAGCTTTAATTATACTTCGATAGGGCTTTTCGGTTACGTATGTTTTTTTACTCATGTTCAGTTCGTAGTTTTATTTAAAATTTGACTTTGCAAAATTCCGCAATTCATTTCGTTACAGAAATCCCTTTGTATGGTCATTTATTCTACCTCGTTTATGGTATCCAATTTACATGAACAAGGGTATTTCCGAACCTTGGCACTAGCTTTAACTTTGCCGGATAAAAATTCAAATCCATATTGCAGAATGACAGACAACAGCTTATTGCCATTATCGACCGAACAAATTAGACTGCTTTCAGAACTTTCGGGTTCACTCACGCCCAAACAAATCAACTGGATTTCAGGGTATTTTGCGGGACTTTCAGCTCAGGATATGAAGGTTCAACTAGTCTCTGAATCAACTCTGACACCTTCCTTGCAAAATGATTCAGGTTCCACACAAAAGGGCAAATCATTAACGATATTATACGGATCGCGTACGGGAAATGGGGAAGGAATAGGCAAACAAGCACAAAAAAATGCAATTGCATTAGGCTTTGATGCAAAACTGAAAAACATGGAAACCTATAAAAACAATGATCTGAAAAATGAAACTAATTTACTGATCATTGTGAGCACGCATGGTGAAGGTGAGCCTCCGTTTCAGGCAAAAACGTTCCACGATTTTCTGTTTAGTAAACGTGCCCCGAAACTTGACAATGTAAATTTTTCCGTTCTGGCTTTAGGTGACAGTTCATATTTGAAATTCTGCCAGACGGGAATTGAGGTTGATAACCGGTTTGAAGAATTGGGTGCAAAACGGATTACAGCAAGGGTTGATTGCGATGTTGATTTTCAGGATTCGGCATTGCTTTGGGTAACGGATAGTCTGTTGCAATTAAATGATAATAAAACGATTACTCAACAAACGGAAACTAAATACGGTTATTCAGAAACGACAAGCACTTTTGGAAAACACAATCCGTTTCAGGCGCAGGTACTCGAAAAAACATTTTTGCACGGACGGGACAGCAACCGGCAAACATTGCACATTGAACTTTCGCTCGAAAATTCCGGATTAACTTATGAACCCGGTGATTCATTGGGAATTTTGGCATCAAATCCGCCGGAATTAGTTGAAAGTCTGATTCAGACGGTGAATCTTTCGCCCAACGATAAAATAATTTCAGAAACCGGTGAAAGAACTTTGAGTGAAACTCTTCTCAAAAATTACGAACTGACACACATTACACCCGATGTGTTGAATCGCTATGCAAAACTGACTGATAACAATGAGATTAAAGAAATCCTTAAATCACAGGATAGAGTAAAAGAATTTATTTATGGAAAAGATCTGGTGGATTTATTCACCCATTTCCCTGAAAAATTATCTGCAAATCAGTTTATTTCGTTATTGCGTCCTGTACAACCCCGGCTTTATTCCATTTCCTCGAGTCCGCAAGCATATGCCGATGAAGTTCATCTGACCGTTGGAGTTGTAAAATACAAAAATGATGACCGGAATAAGACTGGTTTATGTTCCGTTTTTCTTTCCGACAGAATCGAAGAAAGCGATACAGTACCTGTTTTTATAGAGAAAAACAATAATTTTCGTTTGCCTCAAAACCCGGAAATACCCATTATTATGGTGGGAGCCGGAACCGGAATTGCACCTTACCGTGCATTTGTTCAGCATCGCGAACTCGATGAAAAACGTGGAAAAAGCTGGCTGATTTTTGGGAACCGTCATTCAGAAAGTGAATTCCTGTATCAACTCGAATGGCAGCGGCATTTGCACGAGAATTCGTTATCACGGTTGGATGTGGCTTTCTCACGCGATTATTCAGAAAAAGTTTACGTTCAAAATCGGATTCAGGAACAAGGGAAATTACTTTTCGACTGGCTTGAAAACGGTGCTCACTTTTATGTTTGCGGTGATATGAAAAAAATGGCTCACGATGTACATGAAACACTTTTAAACGCAGTAAGAAAACATGGTGGTTTAAAACAGGAAGCAGCCGAAGAATACGTTTTGAATCTGCAGCAACAACATCGTTATCAAACAGACGTTTATTGAAGCTATCGTTTTTTTTAAATAGTAAATGGTAAATACTTAAATAGTAAATAAAAAATTATATGACCAGTATAAAATTATCCGATGTTGAACGGATTAAAACAGAAAGCAATTACCTGCGTGGAACCATTCAGGAAGGGTTGGCCGATCGGATAACTGCCAGTATAAGTGCCGATGATCAGCAGCTAATAAAACTTCACGGTGCTTATCAGCAACAGAATCGCGATCTGGACGATGAACGAAGAAAGCAAAAGCTTGAACCGCTTTACAGTTTCCTTATCCGAATTCGCGTTCCGGGTGGAATCACCACAGCACAGCAATGGTTAGACATTGATAAACTGGCCGATATGTATGGAAATCCAACTATAAAACTCACAACACGGCAGGCCTTTGAACTGCATGGTGTCGTTAAAAGAAAACTTAAAGCTACTATTAAAGGCATCAATCAGACTTTACTGGATACGTTGGCGGCCTGTGGAGATGTAAACAGAAACGTGATGACTTCTGCCAATCCCTGGGAAAGCGAAATTCACCAACAGGTATACGACGATGCCCGGCTTTTGCACACAAACCTTACTCCGCAAACTACGGCCTATCATGAGATATGGCTTAATGATGAGTTGGTAGGCGGTGGAGAAAAAAAGGAAGATATCGAACCAATGTACAGTAAAACCTATTTGCCCCGGAAATTTAAAATTGCCATTGCCATTCCACCACGGAATGATGTCGATGTTTATGCTAACGATTTAGGACTTATAGCTATTGCCGAAGACGGGAAACTGATTGGTTATAATATTCTGGCGGGTGGTGGAATGGGTATGACATTCGGAATTGAAACCACTTACCCACGTTTGGGCGATTTGATCGGTTTTGTGAAACCCGAAAATGCTGTAGAAGTTGCAAAAGCAATAGTCATATGGCAGCGTGACAATGGAAACCGCTCCGACCGTAAAAATGCACGTTTGAAATATACCATCGACCGGTTGGGGTTGAACGAATTTAAAAAAGCAATTAAATCCGAATTAGGAGATAAACTGGAACCGGCTAAACCTTTTCATTTCGAGAGTAACGGCGACAGTTACGGCTGGAAAAAAGGATTCAATGGCAAATGGTATTATACCTTGTTTGTCGAAGGTGGGAAAGTAAAAAATGACAGTAAACTCCAACTTAAAACAGCCTTACAGGAAATCGCTCAAAACCATAACGGAAATTTTATTCTGACCGGGAATCAGAATCTGGTTATTGCCGATGTTGAAGAGAAAGATAAAGATAAAATTGACCAACTTCTTGAGAAATGGAAACTGAATAAACATTTCAGCGGTATACGCAGGAATAGTCTGGCATGTGCTGCATTACCGCTATGTGGATTGGCTTTTGCCGAAGCAGAACGATATTTACCATCATTGGTGGATAAAATCGAAGTAGATATTGTTAATCTTAATCTGCAGGAAGATGATATCCTGCTTCGCATGACGGGTTGCCCGAATGGCTGTGCGAGACCTTATCTGGGAGAAATAGGATTGGTTGGCAAATCGCCCGGTAAATACAACCTGTATCTGGGAGCCGGATTTACAGGGAACAGGTTGAATAAATTATATGCGGAACTTTTATCGGAAGATGAAATACTAGCGACATTAAAACCCATTCTGGCCGATTATGCCTTAAACAAAAACACGGGTGAGCGGTTCGGTGATTTTGTTATCCGGAAAGAATATGTAAATGCCACTACAGAAGGTATAGCATTTCATAGTGACCTAAAAAAGATTTCAAAGTAAATTTGTTTATTTTTTTTATTTTCAAAGATGAACCGGGCGGTAACGTTCGGTTCATCCTTTTTTAAAAGATTTAAATTTGCTAATAAATCATGATTATAGGTTATACCTCACAAAAGTAAAAATTGATATTAAAAGTCTCTACTTCGTAAACAAATAACTTAATTTTGATAAGATAAAAACGTATTTAAAATAAACCCTTCCAGCGTATTTCTGAAATCGAATTTCTCTTTAATTCATGGCTCTTATGTCAAATATTTATTGTATATTTGTCTGTTTTTTTGGATAGAACGAATAACAATAAGCAATCAAACAAATCTATCTTCAAACAACTGTAAACAAATAACTTAAAATAAAAATGAGCGAAGAAGAAAAAGCAAGAGCTGCTGCTGCCAGTGCCGATTATGGTGCAAGCAGTATTCAGGTGCTGGAAGGACTGGAAGCGGTGCGCAAACGCCCTGCCATGTATATTGGTGATATTGGCGTTAAAGGCTTACACCATTTGGTGTACGAAGTAGTTGATAATTCCATCGATGAAGCGATGGCAGGACATTGTGACAATATTCAGGTTTTTATAAACGAAGATAATTCGGTAACAGTTATAGATAACGGTCGTGGAATTCCTGTGGATTTCCATGAAAAAGAAGGCAAATCAGCTTTGGAAGTCGTTATGACCGTGCTACATGCCGGTGGTAAATTTGACCATGGAAGTTATAAAGTTTCGGGAGGTTTGCATGGTGTGGGTGTTTCGTGTGTGAATGCACTTTCAACTTATTTGCGTGTAGAAGTATCCCGCGAAGGTAAATTATACATGCAGGAATACAAATGTGGATTTCCTCAATTTCCTGTAAAAGAAATCGGGACTTCAACTACAAACGGAACCCTGACTACATTTTTACCGGACAGCAGCATTTTTATCGAATCGGTTTACAAATGGGATATTCTGGCCAGCCGTCTACGTGAATTAGCTTTTTTGAATGCCGGTATTACACTGACACTTACTGACAAACGACATTTAGAGGAAGATGGCTCATTTAAAACGGAAACATTTCATTCAGTTGAAGGGTTGAAAGAATTTGTTGAATACATTGACGAAGCCCGTGAACCGCTGATTGAAAATATCATTCATATTTCAACAGAGAAAAACGGTACACCTGTGGAAATTGCCATGACTTACAATACTTCGTACAACGAAAATATTCACTCGTACGTAAATAATATCAATACCATCGAGGGTGGAACTCACCTGGCAGGTTTCCGTCGCGGACTGACACGTACGTTGAAGAAATACGCCGAGGATAGTAAAATGCTTGATAAATTAAAAATTGAAATCAGTGGTGATGACTTCCGTGAAGGATTAACAGCTGTTATTTCAATTAAAGTTCAAGAACCTCAGTTTGAAGGTCAGACCAAAACTAAACTCGGAAATAACGAAGTTATGGGTTCGGTGGATATGGCTGTTGGTGAAGCTTTGGGAAATTATTTGGAAGAAAATCCAAAAGCAGCCCGTATCATTGTTGAAAAAGTTATTCTGGCAGCAACCGCGCGTCATGCCGCTCGTAAAGCACGTGAAATGGTACAACGTAAATCACCTCTTTCGGGTGGTGGATTACCGGGAAAACTGGCTGATTGTGCCGATAAAGATCCTGAAAAATGCGAATTATTTCTTGTCGAAGGAGATTCGGCCGGTGGAACAGCTAAACAAGGTCGTAGCCGTCAGTTTCAGGCTATCTTACCATTGCGTGGTAAAATCCTGAATGTAGAAAAAGCCATGCCACATAAAGTGCTTGAAAGTGAGGAAATACGCAATATATACACCGCTTTGGGCGTTACTATTGGAACGGAAGATGACAGCAAGGCCTTAAACATGGTTAAACTCCGGTATCACAAAATCATAATCATGACCGATGCCGACGTGGACGGTAGCCACATTGCCACACTGATTATGACTTTCTTCTTCCGTCATATGAAGGAATTGATTGAGCAGGGTTATTTGTACATTGCCACTCCTCCTTTGTATTTATGTAAAAAAGGGAAAAACGAAGAATATTGCTGGACTGAACTTCAACGTCAGACATTTATTGAAAAATTCGGCGGCGGATCCGAAGGTGGTATCCATACCCAACGATACAAAGGTTTGGGAGAGATGAACGAAATACAATTGTGGGACACCACCATGAATCCCGAAAACCGTACGTTACGTCAGGTAAACATTGATAATGCTGCAGAAGCCGATCACGTTTTCTCCATGCTTATGGGTGATGATGTTGCTCCTCGCCGTCAGTTTATTGAACAAAACGCGACTTACGCCAAAATTGACGCTTAATAAGTTCCCAATTTTTTAATTTCCAATTTCCAATAATTTCTATTGGTAATTGGAAATTGATGAATTGAAAATTGAAAATTGATGAATATAGCCGTTTTCTGCTCTTCGAGTAATCACATTGCCGATAAATACAAACAAACAGCTTACCAACTTGGTGTATTAATAGCACAAAATGGAAACTCACTTGTATTTGGGGGTGCAACCGGTGGTTTGATGGACTCGGTGGCCGAAGGTGTTCATAGTAAAAACGGACAGATTATCGGAGTTATTCCCCAAGCGGTTATCAATATGAATCGTCAGAGTACATTATCAACTCAATTAATCTGCGTTGAAACAATGAACGAAAGAAAGGCAAAAATGAAATCCATGGCTGATGTTTTCGTTGTACTTCCGGGAAGTTACGGCACTTTAGATGAAATGTTGGATATTATTGCTTCCGGAGTTGTTGGAGAACACAAAAAACCCCTTATTCTGGTCAATCAGGATGGTTTTTACGATTCTTTTCTCTTTCAAATAGATTTTATGCGCAGTGAACAGTTTATCCCTGCCGTAGAAAAGTATAAACCGCTAATTGTATCAGACATTTATCAATGCATAGAGTTAATAAACCTGTTGAATAAAAACTCATAATACGATTTTATCATGAATCTGTTTTGGAAAATTCTTTTTGGAGGCATTACTCCAACAGCAAAACTTGAAAAAAATGAAGCCGAACTGATAAAGGACATGCATCGGTACGCTGAAGTTGCGAAGTCGGTGGAACTGGCGGAATATAAAACATTATTTCATATAATAAAGTCAGCTAAATTTCAGGAAAACAAGAAAATTTTAAAGAACAGAAAATACAAAGACACTGAATATTCTGACGCAAGCCGTAAGTTTAATAAACTTCAAAATTCTTATGGAATTAAATTATACTATCAGGTTTTGGGTTCTGATGATTTAAAACAGTATTTAAATTTCAAAGCAACACCCGAGTTCGAACAACTTGGGGATAAGAAATTAATAAAAAAATCTGAGACTCTAAAAAAACTAAAGCATTTCGAACATTCAAAGGCATATAAAAATTTTATGCGTTTTCATGATTCCTTTATCGTCAGTGAATTTGAAGATTTAAAAATCAAAATTGCTACCCCCGAATTTATTAAGGCAAATGAATTCTGGGCAAATCAGGACAGATGGCACTCGACACCGGAATTTTTTCAACAACAAAGGTTTTACGAATTAGCAAAAAATCCGGATATTATTTTTTATGAAAACGAAAAGCCCGAACGGTTCGAAAAATACAAATCGTTGAAATTATCTTTTCAGGACGAATTTGAATGGAATACATTGGATAAATCGCACTGGAATTTCGGCTTTCACTATAAAAGCCCGGAACTAATTGGTGATCATTCTTTTGCAAACGAGAAACAAGCCAATAATTCAGGAAAGAATATTTCTGTTGAAGAGGGGATTTTAAAGATTGCCACGAAACATGAAAATGCAACTGCCCGTGCCTGGCATGAGAAAAAAGGCTTTATTGAACAAGAATTCCGTTTTACATCCGATGTTCTTCAAACTGCTGATAATTTCCGCCAAAAGAAAGGCGTTTTCCGGGCAAAATTAAGATGCACCGGAAACGTTCAACACGTATTTTGGTTAGGAGCAGACAACAAATTGCCCAATATTAAGGTATTTCATTTCAATGGTAAAAAAATAACATTGGGCAATGCCAATAAAAATCTTTTTGATGGGATTAACATCTCAGGAATTAATCCCGCACTCTACTTTATTTACACATTGATCTGGACAGAAAAAGAATTAATCTGGATGATCAATAATATGGAAGTCTATCGCACGGTCAGTAATATACCCAAAGAAGAAATGTACCTGGCATTCAACTCATTCATTTCTGAAAAACAAAGAGGAAGTGTAGGAAGTCTGGATGTTGATTGGGTAAGAGTATACACAAATTAATGTCCGGATTCTAATTTATTTACTTCCAATAATTGGTAATTGGCAATTAATAAATTGAAAATTTAAATTATGCTCGAAACCCGAAAGATAAATGTTCTCAATCGTTTTGAAATTGGCGGGAACACCCGGTTTGTCCTTATTGCCGGTCCCTGTGCTATAGAAACGGAAGAAATGACTATGGAAGTCGCAGCAAAGTTGAAAGAAATTTGCGAAGAACTGGATATTCATCTCATTTTCAAATCCTCATTCGACAAAGCCAATCGCACTTCCGTTAAAGCACCACGTGGAGTTGGTTTAAAACGCGGACTTGAAATACTTCAACGAGTGAAATCAGAACTTGATTTGCCTGTTGTCACCGACGTTCATGAGAGCTGGCAATGTGCCGAAGTAGCCGAAGTAACCGATATGCTGCAAATTCCTGCCTTTCTCTCCCGTCAGACCGATTTATTGATTGCCGCTGCCAAAACAGGCAAAATTGTCAATGTAAAAAAAGGGCAGTTTATGGCTCCCTGGGACATGAAAAATGTCGTGGATAAGTTACGTGATTCTGGAAATGAGAACATTTTGCTTTGCGAACGCGGATCAAGTTTCGGATATAACAACCTGGTGGTGGATATGACAGGGTTGGTTGAAATGCGAAATTATGGCTTCCCGATTGTATTTGATGCCACACATGCCGTTCAGAAACCGGGCGGACAAGGAACTTCAACCGGAGGAAACCGTGAAATGGTACCCTATTTAATGCGCGCCGCGTTGGCAGTTGGTGTCGATGCGATTTTCGCTGAAGTTCATCCCGATCCAGATCATGCTTTTTCAGACGGACCAAATCAATTGTATCTTTCCGATATAAAAGAGATTCTTCAACAGGCAATTGCCATCGACAATATTACAAAAGGAATAATTGAAAGTGGCAAAAAAGAATCAGTTCGCTCTCAAACTATTCAAAACACGAAACCTGAAACACAAAATATAAAACTTCTTCTTACTGATGTGGATGGTGTTTTAACCGATGGGGGTATGTATTATTCCAAAGACGGCGATGCAGCAAAAAAATTCAATGCACACGATGGAATGGGCTTGCAAATTATTCGGGATAAAGGAATTAAAACCGGGATTATTACATCCGAAACTACTGACATAGTAGAACGTCGTTTTCTGAAACTGAAATTGGATTATTTGTATCAGGGAAGGCGGGAAGGCGGAAAACTGGCTTCAGTGAAGGAAATTTGCGAAAAAGAAGGGATTACGCTTGCTGAAGTGGCTTATATCGGTGACGATGTGAATTGTTTTGAATTGCTTTCATCTGTTGGATTGGCGGCTTGCCCGAGTGATGCCATCGATTCAATAAAAAACATTCCCGGTATCATTCAGATGAAGAAAAAAGGGGGTGAAGGTTGTGTCCGCGAGTTTGTGGAGATGATAATTTCTAAAGGAGAATTGTAAATTAAGAAATTGAACAAGATGGATTTCGTAAAGCGAAGTAAAGAAATATTCAACTCGGAAATAGCCGAACTTCAAAAACTATCCGACCGGATAGGTCTGGAAATAAATGAAGTTGTGGAATTGATTTTTGCAGGCAAAGGTAAACTGGTAATCATGGGTGTCGGGAAAACCGGCATTATAGGTCACAAAATTTCATCCTCTTTAGCTTCCACAGGAACACCTTCCATTTTTATTAATGCTGCCGAGGCCATGCATGGCGATCTGGGAATGATTAATAAAAACGATATTGCTTTGCTAATTTCAAATAGTGGCAGTTCTTCCGAGATTCTCAATGTAATCGCGCCGCTAAAAAAAATCGGTTGTTCGTTGATTGCCATGACTGGTAATCCAAATTCGATCTTAGCCAAAGAGGTAACACTGATATTAAACATTGGTGTCGAAAAAGAAGCCTGTCCGCTGGGTCTGGCTCCTACAACATCTACTACTGCAGCACTGGTCATGGGCGACGCACTGACAATTTGCCTAATGGAACGTCGCGGATTTAAAGCCGAAAACTATGCTCTTTATCATCCGGGAGGGGCTTTAGGACGTCGATTGATTTCCCGTGTAAAAGATGAAATGGTGACCGAAATTCCAAAAGTACTCGAAGCCACGCTTTTCAAAGATATTATGCATGAGATGAGTAACAAACGACTTGGAATGACTTTAGTTTATAATAACGAACAGCAGGCCGTCGGGATTATTACGGACGGTGATATACGGCGGGCCATCCAGCGCTTTGATGATATCAGACAGGTAGTTGCAGCCGATTTTATGACACACGGTTTTAAAAGAATCGGACAGGATGAATTGTTGACAGAAGCATTGGAAATGATGGATATCAACAAAATCACAACCTTGACGGTAATGAATAATTCCGAACAGGTTGTGGGAATTCTGTCCATACACAATATTATCGACTTCAGATAATTACCGTTATTGAACTAAGGTTTTCACTATCAAACAATACAAAAGCAAAATTGAGATTCAAGAAAATATATATCGAGATCACAAACAGCTGCAATTTCGATTGCAGCTTTTGTTTTAAAACGAAGAGAGCTAACAAATTCATGTCACCCGATGAGTTTAGCTTAGTGATTCAGAAAATTCGTCCTTTTACCGATTATATATATTTACATGTTTTGGGAGAACCGCTTTTACATCCTCAACTGGATGAAATTCTGACTATTGCAGAAACTGCCGGACTTTATATCAATATTACAACAAACGGAGGATTATTGGAACGAAAGAAAGAAATTCTGTCGAAGCACAACATTCGTCAAATGAATATCTCTTTGCACGATGCGGAAGAAAATATTGAACCGGACAAATGGGATAATTACCTTCAAACAGTTTTGAATTTTGCTATTAAAACAGCAGGGAAAACATACATTAGTTTACGATTGTGGAACACGACAAACGAAGCAAGCGCTGATTTCAACTGGCTTTGTACAAATCAAATTGCAGCTAAATTCAACATGCAAATGGAGTTATTGAACCAAAATACAAACGGAAAGAGTCTTAAACTGGCTGAACATATTTTCCTGCAACGCGGACCACGCTTTGAATGGCCGGATGAAAACAAGAAAGGCATGCAAACACAAAAAACATGCTATGCCCTTCGCGATCATATCGCTATTTTAGCTGATGGACAGGTTGTACCCTGCTGTTTGGATGGAGATGCTGCATTAAGACTCGGGGATATATTTAAAGAAGAGTTATCCGATATTTTGAATTCGGAACGGGCTCAAAAAATCCATAAAGGCTTTTTAAACAATAAAATAACCGAAGATATTTGTAAAACATGCGGATTTATTATTTAATTTTCCGTTCCAATAATTATGAACCAATCTGTAGTTTACACCATCAATAGTAACGGAAATCTAGGTTGTTTTCCCGAATGTGTAATTGTCGACACCGACAATAAGGGGCAGTTTTCGGTGAATTATATCAAAGTTAATCATCAAAACAAATCCAACTTCAGTTCACTTTTTGATGCCACGGACGAAAAATTGTTGGATTGTTGCTTTCAACTGGAAAAAGAGAACATTATATCCAAAACTTCCGATAAAGAAATTCGCACCTGGGAAAGCCTGATTTCAAAGTACTTTGATGGGAAAACAGGAAAAAAGATCAACAATATTCAATACGTCAAGGATTATTTGACCAGTTATATAAACGGCTATCTGAATACCTTTTTTGAAAATATATCCGATAAATTACTCTACCTTCCTACCGGGAAATTTCCATTTTCATGGAAAAAAATAACTATATCCATTGAAATGCCCGAGATGCTGTATTGTTTTGACTACCACCCTGAATTTTTAAATTATTCACTCCAACTGACCTGTCGGAACAAACCCTTAAGTATTCGTGATGGCATTTTTGTTTCGCGGAGTACAGCCCGGATATTAGTAAACAGCACCATTTACGAATTTGAAAAAGATATTGATGGGAGAAAACTGATACCCTTTTTCTCGAAGGATTTTGTTTCCGTAACCAAATCCAATGCCAGCGAGTATATTCAGAAAGTATTGTTACCGCTTGTACCAACCAATCGGGTTATCCCTATTGGTTTTGAAATTCAAACAATCACCGAATTATCCAATGCTGTCTTGCGGATCAAGGAATTAGATACTCTGGTGCAAACCAGCCTTTTTGAAAACATAGTTCCCGATAATAAATCAAAAAATATTGTACTGGAACTTATCTTTGAATACCAGGGTTTCTGTTTTTGGGCCGGACAGGGTGGAACAACAAACCGTCTGGACAAGCACGATGATTCGTTTAGCATTTATCAGGTTCTGCGCGATAAGGAATTGGAGAAAATGTATATCGCCGAACTGAAAACGATTGGACTTGATTTGGATGCAAAAGTTCGGAAAATGCCTTATATTGATGGTGTTGAGTGGATTAATACTCATTATAAACTCATAGAATCTGCAGGTATTGAAATCCGTTTCGAGAAAAAATCGAATAACGCTCAACGTATCTTCGTGGGGGAACACACAATCTCGGTAGAACTGGAAGAAGGAAATGATTGGTTCGATATCAGGGGAAAGGTACAAATTGGAAACTTTGAAATTCCATTTTTACAAGTGCTCAATTATATAAAGCACGATAAAAAGGAAATGTTGCTTCCAAACGGTGAATACGCTCAGATTCCTCAGTCTTGGTTTGATGAATATAAATCGCTGGTGGATTTGTGTAAAATTGAAAACGGGAAGGCAACAGTCTCGAAACATTATTGCGTTTTTATTGACGAACTCGCTCAAAATTCCAGAGTAAAATTGTCGGTAAAAGACAATATGCGGAAGTTACTTGAAAATAAGCTGGATGTCAATTACGACTTACCTTTAAGTTTTAACGGACAACTTCGTAATTATCAGCAACAAGGATACAATTGGCTGCGACTGCTCGACGAATTGGGAATGGGTGGTTGTTTAGCTGACGATATGGGATTAGGGAAAACCATTCAAACACTTTGTTTGCTGCAATGGCTGAAAGAGAAAAAAAGAGGAACAAATTTGCTGGTGGTGCCGACAAGCCTGATTTACAACTGGCAGCAAGAAACAGCAAAATTTACCCCTACAATTGATATTTATGTGCATGTCGGAAATCAGCGAACGAAAGATTATACCGATTTTGGACAGCCGGATATTTTGCTCACGAGTTATGCTATTTTGAGACGTGACAAGGACCTTTTTAGCAGTCAGCATTTTAATTATATAATTCTGGATGAAGCACAATCCATTAAAAATCCGCAATCAGATATAACGCAGGTTTGTTTATCACTCAAAGGTCAACGATTTCTGACATTAACCGGAACGCCAATTGAGAATTCTTTAACCGATCTTTGGTCTCAGGTACACTTTTTCAATCGCAATATGTTGGGTTCTGCAAACCATTTTACACGTTCGTGCAAGCTGCCCGAAAAGCAGGAATTATACCGTCAGCTATTAAAACCATTTCTACTTCGTCGTCACAAGAGTGCTGTATTGACGGATTTACCCGATAAATCAATTATCGTTCAACACTGTGTGATGAGCGAAGAACAACAAAGTTTTTACCGCGATATTCGCAACAGTTACCGGGATAAGTTTCTGGAAAACAAAGATGGGAATGATAAAGTCAACCCTATGATTTTATTGGAAGGATTGTTGAGGCTTCGGCAAACAGCCAATCATCCCATATTGGCAGATGCGGAATATTCCGAAAATTCCGGGAAATTCGAGACCGTCACGCAGATGCTGGAAGATGTTGTACAACAAGGCGATAAAGTACTTGTATTTAGCTCGTTTGTAGAACATCTAAAACTATACAAAAATTATCTCGATGAACGGAAAATCAACTATTGTTACCTGGATGGAAGTACCAAAGACAGGAAGGAACAGGTTGAAAAATTTCAGCAAAGCGACGATTTCCCAATCTTTTTACTTTCGCTCAAAGCCGGTGGTGTCGGGTTAAACCTGACCCGGGCAAGTTATGTTTTCCTGCTCGATCCATGGTGGAATCCTGCTGCAGAAGCACAGGCGTTTGATCGCGCACACCGGATTGGTCAACAAAATAAAGTATTTGTTTACAAGTTCATTACACAAAATAGTATTGAAGAGAAAATACTGCAACTTCAGGAACAGAAACTGCATTTATCGGAAAAAATGCTTGAATCGGATACCAATATTTTAAAACAGATGGATGTAAACGAAGTCCTGAAACTTATAGATTAGAGTTTGTCCAAATAGAACTACTCACACATTTTAGTTTAAACAGTCAATCCATCCAGAAGTTGAATATAAATTTCAATTCCTTCCCTTATTTCATCCACTAAAATATATTCATCAGCTGTATGTGAACGGGCAGATTCACCCGGACCCATTTTTAAACTGGGGAAAGGCATCAATGCCTGATCGGAAAGTGTTGGTGATCCAAAAAGCTGACGGTTCAACTCCCCGGCACGTTTAACAATCGGATGATTCAAAGGTGTTGCAGTAGAGCTAAGTCTGGTAGAACGTGCCTGCACATCACAATTCACACTTTTCTTTATTTCAAATAAAATTTCTTCATTGCTGTACATTTCGTTACTTCGAACGTCAATAACAAAAGAGCACAGATCGGGAACAACATTGTGCTGAGTCCCTGCATTTATTTGGGTGACTGTCATCTTTACTTCACCAAGCAAATCCGATTTTTCTTTAAACAAGTAGTTTTTAAACCATGAAACATCTTCCAATGCTTTGTAAATGGCATTCTCGCCTTCATTTCTCGCTGCATGACCGGCTTTCCCTTTAGCAACACAATCCAGTACCATCAGACCTTTTTCTGCAACAGCCGCATTCATGCCTGTCGGTTCACCTACAATGGCAAAATCAATTTTCGGAAGTTCTTGCAGCAGACGCTCAAGTCCGTTTCCACCGGAGATTTCTTCTTCGGCCGAAGCCGCAAAAATCAGGTTGTAACTTTGCTGTTGTTGTGTCAGATAAAAAAATGCATGCAGTAGACTTACTACACTGGCCCCTGCATCGTTGCTTCCCAGTCCATACAATTTTCCGTTATCGATCATCGGCGAAAAGGGTTTGCGGATCCAGGCCGAAACCGGTTTTACAGTATCAATATGAGAGTTAAGGAGAATTGTAGCACGATTCGAATCGAAACCCGGACTGAGAATCCACAAATTATTATCTTTTCGTGAAACAACATATCCTTTTATCTCGATATATCGTTCCAAAAAATCTGCAACTGTCGATTCTTCTTTGCTAAACGAAGGAATAGCAATCATTTGTTGAAGAAGTGCGACAGCATCGTTGGTTTCCTCCTTGTACATATTATTTGATCAATTTATTTTTTTTCAACCAATCTTTTAGCAAATCAGGCCAGTTATCAACAGGAATTCCCCGTTTACGCATGCCAAATCCATGACCGCCCACATCAAATTTGTGAAGTTCAGCCGGTACATTGTGATCCTGTAGAGCTTTAAGTAATTGTTCGCTATTTGCAATGGGAACTGTTTTGTCATCTATGGCTTGAACAATAAAAGTTGGTGGAGTATTTTTAGTTACCTGCAACTCATTTGAATACAACTTCACTAAATCTTCTGTTGGTTTTTTACCTAATAAATTAATTCGTGAGCCCATGTGAGTATATGAAGAGTCCATCGTCACAACCGGATATCCTAAAATCATAAAATCGGGACGTTCCATATCGTTTTTAAAATGTGTCCCTACAGTCGAAGCCAAATGTCCACCGGCCGAGAAGCCCATAATCCCTATTTTTTGTTTATCAAGATTCCATTTTTTAGCTCCTTTTTTTACAATTTCCAGAGCCATTTGAGCATCTTTCAACGGAACTGTCGGATGACCGTTAGGCATACGATAATACAAAACAAAAGCAGTAACGCCTAAATCATTGAACCATTTGGCTATTTCAGAACCTTCTTTAATTTGTGAAACACCTGTATAACCTCCTCCCGGACAAATTATGACTGCTGTTCCATTGGCTTTTTCTTTTGGAGCAAAATAAGCATACATGCGTGGTTCGGAAGTATTTATTATAAATTCAGGATCCCTGTGACTTTCTGCGACTTTTATGCCATTGCTTTCAGCAGGACCATTTTTATACAGTTTTATTTCTTCCTGAGCCGACAAAGGAGTACAAAAACCTAAAATCATTAATACACTCAAAATTAATTGTTTCATAATACGAATATTTTATTTATAATGACATTTTAGTTCCATCATTGGTATGTATCAAATCGGCTCTTGTTATTACAACTTGTTTTACTCCTGCTTTTAATGCATCAAAGGAATTTTCAAGTTTCGGAATCATACCACCCTGAATGATGCTTTCCTCCAAATAGTGTTTAAAAAGATCCGGATTCAATTCTTTAATAACACTTTCATCATCATTTTCGTTTAAAAGTACCCCTTTTTTCTCAAAGCAATATTTCAATGTCACATCAAAATGTTTTGCAAGGGCTTTAGCTGCTTCACCGGCAATAGTGTCAGCGTTCGTGTTCAACAAATTGCCTTCCTTATCGTGAGTAAGAGGGGCAAGTACTGGGACCACACCTTTTGTAATTAAATCAGATAGAATATCGGCATTAACTTCTTTCACATCACCAACAAAACCATAATCTACATCTGTTACCGGACGTTTTTCAGAACGCATATAGTTGAGATCAGCTCCGGTAAGTCCAAGGGCGTTAACACCTATAGCCTGTAGACCGGCTACAATTTGTTTATTCACCAAACCGCCATATACCATTGTTACGACCTTTAGCATTTCCATATCAGTTACCCGCCGCCCATTCACCATTATACTTTCAATACCGAGTCTGGAAGCCACAGCAGTTGCCATACGTCCGCCACCATGCACCAATACTTTGTGCCCTTCAATTTTCGAAAAGTCTACCAACAACCGGTTTAGACTTGCGGGGTCTTCAACAATTTTTCCTCCGACTTTAATAATAGTTAGTTTTTCCATATTTAACCGCAAAGGTCGCAAAGAATTTGGAAAGTAATATAGAGAAAATTTGTGTTTCTCTACGTAATACTCTGCGCTCTTTGCGTTTATATTAAAATTGAATCAAAGAATGAATTTCTTTGGCAGCATTCAAACGTTTACGTCCATCTAAGAAAGTCAGTTCAATTAAAAAACTAACATAAACCGGATTACTGGAGAATTTACTCAATAATTCCAATGCAGCAGAGGCACTTCCACCTGTTGCAAGCAGATCGTCGTGTAATAAAACCACGTCATTTTCATCAAATGAGTCCTTATGAATTTCAAGTGAATCTGTGCCATACTCAAGTTCATAATCTACTTTATATGTTTCTGCCGGCAGTTTCCCCGGTTTACGAAGCAGCACAAACCCCGCACCGAGTTTATACGCTAATATACTTCCCAATACAAATCCACGGCTTTCTACACCAACAACTTTGGTGATTCCTTTGTCTTTATAATAATCGTACAAATTGTCCGATACAAATTTCAATACTTCGGCATCTTTCATAGCCGTAGTAATATCTTTAAACATAATTCCGGGTTTCGGAAAATCAGGGACGGTTCGGATAGAGGCTATAACTTGTTCTAAATTCATTTGTATTATTGTTTTGTCAGTTTGTTGTAGTTAAATACTTTCTAGTAATCGTTTAATTACTATTTGCGCAGAAATTTCGCGATTCGCTGCTTCAGGAATAACGATAGATTGTGCACTTTCAATAACTTCATCGGTAACAATCATATTCCGTCGAACCGGCAGACAGTGCATAAAACGGGCATTATTTGTCTTTGTCATCTGACGATCACTCACCGTCCAACTTCGATCGGTGCTCAGAATTTTACCATAATCTGGATCCTGAAAAGCCGACCAGTTTTTGGCATAAATAAAATCGGCTCCTTCGAATGCTTTCATTTGATCATATTCAACCCGCGCTCCACGTACAAATTGCTCTGCCAATTCATACCCTTTGGGATGAGTGATGACAAAATCCACGTCAGCTTCGTTCATAAAATCGGCAAATGAGTTTGGAACCGCCTGAGGCAAAGCTTTTGGATGCGGTGCCCAGGTCAGAACCACTTTCGGACGGGCCGTTTTTTTGTATTCTTCAATGGTAATCAGATCGGCGAAAGCCTGCAAAGGATGCATAGTCGCTGCTTCCATACTGAAAACCGGTTTACCTGAATATTGAATAAACTGGTTGATAATGGTTTCCTGATAATCAAAATTTTTATCTTCCAGACCGGCAAAAGCACGCACTCCGATTACATCACAATAGCTTGCCATAACCGGAATTGCTTCCAGAATATGTTCGGGTTTATCACCATCCATGATAACCCCCCGTTCGGTTTCAAGTTTCCATGCACCGGCATTTACATCCAAAACCATGGTATTCATACCCAGATTCATTCCAGCTTTTTGCGTGCTTAATCGGGTACGCAAACTGGAATTGAAAAAAACCATTAACAAGGTTTTATTTTCTCCGGTATGTTTGTACGCAAACCGGTTTTTCTTAATTTCCAATGCCTCTTTTACAGCATCCTGCAAATTGCCAAGGTCTTTTACGTTGGTAAATGATTTCATATTTATTTGGGTTGCATAACTATCAAAGGTATCAACATCTCTTCTAACGAAATTCCACCGTGTTGAAAAGTGTTTTTATAATAACCCGCGTAGTAGTTGTAATTATTCGGATAAGCAAAAAAATCATCGTTAGTGGCAAATATATAGGCTGAACTTACATTTGGACTAGGTAAACCAATCTTTTCAGGTTGTGTTACTTCGAAAACTTCTTTTTTATTATAACTAAGGTTCCTACCTACTTTATAGCGCAGATTTACATTCGTGTGTTTATCACCTATCACTTTAATGGCATTGTTCACCTGTATGGTTCCGTGGTCGGTAGTTACAATCACTTTGTAACCACGATGGGCAATTTCCTTAAAAAGTTCATAGGTTGCCGAATGTTTAAACCATGAAAGTGTCAATGAACGATAAGCCTGTTCATCATTTGCTAACTCACGCATCATTTTCGATTCGGTCCGTGCGTGAGAAAGCATGTCAATAAAATTCAACACACAAACATTCAATTGATTACCATCAATTCGCGGAAGTTGTCCGATTAAACGCTCGCAGGATGCGGAATCACTCACCTTGTGATAAGAATAAGTATAATTTTTTCTATAACGCTTGAACTGGGTTTGCAGCAAATCATTTTCAAAGATATTTTTCCCTTCTTCATCCTCTTCTTCTATCCAGAGATCGGGGAACATTTGCTGAATTTGCAAAGGTAAAAGTCCTGAAAAGATTGCATTACGGGCATATTGAGTGGCTGTAGGAAGCATACTGCAATATAATTCTTCCTCAATAATTTGATAAAACTCATTCAACAATTCGCGGATAATTTTCCACTGATCATAACGAAAATTATCTACCAAAATGAAAAATACCTTTTCTCCTTTATCCAGTAATGGAAACACCTTGGTTTTGAATAAATCGGGACTCATTAACGGACGCTTCTCCGTATGCTCAAACCAATCCACATAGTTTTTCTTGATGAACTTTGTAAAGATATTATTCGCTTCGGTTTTTTGCATACGAAGCATTTCATCCATTCCATTATCGGTTTCAGCCAACTCCAGTTCCCAATAAACCAACTTCTTATATACTTCCACCCAATCTTCGTATGTCAAGGTGTCGTTGATTTGCATACCAATCCGTCCAAATTGAGACTGATAAGTTGTTGTAGTATGTTCAGAAACAATTTCTTTTTGATGAATATTCTTTTTCAAGGTTAGCAGAATCTGACTCGGATTTACCGGTTTAGTCAGATAATCGGCTATTTTACTCCCGATTGCCATATTCATTATGTTTTCTTCTTCACTTTTGGTAATCATCACCATGGGAACATTTGGATCAATATCCTTTATCAGGGCTAAAGTTTCCAAACCACTTAATCCCGGCATATTTTCGTCCAGAAAGATAATATCAAAACTTTCCTTCTGACAGAGTTCCACTGCGTCTTTCCCATTAGTAGCGGTGATAACTTCGTACCCTTTTTCTTCTAAAAACAGAATATACGGACGTAATAAATCCATTTCATCATCAGCCCAAAGTATGCGGTCTCTTCTCATAATTAACCTCCTCAATTTAGTTTCCAATCCTCTAAAAGGCATAAAACTATTCTATTAATATTAATACTTCAAATCGCTCTCCTAAGTCCCCCCTGAGGGATTTAGGGGGCTTTTATTTCAAATAATATTCCTGCATAAATTCAAAATAGGTCTTCAATGCATTTTGTTGCATCAAAATATTCAGGTTCTGATGAGAGCCAAGTATGTTTCTGTAATTTGCGTTTTTCAGCCCTTCAAACAGACTTTTCTCTTTTACCATATGCATCAGATACGATTTTGCCACGTAAGCATCGCTCAGACTTCCAATAATAATTATTTGCTGTTTATCTACCGTTTCAAGTGAAACCTTCAGATTCATAATTCCATAATTTTTAGCATTATAGGCATCGAACGCAGTTTTTGTTTTCTCAAAATCAATGGTTCCGGACAAAATGTATATAGCTATATAATGAGGTTCATTCGATCGATAGGTAAATAATCCTTTGAATAAAGGAGCTTCTTCCTTTGGCTGTATTGTAACAGGTTCAACTGGTTTTATCGCCGGTTCTTCTTTTGTCAAAGCACTAATATCGGCTGTTGTTTTATCCGTTTTTACTTCATTTGTAGCTTTCGCAGGATTAGTTTTCACAGGATTTTCAACCGGTTTTTCAACCTTTTCTATCTGCAATGCTTTTTCCGTCGTTTTTGTTACAGTACCTGCCTCATTTTTAGGCAATTTATCTTTTTGAACTACAATGACATCGTTTTTCTTTCCGGATTTTGTTACAGCAGCCATTTCGATTTGTTTAGCTTCAACCGGTTTGGACTGAAAAGCCAAATAATCGTTCAGACTAAACGATGTTTTTAATAGCGCATAGTTATCTTCCGATATAATAACTTCCTGAACCTGATAATCGTTCAATAATTTCATGATGGTAGGATCGGTAGCTAATGACTTTGCATACCAGTCAACCTCATCGTACGATTCAAAATTTGTAACAGACAAAGTGCTTCGAACAGTATCTAATTTACTTATTACCAAATCAAAGTCCTTGATCATAAATCGCGAGAAATTAAACGATGCGATATTATAAAGCAACTTATTCAGATGATCCTGATTTGTTGGAGTAATCAACAATAGCCTATGTTTAGATTGCCGTTCGGTAGAGAATTGCAATTCCGGATTCTTATTTGTTTCCTCCGTTTTTATGTCCGAATCCCGTCTGGCAAGCAATGTACCGCTCGAAGTTCCCAATTGAGTTTCCCTACCCTGTTTCATAAGGGCTAAAATATCCTTAGACATGGCACTTACATCGCTTTCCGAATAACTTTTAACCAAATCAGACAAGGCTGTTTCAAACTTTTCAGATGGATCCCTCTTCCCAATGCTCAGTGCATTCAGAAACAGAAATTTCGGCATAAGATTTGACAAGGGATAATTATGTTGAATATAAGCAACATTATTGAAAACCGTGTCAAACTTACTTTCATTAAAAGCTTTATATGTCAGGCTATAAATAGAGTCCTGTTCTTTATACATCCGTTCCTGTCTTGCTGCATAGTCAGGTTGCGAAAGTATTTTCTGATACTTTGAATCCGGAAACTCAGTCATCAATTTTGTCCGGTATAGGTCCGCGCCGCCGGCATTATTCTGCATCGCCTCCATGACATAGAGTTGATAATAAGCATCAGGAACTCTTTCATCAGAACCGAACCTGCGGATAAACGTTTCAAAAGTACTGATTGCCATTGGTATATCTTCAATTTTATCTTTAAATATGAGTCCCATATTATAGAGTGCCGTTGCAATTTCAGCATTCGAACCGGCTATTTGAGCAACTGTAACCGGTATTTGTTTCAGGTAAAATTGCGGATCCTTAAAATTGGACGAAGCAGCAGTCTTTGGAATAGTATCGGTGGAGTCAGTTTTGGAAATAGATGCAGTTGCTTCATCGGCAAAGAGCGAGGTAGCCTTATTTGTTCGTCTCCAGTTATCCTCCAATTTACGATTACCCCATTTCTTCAAAAAATCGGATTTACCGGTCCGCATGAGATTCGGATTATAAAAATACCAGTCGCCTGCAGCACCCGGTAAATTTCCACCTATCGGCGGTTGATTTGCAAAATCCTCATCCGAATTCGGATTTGCTGCTTTTTCCAACTGTTTTTGAGCAGCTGCTTTTTCATCTGCTTCCAATTTCTCTATCAACTTGTTTACGACTTCTAACCTTTTACTTTCGGGCATAGCAGCCAGTCGTTGTAAACTATCCTGCAGTTCCACAACGTTGTTTTGCGTCACCAATTCGGCTAAGGTTTCGGCCCGGTTTGTTACGCGGTCGTAATCATTTTGTTCATTGGTAATTATTTTGGATGCATCGTCATAGCATGGTTGTGCCAGAATGTATTTCCTTTTTGAATAATACAAATCACCTAACGTTATTAAAGTAACGGCTTTGTCAATACCATTCCGTGTACTTTTTTCAATGGACAGCTTATAGTTTTCAATTGCTCTTACGGTGTCGGAATGATTCAGGTACGTTTTTGCCAATGCAAAATAAAGTTGATCCAGGTAATCTTTATTATTTGGATTTTTAAGCATTTTCTGTAAATCCTTCCGTACACTTTGCACGTTTCCTTTATCAATTTGAGCACGACTGATCCGGGCATTAAAATCCATTTCATAAGGAGGATTCATTTTGATGACACTCGTATAAGCCTCAAAAGCGGCTTTATCATTTCCAGTTTTCTGATATAGTTGAGCCAGTAAAAAACTAAACCGTTGTTTCAAATCCTTGTCTTTTTCTTTCGATAGAGCTAATGCCAAAAAAGGGATTGCTTCTTTATATTGGCGTTTTTTAAGTAACAAATCGGCATTTACCGATGCAAAAAGTCCAATATCCTCCGGTTTCAAATTGTTTTGATCTAATTTAGAAAGGACTTGTTCTGCTTCGAATATCCAACCCATTTCGGCATAAGCACGGGCTTTCCAAAGTTGACAAACTGTTTCCACGTCCTTATCATTTGCATAATGACGCGCAACATACGAAAACGTTGCGGCCGAACCTAAAAAATCAGCCTTGTGAAATTCGGCTTTAGCCAACAACAACCAGGCATCCTTGAGAGCCGGGTTGAACTCTTGCTGGTTATAAAAAAGCTTATATTCAGGTGAATTAGCCTTTTTATAATTTTTTTTCGGCTTAACTTTAATGGAATGTAATTTTATGGCTTTTCTGCACTTTTCGATGGTTCGGTCCATGTTTGCTGTCGCAGCTTTTGCATTCGAATGCCGGCTTATCGGATACATGGGAATAATGGTCGAATAATCTTCCTTATTGGCTTTCTCAATATTTTTTAATCCATCTTCATAGCTATTCATACCATTAAAAAACACGTTAAACCGCGTATTGGTGGCTTGATAAAACCTTGAAATCCAGGTATTTTTTTTTGTTGAGCAACCGCTGATAAAGATTATTATCAACAAAAATGAAATTTTATATATGAACTGTTTTTTCAAAAGAGTTTAGGCTGAAGAAATTAAATTAAAAGTGCAGATATTTAAAACCAAACAAAATGAATACAACTTTAAGCTTGCTTTTTCATAAAAACGCAATGGTTGAAAAAGAAGATACCGAAATACAAACTTCAAAAAGTGCTATCTATTGTATTTTAACTTACAAAAATACATAATTTCGAGCATTAATATCTAACTTTGCGACGAAAATTATGTTGAATTAAGAAAACAAACAAGAACATTATTTTATGCTAATCCTATTATTATCTGTTGTCGCGCTTGGTTTAATTTTGCTAATTACAACCTATTTCCAACGGAAGAATAAAACAGATGAACCGGAAATATACCTGGAACCGGAAGGAGAATGTTGTGGAGCGCATGCAGTTTGTGAACACGACACACTTTTAAGTGCTGAAAATTTAATCATTTATTTCGATGACGAAGAATTAGACGCATTATCGGATGTGTCACCAAATAACTATACCGAAGAACAATTGAATCAACTTTCAGATGTATTCTACACCCTGAAAGAAAGTGATGTTGCCGGTTGGTTGCGCAGCTTGCAAATAAGGCGGATTCAATTACCCCTGGAGTTACGCGAACAGGCGCTGTTAATCGTAAGCGAACGAAGAGCGGGATAATAGGAGTTCACTGAAGATTTATTTTTTGCATTCGTTTTTTGAACCAGATTATTCCTACAATCGCCACGAAGCCGCTTAATATTCCTATCCACAATGTATTACCTGTGCCCAGCTTATCGATATCCGGAAGATTGTACCCGTCATTTTTAAAATAATAGAAAATGACTGCCGTGGCATTATTTACAAAATGAGCCAAAATTGGCAACCATAAATTTCCACTCCAAACTAACATATAGCCAAAAAATGCACCCAAAAGCAAGCGCGGTACAAATCCGTAAAATTGCAAATGAATGGCACTGAAAATAAAAGCACTTATCCAGATGGCAATTGTTGCCCCTTTCCATTTTTGAATTACTCCCTGCAATGCAGCCCTGAAAAATAACTCTTCTCCCAAAGCGGGAACCACGGCTATTAATAAAATATTCAGGGATAAGCCACCCAAATTATGTACATCAAGTAACTTTCCGGTAATCAGATCACTTTGTTCCTGAGCAGCCTTCATCCATGTCTCTATAGCGGCAAATGCTTTGGGAAGAACTAATTGTTGATTTATTTCTCCCAGCAGGTTGACAAACGGGATTATCAACAGCATAAATAGAATAAGTAATCCGGCATTTGTCCTGTTTAATTTCTTATCCAAATGAAGATAAACGAGAGGTTTCTTACTCCAGAAATAAGCCAAAACGAATGGCGGAATAACAAACATACCTAACGTTTGAATTAACTGCAGCATTTTAATCGAATCGATTTCATTTGCATTTCCTCCTGTCATAGTCCATAAAAGGACTCCTAACAAGGCAAAAAAACTTGAAGTCCCTACGATCAGAAGTAGGTTGGAGAAAATTCCATTGTTTTCCAGAATTCCTTTAAATTTTATCATATAATACAAAATAAACATTCAAATTGTGGTTTTTCACAAACCCTTGTGAGTAGTGCTCTTTTATAAAAAAACTCCTGCCACCTTTCGATAACAGAAGTTCTCTTGTTTCTTAGAAATTAAATCTTAAGCTCTTGGTCTAGCTTCTTTAACAACCATAGAACGACCATCAAATTCTGCGCCGTTTAATTCTTCAATTACTTTTGCTGCTGCTGCGTCGTCAGCCATTTCAACAAATGCAAATCCTTTAGATTTACCTGTTTCGCGATCTTTAATAATTTTGCAAGATTCAACTTGACCATACTCTTCAATAACCCCTTGAAGGTCATTTTCCCGAACTTTGTAACTTAGGTTACCTACGTAAATGTTCATAAAATAAAATAAAAAATTGATAAAAATGTGATTCAAGAACAGTGCAAACAAACGTAGTTAGAAATATCTGTCCAAGAAATGGATAGTTGAAAATAACCATGACGAGAAAATACACTTTCTTTTCAGTTGCAAAGGAAATCATTTAATTTCAAATTCACAAGAAATTTTGTAAAAATAATTGAAATTTAGTGAATTATGCGGATAAATCAGGAGTTATACGTTACAAATTAGTAAATAAATCGATCTTTAAGCGAATTTACATGCTAATATTAACAAATCTGTTCATCACATTTTTTGAATTCCGCTGAGAATTGTATCAGGTAAAATGCAATTATTTAATCCAAAAAAACTTATAATTTTAATTCCTGGTCCCGTACGAGTCCATCTCCTTTTATGATCCACTTATAAGAACACAGTTCACCCAATCCCATTGGGCCACGGGCATGTAATTTTTGGGTACTAATTCCAATTTCAGCACCCAATCCAAATTGAGCTCCATCAGTAAAGGCAGTCGAAACATTTGTATAAACACAAGCAGCATCCACCATTTTATCAAAAAACAAAACACTATTATTATTCTCACTTACAATGCATTCGCTATGTTTGGAACTGAATTTTGAAATATGATCCACTGCATCGCGAAGGGAAGCAACCGTTTTTACAGCCATTTTGTAATCCAAAAATTCGGTTCCATAACTTTCTTCATTGGCTTTTTGCAACAATGCTGCAGGATAGCGGGCATTCAGGAAAGTGTAGGCTTTCAGGTCAGCATAAATGATCACATTTTTTGTAGCTAATTTTTCACAAAGCTCGGGTAAATCGGCTAATCTTTTTTCATTTATCACTAAACAGTCCAAAGCATTACAAACACTTACTCTGCGGGTTTTGGCATTGAAAACAATTTCTTTCCCTTTTTTCAAATCTCCAAATTCATCGAAGTATGTATGGCAGATTCCGGCACCTGTTTCTATAACCGGAATGCGGGAATTGTCGCGTACAAAATCAATTAATCCTTTTCCACCGCGTGGAATAATGACATCCACCGTTCCAACAGCGTTCATCAATTCAGCAGTAGCCTCACGACCGGCAGGGAGCAAAGTCACGATATTTTTATCTAATCCAAACTGCTCCAACACCGATTGAATAACTTGTACAATGGCCGTGTTGGAATGATAAGCATCTGTTCCTCCCTTCAATACACAGGCATTTCCGGATTTCAGACAAAGTGAAAACACATCGAAACTCACATTCGGGCGGGCTTCGTAAATAATACCAACCACCCCAAAAGGAACTGTGATTTTCATAATTTTCATCCCGTTCGGACGTTCGGTTTCCATCAATGTTTTACCTAGTGGCGAAGTCAAAGAAGCAACATTGCGAATATCGGCAGCTATACCCTCAATTCTTTCTTTACTCAGTAAAAGCCTGTCGTACATTGGATTCGATTTTTCCATAGCAGCCAGATCTTTTGCATTTTCAGTCAGAATAATTGAGGCTTTTACTACAGCTGTTTCAGCAAGAGCAAGTAAAACCTGATTAATCGTTTCGTCACTCACTAAATTCAGTGAGCGGGAAGCGAGTACGGCGGATTGTTTCCAGTTTATATTATTTTGTGTCATTATATAAGAGTCAATTAAATATTAAATAATCATGATAAAATGATTATTCCAAATACAAATAATCGCAATGCACCAAAGGTTTTTGGTTCTTTTTGCCGAGCATTTCGCGTGCTTTATCGCTGTCGTATTGCACTTTTCCAACGCCAAGTGATGTTCCCTTGTGATTGAAAATCCGTACAATATCATCTTTTTCAAAATCGCCTACAATTTTTGTAGCACCAATAGGCAAAAGGCTGACAACTTTTTCACCGGTCAGTGCAATGGCTGCATTTTCATTGACATGGATTTCTCCTTTAGCAAAACCTTCGCTGTGTGCAATCCATTTTTTCACACTGGAGACGTCTCCGCTCGATGCAACAAACTGTGTACAAACCACATCAGATTTGGAGTCAAGCAATTCTAACAACATATCGTCTGTTTTTCCGTTGGCAATGAACACATTAATTCCTTGATCGGCAATCTTACGGGCAATAGTGGTTTTCGTGTTCATGCCACCGCGCCCAAAAGTCGATTTTGAGATTTGGATATAATCCGAGATATCCTGCCCTTTTTCGATGCGGCGAATTACTTTTGATTCCGGATCAGCGGGATTTCCATTAAAAATACCATCAATATTGCTGAGAATTATAAGTGCTTCCATATCCATCATCGAAGCAATTAATCCCGAAAGTTCGTCGTTATCTGTAAACATTAATTCCGAAACAGAAACAGCATCGTTCTCATTCACAACGGGAATAACCTTGTTTTCGATCATGATTTGCATGCAATTACGCTGATTCAGATAATGTCGGCGACTACTAAAATTCTCTTTGGTCGTCAGTACCTGTCCCACTATTATCCCATGTTCACGAAACAAGTCGTAATAATGATTGATCAGTTTTGCCTGCCCCACTGCCGAAAATAGCTGGCGTTGATCCACCACATCCATTTTTTTGTTGATGCCCATAATGCTTCGTCCCGAAGCAACTGCACCGGAAGAGATCATTACAATTTCAACTCCCTTTTTGTGTAACTGCGAGATCTGATCCACTAAAGCCGACATACGAGTGATGTCCAATGTTCCATCGGCACGGGTCAGCACGTTGCTTCCGATTTTTACCGCTATTTTTTTGAATCGTATTGACATAAATCATTCATAATTTTTAATTCTCAATTCAAATTTACGAACTGGAAGTAAATAAAGAAAATTTACTTTTCGGTGTAAATAACATGCATAAGTGTCACACCAACAGCCTGAAGCGTGTTTTTATCCACATTTTTCATCGTGTCATCCACCGTGTGCCAATAACCGGCGAAACCGGTACCTGAGTTTGCATCATACTGAATAATATCGATGCTCGGGATACCTGTAATTTTATTTACATAGATATGATCATCGGTAACGGCGCCTCCGGGCTGGTTAATAAAGTACTGACTAAATCCCAGGCTATTCGCTTGAGACCACACTTTACTGACTACCTCCGACGCGTAATAATCAGAAGATTGTTCTCTTAAAAATGTGGCTTGTTTTCCACCTACCATGTCCAACAATATTCCAAAACGAGCCGTATAACCCGGCACATGCGGATGGTGTGCCCAATATTGTGTTCCCAGACACCATGAATCTTCACTGTTTGGTATTTTTGAACTTTCTGTTGCTCCATAATCTTCCGTGTCGAAAAAAATGATGTCCACTCCGATATTTGGTTGCTGCAGTTGAAATTGACGTGCCATTTCGAGCAAAATCCCTACCCCACTGGCTCCATCATTGGCTCCCATCACCGGTTTTTTACGGTTTGCCGGATTCGGATCGTTATCGGCCCAGGGACGGGAATCCCAATGTGAAAAGAGTAAAACGCGTGATACTGCTTTGGGATTGTATGAACCGATAATATTAATAGATCGTAATGTTGTTCCATCAAAAGCCTGAACATCGGTTTTTTGTTCGATCACTACAGCACCAAAACGTTTCAGGGTAGATGAAAGATAACCGGCACAAGCAATTTGCGCCGCTGTATTGGGAACACGCGGACCGAAATCAACCTGCTTTTGGGTGAAAAAATAAGCCGAATCGGGAGAAAAGCCGGGAACATTAACCGGTTTTACTTCAGTTTTTGCACTTTTGGTTACTTGATTACAGGCCGTAAGCGGAAGAACTGTAAGCAAAAGAATAAATATTTTTCTCATATCTAAATAAATAAGCCACAAAGATACAGATTTTTCACAAAAATGAAGGTCAACAGTTCAAACTTTATATTTGAAACTGTAAGTACACAATTGTATTTTTCATGTATTTATTTAAAAAACTCTGGAAAGGTTTTTAATTTTACCACACAGTTTTTTATCGATTTAAATTAATCGTGAGTCGGGTAAACTACTCCGCATTCATTTCTGATGGCATCCATAACAGCAAATAATTCCAGATTATTGTTCCAACTCCACAAATCACTTTGTGTTTTTCCGGCACGAATGCAGTTAGCCACTTCTTCTGCTTCGCATTCATATCCATTTCCCTTTACTTCAAAATCGAATATTTTCTCCGTTTCATCAGGATAATTCAAACGAACTCTACCCGGACAAAACCATCGGTCTTCGAGTGATATTTTTCCTTTAGTCCCGTGTATTTCGGCAACAACCGGTGAATTTGCCTGAAAAGAAGAATACATCACGGCTAGTTTATCATCTTTATATTTAAAGGTATAACTACTGGTCGTGTCGATACCTTGCTCACTTAATCCGGCAATAGCTGAAATTCGTTGAGGTTTTCCAAAAAGGTACAATGCCAAAAATATATTATATATTCCAATATCTAAAATCGTTCCGCCACATAAATCCGGATTAAAATGCCGGTGCTCCGGTCCGTTATTGGATTTGAATGAGAAAAAGACCGTCATTAATTTTACGTCACCAATCTCTCCTGCATCGATCAGTTCTTTTGTTTTGATAATATTCGGCAGAAAACGACTCCATAATGCCTCCATTAAAAATAAATTTTTCTCTTTGGCTTTCTCAATTAAAATTGTCGCCTCTTTCAGATTGACACCCATTGGTTTTTCACAAAGCACGTGTTTATTATGATCGAGAGCAAGCAATGCATTTTCCAAATGAAGATTATGCGGTGTAGCAACATAAACAACATCAATTTCAGGATCATTCACTAACTCTTCATAACTACCATAGGCTTTGGCAGGATTAAATGTTGAAGCAAACTGCCGGGCACTTTCAATATTACGCGAACCTACAGCGTGAAGTTCCGAATTCTCCACAACCTGAAGTGCGGTAGCAAAAACTTTTGCAATTCTTCCTGTGCCTATTATACCCCATTTTATTTTTTTAAGTTCCATAGTGTTCATTATTAAATGCATTTTACGAAGGACAAATGTAGAAAGAAAATATCAAAAAAAACTCAGGGTTGATTTTAAAATCTATGGAAATATCATGTAGTTTCATCTTAAAATTCAATATCTTTGCGACAACCAATGAATTAGAAAATATGAAAAAATTAGTTGTACTTACAGGGGCCGGTATGAGTGCCGAAAGTGGTATTAGCACTTTTCGGGATTCCGGCGGGCTCTGGGAAAAATACAAGGTTGAAGATGTTGCAACCCCGGAAGCATGGTATAAAAATCCTGCATTAGTACTTGATTTTTACAATCAACGCCGGAAACAATTGCTTGCCAGCATGCCCAACGCAGGACATAAAACACTTGCCGGATTGGAAAAATACTTTGATACTCAGATCATCACACAAAATGTGGATAATTTGCACGAACAGGCTGGGAGCACCGTCGTTTTACACTTGCACGGTGAATTATTAAAGGTTCGTTCCACCGGTCCCGGACAAGAAGTATTTGATGTGGACCTTAAAAATCTCGAAATAGACTTAGGAAACTTATGTCCAAAAGGATTTCAGCTTCGTCCGCATATCGTTTGGTTCGGCGAAGCAGTTCCTGAAATAGAAAATGCGATCCAAATTACTGAGCAAGCGGATATTTTTGTGGTGATTGGTACTTCCATGCAGGTATATCCCGCTGCAAGCCTGATAAACTATGTAAAGTCAGATACACCTATTTATCTTATCGATCCGCATGAAATAGAGTACCTTCCTGCACATATTACATTAATTCAAAAAGGAGCCTCGGAAGGGTTGGAGGATTTGAAAAAATTTTTGAAAATTTGAAGAACGCTTATGAGTAAAATTATGAAACAACAAAAAGGGACTTCCTACACAGGAGTTCAAATTCTTTTTGATTGATTTTCTTGGACAAAAAAAATAAAAAAAAACGGAGGATACCCCGCTTGCAATCAGGAGATATCCTCAGTTTTATTCTGAGTTTTAATCAATAAAAAATATTATTGAGCTGCAACTTTTTCTATTTTAGTATTTAAAATAACTCCATTGCTGTAAATCGCTTTTTTGATATAAATACCTTTTGGAAGCTTAGTATACTCGTATCCAACTTTTGTACCGGTAACGCTGAAGAATTCTTCACTAACCGGTTCACCATTTCCATTGGAAATTGTTTTAATATCGGTTACCACTTTGGCATCCATTGTGGCTGTGATTTGTTCAGGAGTAAGCGCGCTTGAATAAATGGACAAATCATCATACATATAACCCGGATCAGGGTCATTCCAGTTCCATGCCTGATTTCCACCCAGACAAATGTATGTCAGACCGGATCCTCCGGTAAACAAACCTGCGACCGTATGACCATCGGTGCCGTTAAGTGTCCATGCATTTTGTAGAATCCCATCAACATATATTTTTACCGCAGTCTCCGTAAATGTTGCAGCATAATAATGCCAGGCTGCATCATCCAACCAGGTAGTTGATACAAAATTTAGAGCATTAACATTATCTGCATCAACCAAATCAGTCCAGCCACTACAATTAACCTGTGCTACCAAACGGGATTGAAGGATCATCATGGGCCATGTGTTAATACCACCGGCAGGAGCTGCACCATATGCGGAAAACATTGGTGTCCAAAAGTTATCTACAGCCGTGCTCTTGTTTACCCAAAAAGCGATAGATAACTCCTTGACACCCGATGTTTGCAAATTAGCAAAAATATCAGTTGGCAACAATAAATAATTTGACCTTACTCCCTGACCACCAGCCGCATTGTGAAATACGGATCCAAATCCCGGCGTTTGAGAGACTTCAATTTGACCGTTACCTACAATTGTTGAGGTTCCAACTCCACTTTCGAAGTTGTTTGAATAGAGAAGAGTTTGTGCGTTCATTGAACACGTCACTAGTAATGCAATTGCGAAAGAGTAAATTTTTTTCATGATTTCTTAAATTTTAGTTATGCGTTAAATTTGATTCCCTGAATTCAACCGGAATAACAGAACAATGTTTCAAAATCATGCATTCCTGTTGTTTCGGCTTACTTTAAATTATTAATACAAAATTATTAAGAAGATATGATGTCAAAGTGGATAAATTAATACTATGGGTGGACAAAAAGATAAATAAAATTATAATTTATACTTATCGAAGATTCGATTCCCCTTGAGAATTCTTCAATAGGGAAAGTGCCGGATAATTAATAAGTAAAACTGAATATAAATTATTAAACACTTAAAGAATAAGATTTTTTAAACAAATAAGCAGTGGAAGATTCATTTTTCCTTATAAATAATTTTCTCATATATTAAGTTGTCCAAATTGAGTAATGCTCGAAGATATTTAGGAGGAATCTGAGGTCAGTTTAATTTTATTGAAATATATATGTACATTTGTAAAAGAATTGAACAGAACAACAAATATATAAAAGAAAAAGAATACAATGACTTACGATACCTTTCAGCAACTGAATTACTTATGGATGGCTGTAGCAGTCATTATATTTACAGTATTGATAAAAGTCACAGCCCCATACGGCAGACATACATCAACCCATTGGGGTCCGCAAATAAGCAACCGGCTAGGCTGGGTACTTATGGAAATTCCGGGTATGACCGTTGTGATATTTTTTGTTTTGACGAATCTACCCGTTCAAAATGCTGTAACATATATATTGGTATCGTTCTATATATTTCATTACATAAACCGTACATTCATTTTTCCGTTCCGCATCCACACCAAAGGAAAAAAGATGCCGTTAGTCATTACCTGTATGGCGGTTTGCTTTAATCTTGTAACTGGTTTTTTGCTTGGATATTATTTTGGACACTTTGCCCATTATGCCGGCAGTTATTTCGCACAAGCGAATTTCATAGTCGGGGCATTGCTATTTTCTGCGGGAATGTACATCAACTGGAAATACGACAACAAGTTGATTCACCTCCGACAACCCGGCGATACTAATTATGTCATACCGGTTGGCGGATTATTTAATTTTGTGAGTTGCCCAAATCTTCTCGGTGAAATCTTTGAATGGACCGGTTTTGCCATCTTATGTTGGAACCTGCCAGCCCTTTCGTTTTTGGTGTGGACGGTTGCTAACCTCATTCCACGCGCACTTTCACATCACAAATGGTATAAACACCGATTTGCCGATTATCCTGCCAGACGGAAAGCAGTTTTCCCTTTTATCCTGTAATTTTGCAAACATGTTTTTCCTATCCATCTAACAATTTTACGATTGTATTACTGCGAAGACTCAAAGATGTGACATTTTTTACTTGCATCAATTTTATACCACTTATAAGTTGGGAAGATTTAAAAGAATGCTTATGTTTGTGTGGAAGAAAAAACATCTTCCATTAAGCAATTAAAAAACTCATTATCAACACAAGTATTTTATTAAAAATTCAGACATGAAGCATAAATTATTATTACTGGTGATACTAATCTCAGGCGGGTTATTGAATATTTATGCCCACTCCGGGAATAAAAAACCGGATAAACCCATTCAGTTGCCTTATAACCGGATGATTCAACCGGCCGGGAAACTGATTATCATGGGCGATTCAACCAAAGAAAACCACGCATTGGATTGTGCCTTGTCGCCCGACAAAAAATGGCTGGCAGTAGAGGAAAGATACAGTATCGTAATTATAAATACCGGAAAGAATGAAGTTGCACATACATTTCGTATGGAAAATATCCCTGAACTAAAAAGTGCCATGAATACTTACTCCGGGGTTTGCTGGTACAGGAAAAATAATGTGGACTATATACTTTTCAGCACTTCGTTGAGCAATTCGGAATCGTATGTTGTACAATTAAAATGGAATGGGAACAATGCCAGCGTATCCAAACTATTCAATTTCAAAGCCGTGCTACCCTCAAAACTTGCAATTCCCAATGAATTATTAATCCGGCACGAGAACGGGCGTGATTATTTATATGTAATACTTAATGGGAACAATCAATTAATAAAAAAAGACTTGCTCACTGGCGAAACCGTTTGGACAAAAAACACCGGTGTTGCACCTTACGGGTTAACTATCGCTCAAAACAAAATCTATGTAACGAATTGGGCCGGACGGATTCCCAATCAAAATGATAAAGACCTTGCCGGGGTTCCCTGGGGAATGGCAAAAATAGACACTGCCACAGCAGCTTGCCGCGAAGGAAGCGTTAGTGTGTATGATCCTTATACAGGAAATCTGATGAAAGAGCTGGTAGTGGGTCTTCATCCAAATAAAATCATAACTTCACCCGATGAAAATTATGTTTATCTGACCAATTCCAACAGCGACATGGTAAGTGTGATTGAAACGAAAACAGACGTTGTTTCAGAATCTATATCGTTGCATCTTCAGAAAAATTTCAATAACTATTTTGGAGATATGCCCAATAGCTTGACAATAACTTCCGATGGTAAAACATTGTACGTGGCAAATGGCATGGACAATGCACTTGCGGTCATTACACTTGGTAAAAATGCATCAACAAAAGGTTCCGAAGAACAGAGCATCATTCAGGGATTTATTCCTACAGCAGCTTTTCCTTCGTCCATCAGCATTTTAAATAATAAAACGTTGTATGTTACAAACCTCGAATCACTTGGTGCAACTAATGCTTTTGAATTTATTCCAAACCATTCACCCGTGTTTAATTCCCATCATATGTTGGCTTCTGTTTCGGCAATACCCGTTCCCTGGGAAAAAAAACTTGCAGATTATACTAAAACAGTTATCGCATGTAACCAACTGGAACGTTTAAAATCGGTTCAATTACCTCCAAGAACTAACATATTGCCAAAACCTCTACCAGAACGAATCGGAGAACCTTCTGTTTTCAAACATGTATTGTATATTATCAAAGAAAACCGGACCTACGACCAACTTTTAGGCGATGTTGCCAAAGGGAACGGAGACTCTTCACTATGTGTTTTCGGCGAAAAAGTCACGCCAAACACACATCAACTGGTCGAACAGTTTCAACTGATGGATAACTTTTTTGTATCCGGAAAATGTTCCGCCGAAGGTCACAGTTGGACCGATGCATCGATAGTTACCGATTATATTGAAAAAAATGTCAGGGCATGGTTTCGCAGTTATCCTCATGTATTGAATGATGCATTGGGTTATCCTCCTACAGGATTTATATGGGACAATGCCCGCAAACACGGGGTTAGTTGCCGTATTTACGGCGAAGCTGCAATTCCTGTTTTCGATAATGCACTAACATGGAATGATGTCTATTCAGGATTCATTGCCGGCAAACCTTTTAATTTTAACAACAAAACCACTTTAAATACTGTCAAAGAATTATTATCCGACAGTTATCCGGGATACGACGGACATAAAATACCCGATATTTTACGGGCAAAAACATTTATCAAAGAATTACATCAATACGAATCAATGGAAGGTGATAGCTTACCTCAATTGATGGTCATGGCACTTCCAAACGACCACACCTCCGGCACTAGACCCGGCTTCCCGACTCCACGAGCCATGGTTGCCGATAATGATCTGGCTCTCGGACAAATTATTGAGGCTTTAACACGCAGTAAATTCTGGAAAAATACCGTTGTTTTTATTGTGGAGGACGATTCACAGGATGGATGGGATCATGTTTCGGCATATCGGACTGCTGCTATGGTCATCAGTCCTTATTCAAAAATTACAAATTCAATACATACTGCGTACAATCAGCCAGCTATGGTTCGAACCATAGAACAAATACTGGGATTGCCCCCAATGAATATTCAAGATGCCATTGCCACCCCAATGTTCGATTGTTTTACAGATACTCCTGACTATACTCCATATATTTCTGTAAAAAATCAAATTCCACTGGATGAAATGAATCCACCGCTTACTGCTTTGTCGGACAAAGCCCTGCATTATGCGAAGTTAAGTCTCGAACCTCAGTTCGATGGAATCGATTCCGGCAATGATGATTTGTTTAACCGCATCCTCTGGTTTACAACTATGGGGAATACTCCTTATTTTGTTCAGCGTTTTAGGGATGATGATTAATCAGTCAGTTTCTTATTCATTATATATATCTGAAACTTTAACTACCGGCAAGATATCATTAAAGATAAAAAAAACTATTTGCGAATAAATATATCGACTTGGTTTCAATATTTTAAAAATACTTTCAAAAATAGTTTGTCATTCAAAAATGATTGTCTATTTTTGCAGTCCAAAATAAACAAAACAAAATTATACAATAAATACTTAGTAATTATGATCGTAGTCCCAGTCAAAGAAGGCGAAAACATTGAAAGAGCATTAAAAAAATTCAAACGTAAATTTGAAAAAACAGGTGTGGTCAAAGAACTACGTCGCCGTCAATGTTTTGACAAGCCATCCATTGTAAAACGTGATGAAGTAATGCACGCGATTTACATTGAGAAGAAAAATCTTCGCGAAGAATAGGAAATATCCCGGGGAAAACTTGTTTCCCTTATTTATTTATTCTACCTTCGTTGCAGAATTGTACCTATGGTTATGATGAACGAGTTCCTGCAATATTTACAGTATGAGAAGAATTATTCCTCTCATACTGTTTTGTCATATCATACCGACCTTCGTCAGTTTTGTGATTTTTTAGAAATCACCGCCGAGCAATTCGAACCGGCAAAAGTCAGTTCACAGCAGATACAACAGTGGGTACTTTCACTTATGTCAGATAAAATATCTGCCCGGACATTATCCCGTAAAATATCGACTCTCAAATCGTTTTGGCGCTTCTTGCTTACCCGTGGATATGTAAATCAAAATCCTACGTTAAAAATTATATTGCCGAAAACAAAAAAGCCCATTCCGGCGTTTTTTAAAGACAGCGAAATGGAAATTGTTTTAGATAAAACTTTTCTACCTGATAATTTTGAATCTGTTCGCGATCAACTGATATTGACAGTTTTCTATCTCACTGGAATTCGACTCGCAGAGCTATTAAATATTGAAGATAAAGATGTAGATTTGACCGATGGTAATTTAAGGGTTATCGGCAAGCGCAACAAACAACGAATGATACCAATCAGCAGGATTTTGTGTCAGGATATTGAAAATTACATACAATTGAGAAACAAAAACATTGAAAGCCTTACACCCAATTTATTTATCAGGATTAACGGGAAGAAAATGTATCCGAAAATGATATATAATTTGGTTCACAATACCATGTCGGAGGTAAGTAGTTTACATAAAAAAAGCCCGCATGTGCTCCGTCATACTTTCGCCACCAGCCTGCTTAATGGAGGAGCTGATATCAATGCCGTAAAAGAGCTACTTGGTCATAGTAGTTTAGCCGCAACACAAGTTTATACACATACAAGTTTCGAGGAATTATACAATATATATAAACATGCTCATCCACGAGCAAAATAAAAAAGGAGGAAATATGAAACTAAGGATTCAATCCATCAATTTTGATGCAACTGCCAGTCTGGAATCTTACATCAACAAAAAATCGTTGAAGTTAGAAAAGTTTTTTGATGAAATATTGAATGTAGAAGTTTATCTAAAGGTCGTAAAACCCGAGTCCGCTACCAATAAAGAAGCCGAAATAAAAGTTTCAATCCCGAATGTAGACTTTTTTGCTTCCAAAACCTGTGATACATTTGAAGAAGCAGTTGACCTAACCCTTGATGCTCTGGAAAAACAAATGCGTAAATATAAGGAAAAAGCTACTAATAAATAAAATATTGCGGGAAATGTTTTGTAGTCCGAAAAATTATAGTACATTTGCAAGCCGTTTGAATAGCAGTATTTAAACGGCTTTTTCACCGGTAAAAGTCTTATGAAATAGCACTTTGCCTCTTTAGCTCAGTTGGCCAGAGCACGTGATTTGTAATCTCGGGGTCGTTGGTTCGAATCCGACAAGAGGCTCAACGATCTTTATTTGATTACCAAATGGAAAATAATGGGTAGTTACCAAAGTGGCCAACTGGGGCTGACTGTAACTCAGCTGTCTTTCGACTTCGGAGGTTCGAATCCTTCACTGCCCACATTACCAATTCATAATTTTTAATTCATAATTCACAATTAATTATGCATTATGAATTATGCATTATGAATTAAATTGCGAAAGTAGCTCAGTTGATAGAGCATTAGCCTTCCAAGCTGAGGGTCGCGGGTTTGAGTCCCGTCTTTCGCTCATTAAAATGCGAGACAAAAGTCTGTCGGGACAAGAAGTTATCCCGACGAAGGTGGGAAATCCCTTCTTTCGCTCCATTGCTGTTGTAGCTCAGTGGTAGAGCACTTCCTTGGTAAGGAAGAGGTCGCGAGTTCAATTCTCATCAACAGCTCAACTTTGTAAGCTTTTAATAAAACATATAATTAATTATTTAAATAATCTTTGAGTTATGGCAAAAGAAAAATTTGACAGGTCAAAACCCCACGTTAACGTAGGTACCATTGGACACGTTGACCACGGTAAAACTACCTTGACCGCTGCAATTACCATGGTACTTGCAAAGAAAGGACTTTCTGAAATGCGTTCTTTCGATTCTATCGATAACGCTCCTGAAGAAAAAGAACGTGGTATTACTATCAATACGGCCCACGTTGAATACCAGACAGCGTTGCGTCACTATGCACACGTTGACTGTCCGGGTCACGCCGATTACGTTAAGAACATGGTAACTGGTGCTGCTCAAATGGACGGTGCTATCATTGTAGTTGCTGCAACTGATGGTCCTATGCCTCAAACACGCGAACATATCTTGTTAGCACGTCAGGTAAATGTTCCTCGTCTGGTTATCTTCATGAACAAATGTGACATGGTTGATGATCCAGAAATGTTGGAATTAGTAGAAATGGAAATGCGTGAATTGCTTTCATTCTATGATTTTGATGGTGACAATACTCCTGTAATTCAAGGTTCAGCTCTTGGAGCTTTGAACGGCGAACCACAATGGGAAGATAAAGTAATGGAATTAATGGATGCAGTTGATACATGGATTTTATTGCCAGAGCGTGCAGTTGATAAACCATTCTTGATGCCTGTTGAAGATGTATTCTCGATCACTGGTCGTGGTACTGTTGCTACAGGTCGTATTGAAACAGGTAAGATCAAAACTGGTGAAGAAGTTCAAATCATTGGATTAGGTTCGGGTGCACTCAAATCAGTTGTAACCGGAGTTGAAATGTTCCGTAAAATTTTGGATGATGGTCAGGCTGGTGATAACGTAGGTTTATTGCTTCGTGGTATCGATAAAGAAAGCATCAAACGTGGTATGGTTATCACACACCCCGGAAAAGTAACACCTCATACTACTTTCAAGGCTGCAGTTTATATCTTGAAAAAAGAAGAAGGTGGACGTCATACTCCATTCCATAACCGTTACCGTCCTCAATTCTATATTCGTACATTGGATGTAACTGGTGAAATCACTCTTCCTGAAGGAACTGAAATGGTAATGCCCGGTGACAACCTCGAATTAACTGTAACATTAATCTACCCTGTAGCTTGTAGCGTTGGTCTACGTTTTGCTATTCGTGAAGGTGGTCGTACAGTAGGTTCCGGACAAATCACTGAATTGTTAGACTAATATAATAGTTACAAGTTACAAGTAAAATTCTTGTAACTTGTAACTTATTTTCTAATACACGGGCGTAGCTCAGTTGGTAGAGCACTGGTCTCCAAAACCAGGTGTCGGGAGTTCGAGCCTCTCTGCCCGTGCAAATTCTATTTAAATATGAAGATAATCAGTTATATCAAAGAGTCGTATACGGAATTAGTTCAAAAGGTTTCCTGGCCAACACGTCAGGAACTAACTAATAGTGCAGTGGTGGTATTAATTGCTTCCATCATTATTGCATTAATAGTGTGGCTTATGGATGTTAGTTTCGAAGCTATCATGAAATTCATTTACGGACTACTGTCTTAAATTTAATCAATGGAGGTCAATAAAGTGTCTGAGACAACAACAAATTTTAAATGGTACGTAATGCGTGCTATTAGTGGCAAAGAGAACAAGGTAAAAGAATATATTGATGCAGAAATCAAAAATTCCGATCTTGGTCAGTATGTTGCTCAGGTATTGATTCCTACTGAGAAGGTTTACCAGATCCGTAACGGCAAAAAAGTTACAAAAGAACGTAATTGTATGCCGGGATATATACTGATAGAAGCTTATCTGATTGGTGAAATTTCTCACCGTCTGCGTAATACACCAAACGTTATTGGTTTCCTGGGAGAAAAAAACAATGTTCCAACTGCAATTCGTCCATCGGAAGTGAATCGCATCTTGGGTACTGTTGATGAACTTCAGGAAACGGATGAAGAAATGTTAACACCTTTCTATGTTGGTGAAAACGTGAAAGTGATTTTTGGTCCTTTTACCGGATTTAGCGGATTGATTGAGGAAGTTAACTCGGATAAGAAAAAACTCAAAGTTATGGTTATGATTTTCGGAAGGAAATCACCGCTTGAATTATCTTTTACGCAAGTAGAAAAGGAATAGCCGATTACTGTTACAAATCGACCATTTCTGTTTAACATCAAAAACAAATTATTATGGCTAAAGAGATTGCTGGACTTATTAAATTACAGATTAAAGGAGGGGCAGCAAACCCATCTCCCCCGGTAGGCCCTGCATTAGGATCTAAAGGGATCAATATTATGGAGTTTTGCAAACAATTTAATGCCAGAACCCAAGACAAACCGGGTAAAATTTTGCCTGCAGTCATCACCTATTATACTGATAAATCATTCGACTTCGTTGTAAAAACTCCGCCTGTTGCCATTCAATTACTGGAAGCAACAAAACTGAAAAGTGGATCGGCAGAGCCAAACCGTAAAAAAGTGGCTGAAATTACCTGGGAACAGGTAAGTGAAATTGCTACGGATAAAATGGTCGATTTGAATTGTTTTGAAATAGAAGCAGCTATGAAAATGGTTGCCGGTACAGCTAGAAGTATGGGTATTACCGTAAAAGGTGCATTTCCAAGTAAAAATCAATAAACTTCAATTAAAATGAGTAAACTGACAAAAAATCAAAGGTTAGCTTTAGAAAAAATTGAAGCAGGAAAAACCTATTCTCTCAAGGAAGCGGCCGGATTGGTAAAAGAAATTTCCAATTCGAAATTCGATGCTTCTGTTGATATAGATGTACGCTTAGGTGTAGACCCTCGTAAAGCCAACCAAATGGTCCGCGGCGTAGTGTCGTTGCCAAATGGAACCGGAAAAGAAATAAAGGTTCTTGCATTATGTACTCCCGATCAAGAAGCTGCAGCCAAAGAAGCTGGAGCCGATTTCGTAGGGCTCGATGAATATATCGAAAAAATTAAAGGCGGATGGACAGATGTTGATGTTATCATCACTATGCCAGCCATCATGGGTAAATTAGGTGCTTTAGGACGTATATTAGGCCCGCGTGGTTTGATGCCAAACCCCAAAAGCGGTACGGTTACCAATGAAGTAGGTAAAGCTGTAAAAGAAGTAAAACAAGGTAAGATTGACTTTAAAGTCGATAAATATGGTATTGTACATACATCAGTAGGAAAAGTTTCTTTTACTGAAGAACAACTGGTGCAAAATGCCAAAGAATTTGTTTCTACTTTGATGAAACTGAAACCCACGTCCTCAAAAGGTACTTATGTAAAGAGCATTTATCTTTCAAGCACAATGAGTATGGGTATTAAGATTGAACCCAAATCAATTGAAGAATAAAATTAAAAGTTTATGAAAAAGGAAGATAAAAGCGCTATAATAAAACAACTTGAGTCAACTCTTAATGAGTACGCTCACTTCTATTTAGCTGATATTGGGGGATTAAATGCTGCCAAAACAACTGATTTAAGAAGAATTTGCTACAAACAAGACATCAAACTTCTGGTTGTTAAAAATACATTGCTTCAAAAAGCTCTTGAGAATTCAACGGTTGATTTTAGTGAACTCTATGGTTCGCTTACCGGTGAAACTTCAATGATGCTTTCGAATGTCGGTAATGCTCCTGCAATTGTTATACGCGATTTCGCTAAAGCAAGCAAGGCCAAAATTAAAAAACCGATTCTTAAAGCAGCGTATGTTGAAGAGAGTTTCTACATTGGGGAAGACCAATTAGATACACTTATCAATGTTAAAACGAAAAATGAACTTATTGGGGAAATTATCGGCTTATTACAGTCACCTGCTAAGAACGTTATTTCTGCACTCCAATCAGGAGGATCAACTATTCACGGCGTGTTGAAAACACTGTCGGAAAGATAATTTTTTAAAAAAAATAAAAAAACAAAATAATAAAAAATAAGTAAAATGGCAGATTTGAAAGCTTTTGCAGAACAATTGGTTAACTTAACAGTTAAAGAAGTAAATGAGTTAGCTCAAATTTTAAAAGATGTTTATGGTATCGAACCAGCTGCTGCAGCTGTTGCAGTTGCCGCAGGTCCTGCAGCTGTTGCTGAAGTGGTAGAAGAAAAATCATCTTTTGATGTAGTATTGAAATCAGCTGGTGCAACAAAATTGGCTATCGTTAAATTAGTAAAAGAATTGACAGGTCTTGGCTTGAAAGAAGCTAAAGATTTAGTTGATGCTGCTCCTTCAGTAATCAAAGAAGGCGTAACTAAAGACGAAGCTGAAGCCTTGAAAAAACAACTTGAAGAAGGCGGCGCAGAAGTTGAACTTAAATAATAAAACCTGATAATCAGGTCTTTGGTTTAGTTTCCCTCAATAAGAGGGATTCTAAACCTTTTTCTGTCTATAAAATAATTGAGTTCACCGCACCCAAAAACCTCTTTGAAAATGTCGTCAATAACAAAAGCTCAAAGAATAAATTTTGCTTCGATTAAAAATCAGTTGGACTATCCTGATTTTTTAGAAGTACAATTAAAATCATTCTATGACTTTTTTCAAATGGATACTGCTCCAGAAAAAAGAAAAACAGAAGGTTTGTATAAAGTTTTTTCAGAAAACTTTCCAATAACAGATACCCGAAATAATTTCATCCTCGAATTTCTCGATTATTACGTAGACCCTCCACGTTATTCGATTGATGAATGTGTTGAACGCGGCCTGACGTATAGCGTACCGCTAAAAGCAAAACTAAAATTATATTGCACCGATCCTGATCACGAAGATTTCGATACGGTGATTCAAGATGTCTATCTGGGACCAATCCCCTATATGACATTGAAAGGAACTTTTGTTATCAATGGTGCCGAACGTGTTATTGTATCACAACTCCACCGTTCACCCGGTGTGTTTTTTGGTCAAAGCACTCACGCCAACGGAACAAAACTATATTCAGCCCGTATCATTCCATTCAGGGGTTCGTGGATTGAATTTGCTACAGACATTAATAATGTTATGTACGCTTATATTGATCGAAAGAAAAAACTTCCGGTGACCACCTTGCTTCGGGCTATTGGCTTTGAAAGTGATAAGGACATTTTGGAAATTTTCAATCTGGCTGAAGAAGTAAAGGTTAGTAAAACAAGCCTGAAAAAAGCTATCGGACAAAAACTTGCCGCCCGTGTTTTGAAGACCTGGGTGGAAGATTTCGTGGATGAAGACACCGGCGAGGTTGTAACAATCGAACGAAATGAGGTTGTTATCGACCGTGAAACTATTTTGGAAGCAAGTCATATCGATGAAATTTTGGATTCAGGGACTCCAACCATTTTATTACATAAGACTGATGCGAATCAAAATGATTATGCCATCATTTATAACACGCTGCAAAAAGATCCGAGTAACTCCGAAAAAGAAGCGGTGTTGTATATTTATCGTCAGTTACGTAATGCAGTGCCTGCAGATGATTCTACGGCGCGCGAAGTTATTAATAATTTATTCTTCTCTGAAAAACGTTACGATTTAGGTAACGTGGGACGTTTCCGTATTAACCGGAAATTGAACCTTTCAACCAGCATGGACATTAAAGTGCTGACAAAGGAAGACATTATTGAAATTATTAAATATCTGATCGAGTTGATTAACTCAAAAGCAGATGTCGATGATATTGACCACTTAAGTAACCGTCGAGTACGTACAGTAGGCGAACAACTATATAATCAATTCGGTGTAGGACTTTCGCGTATGGCCCGTACCATTCGTGAACGTATGAACGTTCGTGATAACGAGGTCTTCACACCTATCGATCTGATTAATGCAAAAAGTGTTTCTTCCGTAATCAATTCGTTTTTTGGTACCAATGCCTTGTCGCAGTTTATGGACCAACAAAACCCGTTGGCTGAAATTACACATAAACGTCGTATGTCAGCTCTTGGGCCTGGCGGTTTATCACGTGAGCGTGCAGGTTTCGAGGTTCGTGACGTACACTATACTCACTATGGCCGATTGTGTCCGATTGAGACTCCTGAAGGACCGAACATTGGTCTGATTTCTTCATTGTGTATTTATGCAAAAATCAATGAACTTGGTTTTATTGAAACTCCGTACCGGAAAGTAACCGATTCGGTAGTGGATATTTCAGATGCCGGCATTGAGTATTATACTGCCGAAGAAGAAGAAAGTCTGGTAGTTGCACAGGGTAATGCACCATTAAACGATAAAGGAGAGTTTATTCGCTCAAAGGTCAAATCCCGTTTTGGAGCTGATTTTCCTGTAAGTTCACCTTCCGAGGTAAATTTAATGGATGTTTCACCTTCTCAAATAGCTTCCATTGCAGCAGCGTTGATTCCATTTTTGGAACATGATGATGCAAACCGTGCTTTGATGGGATCGAACATGATGCGTCAGGCTGTACCTTTATTACGTTGCGAAGCACCAATTGTTGGTACCGGTATCGAAGGGCAGTTAATTCAGGATTCCCGCACCCAGGTAACTGCCGAAGGTGAAGGTATTGTTGAATTTGTTGATGCAACTTGTATAAAGATACTTTACGATCGTACAGAAGAAGAAGAATTTGTAAGCTTCGATACGGCAGTAAAAGAATATAAATTACCAAAATTCCAAAAGACCAACCAAAACACGACTATTGACTTACGTCCGATAGTAAGTAAAGGTGAAAAAGTGCATGCCGGTCAGATTCTGACCGAAGGTTATGCTACTCAAAATGGTGAACTGGCCATCGGTAAAAACCTGAAAGTGGCATTCATGCCCTGGAAAGGTTATAACTTCGAGGATGCTATTGTAATCAACGAACGTGTTGTGCGTGAAGATGTCTTCACTTCTATTCACGTTGTTGAGCAATTGTTGGACGTTCGCGAAACAAAACGTGGTATTGAAGAATTTACTTCAGATATACCAAATGTGAGCGAAGAAGCAACCAAAGATCTGGACGAAAATGGTATTATCCGTATTGGTGCACGCATTGAACCGGGCGATATTATTATTGGTAAGATTACTCCAAAAGGGGAATCGGATCCATCACCGGAAGAAAAACTGCTTCGTGCCATCTTCGGTGATAAGGCTGGTGATGTGAAAGATGCTTCATTAAAAGCTACTCCATCTTTATCAGGTGTGGTTATTGGAAAAAGATTATTTTCAAAAGCTCAGAAAAATAGAAAATCAAAATTAGCTGATAAAGCTGTTCTACCAAAATTGGATGAAGAGTTTGAAAATCAAGCAGCTATTTTGCGCAATACCCTGATTGACAAATTGACCGACATGATTGGTGATAAAACATCAGCCGGTGTTAAAGATTTCTTAGGTACCGATATTATTTCACGGAATAGTAAATTTACCGCTGAACGTCTGCGCGAAATTGATTATTCATCCGTGCAACTTAGCAAATGGACAACTGATTCTCATAAAAATGAATTAGTTAAGACATTAATTATGAATTATTTGAGAAAATACAAGGAATTGGATGCTCAAATAAAACGTCAGAAATTCAATATTACCATTGGGGATGAACTTCCAAATGGTATTGTACAAATTGCTAAAGTTTATATTGCCAAAAAGCGTAAAATACGCGTAGGTGATAAAATGGCCGGTCGTCATGGTAACAAAGGAATTGTATCCCGTATTGTTCCTCAGGAAGATATGCCATTCCTTGAAGATGGTACTCCTGTAGATATCGTATTGAATCCACTGGGTGTACCTTCTCGTATGAACCTTGGACAAATCTTCGAGACCGTATTGGGTTGGGCAGGTAAAGAACTTGGTCTTCGTTTTGCAACTCCAATCTTTGATGGTGCAACACTTGATGATTTAAATGTTTGGACTGAAAAAGCAGGTGTACCTAATTATGGTAAAACCTATTTATACGATGGTGGAACAGGTGAACGTTTTGATCAAACGGCAACAGTCGGCGTAATTTATATGTTGAAACTGGGTCACATGGTTGAAGATAAAATGCATGCCCGTTCTATCGGACCCTACTCACTTATTACGCAACAACCCCTTGGTGGTAAAGCACAATTTGGTGGTCAACGTTTTGGTGAAATGGAGGTTTGGGCACTCGAAGCCTTCGGTGCGGCTCACATTTTGCAGGAAATCCTGACCGTTAAATCGGATGATGTCATGGGACGTGCCCGTACATATGAGGCAATTGTAAAAGGGGATCCAATGCCAACACCGGGAATTCCGGAATCGCTCAACGTATTGTTGCACGAACTTCGTGGCTTAGGTCTGAGTATCAATTTAGATTAAGAAACTCATAAAATCCTAACCCTCTCCTTTTGGAGAGGGGATAAGGAATGAATTTATGTATTTTTTCTTATCTGAATTAAATCTACCAATTGTAAATTATCAATTGTAATTTGTAAATCAAAAAAAGTTATGGCTTTTAAAAATGATAATAAGGTAAAGAGTAGTTTTAATAAAATTTCGATCGGGTTAGCATCACCCGAAGAAATATTAAAATTATCGAGTGGTGAGGTTCTCAAACCGGAAACCATTAATTATCGTACCTACAAACCCGAACGTGATGGCTTGTTCTGTGAACGTATTTTTGGTCCTACCAAGGACTTCGAATGTCATTGCGGAAAATACAAACGTATTCGTTATAAAGGCATTGTCTGCGATCGTTGCGGTGTGGAAGTGACTGAGAAAAAGGTTCGTCGTGAGCGTATGGGACACATTCAACTGGTTGTTCCGGTGGCTCATATCTGGTATTTCCGTTCATTGCCGAATAAAATCGGTTATCTCTTGGGAATGCCGACAAAAAAATTAGATTCAATTATTTATTACGAAAAATACGTCATCATTCAGGGAGGTATCCTTGAAAACGGAGAGAATATCGCCAATGGTGAATTACTTTCCGAAGATGAGTATTTAGATATATTAGAAGCTCTTCCACGTGAGAATCAACTATTGGAAGATACAGATCCTGAAAAGTTTATCGCCAAGATGGGTGCAGATGCTATTCACGATTTGTTGAGCCGTCTGGATTTAGATGTTTTATCATACGATTTACGTAATAAAGCAAACACCGATACCTCACAGCAACGTAAAACCGAAGCGTTGAAACGTCTGCAAATTGTAGAATCGTTCCGTGCTTCTAAACTGCGCAATAAACCGGAATGGATGATTATTAAAATCGTTCCCGTAATTCCTCCGGAATTACGGCCGTTGGTTCCGCTGGATGGCGGTCGTTTTGCGACTTCCGATTTGAATGATCTGTATCGTCGGGTGATTATTCGTAACAATCGTTTGAAACGATTGATCGAAATCAAAGCGCCGGAAGTGATTCTTCGTAACGAGAAACGTATGCTTCAGGAAGCTGTCGATTCCTTGTTCGACAATTCACGTAAATCCAGTGCCGTTAAAACTGATGCTAACCGTCCGTTGAAATCTCTTTCCGATTCGTTGAAAGGAAAACAAGGTCGATTCCGTCAAAACTTATTGGGAAAACGTGTCGATTATTCAGCACGTTCGGTAATTGTTGTAGGTCCGGAGCTTAAAATGCACGAATGCGGTATCCCGAAAGATATGGCAGCCGAGTTATATAAACCGTTTGTTATCCGCAAACTCATTGAACGCGGAATAGTAAAAACAGTAAAATCAGCCAAGAAAATTGTTGATCGCAAAGATCCGGTTATCTGGGATATTTTAGAGTACGTGATGAAAGGACATCCTGTATTACTAAACCGTGCGCCTACTTTGCACCGTTTAGGTATTCAGGCATTCCAGCCAAAAATGATTGAAGGTAAAGCAATTCAACTTCACCCGCTTTCCTGTACGGCTTTCAACGCCGACTTTGATGGTGACCAAATGGCTGTTCACTTACCATTGGGTAACGAAGCTATTCTGGAAGCTCAAATGTTGATGCTCGCATCTCATAATATTTTGAATCCGGCTAATGGTGCTCCTATTACCGTACCGTCGCAAGACATGGTACTTGGTTTGTATTACATTACAAAACCACGTCCGGGTGCAATGGGAGAAGGACTTGTTTTCTATTCGCCCGAAGAAGCAGAAATTGCTTACAACGAGCGGAAAGCAGAGTTGCACGCCTGGATAAAAGTAAAAACAAAAGATTTAAATGCTGAAGGTGAATTGGTTGATACCATGATTGAAACCACCATCGGACGTATTTTATTCAATAAATGTGTTCCAACCAAAGTTGGTTATATCAACGAATTACTTTCAAAAAAATCGTTGCGTGATATCATCGGTAATGTAATTGAAGTTTGCGGTGTTGCCCGTACGGCTCAATTCCTCGACGATATTAAAGATTTAGGGTATTATATGGCTTTCAAAGGTGGTCTGTCATTTAATTTGAATGACGTTATTATCCCACCGGAAAAAGAAACCCTTGTAAAAGAAGGAAATGCTGAAGTTGAAGAGATTCTGAATAACTACAACATGGGATTCATTACCTACAACGAACGTTACAATCAAATTATCGATACCTGGACACATATCAACTCCAAGTTGTCGAACATTTTGATGAAACAACTTTCAACGGATAATCAGGGTTTCAACTCAGTATATATGATGTTGGATTCCGGAGCCCGTGGTTCGAAAGAGCAAATTCGTCAGCTTTCAGGTATGCGTGGTTTGATGGCAAAACCTCAAAAATCAGGCGCCGAAGGTGGTCAGATTATTGAAAACCCAATTTTGTCGAACTTTAAAGAAGGACTTTCGGTATTGGAATACTTTATTTCAACCCACGGTGCCCGTAAAGGTTTGGCCGATACAGCTCTGAAAACGGCTGATGCCGGTTATTTAACCCGTCGTTTGGTGGATGTATCGCAAGATGTAATTATCAACGAAGACGACTGCGGAACCTTGCGTGGTTTGATTGCAACTGAAATGAAGAACAACGAAGAAGTTGTTTCCTCACTTTACGAACGTATTCTGGGCCGTGTTTCGGTTCACGATATTTATAATCCTCTTACCGGAGAATTAATTGTTTCTTCAGGAGATCAGATCACCGAATTGCTAGCTAAGAAAATACAGGATTCACCGATTGAACGCGTTGAAATCCGTTCGGTACTGACCTGCGAATCTAAAAAAGGTGTTTGTGCTAAATGCTACGGACGTAATCTGGCTACCAATAAAATGGTACATATTGGTGAAGCTGTTGGTGTTATAGCTGCTCAATCTATTGGAGAGCCGGGTACACAGCTGACACTTCGTACATTCCACGTCGGTGGTATTGCTTCGAACATCGCTGCAGAATCTAAAATTGTATTGCGTTATGATGGTCGTCTTGAATTTGACGAACTTCGTACGGTAGATGCAGTGGATGATGACAAGAAAAATTATCAGGTTGTTGTAAGCCGTTTGGCCGAAATGCGTGTAATTGATACGAATACAAGTATTGCACTTACCACTCAAAACGTTCCTTACGGTTCCAAACTGTATGTGAAAGATGGCGAAATGGTGAAGAAAGGTCAACTGGCCTGCGACTGGGATCCGTTCAACGCGGTAATCATCTCGGAAACAGAAGGTAAAATTGAATTTGAAGATGTTGTTGAAAATATAACCTTCAAAGCCGAAACTGATGAAGCAACCGGTTTGCGCGAGAAAATTATTATTGAATCGAAAGATCGTAATAAAGTTCCAAGTGCTCACATTGTTTCAAAAGACGGTTCAATACTACGTACTTACAACTTACCGGTAGGTGCCCACCTTGTACTTGATAACGGGAATAAGATTAAAATGGGACAAATGTTGGTAAAAATACCGCGTGCTGTAGGTAAAGCGGGTGATATCACCGGTGGTCTTCCACGTGTTACCGAATTATTTGAGGCCCGTAACCCTTCGAATCCGGCTGTTGTAGCTGAAATCGACGGTGAGGTAACCTTCGGAAAAATTAAACGTGGTAACCGCGAATTGACAGTAACGTCAAAGACCGGTGAAGTTAAAAAATATATGATTCCTTTATCCAGACAAATTCTGGTGCAGGAAAATGACTTTGTACGTGCCGGTATTCCACTTTCGGAAGGTGCTACAACTCCATCGGATATACTTTTAATCAAAGGACCGACTGCCGTTCAGGATTATATTGTGAACGAAGTACAGGATGTTTACCGTTTGCAGGGTGTGAAGATCAATGATAAACACTTTGAAGTAATCGTGCGTCAAATGATGCGTAAAGTGGAAATCCTTGAACAAGGTGATACCCGTTTTCTTGAAAAACAGATTATCGGTAAAAACGAGTTTATGGAAGAAAATGATCGTATCTGGGGTAAGAAAGTGATTATGGATGCAGGTGATTCTGCTACCATGAAACCCGGACAAATCATTACACCCCGTAAATTGCGTGACGAAAACAGTATGCTGAAACGTCGAGATATGAAAATCGTTGAAACACGCGATGCCATAGCCGCCACTTCCAATCAGATTTTACAGGGAATTACCCGTGCCGCGCTTCAAACAAACAGCTTTATGTCGGCTGCTTCGTTCCAGGAAACAACAAAAGTTCTGAACGATGCTGCCATCAATGGTAAAGTGGATCGTTTGGAAGGTTTGAAAGAGAACGTAATTTGCGGTCACTTAATTCCTGCCGGTACCGGACAACGCGACTTTGACAAAATCGTGGTTTATTCGCGCGAAGAATACGAAAAGAAGGTCGACGCCCGTAGAAATGTGTTGGATATTGCTGAAAATGAGAACGATGTTGAAGAATAAAAATTCTTCATACTAAATATGAAAAACCTGATTACTGAAAAGTAATCAGGTTTTTTTTAGCTTTTTTTTAAATCTGTTTCTTCTTTATATCTGTAACGCTTTTGGGGTCCGCCGGTTGCTTTCCCCGGGCGGGGAATCAAGCGGACATTTTACACAATCCCTGTATTTCGAAAAAGAGAGTACGTACATTCCTGCCCTTTAGGATATGTTTATATGATGATAAAAGTTTGATACCGTGGATCTTAAGATAGTTGCTGGGATGTGATCCTACCTTTATATTATAAAGATTTTCAACACGCTTCTTGCAATATTTTAATAAATATTACTAAGTACATGACAAAAATTTA
>DIZI01000033.1 GCA_002427885.1 Paludibacter sp. UBA6032
TATAATTTTTGTCATGTACTAAATAAATATTACTATATTTGCAATACATAATTCATTTTAGTATGGATATTCAGCATCGTATAAAATTCAATATTCCCTGTATGGTTCGGTTATTGATTATGCTGGTGGTAAAGGCTTATTGGATGTAATGGTTGTTTGATCATAAGAACGGATCGCAGATCCTAAGAATACAAAAGGTGGGATCACAGATCCCACAGACAAGAAGCAACATTAATACACATTAAAAATTTATCCGGGAAGACAGGGGAATTGCAACCTGCAATAGATTATGAATCAATTCCAGAAAATATAAGAAACCCGGATGGCAGTCCTAAAAATTAAATAATCATTATGAAAAAAATTATAAACATATCAATATTATGTTTTTATTTTATGACAATACATGCACAAAATAATATTACAGTATCTATTGAAAAGACACTCATAGTGAACCAGTTTATTGCTATTAGAACAACAATAACCAATAATAACAATGAGGCAATATCTATTCCGATAAAAGGTCTAACTGATGATTACGGGAATAATATTAGTGGTGGTAGTACTTATCTTAGTTTAAATGTTTATGACACAAATAGCAATAAAGTTTCTATAATATCTAACGAAGTGTATTTTTCTTATGATCCAGATTATCCGTTATTAAATAATCTGTATAGAATAATTTTGAAAAAAGGGCAATCCTACCAGAAAACAGATAGATTAGTCTCATATCAAGGAGTTAGAGGGTTTCTAGATGATGGTTGTGTATGTAAATTTTTAGAAATAAAGTTACATATCAAGTATTTTTATCTCTTGAATAGCGGTATCTGGTACGAAAAAGATTTACTTTCTAATAGAATTACCTTCAATTAAATTTTCGAAATACAAAACTTTGTCTGACTGTCCTTGCGGATAAGCTAAGATGAGCTAATGCCCCAGTCCTAGCGGATATGTTTATTAAATGAGCAAAGTTTGCTACTTGTGGGTGGGTCCCGATAGCTATCGCGGATGTGATCACACCTTTGTATTATAAGTATCTGTAATCCGCTATTTTTAATGGCTCACCGACTCCTCATATTTATACGATATTTAATAATTCTGGTGAAGCAACAAACCCTTGTAAATAATATATATGAAAACAATTATCAATAAAATCATTCTATTATTCTTTGTTGTTTTATTGTCAAATTCCATAACTTCTCAAAAGAGATATTCGACTTATCTTAATGTCAATATTAATGGAATTGTACTATGGACTAAATATTCAAAAGCAGATATTCTTCAAAAATTAGGAACTCCCGGTAATTATCTAAAAGATATTGATGAAGAAGATGAAATAACAGAAGAGTTTAAATTTGGCACCTCAGTTTTTGGTTTTACAGATGGTTATTTAACCAGATTCAATCTGAAACAAAACACTTTTAAAATTAATAATAACATTGTCATTGGAATTGCAAGTTTACAATTAGATGGAATTTTATCTGCTTATGGGCTCATTAAAAATGTAATAGATAATGATGGATGGGCATGCAAAGAATTTTATCCAAAATTAGTAAATACCACTAATTATTGCGATGACCCAATTGTTTTTTACTTTGATTCCAATGGTTTAATTACATTTATGACTTTTGAGGATCAAGATTAAACTGCTTAAGTCCTAACCAATCGGATATATACAAACCGGATAAAATGAAAAAGGTTTGTACGGGTGGGTGATATTCTTTTTATCAATCTTTTGAAGCGAGCTTGACTTCCATAAAAGTCGGGCTTGTTTTTTTGTAGCTCCAAGTTTTGGTTGACTCATAAAAACATAGTATCTTAGTACATTATTTCGTAAACCTGAGTTCTTCAACTAAATACCTAAAAAACAATGCAACAGAATTATTGTATCATCATGGCAGGCGGTGTCGGAAGTCGTTTCTGGCCATTCAGCAAAAATGAGCGTCCCAAACAATTTCTTGACTTTTTTGGAACCGGACGTTCGTTGCTACAACTTACGTTTGATCGGTTCCGGCATTTAGTTCCCGCTGAGAATATCCTGATTGTCTCGAATGTTATCTATAAAGATTTGATTTTGGAACAATTACCCGAGATTAACGCCGATCAGGTTTTATTGGAACCGAATAGACGGAACACGGCACCCTGTATAGCTTATGCAGTAAACAGGATAAAATCGATGACCGATAAAGCCAATATTATTGTTGCACCTTCGGATCATCTGATATTGAAGGAAACCGATTTTTTAGAAACAATACAGGTTGGACTCGATTTTGTTGAAAAGAATAATTCACTTTTAACTTTGGGAATTAAACCCAGTCGGCCGGAAACCGGTTATGGCTATATACAGATAGACGAAGGAGAAACCAATCTGCGAAAAGTAAAAACCTTTACCGAAAAGCCAAATGCAGAATTGGCACAAGTCTTTTTCGAAACGGGTGAATTCTACTGGAATTCAGGGATTTTCCTTTGGAATTTACAAACCATTGATGCGGCTTTCAATGATTTGTTACCGGAAGTTGCCACTAAATTTAAAGTTGGTAAAGATTTATACAATACAGAAAAAGAACAGGCTTTTATTGATGAAATGTATCCATCCTGTCCGAACATCTCCATCGATTACGGCATCATGGAAAAAGCAACGGATGTTTACGTGCTGTGCTCCGATTTTGGTTGGACCGACCTGGGAACCTGGGGATCACTGTATGAAATGTCTCCCAAAGATGAGCAGGAAAATGTAACGCTGAAGTGTAAAACAGTATATTATGAAAGTAATAATAATATTGTCGCTTTACCTCCGGAAAAATTAGCGGTAATACAAGATTTAGAAGGCTATATTATTGCCGAGTCGGATAATGTATTACTCATTTGCAAACTGGAAAATGAACAACGCATCCGCCAGTTTGTGAATGATATCAATATTAAGTTTGATGGAAAATATAGTTAATCATGGGATTTTTCAATATATATAAACCGAAGAAATACGGATATCGCTTTATTTATTACGACCCGAAAAAAGAAGCCCGAAAGGAAAGAGAAAAACGATTGGCCGAAGGAAACGATGGGGAATTCAAGACGAGTATACACAGAGGTTCATTTCGTGATGAAGCGGCAAAAAATAAAAGCTCCCGGAGCAATCAGTCCGTGAAATCAAATATCCGGCTGATATTAATTCTTTTTGTATTGCTCTTGTTGGCATACTATCTGTTGAAATAAAGGAAATTACATGAGTGATATTATTCATTTATTGCCCGATTCGGTTGCCAATCAAATTGCCGCAGGAGAAGTGATTCAACGTCCGGCTTCCGTATTGAAAGAATTAGTCGAAAATTCGATCGATGCCGGTGCGAGTCACATTCAAATTTTAATTAAAGATGCCGGCCGCACGTTGATTCAGGTAGTTGACAACGGAAAAGGGATGAGTGAAACGGATGCCCGTATGGCATTCGAACGCCATGCTACTTCGAAAATTAAATCTGCCGATGATTTGTTTTCACTTACCACCATGGGCTTTCGCGGGGAGGCACTGGCTTCAATTGCTGCCGTTGCACAGGTGGAATTACGCTCAAGACGGACCGACGATGAACTGGGCGTAATGGTCGAAATTGCAGGAACACGGATTTTCAAACAGGAAATGATTCAGTGCGATTCGGGGACCACATTTCAGGTGAAAAACTTATTCTTCAATGTACCGGCACGCCGGCGTTTTCTCAAAAGTGACAATGTGGAGAAAAGTCATATTCTGAACGAGTTCTATCGCATCGCGTTAGTGAATTCAAATGTTGCTTTTTCATTTTTCGATGGAGATGATGAGATATTCCAACTTCCTGCGTCCAATCACAAGGTAAGAATTGAAAATATCTTTGGGAAAAATGCGAAAAAACGTTGGCAACAACAACTTTTGACCATCGAAACAACAACCAATTTAGCACGCATCTATGGCTACGTAGGAAAACCGGAATATGCACAAAAATCAGCCATCCAGTACTTTTTTGTCAATGGACGTTACATGCGTCACCCCTATTTTCATAAAGCCGTTTTGCTGGCCTACAACCAAATGATTCAGGCCTCCGAAAGTCCGAATTATTTTATTTATTTCGATGTTGATCCACAAACAATTGATGTCAACATTCATCCGACAAAAACAGAAATTAAATTCGAAAACGAACAGGCTATCTGGTCCATTCTTTCGGCATCAGTAAAAGAATCATTGGGCAAATTCAATATTGTTCCATCGATCGATTTCGACCAGGAAGGTTCGTTGGAAATGCCTTCAGCGATACAACCGGAGAATGTACGCCCGCCGCAAACGAATTTTAATCCCAATTACAACCCTTTCGGCACAAATATGTATAAACGTCCCGTTCTGGACTGGGAAAATTTGTATGGAGGATTTGAAAAGAAAGAAGAATCCATCGAATCAGCTCCCGACTGGGAACCGGAAATGGATGTTCCGGACAATATCGGTTTTGGAACGGATGAACAACAACAGAACTCAGAATCCGTTGAAACACATACTGAAAATTTTCAGTATAAAAAACGCTATATTATTACCGGTCTCAAATCTGGGATGTTAATGATAGACCAACACAGAGCGCATATACGGATTTTATTTGATTTGCTTATGAGTCAGATCGAAAACCATAAGGCCCTGTCGCAACAAGTCCTTTTTCCGGAGGTACTGGAATTAAATGCTGATGATGCCCTTATCTTTGAACAACTCCTACCCGATCTGAAACTGCATGGTTTCGATTTTGAAACTTCGGATAACTTTAATTATTCTGTAAAAGGTGTTCCCGATTTGCTTGGTACCGGAAGTGTTATCGACTTATTGCTCACTATGCTTGACAATGCAAAAACAACAGGCGGAGAACTTACCGACGGTATGCACGAATCCATTTCACTATCCCTGGCTGAAGTTTCAGCAATTAAAATCGGTCAAAAACTAACGAATGAAGAAATGAGTGACCTCATCGACCGGCTCTTTGCTTGTTCGAATCATAATTTCACACCGAATGGAAAGAAGATTATGACAATTTTAACTCATGAAGAGATTGAAAAGAGATTTTAAATTTCCGGTAATAAATAATAAATAATTGGGGCTTTCATCTGTTCCCTGCAAGTAATTAATTAAGAAATAGTGGTTTATTTGCCAAAATAAAATGAGTATTCATTTAAATTATCAATGAAAATGAAAAAGACGAATTTAGTTTTTAGTTTATTGATGTTGCTATGTGCAACTTCAGGTTATGCACAATCCAGCTATCAGATTGTCAATAAAATTCATCTTACCGGTAATGGAGGTTGGGATTATCTGACGTTGGATGAAGGCTCTTCCAGACTTTTTGTTTCGCATGGTTCTGTTACACAAGTAGTAGATCTTACAAAAAACAATTTGCTTGCTACTATTCCTGACACGAAAGGGGTTCACGGAATTGCCCTTGCAACTGACTTGAATAAAGGATTTATAAGTAACGGCAGAGATACATCGGTTACAATTATTGATCTGAAAACGGTGAAAACGATTGACAAAGTAAAAGTAACAGGTAACAATCCCGATGCAATTCTTTATGATTCTTACTCCCGAAAGGTTTTCACATTTAATGGTAGAAGCTCAAATTCCACTGTGATTGATGCCATTACCAATAAAGTATTAGCAACCATTCCTTTGATTGGCAAACCTGAGTTTTCAGTAACGGACTTAAAAGGAAGTATTTATGTAAATATTGAGGACAAAAGCTCGCTATGCAAAATTAATACAACCACATTAAAGGTTGAACAAACGTGGTCAATAGCTCCCGGTGAAGAACCCAGCGGTTTGGCAATCGATTTGAAGAATCATCGTTTATTTTCTGTTTGCAGCAATAAATTAATGATGGTTATCGACACCGATAACGGAAAAGTTGTTTCATCCCTTAAAATTGGAGAAAACGTTGATGGTGTTTCTTTCGATCCTGTTTTGAAGCGGATTTATTCTTCCAATGGTGATGGAACATTAACAGTGGTTCAACAAAAAGGTGCTAATACCTATTCAATTTTGGAAAACGTTAAAACTCAAAAAGGTGCCAGAACAATTACAATAAATACAAAAAATCACCGGATTTATCTGCCAACAGCCGAATATGGTGAAACACCGGCTGCGACAACTGAAAATCCACGACCCCGTGCAACTTTAAAATCCGATTCATTTACAATTTTAGAAATTGCTCCTAAATAAAAACCATTTTGACTTTATGTCTGAGCGTTTAAAAGCCTGCTTTATACTAAAACAGGCATCAATGAAAATTAGCGAATGAAAGAATTAATTATTTTCGACCTTGATGGAACATTACTGGACACTGTAGCCGATTTGGCTGCAAGCACAAATCATGCATTAAGTCAATGTGGATTCCCAACACACGAAGCAGCTGCCTATCGGTTTTTTATTGGAAATGGAATCAATAAACTTTTTGAGCGGGTATTACCGGAAGGAGAAAAGTCTCTGGAAAAAGTACTGAAAATGAGACAACACTTTCTGGAATACTACGGAGAGCATAATGCTGAACTAACGGTTCCCTATTCCGGAATTTCTGATTTATTACAAAAATTGCAATCGGAAGACTATAAACTTGCCATTGCTTCTAATAAATATCAAAGTGGAACGATGCAATTGGTTGAACATTTCTTTCCTGAAATTAAGTTTACCGCTGTTTTTGGTCAGCGGGAGAATATCCCGGTAAAACCAAACCCAACAATTGTTGATGACATTTTAGCTCTCGCGAAAGTTGAAAAATCACGGGTACTTTATGTTGGCGACTCGGGAGTAGATATGCAAACTGCACATAATGCTGATATTGATGCATGCGGTGTTACCTGGGGATTTCGTCCACGCGCAGAGCTGGAAGAATTTTCACCGAAATATATCGTGGATAAACCTGAGGAAATTCTAAAGATATTAGCTAATTAAATTTTCCCAAAGTTCTAAACTTTGGAAGAATTACAACAAAACAAAAAAAACCGCTTGATAGAGCGGTTTTTTTTGTCAAATGTCAATTGATTTAGTCTTCTTTTACTACAGGACAAATCAATTTATATCCTTTACCATGAATGTTGATAATAGCCACATTTTCGTCAGCTTTCAACAATTTACGCAGTTTGGTGATATATACGTCCATGCTACGGGCATTGAAGTAATTATCGTCAACCCAAATCGTTTTCAATGCAAAGTTACGCTCCAAAATGTTATTCGCATTTGCAGCCAATAGATTTAATAATTCAGATTCTTTTGTAGTGAGTTTTTTTGATTCTCCTGCAAATGAAAGCAATTGTTTTTGAGCATCAAAAGAAAAACCGCCTAAGGTGTAATTATAAACATCTTTTGCTTTTTTGCCTTTTACGCGTCGCATGATTGATTCAATACGATACAATAATTCTTCCATGCTAAATGGTTTAGACAAATAATCGTCTGCACCCAATTTGAATCCCTGCAAAATGTCTTCTTTCATTGATTTAGCTGTAAGGAAAACAATAGGCACTTCAGTATTCATGGAACGAATGTCTGCAGCAAGTGCAAATCCGTCTTTTTTAGGCATCATTACATCAAGTACACATAAATCGTATTTATTCCGCGAAAACGCCTTGTAACCGGCTTCGCCATCTGGTTGCAAATCTGCATCATAACCTTTAGTAATTAAATACTCTCTGAGAAGCATGCCAAGATTTTCATCATCTTCGCACAACAAAATTTTTACTTTTTCGTCTGTCATAATTCTTAATTTTTAAGAGTTGGTATTGTAATAGTGAATTTAGTTCCGATATTTATTTCGCTCTCCACCTTGATGGATCCTTTATGCTCTGTCACGATTTTTTTTACATAAGCTAAACCTAAGCCAAAGCCTTTTACATTGTGAAGATTACCTGTTGATACCCGGTAGAATTTCTCGAAAATCCTTTTTAAATCTTCTTTGTGAATTCCTATACCGTTATCCTCAATGCTTATCAACAAATTATCTTTTTCATTCCAGGTTTCAATCGACAGTAACAATGGTTTATCTGAATATTTGAGTGCATTGTCCATTAAATTGAAAATCACGTTCGTAAAATGGACTTCATCTATTAAAGCTACATCGTTCTTAGCTTTGAGATTCGAAGATATTTTACCTCCTTTACTGGTTACTTTGAGAGAGAAATTCCCGATTATATCCGTAATAAGGGAATTAATTTGGATTTCATTTAATTTTAACGTTGATTTGTCTCTTTCAAAAATAGCCATTTGCATTACTTTCTCAACCTGAAGACTTAAACGCTTTGTTTCATCACGGATTACTTTTGAAATATTTTTAAGCGCTTCAGGCGTTTTACCCACGCTTGGGTCTTGTAACATTTGTGAAGCCAACGAAATCGTCGATATCGGCGTTTTAAACTCGTGTGTCATATTATTAACAAAATCGTTTTTCATATTGTTCAGTTGCTTTTGTCTGAAAATGATAATAATAGCAACTATAAATATACATAATATGAGTGCAATCAGTGCAACAGATGGCAAAATTAAATTCATGGAATTCAGTATATAATTTTGCTTTGTAGGAAAAACAACCTGTAAGTAAGCCGATTTGTTAGAATCTTCTGATGGAAACAGTTTTTGTGTGTAAAGATTATTATTTGTATTTACAAGCTCTTCGCGAAACTCTTTCTGGCATCTGTAAATCAATTTCCCCTGATTATCCACAATTGAATAATAAAAAGGAAGAGGCACACCATTATTCACCAATACTCTTTCCAAAATACCATTCAATTCCTGGAAATTGACTCGCTCACTTATTTCCTTTTTATCAGATTCTCTCAGCCATCGAAAAACGGCCTGATCCAATATTGTTTTAGATCGTGAAAAATTTTGTTGAAATTTTTCCTGTAAATATCGTGACGTTTCTTCAATGGTTGCCTTTCCGTGCCGGGTCGATAAACGAATAGAAGGACGATTTAATTGATCCGATGTTAATTTCGGATTATCGGCCATACTATCTATGTCGTTTTTCAATCTGATATTTTGAGCATCTAAACTCAAAACTTTATTCTTCTTTCCAGAATAATCGTTTCCCTCTAATGTTTGGGAAAGGTATTCGAGCGCTTCGTTTTCTTCGACTAAACTTACTGTCTGAAATAAGCTTCGCTGTACATTTTCATTAAACTGATTTTCAATCATTTCAGCATTTATTCGTACAAAACGGGCCTGTAATGCAATCAATCCGACAAATGTCAGAAGCATCATGATTATTAATATCCAAATAGTTGTTCTCTTCATTACGCTACAAAATTACACTAAAATTAAATGTTCCTTCATATATAAACATTATTTAACTGCTTTTTTACAACATAAACGTAATTCGAAGCAGAATGTTCGATGATATTTCGTTTTTTTTTATAAATGATTCAATTGATTCATAAAATACTAAATATAACTTAATTTATTTGCGGAGCTTTTTGCAATCAAATTGACATATTTACGGAATTTAAAAATTAATTCATTAATACGGGGAGTAAGTATTCGCATTATTTATGCGATTTTATCATATTTAACATTCAGGTTCCAAGTAAATATTAAAATAATCATAAATACAAAGATGGATTTTAATATTAAACCGATTCTATTTTAAATAACCTTCACTCAACACCAATTTCGGAATTATTCTGAACTTCATTAATATCGTCACCTTTTTCAACATTGGGAAATATGACTTCTTTCAAAACGAAGCGTTTGTAATACGAAATAATTAAGGTTGTCATTGGCAGAGCAATTATCATTCCAACCATTCCCATTAATGACCCCCAAATGGATAAAGAAAGTAATATAACAGCAGGGTTTAATCCCGTAACTTTTCCCATAATCTTGGGAACAAGAATTAATTCTTCCAAAATTTGAATAATAATAAATACAATTGCAATTCCCAGTAAAATTGAGCCATAGGATTGTCCGGTCTCAGCTGATTGAAGAAGTCCTAAACTCAGACAAGGTACAATTAAAACAACTTTCAGATAAGGAACCAGCGTAAGTAATCCGCTTAAAAGTCCCAGAATTATTGCCATAGGTAATCCTATTAGGCTAAAGCCTATAATAAAAAGTATTCCAACTATCAAAGCGACTAAAGCCTGTCCTCTGAAATAGCGATTCATTCCAGACTCCAAATCGGACATAATACCGGTAATTAACGTTCTGTATGCAGGTGGGATAATATTAAACCAGCTTGCATTTATTTTTTCATAATCGAGCAGGATGAAAACAAGATATATGAATATTACAAACACAACAGTAATCCCTAATATAAAATCTAATGAGCCGTTGAGAATGTTCCAAAGTTGCGGAACCAGTTTTTTAAGGCCCGACATAATATTTTCGTCCAGTAAAACAGATTGGATATTTAAATGCGAAAAATAATCAATCAGCTCGTTTTGCCATGCCAGAGGAATAAAAGTATCAACAGAGATGCCACGCGAATACAGAACGATTAAATGAGAGAGTTTGGTAATTTCGTTAACTACCATTGGAGCAAGAAAGTAAATCACGGCAAATAGCGAAACAAAAAACAACAATAGTGTACCGGAAATTGATAAGATGCGGTTTTTAAATTTCAATTTATACTGAAAAAAACGCACAATAGGTTGCATTAAATAGGCAAGAAGCCAGGCCAGCAGGAATGGCAGCAGGACATTACTTAATTTCTTTACCAAAAGAAAGAGCAAAATCACGATAGTCAACCCAATAAGCAAACGGACAACCCGATCGAAAGTATACGGTTTTGTGTTCATAAGGCAACATATAATTAAAAGAAATCATCCAAAGTTAGAACCTTTGATAAAATCATTATCTCACTTTAGAATAACATTCCCTGCATATGGGTTCATATTCGGTCATTTCTCCAAGTAAAACCCGCTTATCGCTTTCAACAAGTCTGTGTGAAACATAAGCCAATGCTCCACAGCGCACGCAAATGGCATGAACTTTATAAACATCTTCCGCCACGGCACAGAGGGCGGGCATAGGACCAAAAGGAACTCCTTTAAAATCCATGTCGAGCCCGGCAACAATGACCCTGATTCCCTGATTGGCAAGTTGAGTGCACACATCAACCAAACCCTCATCGAAAAATTGAGCTTCATCAATACCGACAACATCAACATCGCCCGACATGAGTAAAATACTTCCGGAAGAATCAACCGGGGTTGACCGGATAGCTGTTCGGTCGTGTGAAACCACTTCATCCTCCGAATAACGGGTATCAATTTTTGGTTTAAAAATTTCAACTTGCTGTTTTGCAAATTTAGCCCGCTTCAGTCGGCGAATCAGTTCCTCAGTTTTCCCCGAAAACATTGAGCCACAAATAACTTCGATACTACCGCGCTTTTGCTGGTTAGGATGGTTCCGCTCTGAATAAATCATGTTTATTTTATTGAAAATTAGTAGTTGTGTTTTCTTTTTTCTGTCTATTATTGTACCTTTACACCCAAGTTGATACAATTCATTCTGCATAAATAAAAATGCACAACTTTTAATAAACACCCTGGGAAATAATTTAGTTGTTTGAAACGTTGAATTATTTCATAATAAAGTCAATATTTATTGATCTATTGAGATCACCGGATATAATATAACTTCATTGCACAGGGCAAAGTTAAATAAAATAACAAGATTGAAACCGTTTTTATAAAAAAAGATATGAACAGAGAATTAATCGTTAAATTACTTCACAAAGACATTCGTGAACTTGAGATGATAACTTCAGGATTTATGGAAATGACTGAATACCCTAAAACTATAATTCTTTTAGCACAGCAAAAAATTGAAGATATACAATCATATATTCAACAATTGAGTTCCGATCTTTCAGTTGTTGAAATACAATCGGAAAGGTTAGTTTCTGGCAAAGAAGTTGAAGATGACATGCCCATTGAACTGGTTAATGAAATTGATGAAGTTGATGATGAAGTTGATGATGAAGAAACAACAGAAGACATTGAAAAAGATGAAAGTCCTGAAATTGAAGAAAATTACGAAACAATTCAGGTTCCGGTATCGAATGAGATTACGGGAATCAAAGAATATGATCTGAGCGGAATCGTTGAAAATTCATTTATATCCAAACCGGAACCAAAAACGATTTTAGAAGAAAGAAAAACCGTTCTGGGCGAAAAAAATATTTTGGGTACACCATCCCGAAATGAAATACTGTCAAAAGCAGACAATTCTATCAGCTCTACTTTGGCAAACAAAAAAATCGATGACATCAAACAAGCGATTAACATTGGTGACCGCTTCCGTTTTCAACGCGAGTTATTCCGTGGAAATGGCGAAGACATGAATAAAACTTTAACTTACATCAACTTATTAATTACTCAGGAAGAAGCTCTCTCATTTCTCCAATCGAAATACGGTTGGGCTTCAGATAATGAAACGGCGGAAGATTTTTATCAGTTAGTCAGAAGACGGTTCTTATAAATATCCGATACATCAGGAATAATATATAATCAACAAATATAACTTATAGTTGATTTTACTATTCTATTAAAAACCAGCAACAATTTTCTTCCGTTTTATGTTATGAATAAAGTTTAAAGGAGGTTTAAATGAAATTATATGTTGTACCCACACCGGTTGGGAATCTGGAAGACATGACTTTCCGGGCTATCCGTGTATTGAAAGAAGTTGATTTGATTTTGGCAGAAGATACACGCACAAGTGGATTTTTATTAAAACACTTTGAAATAAAAACACCCATGCAATCTCATCATAAATTCAACGAACACAAGACTGTTGAAAATGTGGTCCAACGAATCAAAAACGGACAAACTGTTGCTTTAATTTCTGATGCTGGAACACCTGCCATTTCTGATCCTGGATTTTTGGTGGTACGGGAATGTATCGAAAATGGAATTGACATTGAATGTTTACCGGGTGCTACGGCATTTGTACCTGCATTGGTGACTTCTGGCTTACCGAACGATCGTTTTTCGTTTGAGGGCTTTTTACCACAGAAGAAAGGTCGACAAACAAAAATGAATGATTTAGCAACTGAAAAACGAACAATGATTTTTTACGAATCCCCATTCCGATTAGTCAAAACTCTGACGCAATTGGGCGAAGTGTTCGGAAAAGACCGGAATGCATCTGTATCAAGAGAAATTTCTAAATTTTTCGAAGAAACCAAACGGGGTACTTTACATGAACTAATGGAGTATTTTACAGCCAATAACCCGAAAGGTGAAATTGTGCTAATTGTTGCAGGATTTGAATATTAGCATTACCTTTGCAGTTGAAATCAGAAAAATATTTAGGCAAATTTCGGTCTGAAATAATCAACTTATTATCTGCTTTTTTCTTGCTTCAATAAAAAATTACTAAAGACTTTTTTCAATAAATTTCATTATGAAACCAACTATTTTTTCACTTGCCATTTTACTTGTTTTAATGACGTCATGTGGAAAACAATCTGCAGATTACAAAACACTTAAAGCTCAAAATGATTCTTTGATGAATGCTAAACTTACCCTTCAAAATGAAGTTGATGGGTACTTTTCGGCCATGAATGAAATTGAGCAAAATATCGAAAAAATTAAAAGCACTCAAAATACAATAACGATTCAGCCTGTTGGACAAGATTTGAATGACGATGTTCGCACCAAAATTAACGAGGACATGGCTTATTTGAATGACATGCTTCAGGAGAACAAAGAAGAATTGTCAAAATTAAAAACAAAACTCAAGAAAAGCGGGTTTAAATCTGCCGAACTTGAGAGTACAATTGCTCGTCTTACTAAATCCTTGGATGAAGAATCCCAAAAAGTAGCTGATCTGCAAACTCAATTGGCTCAAAAAGATTCTCTTATAGCAGGGCTTGGTACTACAGTGGACAATTTGGGCAAGAATATTGAAAATTTGGCAACTGAAAACAAGGTAAAACAAAGCAAAATAGCTGATCAAGAAGAAACCATTCATACTGCCTGGTATGTATTTGGAACCCGAAAGGAACTGAAGGAGCAAAAAATAATTACATCTGATGGTTTTTTTAGTCCCCAACGTATCCTTGAAAGCGATTTTAATAAAAACTATTTCGTTCGCATCGATGCCCGGAATACAAAGTCAATTCCCTTGTATTCTACAAGTGCAAAGATTTTAACAAATCATCCTAAATCATCGTATACGCTCGAGAAAGAAAATGGTAACTTTATTTTATTGATAGTTAATCCTGATGATTTTTGGAGTATCAGCAAATATCTAGTAATTGAAGTAAATTAAAACCGGTATAAATGCAGAATAATAAATTTTAAAACAATCGTAATGCGTTTCCCCTTTTGGGAAGCGCATTATTATTTCTACAAATAAATTATCTGGGGTAACAGTTTTCATCAAAAATACTTTTGAATAAAGTGCAGCAATTAATGCAATTTCTAAAATTATGAATTATAAATACGTCTTTATCGATCTTGATGATACTCTTTGGGACTTTCATGCTAATGCCAAATCAACCTTGCATGAAATCTACGAAGAAAAAAAAATTGGTCATCACTACGAAAACTTTGATCAATACTTCAATATTTATGCTAAACGCAATTTAGAGTTGTGGGAATTGTATGGAAAGGGTGAAATTACAAAAGATGTTTTGAATTTTGAAAGGTTCCTCTATCCTTTAACTCAGGTTGGTATTGATGATCCGGCTTTAGCAAAACAAATCGGGAAGGAATACCTTGATTTACTTCCCAGCCGTACTGCACTCATGCCCTATGCGAAGGAGCTGCTGGATTACCTGTATCCCAAATACCCGCTTACCATTGTTTCAAACGGATTTATTGAAGTTCAGTACAAAAAACTTCACAGCTGCGGGCTGGAACATTATTTCACCCATGTAGTCCTCTCCGAGTCTGCTAAAGCACTTAAGCCCGACAAACGTATATTTGAATACGCATTACAACTAAACAACGCCACAGCGGCTGAGACCATTATGATAGGTGATAGTTATGAGGCGGATATAATAGGCGCTCAAAATGCAGGGATTGACCAGGTGTTTCTTGATAAAAATTCAGATATTTGTACAAAAAAAAATCCTTCGACATACAGGGTGAAAGATCTGGAAGAGTTGATAAAATTACTCTGAAACAATAAAAAGGCTGTCTCAAAAATTAATTTGGACAGCCTTTTCTATTGATATTAATACTCCTTAGTATTTATCCCAGAACAATTTAGTAGTAACCAAATCACCACCAACTGCAGTTGAAGCCGCAGCATACTGATCAGCATTCAATGTTTGTTCATTTACAGGATAAGTAAAGCGAACAGGTATATCTGAATAAGCTGTTGTATATTCAGGAAGATATAAAATTGGGTAGTCCAACCTTCTCCATGTATTATAAGCTTCCAGACCTCTGGTATAATTAGCTATCCACGATTGCAGACCAATTTTTTGTCTCCATGTAGCTGTTGGTCCAACAGCTGTAGTATAAGCAACTTCAGGTTTAGCTAAATAAGTAGCAGCACCTGCTGTACCCCAGAAGTCAAACGAAGCTGTAATAGCTGCATTATAATAGCTTTCTGCAGTACCCGGTACAGTGTAACCACGTTCTTTAGCTTCGGCCAAATAAAATTGAATTTCCGAATAAGTCAACATAATTCCAGGAAAATCAGGAGTTTGAACTGCGTCAGAAATATGAGATGATTGACTGTATGAATTCAAATAGCCATACTCACCACCTTTATAAGCCAGTTTAACTGTTCCGGGAACTGATGAAGTATCAACTTGTGTGAAGTAACTTCCAATACGAGGATCATTTAATGTGTTCATCGCATCAATAATTGTGTTAGCCGCAACAAAGTCATGACGTCCTGAAGCAATTAAATCTGCATATAACTGATTGTAATTTGGTGCAGAAGTCTCGTATTTCATTAAACAATCATCAGCATTTGATGTGAAGCATTTTGAAACTGCAGCTTCTACTGAAGATTTAGCAAGTGCATTATCTCCATCAGCAATCGTAATAGCGATTCTTATTTTCAACGAATTACCAAACTTAATCCATGCAGCAACATCTCCACCATAGTAAAAATCAGCTGATCCAAAACTATCGCTGGTTTTGTCTAAATTTGCTAATGCGGCATCAATACGAACAAGCAAGTCTTTATAAACATCATGAGCATCATCATACTTTGGGTAAACATTTTCAGGATCCAAAGCCTGTGTATAAGGTATATTACCAAATACATCCACTAGCTGAGAATAAGCATAAACATCAACCAATTCAATGATTGCAAGTTTATTCTTTTTTACAGGTTCCTGAGATGCTACTACTTCTGTTGCAGTAATGATTTTTGAAGATTCTTTTAAATCTTTCAAAACACGTAAATATAGTCTTGAATAAATATTTGTAGAAATATTACGCGTAATCAAATCGTAATTAGCCTCATCAACGTAGGTTGTTTCTGTCCAATATTGAGCCATCAACTTAAATATATTGATATTTACATTGGTGTTGTTCACATAGTCAGATAACTCCTTTTGAGCATTAGAGAACAATGATTCTCCGGGAACAACTGCAGGGTTTTTTTTGTCCGTATTAAAATCAGCAAACTGATCGGTACAGCTAACAAAGCCGGTTATTAGGACAATAAGTATTAAATATATCTTTTTCATATTCATCTGTTTTTAAAATTGTAAGTTTAAAGTAACTCCTACATTGCGTGTGGCGGGCATTACACCACTTTGCCATCCTTGAATATTTCCAGAACTCTGACTGGCTTCCGGATCTGCATAAGGAAGATTTTTCTGTATAATCCAAAGATTAGAACCAACAAGACCAATTGAAGCGTTTGTCAGACTTAATTTACTGTACAATGCTTTTGCGAAATTGTAAGTTAAAGTTACTTCTCTTAATTTAATATAAGAAGCATCGTAAACAAATCTTGCATTTGGATCTGAATACCAGCCAATTGCTGCATAATTTTGTTGATTTCGTCTTACATTGTTAGGTGTACCATCTGGTAAAACACCGGACTCAATTACACCACCACTTGTAGCAGCGTAACCCGATGCAATTTTATCAGCAGTAGTTGCAGCACTTGGATTATTGTATACAATCGGATCACGTTTTTGATTACCTAAATCATTTAAACCAGCTGTTTCCTGATATAAACCGGTTCCGGTACCATACCACATATCCAATGAGAATATACTACCACCGTGCGATACATCAACTAAAAAGCTTAAAGCAAGATTTTTATATCTGAAAGTATTACTGATACCACCAGTCCAATCCGGATTCACATTTCCCAGAACCTGATCATTTGTAGCGGTTTTTAAATAACGACCGGTCGTCGCATTAACCGTTTTTTGTCCGTTAGTATATACATAATCAGATCCCATAATCGCTCCATAGGGTTGACCTTTTCTGGCATTAATTGTAACACCACCCTGCAAACTTGCAATTTGAAGATTTGTAACTTCGTTACCGGCCTGATCTACAAATAAGGAAACAACCTGATTCTTATTTGAAGCCCAGTTTACATTAATATCCCAACTGAAATCTTTTGTTTGAATTGGAGTTCCGGATACAGTCAACTCAACTCCTTGATTTTGAATTTCACCGGCATTTACCCATTTAGATGAATAACCTGTTGTATAAGAAACAGAAACCGGCATCAATTGATTTATAGTGTTGTTTTTATAGAAAGCTAAATCAAAACCAAGTCTGTTTTTAAACATTTTCATTTCCAATCCACCTTCCAGCGCTTTTTGGCGCTCAGGAACTAAATTTTCATTTAATTTTGTATTTGGAACTGTCACCAATGAGTTACCACTAAAAGGAGCATTAGCAATATAAGTGTCTTTAACACTTAAAGCAGGAGCACTACCACCAACTTCGGCATAATTTAGTCTCAATTTACCTAATGTCAACCAATCAAGATTCAACAAATTAGAAAATAAGAAACTACCGGTAATTGAAGGATACCAGTAAACTCTGTTTGCTAAAGGGAGAGTTGAAGATTCATCCCGACGCATGGTTGCATCCAGAAAATAGGTATTATCATAACTTAATGTTGCACTACCAAAAAATCCATTAACACCTACCTGTGTAAACGTTTCTTCGGGTGGTAACATAGCAGCCACACTATTACTTAATGCATACACACCTGCAACAGCAAGTCCACCGTTAGTTGATTCAAAAACGCTTTCAGATTGAGTTCTGCGTATATTAGAACCTATAAAAGCAGATAAATCGAATTTATCGGTAATTGCTTTATGATAATTCAACATGAAATCCAAATTGGTTTCAGTAAATAATCGGGTATAACGAGAATAACCTGATCCAACATCGGGTCTTCCAACACCAAATTCTCCGGCTACAGAACCAACTGCTTTATGTTCTTCCTGCAACTGAGAATATGTATCAATTGCATAACGGGCCATTGCTTTTAAATCGCTGGTTATCGTCCAGTCCAATTGAGCATAACCAATTAAACGGCTACGATTATCTGTTTCGTAATTTTCATAACGTACCCAATAAGGATTATCCCAGTAAGCAGGAGTTCCATCATCCCATGCATTACGGTTCCAGGTAACATTGTTACCGGTTTTTTCGTACATCAATTTTTGCATAGTATAGTCAACGTTCGTTTGACCCCATTGACGGAAATTGGACATGATATTGTCAGAATAACCGGTTGAAGGACGACCTTTACCTGCAGTGTTGGTATAAGTTGCAGATGTAGTAATTTTCAAATTATCGGTAATATTATGTGATCCGTTGAATACTGCATTGTTTTTATTCAGAAAACTATTTGGCATAATACCTTTCTGACTAAAATTGGTATATGAGAAACGATAAGTTGTATTCTTGTCACCTCCCGAAATGTCGACATTATTAGAAGTACTTACTCCGGTTTCAAATAAAGATATAGGACCGTTTGCTCCACTGGCAACCCATGGAGTTGCTTTTCCATAATTTGGTGAAGCAGGGTCAAATGCATCCCATTGATAAACTAAAAGATTTTTATCAAATTTTTGACCACGAGATGCATCCTCATAATACGGAGTTGTATAATCTAAGGTTCCATCACCACTTACATCGGCATAATGCTCTAATCCCGGGTATACACTTCCGTCTGCAGAAGAGCTATAACCTGTCATTGCATACCCAGCACCATAATCTTGTTGGTAAGAAGGGAAAGTACTTTTATCAATTGTACTGGTAGTTACATTAGAACTAAGTTTTACATTTGGTTTATTCGTTCCATTAGACAGACCCTTTTTGGTAGTAATTAAAACTACACCATTCGTTGCACGTGAACCATATAGAGCACTTGCAGCAGCACCTTTCAATACACTGATTGATTCAATGTCATTGGGATTAATATCCGAAGCAGAGTTTCCATAATCGTATCCACCACGACCGGTTAACTCACCTGAATTATTTGTATTTGAGTTATCAATCGGAATTCCATCAACAACAAATAATGCCTGATTATTACCTGTCAAAGAAGAAGAACCACGAATAATAACGTTGGTAGAACCACCAAAGTTGGTATTGTTCTTAATTTGAATACCGGCTACTTTACCAGAAAGTGAAGTCATGAAATTATCAGATTTTACCTGATTAACAGCATCTCCACTGACTTCCTGGACAGAATAACCCAACGATTTTTTCTCTCTGCTGATACCTAAAGCTGTAACAACAAGTTCATTCATAACCACTGCATCATTTTCTAACATTACAACCATGTTGTTTTTAGCTTCAATATCTACAGTTTTCATACCTACGTACGAAACTACAAGATCTTTTGCATTTCCCTGCAAACTGATTGTAAATACGCCATCTGTATTCGTAATGGTACCAACAGTTGTACCTTTTACCAAAACAGAAGCACCAATAATTGGTTGCCCATCTTCCGTAGAAATTACTTTCCCTGTTACGGATCTTGATTGAGCATTAACCAAACCAAAGCCAACCAAAAAGAGGCAAGCCCATAAGAACGCTAGTTTTCTCATAAATTTAACATTTTGTTTATTAATCTTCTTTAATTTGCTATTATTTCCGACATGATCAGAAAATCAGATTGCAAAAATAGAGTATTAATATTTAGAAAACAAGATGTCCTGGTTACAAATAGAAAAATAAACTGTATTTTTTTTGTCAATGTGTTGTAAAATATCTTTAATAAATTACGGTTTAACTCTTTTGTATTTTATTAATCTCTTATTAAATTTTAGTAATTAGCTGTATTCCTGTTATTTAAAAAACGGAAAAATTTCTTTAATTAAAGAAGTATAAATCTAATAAATATTCAAACACAAATAACTATTTTTTTTACCAAACCAATTATTTAACATATTATAATGTCAAAATTAATAGAAAGATCAACAAAAAGCACCATAAATATCCAATTTACCTGCTTTTTCCGACAAAAATCTCATTTTAGTAAATTTAAATTTACAGATTGAAAGCGATTGATTTATCAGAAACCAGATAAAACCACAAGGATTTTCTATTGTAGTTCATTAATTATAAAAAAAACGAAAGCTATCTATAAAAAGATAGCTTTCATGTATATTTAGAGTTTTTGCTAACTCTGCAAAAAACATTTGAACAACCTAACTACTTGAAGAAAAGCAGAAGTTTACTCAAACTTTCTTTATTTTTCCATTTGATTCTATTTTCTTTAAGAAAAGTATTCAATTGAGCTTTCTTTTGAACATCTACAAAGTCAATAATTTCCTTTTTGCTCGCTAATACAGGCTTTCCATCAATAACAAAATAGTATTCAGTTTTCAACGGTAAAATTTTACCATCTTCTTTTTCGAATACTAATTGCTTATGATTCATATTACTTAAACCTCCAATTTCCATCGATGACAAATCAGTAGTAGCAGACGATTGGGCACTAGTGCCATAAGCCCCTGTTCCACTAGTTAAAGCATCAAAATCTCCTTTCGTAATTGAAAGTAAATAGTTTTTACCATTTTTCTCCAGTATCTTTGCCAATTCTCCATCGATATATATGAACTGATCGGCACCAATCTCCACTCTGATGACATCTTTACTATCGGCCTGATAAATCAATTCATCTTTCAGATATTGCAGACTGCTTTTCAGTAAATGCACATTTACAGTCATAGTCGTTTTAGTACCCTTAGATAAAAAGATAGTCCCGCTTTGAAAATCTTTATACAAGTAAGGCCATTTTGTAGTTGGTTCAAATGTCTGTGCGTTTACAAAAATAGCAAAGACAAATAAACAAAATAAAATAATTTGACGTTTCATGATTTTTTTATTTAAGGATTAGTATTTTTATTGGTTTTATTGTAGTATCATTTGTTTTAACAAGGAAATATCCTGAATTTAGCTTTGACTTATCAATATTGTTAATCCCCTTATTTAGTTTTCCATTCATTACTTTTGTTCCAGCAAGAGTATATATACAGTAAGGAAGTTCATTACAATCACAGTTCAAAATAATCTTATCATCATAATAAATCAAATTCCCAGATGAGACAGCATATTCTTCAATTCCCGTGCCGACTGCAACAATCTCTATGTTAAAGTTTTTCTCATAAGATAGTCCATTCGAAACGTTGGTGGCTTTTATAGTGAGAGGAATACTTTCATCTTCGAGACTAAAAGGTGTCGAAGTCTTCAAATAACCATCTTCGATGTAAAATGAACTTGGAAGATAACTATGTGTAAAAACACTGTAGGCACCTTTGAGATCAAATTTATACACTGGATTCGTAGCTTCACTATCAATTGTAACCGTTCCTACAATTGTACCAACTGGCTTATTTTCCTCTACTTTCAAATTACTAATATAAATATCTGCTGGTCCTACAGATGGGGCACGTATTCCAACCACAACCTGTTGTCCAACTGAGAAATCATTTTCACCATCTTTTAATGTATTAATAGTATAATAGCCATTATTAGCTCCACCCCAGCCCCAGTTTACATGATACATATTATTTCCATCATAACCATCGAGATTAAAGGCATGTCCGGCATTAACTCCATCTGAACCTGAATATACCACGGCACGGCCATGTAACAATTCGTTTTTTACAAGATCTTCCCAGTATTGGGTATCTGAACCTCTGGAATAACTCTTCACTGAAGTTGGATAATTAAAATAAGTATGCAAAGCATTCGGTATATAACTGGACTGTGTTCCGGAAGCTGAAGCCGAATATTCCATTCTTACAGAAACACCACATTGATACAAAAACCTTGCGGCTGCATCCTTACCATCGGTACCCGAGACAATTAAATTCCAGTCATAAGCAGTCTCATTATCATAATCTATATACAAATTACCATAAGGTGCACAATAATAATTAAAATTGCCAACAGGTCTTACCGGATATTGTGGTACCGTCATCGCCTGTGCCATAGCTACCGCCACACAACCTACTACAGCCCTACCATTGACATCACTCGGGCAATACTTATTCCAGGGTGACGACTGATTAAATTTTACAGCAATCAGAGGATCGACAATATCACTACTTGACTTTCCAACAACACGAGCAGGCAGTTGACCCCACAGGGGATTTATCCCTGAATCATTCTTTGAAGAAATGTTGTAAATTTCACTTGCATAGTCAGACAACCACGATTTTAAGGTTTCCGGTTGATTAATAACTTCAAAAGTACCGGTTTTTGAATACGCTAGGATAGGGGCTGCCAAATCATCTGCCGAAATCAACATCCAACCCTCAGGACTAAAATTTACAACATAAAATACTGTTACTCCTGAAAAAGTATAAGGATATATCCCTTTTACTTGTACACCAGACATACCCTGATATTGAGTAAAAGTATCAAGTTTGGATTCCAAAAATTCCTTTGAAACCGTTTTGGAGAATATATAGCCGGTTGAAACAATCCAGCATAAAAATATAAAAATGATTTTACGAAACATACATTTAAAATTTATGACAAAGATAGAAAAAAGAAGGACTGTATTATAACAGTCCTTCTTTTGAATTTGTTGGAAAGTGAAGTTATTTATTTAATTTTTCACGTTTGATTGTAGTGCTATGTTTCGTTTTTAAAACTCTCGTTTTAACAGCACTGGCAGTAACAACTTTCGTTAAAGCAACATTATTTAATTTATCCCAATAACCTACAAGAGTCGCATAATCTACTGTAGTTGCTGCAATTGCTAATTGCGCTGCACAAGTAATAGTAGTTTCGTCTGCACTGATATCAAATATAATATCCCCTTTTGCACCTGTCGCACCTAAACGATCATAAGTTACAAGTCCGTAAACAGTTCCATCGCTGCTGTCTGTAATTGAACCTAAAGGAGCTAAATGGGCAACGTTTAATTTATGAGTTGTCAGATCATATATTCCCGCCAATTTGGCACCTTTGTTGTAGAAATCCAATAAAATAACACCATTTGTTACACTTGGATTTTTTACAATTATAACCGGATCAGCGGTGTAAGTAGTAGGAACTGCATCATAATTCGACTCATATGTAAAAGTATATGTTCCAATAGATTCATAACGGCTCCATTTTGGAGTTGTTGAAGTATAAGCTGCATTAGGATTACCATATACATCAAAGATCACGCCCGCTGCTATCTCGACATCAATATTGTCACCAAAATCAGGAGCTGATGGAAGTTTAAATTTAATTGATTTACCATCCAAACTCCAGTCCGAAGCGGTTAAGTTTAATGCTGAAGTCTTTTTACTATTACTATAAATAACTTTAACATCTCCGGGCACTATATCTGCATCAACTCTGTAAATGTTAAAATCAAAAGCAATTACTGCAGCAAAAGTAGTCCAATCAACAAAAGCTGAGCCCACTGCAGGAGAAACGAAGGAACTGTCATTCACTTCGAAAGCTACAGTAACTGCGCGGAAACGTATTCCTTGATGAGCACCAGTTGTAGTACTGAAACCTTTCTTGGTATATGCTGCACAAGGATTTCCCTTCATATCGGTAAAGGCACCGGCTTCCCAGTTAATATTTACAAAGGCACCGGCAGGCACATCTGGAACCATAATCGTTACTTTATTAGCATTAATGCTAATATTAGCTTCAGGAAGTACCACTTCAACAGGATTTGCTACATCATATTCCTTATAGAAGGTAGCAGTAACTTTACCTGTTGATCTCAATAAATTCTCAGAAAAAGTAATACTAGCTGTGTTCGTAGAACCATCTCCTGAGAATGTTTTAGGACCGGGTGTTAATGCATCTGTAGTAGTTACAGAAAAATTAACAACACTTCCTACAACTCCTTCTGCATTGGCGGCCACAGCATAAATCTGATATGTTGTATTTGGCAAACACAATGGTATTCCTTTGGAACGCATATCCGTTGTAAAAGTTGGATTATCAGTCACATTTGTTACTTTTGAAGAAATACCTGTATACGTTTTTCCTTTCAGTAAAGAAGCAGCATCAATATCAACCGGAACATCTCCAACTTGTACTACATAAGAATACCATGCAGCTCCGGTACCCGGAGTCAGTGTTAATGTAAATGCCGAATCAGTAATCGCAGGATTAACTGTGATCGCAATAGTAGGTCCTTCTCCATAATTTGCAGAAGCGTACTCCTCAAAGCTATTACAACTAGTCAGGAATAAGCTAATTGTTAGCAGACTATAAATTAATTTTCTCATTGTCTATAATTTTATAAATTAATTATTCTTTTTCATTTTAACACCACTCTTATATATATTGTACCATCCGGCACTAACAGAAGCTGCATCATCACTGTACACATGTGAACCGAACTCATCCTGAATAGTTATAGTTCCATCAGCTGCAATAACACCCGTAATAAAACCTCCCGTTGGTATATCTACAGCACCATCAGGTCCATAGAAACCTTCCAGAAGTATTTTCGGGTAAGAAGAAGAAACAGCAATAATCTGAGCAACTGGAATCTTAATTTCAGTTTTTTCAGCATTAACTACTCCATAAATCGGACTTGCAGCCGATGAGCCACCGTTAACAAAATTGGATATCCACACTTTAGTTAAATCTTTATCGTCCTTTGCTATTGTTACAGTCCACTCTTCCGCTCCATTGAAATAAGAGTTGCCGGTTGCAGTTAATGTACCTAAAATGAATAAAAGAGGATGTTCATTATCTGTAATAGTCAAAGCCGTTGCTTTACTATCCCCAAGATTTACACCAACAGGAGAAGATAATTTAATTTGAATTTTCACATCTCCATTAAAGGTAGTATTGTCTAAAAGACCCAAACGGATATACTGAGTTGCAGAATCTTTCGTAAAAGTCAAAGTTCTCGTACTGTTCAATACGGTAAAATTTGTACCTTCCACGGCAGTAGCACCATCAGTAACAAATTCAAAATTTACTGTGGTTCCAAGTCCTGATAAAGAAGTTAATAATACGGGAATATCTATTTCTCCTTTATCTTCACCAATACTCATTGTTGAACTTCTAAAAGCAACAAATGCATCTTTGTCGTCAAAAACAGGCATCTTATTCAAATCGCACGAACTGAATAGGATAACACTCGCTATGAATGCGTATATATATTTAATAAATTTCATAATCCTAAGTATTTAAATAATTAATATTCGTCGTTTTGAACCATATTTGGATTTGCATCAATCTCACGTTTTGGAATTGGCAACGCCCATTTGTAACTTGGGAACGGCACATCTTTGTTAGCCACCCCATCGTAATCAGTACGAACCAATGAAGTCTGTGTGCGGGCATAGTCATAAACGATTTGCCCTTCAAATGCTAATTCCTTTCTTCTTTCATCAAAAATACTTGGAAAAGATGGAGATGCAATAGCAGATGCGCCACGGTTTGATGTAATTGTAAGTAAATCGGCTGCTGCCGTAATTCCAGGAACTACTGCACCATGCTGAATTGCTTCAGCACGATTCAAATACATTTCGGATAAGCGAAGTACAACCGTATTATTTTCTAAATGATTTGTACCATCTTTTCCAGGATATTTCAATGTCCAGAAATGATCAGGAGCATTTGGATCAGAAATAAACACTTTTCCGCGAACATCACTAGCTTCATAAAGATTACGTAAATCAGCTGTTGAAGATACGTCACCGTAGCCACCCGGATATACTATCCAGGAAATAACTTCCCAACTTCCCCAATATTCATTCTTTTGAGATCCAAAAACCTCAAAAATTACTTCACCACCAGTTTTGGCTGTATTTAGACCCCATTGCGAAGCATATTCGCTAGCTGAAAACATTTTATATTTTCCATTACTAATTACTTTAGTTGCATAATCAGCACTTGCTTGCCATTTACCCATATACAAATAAACCCGTGAAAGTAGAGCCTGAATAGCTGGTTTTGAAACCACTGCCGCTGGATCAGAAACACCTGTGCGAGTATAATTGGCTCCAATAATCGATTCAGCTTCAAGCAGATCTTTTACAACTTGTGAATAGACCTCTGCTACTGTATTACGAGCAGGTTGAGCTATAGTAGAAATCAGAACAACCGGAACACCTTTACTCAAAGAATCATACGTATATGGCTGTGCATAAGTTCTGACTAAATCGAAATGAGATAAAGCACGTAAGAATAAACACTCAGCTTTTAAATTATTCAAATCTGCAGTTGTAACTTCACTTGTTTCCTTTCCATCAAGATTATTGATTACATTATTTGCAGCAGATATTACAAAATAGGCAGTATTCCAAAGTGGAGAAGTTATACTTGCCGTGAAACTCCATTGATATTCACTTGTATATCGACCTGAAGTGAAGTCCGGGTTTGTAGGGTTTTTACCATTACCTCCCCTGAGTTCCGAACTGAGTATAAAGTTAGCTCCATACCAATTTACACTTTGTAAAGGAGAGTAAGCCCCTGCAGTAGCATTATTCAATCCGGTATAATCGGATAATATCAATTCATTACTTTGTGTCAATACGGGCTCTTGAACCAAAAAACCATTGCAGGATACAAGTACCGTTGACAAGACAACCAAACTTATTATTATTTTTTTCATATTTTTTTTCTATTAAATCATTATTTAAAATGTCAAATCAAGTCCTACGACAAATGTTTTAGTCATCGGATAAATACCATATCCCATACCATCAACACCACGTTCAGGATCCCAGAAATTAACATCGTGGAAAGTAAACACATTTAAGCCGCTTAAATACACTTTAGCATTATTAAATCCAATAGATTTAAGAGTTTTTTCTTGTAGATTATAAGTAAGGGTCACATCTTTAATTCTGAAATAATCACCCTTTTCAATAAACCTGTCTGATGAATAGCTATATGAATTTGAAGCATTTCCAGCAATCGGAATCGGATTAACACCTGTATCGCCCGGTTTTTTCCAATAATTCAAAGCACTCTTAGCTTGATTCATACTCATTTGGTTACCATCCGATTGTAAATACCTGTTTTCAATAATCAACACCTTATTGCCACCTTTATATTCACAAGTGGCGCTAAGAGTAAGTCCTTTCCAAGTAATATCTGTATTGATACCTCCGGTAAATGTTGGTTCTGGACTACCTGCTTTTATATAAGCTGCTTTGTTGTAATCATTCGACAATTCTCCTGATTCAGTCACCCACAGAGCTTCGCCGTTCACAGGGTTAACTCCGTAGTAATCCTTCAAATAATAAGTCAGGAAACTTTCCCCAACTATATGTTTCAAACGGGAATCATCAGCATACGACATCATATCATCACCGGCAAGTTCTATAATTCTAGATTTGTTGTGAGAAATATTTAATCCAGCATTCCATTTAAATTCTTTCGTGTCTATCAAGTTTGCATCAAACTGAAATTCAACACCACTGTTACTCATTGAACCAACATTTTGGAATGCAGATGTAAAACCGGTAGTACTTGACAAAGGTTTGTCTAACAACATATCCGAAGTTACACGTGAATAAACATCAATACTACCCGAGAAACGTCTCAAGAAATTAAAGTCCAGACCTAAGTTCCAGGAAGCATTTTTCTCCCATGATAAATTATCATTAGCTGGAGTTGATGGGCGCATAGAATTTGTACCATTATAGGCTGTACTTGTATATACTCCGTATTGTTGATAATCATCAATATTGTTATTCCCATTTATACCATAACTAGCGCGGAGTTTCAATATATTAATTGCGTCTACCCCTTCCATAAATGCCTCATTATGTATATTCCAGGATGCACCAACCGAGTAAAAAAGACCCCATTGATTGTTCTTTCCAAATTTAGAACTTCCGTCATAACGAACGGAACCCTGTAGATAATACTTGGAAGCATAATTATAATCCAGTACTCCGAAAAACGACATCAGTGTGGATGTGTTTGTATTATAATCCAAATCATTGGTTGAATTTCCGGCTACATGATATGGAATTTTAGGATCCATATTTTTAGAACTTTCATACATATACCAATAATAACGATTTGTTGCTTCCTGACCAGCCAGTAATCTTAAACTATGATCTTCAATTTTAGTATCATACGTAGCTGTATTAGAAGTGGTCAATAATCTGTACTGAATTTGAGTTGTCTGAAGTGTGTTTTCTCCTTCGTTAGTCTCTGGTGACCAATAACGACGACCTTCATTAAATGTCATCTCTGCACCATTTGTGGTTTTCAATACCAAACCTTTAATAGGTGTCCATTCAAGATACATACTACCGTTGAAACGATATTGTTTTTCCCACTGTTGATCATATTCTGCAGTTGCACGTGGATTCGTGTTTGCATTTTCGGGGATGTTCACATTATGTGTTCCATCTGCATTATAAGCAGGTGTCCAGGGAAGAATAGTCATTCCAGCAAAAGCAGGATTTGAATAATACAAACTTTGCATAGGAACATCCTCACCGTACATATAACCTGTATTTACTTTGGCTCCGATTTTCACGTTATTATATAACTGATGATCCACATTCACACGAGCCTGCATTTTTTCAAATTTAATACCATAGAAGACTCCTTCGTTTTTATGGTAAGAGAATGAACTGTACATCTGTGTTTTTGCAGTTCCACCCTGGGCATTTACTTCATATTCTTCCAGTTTTCCCAGACGAGTAAAGTGGTCCATCCAATTAGTCTGAGGTCTTGTCAATAATTCGTATGGACGATAATAAGCTCCTGTTGGATCATCCGGATTCTTTCCGGCATTTATAGCTGCCTGACGTTGATAACTTAACAATTCCGAAGGAGACATTACTCCATAATTATTATCATTAGCCAATTGAGAAACACCGTACTTTACACGGGCTGTCAATTTACTTTTACCTTCTTTACCCGATTTAGTGGTAATCAAAATAACACCATTTGCAGCGCGCGAGCCATAAATTGAAGAAGCAGCCGCATCTTTCAATACAGTTACACTTTCGATATCATTCGGATTAATCATTGCAATGGCATTACTTGTATTTAAGAATCCACTCTGGTCCCCGGTCATTACAGCAATTCCATCAACAACGTACAATGGCTCATTGCTTGCATTGATTGAGCTTGTACCCCGGATTCGGATATTTGAATTTGATCCGGGCTGGCCGGATGAAGAAGTAACTGAAACCCCGGCTAATTTACCTGAAAGCATTTTATCAACAGAAGAGGCAGGAATCTCGGCAATTTGATCACTAGATACAGTTGTAATAGAACCTGTTTTTGCTTCCCGTCGTGTCGTTCCATAACCAACAACAATTAGCTCATCCATTACCAATGCGTCTGTTGCAAGTTTAAAAACCATGTTGTTTTTTGCCTCTACATCAATAGTTTTCATCCCTACGTAAGAGATAAGTAAATTTTTTGCGTTACCTTGCAAACTGATTTTAAAATCACCATCTGAATTGGTAATAGTACCAACAGTAGTACCTTTAACCATTACAGTAGCACCAATAACTGGTTGCCCATCGTCCGCGGAAATTACTTTTCCCGAAACGGACACGGATTGAGCATTAACCAAACCTACGCCAACCAAAAACAGGCAAGCCAATAAGAACGTTAGTTTTCTCATAAATTTAACATTTTGTTTATTAATCTTCTTTAATTTGTAAATTATTTTCGATTGTTCTTTATAATTAAATGCAAAAATAGAGTATTAATATTTAGAAAACAAGATGTTTTACTAACAATTTGAGAAAATAATTATTTTATTTTATCAAAAAAGGATGAATCAACACATATAAATTATTGTTTATTGCATTTTTGTTTTTATTAATACAATCACAAACTTATACATATTATTGTTTATCTGGCTTTTATAAATTAAAGTTTAATCAAAAACTAATAAAACATAAATATTAAACACATTCAATTACAATCAGAAATATTTTTTTGCAAAGCAAATATTTAACGTTTCGAAATAATTAAATCTATAGAAAATGATACCGATGCAACAATTATCTATTGTTTTTAGAATTTACCATTCATAATCATTCGATATATTTTATTTATCTTTCATATTGTAAGGTAAAATCAATATTCTATATGATTATGAAAATTACACCAATATAAACCATTGCCATAGGAACGCAAAAAACCCTTTATAAATTTATTTATAAAGGGTTTATCTTTCTGTTATTAAGTGACCGCAGCAGGATTCAAACCTGCAACCCCCACATCCGTAGTGTGGTACTCTATTCAGTTGAGCTATGCAGCCATTTTTCTTTTGAGAGTGCAAAGATAGGGCTAATTTTTAAATCAACAATGACTTTTACTAAAAAAGTTTATTAGCCCGTGATAATTGAAAATTGATATCCGGATTTATGCTATCACAAAATCCAATTGCTTTTTATCCAGATTTGTACGGGCAACTTTCACAGTCAATTCATCACCCAATTGGTATCGTTTATGGAATCTACGTCCTACCAAACAATAATTTTTATCATCAAAACTGTAGTAATCGTCGTCAAGATCACGAATTGGAATCATTCCTTCGCATTTATTCTCAATAAGTTCCACATAGATACCCCATTCAGTCACACCGGAAATAACTCCATCGAACACTTGTCCGATACGTTCGGACATAAATTCCACCTGTTTATACTTGATGGATGCTCTTTCGGCATTAGCTGCAAGTTGTTCCATGGCTGAACTATGTTCACAGTAACCTTCATATTCATCGGCACTCACACTTTTTCCGTTATTGGCATATTTTTCTAATAGCCGATGTACCATCATATCGGGATAACGACGAATAGGAGAAGTGAAATGTGTGTAATAGTCGAATGCCAACCCATAATGTCCCATGTTTGAGGTAGAATAAATTGCTTTTGCCATGGAACGAATGGCCAGCGTTTCGATCAGGTTTTGCTCCTTTTTTCCCTGTACTTCATCCAGCAACGTATTAATTGAACCCGAAACAGCCTGCGGTTTACCCGTAGTTTTTAAATTATATCCAAATCGTTTTATAAACACAGAAAATGTAGCCAACTTTTCAGGATTTGGAACATCATGAATTCTGTACACAAATGTTTTTGCTTTTTGTCCTTTAGCAACCTTTCCAATATGAGTTGCCACTGTCTTATTAGCCAGCAACATAAATTCTTCAATCATTTTATTGGAATCCTTTTGTTCTTTGAAAAATACTGAAACCGGTTTCCCTTTTTCATCAATTTCAAAACGGACTTCCACCCGGTCGAAAGCAATAGCACCGTTGTCGAAACGACCTTTTCGAAGAATTTTAGCTAAGCGGTCGAGCGTAAGGATTTCATCTTTAAAATCTCCTTCGCCTGTTTCGATGACATTTTGAGCTTCCTCGTAAGCAAAACGGCGATTGCTGCACGTTACGGTCTTAGCAATATCATATTTGATTACTTCAGCATTATCATTCATCTGAAAAATAACCGAATAAGTCAACTTGTCTTCATTAGGCCTCAGAGAACAGATACCATTGGACAAATGCTCCGGTAACATAGGAATGGTCCTATCGACCAAATAAACCGAAGTGGCACGTTGTTCAGCCTCCGTTTCAATGATTGTGCCGGGACGAACGTAATGGGTCACGTCGGCAATGTGTACTCCTACTTCCCACAAACCATTTTCCAGCTTTCGCAGGGAAAGTGCATCATCAAAGTCTTTTGCATCGCGCGGATCAACAGTAAATGTTGTCACATTACGCATATCTGTTCGTTTGGCCACTTCTTGTACTGTAATACCTGCATCCATAACAGCCGCTGCGGCTTCCACTTCAGCCGGATATTTATAGGGTAACCCAAATTCGGCCAGGATTGCATGCATTTCGGTAGTATTATCCCCTTTATCCCCTAAGATATCAATTACTTCTCCAACCGGATTCTTTAAGTTTGGTTCCCACTCAAGCAATTTGACAACAGCTTTTTGTCCGGTTTTACCACCTTTCAATTTGTTTTTAGGAATAAAAATGTCATTTGTCATGACTCTGTTATCCAAAATAAGGAAAGCATAATTTTCAGATACATCCAAAATTCCCACAAAAGTATCTTTTGCCCGTTTGCTAATCTCCACCACTTCGCCTTCGGGTTGTTGCCCCTTTCGGTGTGCATACAGAAATACTTTTACTTCGTCGTTAAGCAAAGCATGATTGGTTTTTTGTTCGGGAATAAACACCAAATCACCACCATCATCCGGTATCAGGTAAGTTTTTACTCCATGCCGTTCAATCTTTCCGGTTATGTATCCGTTTCTCGAATTAACTTTAAACATTCCGCGGGAAGTTTCTACCAAAAAATCCTCATCCAATAATTCGTACAATATTTGATTGATAAAAATCCGCTGTGATTCGGATTTAATATTTAACATAGTAGAGACTTGCTTGTAATTGAACGTTTTTGCAAGATTCTCATTAAATATATTAATAATATTACGTACCAATTCAGTTTTGCGGATGCGGGTACTTGGGGCAGGTCTTTTCTTTTTTGACATGATAATTTAAAATTTGAATAATTTTCGGAGCAGGGAGTTGGAAGTAATAAACATACAAATATACAACAAAGCTTTGACATGAATAGTTTTTTGTTAATTATTTATATTATTTCAATTTGTAGAAATATTATGTATCTTCGTGTTTCAAACCAGACAATATAAGAGATTAACGATAAAATGAAAATAAAGATTGCTTTTATAATTAATCCCTTTTCGGGAACCGGGGAAAAGGAAGATCTTCCTCTGTTAATTCTTCAGGAACTGGACAAAACGGTTTTTGAAACTGAAATTGTTTTTACCGAATATCGCGGCCATGGAACTGAACTAGCCAAGGAATTTGTTGAGAAAAACTTTCGTTATGTGGTAGCCGTAGGTGGTGATGGAACGGTAAATGAAATCGCCCGTTCACTGATCCATACCAATGTTTCTTTGGGTATTATCCCGATTGGTTCTGGCAACGGATTAGCCAGGCACTTAGGCATCCCCATGAATGTAAAAAGAGCCATACAACAACTAAATCAATCGGAAAGTATATTCATGGATTATGGGCTTGTAAATGATCACCCTTTCTTTTGCACTTGCGGAACAGGTTTTGATGCCTATGTAAGTACCGAGTTCGCAAAAGGCAAAAAACGGGGTATCATGAGTTATATCGAAAAAATTATTACCGGTTACTTCAATTATAAATCGCAAAATTATTTACTGAAGGGTGAAGGAATTGATTTAAAAGCGAAAGCATTTGTACTCACTTTTGCCAATGCTTCGCAATGGGGAAATAATGCATATATTGCACCACAGGCAAGCGTTCAGGATGGCAAAATTGACATTTCCATCATGAGTAATTTTCCAATCATTGCCATTCCCACACTGGCATTGCAGTTGTTTGCAAAGACAATTGACAAAGACTTGTTTATGACGACACTCCGTGCAAAGGACATAACCTTAACACGTGAAGAATCCGGTCCGTTCCATTATGACGGTGAGCCATATTCCGAAGGAACAACCATTCAAATCAAAACGATACAAGACGGACTAAAAGTACTTGTAAAGAAGCGATTTTGATGTTTAATCAAACAATTTATTGTTCTCATTTAAATTAGCCATATGAAAAAAATCATCTTATTTATATTCATTTGTCTGAATCTTACCTTTATTGAGGCAACAAATGATTTACTGATATATCAATACCAGAACATCAGCGGAAAAAATCATAAAACAAATGAAATGATTCTGGCCAATGAATTTGTTTTTACTGACAGAATTGAAGATTATTATTTAGATACAACTAAAAACTCGATCTTTTTACAGCTTCGTGGAACTAGTAAAAATGGAAAATGGCTGAACGACTCCGGAAACTTTCTTGCATTCGATTTAAAAACGGATAGCATAAAATGGGATAAACAAATTACTTATACCGGCACCAACATCCTGCAATCCAATGATGTGATAGTGGGAACATCAGACTTAGGCAGTATTTTTATTAACCCTGAAAGTGGAATTATTCAAAGCAGGACCAAAAATTCTGTTCATTTTATTGTACCCCAAATAAAAATTGGTATTGGGTATGCAATAAACAATGAGGGGAATCCCAACAAGCTTGTAGGAATAGAATTGCTAAGTGGGAAAACACGATGGACCAGAGAAATTTCACACGAATATGGATGGAATGAGGAATTGATGCTAAATGATTCCGTTTTATTACTCGTATCGGATGGCCTTCACTTCATAAATCTAAATAACGGTGTCGGGTGGGATTATAAAGCAAAAACAGGAAGGAATGATTATACAGGAGCAATAGTAACGAATGTGCTCGGTATTGCCATTGGCATTTTGACCGGTGTGCTTATAATTTCAACCGAACATGATGTCATAACAAATCTGACTTCAAACGTTGTTCATGACAGTACTGGAATTTACTATGCATCACGGGAAAATATCTATCGATTTGATCTGGATGGGAATATAAAATGGACTACTAAACTGAAGAAAAATAATGTCAGCAGTTCCACTATTTTTATTCAGGACAGTATGTTGTATATGATTAATAAAGGACTGGCAATTATGGAAAGCCGTCCGATAAATTTTGGAAAATCATTTTTCTCTGCCTATAATAAACGAACCGGAATTCCTGTTTTTTATTCAATATTGAATGGAAATAGAGCCCAAATTAATGATTTTGAGATCAATAATGACACTATCATTTTCACATTGAAAAACAAAATTTTAAAATACTCTGTGCTTACAGGTGAAAACCTGGCAGAAAAATCTTTTGGCATTGAAACAATTGGAGAATTCAATGAATTTGCAGGTAAAAACTTATACTTGAAATCCGATTCTGTATTTCAGAAACTGGAAACTGATTCCGGCAATTATTACCTGAAAACAATAAACAATAAATTGCTTGAACTCACGAATGGATTGGAGATTTCAAGGCTTATCGATATGGAGAATGTTTATACCGGTTATCTTTCTCTGGGGAATCTACGATTTCTGGCTAATGAAGATCAAACTTTTGTAATAAACAACGACAATAAAATTGTAGCGGACATCAAAGCATCATCCAAGGCAAAACTTATTGGTAATAAATTAATTGATGTCCACGAAAACAGTTTTATTGAAACAGATTTAAGTGGAGTTTTAAATCAGAACTAAACCGTACAGCAACCATAACCAGCAATATTACCACCCACTTATATTTCGTTTTATTTTCTTTCACAAAATATGTTGTGAAATCAAAATTTATTGATAGATTTGCATCGTTTAATTTTATTCATTTTAATGAACAGGAATAATTAATTTAGCGATACCAGAAAAGAAATAAATAAGAAAATCTATGAAAAAAGAAAATGAAAAGTATTGCTCCGAATGTGGAGAAATTATCAACGCAAAAGCAGAAATCTGCCCAAAATGCGGTGTACGACAAGCACCTGTTTATAACTCATTCAACAGACCAATAAGTGATAACAGGTGGATTACATGCCTATTACTCTGCTGGTTTCTTGGCGTGTTTGGAGTACATCGGTTTTACACCGGTCATACTGCTTCAGGCATAATTCAGCTCCTTACGCTGGGTGGATGTGGAATCTGGATGCTAATCGATTTTATCGTAATTGCAGTAGGGAATTTCAAAGATGCAGATGGAAATCCAATTCGGAATGAATAGACATCTTTTAATTATTAAAAAATATGTTGGTAGCAATAAACTCCTGAGTTTTGTTGCAGCTTATTTTTTTGTGTCGGTATTTCTGAAATCGGTTGTAAACATTGATGTATGCATTCCATGTCTATGGAAAACTGTTTTTGGTTTTACCTGCCCCGGGTGTGGCACAACCACAGCATTTGTAGAACTTACCCGGTTTAATTTCTCAGGGGCTTACCACACAAATGCATTGATTTTCATTATCATTCCTTTGATCTGTGTTAGTATATTTATTGATTTCAATAAGTTTAGAAAAAGAGCAAAAGAACAAAACTAATAGTTGGAATACAAACAGGTGCAGGTTGATTTTATCGTTTATTTAAATCCAGACTAATATGAAACAGAACCATTTTCAAAAAATAATCAGAGGATTAAGCCTGACTTCAGTTATGTTTGTTTTTCAGGCTTGTTACGGAACACCACAGGATTTTGGTTATGATGTTTATCTCTCCGGGATTGTCACTTCAGCTGTTACAGGCAAGCCCATCAAAGGTATTAAAGTTTCTGTGGAAAATACTTCTCAATATGAGTTAACCGATTCAGTGGGTACTTTTAATATGTATGTTCCCAAATTAAAAAACTACAAAGTTGTTTTTGAAGATGTTGATTCAATAAGCCAGGGTAGTTTTGTGAGTAAAGATACCACTTTGATTTCCGCAAATAATTCAATCCAGGTAAACATTGCTTTGGAAAGCAAGTAAATGAACAATTTACAAAAATACATCTACCGGCAATTCAAAAAGAATGAAACCGCAATTCATGAACTGAATTACCTGTTTTGGGAATGTACTTCGCGTTGCAATCTCAGCTGTTTGCATTGCGGAAGTGATTGTTCAAAAGATACTTCATTTCCCGACATGCCTTTGGACGATTTTCTGAAAGCCATTGACACCATTTCATCACCTGCAAAAAATTTCACCGTTGTTTTAACGGGTGGTGAACCACTGATGCGAAATGACATTGAAATAATTGGTCGCGAAATCCGCAAACGAGGAATGCGTTGGAGCATGGTAACGAACGGTTATTTATATACTGCCGAAAAACATAACGCGTTGCTCAATGCCGGATTAGGTGCACTTACCATAAGTTTGGATGGACTGGAAAAATCGCATAATTGGATACGAAATTCGAAACACGGTTTTTCAAAAACAGATAGAGCGATTGATTTAGCAGCGAGTTCAGCCCGCCTGAATTTCGATGTGGTAACCTGTGTCAATCAACGAAATTTCGAAGAACTGGATGCCGTTTACAATTATTTAAAAACGAAACAAGTAAAAACCTGGCGATTGTTCACCATCGTTCCCATTGGAAGGGCAAAGAATAATCCAGAATTACTTTTAGACAACTTTCAGTTTAAAGGACTTATGGACTTTATCGTTGAAAAACGAAAACTGAAAGAAATGGATGTAAAATTCAGTTGCGAGGGTTATGTCGGAGATTATGAGACGAAAGTCAGGGATGGAGCTTTCTTTTGTCGTGCAGGAATCAATATTGGTTCAATTCTGATTGATGGCGCTATTTCGGCCTGCCCAAATATCGATCGAAATTTTTCACAAGGCAATATTTATTCAGATAATTTCTATAAGACCTGGCAAACCAAATACCAGGCATTCCGGAACCGGAACTGGACAAAAACCGGACAATGTGAGAAATGTGACGAGTATAAAAACTGTCAGGGAAATGGGATGCATCTATGGCACGGGAATAAAGAAAATGTGCTGGCATGTCACAATAGCAAGATATTGAGGTAATCAAACAAATAGATAATAAAATGCTCCCGAAAATTAATTCCGGGAGCATTATTATTTGGGCCGTAATCAGCTTATACTACTTTGTAAACATCAACATTTTCAACATCGAATTTCTTGATAAATGCTGCATGACGACGAACTTCCACTTCTCCATAATTCAGATAAACTTCGGCAGATTTACGATACAAATCTTCCGTATCACGTGAAGCGTCGATAATCAACAAATAGCTCATAACAATGTGTCCTGCCATTTCTACTAAACGACGTGCCTGAAAATCAAGGTATTCCTGATTTTTAATTTCATTGACACGAATAACTGCATTCTCAAATAAATTTGTCATGATCTGGAGGCGTTTACGGAATGATGTAAACTCGGGATTAATCGGTTGAGCATCGTATTCGCGAATCATTTTCAGGTAATTCCCTGTGGTTACGTGACGTATTGCCGCCACAACCTGCAATTGCGAAGTTCCTTCATAAATAGTCATGATACGCGCATCACGGAACAATCGTTCACAGGTATAATCTTTCATAAATCCGGATCCACCATGAACCTGAATGGCATCATAAGCATTTTGGTTTGCATATTCACTGGAGAACATCTTTAGCATCGGAGTTAAAGCATCTGCCAGTTTTGAATATTCTTTGTAATCCGCTTTTTCTTCCGGAGTCAGTTTGCGTTCCGCCTCAATGGATTCATATATTTTATAAACATCTACAAAACGGGTCGTTTCATACAGCAATGCACGTGAAGCATCCAATTTTGCTTTAATAACAGAAACCATTTCGAAAACAGCAGGAAACTCAATAATAGCTTTTCCGAATTGACGTCGTTCACGGGCATATGACAAAGCTTCGTTATATGCTGATGACGAAAGTCCGACTGATTGAGCACCAATTCCCAAACGGGCACCGTTCATCAATGACATCACGTATTTTATCAAACCCATCCGGCGGGTTCCGACTAATTGAGCAGGTGTATTATTGAATACCAATTCGCAGGTTGGTGAACCTTTGATCCCTAATTTATTTTCGATACGACGAACTAAAACGGTATGGTCGTGTTTGTTATCGGCAACAAAATATGACAAACCACGACCGTCTGAAGTTCCTTCTTCCGAACGGGCCAAAACAAGTTTAATCTGAGCATCACCATTGGTAATAAAACGTTTTACCCCGTTTAAATACCACATATTATCCTTTTCACTGAAAGTTGCTTTCAACTGAACAGCCTGTAAATCGGAACCTGCATCAGGTTCTGTCAGGTCCATCGAACAGGTTGCACCATCACAAACGCGGGGCAAATATTCATTCTTAATTTCATCGGAAGCAAATTCCGAAATCGTTTCCGCACAGTCCTGAAGTCCCCAGATATTGGCAAAACCGGCATCGGCACGCGCCACCATTTCACCTGACATAACATACACAATAAAGGGAAAATTCAAACCACCGTATTGACGTGGTAAAGTAAGTCCATAAACGCCGGCTTGAGTCAGTGCTTCGTGATTTTCCTGTGTACCACGGGCATAGATAACACGGCTATTTTCAACTTGTGGCCCTTCATGGTCAACACTTTCGGCATTGGGTGCAATAATATCACCACAAATACCTCCAATAATTTCGAGAACTTTTTCGTAATTGTCAATGGCATCTTCGAAATCGCGTGATGCATAATCAAATTTATCTTTTTCAGCAAAATTGCGCTCCTTGAGGGCAACTATTTTCTTCATCAAAGGATGCGAAAGCTGGAATTTAATGGCAGGATTATCGTTATAAAAGTTCATGTTACTTCGAGTTTTTTTTGTAATACTTAATCATTTTAGGAAGAACTTCTTCAATCGTTCCTGTAATTACATAATCTGCAATGGCATTTATAGGTGCTTTCGGATCATTGTTAATCGCAATAATCATAGCACTTTCCTGCATCCCGGCAATGTGTTGAATTTGTCCTGAAATCCCGCACGCAATATATAATTTAGGACGAACCGTTGTTCCTGTCTGACCAATCTGGCGCTCATGTTCAGCAAAACCGGCATCAACAGCCGCACGTGAAGCTCCCACTTCCCCACCTAAGGTAGCGGCAAGTTCATGAAGTAATTTAAAGTTATCGGCACTTCCGACACCGTAACCTCCCGAAACGATAATCGGTGAGCCCTTAATATTTAGTTTCGATTTTTCCATGTGACGTTCAATCACTTCCACCACAAAATCGGTATCGGCGACATATTTTGAAACGTCCATTTTGATTGTTTTACCAACAAATTTAGCGTCTTTGATTTCCTTTTTCATTACACCTTCGCGTACAGTTGCCATTTGTGGACGGCAATCAGGATTGACAATGGTTGCAACAATGTTGCCTCCAAATGCAGGACGAATCTGATAAAGCAAATTCTCATATACTTTTCCTGCTTTTTTATCTTCATATGTTCCAATTTCCAATGAAGTACAATCGGCAGTTAAACCGCTAAACAATGCTGAAGAAACACGTGGACCTAAATCGCGACCGATAGATGTTGCTCCCATCAGCGCAATTTGAGGTTTTTCTTCCTTAAAAAGATTGACCAACAAAGAAGTGTGTGGCATTGAAGTGTATGGAAAAAGTCTTTTATCATCGGCCAGATAAAGAACATCCACACCATAAGGAAAAACCTGTGCTCCGATTCCATCCAGTTTCGATCCTGCAGCCACAGCTTCAAGTTTACAATTCAATTGCTTTGCCAGGCTACGACCCTTGGTTAACAATTCCAGACTGACATCGCCAACAATGCCATCCTCAATTTCAAGATATACAAATATATTGTTCATGGTAAATTATCCTATCGTATGGTTAGCAATTAATTCTTTGATCAAATCTTCGACCTCAACATCGGATGCAGTTAAACGTTTGCTTTCTTTAGCGGTAAACACTACATTTTCAATTTGTTTTACCTTGGTAGGTGATCCGCTGAGTCCCAACCACTGAATATCATGCTCAATATCGTTCACTCCCCATTCGGTTATATTTAAATACGGACGCGCATCGTAAAAATCGGTATAATCGTCACCTTTTTCCTGTTTTTCGGTAGGTGTGGCGGCACGTTTATACTTCATGGTCAGTTTCGCATGGCGTGGACGGCATTCGGGAGCTGAACCATTGACTGTGATAACCATTGGCAGTGAACCTTTTACTATTTCAACCCCACGTTCCAAACGGCGCTTAACAGTGATTTTCTTATCTTTTAAATCCAAAATTTCTTCGGCATAAGTAATCTGTGGCAAACCCAATTTTTCAGCAACCTGAGGACCAACCTGCGCCGTGTCACCATCGATAGCCTGACGACCGCAAAGAATCAGATCAATTTTACCCATTTTACGAATGGCACAAGCCAATGCATATGATGTGGCCAGTGTATCTGAACCAGCAAACTCTCGTCCGCTTAATAAATAACCACCGTCTGCACCACGATACATACTCTCCCGAATAATTTCGGCAGCACGGGCCGGTCCCATAGTCAAGATATGAACCGTTGCGCCTTTAATTTTACTTTTCAAGCGAAGTGCTTGTTCCAACGCGTTTAAATCTTCCGGATTGTAAATAGCTGCCAGTGCAGCACGATTTACAGTTCCATCAGCTTTCATCGCGTCTTTACCTACATTACGGGTGTCGGGCACTTGCTTTGCAAGAACTACAATGTTAAAACTCATTTTGTTGTCTATAATTAATGTATTGATTGAATTTTTTCAACTGAAAAAATATTTATTTTTGCTACAACGATTAGTCTTTTTTTCTTAATAATCTGCCCTTAAAAATTGACCCCGCAAAAATAGCAGTTTTTATTTAAGTAGCAACAGGTTTATGCACAAAAAACCAAAAATGTGCAGAATTCTATACGTTAAGACAAAAAAAAACGTGAGACTTTTCACAAGGTCTCACGTCTAAATAGGTATTAGTTTTTTAAGGTATAAAAAAGATTGTGTTGTTTAGTTAACGATGCAAATAAACGGCTTAAAATAGAGTTGCACAAGCCCAAATTTATGTTTTACAACCTGTTTTTGAACATGATTTGATATTTAGCATATTATTTTCAACCAAAATACAGGCCTATTTTACTAATATAATGCCGATTAAGTCCATCCAAAATAAAATTTGAAAATTATTTATTTCTTCAGGCAAAATCAACAAAATATTCATCCAGAACAGAACATTTAACAATAATCAATATTCCAAACCATGAAAAAATCTTTAATATTATATCGTATTGCCATAAACAATAGAATGACTTATCTTTGCAGACAACTAATATATCAAAAAAATAACGCAGAATGAACAAAAAATTACTCTTAGCAGGATTACTATTTCCATTGACAACAATGGCTCAGAATTTACAGGTTCTTTACGACTTTGGGAATGACCGTAATTATGTAACTACCACGTTGGAAATGTTTAAACCGGATAAGTGGGGTGATACATTTTTCTTTGTAGATTATTACTATGACTTCGGTCCTGAAAAACATCCATCCGGAACCTATATGGAAATTGCACGTAATCTCAAATTCTGGGATGGACCAATAAGTGCTCATGTTGAATACAACGGTGGTTTAGGCACATTCCCTACTCCAACAGGTCAGGGAGCATTTCCAATTAATAATGCATGGTTGCTCGGAGTTGATTATGGATTTCATAATGCTGATTTTTCAAAAACATTGAACCTACAGGCGATGTATAAACATATCGTAGGGAAACAGGAATCAGCACAATTTACAGCCGTTTGGGGTCTTCATTTTTTCAATCGGAAAGTCAGTTTCACCGGTTTTGCCGATTTCTGGTTCGAAAACAACTCAAATTCAAATGGTTCAACTAGCAGTACAGTTTTCGTTACTCAACCGCAACTCTGGTATAATTTCACCGAACATCTTTCTGCCGGGACAGAAGTAGAACTTGCAAACAATTTTGCTTCTACAGAAGGTTTTTACGTACGACCAAGATTAGCTGTTAAATGGAATTTTTAAACTGCTTGGTTTGATAGTTCAGTTCATTTTCTAAAGCTAAAAGGTAAAACCTGCTAAAGCAAAAAATACAAATGGAATTTCAATTAAAAGATTGTACGGAAAAACAATTGCCGGAAATACTGGCAATTTTTAATGAAGCAATACTAAACTCAACGGCATTGTACGATTACAAACCACGAACTCTCGATATGATGTATTCGTGGTATGCAGACAAGCAAAAAGGGAATTATCCGGTAATAGGGGCTTTCGATCAAGAGGGTACTTTGCTGGGATTTATGTCCTACGGCGTATTTCGTGTACGTCCGGCCTATAAATATACGATAGAACACTCCGTTTATGTTCGTTCCGACATGAGAGGTCAGGGAATCGGAAAAGTGCTGCTCAAAGAGATTATAAAAAAAGCGGAAGAGCAAAATTATCATGTACTGATTGGTGGAATTGATGCTTCAAATTCGGCAAGTATTCAACTACATGAGAAAGAAGGTTTTGTTTCATGCGGGTTGGTAAAACAAGCCGGCTATAAATTTGGGAAATGGCTGGACTTAGCCTTTTATCAATTAATTTTGAAAACTCCTGAGAACCCGGAAGAAGTCTAACAAAACAATGAAACCCAAGGCTAGATTAAAAAATTTCCGTTTGTTTATAAATTACATGTTTCTTCAATGATCTTTGGAAAATACTCGTATTCCAACGCATGTACTTTATCTGCAATCATTTCAGCCGTATCGGTTTTCAGAACAGGGCATTTTGCCTGAAAAATAATGCTTCCTTCGTCATAATTTGAATTTACAAAATGAATCGTAATGCCCGATTCATTATCACCGGATTCGGCTACAGCCTGATGTACACGTATCCCGTACATTCCTTTCCCACCATACTTTGGGAGTAGTGCCGGATGAATATTAATAATTTTTTGTGGAAAAGCATTGATTAGAGTTAACGGAATTTTGAGAAGAAAACCGGCCAATATAATATAATCGATTTTATGCTCTTTCAATAAGGTCAGAATTTTTTCTCCATCCAAAAAATCTTCCCTTGAAAATGTAAAGGATGGTATTTGAAGTTTTTTTGCTCTTTCATGCACAAAGGCATCCGATTTATTGGAAAGAATGAGGGGAAATTCGAAAAGTGGATTTTCGGAGAAGAAATGAACGATATTCTCAGCATTAGAGCCGGATCCGGAAGCAAAAAGAGCTAGTTTTATTGACATCTCATTTTTTTAATTATTGCGCATAAATCAATTATTTGTGCAAAAAAACACTTTTTTTTCATCAAAAATGAGGTTATGTGGATAAATTTTGTTTCCTTTGCACCGCAAAATTATAAAAGAATTTCTATTTATAAACTTAAAAACAAAAATTATGTCAGAAATTGAAGCTAAAGTAAAAGCGATTATCGTAGACAAATTAGGCGTAGAAGAGGCTGATGTTACAGCAGCAGCTAGTTTTACCAACGATCTTGGAGCTGATTCATTAGACACAGTAGAATTGATTATGGAATTTGAAAAGGAATTCGGCATTTCTATTCCAGACGAACAAGCAGAAAAAATTACGACAGTAGGCGAAGCAATCGCTCACATCGAGGCTTTACAAAAATAATTTTATTCCAAGGTAATTTATGGAATTGAAAAGAGTTGTAGTAACAGGTTTAGGTGCAGTTACCCCTTTAGGATTAAACATCGCGGAAACGTGGGAAAATGTCCAAAATGGAGTAAGTGGAGCCGGACCTATTACTCATTTCGATGCTTCTAAATTTAAAACGAAATTTGCATGCCTGGTAAAAGACTTCGATCCGTCGAAATATTTTGACAGAAAAGAAGTTCGCAAATTAGATATTTATGCGCAGTTTGCAATTGCAGCTGCTAAAGAAGCGGTCGAAAACTGTGGGGTGGATTTAGAGACTCTGGATAAAGACGAAGTGGGAGTTATATTTGCTGCCGGAATTGGCGGAATAAAAACATTTGAGGAAGAAGTTGCGTACTATTATACCAATAAAGAACAAGGACCCAAATTCAATCCTTTTTTTATTCCTAAAATGATTGCAGATATTGCTGCCGGACAGATTTCCATCATGTATGGTTTCCGTGGTCCGAATTATTCAACTGCTTCGGCTTGCGCTTCATCTACAAATGCTATCATTGATGCCTTTACTCATATTCGTATGGGAAAAGCGAATATGATTCTGGCAGGTGGTGCAGAGGCTGCAATTACTGAAGCAGGTGTTGGTGGTTTTAATGCACTGACAGCTTTATCTACCAGGAACGATGATCCTACAGGTGCCTCCCGTCCGTTTAGTAAAAGTCGCGATGGCTTCGTTATGGGTGAAGGGGCAGGTTGTTTGATTCTGGAAGAATTAGAACATGCTAAAGCCCGTGGAGCTAATATACTTTGTGAAGTTGTTGGAGGTGGAATGTCAGCCGATGCATATCACATGACAGCAACACATCCCGATGGACTTGGTGCAATATTAGTGATGAACAGAGCATTGAAAGATGCCGGATTGAAGCCTGAAGATGTTGATTATATTAATGTTCACGGAACATCTACTCCAGTAGGAGATATCTCTGAAGCAAAAGCGATTAAAGAGGTGTTTGGTGAACATGCATACAAACTCAATATCAGCGCCACTAAATCCATGACCGGTCACTTATTAGGTGCTGCCGGTGCTGTTGAAGCTATTATTTCGGTTTTGTCAGTAGTAAATGACATTGTTCCACCTACCATTAATTTTACAGATGGAGATGAAGATCCTGACATTGATTATAAACTGAATTTCACTTTTAATAAGGCACAAAAGCGCACTGTAAATGTGGCTTTGTCCAACACCTTCGGGTTTGGTGGACATAACGCGAGTGTTATTATTAAAAAATATATCAAATAAGTTTGTGATTAAATATATCATTCAAAAAATAAGGCTCTTTTCGAATGCTCGAAATGAGCCTTATTTTTTATTTTATAAAGTTTTAGGGTTTTATCCCAATAAGATTGAATACTACCAGTTAGCCGTCCGGCACCGATCAGTATCAATTCCCACCGAAAGCGGACATTTATTGAGCAACGAACGTCTTGAATTTTTAGGTGATGCTGTGCTTAATTCCGTCGTTACCGATATTCTTTACCATCGCTATGAGAACCAACGTGAAGGTTTTTTGACTAATACGCGATCAAAAATTGTAAAACGTGATTCATTAAATCTGTTAGCTGTGGAAATTGGGCTGGATAAGTTGGTTATGGTAACCAAATATGTAAATACACATACAAACAATAATATTTATGGCAATGCTCTTGAAGCCTTAATGGGAGCCATTTATCTGGATTTTGGTTATAAAAAGTGTAAGAAATTTGTTGAACAACGCTTGTTTCGTACATTTGTCAATCTTGATCAGGTCGCTGAAATCGAGGTTAATTTCAAATCAAAATTAATTGAATGGTGCCAGAAAAATCATCTTCAAACAGAATTTATCCTGATTGATGAAAGCTTAAGTAAATCCAACAAACATTTATTTCAATCCGGCCTTACGATTGAAGGAAAAACTATTTGTGTGGGTTCCGGATTCAGTAAAAAAGAATCTCAGCAGGATGCTTCACGTATTGCCGATCAAATGATTCAATCCAATCAGAATTTTCTGGAAGAACTTCTAATTGAAATCCAACAATTACCTGAGAAGAACTCATCCTTTGAGATTTAATAAATCTGTATCTGTTATTTAAATTCCTGTCAGTCTATTTAAATGTTTTATATATTATTGCACGCTTTTTACAAAATGGTGCAATTTTTTGTGTTTTATTTCTATCTTTGTATTTAAATAATACCATCTAACCTATTAAAAGAAAGAATCATGGAAACAGTTCATTTTTCTCAGTTAGTGTTTGCTCAAGCAAAAAAGTATGGAGAAAAGACAGTAATGTGCTACCGCAATTCAATCAATGATGATTGGAGCACTATTTCGTGGAATTCATTTGCCGGACAGGTTTTGGCAGCTGCAAAGGCGTTTGTTGAATTAGGTGTTGTAGAACAGCAACGAGTTGCCCAATTTTCACAAAACAAAGCTGAAAATTTGATAGTTGATTTTGCCCTGTTTGCCAACAGGGCAACTGTAGTTCCAATGTATGCAACCTCAACCGTTCCACAAGTTGAGTTCATTGTAAATGATGCAAAAATTGAAATCATTTTTGTCGGAGATCAACATCAATATAATGTGGCTTCAGAAGTATTGAATCACTCAAAATACCTGAAAAAAATAATTGTTTTCGACAGTGAAGTAGTACTTAGCGATACAGATCACAGCATATTTTATGACGAGTTTGTGAAATTGGGAGAAAACTCAACAAAACATATCGAAGTACAGAACAGACAAAAAGAAGCTAATGATGAAGATTTAGCCTGTATTTTATATACTTCCGGAACTACCGGGAATCCTAAAGGTGTAATGATACCTCACAGTTGCTTTAGAGAAGCAATGAGAGTAAATACATTACGCCTGACTTCATTATCCGATAAAGATGTATCCATTGCTTTCTTGCCACTTTCACATGTCTTTGAACGTACCTGGTGCTATTTATGCATTTTCAGCGGGGCAACTATTTATATCAACCAAAATCCGACTGAAATTCAACAAACAATAAAAGATGTACGACCAACATTGATGTGTTCCGTACCACGTTTTTGGGAAAAGGTTTATGCAGGTGTCAACGAAAATCTATCTAAATTCTCTCCTTTAATGCAGGGAGTTGTAACATGGGCCATAGCCACGGGGAAAAAACACAATGTCGATTTTTTGCGTCTTGGTAAAAGACCCGGTATCCTGTTGAGAATCAAATATACGTTGGCTGATAAACTTATTTTCTCAAAGGTAAAAAAGACATTAGGTCTTGAAAATGCCAATATGCTACCTACGGCCGGAGCAAAACTTTCCGACGAAATTGCATTATTTTTCAGAAGCATAGGTGTTCCGATTGTATATGGTTACGGTTTAACCGAAAGTACTGCAACAGTCAGCTGTTTTGATTACGTGGGTTATGAGATCGGAACAGTTGGAACGATTGTCCCCGACCTGGAAGTGAAAATCGGAGAAGAAAATGAGATTTTACTAAGAGGAAAAACCATTTTTCCCGGATATTATAAGAATCCTGAAGCAACGGCTGCTGCATTTACAGAAGATGGTTGGTTCAAAACAGGAGATGCAGGTTATATTAAAGACAACAAAATCGTTATGACAGAGCGGATTAAAGATTTGTTTAAAACTTCAAACGGAAAATACATTGCTCCTCAGGAAATAGAAACTAAACTTGGTGTAGATAAATATATTGATCAGGTTGCAGTCATTGGTGATGAGCGTAATTATGTGACAGCTATTATTGCTCCGTCGATATCAGCACTCGAAGAGTACGCTAAAAAGAATAAAATTCAATATGAAAATGTGGATGAATTATTGAAATCGCCATTAATTAAGGATTTTATGCAAACACGAATTACCGAATTACAAAAAGGGATGGCTAATTATGAATTAATTAAACGCTTCACTTTAATTCGCAAAGGCTTTGCCATTGAAACAGGAGAGCTAACCAATACATTGAAAATACGAAGGGCAGTCATCATGCAAAAATATAAATTGCTGATCGAGGAAATGTACACAAACTTATAACAAAATCTTTATTATTAATCAATAATAGCATGAAAGAGTAGTAAACATGTTAATCATTCTTTTATTTCATGTTATATAACATATTTTTTGTACTTTTGTAGCATCAAATTTTACAAATGCAAATTTACAAACCAAACTATTATGTTATCAGAAAAGATTGGAACTAATGCAGGCTTAATCTATGCTGCCTTAGAAAAAGGAGAGTTAAATGTAAAAGCGGTAAAAAAAACCACAAAACTGGCTGAAAAGGATTTAAACCTTGGCCTGGGTTGGTTGGCTCGCGAAGGAAAAGTAAAGTTCAATGAAGTTGAAGGCGAATTATTCGTTAGTTTAGCTTAAAGGAATCCGTATTAACAAGAAAGCGGGAATGATTAAATCATTTCTCGCTTTTTTGTTTAATTTTAATGCCTTTGAAGCTTTTTTTTCTATCGAAAAATTTCGCAAATTCAAAAATTGAACGTATCTTTGCAGCCGCTTTGAGAGAAAAGCAACAATCAATTAATAATTAATAATTCACAATTAATAATTGAAATTGAGAATAATTTTTCAAAATAGCTCATCCCGATAGCTATCGGGAGGTAGAGCAAGACCTTGCCATATAAAAGAAGGAAATGATTCCGACTTTAATAAGAACTTTGAAATAACGATTTCAAAATTAAAAACAAATTATTGCGAAAATAGCTCAGTTGGTAGAGCACGACCTTGCCAAGGTCGGGGTCGCGGGTTCGAGTCCCGTTTTTCGCTCATTCTTTAAATGCGAAAATGTTCATCGGTACGAGAAGTTTATCCCGATAGCTATCGGGAAGTCCCGTTTTTCGCTCAAATGAAATAAACGTATCATGCCCGGATGGTGGAATGGTAGACACGAAGGACTTAAAATCCTTTGGCTTCACGGCTGTGCGGGTTCAAGTCCCGCTTCGGGTACGTTTTAAGTAGAGAAACCCCCTTATAATCATACGATTGTAAGGGGGTTCTTGATTTTCAACAAATAAGTCAACATGTTGGGTTGTATTTTTGTAAATTTTCAATACTTAATATAATTACCGTTATATTGATTATAAAATGGCACTTTGGTGTAAATCTAATATCACTACTTTTTTTTACATAAAGTGTAATTTTTACATTCAATCATTCATATCAGATCATTTTCTATATAAAACATCGAAATTTTTATTCAATTCATATCCTTTTACTCTAATCTTTATTAAAGATCCAAACATTAAAGTTAATTAGTGTATATTTATTTCAAGTGAAAATTCTTATTCAATTCTTTTATTCCAAAAAACAATAATTAATTTTATGACACCCATCTTGAGCTATTTTACAAATTAAATTAAACTAAATTATTTGCTACAAACGATGATTCAAATATTCAGGTTTTGAGCTTAAATTAGTTATATATTTTGCGAAACAAATCGTTTATATGAAAATGAGTATATATATTCTGAATAATTACACAATATGAATATTAAAAGTAAATTTTGCACTGTATTTTTTGCTACAGCAAAGAGAATGAAATACCACATTTACCTGTATATCTGGTATATAAAATAAATACAGTATCTTTACACAGTAATTATTCTAAAAGAATTATTTGTATTAAGAAATTATTTATTCATCAATCTAAACACCAATTATCATGTCTGCATTTATTAATCGCCCATTGTTCCAAAAAATATATAAAATTTCCATTACTTTTATGATCGTTGTACTGGTCATTTTACGTTATATTTTCAACTAGACTAAAAAGTCTCCTCTTGCTAAATTTAAAATTTAGATTCAACTTTAGAAAATAATGTCGAAATAAAAAAAACGTCGGAAGAATTACTTTTCCGACGTTCTTTATATTGTATTTTTGATTTTAATATTTAATCTTAATCTTATTACCACCCAATTTAGAAGTAGCTTATAAAAATGCAATTTCATCCACATAATCAACAAATCAAAATCATTTGAACCCGTTTCAACTGACTAAATATCATTAATTTTTAATGGATTATATGAGATGTCGTTATCGTACACATCGGTTTGTTCGTGTTTTTTCACCCATTTAACCACATAATTGGTAAGTGGTAATGCTATAATTTCGTAACCGGTTTTCATGGCAGTCTGGGTAAAAATAAGCGTTATCAAAGCGGAAGTTGGGATAATACCTGAAAACGCCAGCGTGAAGAAAACCAGAGAATCGGCACCTTCACCAACTATCGTCGAAACAATTGCACGGATAGAGAATCCACGACCATGTTGCAGCACTTTCATTTTACTCATCACAAAAGCATTCAGAAACGACCCAAGAAGGAAGGCGGCGAAGCTGGCTCCTACAATTCGCTCCGTGTTACCCAAAACCAGTTCAAATGCAGCCTGATGATGGAAATTGACCGATCCCGGCGCCCATATACTCAGGCGGAAAATAATGACAGCCAAAAAGTTCATGAGGAAACCATTCCAAATGATTAAACGTGCTTTACGATAACCCCAGACTTCGGCTATCACATCATTAAGAATATAGGATACGGGAAAAATGAGCAAGCCGGCTGTGGCTTCGATTCCTCCAATGGAAATCAACTTTTGCTCAACAATGTTGGAGACAATAAGGCATACCGTAAACAGCAGCCCAAACACCATAAAGGCGACGGAAACTTGTTTTTTCATTATTCTTGTTTTTTACGTGGTATTCAAGCACACGTTTTTGCAGTTCATCCGCAAAAATCGACTGCAAAGATAGGCATTTTCCTGATAAAAACAAAAAAGACAAAGCGTCAAACTTTGTCTTTTCTGATTAATAAATAATTAGGTAATTATCAATTTGCTGTTAGTTCCTCAACTTTATCTGATATTTAAATCATAAGGTAGACGAGCCTGAATGCCATTCATTTTACTCAGATTTTTAATTTGCATATAAACGTTGTATTGCTCACCTAACTGCGCTTTCATAAACCGCGTTTCTACATCCTGACTGAAACTTTTCATCAATTTAGTCTCAAAGCTTTCTTTTTCAGGATATTCACTTACATTGTACGTTTTTAGTTTAGCTTTATCAACCGCCAGTTTAATAGCATCATTCAATCCTCCGATTTTATCCACCAAGCCAATCTTCAAAGCATCTTCGCCTGTCCATACACGACCTTCGGCAACAGCCTTAATCTGATCAATAGTCATTTTACGGCCATCTGCACATCGTTTTACAAACAGTTCGTATCCACGGTTTATGTAGTTTTGCATCAAACTGCGTTCTTCAGGTGTAAACGGACGATTTACAGATATCGCATCGCTCAGTTTATTCGTTTTTACGCCATCATAGGTTAATCCTAATTTTTCATTCAACCCTTTGATATTAGGAATTACACCGAAAATACCAATCGAACCCGTGATCGTATTAGGTTGTGTCACTATTTTGTCAGCCATACAGGCGATGTAATATCCTCCGGAAGCTGCATAATCGCCCATAGAAACGATCAGTGGTTTCTTGGTCTTAAGCATGGATAATGCATGCCAGATCTGCTCGGAAGCGTAAGCACTTCCACCCGGTGAACTGATGCGGAAAACAACCGCTTTAATTGCCGAATCTTTGGCTACATCGTTGATTGTCTTAATTAAATCTTTTGCCACAATACCATCTCCTTCTTCATCGGTTATTTCACCGATAGCATAAATTACCGCTACCTTATTTTTATCAAATTTGCTGGTATCCGGCAATTTGGTCATAGCTGAATTTTTGACAAACTTCAATTCCTGATCTTTGTCAACCAGTTTTGCACTCGATTTCAAAATACTGTCCACCTGATCGAGATATATCAATGAATCGACTAAAGCATATTCCTTTGCTTTGGCCGTGGGTTGAAACATCATCATTTCATCCGCGTATTCATTTAATTTCTCAACCGAAATTTTCCGGGAAGCAGAAACTTCGGTCAATAAGGTTTTCCAGATTGAATTCAGATAAACAGTTACCTGTTCGCGATTGGCATCACTCATTTTGGTATTAACCAAAGGTTCTACTGCCGATTTATACGTACCAACTTTAACAATCTGCATTTCAATCCCCAGTTTATCCAGCGTGTTTTTCAGGAACATGGACTCAGCCGAAAGTCCTTTCAATTCCAACATTCCCTGCGGATTTATCAAAACTTTATTAGCAACAGAAACCAGATAATACATTTTCTGTGAATAGTTATCAGCATAAGAAACAACAAATTTACCAGATTTCTTAAAATCAATTAAAGCATTACGGATTTCTTTTATCGAAGCAAAACCGCCGTTCAGCGAACCACCTTTTAGATAAATTCCAACTATGTTGTCATTATTCTTTGCTTTTTCAATATTGGTCAGGACATCATCGAGTCCAATTGTTTTTTGTGCCGTTTGACCCATTGCTTCGGCAAATGCTGCTGAGAAAGGATCTTCCTGAGAACGGTCGACCAATGTTCCTTCCAAATCAATTTCGTATACAGAATTTGGTTTCAGAACGGTAGTGGTCTCACTTGAACCGGCAATAGCTCCAATTATCCCAAACATGATCAAAATGCCCAATAACGAGGCAATAATAATTCCAACGATGGTGGCAAGAGTAAATTTAAGAAACTGTTTCATAACTGTAAAATATATTGGTTAAGTATTTAATAAGAATTTTACTACAAAGAAAACCATTATTTTTTGATTAACAAAATTTTATTATTATTGAAAAAAATCCGGTCGGTAGAGCCATTATGAAAAAGCGGATAGAGTCGCCGGATGTTTCGGTTGTAAAGATACTATTTTATTTGAATTCAACAGAGTGATTATTTCCGTTTCATCACTATTCCTATGGCTTCAAGTGCCTGATTACCGGCGAGCAGTATCCGTGCGTATTTTATATACTCACTGTAGAGCGGACGCAATTCATAGAAAGCCCGGTTGTGTGCTTCGGTGAACATACTCGAATCCTGTTTCCAAAAAAAGCATTGATATTCTGCATACTAATTCTTCATTCATTCGTATTTATTTATCAATTCGGATTACAAATATACGTAATCTTTACAATTCGTTTTAATTCTACATAATTTATTTTCCTCACGTATTGCGGTATTTAGCAATTGTCTTTTGTCAATTGTTTGCTACCTTTGCCAAACAAAATATTTATTCCCCTTTAGGGGTTAGGGGTCATGAAATACGTTGACGTTATACTTCCATTGCCACTGGCAAACACTTTTACCTATTCGGTTCCCGAGGAATGGGCCGGTCAGATACGTATGGGTATGCGTGTGGTGGTGCCGTTCGGAAAAAAGAAAATGTACACGGCGGTAATTTACCTGGTGCATTCCATCACTCCTACCGTTTACGAGGCAAAAGATATTATTTGTTTGCTCGATAATGAACCGATTCTGCGTCGTCCGCAAATGAAGTTTTGGGAATGGATCTCGTCGTACTACCAGGCTTTTCTGGGCGATGTTTATCAGGCAGCCGTTCCGGCGGGATTGAAACTGGAAAGTGAAACACAGGTACGCATTAATCCCGATTATAAAGCGGAAACCGTTCTTTCGGAAAAAGAAGAAAAGGTTCTTATGGCTCTCTCCGATGGTAAAGCCATCAGCGTAAATGAATTGAATAAAATAACTGAAATGCGCGACTCGTTGCCCACACTGAAACAATTGCTGGAAAAAGGAGCCGTGGAAATCAGCGAAGAACTGGATGAAAAGTTTCGGGCAAAAACCGATTCATTTGTCCGCCTGACGGATGAAACGATCAAAGAAGAAAACCTCCGAAAATTGTTTGACGATTTAAGCCGGGCCAAAAAGCAACTGGATGTGCTGATGATGTATATTGATTTATCCAAATGTCTCACTCCTGCTAAAAAACGCGAAGTCAGTAAGAAAGAGTTACTGGAACGAACCGGAGCTTCGCCAGCCGTGCTCAACGGATTGGTGGAACGAGGTGCCATGGAAATCTATGTGAGAGAAATTGGCCGGTTGGATGTGTCCGAAATCCAAACATCGGAACAATACACGCTCAATGATTCTCAAGGGGAAGCTTATAATGAAATTGAAAAGCAATTCCTTGAAAAACAGGTGGTTTTACTTCATGGCGTGACATCCAGCGGAAAAACAGAATTGTATATTCAACTCATCAATAAAGTTTTGGCCGAAGGTAAACAAGTTCTATATCTGGTTCCGGAAATAGCACTGACCACCCAGTTGACTTCACGCTTGAAACGTGTATTCGGAAGTAAGTTGGGTGTTTATCATTCCAAATTTTCGGATGCCGAGCGGGTGGAAATTTGGAACAATGTATTGAACGACAAAACATATGACGTAATTATCGGGGTTCGATCATCCATCTTCCTGCCCTTTCGCCAGCTGGGTTTGATTATCGTGGACGAAGAACATGAATCCAGTTACAAACAATACGATCCGGCACCGCGCTATCATGCCCGCAATGCCGCCATCGTACTGGCCTCGATGCACGGTGCCAAAACCTTACTCGGGACCGCCACACCGGCCGTTGAAACCTATTACAATGCACTCACCGGAAAATTCGGACTGGTGGAACTTAATCAGCGTCACGAGGAAATGGAGATGCCCGAGATACTGGTTGTCGATTCAAAAGAAGCCTATCGTAAAAAAGAAATGGAAAGCCATTTTACTCCATTATTGCTTGAAAAAATCGGGAAAGCATTGCAAAATTCCGAACAGGTCATTCTTTTCCAGAACCGTCGCGGATATGCTCCTTATATCGAGTGTAAAGCCTGCGCTTACGTGCCGCATTGCAAAAATTGTGATGTAAGCCTCACGGTTCACAAGGTTTTCAATACCCTGACTTGCCATTATTGCGGTTATACCGAACCGATTCCGAGTATTTGTCCGGCCTGCGGTACGGCCGGTAGTCTGATAACTAAAGGTTTTGGCACGGAGAAAATTGAAGATGAAATAAAACTTATTTTCCCTGAAGCCAGAGTTTCACGCATGGATTTGGATACAACCCGTTCAAAAAAATCATACGAGAAAATCATTTCCGATTTTGAACAACAAAAAGTCGATATTCTGATTGGTACCCAAATGGTTTCAAAAGGACTGGATTTTGAACGTGTCAGTCTGGTTGGCATCCTGAATGCGGATAATATGCTGAATTTTCCCGATTTCAGGGCGCATGAACGCGCTTATCAGTTGATGGCACAAGTCAGTGGACGGGCGGGCAGAAAAAATAAACGGGGTACAGTCATTCTCCAAACTTCATCTCCCGAACATCCGGTTATCGGTCAGGTAATTCGAAACGACTACAAAGCGATGTTCAACACCCAATGTGAAGAACGTAAACTCTTTAAATATCCGCCGTACTTTCGCATGATTCAAATCGTGTTGCGCCATCGTGACCCGAAAGTACTGAACCTGGCTGCCAACCGCATGGCTTCCGATCTTCGTGCCGTGTTTGCCGCCCGGGTACTCGGACCAAATGTTCCGGCTGTTTCGCGCATTCAGAATTTATATATCAAACATATCCTTCTCAAATTTGAAGTGGAAGCTTCGCCCGAACGTGCCAAAGAAATCTTACGACAAATCACCAACCAGCTAATTGCCGAACCGCAATTTAAATCTTTGTGGGTAAATCTGGATGTAGATCCGATGTAAATTTTCAACTTTTGGGTGCAAGTATTAAAGCAACTGCAAGAATCTGATATCCGGTCTATCATTTTGCTACTATTTCTATTACATTCTAAAATAATTATTATCTTTGCAGGCATAAATGTATTGATTTGTAAATTATCGGTATATTTATTCTACCCGCGTGTCTATTAACCGGAGCGCGCATTTTTTTTGAAAAGGAATATCGTTCTTAAATATATACATTCAAAAAATTACTATCTAACATTATGCAAGAGATTAAATTTTACAGTGGTGAGAATATCCCATTGGAGTTACACAAAGTACGCGTTGTGCAAAAACTCAACCTTGTTCCTATCGAACGTCGTCTGGAAGCCCTTTACGAGGGTGGATTCAACACTTTCCGGCTCAGTACCAAAGACGTTTTTCTGGACATGCTCACCGACTCCGGAACCAATGCTATGAGTGACAATCAGGTTGCAGCTATGATGCAAGCCGATGATGCCTATGCCGGTTCACAGAGTTTCGTCCGGTTGGAAAAAGCGGTTAATGACGTGTTGGGAAAGAAATACCTGTTACCGGTCCATCAGGGACGTGCCGCTGAAAATATTATTTCTATTGCTTATGTTCATAAAGGTAGTCTGGTTCCTATGAACTACCATTTCACTACCGCCATGGCTCATATTACCGACAAAGGCGGACAAATTGTGGAATTACTTTACGATGAAGCTTATGTCGTAAATTCAGATCATCCTTTTAAAGGAAATATGAATATTGAAAAACTGGAAGAAGTAATCAACCATCACGGTCCGAAAAATATTCCATTTATCCGCATGGAAGCTTCGACCAACCTGATCGGTGGACAACCTTTCTCCATCCAGAATTTACGTGATGTACGTGGATTGGCTGATAAATATGGCATCCGACTAGTACTTGATGCCAGCTTATTGGGCGAAAATGCCTATTTGGTCTTGCAACGCGAAGATGAATTTAAATCTTCCGACATGGGAACCATCATTAAAACCATGACCGGTTTAGCTGACCTGGTTTACTTCTCGGCAAGAAAACTCAGTTCTTCACGTGGAGGTGGTATGTGTACCGACAATCCTGTTATCATGCGTGAATTGGAAGCCCTGGTTCCGCTTTACGAAGGGTTTTTAACTTATGGAGGTATATCGGTTCGCGAAATTGAAGCCATGGCCGTAGGACTCTACGAAACCCTTGACGAAACCATGATTTCCCAAAGCCCCACTTTTATTAAATACCTGGTAGGTGAATTAGACAAAAAAGGCATTCCGGTTATTAAACCTGCCGGCGTATTGGGTGTTCATGTAGATGCCATGCAGGTATGTGCTCATATTCCTCAAACCCAGTATCCTGCCGGAGCATTAGCTGCTGCCTTATTTCTGATTTCAGGTGTTCGCGGTATGGAGCGCGGTTCCATTTCCAACCAACGCGATGAATACGGTAATGAAACATATGCCGATATGGAATTGTTACGCCTTGCCGTTCCACGCCGTGTGTTCACGCTATCACAAATTAAATATGTGGAAGATCGTCTGACCTGGTTATATGAAAACAGGTTGCTGATCGGGGGTTTACGCTTTGTTTATGAACCACCTGTATTGCGTTTCTTTATGGGAGGTTTGGAACCAACAAGCGACTGGCCGACAAAACTATTGGCGAAATTCAAAGAGGATTTTGGAGAAAGCTTATAGATAATTGATAAATAGAGTAATTAATCATTAACTCATTATATTTAACGAGACTTTCTTTATTTAAGATAGTCTCGTTTTTAATTATTTCCAATCTTATAACGACATACTAATCATAACAAATCACACATCCAAAACAATTTAGTTTGAGTCACAAATAATCATTGAACATTTCAATCATTCATTTTACAATAAGTCTCTTGAAAATAAATCTTTATTTGAGTTAATTGTCCACCCTAAAATTAATTTTGTCCGCTTTGTTAGTGTATTTTTCCATTATTTTTGTCATGCAGAAAATAGACACTATTTCCGATAAATTTCATTCAATTTCAATTCATTCAAAACTTCTATCATGTTGAAATCTATTTTTTATAATACTCATTTATTCCTGACGGGTTTGTTTTTGATGATGAGTTTTGCCTGTCAATCCGCTAAATACCCGCAGAAATCAACTAATCCATGGAAAGACGATTACCGCGATATTTCAGCGTTGGAGAATTATAAAAGTTGGGGGACTTATAACGTGCATGATCCTTCGTGCCTGAAGATTGGAGATACTTATTATATGTATTCTACCGATGCAATTTTCCGTGGAGGCAGAAGAACAGATGCCGACAAGAATGTAGCTATTGGATTTATTCAGGTCCGGACTTCCAACGATTTAGTTCAATGGAAATTTGAAGGTTGGGCATTTCCTGAAATACCTGTGGAGGCCAAAGACTGGGTACTTTTGCACAGCGATAATAAAGGTGCAACCAACATTTGGGCACCTTACATCGTACAATTTAAAGATAAATTCCGGCTTTACTATTGCGTTTCGGCTTTCGGATTGCAAACTTCGTATATCGGTCTGGCCGAATCGGATTCTCCACTTGGTCCCTGGACACAAAAAGGGGCAGTTTTAAAAACCCAACGGGGTGATAAAATGAACGCCATCGATCCAAGCATAGTAAGTGACGCTCATAACGGTAAAATGTGGATGCATTACGGTTCGTATTTTGGTGGATTGTATGCAGTTGAACTGAATCCGGAAACAGGTTTAACCACCATACCAGACGATCAGGGACACAGCACTGCACGTCGTGCCAATCTACGAAAAGATAATATTGAAGCGCCAGAAATCATTTACAATCCTGATTTCAAAAAATATTATCTTTTCATGTCCTACGATCCGCTAATGACAACCTACAATGTGAGAGTTGGTCGTTCTGATAAACCTGAAGGTCCGTTTCTGGACTTTTTCGGAAATGATTTGCGGGACACGATCAACCATTATCCGATACTGACTCATCCTTATCAGTTTAAAAATCATCCCGGTTGGGCCGGGACCGGACATTGCTCGGTTTTTGAAAATGGCAAAGGTGATTTTTATATGGCACATCAGGCACGTTTATCTCCCGAAAATCAATTGATGGACTTACATGTTCGTGAAGTAAAATGGACAACAGCAGGTTGGCCGGTTGTTTCGCCGGAACGTTTTACCGCAACAAAACAAACAAAAATAAGCAAAAAAGATCTTACAGGCACTTGGGAAATCATTCGCATTCAGGATGCAAAATCCGATCGAAAACTGGAATTCGGACAAATTCTCTGGGGTGAAAATAAGTTGAGAAAAACCGAGATCGATGCATCAAAAGTTGTTGATTTCAATAAAAACGGGAATATGAAAGGTTCTGACGGGAAATGGAAATATGAAGCAAAGAAAGGACTCACACTGACTTTGAAAGATGAAACCATTCATAATCTGATCGTTTTCGCTGGTCATGACTGGGAAAATGAAACCGAGACAATCCTTTTCACGGGTATGGATAAAAACGGTTGTTCGGTATGGGGAAAGAAAATAAATTAGACCAATAAATACTTAATCATCATACATATATTCTTTAAACAAACGAGGCGGTCCTTAAAAGGACCGCCTCGTTTTTAAATAACTGACAAATTAAACTACAACTTAATTGTATACAAATTAAATGATCTCGGAGCAAGTTCCATTTCTAATGTATTGCCTGAAACATTAAGATCTTTAGTCACAGGCACAACAGCATTCGGATTATCGAGCGTATTTTCCATATCCTGGTTTTCCGACTTCAGTACGGTTTGAGTTCCTGTTCGCCCGGCGGCTTTTAATCCATTGAAAGTATACGTTACTTTTTGAACTGCGTCGGAAGTATTGGCGATTTTCAGGATGATTTCATTTTTATTTTTATCCAATGCCGAAGAAGCATAAAGTCCATCCTGTCCTTCGAGTGGCAACTTGTTCTCAACTGTAGTTAACACATTGGTTCCAACATTCATTCCGTAAAGTTGCTGTACGTAATAATTCACCGACCGTACACTGCGAAGGTTATCGAACCAGATAAGATCGGGTTTCCATTGCCAACCCTGCACATGTGCAAAAAGCGGTGCATAAGTACATTGATAAACCACATCGGCATTGCGTTCAAATCCCGTCATGAAGGCAGCTTCACTGAGTGCAGATTCGAAATTGTTTTTACGGTTTTTAGGATGACAGGCATATTCGCCGGCAAATACTTTAGGTCCTTTTCGGTCGTATTTATCGTAGCGATTTGCATTTGACAAAAACCATTGTGGATCTCTGTAATAATGTTCGTCCACCAGATCGGCTTTCATGCGTTTCATTTCACTCCATCCATAATCAAAATCTTTTCCATCAGGACTTGGACCGGCAGTTCCGATAATTTTAAAATTAGGATATTTGGCACGAATGGCTTTCATAAACGGTTCGAGACGTTCGGGATACAAACTTCCCCATTGCTCGTTACCTACAGCCATCATTTTCAGGTTAAACGAAGCCGGATGCCCCATATCGGCACGTAATTTTCCCCATTTGGTCGTTACGTCGCCATTGGCAAACTCGATCAAGTCCAGCGCATCCTGTACATAGGGGTCGAGATCACAAACCGGTACATGGGCTTTATCATTGTGGTTTTGAAACTGACAAGCGAGACCGCAACTTACAACAGGAAGCGGTTCGGCACCAATATCTTCCGAAAGTTGAAAAAGTTCAAAGAATCCCATTCCGTACGATTGAAAATAATCAGGGAAAAAGCGATCAGGGAAAGTATATTCCCAACGGTTTTCGTTCAATTTTCTGTTTTCGACCGGTCCAACTGAATTTTTCCATTGGTAACGCGTATTCAGATCGGTTCCTTCCACAATGCAGCCGCCCGGAAAACGGAAAACACCGGGATGTAAATCGTATAATGCCTGTGCCAGATCTTTTCGCAAACCGTTTTCACGACCTTTCCATGTATCAACAGGGAAAAGTGAAACATGATCCAAATCAAGGGCATTTTTAGATGTAAGGAAAATTCGCAACCGGCCTTTTAATTCTGTCTTGGTTGCTTTTATAACTACCTGATATTTTTTCCATTCTTTGGAATCAACAGTCAGTTTTTGCGAGCTGAAAACATTACTTTTCGGATCAATAAATTCAATTCGTATACTACTGTTTCCAGCTTCAGGTGAGCGTGCCCAGACAGAAAAACGATAATCTGCATCTTTTTTTATGCTGACACCGAAAAAACCTTCATTATCCAATCCGGTTCTCTTTTCATCGTGTCCGGGATATGAAAGACGGGCATAATGCGGATTGTTTGGAAATGCAGGATCATCAATCCGAATTTCAACATTTCCGAACGAAGTCCAGCCAAGAAGACTTTGAGGAAATTCAAAGGACCGGTTTTTAATCATTTCGGCATATAGTCCGCCATCAGCTCCATAATTGATGTCTTCGAAGAAAATACCGTACATGGTTTTCTGGATTGGAGAGCCCACTTTTTTGACATCAACCTGAATATTGTGTGTCTGGGCAAAAACAAGTTGCGTTCCCAATGCAATTGAGAATATCAACATGACTAACGATTTTGTTTTTTTCATGATGTTAATTGAAGTATTTATAGTGTGATACAAAAATAAATTAAATATACATTTTAATGGTAGACAATCCATTCAGTTTAGTGGAAATGAATTTACTCATCCATTTCCTCTTTTGTTGATTTAAAATTCACTTCTTCATCTAAAAACGTGCTCGGTTGTATCCCAAAATGTTTCGTAAAACAGCGGGTAAAATATTTAGGATCATTAAATCCGACTTCGTAAGCGATTTCTGAAATATTGAGAGAATGGTTGATACGATTTTTAATAATTAATTCCCGTGCAATATTGAGTCTGTAAATCCGAATGAAACGACTGGCTGACTGACCAGCCAGATTTTTAAGTTTTTTATGTAATAAACTTCGGCTAATTCCCATGATATCAATAAATTCCGTAACATCGAAGGCTGGGTTTGTATAATTTTCCTTTAAAACCATCAATGATTTGTCGATAAATTTTTTATCCAGGGATTCTTCGTCAAAATATAAGGCCTTGGGATCCATATTTTCGGCAAAATTCATTTGAATACGTTTCTTTTTGTCGCTAAGATTCCGGATCATCGCTATCAGCAAATCTTCATCAAAAGGTTTTACAAGAAAGCCATCAGCACCTAAATGAAAACTCTCGATCTGAGTGTCGGTTGAAGATTTAGCGGTAAGCAAAATTACCGGGATATGCGATGTTGTAAAACTGGTTTTTACCCGTTTACAAAATTCAAGACCATCCATTTCGGGCATCATAATATCGCTAATAATCAAATCGGGCTGATAACGATTGGTAACTTCCAATCCAACAACGCCATTGGGAGCTTCGAGTATATTAAATTCCTGGTTTAATATCGAACGTATATACTGCCGCATATCGCTGTTATCTTCGACTATTAATAAGTTGGGCTTCCCTTTCAATAATTCATTTGAAATATTATCTTGCTCAATATTGGGGTTGGACACCAGCATTTCCATTTGTTTACCATCAACTGACACAACCGTACTAATTCTGCGTTCAATCGGAATAATAAACCGAAAACAGGATCCGCCTGAATTTTGATTTCGGGCCTCTATAGTTCCGTTGTGTAACTGAATAATCCGTTTACAGAGGAATAGACCAATTCCTGTACCACTTTGTCCTGAGCCTGAATAAGGTTGATTTTGTTTTGACTGATAGAAACGTTCAAAAATCATTGTCAAATCCTCTTCGGGAATTCCCTTTCCGTTGTCTTTCACGGCAACATACAAACGTTCCTTTTGATCGGATTTATCAGTATAGGTACTTGCAATAACCGTAATCAGACCATGGTCGGGAGTAAATTTGATGGCATTGGACAATAAATTCCCCATGACTTTTTGCATATTGTCGCGGTCGAAAAGAAATTCCGGGGGATTAATGCGATATTGTTTACGGAAAGTGATTCCCCTGTCTTTCACCAAATCTTCGAAAGGTAATATGATGTCATCTAAAAACTCAATAAAGTTTTGTTGTGTGTTGACTAATTCCAGCTTTCCTGAATCTACCTTTCGGAAATCCATTAATTGATTGATTAAGGTCAGCAACAAGCGGGAATTTCGTTGTACAATATTCAACTGTTCAAGCACTTTTGGATTCGTACTCATTTTCAAAGACCTTTCCACCGGTCCAAGAATCAGCGTTATGGGTGTTCGGAATTCATGTGTAATATTGGTGAAAAATGAGATTTTATCAAAATTGGCTTCTTCTACTTTTTTAGAAAGAGAAATCAGTTCCTCCTTCTGATGCGTAATTTTTTGATTTTGTTTGGTAAGTTTCTCATTCTGAGTTGACATCTCATCCTGATGCTTTATCATTATCTCCATATTAGATTTTAATTGAAGAGCCTGTTCTTCAAGCATCTCTTTTTGCTGTTTAATCTCACGGGTCCGTTCATCCACTAATTGTTTGAGTTGAATTTTCTGTTTCTGAAACTGATTTACACGATAAACATAGTAACGGTATACGCCATACAAAATTGAGCTGACCAGTAACAACAAGAACCACCATGTTTTGTAAAAAGGTGGAATCACTTTTATGTCTAAAGTCGTGTACAAGTCACTCCAGCTTCCATCGGTATTTGTACATTTTATCTGTAATTCGTAATTACCGTATTTTAAATTTGTAAAATTAGCAAAGCGTCTGTCGGAAGAAACTACAGTCCAGTTATTATCAAAACCATTTAAGCGGTAAGCATATTTGATTTTATCAGATAAACTATAACAAAGTGCTGAGAACTCTATACTAAAGACTTTATCCGATTCTTTCAGTTCAATTTGTTTTAAGTGATTACCATCAAATTTCATGTTCCTGATATAATTCGAATTGTCTGAAGGAAACACATCCTCATTCAACACTTTAATCCGGGTAATAGTCGCTTTATTCTTAAATAAAACCGGAACAGATTTCAACGGGTCAAAATAAGTATAGCCTTCCACATCACCAAAATACATTTTTCCATCACTCCCCTTAAAATGAGCATCCCAATAAAACTGATTTGATTGAAGTCCATCGGCTTTCGTGTAACTTCGGCTACTATTCCGACCCGGATTAAATGCACATAATCCCTTATCGGTACTCAGCCAGATTCTTCCGGCATCGTCTTCCAACATTCCATATACAACATTATCAAGTAAACCTGTACTTACATCATAGTTTTGAAATTTCATCGTATCACCATTTTCAGTCAGCGAGTAAATTCCATGCCCGTTACTTCCAAACCACAAACGCCCGCTTTTAGTCTCAAGTATACAATTTATTTTTTCAATTTTATGGGACAAAGGATCAGTCAACGTGTACTGCAAATGTTTGTATCGTATTTTATTCTTTATTAAATCAGTATTATTAAGATAAATACAATAAAGTCCGTTGCCGGTTCCAACCCAAAGTCTTTGCTTTTTATCGATATACATTTCTGTTATAAGCTTGATGTGTTTATCCGTCGGCAAATAATCTAAAACGTGAATGAATTTTTCCGTGTCCAGATTCAGAAAATCCAATCCATCGCGTGTCCCCAACCACAATCCATGATTTTTTTCATCGGATACCATTGCTGCTACAAAATCACTGATCATTGAATTTTTAGACGAAGATCCGCGATAATACTGCTTAAATACAGGATGAGCCTTGTCAGTTTTTTTCATACGGTTTATGCCTCTTCCCCATGTTCCAAACCAATAATCTCCCCGGTAATCACGGCAAATACTACTCACAGAATTGTGACTCAAAGATCCCGGATTCCCCAATTGAGCATAATAATGAATAAAAGCATCCGAACCTTTTTTTTTCAGATTTAGTCCGCCTTCAACAGTTCCAACCCATAAATCGCCAGCTTCATCTTCGTAGATTGAATTTACAGGATTCTTCGACAAACTCGCCGGATTCTCTGAGGAATAGCTTACATTGCTAAACATTTTCAAGTCAGGCATCAACAAATTTATTCCACCTTTCTCAGTTCCTATCCAGATCAAATTATCTTCGACATAAAGACAGCTTATGAAATTATTATTCAGCGACAAACCTGTCAGGTTATTTTCGGAAGTAATGTGCTCAAAAACATCGGTTCGATAATCATAAATGTTTAAACCAATGAGAGTGGCTATCAGTAACTGACCATTCTGACTTTTATTTATATCGGTTATATAACTGGATGTAAGAGAATTGTTTTGTACGGAATTAGCAACATACGTAGTTAATACTTCCGAGGCAGGATCATATCTATAAAGACCATTGGTTGTTCCAATCCAAAGTAAGCCATTGTCATAAAACAAAACATTCACAGAACCTGAAAATGAATTCAATTTTTCACCGGCACTAACTTTTGTGTAAATTCCGTCATTCCCACGTATCAACCGAAACAGCTCATTACCGGCTCCTATGAAAATACTTCCATTGAATTGCAAAAAAGATCTGACAGAAGAATTGCCATGATAGATATCTTCGGTTTGAATAATATTACCGGTAGTGTAATGTAATTTTGCTAAACCATTATCATATCCAACCCAGATATCTCCCGATTCATCTTTTTTTATAAAGTTGATTGATTTTGAAATTAAATTTAATCGGTTTCTTAACAGTGCACCGGCACTTTCTATTTCTCCCGATTGATAATTTAATAAGTATAGCCCGTTTTCCGTTCCAATCCAGAGGTTTCCGTTTTTATCTTCTTCAACACAATGTACATTATCATTTTGTAAATGATTTTGCATATTCCGACTATTAAAATGAATAAATTCATACCCATCGTATCGGTCCAATCCATTACTGGTGGAAATCCAAATAAATCCCCGGCTATCGCGAAAAATATCCGCCACCAGATTTCTGGACAAGCCATTGTCGGCTGTCAGATAGCTTATTTTATAAGGTAATGACCAAGCTGTAACGAAAATGTATAGTAAAGCAATCGTTAACAGGATTTTGTATTTCATGAAAATAGATTAAAAATCAGGTACGAAAATATATAAAATATCCCAATCCCGAAGAGGATAAACGTTTAATAAAAGAGGATTATTTCATATTGGTAATGAGATGATTATCAATATGTCTGATAATCAGACATTAGATTTGATTTTTGAAGTTTAGTAAATAAAAAATATAAAGGCAATTATTTAGATATTCTGAGTTGAGATGAATGTATTGCTGACAGAAGAAAGATCCATTGGTTGTTTATTCCAATTTCTTCTAAAAAGATATTCAGAAAAGATTTATTTTTTTTACTAATACAATAACCATTTCAATTCAAAAAAAAAATTAAAACACATTTATATCAGATCTGCTACTGCAAAGCTAATCAGGAAATAAGAGTTTTGGCAGAAGAAACAATACAGAGAATGAACGTGATTTACTTCCACAATTATCCCCCAACAAAATACTTTTGTCCACTTGTTTCCTCCATATTTTCAATATCTTTGTCCAATAAAAATTACAAAAATAACCTTATGCTAACGCAAAATGAATAAACGCATTCTTCTGATTCTTTGTGTCGCTGTGTTTTCATTTCTTCATGTGATAGCTCAGGACAAACTTTATTCAAATACTTTTCCTTTGGGTGATGTAACTTTACTTGATGGTCCTTTTAAACATGCCCGTGACCTGAATATAACAACATTATTAAAGTACGATGTGGATCGATTGCTGGCTCCGTATTTGAAAGAGGCCGGTTTAACCCCCAAAGGAGCAAGTTATATTAACTGGATTGGTTTGGATGGACATATTGGCGGGCATTATCTATCAGCCTTAGCCATAAATTATGCGGCTACTGGTAATGCAGACTGCAAACAACGAATGGATTATATGCTTGCCGAACTCAAAACCTGTCAGGATGCAAACGGAGTAAAATATCCATCATGGGCTGTTGGTTATGTCGGCGGTGTTCCCGGGAGTAATGGCATCTGGTCAACATTTAAAACAGGAAATTTCACTCCTTTTAATTCAGCATGGGTGCCCTGGTATAACGTGCACAAAATGTATGCAGGACTTAGAGATGCATGGTTGTACGGTGGAAGTGCAGATGCAAGAATTATGTTTCTAAAATTTTGTGATTGGGGGATTAATATCTGCTCAGCACTGACTGATGCTCAGATAGAAACAATGCTTGCAACTGAACACGGCGGCATGAATGAAATTTTTGCAGATGCTTATCAAATGACAGCTGACACTAAATATCTTAATGCTGCAAAACGATTTTCGCACAAAGTATTACTGAACAGCATGTCAAAAAGCATTGATAATCTGGACAATATGCATGCCAATACACAGGTTCCAAAAGCAGTTGGTTTTCAGCGGATAGCAGAGGTAAGCGGAGACGCAACTTATAAAACTGCCGGTCGTTTTTTTTGGGAAACAGTTACAGGAAAAAGAAGTCTTGCATCTGGTGCAAACAGCCGTAAAGAATACTTTCCTCAGGCATCGGCTTATAGTGATTTTGTGAATGTACCTGAAGGTCCTGAGTCATGCAATACGAATAATATGCTAAAACTGACCGAAGATTTATTTCGTATGAATCCTCTGGCAAAATATGCTGATTATTGTGAACGGGCTTTATACAATCATATACTATCCACACAACATCCGGAACATGGAGGATATGTCTATTTTACTTCAGCACGTCCCCGTCATTATCGTGTATATTCTGCACCCAATGAAGCAATGTGGTGTTGTGTTGGTACAGGAATGGAAAATCATGGAAAATATGGTGAATTTATTTATTCACATCAACACGATTCCCTCTACCTGAACTTATTTATTGCATCTGAACTGAACTGGAAAGAGAAGGGAGTCAGAGTAAAACAAGAAACAGTTTTCCCTGATGAAGAACGCACCAAATTAACTATAAATGTCGATGCACCAACCCCGTTTAAATTAATGATTCGTCATCCGGCATGGGTACCTGCTAATGCCATGAAAGTTCTTATTGGAAACGACACTTTAACATTAACATCTCAACCATCTACATATGTTGAAGTAAACCGGATTTGGAATAACAACGATGTTGTAACTATCCTGTTACCAATGCACAATAGCATCGAACAACTTCCCAATGTGCCAGCCTATATTGCATTAATGCACGGTCCGATTTTGCTGGGCGCCAAAACCGGTACTGAAGATTTGACCGGATTAATTGCCGATGATAGCCGTTGGGGGCATATTGCAAACGGTAAACTTTTACCTTTAGATCAAGCACCTATAATAGTCGGTGATCGTACGACATTTCCTTCCAAACTAATTCCGGTCGATGGTGAACCGCTTACATTTACAGCTCCGGGCCTATTTGTCACAAAAGCAGATTCTGCATTAACGCTTGAACCTTTCTTTCGTATTCATGATTCCCGTTATATGATGTATTGGATGGCATTAACATCATTTGAATATCAGACTGTACTTGTAAATTTAGCCGCTACTCAAAAAGCAGCACTTGAACTAGAGGCACGAACCATTGACAGGGTAGCTCCCGGAGAGCAGCAGCCGGAAGTTGATCATAGCTTGCAATCTTTAAATTCAAATACGGGAAACTATCAGAATGAATTTTGGAGAGATGCAAATAACGGGGGTTTTATCAGTTACAAAATGAGGACAAATAAAGAACCTGTCGTGTCTTTAATGGTACGATATTGGGGATACGAATCGGGGAACCGTACATTTGACATATTAATAAACGGCGTAAAACTGCTAACAGAGAATATCGTTGGAAAATGGAATAAATCTGCTTTCGTCAATGTAGAATATCCCATCCCGGACAGGTTGATCAATAATATGGATACAATAACCGTTCGGTTCCAGGCAAGCGGGTCAAACTATGCAGGAGGATTGTTTTATGTCCGTATTTTAAGACCTTTGAGTGCTACTGCTTTGGTAACAAACAAAGCAAACGATACCAAACACACGGTTATTGGTCGTGATAAAAACATAATCGTTAGCGGGATTACAAATAACACCACCATTTCTGTTTACGATACTTGCGGGCATATTTTAAAATCAATACAAACGAATGAACCAATTGCAACTATCCCAATAGAATCTGCCGGTGTAAATATTGTTAAAATAAATACGGGTAATGAAACGTACATACACAAAGTACTATTAAAATAAACTAAGCATTTCGTACTTCATATCATATTCATATATAATAATCGATGGTAAAAAAATGAAAAGTAGAAATATATTTGTCGGCTTGTTATTCCTGTCGATCTTTCCTTTGAATATTATTCCGGCTCAAAACAGCTTGATAATAAAACTAAACAATGGATCTGAAAAAGGTACCTTGTTAAGTATAATTGACAGAATAACTTTTTCGGATGGAAATGTGATTTTCAAAAATATGGATGATTCATCGAACTCAATAATGATTTCTGATATTAGTAAATGGACTTTTGGATTATACTCCGGTATAACGGATATTATTCCGGAGAATACTCTGATGGGTGTTTATCCGAATCCCGGTAAAGACTTCATGCAGTTGAAAAATGTACCTGAAGGGGTGTTAAATATCAAAATTATCCGACTTGATGGTGCAGTTTTGATGAATAAACAATTACTTGACAAAAATCAATCTATTGATATAAGTCAACTAGCAAGTGGGTTTTATTTTCTGAAAGTCAACAATAAAACTATAAAATTCACCAAACAATGAAAAAATCAGGAATTACAATATTGACAATGCTATTTCTGGTTACTTTGTTAGCTCAGGAAAAAATATATATACATAAAACAGCCGGTTCGTTACTCGGGTACAATGTTTCAGAAATTGACAGTATAAAATTTTTAAATAACAGTACTGAATTAACCGTTTACAAATCAGACAAAACCGTTTTGAGCATGTTTGTGTCGGATGTGGATAGTATCAAATTTATAAATGAGGTTGCAATTCCTTACTACGCACCAACTTATGCCGATGATTATTCTTCTATCTCCAACTGGGCTTACCGTGGAAGCTGGAACCTGGCCAACACGCATGATCCAACCGTAACCAAATGTGGCGACTATTATTATATGTACGGAACGGATGCTTCTTATGGAAATACACTCGATGGTCATGGCCATTTTCCATACCGCCGTTCGAAAGATCTGGTTACCTGGAATTTTATGGGGACTGCCATGCCTGTAGTTCCATCATGGGTAAAAGATTCGTTGAATTCCATGCGTGCCAGGGTTGGCCTTGCTCCAATTGTTAGTCCTTCATACGGTTATTGGGCTCCCTGTATCCGAAAAGTGGGGAACATTTATCGAATGTATTATAGCATTGTGGTGGATAATTTTATTGGGAACGGGTTGCAAAATTCATCGGCAAATTTTGATAATACCTGGACAGAAAAAGCTTTTATCGGATTAATGGAGTCAACCGATTTATCAACGAATGTGTGGGTAGACAAAGGCTATGTGATTAGCTCTGTAAGTGACAAAACCACAGGAACACCACTTTGGTATCGCTCAAGTTACACAGGTGATTGGAACGCCTATTTTAAGTGGAATGCTATTGATCCAACCTATATTGTCACTCCCGAAGGTGATCATTGGTTGATTTACGGTTCATGGCACAGTGGAATTCCCGAGCTAAAGCTTGATTCTGCTTCAGGAAAACCCTTAAAATTAAGCACATTGGCCGATTATGGAACTCGCATTGCTCGTCGTGCAAACAACGATGCTAATCGCTGGCAGGGACAAGAAGGACCGGAAATGATTTTCAACCCCAAAACCGGATACTATTATCTTTTTCTTGCCTATGATGAATTATCTGTAAATTATAATACACGCGTTTGTCGTTCAAGAAATATAACCGGACCATTTCTGGGATATAATAATGCAAATATTACAACCGGAGCAGAATGTTACCCGATAATAACCCATCCCTATAAATTCAATAATCATTCAGGATGGGTTGGGATATCGCACTGCTGTGTTTTTCAAAATCCCGACACCGAAGAGTGGTATTATTGTTCGCAGGGACGCTTACCGGCAAATACAGGTGGAAATGCTTACAGTAATGCTATCATGATGGGCCATGTTCGAAAAATACTTTGGACCGATGATGGCTGGCCTGTTGTATTACCGGAACGTTACGCAGGTGTTCCTCAAACGATTATTACTGATAATGATTTGATTGGAAACTGGGAAAATATCACATTGAAATATCAGGCCGGTGTCCAGCAAACTTCTGTAACATTAACACTATCAGCAAATTATACTGCAACAGGAGCTTTAACTGGAAAATGGACCTATAATGCAGATACAAAAACGCTCACAATTGGAAGTGTAAAACTCAAAGTACAACGTGAACTTGACTGGGAGGCATCCCCACGAGTACCAACAATTGTTTATACGGGTCTGAATGTAGTGGGGTGGTCATTATGGGGAAAAAAAACAAAATAGGTAATATTATGTTTTAGTATAAACAAACTAAAAATTGCAACCATAAAATAATATTTTGATAATCATTTAAATAATTATGAAACTAAATATTACTGTCATTTTCTGTTTCCTTTTTGCACTCTTTGGATTACAAGCTCAAACAAACCTTACAATCGATCTGAGTCAAAGAGGTATTCATGTCAGTCCTACTCATTACGGGATCTTTTTTGAAGATATTAATCACGCTGCCGATGGCGGATTATATGCTGAATTGATTAAAAACCGTTCCTTCGAAGATGCAACTACTATTGATCCCTGGTTTGCAACCACAACTAACAATGCTTCGGAAACTCTCACATTGGATAAAACAAATCCGCTGAATAATTTTCAAACAAATTCTTTGAAAATGAATGTAACAAACGCCTCGGCAAATGCCAGAGCCGGAGTCTGTAATCCGGGGTATTGGGGTATTAATGTGGTTGAAGGACAACAATATAAATTGACTTTTTTTGCGAAAGCAAACACAGGTTTCACGGGTAGTATTACTGCATCATTGGAAAATTCATCCAACTTAATGTATGCCGAAACTGTAGTACCAGGCCTGACCGATCAATGGCAAAAATTTACCTGTATCCTTAATGCAAGAGGTAGTTATCCGAATGCACAATTAGTTTTATCAGTCAATTCAATTGGTACAATCTGGTTCGATGTGGTTTCACTTTTCCCTCCGACTTACAAAGACAGACCAAACGGATTGCGGCCCGATCTGGCAAAAATGTTAGCTGATTTGCATCCAAAGTTTATGCGTTTTCCCGGAGGTTGTTTTGTTGAAGGTGATTATTTAGCAAATCGGTTCCAGTGGAAAAATACGATTGGTAATATTGAAAACCGTCCCGGACATTATAATCTTTGGGGTTACAGAACTACAGATGGAATGGGCTATCACGAATTTTTACAACTTGCCGAAGATATTGGTGCTGAACCTTTATACGTATTTAATATTGGTGTGGCTCATAATGATTTTGTCATTTACAATCAAATAAATTCGTATATTCAAGATGCACTGGATGCCATAGAATATGCCAACGGAGATGTGACCACAACGTATGGAGCCATGCGCGCCGCTAATGGTCATCCACTACCATTCAACCTGAAGTATGTAGAAGTTGGCAATGAAAATTCAGGAAATGACCATTATGCAGACAGATTTTATCAATTTTATAACGCATTGAAAGCAAAATACCCGACCCTAAAATTTGTAGCTGATGGTGACGGCACAAGTGTGGATTTTCCGACTTTTAAAGTATCAGGGTCTACTGATTTTTTGGATGAACATTATTATCAAAGTCCACAATGGTTTATGAGTCAGGCATTCAAATATGAATCCTATAGCAGAACAGGGCCAAAGGTTTATGTAGGTGAATATGCAGTAACCAGTGGCAGTGGATATGGTAATTTGAGTGCTGCACTGGGCGAAGCTGCTTATATGACCGGCATGGAAAACAATTCTGATATTGTTCCAATGAATTCGTATGCTCCCCTTCTGGTTAATGTAAATGACAGAAAATGGAATCCCGATTTGATAAATTTTAATTCTTCATCGGTGTACGGCACACCATCCTATTATGTTCAATCGTTGTTCGCTAATAATCTCGGGGATGTTATCATTCCTGTAAAAGATTCGTTAGTGTCAACGGGTACAACAACTGTTAGTGGGTCAATTGGCTTAGGAACCTGGGCAACAGCGGCCGATTATTCCAATGTTCAGGTGATAAATGGCAAAGGCAATGTCTTATTTTCTGATCAGTTTGTAACTGGTAATAACTGGACACCCGGAACAGGAACATGGTCTGTTTCAAATGGAATTTATACACAATCGAGCACTTTAACCGATTGTCGTTCCATTGCAGCTGTTATTAGCGATTCAGTTTATACTTACAGCCTTAAGGCACGTAAAACTTCAGGGAATGAGGGTTTCCTGATTATTTTCGGGTACAAGGACAGTAACAATTTCTATTGGTGGAATATAGGTGGTTGGGGAAATACTCAACATGCCATCGAACAATGTGTTGGAGGTTCAAAATCGATTCTTACCAGTGTGCCGGGTAGTGTATCGTCGAATCAGTGGTACGATATAAAAATTGTATTCAGCAAAGACAGAACATTGTTCTATTTAGATAACGTACTGATCCACACGTTGCGTAATGGTTCAAAATTCTTATTTTCATCGGCTTCGTTAGATACTGCCGGAATGAATTTATTTTTGAAAGTTGTAAATACATCCTCAAATCCTTTAAATTCAATAATCAATTTGCAAAATCTAAATACGAATGTGATTAATGGTACTGTTACGGAATTAACTTCCTCTAATATCTCGGATGAAAATTCAATAACAAACCCGGTTAATGTTGTTCCGGTTACAAGTTCAATTTATTCCGACAAATCTTTATTAAATTTCACATTCAAAGCAAATTCCATTAATGTGTTTAAATTAAAAGTTGATATAAAATCAGCTATCAATCAGCTAAGTGCATCATCAAATAATTTCAATATATACCCAACATTTACTCATAATAACGTGATCATAAAAAACACTTCTGAAAAAAAATACCAGGTAAATGTATTGGATTTAAACGGTCATCAATTGATTTCCACTGAAGTAACAGATGTTCTAAAACTCGACTTATCCAATCTTAATACAGGCGTTTATCTTATTCGCGTAACAAGTTCTGAAAAGGTGTTTGTAACAAAAGTTGTAAAATACTAACATCAGATTCCGATTGGAAGTGTGGAGCTCAGGGTTCAACGTGAACTTGACTGGAAAGCAAGCCCACGAGTGCCAACAATTGTATATACGGGTCTGAATATAGTTGGGTGGTCTTTATGGGGGAAAAAGTTTAATTAGAATAAACTCTAGTAAGGAAAAAACCACCTATCTATCAATATTATTTTAATCTGATAAAATATGTCCACCATAAAACAAAATCTGGCCACTCACAAGCAGAGAGTTTAATCTAATTTTGTATACCTTATTTAAAAGATAAAACTCACTTTTAAAATAAATTACATTGAATTTCGTCTAAACAAAACCAGGTATTATATTATTGCCTATTAAAAAGTAAGGGAGAATCGAAAGTTGAATACGAATTTATATATAACCTAAATAGCAGACAATTTATATTTAACATATGTGTTACTTATTTTTCATAAAAACGAATATTATGTTGTAAAACATAATATTTAAAGTACCATTAAGGAAAACAAGTGTTTTCTTTACACTTGATTATCATAGAATAAAAACAGTATTCATTTTAACAAGAACAATTTATTCATTTTACTTATTAATAGCATTTTATATTTTATACAAATATCGCATTGTAAATTAGATTGACAGTTTTTCAAAACAAAAAGAAAATTTAAGTGGTTTTCAACAAATGCCTATCTAATTTAGCAATAACTGACAATATCCAACCAAATTTCAATTAGATGTTGTTCGTATAAATACATTAATAAAACACGTAATTATTCAAAAAAAACGCAATAAATTATTTTCATAATATCAAAACAAGTGTTGTATTCACACTTATAAAAAGCAGAATAGAATCTTCTAAAATCATATTCATTTATCAATACGCTAGTTATCAAATATTTTCGGTTTGTATTAAATCATAAACCAACCGCTCTGTAAAGAACAATTTTCAAATTATGTAACTTTAATAAATTAATGCCATGAAGAAAAAAAATTACTTTTCAAAAATCAAAGAGATAGGAAAAGCATGTCTCTTGCTGGTAGCTTTATCTACCACATCATTTATGTTTGCTGATGTAACTACTGGTCTAAAGTTACATTACACTTTTGATAATCTTTCAGGTGGAATGGTACCTGATGCATCCGGAAATGCATTAGACGGGACGCTTTATGGTGCAGCAGTAGATGTTCCCGGATATGATGGAAGCGCAATTTCATTGCCTTCGGTTGCCGATTACATTCAATTACCTGCAGGAATAACTGGTTCTTTAACTGATTTTACTGTTGCAACATGGGTGAATGTAAATGCACTAGCCACCTGGGCCCGTATATTTGACTTTGGTGCGAGCACTTCAGATTATATGTTCTTAACAGCATCCTATGGGAGTGGTATACGTTTTGCTTTTCTGAATAATTCCGGTACCACCTCAGGAGAACAGTCTATTAACGGTCCTGTATTGCCTACAGGTAAATGGGTTCATGTTGCTGTTACAGTTGCATATACATCAGGAGTTGGTTTAGGTACTTTGTATGTTAATGGTGTTCCTGTTGCAACAAATCCTGCAATTACAATTACACCGGCTATGCTCGATGCAACAACTCTTGCTCCGACTCCAACAAATTATATCGGTAAATCCCAATGGCCTGATCCGGGTCTGAATGGAATGCTTGATGATTTCCGTATTTATAGCAGAGCTTTAACGTCCGATGACATGTTAGAATTAACAGGAACTCCTGCTGAATTGATCACTCAATGGAAAGCATTGAATATTGCTGGAGATTTAAATAATATTACTTCTAATGTTGTTTTAGCAACAGGTACTAATGGAGTAACTATAAAATGGTCATCAACAAATAATGCAGTTTTGGATACATTAGGAAATGTTGTTCGCCCACCAAAATTCGATCAGGTTGTGATTTTAACTGCTACAGCGAAAATGACAGTAGGTGATAAAACTTTCACATTGACCAAAACTTTTACTGTAACAGTTACTGCGCCGGTTGTTGTATCCGAATCAGTTGCTAAATGGAATTTTATAAGTGCCAATATTTCAATAAATAATGGAGTAACAACTGTAAAAGATGAATTCGAAAACCAATTTGTTGGTACAGTAATGAATGATGCTAAAATTAAAACTATCGGATCTCAGGGATCTAAACAGTTTAATGTTTTGGATTTGGGTAATGGAACAGGTTACTTTGATATGAGTGCAGCTTTAGGTGAGCAAATATATTCGTTAAATAATTATACTATGAGTACTTATTTCCGTATTTCAGCAGATAATACAGATTTGAATTCTAACGGAAATTTTATTTGGAATTTTTCGAATTCTGCTGATGCTCCAACGGATATGAACGGATATATTATTGGTAGTTTGAAAAATCAAAGTATAAGTTGTTCTTCAGGTTATTGGGCAGTCGGTGATCAAGCCGTTGGTAAGGGAGCGAATGCACCAAAAGCTACAGCAAATGCATCTGATAAAATTGGCTGGCATAATATGACTTATGTTCAAAATGGAACAGCTGGAACATTATATATTGATGGAGCTGTACTTGTTACCGGAACTATGAACAATCCTCCTTCAGTACAATTACCTAAAGCCGGCCTTACAGGTACACCATTTAACTGGCTGGGTCGTTCATGTTATCCTGGTGATGTTTATTTGAAAAAAACTCTACTTTACGGGTTTGAGTTATACAGGATTCCATTATCAATGGATGATATTAATAACGTGATGAAAGTACCACTTGTAATCGATAGCCTAAACAATGCTTATGCCCAAGACTCTGATTATAAATCACCGGCTTTGGCAAACGAACAAGCTGCACTAACCATGCCGGGTTTAGATGCTGTTACTTCTAACATTACTTTACCTTCAGCTGGAACGTTAGATCCAACAATTGCAATAACATGGAGATCAAATAATACAGCAGTTATTAGTAATGCTGGAGTTGTAACTCGTCCTGATTATTATGATTTCAAAGTAATTTTAACTGCTCTTTTATCTAAAAACGGTCAAGCTGTAACAAAAGATTTCACTGCAACTGTAAAAGTCAAGGATGGAACTCAGTTTGCAAATGACTTGTTGGTTAAATATGATTTTAACGTTGCTAATGTATCAAACGATACAATTGTGACTGATGCAGCTGAAAAACATTTCACAGGTATTGTGAAGAAAAATGCAAAAATTATGACAATGGGTACTACAACAAAGTACCAGGTTTTGTCATTGGGAGATAGCATTGGTTACTTTGATATGGGCTCAAAAATGGGTGAAATCATGTACCATCTTAAAAATTATACTTATGGTGCTTTTTACCGTGTAGATGCAGATTATACATTATTGAATAATAATGGTAATATGTTATTCTGTTTTTCAAATTCGTTGAACTCAGGTAGCGATGCCAATGGATATCTTTTTGTTGGGTTGAAAAATCAAAACTCATTAATCTCTCCGACAAATTGGGCAACTGAAACTCAAGTATCAATGGCAGCAAATGCACCTATTGGAAGCTGGCATCATATAGCTTATACTCAAAATGATACCATTGGTTCCATTTATTTGGATGGAGTTTTAGCTAAAACAGGAACAATGAAAGTGACTCCTGCTGATGCACTAGCTAAAGGTGGTTTAATGGGAACTGCTTATAACAATATAGGACGTTCATGTTATGTTGGAGATACTTATTTACGTAAAACTCTGGTTAAGGACTTCAGACTATATAGCAAAGCATTAACAGAAAATGAAATCGGGACTTCACTTATGAATGTAACAAATACTATTGCCGCTCTTGATGCTGCTTATGCCGAAGGTTTTTCTGAAGTAAAAACGATAAAAGATAGTCCCTTTAAAGTAATTTCTTCAGTTGGAAAAATCGAGATTACAGGATTGACCGGAACTGAAAAAGTAGCTTTATTTGATATTTCTGGTCGTCAGATCAGATTCGACAGACCATCTGAAATCTCAGTTAATGCAGGTGCATACGTTGTGAAAATCAATGACTACAACACGAAGGTTATCGTTCGGTAATATTATTGCAATATAAAAATAAAAAATAAGAGGGTGTTCCTCGTAACATCCTCTTATTTCATATGTTTTTCTGCACATCCTCTATGTCAAATAAAAGTACTAATTTGTTTTTGTTCTTTTATTAGTCTCAATATCAAATAACTTACAATTTTACATTTGTTCAACTATTTCACACTTTAAGTATGTGGTTATACATTTGTTGCTTAATTCACAAAACATTTTTAAGCGGATCTTTCAATTTATAAAGTAATGCAAGATAAACAGAACTTATTCCACCTTTTTGAATGGATTTTATCCCACAAATTGCGGATTGAACTATACTTTTGTTCTTTTAAAACATTGATGTTTTTATAAAAAAGAACTCTATCAAAAGTTAAACCGTACTGATATAGTATATAATTGAATAGCCCAATCAATTATTATTACTAAATATTAAAAGATTGATCTAAAATTCAGACTTACAGAATAATGTATTTTAATATATAATATAGAAATGAAAAAATATTTTAAGGAATCGCATTATCGACTTACTGCATTGTTAGTTGGTATACTACTGGGGAGTTCTTTGTTTGTTTCCTGTGTAGATGAAAATTCATATGCCAACAAAGAACCCGAATGGTTGGGAGCAAGCATTTATGACTATCTGCAAACAGACGGCAACTACAAAACCTATGTAAAACTCATTGATGAATTGGGCTACACTGAAACATTAAAAAAGACAGGTAGCAAAACTCTTTTTGTTGCTAACGATTCCGCTTTTACAGAATTTTTTAAATCTAACGCATGGGGAGTAACAAGTTATGAGCAATTGACTCTTGCTCAGAAAAAAATCATGTTTAATTATTGTATGATAAATAATGCTTACACAAGCGACCAACTATCGAATTACAATAATGGAATTTTACAAACCGGAGCAGCCATGCGACGTGAAACAGCTATTTCTATATACGATAGTATTCCTCATGATTCTGGAGACCAACTTCCATTGGGAAATCTCTGGGAAAAATACAAAACAAAAGGCATTTACCTTCTTAAAGATAATACTTCGTGGCCTTTAGTCCATTTTACTCAAAAAGAGTTGGATCAGGCTCAGATTTCAGACGATGACTTCAATTTTCTTACCGGAAGTACACGTGTAAAAGATGATCTGCATGTTTTTGGAATTAAGGTAATCAAACGTGATATCACATGCAAAAACGGATATATATTTTTACTTGATAAAGTACTGATTCCACCTGTTAACATGGCACAATACATTAAAACAAATCTAAACACTCAAATTTTTTCAAAGTTGTTAGATCGTTTTTCTGCTCCTTATTATGATCCTGCTAGTACACTGGGATATAAACAACTACAGTTCAATCACCCGGAACTCCCGACAATTGATTCCCTTTTTACAAAAGGATATTTTTCTCCGTTGTCAGTAAATGGAGCCGGGCATAACAGATATCCAAGCGGACAAACTATAAATCTAGAATTGTTATTACCTTTTGATCCGGGATGGAATAGTTATATAAAGTCAACTTCGAGTACTGCTAATGCTCTGGAATCTGATATGGCAGCCATCTTTGTTCCTACAGATGCAGCAATGACTGAATATTTCAACAATGGAGTATTAAAAGATTACGGATCTTGGGAAAATGTACCTGATAAAATAATAATATCATTCCTTCAAAGACATATGAGATCTTCTGTTCTTGGATCAGTTCCGAGCCGGTTTGGAAAAATGATGGATTCTCAGAATTCATACCTTCCTGTTGTCAGAGGGGACATTGATAATGTTTATTTAGGAGTTAATGGAGCTGTAATTCTGACACATAAGGTTTATCCACCCGATGAATTTTCTTCAGTTTATGCACCGGTGTTATTTAGCAATGATACGAAAGTATTTGATTGGTTCATAAAAAATTACCAAAACGGAGTCTTCCTGTATAAATTTTATTTACTATCTCTTGTAAACTACTATAGTTTTTTTGTTCCTACAGACGATGCATTTGCAAAGTATATAGATCCTGTTGCTTATAGTAAAAACATACCAGCAGCAATAAAATTCTGGTATAATACAAAAACATCGGCAGTAAATGCCACATTGTATAAGTATGACAAATTGACTAATAGTGTTAATTACGCTACAGACTCAGTGGGTGTAATTACAGACGCAGAGTTTATCAAAAACAGATTATTGGATGTAATTGATTCACATATTATTGTTCATAAAACTAAAGCTGAGGCTGATAATTTAAGCGATATTTATTACCTTTCTAAAGGAAATAATGTCATTAAAGTCAATGGAACCGGAACTAATATGATAGTTGAAGGTGGTGGTGATTTGGCAATGGGTACACAAGTGCATGTAACCAGTCCGTATAGTCAGTCAAATGGTAAAACGTATCTCATTGACAAACCAATACAAACTCCTTTTAATTCTGTATATAAGATATTGAGTGAAACAGATGAATTCAAAGAATTCTTCAACCTATGTAATGGATTCCCTGCAGGAGTAAACAATCCCGCAATATTTGTTTCAACAGCAAAAGGAATGGACAGTAACGTGAAGTTTTTAAACACATTCAATTATACCATTTATGTTCCAAGAAATGAAAAAATACTTCAGGCAATTGCCGATACATTAATCATGTCATGGGACCAGATAAATCAAATTACAAATGCGAATTACAAAAAATACGAAATATCGAAACTGGAAAGATTTTTACGTTATCATTTTCAGGATAATTCAGTTTTTGTAGGAGGGAAAAACATTACAAACCAATTATATCAGACTGCTACAATTAAAACAGATGCTGTACCAACTTCCTTTGGAACTTATCAAAATAAATATTACAAAATTCAAGTGAATGCGAGTGCCAACAGTATGACTTTAGATACAGAAAAAGGAAATACAGCTCACGTCATTACAACAAATCCGAAATTATATAATATTATGGTAAGAGATTATATATTTAATGCTTCACCCTCTTCATTTTTAGAGGTTGATGGTTCCAGTTTAGGATCTCAATTTTCGACATCCCGAATTGTGACATCTTCAACGGCAGTAATTCATCAAATAGACAATGTATTGACCTTTCAATAAAAACGTAAAAGAATATGAAATCAAAATTTGCAATATTCCTTCTTTTCTTTTTGCTTTTACTTCCTATAACAGCTAGGAGTCAAAAAGCAGGAACTGATTTTCTTATACAAGGTACGGTAACCGCACGAGCCGATGGATTTACATTGATTGGAGTGAATGTCACTGAGATAGATGTAAATAACAGGGTTGTAAGTGGAACTGTTACCGATATGAACGGCCACTTTGTATTAAAAATAAAAAATCCGGAAAACAAACTTAGCTTTAGTTATTTGGGCTATGTAAAACAAATCAAAAAAATTGAAGGAAAACATGTCTTGAATGTTGTTTTATCTGAAAGTTCGCATGAAATAGCCAACGTTGTAGTAACAGCACAAAAAAAGAATACGCAGGGTGGCTTTAGTATTCCCACCCGTGAAATTTCAACTGCTATGCAAACAATTGACACGAAAGAATTTGAAGGACTTCAGGTTTCATCTGTCGATGAGGCATTACAAGGAAGAATTGCAGGTTTGGACATTGTTTCCAATTCTGGTGATCCCGGCAGTGGTACTTCTATGCGTATCCGTGGTACTACATCAATAAATGGAAGTAGCCAACCGCTTATTGTTGTTAATGGCGTGCCTTATGAAGTTCAGGTTGATCCAAACTTTGACTTTGCCAACTCTAATCAGGAACAATATGCCAGTATGCTTAGTATAAACCCTGATGATATACAGGAAATTTCCGTTTTAAAAGATGCAGCGTCTTCCGCTATCTGGGGATCGAAAGGGGCTAATGGAGTATTGATGATTACAACTAAAAAAGGAGCTATGGGTCCCACACGTATTGACTATTCTTATCGGTTCACTGGTACGGTTCAACCAAAAGGGCTAAAAATGCTCTCGGGAGATGACTACACCATGTTGATGAAACAAGCTTATTTTAATCCGCAACAAAGTGGAACCGCAGCAAATGTCAACGAATTTAATTATGATAAATCCTTCTCGGAGTACGAGAATTTCAATAACAATACCGATTGGGTAAAAGAAGTGACACAGGTCGGTAGTATAAGTGATCACTACATAACATTATCAGGAGGGGGAGAACGTGCCATGTACCGTGTTGCCGGAGGTTTTTTGACACAAAACGGAACTATTATCGGACAAAAACTGGATCGTATTTCTTCACGTGCTTATTTAGAGTATTCTGTTTCTGACCGATTAAAATTCATTTCTGAATTTTCGTTCACGTACACCAATAATAATATGAACTATATTATGGGTGATGAACCAAATAAAAACCAATCAATTCTGGGTATTGCATATAAGAAAATGCCAAATGTGGGTGTATATACTCAGGATAGTCAGGGAAATGATACAAATCAATTTTATAAAATTTCTGATAATTCTATGCTTAATGATGATCAAAAGCGTTTAGTAAACCCTGTAGCTCTGGCTACTCTGGCAAAAAACAATTTGAAATCCTATCGTATACTACCAACATTTCGTCTACAATACGATTTGCTTGATCCTGAAAAACAGATGCTACGCTACAGTATGTATGTTTCGTTCGATATTAACAATGATAAGGGCACTACTTTTCTTCCACAATCGGTTATTAATCGTCCCTGGAATGATGGAAATGCTAACCGGTCCGAAAGTTCCGATTCCGAAGGTTTGACAATACAAACTGATAATAATATTGCATGGATGCCTCCTTTTGAAAACAAAGATCATAATTTACTTTTATATGCATCCTTCCAGACAACTGAAGGACGTTCCTCCAGTCAGGGGATTAAAACCTATGCTCTAGAAGGCCAAGCAGATGCTTCTTCAACAGGATACCTTGATGAAATTAAAGCAAGTAGTTCAAACTGGAGATCATTAGGTATGTTGGGACGTTTTCATTACTCCTATAAATCAAGATATATACTTGATGGAACCATACGTAGAGATGGGAGTACAAAATTTGGAAACGGGAATAAATATGGGAATTTCCCCGGAGTATCAGTAAAATGGATTGCTTCCGATGAACCATTTATGAAAGGAACGAATAAATGGTTAAGCATGCTTGCATTTCGTCCTGGTTGGGGAATTAGTGGAAATCAACCTAAATATGAATACCTGCATTTCAGTCGGTATGGTAATTATGACAGATATATTGATATGGCTGCAACACAGCCTGTATCCATCCGGTTAAACAACTTAAAATGGGAAACTACAACTTCGTTTAATTATGGATGTGATTTAGGTTTTTTGGATGATACTTATGTATTTGATCTGAATTTATATTCGAAACGGACAACGGATCTATTATTTGAAAAGACGCCTCTTCCTACCTCTTCGGGATTTGGTGAGTTATCATATCAGAATGCCGGTATCATGGATAACAATGGTTGGGAAGTAAATTTCTATGCTAACAAATTTATCAAAAGTAAAGATTTTAGTGTCGATTTCAGATTTAATTTATCAAATTATGTGAATACACTGGTTAAACTAGATCCGGGAATTCTGGCAGGTATTAATAGTGAATTTGATAATAAAAACGGGTCCTATTTGACAAGAATTCAAGAAGGTAACGCATTCGGATCCATTTATGGTTTCCGTTATAAGGGGGTTTATCAATACGATGAATATGTTGCCGGAGTACATGAAGATGCTCCTGTATCTCGCGATGCCAATGGAAACATAAATGTTGATGAATATGGAAAGCCAATACCTATGGTTTATATTTACAATACAACAAGTAAATCCAGCACTTATGAATTCAGAGGTGGAGATGCCAAATATGAAGACATTAATCATGATGGAAGTATTGATAAACTGGATATTGTTTATTTAGGGAATACAAATCCTTTAATCAGTGGTGGTTTTGGCCCGACATTCAGATACAAAAATATTTCCTGTAATATGTTTTTTAATTTCAGGTACGGAAATAAAATTGTGAACAGAGCACGAATGAATGCCGAAAACATGTACGGAAATGATAATCAAAGTACAGCAGTGAACTGGCGTTGGAGGAAAGATGGAGATGTTACAAATATGCCCAGAGCGTTATTTAATTATGGTTATAACTGGTTGGGAAGTGACCGTTATGTAGAGGATGGCTCATTTCTAAGATTTAAATATCTTACTTTCAATTACACGGTACCATCAGCTAATTTGAAAAAATACAGCATAAATAAAATGAATTTATATCTTACATTCAACAATATTTTTGTTCTAACAAAATATACGGGAGTAGATCCTGAAGTTGGATATGGTAGCTTAGGTTCAAGTTTCGATGATGCTAAAACCCCCCGATCAAAAGATTTAACGCTTGGAATAACTATTGGATTATAAAAATACAGAAAAATGACAAAGAAATATTTTATAATAATGTCGATACTCTTTTCTTTAGGATTTGAGAGTTGTACTGATTGGTTAGATGTAAAACCACCAAGCGAAATTGTACTGGATGACTACTGGAAGTCCGAAGTACAGGCACAAGCTGTACTTTCAGCTTGTTATCGTGGCCTAATAACGGACGATAATATGGAACGTATGATTGTATGGGGTGAATTACGCTCTGACAACCTGACGAGCGGTATTGGATTTCCGAAGGAACGTGCTGATATGCAAAAAATATTGGATGTAAATATTACTCCTTCAAATGCTTATTGTAGTTGGGCTTCGATGTACAAGGTAATAAATAATTGCAATACATTTTTATACTATGCACCGGGAGTTATTAACGCCGACCCAAATTTCACTATTGGGAAATTGCATACAATGGAATCAGAAGTACTGGCTATTAGAGCTTTATGCTATTTTTATTTAGTAAGAACATATAAAGAAGTACCTTATATTGATACACCAAGTGTAGATGATACACAGAATTATGATGTTCCAAAATCATCTGAAAGAGAAATTTTGGATCATATAATTGCGGATTTAATTTCAGCACAAAAATATGCAAGAGTTGATTATGGTAGTACAGTTTATAACAAAGGACGCATTACTTCGGCTGCCATAAATTCTATTTTAGCTGATGTCTATTTATGGGATCAACAATACGCAAATTGTATTGAAATGTGTAATCGGGTCATTGCCGATCCAAATCTTCAATTGGTTCCTACAGAATTGAGCTATTTAAACATCTTTTATCGGGGAAACTCTTCTGAAAGCATTTTTGAACTCCAGTTTGATGAGAATGTTCAACCCAATAAACCTGTTCGCGAATTGTATGGTTGGGGAGGTGCAATTCAGGGTGAATTAAGCTACCCTGTGTTTTTGGAAAAAGGGTCGGACTATAGCCCTTTCAAATATAAGAAGGGAACTACATTAGAAGGAGAAAAAGACATTCGATATGATGATTACATTGTTCAAAACATGGGAAATTTAACAGGTATCTTTTCCATTTTTAAATATGCCGGGATTCTGCGGACTGAGAATTCGCAGGAACAAAGTAGCTATTCATGGAGAACTACAACCCCAAATTGGATAGTATACCGGTTGGCGGATGTTATATTGATGAAGGCTGAAGCATTGACAGAGTTACCATCTGCCACTCCAGACAATTTTAAAGAAGCATTAGATCTGGTGAACCTCACTTATACAAGATCGAACCCCAAAAGTGCTGCGCTTGATTATACTGATTATAGCACACAGGGTGACCTTGAGAAATTAATTCTACGTGAAAGACAACGGGAATTGTTGTTTGAAGGGAAAAGATGGTTTGATTTAATGCGTCTGGCACGCCGTTATAATTCACCTTCCGCTTTACTTGCTTATGTTGGCCCAAAGTTGACCGGGGATATCCTTCAATATACCAGAATGTCAGTAATGAATGCATTGTATCTGCCCGTTCCTAAGTCAGACATCGATAACAACACTAATTTGGTTCAAAATCCATTTTATGACGAAAATAACGCAACACCTTTAAAGTAACATGATAAAATTAAATGCCATGATAAAAGATATTTTTTATAACGCTTGTCACAAGCTAATTCGAATCAACTTACTACTTGTAGTCCTGTTGATTGGAACTTTATCATCCTGTGTTGAAGACATTGTGGTCTATAGAACAGAGACAAAGGAGATGATGGGAGACTATTTGGAAAGGAGATCCGATGAATTTTCAGAGTTTAACAGAATGTTAGATACAACCAAGGTTATGGGTTTATTAAAAGCCTATGGCGAATATACCTGTTTTGCTCCAACAAACGACGCTCTGTTTGCATTTTATCACTCTCAGGGTAGAACTTCGTTAAATGATTATCCACTGGATACGATTAAAATGATGGTTTATAACCATATAATAAAAGGTGATATACTTACTTCGGACTTGTTTAATTATGGACGGCTGCCTGATCAAAGTATGAATGAAAGATATATTACCATTGATACGGTTCATGTGGGATCCAGCATTGTGCTTAAGGTGAATAAAACGGCATCTTTACTTGAAAAAGACCAGTTGGTAAACAACGGTGTAGTCCACGTGATTTCAGAAGTATTAAATCCATCACAATTGACATCAATTGAGGCGATAGCTAAAGACTCCACATTTTCATTATTTTATCAGGCTTTACAATTAACCCGGCTTACTGACAAATTATTACTAACTAAAGATGACAGTTATAAATGGGAAAATTATAAATCTTTGCTAACACCGCCCTTTACACAAGGAGGTGGATCTGTCGACGAATTACCCTTATCCAGAAAATTTGGATTTACCTTATTAATGGAAAGTGATGCTACTTACAGGGACAAATACGGAATTACAACTATTGAGCAATTAAAGGCAAAAGCAAAAGAAATATACGACCAGGTTTACCCTGAAGACGCAGGAATTACCGACATCACAAATCCTAGAAACAGCTTTAACAGATTCATCGCTTATCATATGATTAACAAACAGTTGAGTTATTCAAAATTCATAAATGACTATGATACTCAACACATGATTAAAACATATGATATGTATGAGTATATTGAAACAATGTGCCCTAATACTTTAATGGAAGTTCGCATAGTAAGATCAGTTCCCGGTGCAAATTTCATTAATATGGTAAACTCTACCGATGATGCTGTCCAGATTGTCAAAAGCAACTCTGATAATGATGCCACAAATGGCGTTTATCATGAAATTGATAAAATTCTGGCTTACGATATTAATGTTTCAACTCATATGTCGAGCATACGTATAAGGATGGATGCTGCAAGCTTCTTCCCAGAATTGACAAATAATAATATGCGTGGGAACGGAAAAGTTCAGTCCTGGGTTTTTCCAAAAGGATACATTGATGGACTTACCTGTACCGAAACCACACGCTTTTGCTACTTAAACTCCTTTGGTGGTTATCTGGATTATGAAGGAGATGAAGTGTATCTGAAAGGTGTTTATGACTTTTCTGTGAAAACACCTCCAATTCCGGCCGGTACTTACGAAATTCGTTTTGGATACCAACCAACAGGTGGCCGTGGTGTAGCCCAATTATACTGGGATAGCATACCTTGCGGGATTCCACTTGACTTAAGAATGAATGCTGATAATCCAATGATAGGATATGTACAACCTAGTTCTACAAATTTAGATGACCCTTATGGCTATGAAAATGACAAGATGATGCGCAACAGAGGTTATATGAAGGGTCCATCCAGTTATCAGGATTTTATTGATATGGGTTGGGGATATGGTCTAAAGCAATCCGCTAGAAATAACATACATTGTGTAAGAAAAATTTTAGGAATTTACACTTTTGATAAACCGGGTAAACACTCATTTACTGTTAAGGCTGTCATTGATGGTCAATTTATGTTCGATTTTCTAGAATTTATTCCGGTCGAACTTATTCAGAGTGAAGGTATAGATTAAAATAGTTTTATATTATATTGATTAAAAAAAATTTAGTAACATGAAAAAAAAGAATTTTAATTTCATATTCAGTATAGTTTTGCTATTTTTTGTGACAACTTACTCCTGCACATCAGATAATTGGGATGCACATTATTCACCTGTTTCAGGAGAAAAGAGTAATCTTAATTTGTATGACTATATTAAGACTCAGGATAGCTTAAGTATTTTTACTCAAATGCTTAAAATAACCGGCTATGATTCTATTTTGAGTAAATCGCAGACTTATACCGTTTGGGCTCCGATAAATACTGCTTTACAGGGTATAAACCTGAATGACACCAACAAAGTAACTGAGATTGTTGAAAATCACATTGCCCGTTTTTCTTATCCTACTTCGGGCGTGAGTTCTAAATCTATTTTTATGCTCGCAAAGAAACTTATTGTTTTTGCTGGAAATGGAACAACTTTCACTTTTGGGGGAAATAAACTCATTAGATCAGATATTGGAACAGCAAATGGGATTCTACATTATATTAATAATTATGTTCCTTATCTGCCAAATATATGGGAATTTATAGGCAAAACTGAAGGACTTGACTCATTGAAAAACTATTTATATTCAAATAGCAAACTTGAGTTTGATTTAGCAGCTAGTGGTAATGATATAGGCACCGATGCAAATGGGCAGCTTATATACGACTCGGTATTTACCTTTACAAATAAAATCCTTAACCAGATAGGTCAATTGAATACTGAGGACAGCATTTATACGGCCATTTTGCCTACAAATACTGCATGGACAGAAGCTTATAGCCGGATTAAACCCTATTTCAATACTCTGGATGCAGATGGTGGTGCAGGACAACAACGGGCACTAACTCAATGGGCAATTATCAAAGACATTGTATTCAGAAAAAATATATCAAATCCTGCTTCGCATGACTCCTTAGTTTCAACCATAGGAAATGTGTTTCATCAACCGGATTATTTATTTGCAGGTGCAACTAAACACGAAGTAAGCAACGGTTTGGTTTATGTAAATGATTTATTGAAATACAAAGCAGTTGACAGTTGGCAAAAGGAAATACGGGTAGAAGCTGAGTACGCATCATTCACATTAACAGGAAGTAAATCGAATTGTGACATTTTTCCACGTACCAGTTCAGGCTCCAATTTTGATATATCCAATAACAAATATATCTATATTAAAAATCTAGCAACTAGTAATTTTTCGCCTGTATTTGTGAAATTTGATATTCCTAATACTTTATCTGCTAAATATAATATTTATTGTGTTTTTGTTCCAACATTTTTAACCGACACCACAGATGTAAGACCGAGTAAAGTAAATTTCTATTTATCATACATCGATGCTTCCGGCAATGTACAGGCAGATAAAGCAATAACGGTAACAAATAATATAACTGATCCCAGACAGACGACGAAGATGTTTGTAACTCAGTTTGAATTTCCGTATTGTAACCTTGTGACTTCAAATAATATATTCACCTATGTTGCATCAGTCAGATTAAAAGTTCAAAATGCAGCAAAGACTAATGAAACAGTAAGTTATAATCGGGATATGCGTATAGATTGTATCATTTTAGAACCAGTTCAATAAATTTGCTGAATAAATTAAGAGTATGAGAATGAAAAAATTTAAAAACATATTAAGAATGGATGGTACTTATTCCAGTAATAAATATCTATGCTCAATGTTGGCATGTGTATTTCTCTTATCAGCAATTGCAGTAAAGGCTGAAAATAAAGTTCTTGGAAATAAAGCATCAAAGTCTGTGACTGGTCTGGTTCGTGATGCACATACAAAGCTTCCCGTTAATGCAGCTCAGATAACAACCTTAGATAATCAAAGTTCTGCGACTACGAATTCAAGTGGTATCTTTACTATAGATATTGCATCTCCTGAAGAAGTTCTAATTGTGTCTTCTTATAATTATGGCAACAGGGAAATTCCTGTGCAAAACAAGGATTCGCTTGTTATTGATCTTTATTCAGATGTATATAGTAATTATTATCAAAAGATTGATGTATTAACCGGTACAGAAAATAACTCTACACTTGTACCTGCTGCAAAAGCAGTAACAGATTTCAGCCAATCCGAAGCAGTTTCTGCCGATGAGCTCATTGGAACTGAACTTGGAGGCGATGTCAGAGCAATATCCCGTTCCGGCGTTGCAGGCGTAGGCTCATCATTGTTTATAAGAGGATACAACTCTCTAAATGCTAATACACAACCCTTATTTGTAGTTGATGGAGTCATCTGGAATAACCTCTATGATGTAAAATCATTGCATGCCGGTTTTTTCTCAAATCCATTGAATGATATCAATGTTACTGATATAGCAAGTATTACTGTAATGAAAGATGGTACTTCAATTTATGGTAGTAAAGCTGCAAATGGAGTTATTTTAATAAAGACAAAAAGAGGCACAGGTTTAGTCACTAAAATAAATTTGAATGTATTAAGAGGCGTTATAACACAACCAACCAACATTCCTGTAATGAATTCCGACCAGTTCAGAGTTTATGAAAGTGATATGATTGGTACATCCGGTATCGCTAACAATGATATTTCAAAATTCGTTTTTTTACAGGATGATCCAACAAAGTCGACCTATAATACCTATCATAACAACACAAAATGGCTTGATGAAGCTTACCAAACCGGTATAAGTCAAAGCTATTCCATCAGTGCAAACGGAGGTGATGAAAAAGCACTTTACTATTTTTCGCTGGCATATACAGGAGTAAAAGGAATAGTTAAGACAACAGATTTACAACGTATAAATGCACGTTTTAATGCAGATCTGAAATTGTCAACCTTATTCACGATGGGATTAAATATCGGTTTCGCTAATATCGACAGACAGCTACAGGATGATGGTGTCAATAACTATACATCCCCCACCTGGCTTAGCATGATAAAAGCACCTTTTCTAAGTCCTTACAACTTTACGGCTACCGGCACGAGAACATCAGAGTTTGCCTATTCGGACGAACTGGGAAAAGGAAACCCATTAGGTATTATAAATTATTCTAACAATTCGCTGAAACAATATAGTTTTAATATTAGCGGTTTACCAACATTCCATTTTTCACCTAATTTTACTCTTAGTTCTCAATTTGATTTTAGTTTGAATAAAACCACAGAGGATTACTATAGCCCAATGTTATATGCAGCTAAGCAGTTTATTGAAGGATATGGTTATGCCGAAAACACACGTATGAATCAGGTAATGAGAAATATTGGTATTTTTGATGACACCAGATTAAACTATAAGAAACAACTTGATAAATTTAATCAATTGAATTTTTTATTGGGTTGGCGCTATTTAAGTAATTATTATGAATCGGATTATATTGAAGGTCATAATTCAGGATCAAATTCCTCAACAACACTTCCCGGAAGTTTTAATTCAGCATTTTCGGTAGTAGATGGTATTAATAACAAAACAAGATCAATATCGAATTATGCAAATATAGATTATAATTTTAAAAACCTATATTTCCTTTCTGTTGCAACATCAGTTGATGGTTCTTCCAGATTTGGGAGTGAAACAAAAGGAGGTTTTTCATTATTTGGCCATAGTTGGGGAGTTTTTCCTTCAATAAATGGAGCGTGGCTAGTGAGTTCTGAGAAATTTATGAAAAATGTAAATTTCATAAATCGATTGAAATTACGTGCCGGTTACGGGATTACAGGTAATGATGGAATTGAAGATTATACAACAACTGCATATTTTACAACTGTTCGGTTTTACCAAAAAGCAGACGGAATTAAACTTTCGAATATTGCAAATCCACAAATTCAATGGGAAACAACAAAAAGAGCAAATGGAGGAATTGATATTGGACTATTTAACGAAAGGCTTTCATTATCATTCGATTATTATTCCGGAATTACTCAAGATTTATTGACGCTTAAAGAACTGCCGGATGTTACCGGTTTAGGTTTCTATTGGAGCAATGAAGGGAAATTATCAAATAAAGGCTATGAATTTTCCGCTAACGTCAAATTACTAAATTTGAAATCATTGAAATGGGAATTAGGCTTTAGCGCCGGACATTATGTTAATGAAATTCTGTCATTACCAGGCGCAGCTTACACAACATCGGTTTATGGCGGGGAAGTGCTCACAGAAGTAGGACAACCGGCTGCTGTATTCTATGGGTATAAAACAAATGGCGTTTATGCTACCCAGGCAGCTGCATTATCTGAAAATTTAAAAATACAAAATCAGAACGGATCATTTACAAATTTTGGAGCGGGTGATATTCGCTTTGTAGACAAACCTGATGCTAATGGAAATAAAGATGGAATTATTAATGCAAATGATAAGCAAATAATTGGAAATCCAAATCCGGATTTGTATGGTACTATAAACAGTAAAATTTCATTTTATAAATTCACACTGAGTGCTTTATTTACTTATTCGTATGGAAACGATGTGTATAATTATCAACGGAGCCAATTGGAGTCGGGACTTGACTACAGCAATCAATCTACAGTAATGCTTTCCAGATGGACTTCCGAAGGACAAAACACCCTGCAACCAAAAATTGCATATGGTGACCCAATGGGCAATGCCCGTTTTTCTGATCGATGGATTGAAGATGGATCTTATTTAAAACTGAAAAATCTGACTTTATCTTATAGTTTGCCCTTGAAGAGCAATTTTATTGAAGGGTTTAATGTCTGGATTTCAGCTAATAATTTGCTGACATTTACGAAATATCTGGGTTCCGATCCTGAATTTTCAGCCCAAAACTCTGTCTTTTATCAAGGTATTGACAATGGGTTAATTCCTTTGAGCAAAAGTTATTATATCGGGTTTAAGTTTAGTCTCTAAATTGAAAGCGTACAAACAAGTTTTAAATGTTTAATAATAAACAAATTTATGATATGAAAAAAATCTGCTATATACTAATATCAGTCATTATAACTTCAATAGGATTGGTGAGTTGTGATGATCTTCTAAACGTGGATTCCGGTAGGGTGACATTTGAAAAAGATTATCGATTGTCTTCGCCAAACGATACTATTTATTCGATGGTTGGGATTTATTCTTCACTCCAAAAACTGGCTGATAGTTATGTTTTACTCGGCGAATTAAGAGGCGATTTATTGGATGTTACTCCAAATTCAAATCAGGATTTAAGAGAGATCAACGATTTCAATATTTCTTCGACAAATCCTTATGCAAATATCAAAGATTATTATGCTGTTATAAACAATTGCAATTATGTAATTAATTATCTGGATACAGCTAAGGTATTAAAAGGAGAAAAAGTTATGTATAGGTATTATGCTGCCGCTAAAGGAATTCGTGCATGGACATATATGCAGATTGCGTTGAATTATGGAAGTGCCAAGTATTATGATAAACCCATTCTTTCATTGGCTGATGCACAAGCGAATTATCCGGAATATAATATGACAGATTTGGCAACAGTACTTATTCAGGATCTTTTACCTTGGAAAGATGAAAAAGTTCCGGATTTTCTGGGTAGTACAATGGTTTTTCCTATCCGTTTTTTGTTGGGTGATCTTTATCTCTGGACCAATCAATACAAAGAAGCAGCAACAGAATATCATGATTTGATGACAAAATATAGTCCAAATTATTATATCTTAATCCAAAAAGCTTATTCATCCGATTGGTTGCTGGTCAATAATATAATTTCAACCACTCCTAAAGAGCAGTATTGGAATTATTCTTATTCAGTTAATTCTGTGGAGTCACTTACAGCCATTTTGTGTCCTACAACTTATGGTCAACGTTTTGATCTTGATAGTTTAAATCTTAAATACGAGTTCACTCCATCGGCTGTTGCTTTAAACAATTGGGACAGTCAGACTTATTACAACACGATTACAAATACGACTCCCGGTGATATGCGAAAGCTTGAATCTGTAATTAATAGAAATACTATCTATAGTTTCACCCCAAATTCATTGATAACAACGAATAATCCGACAAACACTACGGAGGAGAATATCGTCTATAAATATCTTATGAACGAACAAGCAGTTAATGTTCAGGCCGTTAGCGTATATCGTGCTTCATTATTATATTTGCGCTATGCCGAAGCTGTCAATCGATTGGGAAAACCAAATTTAGCATTTGCAGTTCTTAAAAACGGGCTTAATTCTATTACAATGAATTCTACGAAGGTTCTTCCTCTTAAAGAAAGATCGACTGACACTTATATGAATTTTAGTAATTTTCGCTTTGATAATAATGTAGGTATCAGATCGCGTGGACTTGGACCAAATCTAGGTGATTTAAATCCATTGGTTGGAGACACAAATTATATCATTCCACAACAAAATCAATTAATTGACTCAGTTCTTTATGTTGAAGATCTCATACAAAAAGAATTAGCTTTGGAAACGGCTTTTGAGGGAAATCGCTTTCAGGACTTAATGCGTATCGCTATCCGCAGGGATGATAATTCATACCTTGCAAATATAGTTTCTGAAAAATATACAGACAACAAAGAGGCAATAAAATCTAAATTGATGATACGTTCAAACTGGTATATTAAACAATAGAATAATATCTTAAGGACCAAAAAGAGGCTGTCTGTTTTTTCGGATAGTCTCTTTTTTTATATTCAAAAAAGTTCTAACGTGTAAACCGACAGTTCCGATTTATCTTCGTACTTTTGTACGCTGAAAAAGGAAAAGTTAATGATCAAAAGATTAAAACCATACATGATGCCTGTTGCTATGGCAATAGGTGCGCTATTTTATAAAGCTTTCGGAGCTATATCTTTCATAACCCCGTATTTGATTTTTATCATGTTATTTCTCACGTATTGCAACCTTAAATTGAGTGAGATCCGGTTATCACGTTCACATTTGTGGTTAATTCTGGTTCAGATTGCCGGAAGCATTGCCGTATTTCTGGTGCTCAAACCATTTAATGTTACGTTGGCACAAGGAGCTATGGTTTGTGTACTGGCTCCAACCGGGACGGCTGCTCCCGTGGTTACCGGCATGTTGAAAGGGAACATTGCCAGTGTTACCACTTATAGTCTAATTATCAACTTGTGTGTAGCTATAATTGCCCCGGTATTATTTTCACTTGTAGGGAATTATCAGCAATTGCCATTTATCGGTTCATTTATTGCTATTGGTCAACGCGTATTTTTGTTGTTAATCGCTCCGTTTGCATTAGCATTACTCATCCGCAGAATAAAACCGGCCATAACCGAAAAAATAGGTTCGTACTCCGGTTTTGCATTTTATGTTTGGTCTTTCGCGTTAGCAGTGGTTACCGGACGAACGGTGGAGTTTATGATGATGCAGGAAAAATCAAATTATTTTATCGAAATTCTGGTTGCTGTTGCAGCATTAATAGTTTGTATCAGTCAGTTTCTGATTGGACGAAGCATTGGCAAACAATACAATGATACAGTTGCCGGCGGACAGGGATTGGGTCAAAAAAATACAATCCTGGCCATTTGGATGGCTCAAATGTACCTGAATCCGATAGCATCCATTGGGCCGGGATCCTATGTACTTTGGCAAAATATTATTAATTCCTATCAGGTGTGGCTTAAAAGAAAAACACTGTGAAAATTGAGAATTTTGACTTATCAACTTCACAGTATTTTTTTCAATAAAAGGAATAATGAGATTATTCTTCCAATGTAGAAATATCACCTTCATCTTGCCCCAACGCTCTGGCTTTCAAAACCCGTCGCATTATTTTACCACTTCGTGTTTTAGGTAAAGATTCAGAGAAAATGATTTCTTCGGGTTTGGCGATCGGTCCCATCATTTTAACTACATGCTCTTTTAATTCGGTTTCCAGTTCGCGTGAAGGAGATGTTCCTGTTTTTAAAATAACGAAAGCGTGTATTGCATTTCCTTTTAAATTATGGGGTAATGGAATAACCCCTGCCTCCACAACAAGCGGATGACTCACCAATGCACTCTCAATTTCTGCAGTTCCTAATCTGTAACCGCTTACTTTAATTACATCATCACTACGTCCAATAACCCAGATATAGCCATCTTCATCGATTCTGGCCGAATCGCCCGGATGATACCATCCTTCCTTTTCATATTTTTTCCAATAGGTTTCAACAAATTTTTCAGGATCTTTATAAATACCCGAGGCTAATCCGGGCCACACATTTTTAATCACCAGGGCACCTTCTTCGCCTGCCTTAACTTCTTCATGTTGTTCATTTACGACTGAAATTTCATTTCCGAAAAACGGTTTGGAAGCTGAACCGGGTTTTAGTGGCATGATAGGCAAAGGGGTTATCATAAAACCACCAGTTTCCGTCTGCCACCAGGTGTCCATAATCGGACATTTTTCGCCCCCGACAACTTTGTAGTACCAACGCCAGGCTTCGGGATTAATTGGTTCACCCACAGATCCCAGTAAACGCAAAGAACTTAGATCATGACGTGTAACCCAGGAATCGCCGTAGCGCATTAAACCCCGAATCGCTGTGGGCGAAGTATAAAGAATGTTGATTCCATATTTTTCAATCATTCGCCACCAACGGTTCGGATATGGATGATTCGGAGCACCTTCGTACATAAAGATTGTCGATCCGTTGATTAATGGTGCATAAAGCAGGTAACTGTGACCTGTAATCCAACCGGGATCGGCAGCACACCAAAAACGGTCCTCGGGTTTAATATCGAAAACCATTCGATGGGTGGTCGAAGTATAAACACTGTATCCACCGTGGCTGTGCATCATGCCTTTCGGTTTACCGGTTGAACCTGAGGTATATAATAAAAACAGCATGTCATTTGCATCTGTCTCTTCCGTTTCGCAATTGGGACTTGCAATGGGTAGTGACTCCAGGTCGTGATACCAGTAATCTCTGTCATTTTCCATATACACGTCGTGGCCGGTGCGTTTTACAGTAATCACAACTTCAACAGTTGGGCATAAAACCACCGCTTCATTGACAATTCCTTTTAAATCGGTAACTTTTCCTCTTCTGAAACCTCCATCTGCCGTAACCACTACTCTACTTTCAGCATCTCTTATTCTTTCAGAAAGCGCTTCGTTACTAAATCCACCATAAACAACACTATGAACGGCTCCAATTTTGGCACAAGCAAGCATGGCAAAAATCTGTTCGGGAATCTGAGGCATATAAATGGTCACAATGTCACCTTTTTTTACGCCCATACTTTTCAAAACATTGGCAAATTTTGAAACCTCACGATTCAGGGCATGGTAAGAAAATGTTCTGACATCGCCGTTTTCACCTTCCCAAATAACTGCAATTTTATTTCTGTTCGCAGTTTTTAAATGTCTGTCGATGGCATTGTGAACAATATTGATCTTTCCTCCCTGAAACCATTTATAAAATGGTTTATCCGTATCATCCAATACTTTATCCCACTTCTTAAACCAATCGAGATATTCTGCCTGTTCGGCCCAAAATTCTTCCCGGTGTTCGATTGAATACTTGTACAACTTTTCGTACTCTTTTACATTAGCCTGATTTACTATATCTTCCGTTGGAAAATACATTCCCTTGTTTTCGTCAAAAATCATAGTGATTATTTTAAAAATTAATTTAAGATGCTTACAATAAGAAAACTAAAACCGATTGTTTACTTATTATCTGTTATATAAAACGATTGATTTATGTCAATTTAAAGCAATTGTTAGATATAACAAAACGATTCAAAATTTGTTCTGACAGTTGAAAATGAGGAGGTAAAAAATAAGACAATCTTTTCAGTTTGTCTTATTTTTATTTTTTTTAATTTGAGGATGAGGATGAGTCGAGATTTTTATTCGCTTTTGCTGCATCCAATTGTGCCTTTGATTTACTTTGAGTGACTATATAAACACCTGAAAACACTAAAATTGCGGCTAAAGCCTGTTCGTAACCGAATGTGTCAATACCGATAAAAATGGCCATCAAAGAAGCAACGACGGGTTGGACATAATTGTACATACTAAATGTTGTCGGGCGGAGAACTTTTTGTCCGACAGGAATCAATAAATAACCAAAGAAAGTTGCAAAAACCACCATATAGCCAATACGCCAGAAAGTACCGGATGTAAGTAAACTAAAATCAGTTTCGATCAAGGGCCTATAACAAAATGGCAAACTCACAAGGGTTCCAAACAAAAACATCCATTTCATTATTGTCACTGGCGAATACCTGCTAATCAAATTCTTGAATACTGTAAGATAAATCGCAAAAGAAGTTACTGCACCAAAAACAATTATATTTCCCCAAAAATTACTATGACCTACTTTATCTGCAGTGTCATTAAAAACAATCAGGAGCGCACCTGATGCTCCGACCAAAACCCCAATTGTTTTCATCAATGTTATTGGTTCTTTAATGATAACAGCGGCCAAAAACATGGTAACAATCGGTAACATGGTCACAACAATGGATGCATCAATTGGTGAAGTCATGGATAAGCCTACAAAGAAAGGCAATTGATTTAAAACCAACGCAAAAAGGGAAGCAAAAAACAATAAAAGAATATCTTTTGCCGGTACTTTTTCCTTTTTTACAAATAAAGAGACAATCCAGAAAAGAATCAATCCACCTGACAGTCGAAAAAAAGTCAGTGTATAAGGGCTTAGTATTTCGGGCATTAAGGTTCTGGAAATGGGTGTATTCATTCCAAAAATTATATTAGCCGAAAAAAGGGCGATATGCCCTGTCAGTTTTTTATTTTCCATATTTTTAATAACGACACAAAGGTACAAAAAGTTTATGGGGTTGAAATGAGTAAAAACGAATGTTATTACCTGATCATTCGCAATAGAAAACTTCAGATAAGGTGTACACATAGAGCAAATAACACCGAATAAATTTGCAAAATTCAAGAATAGTGTTTAGATTTGTAGCCAATCCCAAAACTTGCAGAGATGAAACTTGATTCGAAAAAACAACGTTCACTTTTTCCGGAAGAGTGCTTGTTACGCGAGATTACCAGCCAACCGCGTTTGTCGATTGGAATACCGAAAGAAAACGGAGCACTTGAAACGCGTCTGGCTCTTACACCTGAAGGTGTAGCTATTGTTACCGAAGAAGGCCATAGTGTTTATGTTCAGCGGGGAGCAGGTGAACCTATGATGTATTCCGACTTGCAATACAGTGAAGCAGGAGCCTATATGGTCGACAATGCAGCTGAAGTGTACGGAGCTGATATAATACTCAAAATTGCACCGCCAACCATTGAAGAGTTGAATATGATGCACGACCGCTCCACCGTACTTTCCATGTTGCAGCTAAGCTATCTGTCGGTTGAATGCATCAAACTAATGATGCAAAAAAAAATGACTGCCATTGCCTATGAATTAATCAGGGATGAACAAAAAGCTTTTCCTGTTGTGAGTTCAATTTCTGAAATCGAAGGAAATACCGCTTTAGCAGTGGCTGCCGAACTGATGAGTAACGAACGTGGAGGAAAAGGACTGTTACTCGGAGGTGTTGCAGGACTCAGCCCGACTGAAGTCTTGATTTTAGGTGCCGGAATTGCCGGATCTGTAGCTGCCCGTTCGGCCTTGTCATTGGGAGCACAGGTTAAAGTTTTCGATCACGATATTAATAAACTTCGTAAAATACAACATTATCTTGGTCAACAGGTCTTTACTTCTGTAATTCATCCCACAGTACTTTTCAAGGCACTGGCTTCGGCTGATGCAGTTATCGGAAACTTAAGATACATAAATGGTTCCGAACGTTTTATGGTTTCAGAAGATCTGGTAAAAACAATGAAGCCCGGAGCTATCATTATCGATTTGAGTGTGGACCAGGGAGGATGTTTTGAAACATCCGAATGCAGAACACTTCAAAATCCCATTTTCGAAAAACACGGAATTATCCATTATTGCGTTCCCAATATTTCAGCTCGGGTAGGTCGTACATCTTCAATGGCACTGAGTAATATCTTTGCACCGATTTTACTCAAAATCGGTCATTCCGGTAGCATAAGTTCGGCCATTGCCGAAAGTAATGGATTCAGACACGGTGCTTATATCTATGGAGGCGTGTTGGTCAACAGGTTAATCGGTGATTATTACGGGATAGCTTCAAATGACATCGGGTTATTGTTGGTGGGTTATTGAAAAATCGGACGGAGCTAATTTGCCCGATGGATCAGATTTTATAATATCCTATCGTATTTACTCATACTTCTTAAAGGTGGGCATTCCCAAAAAGCATGGTATTATTCAGTTAAAGTCATAAAACATTCATTTTTACTCCGGTTCATTTTTCTTATTCGGTGCTAAACTAATTATTTGATTCTGGATTTTGATAAGTTCTGTAATCCAATGCAGAAAACTATTGGAATCCAAATCTGTTACTATATTAGAAGAATGATCAAATTTTCTTCAGATATTATTCTTCCTGAAAATTAATTTTTGGCAGATGATTTTAGATTAGTAAAGGGGGAAAAAAATATCCAGTTTTAAAACACATTGTCATTTTAAAATAGGAGCTCCTGAAGCTTCAGGTACTTAATTATTGGTTTTATTGACTGTAAAAAAAACGGGTTTATTTTTTCAATTTTTGAAATGAGGTACTAAGATTGATACTAAGTTGTTTTTTTGTACCTTTGCTAGCCAATTTTATAAATATTTTTACCTGGTATATTAATGAACTTATTATTGGAAAACCTGATTTTCGAGTCAACTTAAATAAATTCATTCAAATTACTTTTATTAGATTGAACATTAACAAAACCTTTTTTATAATATCCTAAATTGGATAAATGAAATAACTGTTGAACGATAACTGTTGACTAATATTTTATGCCGCAAACTCAAGTTGAAATAATCTCGGAAGAGCAACAAATTCAGGATGAATTTGATGCATTACTTGAGGATTATAGTAATACCAACCACCGACAAAAAATTGAGCTTATCACCAAAGCATTCAATTTTGCAAAAACTGCTCATAAAGGCATCAAACGCCGTTCGGGGGAACCATACATTATGCATCCACTGGCTGTAGCCCGGATAGTGGTTCGCGAAATTGGACTTGGGTCTACATCTATTTGTTCAGCGCTGCTTCACGATGTTGTGGAAGATACCGATTATACTGTTGAAGATATTTCAAATCTTTTTGGACCTAAAATTGCTCAGATTGTCGATGGTTTAACTAAAATATCCGGTGGGGTTTTTGCTGAAAAAGCATCGCTGCAAGCGGAGAACTTTCGCAAATTATTGATTACGATGTCGGAAGATATACGGGTCATCCTGATCAAAATTGCCGACCGCCTACACAATATGCGTACCCTGGGTTCGATGCCACTTGCCAAACAATTTAAAATAGCCGGCGAAACTCAATATATTTACGCACCGCTGGCTCACCGTTTAGGACTTTTTGCAATTAAAACCGAACTGGAAGACCTCAGTTTTAAATTCGAACATCCCGAAACATATCAGACCATAGAAACTCAGTTGGAATTGGATAAAGAAGCCAGAGACATCTTTTATGAAGAGTTTTCAAAGCCTATTAATAAGAAACTGACTGAAATGGGTTACGAATTTAAACTTCGTGAACGCATTAAATCCGTATATTCCATATCCCAAAAAATGGCGATACGTAATATCCCGTTCGAGGAAGTGTACGACATTCTGGCGCTGCGTATCATTTTTAAACCCCGTGCCGGAATGACTGAAAAAGATCAGTGTTGGATGTTATATTCAGCAATCACCGGAATATACACTCCGCATCCCGAACGAATTCGGGATTGGGTAAGCACACCAAAGGCCAATGGATATGAAGCCTTGCATGTAACGGTTATGGGACCGAATGGCAAATGGGTTGAAGTTCAGATTCGAAGCGAACGAATGAACGATATTGCCGAAAAAGGGTTGGCTGCACATTGGAAATACAAAGCCGGCGAAACCGGCGAAACCGATGAATCGGAGTTGGATAAATGGTTGAAATCTATCAAGGAAATGTTGGAACATCCCGAACCCAACGCCCTTGATTTCATGGATACCTTTAAATTAAATCTTTTTGCTTCCGAAATATTTGTTTTTACTCCCAAAGGTGAAATAAAAACGATAGCACAAGGTGCTACTGCACTCGATTTTGCTTATTCACTTCACTCCGACCTCGGGAATCATTGTATTGGTGCAAAGGTAAATCACAAACTGGTGCCACTCAGCTACAAACTCAATAGTGGTGACCAGATAGAAATTCTTACTACAAAAAAACAAACACCACAGGTAGAATGGCTCGATTATGTGACAACAGCAAGGGCAAAAAGCAAACTTAAGGCATTGTTTAAAAAGGAAGAAAAATCCTTTATTTCCGATGGACAAAAACTCATTGAAGATTTACTGGCCGGCATGAAATTACTTCCGGACAATGAGAATATGATCCGGATTTTAAACTACTACAATTTAACGCAAAGAACCGAACTCTTTTTACAAGCGGGAAAAGGAGTTTTGAATTTGAATGAAATACGCAAAATTGCATTTAAGCCTAAAAACCAAAATGTATTTGTCAAATACCTTCGGATGCCATTCGGTGGTTCATCCGACAACAATAAACAAACTCCAAATGTAACTCCTGACGTTAAAATTGATCGAAAAAAGACGATTAAACTGACGGAAGAAAATGCCGGCAAAACATATAAAATTGCCGAATGTTGCCGACCCATCCCGGGAGACGATGTATTTGGCTACGTGGATGATTCCGAAACGGTAATTATTCACAAACGTCAATGTCAGGTAGGAGCCAAACTAAAAAGCAATTTTGGAGAACGAATCGTTTCAGCAGATTGGGCTACACACAAAGTACTTTCTTTTTTAGAAAGACTTGAAATCAAAGGAATTGACAAAAAGGGTATTTTAATTGAAATCCTCAAAGTAATTTCCGATGGTTACGGAGTAAATATAAGCAGTATAAATATAGAAACAAATGCAGGAATTTTCGTTGGTCTTTTCAGCATTTACGTGCACGATACCGAAGAAATAAATAATTTATGCCGGAATATCATAAAAATTAAAGAAATAAATTCCGTACAACGAATTCAGGAGTAAATCTCTGCAGAATATTCAAACGGGCTGAATTTCACTAAAGAAATTCAGCCCGTTTAATATTCAATTATATCTCTAAAACCCGGAGAACTAGTTACTGGTATTTCTTGTATCTTTTACCACCACATCGTGAGCACCACCTTCGATGATGCTGGTGGAAGAAACCAATGTGATTTTGGCATTATGTTTTAAATCATCAAGATTGATAACTCCACAACTGCTCAGCGTTGATTTAATTTTTCCCAGTGTAATGTCCAGGTTGTCTTTTAGTTTTCCGGCATAGGGAACAAAACTGTCCACACCTTCTTCAAACTTCAGGTTCTCACTTCCGCCCATATCATAACGTTGCCAGTTACGTGCACGGTTTGAACCTTCGCCCCAATACTCTTTCATGTAGTTACCGTTTACCATCAGCTTTCGGGTCGGGCTTTCGTCAAAACGGGCAAAATAACGTCCCATCATCAGAAAGTCGGCTCCCATAGCCATTGCCAGCACCATGTGATAATCCTGTACGATCCCACCATCAGAGCAAATTGGAACATAGACTCCGGTTTTCTGAAAATACTCGTCGCGGGCTTCAGCCACTTCAATCAAAGCTGTAGCCTGACCCCGTCCAATCCCTTTCTGCTCACGGGTAATACAGATAGAACCACCACCAACACCAACTTTTACAAAATCGGCTCCTGCTTTGGCCAGGTAAAGGAATCCATCCCTGTCCACTACATTTCCGGCACCTACTTTCACATGCTCGCCAAATGATGTTTTAATATATTCGATGGTTTCTTTTTGATAAACTGAAAAACCGTCGGAAGAATCGATACACATAACATCTACACCGGCTTCAAGCAACGCGGGAACACGTGCTTTATAATCCCGGGTATTAATACCGGCACCCACTAACAGTTTCATATTGTCGTCCGAAAGTTCGTTTGGATTGGCCTTGTGATTTTCGTAGTCCTTACGGAATACAAAAAACTTCAGGTTTTGGTCTTTATCAATGATGGGCAAACAATTTAATTTATGATCCCAAATGATATCATTAGCTTCGCCTATTGATATTCCAAACTCACCGGTAACCAGTTTTGAAAACGGAGTCATAAACTCTTTAACCTTAGTATCGAGATTATCACGGGTTATACGATAATCACGTCCTGTTACTATGCCGAGTAATTTACCCTGTGATGATCCATCATCAGTTACTCCGATTGTACCATGTCCGGATCTTTCTTTCAATGCAATGACATCGCTTAATGTGTTTTCGGGAGTCAGGTTGGCATTACTCACAACAAAACCTGCCTTAAACATTTTTACTTTGGACACCATTTCTACCTGTGTTTCAATATCCTGGGAACCATAAATAAATGAAAGCCCTCCGTTCCGTGCAAGTGCGATAGCCATTTTGTGGTCAGAAACCGATTGCATGATAGCTGAAACAAAAGGTGTGTTGAGTGAAATAGGAGCCGTTTCCCCTTTTTTGAATTTCACCAGTGGGGTCCTCAGTGAAATATTTCCCGGATTACATTCCTTGGTAGTTAATCCCGGAATCAATAGATATTCACTGAAAGTTCTGGAAATATCGTTTAAAATATGTGCCATATTGAGGGGTAGAATAAAAGTTTTGCAAAGATAGCCAAAATTCAAATACCAGTCAAGTATTTTTCATATTCTTCAAATTTCTGAACTTATCAATTGAAAACAATATGATATTATAATTTTTTGTTGACAATAATGTTTGGAGTGAATCCTATGACCTATAACTTTCGATTAATAATTACTAAAATTCAGTTCACTTTTTATTCATTTCAGATTTTAAATTATAACTTTGCGAAGCATTTTTGAATTATTATATAACAAAACAAGTAATATCCCGTTTAAATCCCGATAGATTCAGCACTGTTAAATCTAAGCTAAGTTTATATAAACATTTAAATCAATTTATGAAACCATCAGTAATTAGAATTTTTGCATTTCTTATTTTTGCCGGCAACCTTGTAGCACAAACAAACGACCCTGTGCTTATGACCATAAATAGTAAACCTGTCCTTCGGTCGGAATTTGAATATATCTACAATAAAAACAACACAAACAATTCGTTAGATAAAAAAACATTGGATGAATATGTTGATTTATTTGTAAACTTCAAATTAAAAGTTGAAGAAGCGGAAGCCCAGGGGATTGATACGACAAAATCTTTTATTACTGAATTAGCCGGATATCGTTCACAATTAACCAAACCCTATCTGACGGATTCGAAAGTAGATGATGCTGTTTTACAGGAAGCATATAACCGAATGAAAGAAGATGTCGATGTGAGTCATATTCTTATTCGCATTCCACAAAACGCTACTCCGGCCGATACATTGAAAGCCTGGAATACGATACAGTCTGTTATGAAACGCTTGCAAAAGGGAGAAGATTTCGCTAAAGTTGCCAGGGAAGTTTCCGAAGACCCTTCGGCTGCTGAGAATGGCGGTCATATTGGTTATATTTCGGCATTCCGCACTGTGTATCCTTTCGAGACAATGGCATACAATACAGCTGTAGGCTCGCTTTCAAAAGTGGTGCGTTCGGCTTTTGGTTATCATATTATTAAAGTTCATGCCCGACGTAATTCTTTAGGGGAGATTTTAGTGGCACACATAATGAAATTTACAGCCAAAGATGATGAAGCAACAAATAAAAAAGCCAAAGCAGAGATTGACTCCTTATATCAACGTATTTTAGCAGGAGATGACTTCGGTACGCTAGCTGAGAAATATTCTCAGGACAAAGGTTCTTCAGTAAAAAAAGGAGAATTACCCTGGTTTGGTACCGGACGTATGGTTCCTGAATTTGAAACGGCAGCTTTTGCCCTGAAAAATATCGGTGATGTGAGTAAACCTGTTCAATCAGCTTACGGATGGCATATTATTAAGTTGCTGGACAAAAAAGGGTTGGATACATTTGATAATGTGAAAGCCGATCTGGAACGTAGAGTGAAACGCGATGAACGTGCAAATCTTGGAAAAGAATCATTCTTACGAAAATTAAAGGCGGAATACAACTATCAACTGATTAAACCAAACCTGCAGGAATTTTATACGATAGCAACCAATCATAAATTGAGCGATTCTACATTTATAGCAGAAGCTGCTAAGTTAAGTAAACCGCTTTTCAACTTTGCCGGTAAAAATTACTCGCAAGCCGATTTCGCTAATTATTTGAAGAAAAACAGCTCTTCCGATTTAAGCATTGCTTCCGAAATGATTGATCAAAAACTGAATGCTTATGTTGAAAGCGAATTAATGGCTTTCGAGGATACGCAACTGGAAAAGAAATATGATGATTTCCGGTTCCTGATGAATGAATATCACGATGGCATTTTGTTGTTCGACGTAAGCAATAATGAAGTATGGGAAAAAGCCTCGAAGGATATCGAAGGATTAGCTAAGTATTTCAATGAACACAAAGCTGACTATACCTGGAAAGAACCACATTACAAAGGCCGGGTTATCTGGTGCAAGGACAAAGCTACTTTTAAGGCAGCCAAATCGATTGTAAGTAAATCAAAAAACGATTCGATTGATAAATATCTGACCAGCCGTTTGAATGATAGTATTCAATATGTGAAAATTGAAAAAGGACTATTTGTCAAAGGTGACAACAAAGTAGTTGATAATGAGATATTCAAAACAAAAGATAAATTGGTTCCTTCCACAGACTATCCTTATGTTTTCTTAGTCGGGAAAATGCTAAACAATACACCCGAAGACTATACCGATGTTCGTGGGTTGGTAACTGCCGATTATCAGGAATTTTTGGAAAAAGAATGGATTAAAGCATTGCGGGCAAAATATCCGGTTGTAATCAACCAGGCTGTTTTGAAAACCGTTAAGCAAAACTAATTACAATTCTACGCGAAAATAGAAGTCTGCATTTGGCTTTTATTTTCGCGCTTTCATTTTGATTTATGATTGATTATTCAATCCGCTTACATGAATAAAAGTTCTTTCTTACTTATATTTATCCTGACCTTAGTCCTCTTTGCTTCGTGTGCCCGTAAAGCCGCCGATGGAACCCGCACACCTTTACTCGAAGTGGAAGGGAAATTCCTGTATCTGGATGAAGTTCAACAGATAATTCCGCCCCATATGAATGATTCGGACAGCATTGAAATTGCCAAAAGTTATATCCGTAAATGGGTTACGGATGTATTGATGTACGAAAACGCGAAACGAAATGTCACCAATCAGGCTGAAATTGATGAAATGGTGGAGAGTTATCGCAAGTCGTTGACTATCCATCAATACCAACAAAAAATGATTGAGCAACGACTGCCGAATGAACCTACGGATGAAGAACTCAAGGCATTTTATACCCAATACAGTGATCAGTTAATATTGAAAGACAATATCATCAAAGGATTACTGCTTGTTGTTCCCGAAAAAGCGCCCAGAATGAGCAGTGTTCGCAGTTGGGTACAATCCGCCAATTTAAAATCCCTGGAGAATATCGAAAAATACAGCATTCAAAATGCCATTAGTTACGATTATTTTGGTGATAAGTGGATGGTCTTTTCCGATATCTTAAAAAAAATGCCGCTTCAATTGGAAGATCCGGCTAATTTCATTGCCACGAACAAATTTATTGAGACCTCCGACAGTACGAAACATTATTTCTTACGAATAGAATCCTACCGGACCATCGGGCAAGTGGAACCGTTCGAAATGTCAAAAGACAGAATTTCCAATATCCTCCTCAATAAATACAAAGCCGATTTTATAAGTAAATTTGAAACCGAATTGTACGAAGATGCAGTGAAAGATGAAGATGTTAGCTTCTTCAAAATTCCTCAATCGGCAAAAGAAAAATAGCCGGAATAAGAATTAAATGCCATCAAAAAAAACATAACTGCGAGGACAGGAATAATATCTGAACCACGATTTAGCAGATGAAATGATTTAGCAGAGTTGCAAAAAATGCTATTATCCGTTACTTCTGAAGCTTTAGAGTTGGTATGCAAGCAGTAATTGAATTTTCTGTACAAATGGACGATCATTATATTCGAAACCTGATCCACGTAAATATCTTAACCCAGCTGAAATGCGACCTTTTTGAATTCCTGTTCCCAATAATAATCCTACTTCCTGATGCTCATATTTTCCGCTTGTAGTAACTTCCGTAGAATAAAACCTTTGATGGTAATATGAACTGAATTCTGTGTACAAATTTATATTGCCATAAAATCCAAGGTTAAAGAAACATCCTCCAAATGGCAGTTTATAAGGTGCCTGGAAGTAGTAAGCCAGAGAAATAGAATGGTATTTGCCTTTTTGATAGCTTTCGTCATAATACTCTTCATTCTTCCGGTCCAAATGGTAGCTTTCATAGGAAACCGTTCCACTGTAATATGCTTCCAGATTGGTAGTCCACAAATGATTTAACGAAGTGAATGCATGACCAACACCTATCAAAGGTACGTTTACGTTTTGTGTTTTTATAATACTGCGATTAAATTCATTTTCAAAATTGTGAAAATCATTCAACTCCCCACCAGCAAAACCATACCAAACTTGTTTCTTTTTTCTGTACGTTGTTCTATAACTTAGCTGATCAGGATAAATTTTGTAGAATTTGATAAATAGTTTACTAATATCATGAAGTGTATATTGAATTTGGTTGGTATTCAGAATATCATGACTGAATAGATCAAAATATTCGGCTAGTTGTGGCACACAGGTTGAATTTTCTTTTTTATATTTCTTATTGTCCTGGGAATAGATGTACAATTTCCTTTTTAATAAAACAGGGCTACTTAAGTCGCCAACAAAGTACAGATTCTTGCTTGATGTAACAGGGTTACGGTATAAGTAAAGATTCTTTGTCCCCTGATAAAGCACTTCCAAAAAAACCTTTTTTTGAATTAAATCAAATTCCCGGTGATCGCTCAGTGTTTGTATGTTATTTGAAGAGGTTTCCAACTCAACATTTGCACTTATAAATTTTTGACCTTCATACTCAAACTCAAGTAAGTCAGCAGGGGTAAAAGGTGTAAAGCTACCCGACCTTTTTTCAGAAAAATAAATTTTGTCTGGTGTAAATTCAAATTTGAAGAAGTGTATATAACCCTTATGCATAACAGCATCTTTGTCAATGATGTATCCTTTTGACTCAAATTTAGTTGCACGGATAATACCTTGAAGAGTCAGGATTAACACTAGAAAGAAGATTTTTTTTGTAAATACCATACTCATTAAAACATTTATAAGACAATATATTTAGTTGATTATTTTGACTAAAACCAAGCCACTGTGTTAGGTTTGGAGCAAAGCCTTGCTTTTATCTATGACGAAGGCAAAGCTTTCACAAAACTCAAAACTGATTACTACGCCCAACTGAGATGCAATCGTGCGGAAGAGAGGGATAGAAATCTGGATTTTATCCGATAATATCTCGTGCTTTATTCTGGCATATTTAACATCACAAATGTAATGAATTTTTAATATATAAAAGTATAGTATCACAAATTCTTATAATTCAAAGGGTGGTATCGGGTTATTGAACCTAACACCCCCTTTCGAAACTATAATCAACTAATTAACCCTTCCGTTGGACAGGTTCATTAGAACAAATTGATGTGACATCGCAGTAAAACGGTGCGATACCCCAGCAAAAAGGTGCGTGATCGCAGTAAAAAGGTGTGACATCGCAGCAAATTGGTGCGTGATCTCAACTAAACGGTGCGATACCGCAGCAAAAAGGTGCGTGATCGCAGTAAAAAGGTGTGACATCGCAGCAAATTGGTGCGTGATCGCAGCAAAACGGTGTGACATTGTCTTTCCCTGAAATAGCTT
>DIZI01000023.1:0-26671 GCA_002427885.1 Paludibacter sp. UBA6032
AGATGTGTATAAGAGACAGATTAATAATTATTAATATATAAAATCTTCTTATTTTTAAACGGAGCGCAAATATACTAGTAATTTTTAAAGTATAAATTCAATTTTAAATAAAACTTGAAAATAAAGGCGTAAAACGAAGTTAACTGAAAGTGGAAAATATAAAAAGAATAGAATCTGCCTGGCAAAAAATATGAAGGGTGAATTAGGCAATATTCATTACTTATATGTACTTTTGCCAAACAAAAAGAAATTGAATGTATAAGAAATCGAACATAGTTATCAAAAATAAGCGGGCAAGTTTCGATTACGAAATCCTCGATCGTTTTATAGCAGGAATTCAACTATATGGAACCGAAATAAAATCAATCCGAGATGGGAAAGCCGGGCTGAGTGACACTTATTGCACTTTTATAAACAATGAATTGTGGGTGAAAAACATGCACATTGCAACTTATTTTTTTGGTACCTATAATAACCACGACGTCCGTCGTGACCGGAAATTACTATTAAACAAAAGGGAATTAACTAAACTTTTGCGGGGAACCAAAGAAACCGGTTTAACCATTGTGCCAACCAAACTTTTTGTTAACGAAAAAGGATTAGCTAAATTGGAAATAGGCTTTGCCAAAGGTAAAAAAAACTATGACAAACGCCAATCACTCAAAGAAAAAGAAGATAAAAGATCCATAGACAGGGCTATGAAAGAATAAATAATTTGAACATATCATCCTCAATATAAAGTATTTAATCATTCTTAGAGCTTTTCACGTCCTTCTTATCCGACTTTTTTGGTTGTTTTGTATATAAAAATCGTTTAATCTTCATAGATGCAGTTTTCTCGAAAGGTTCTTCCATTATATGAACCTGTTTTATTTGCGAAACGCGGTTCAATTTAGCATTTACTTCTTTTGTGAAATGAGAAATCCAATCCTGATATTTTTCGTCAATTTCGCGAAGTACTTTCTTCCCTTTTTCTTTTTTATCCTCGATTACAGATTTTAAGTGTTCAATATTTTTTTCCAGTTCGTCAATATCAACCAGTACTTTCGCCACCAGGAAACCATCCTCTTCAATGACAAGTGATTCAACAACGAACTGATGGCTATTTATGACTGTTTCAATATCTTCTGGATATATATTCTCACCACTCGATCCTACGATCGTATTCTTCATACGTCCTTTAATAAACAAGCGTTTTTCAGAGTCGAAACGACCAAAATCACCAGTACAAAACCAACCATCTTTCGTGAGAACCTCACTGGTTGCTTCCGGATTTTTATAATACCCTTTCATTACGTTCGGACCTTTTGCCCAAATCTCCCCAACACCTTTTTTATCGGGATTATTTATTTTCAATTCAACACCCTGAACGGCAAAACCGGTCGATTGTAATTTAGTTTGATGAGTTGCAGCACCCGCAAGCAATGGCGCAGTTTCTGTTAAACCATAACCGATTGCATAAGGAAATTTTGCTTCTTTTAAAAACCGTTCTACTCTGGAATCCAGTTTTGCACCACCGATACCGAAAAATTTCAATCTACCTCCAAATGTTTGATAGAGTTTTTTACCGGCAATACGGTGGATTATTTTCCTGAACAACGGAGTTTTATAGATCGTTCGTTTAAACCGATTAGACGAAAATTTAGCTTGTATCTGATTCTTATATAATTTCTCCATGATAAGAGGTACTGAAAGCATCATGGTTGGCCGGATTTTAGCTAAAGCAGGCAAAAGTGCAGCCGGAGTTGGTGGTTTTTCGAGATAATAAATTGCAGCACCATACATAACCGGATATAACATGCCAATTGAATTTTCGTAAGTATGTGATAATGGCAAAAGTGATAAAAAAACATCCTTATTATTAATCGGCTGGAAGGTGTAAGATTGCATAGCAATAAAAGTCAAATTCTTGTGAGTTAGCATAACACCCTTCGAACGCCCTGTTGTGCCTGAAGTATAAATAATTGCAGCTAAATCATCTTCTTTGACTATAATTTTAGGGACTTTAGTTTCTTTTGAATTTTCTACACTTCCCTTTATTAACGTCAGATTATCAAGCAGAATCTGAGCTTCAAGATGAGGAAGTTCTAATCCCTCAATCCTCGATAATAACCGTTCACTTATAAATAAGACTTTTGATTCGGAATGAATCATTACATTATCGATTTCTTCACGTGTAAAATCAGGTAAAATTGGAACAATGATAAGTCCATTTGAAACCACTGAAAAAAATGCGATTACCCAATTTGGCATATTATGGCTTAATAAGGCTACTTTATCACCTTTTTTTAATCCAAGTCCAAATAATACATCTGTAACATCCGCCATTTTTTTCCCTAATTCGGAATAGCTTAGTGGATTTCCACCGACAAACGAAACGGAAGGAGAATCTCCAAAATTTCTGATCGTCCTATTAATTAAGTTCTGAAGTGTAAGGGGCTTTGGTTCAATTTTTTTAAACATTTGATCTTATTTAACGAAATTGTTTATAGTATGAAATCTACTGTAAAAATAATGTTTATTTTCAGAACTACTGCACAATTAACTACTTATTGAGCAAAAAAAAAGAGGATTGATATTTAAGTATTTATTTATCAAAAACATAGATTACTATTTATATAAATACAACAATCGAATTATTTATATAAATGAGTTTCTTGTTCAGTGTAAAAGTGTTGGAAGAATTGTCTGGTGATCTGCAATTTTATTTATAAATCAAAAATATGCAAGGTCGTTTATTCAAATCGGGTAATTTCGTCTTCCATTCTTTTACAGTTTTTGTTTTGATAAATTCCGTGTCAAAGGTAATATCAACGGCAATACAGAGTTGGGTATTTGGTTGGCAGGTTTGAAGTATTTCGTCCAACATTTTCATGTTGCGGTAGGGAGTTTCAATAAATATCTGAGACTGGTTTTCCGAGTATGCCCGGTTTTCGAGCTTCCGAAGCATTTTAGTCCGGTCGGCCGATTGAATGGGCAAATAACCTACAAAGGCAAAACTTTGACCGTTAAATCCCGATGCCATAAGAGAAAGTAAAATGGATGAAGGTCCAATAAGAGGAACTACATTAAAGTTTTTCTTTTGGGCCATGGCAACTACATCGGCACCGGGGTCGGCAATAGCTGGACAACCGGCTTCTGAAATAACCCCCATATCATTTCCAGCTAACATTGGACCTAAAAAACCGTTTAATTCCTCTGAAGTAGTATGTTGATTGAGAGTAAAGAAAGTCAAACTATCAATTTCAATCGCCGGATTTGATTTTTTAAGAAATCGGCGGGCGGTTCGGACATCCTCTACAATAAAATACTTCAAATTGGTTACAATATCAGTGTTGTAAGCCGGAAGTATTCGCTCAAATGAACTATCACCCAATGAAGTCGGAATTAAATAGAGAGTTGCCATAAAAATTGATTTAGTGTAAAATTAAACTGATAATTATCAAATATTTAGATTTTCCAATTCTTCACTTAATAATTCCCATTCATATACTTTTTGTTCTAACTCACGTTTCTTCCGTTGGTACAATTGAATATATTCACTATCTGAGGCTTTTTCGGGAAGTTCCAGCTGTTTATCCATTTCTGCAATTTCTGATTCGCTTTTGGAAATCAATTGTTCAATTGCTTCTACAGCTTTTTCAGCTTTCCTGATTTTTTTGTTGTGTTCTTTGCGGGCTTCATAATCCAGTTTACTATCAGAAATTGTTTTATCAGCAACGTCCTGTACAGATTTAAGCGAATTTGAAATCTCTAATTCGCGCAAGGAATCCATTTTCTTGTATTTAAGAAAATCATATATTCCTCCCATATGTTCCCGTACTTTTTTGTTACCAAATTCATATACCTTGGTTACCAGACCATCCAGAAATTCACGATCGTGAGAAACAACAATTACTGTACCATTAAAAGCTTTTATTGCATCTTTCAGGACATCTTTCGAACGCATATCGAGATGATTTGTAGGCTCATCGAGGATTAGCAAATTGACCGGTTCCAATAGTAATCTAATCATTGCTAAGCGACTACGTTCTCCACCTGAAAGTACTTGTACTTTTTTGTCTGAAGCTTCACCCCCAAACATAAATGCCCCCAATATATCCCTGATTTTAGTCCGAACATCACCTACTGCCACATAATCGATGGTTTCAAATACCGTGCGGTTTTCATCAAGCATAGAAGCCTGATTTTGGGCAAAATATCCGATTTTTACATTATGTCCTAATTTTAATATTCCAGCATATTCTATTTCATTCATTATACACTTAACGAGTGTACTTTTCCCTTCACCGTTTTTGCCTACAAAAGCTACTTTTTCGCCACGATTAATGATTATCCCGATATTATCGAGTATCAAATGATCACCGTAAGCTTTCGATAAATGTTCTATTTCAACAGGAATGCTTCCCGAACGAGGTGCAGGTGGAAATTTCAGACTTAAATGCGAATTATCTTCCAAATCTACTTCCAAACGTACAATTTTTTCAAGACTTTTTATTCTGGATTGAACCTGAATGGCTTTAGTGGCTTTTGAACGAAAACGATCGATAAAATCTTCAGTTTCCTGAATGAGTTTTTGTTGATTTTCGTAAGCTCTTACTTGTTGATCGTGCCGTTCCTTTCGTAAAATAAGATATTTGGAATAATTGACATTGTAATCATATATCTTACCCAATGAAATCTCAATGGTTCTTGTTGTTACCGCATCAATAAATGCCCTGTCGTGCGAAACAAGCAAAATAGCACTGTTGGTCGTTGTCAGGAAGTTTTCGAGCCACTGAATGGATTCAATATCAAGATGATTGGTTGGTTCATCGAGTAATAATACATCAGGACTTAATAATAAAATCTTGGCTAACTCTATACGCATACGCCAACCTCCACTAAATTCGCGACAAGGACGATCAAAATCGGAACGTAAAAAACCCAGACCTATCAAGGTTTTTTCAATCTCACCCTGAAAATTTCCATTACCAATTATTTGAAGATGTTCGTTTGTATGAGTAAGTTTATCGATAAGCCTATGATAATCTTCACTTTCATAATCGGTACGTTCGGCTAAATCTATATTTATTTGTTCAATTTCGGCTTGCAAACCGGTAATATGTTCGAAAGCTTTTTCAGCTTCTTGCATCACCGTGGTTCCTTCATTATGAATCATATGTTGAGGCAGGTAACCAATTGTAAGATCTTTGGGTATGGTTAGTTTACCTCTGGTGGGTGTTTGTTTACCTGAAAAAATACGTAAAAGGGTCGTCTTACCCGCTCCGTTTTTTCCAACTAAAGCAATTTTATCCTTCGGATTGACAAGAAAGCTGATTTCATCAAAAAGGGGCGATCCGCCAAATTCAACGGTAAGTTGTTCTACTGAAATCATGAATAGAGATTGAATATTTTGAAAAATTCTGCCCGATGATCATCGGAATTGTAAGTGTCAATATTTCAAGATTCAAATTTTCATTTTTTGATTCTTGACTTTGGACTTTCAAAGGTTTATTTATGGATTTTGACTTTGGATTTTTGATTCTTATTATCAACCATACGCCAAAGAATATAAGTGAGTACTGAAGCAATAGTAAAAGCAAATAACGTAAGCAAAGCTATAGATAACTCACGTCCCAAAAGACCTAAAGCAATAAATAATAAGGAAACTATCAGCAAGATTGATGTTACCTGATGATGTTTTAAACCCGCTTTAAGCAATAAGTGATGAATATGATTTCTATCAGGTTCAAAGGGCGAAACTTTCTTTTTTATTCTGGTCAGCATTACGCGCATGGTATCAAACAAAGGAACTGAAAGGACACATATTGCAACTGCAGGTGCTGAATGAATATAATATAAGTTCATACCCGGTTGAATATTCATCTCACAGAATTCAAAGACATACAATGTCATCATGTAACCTAACAGTAAGGCACCGGAATCACCCATAAATATTTTACTTTTCCCTCCTGAAACATTGTATAAAAAGAATACAGTTAATGAGCCAACCATGGCAAAGGCAGATATTGCCAGATCAATTCTACCTGTAAGTTTAAAATATACAGCAAAAAACAAACTGTATAAAATACCCAGACCAGAAGCTAATCCATCTACTCCATCAATCAGATTAAGTGCATTTATGATAACAATAAAAACAAAAAATGAGAGTAAATAACTTGCAATCAATGGGATTTCATGAATTCCAATAAAACCATGCAAATTGGACAAGCGAATATCAGCAACAACAATTAGGAAAAAAGCAGATGCTAACTCCCCTAACAATTTCCACATTACTTTAATATCAATCAGATCATCAATAAACCCAACAATTAAAATTATAAAAACACCGATAATGGTAAATTGAAGCTCACTGACAATAGAATATGAGAATAAAAAAACGGTCAGCAGAAATGAAATGAAAATATTGACACCACCGATATTCGGAATTGCTCCAATATGTGAGGTCCGTTTATTTGGTTTTACGACAAACTTTCGCTTTTTAGCTATGCTAATAACCGTCGGCATAAAACAAAGACCAATGATAAAAGAGACAAATATGGCTAAAATCGGAAAATTATGTACTAAATTATTTAAATAAAGCATTTACAAAATTTATTGAATTAAATCATCCACATTAATGGAAGATTATAAAATTTAATTACAAAAAACTAATTGTATATCAGACATCTAATCTCTCATATTGTGAGTTCTTGCTCAGAAACTCCGGAACAATTTTTTTCATTTGAGAAACTGTAAGAAAATTTTTACACTGTTGACTATATAGTATTAACTCTTCGATTTGAGCTGAAACAGTTTCATAATCGTAAACCTGAACCGAAGCAATCATAATTTTAGGATGATGCGTTGGCTGCGTAATTTCTTTATGATTTAGTAGTTCTTCGTATAATTTTTCACCCGGTCTTAAACCGGTAAATACAATTTTTATATCTACTTCAGGAATAAAACCGGCCAGACGTATCATCTTCTTAGCCAAATTTACAATTTTAACCGGGCTACCCATATCAAAAATAAATATCTCACCACCTTCACCAATAGTTCCTGCTTCCAGCACCAGCATACATGCTTCAGGAATGGTCATAAAATATCGAATAATTTCCGGATGCGTTACAGTAATTGGTCCGCCTTTTTCAATCTGGCTTTTGAATAGCGGAATAACCGAACCATTCGATCCGAGAACATTTCCAAAACGCGTGGTGATAAATTTTGTCGTTGTATCCCCTTGTTCTTTTAATTTAGCATATAATGACTGAACATAAATCTCGGCAATTCGCTTGGAAGCTCCCATTACATTCGTTGGATTAACCGCTTTATCAGTCGAAACCATCACAAAATGTTGTACTTTATATTTCACGGCTAAATCAGCCATTATTTTAGTTCCTCTGACATTTACCTGAATACTTTCGACCGGATTATCTTCCATCAACGGCACATGCTTGTAGGCAGCCGCATGATAAACATAATCTGGTCTGTACATATCCATCATGTAGTCCATTCGTTCTAAATTTCTTACATCTCCCAAAAAAGTACTGAAATTTTGATCCGGATATTGTTCATCTAATTCCAGAGTCAAGTTGTGCATAGGCGATTCAGCCTGATCAAGTAAAATAATTAAATTAGGTTTATAATGAACGATCTGGCGAACTATCTCACTGCCTATTGAACCCGCTGCTCCTGTTATAAGAACTACTTTTGATTTTATTTGTGTTGCAATATTTTCTGTGGATATATTTATTTTAGGTCTTTCAAGCAGGTCCTCAATTTGTATTGATTTAATTTGCTTAAGTGAAAGTACATTATTATTCCAAATACTCATTGGAGGCGAAGTCAATACAGCCAGATTATTGTTCAAAAAAACATCTAAATCGGTTTCAGGATTTATCTGATTCATCTTGTTAGGCGAAACAATAATCGCTTTTGCTTTTTTTACAATTATCTTTCTAACAGTTTCTTCATTCAACAGATATACCTTAACACCCATTATAAGTCGTTCCGTAGCATTTTTATCATCATCAATAAAACCCACCAATTTATACTTCATTTCTTGAGAAGAACGTTTTATCAACGTGGCAATCCCAATTGCAGCCGATTGCGTTCCAAAAATCATTACCGGGGTGATTTGACCTGAATTTTCGGTAAAATAATCGTAAATAATTTTTACTCCTAAACGCAACATAAAAAGGAGTAAAAAGGCTAAAATAGAATAAATTAATAATGCAGTATAATAAAACACGCAAACATAACCTGACGCACAAACAACCAGATTCACTAACATTAAGAATCCCATGTTAAGAAAGACAGCAAAAAGTAATTTTACAGCATCAACATAACTCGAATATCGTAAGACTCCAGAATATGTATGAAAAAACCAAAAGAACAGAATTTGAAATACAGTAACAATACCCAACTGTTGAATAAAAGAAAATATTCTTTCATCCGGGCTGTTTGCAAAAATTTTGTTGCTAATGTAGGTAGAAACATAATAAGCAATAAAACACAAAAAAACATCTACAAATAATACTAACCAACGTGGAATATACTTCAAATTCGATAAGCGCGAAAAAATATCGGTATTCTCCAAATAACCAGTGTTTTCTTTCTCTTCCATTGTATTTTTTTCCGTAAATAATCAGAGCGCAAAGATAACTTTAAAAAGTGAAAAATACAGTGAATAGAGTCAAATTAGTATTATATAATATAAAATTTAGCAATAACTACCTTATATATATCTGAAATACAGATTCATATGTTATTCAATTTTGGGTAAGCAAATCATATCAATTATTCACTATTTTAAAATTGAAAAGCTGAAATCGCAGTAATTTTCATCATTTTAGATTCCATTTTTCAAAATCATCAAAAAAACAATAAATTGAAAATATAATCCATATCTTTGCGGTCTCAATTAATAAAACTAAGAGTATGTCAATACATAGCGAAGACTCAAGAAGAGTTACCACCCAACGATTGTTGGAAATGAAACATCGTGGAGAAAAAATAAGCATGCTTACAGCTTATGATTTCACGATGGGCAATATTGTAGATCAGGCAGGAGTAGATATTGTTTTAGTAGGAGATTCGGCATCAAATGTTATGTGTGGAAATACCACCACTTTACCCATAACTTTGGATCAAATGATTTTTCTGGCTAAATCGGTAGTACGTGGAGTTAAACGGGCATTGGTAGTTGTTGATATGCCATTCGGAAGTTATCAGGGAAATTCCAGGGAAGCTCTGGCCTCTGCTATACGCATAATGAAAGAAACGCATGGAGATTGTTTGAAAGTGGAAGGCGGAGAGGAAATACTGGAATCGGTTAAACGAATTTTAAGTGCCGGAATACCTGTTATGGGACATTTGGGATTAATGCCTCAGTCTATTAACAAGTATGGATCCTATACAGTTAGAGCAAAAGAAGACCTTGAAGCTGAAAAGCTAATTAAAGATGCACACTTACTTGAAGAAGCCGGTTGTTTTGCTATTGTTTTGGAAAAGATACCTGCAACACTGGCTAAACAAGTAGCATCCGAATTAAGCATTCCCATTATTGGTATAGGTGCCGGTGGCGGCGTTGATGGCCAGGTATTGGTTTTGCATGATATGATCGGACTAACACAAGATTTTTCACCCCGCTTTCTTCGTCGGTATGCCAATTTACAAAGCATAATGAACCAGGCTATCGAACATTATGTAGAAGATGTAAAATCCGGCGATTTTCCAAATGAAAATGAACAATATTAAATTTCGTTCTGCCAAATAAAAAAAATGCTTCCGGCTACTAAGTCGGAAGCATTTTTTTTATTTCGATAAACTATTCTTCAATCATGTTATGATAAACATTCTGAACATCCTCGTCATCTTCAATTTTATCAAGCAATTTCATAACCTGAGCTTTTTGTTCTTCGTTAAGTTCTTTCATATCATTTGGAATCCGTTCGAACTCAGCACTTAAAATCTCAAACCCATTTTCTTCAAGAAATTTTTGTATTAATGAATATGATTGAAAATCACCATATAACACAATACCATCTTCTTCTTCCACCAATTCATCCACTCCAAAATCGATTAATTCCAATTCAAGATCTTCGAGAGAAACACCTTCTTTGAATGCTATTTTAAAAACACATTTATGATCAAACAAAAACTGTAAAGAACCTGTTATCCCCAATGATCCACCGTTACGATTAAAATAGCTCCGTATATTAGCCACAGTACGAGTCGGATTATCTGTAGCCGTTTCCACCACTACAGCAATTCCGTTTGGTCCATATCCTTCATAAACAACTTCTTTGTATTCGGACTCATCTCTTGAGATAGCTTTCTTAATTGCACGCTCCACATTTTCCTTGGGCATATTTTCCTTCTTCGTGGTTTGGATCACCATTCTTAATCGCGGATTTGTATCCGGATCCGGTCCACCCTCCCGAACTGCTATTGTGATTTGTTTTCCCAGTTTAGTAAAAACGCGAGCCATATTACCCCATCGTTTCATCTTTGTCGCCTTTCTGTATTCGTACGCTCTTCCCATATATACTAATTTACTATTTACATTTAAAACCAGAGACTTGTGATTAATGACCTAAAACACATTTCGTTCCGCAAAAGTATTAAAACACTTGCAAAGAACCATCTTTTTTTTGATTTTTTTTAAAATTCAATTCAATTATACAACATCCATTTCTTAAATAACACAATTGCAATCTTGTCTCTTTTTCCTCATAATCAGTCCATTTTCCGGAATTATCTGATCTAAAACGAATGTCACTCCCAGAGAAAAGTTGGCATTTTTTGAGTTATATGGAATAGGTATTTTTACATCCCAATTCTGTGGATTTATTTTTTTTAGTGCCAAAGTTGATTTTTGGAACGCAATAAAATCTGCTGCAGCAAACCAATGAATAAATCCGGTTCTAACTCCAATACCTGCACCAATAGATGAAAATTGTCCACCCAGAATTGAATAACTTAAAGAAGTGTTCAACCATTTAACTGGTTTGGCATTGATTGAAGCGGTAATTTCCTCGTTAAGTATCTTTTTAGAAATAATTGTACTTGATAATAAACCAAAACTTAAATGATAATCCGGCAAACTGTATTCTGCTCCAAAGTTTATTCTTGTTGGTGTATATGTTGTATACAGATTATTGGTTTTGCTAACAGTTGAATTTGTCTGAACAGCATTTAAAAGAGAATCGACCAGTGAATTAGCAGTTGTAAATTTATTAATGACCGGTACAAAGCTATTTAATCCGGTTATGCTATCAATTTGTCCGATACCGTTAAATGAATAATCAATTTTATAATTTATATTTTGAGTATTTGCTTTCCAACGTATAAATCCAAAGTCGATGACAGCGGCTGAGATCGACAAATCATTTGCAGGCTTAAAAACAACTCCCAAATCACAACCAACTCCGGTACCGGAGGGTTTAAACAAATCAGCTACAGATGTCGGATAGGTGCTACTGAATGACGAAAAGTTGTTTCCAATTTCCACCTGATAAGGACTCGAGATATTGGCTGATCCTTCTCCCTTAATAGACCACTTCTCAACTCCTGCTTCCATTTTGAGTAATTTATTCGAATTAGACACATTACCAAATCCTGTTAACAGTTTCAACTTAACACCTACCGACCACTTATTATCTATGTTTTTTGCATATCCAAATGCTGCTTCAGAATAAGCACTTACATCAGTCTGAAGCATCGAAAAATCAAAAGAATTATTATTTATCTGAGGTGTACCTAAAATAGAAACCAGAAGAAAATCTTTGGGTATATCTATTCCGGCTACAAGTTTTTCAGTAAGAGAAAAACTCCAGAATCCGGTTTTATGCTTAAACCCAAAAGACAGAAGATTTATTTGTAGGTTTCCCCGAAAATCAGTTATCGGTTTCAACTTATTGATAACATTTGGGATATTTCCTCCTGTCGGATGCAGAAAGGAAACAGTCTCTCCATTGTAATTATATATTAGATCTTTTAGAGTAACCGAGTTATTACCAATACTTGCTTGTGCGAGGCCAAGAACAGGTAAACTTAAATAATAATATGCAGTTGGTTGAAAAGCCGGATTAAGTAAATGGCGTAGCGGCACATCTTCCATGAAATACATTGTATTAACCTGTTGAGCTCCTACAATGACCGGAAAAATGCTAAAATAAAATATAATAATCAAGCTTTTTAATGTAGGTTTCTTCAAAATGCAAAACAATTGGAAGTTTATTTTTTACTTTTAGTATTCACTTTCCCATTAACAAAAACACCTACTTTTAAATTAAAAGTATTCGACTTTGTAAAATATATATTCGAATTGACATCGGCACCTGCAACACGAACTTTATACGCAATTTTAGTTGCTTTACGAATTTCAGCTAATTGGTCCTTCGTAACTGTAATAACAACTTGTTGGTTTGTTTCCTTTCCTTTCTGAACAATTCCATTCGCATCGACTTCTCCCGCATTCATTTCATAAAATTTAGTGAAATCTGTCGATGGATTTATTTCTTTACCTAAAGAATCAAGCAATGAAATTGATAATTCAGTTTTTACCGGTAGACCGTTGGAAACATTCAGCACCAATGAGGTGGATTGGATATCTGCAATCGTGAATTGATCCAGTACGTCGGCAAGAGTTTTGAATATGTTATTAATGGTATCGTTAAGCTGATAATAACTTCCGGCACCAAACTGTAAAGGAATGGTTGTTTTGAGGTACACCTTTATTTTACCATCGGGAGTAATAAAATTTTGTGTATGATCACTTACCGTATCATTAAATGCAGTAAACTTATATTCAAGCGTTTTCGGTTTATTAGCAATTAACTTATCCGTTTGACCCCAGTCTTTGTCAAAAGTCCGCAGTCTTAACGTAGCTGTGTCCCCGGGAAGGGCGGGTTTATTATCAAAAAAACTGGTGAACGTTTTTGTGCCATCAAATTGAGCATAAACAGTATCGGTTGTCGTGAAAGCTTTTAAATAATCCAGACGGAAACCTAATTTCATTCCAATATTACTGACAGCAGAAATATCAATTTGCGGATTGTATAATTTAAACACCCCGTTTGGTAATTTTGTATCCAGTTCAAGAGCAATTTGTTGGGCAGTTGAGGCAATTTTTGATAAATCGAACTTGCCGTACATAACTCTCCAATCCAGTTTATTAAATGTAAATTCAATATTTATCTTAGAATTCGGACCAACAGTTAAAGGAGCACTTCCACTATTTGCATCCAATTTAATCCCAAGAGGTATACCATTGGCACCACCAGAAGTATTCATGACAAAATTAACAAAACTCACATTTTCAGTTTGATTAAATGCTTTGGGTGAAAATTCAAAAGAGCTTGAACTTCCATCAAGCATCCTCAATTTTCCTTCAGAAAAAGAAAGGGTCATTTTAAGATTTCCGGGATTAATATCCAGATTTTCAACTGTTATTTTAATTCCTAAAGTCGCTGATGCTATTTTTATGCTATCTATTCGTTCTGTTGCTACAACTTTATTTAGTCCCAGATCAAAATCCTGATCACTGTAGATGGATGGTATATCGAAATTAGCCGGAAAAGTCACAACAGCTCCCGGAGACAGATTAATTGTTTTAGTGAGGATGGGCGGAATTTCAGTCAGATTTAAAACCGGAAATATAAATTCCGTACTGTCAAAACTCTGAAAACTGATTTCATTTGTATTATTTGTAAACAGATGTTGGCTATCATTATTTGCCAATATATCTCCCAAATTAACGCTTGCACCACCCAATGGCACTACCAAACTTGGATCTATACTTATTTCGGGTGAAATATTATGTAAATCAATATTGGCTTCGCAAGAAACAAAAAAGAGAGAAAGAGAAAATAGAATGATCTCAAAATATTTAATTGTTCGAATCATCTGTATGCTTATCTATTTGGAGGGGATAAAGGTCAAATTAAAATAAAGTAAATACAAAGATACGTAACTTTATTTAGTGAATGATTAAATTGTAAACTTACAAAAGGCTTTATTTAGGCAAATTAACCAGATAAACAGTTTCGGTTGCACGGGTTAATGCAGTATAAAACCAACGGTAAAAATCACTGTTCAATTGGTCGTCATTAATTTGTCCGGGATCGATAAAAACTTTTTTCCATTGTCCACCTTGTGCTTTATGGCAGGTTACCGCATAGGCGAATTTAACCTGAAGCGCATTGTAATACTCATTATCAAGCACTTTCCTATACAATTCCTTTTTAGTTGTAATCTCGGGAAAATCTTCGGATACCGCTTTGAAAAGTGTATTCGTCATTTCATTCATTGCAGCAGGAGAATCAGCCTGTAAAGCATCGAGCCAGATACGGGCATCAATTTCCCATTCATAATCCAGCGAACGCAAAGTCAGATCTACAAATCGGAAACCATACATTTCATTATATTTCCGTACACGCACAACCTGCAAAATATCTCCGTTAGCAATAAAATCAATTTCTTTATAAGGCTTATTCCAAAAATAATTATTGCGGGTCACCATCAGTAAATCACCGTTTGTCAGTTCATCTTCCTTCATCATAACCCGTGCACGAATACCGTTATTATAAATATTTGCACGTTTATTCGACCGCGTAACTACAATTGTGTCCTCTACTCCCACTCCATCATAAGCCCGTTGAATTTCGTCAATTAATTCCATACCATTCAATTTCTGAATATCATCAAATCCGTCTAATTCAAAATGAGGAAACCCGGCTGTATGTTCTTCAAGTAATTGTTGACGAAGCAAGGTGGCATTATGTAAAATACCGCTCTCCAATGCCTGACGAACCACATGTGTTAAGGTAAATTCATGCACATTAAGTCCGTAACCAAGTAATTTATCCGGTTCCAGAGCCGGACTGTGCGGTTGCATAATCGGAGGTAACTGAGCCGTATCGCCCAATAATAAGAGACTACAACCATCGCTGCTATAAACAAACTGAACTAAATCATCTAATAAACGACCTGAACCAAAAGCTGTTTCAGAACCGGTATTTGAAATCATGGAAGCCTCATCGACAATAAAAAGTGTGTGGGTGTTCAGATTATCTGATAATTGGAAGCGGAATTCCGACATGGATTTTTGCCGGTAAATTTTCTTATGAATGGTAAAAGCCGGAAATCCTGAATAACCTGAAATTACTTTCGCGGCGCGACCGGTTGGAGCCAACAAAATGGTTTTTTGTTTTAATTCATTTAGTGATCTCACCAGGGCACTGACAACTGACGTTTTTCCGGTTCCTGCATACCCCTTTAACAAAAAAATTTTATCCTTATCCGTCGACATCAAAAAAACGCCAAGCTCATCAATCAGTCTTGTCTGTTGTTCGGTTGGTTCAAACGGAAGTTGAGCCAGTATGCGGGATGCGATAAAATTTTGTAACATATTGCAAAGATAATCATAAGCAACAAATAATTATCCATTACAGATTTTCCTCTAGAAAACAAATGATTTATCAACATATTTAAAATAAAAAAGGAAGCCATCTCTTATGGAGACAACTTCCTTTTATTTGGTTCTGTGTTAAAAAATATTACTCTTCAAAAGTTACAACAAATTCCACACGTCTGTTCATTGCTTTTCCTGCTGAGGTATTATTTGAAGCTACCGGTGTAGTTTCACCATATCCTTTGGAAGTAATTTTAACTTCGCTGACTCCCTTAGAAATTAAATAGGCACGAACTGAAGCGGCTCTTTCATTTGAAAGATTCATGTTATAATCATCTCCACCAACATTATCGGTATGACCCTGAACTTCAATCAGGTAAGTTGGATTAAGAATAAGTGCATTGGCAATCTGATTCAATAAATTAAACGAAGACGGTTTAATGTTTGCTTTTGCCGTTTCGAATTGAATTCCCTGCAATGCTTTTTTGAATAATGTTTTTACTTCTTTCTTCACTTCCGGACATCCATTATTAGATGCGGTACCTGAAATTTTAGGACATTTGTCAAGATAATCGGCAATTCCATCACCATCAGTATCTATCGGACAGCCATCAAGGCCAACTTTTCCAAAAGCTGCTGCAGGTGTGTTCGGACATTTATCAAGATAATCAGCAACACCGTCGCCGTCTGTATCCAATGCACAACCGTTTACATCAATCTTTCCAAAAGCTGCTGCAGGTGTGTTCGGACATTTATCTAAATAATCAGGGACACCATCACCATCTGTGTCTAAGGGACAACCATTTGCGTCAACTTTTCCATAAGCTGCTGCCGGTGTGTTCGGACATTTATCAAATTCATCAGCTACACCATCACCATCTTTATCTATACTACAACCGGTAACATCGACTTTCGTTCCTGCCGGTGTATTCGGGCATTTATCCAGATAATCGGCTACTCCGTCTCCATCACCATCGACCGGACAACCGGCTGCATCAACCTGAACATTGGGAGGTGTATTTGAACATTTGTCTAAATAATCAGGGATTCCATCACCATCCGTATCTACAGGACATCCTTTTTCATCCACTTTTACATCAATGGGAGTTTCAGGACATTTATCATATTTATCAGCAACACCATCATTATCTGTATCTTTCAGTTTTCCAAAACTAAAAATTAAACTGAATATGTGTTGACCATAAGCGTCATTTCCCGCTTGACTGTAAGGGTGTGCAGGAGTTCCAAAAAAAACATTTTCAATACCTCCACTTCTGTTTTGATCGTGAACATCGCTACTGGTAAGTGTATAAAGATACTGATATTGAATGGCAATTCGTTTTGAAATATTATATTTCAATCCAACTCCGACCGGAAGAATCAAATCGGTTCCTCCTATTATTATTGTCGGATCCGGTTCTGCAGAATTACTGGTGGCATAGGTTGCTAAACCAAGTCCTAAAGAAAGAAAGGGAGAGAAAGGAGATTCTTTCTTTAAAATATACCCATTATTAAATTTATATTGTGTAAACAAAGAAGCATCAAACTTACGTCCGATAAACATATTTGAAGGATCTTTCCAGTAACCATAATCACCATAGGTTCCTTGCAATCCAAGATTAAAAGAAGGATTTACATAATAGGAGAGTGTTAATCCAATTCCCGGGTTCATTCCTTGTCTGAAATCAAAGATTCCATTTCCGTAATCACCATTATATTCCGTTCTGAGAGCACTTGCGCCAACAGCAAACTTATTGTCTGCATTTTGAGCATTCATAAATTGTAAAGTGACTAATGTTGCCATTAGTAACAAATGTTTTGTTTTCATATTTATAGATATTATTTGTGAATGGATTTCCACTTTGCAAAGGTGAGAGTTTTATAAAATAAATATGTTACATAATTACGGAAATGATTTGTATAATTCACACTATAAGTTATGAAGTGTTGACATTTCGTATGAATTATGATTGAGAAATTTGAAAATTGAATAATTGAGTTTAAAATTAAAATCTACTGTCATTTTACTTAGCCTGAACGTGATAATTCCTTTGATTACGAAATCATTCAGGCTAAATTTAAGATGTTTTTCACTAAAATTGTGTTAGTTGTGATACAACAATCCAGTTGGAAAACTACTTTTTCAGTGAATCAGGACTTGTACTTGTTTCAGGATATTGGGTAGTATAGAAAAGAATTTCTATTTTTGTGGGCTTATCAATCCAACAGTTGAACTTTTCAACAATTATCAGTATGAAAAAACTAACCCTAATTTTTATGACAGCTATTTTAACGGCTTGTAGTGCTGAAAAAGCTACTACTCCAAAAATTGATGATTTCAAATATTCAGTCGATAAATTTGCTGATATTGAAATACTTCGTTACCGTGTTCCTGATTTCGAAAATCTGAGTTTAAAACAAAAAGAACTGGTGTATTATCTTAATCAGGCAGCACTTGAAGGGCGTGATATTTTGTATGATCAAAATAATAAGTATAATTTATGCATTCGCCGGACACTCGAAGCCATTTATCTGAATTATCCTGAAGATAAGAATTCACCTGATTTTCAGCGAATGACAACCTACCTGAAACGGGTTTGGATGGGAAACGGCATACATCATCATTACTCCGAAGATAAATTTGTTCCTGAATTCTCCGAGAAATTTTTCATGGATGCTGTCCGAAGTATTGATCCTGCAACACTTCCATTATTGCCGGGAGAAAGACCAAACGATTTGATTAACAAACTACTTCCCATCATTTTTGACCCGACTATTTATCCGAAACGCACCAATCAGGCCGATGGTGTAGATTTGATTCAGACCTCAGGAAATAATTTTTATTCAGGCGTCACTCAAAAAGAAATGGAGGATTTTTATGCTAAAATGAAAAATCCGAAAGATAGCACGCCTGTTTCGTTTGGATTGAACAGCAAACTGGTAAAAGATAAAGGGAATTTAATTGAAGAAACATATAAAGTAGGTGGGCTTTACAGTGCAGCTATTGTAAAAATTGTGGGATGGTTGGAAAAAGCGGCTGCTGTTGCAGAAAATGAGAAACAAAAAGAAGTCATCAATACCCTGATCGAATTCTACAGAACCGGAGATCTGAAAACCTACGATAAATACTCCATTAAATGGGTAGAAGATTTAGCTTCGGATGTTGACTTTGTAAACGGTTTTACCGAAACCTACGGTGATCCGCTAGGGATGAAGGGAAGCTGGGAATCCATCGTTGACTTCAAAAATACGGAGGCAACAAAACGTACTGAAATTATCAGTTCAAATGCCCAATGGTTTGAAGATCACTCACCTATTGATCCGAAATTTAAAAAGGAGAAAGTAAAAGGTGTTTCAGCAAAGGTAATTACTGTTACCATGTTAGCCGGTGATTGTTACCCCGCGACTCCGATTGGTATTAATTTGCCAAATTCCAACTGGATTCGTCATGAATACGGCTCGAAATCGGTAACCATTGAAAACATTACCGAAGCCTACGATCAGGCATCACTGGGAAATGGATTTACCGAAGAATTTATGTGGAGTGATGTGGAACGGGAACGTGCTAAAAAGTTTGCATCCATGACTAATAACCTGCACACCGATTTACACGAATGTCTTGGACATGGTTCCGGAAAATTACTACCGGGAGTTGATCCTGATGCTTTGAAAGCCTACGGTTCAACCATCGAAGAAGCCCGTGCCGATTTGTTTGGATTGTATTACATGGGTGATCCGAAAATTGTTGAATTGGGCCTTTTACCGGATAAAGAAGCCTATAAGGCTGAATATTACTCCTACATAATGAATGGATTAATGACTCAGTTAACACGTATTGAGCCCGGCAAAAATATTGAAGAAGCACATATGCGTAACCGTCAGTTAATTGCTGCCTGGGTATACGAAAAAGGAAAAGCAAATAATGTAATCGAGATGAAAAAAAGGGATGGAAAGACCTATGTTATTGTAAACGATTATGTAAAATTACGTCAACTCTTCGGGCAATTATTATCTGAAATACAGAAAATTAAATCGACAGGTGATATGGAAGGTGCTAAAAAATTAGTTGAAAGCTATGGGGTTAAGGTTGACCAAACCTTGCTAACAGAAGTTTTGGAACGATACAAGAAATTAAATCTGGCACCTTATCGTGGATTTGTTAATCCCGTTTACAAACTGGTAAAAAACAGTAAAGGTGAAATCACCGATGTATCCATTTCATACGACGAAAATTATGTAAATCAGAATTTAAGGTATTCGAAAGAATATTCCAGTTTACCTACTTTTAATTAATTCATTTCTATATTTCTTGCAATCCAGGATGGCTATCAGGGATTGCGAGAAATTATTCATTTTCAAATTCTTCATTTAATTTATCCAGAATTCTCTTCATTTTTTCATCCATGGGCAGATTATCATCAGTATGAATTATAAAATCCGTCTCTTTCAATTTCAATTTATCCGACAATTGATGGGACATACGAGCCATTACTTGTTCCAGACTTATCTGATCACGTTTTAAAACCCGGGCAATCCGAACTTCTTCTGATGCAGTCATAAATATAACTTTATCAGTATAAACATTGAAACCACTTTCAAATAAAATGGCGGATTCAATAAACAGGAACCTTTCCGATTCATGTTTTTTTATCCATGCCTTGAAATCCTCCGCCACTACGGGATGAACAATTGCATTCAGTTGAGCAAGCAATTCTTTTTTTCCAAAAACTAATTTGGCCAATGAAGCCCTGTTGAGACCCTGTTCCGTATAAATATCTTCTCCAAATAATTCAGTCAATTGCTTTCGTATAATCGGATGTTCATTTTGTAATCGTCTGGCTTCAACATCGGAATCGTAAACCGAATAAACTTCGGCGCGCAGTTTATTTGACAAGGTAGATTTTCCACTACCCATACCACCGGTAATTCCTATGATGATTGGTTTTCGCATAATAAATTGTTTTATTAATATGAAATAAATAATACAGAATAATCAAATCTTTCAACTTTTGAAAACATAAATTGAAAGTAAAACAATTAATCTTTAGCCATTAATCGAACTCAGCAGAATGTAATTCGAATGAATTCGTGTAATTTATGTTATCAAAATCCGAAACTAAATCCAACGGTTACTGTCGTATTTTTACCCTGCAAATATGCCGGCGTAAACAAATCGAGATAACCCTGTGCTGTTTTCCGAACTTCCCCATCAATAGGGGTTGAAGTTAAATCATATCCCTTAATGTCACTGTATACAACGTTTATAATTGCGTAAGCATTATTAAACACTTCATATTCTGCAGTAAAAGCAATCGTTTGATTACTCCAGGTAATTTCACCTAAAACCGGTTGACTGATGATTTTTTTAATAGCATCCGCTCCGGCAGCATTCCTTCGTAGATAATCGTATTCATTACCATGTTTCGCATCCATAAACGACAGATTCAGGTCCAGTCCGCGAATGGGTTTATACTTCAAAGCCAGATAAATTTCCTGTGAATTGTCGCTTAAATAACTCCCGAGATTATATCCGTTCGAAGCCCAGGTTAAGGCTGGTATAGAATGCTTATAATTGATAATATTCGTTCGTGTAAATTCCCCGGTTAGGGATAAATTCTGAATCGGGAAATTGCTTAGGTTTCCTCCCAATTTATAGGATACAGGATTTTTCTGACTACTACCGGGCAGAAAACGCGAAAAATCAACTTCATCCAGATATACGGAAGTAAAAAGATGCAAATGTTTTATATTGCGGGAACTGAAATTAAAGAAAACCTGGGAATTCTGATTTTCAAGTCCCAACCCTTTTGTCATTGTATGATCTTCCGATTTATAAAAAGCGATTGGTATCAGATAAGCAGCCTGTATATTTGCTTCGGCATAAATGATTGAATTTCCTACCGATAAATTCAGTTTCGGTATGGGTGTAAAGGTAAATAAATTGGCAGCGATAAATTTATTCGCCATCCGATAGTGTTTTTCGTTCACATTATCCATGTAATAACGAGTCGAATCAAGCACATTGGAGACCAACCAACCGTGTATGTATTCCATTTCGAACCATTTTGCCGGTTTCAAATGTAAAGTCAGCATAGGGAATGATGGTGCACGTCCGGAAAGGATATTGGAGCCATGATAATTGTCACCCCAAACTACATTGTCTTTAACCAGACCTACCGAACCCCAGTTCCATGCATATTTTATACCTCCGCGCGAATCGCTGAAATCTCCGCCCGTGGAAGATTCCTTGTATTCACAGCCGGGATAATCATTCAGAAATCCCGGACTTGCCAGAGTATCACCCTGAAAAGAAATATCACGAAGGCTTCCGTAAATGCTCAAATGTTTGCCCATCATTGCCTGAAAATCTGCTCCATACCAACGTTCCGTAATATTTCCATTTTTATTATGAGTTATATGCATTCCCAACAAAGGAGTAATACGAACACGTAACAGGGTATCCCGGTAATTAAATGCGGGTTGAAATACGGTTGTCTTTGAATGCTCCTTGCTCCAGATGTTCAGTTTTGAATCGGGAAGTTTATTTAGTTCCAATGCAAATTCATTCAGAAAAAAGGTCAGTTCATCTTTTTGACGTTTATTCAACTGCTGACTTTGGGTTTGTATTTCGAGCAACTTTTGTGCAATAAAAACACGTGCATAAGGTTTGACAACCGAATTGATTTCGATAAGTCCCTCACCTGCCATTTCATCTAAATAATCGTAGATCCGGGTATAGGAAATATGCTCGGGAATATCCTGAGGAAAGACTGAAAGAGATAAAACGGAGAACAAAATAAAAAGGCAAACTTTCTTCATAACGTTTCTTATAGTGATTAAAAACAGAAAGACAAAAAAATCTTACTTTTCAAATTTAGCAAACACAATACTTCAAAAAAATAATACCTGATTTAGCAACTATATTTTCCCTAGGCACTTCGGGCACTTTTAAACAGTATATTATTTATTATCCGGAAAAAATAACGGATATCAGTTATGAAAATACCCTTCGTTTGACATGAATTAAGATAAGCCAATTCTGAAGCTTCAATTTGCTCCAGCGTACTGGGCATATCCGCGTAAAAAGGCGGAAGTAAACCCGGTTTAAACTTGTTGCGTTTTTCTTGTAATTCAGTACTATATAAATTAAAATATTGAGGACTAAGCGGACGAACACCTACTAATTTCATTTCACCATTTAATAAATTGAAAAGCATCGGAAGTTCATCAATCCAGTACTTCCGCATCGTCCGGCCAAAGGTAGTGACGCGAAAATCTTTATAAAATTTACCTCCGGCATTTAAATTATTCCGTTCATAAATATAGGATTGCAAATACTCCGAATAAGGATGCATGGTACGCATTTTATACACTTCAAAGGGTTCTCCGTTCTTACCATACCGATGCAAACGAATTAATGGACCATAGGATTTATTTAATAAAGCCTCCGGTTGCTGCACCCGTTGAGCAACGACAAAGGTAAGTTGACCAATTTTTCTGTCTTTTATTACCCTGTAACCACAACAATAGAACCGCCCAAGAACTTCTGCTTTGGAAAGAATTCTATTCTTACCACTTACCACAGAGTAATACAATATATTAGAGACAAATAATTTCGGTAAAATTCGTTTAACAATAAAATTTAATCCGTAAACAATATAATTCAGTCCTTTCTTATATCGGAGTAAAATTCTTTTTTTATAGGTACTTTTTGTTTCAAAACAACAAACAAATATGCCATCATCAGGCAATTTTTCGTTTGTTAATGCTAACATTTTATTTATTCCTTTTATATTATTAAGTTTTTCGAGCTGCACAACTGTTGAATATTGGAACTGAGGCTGATATTTCATTATCATAGCATCATTTGTAGCAAATACCAGCGTGTTACCACAACCCAGACTGACATTATCTTCCAGATATTTTAAAACACGCGCTCCGGAATGTTCAGTAATTGTTGACCTTAATTCGTTTAATGCTTCTTCATCAAGTGGAATGGCAGGTTTAACTCTTGCATTAATTCGGTTAACATCCGGTTCAACAGTAAAGTCATTGTATTCAACAGCATAACGATAAGCAAAATAAATATTCAGAGCAACATAATTTATAGTGAGCGCAACTACAGAAATTGATATCAGTACAGCTTCCGAAAATTTATTATCGAAATAAAGTTGAATTAAAACCCAATAAAAAAAGGTAACAATAACGGTAATTACAAACAGCTTGACAGCCGAACTAAAAAACGGTTGTCTTCGTAAAGGTATATAGCGTTTTAAAAAGTATGAAAAAACCAGCCAGGTGATGATATAGAAAATGGATGGCCAGGAGTATTTATAAAACGGGGAATTTGTAGTAAGAGGAAACCAGTTTAAAACGATATAAAAGCTTAATAATAGGATTAAAATATCCACTATTAAAAAAATTCTCGCCGGTTTGTAAAATATTTTCATTTTATCAGGGGAAATCGAAATTTTCAAAAGACAAAAATACGATAAAATAAAATAGCAAGAACCCTATATTAAGCAAGAATGTCTGTTTTTATTGAGATAAATTTATTTTTATTTCAGAACTTAAGTATTCAGACTAAAATACGGAGATCATTTTGGGGAGTTTGGGGTTGGGATTGGGGTTCGGGTTCGCGATTTTTAATCTCGGTTATTAATCACAGATATTTAATCACAGATATTAATATGCGTGATTAAAAATCTCGAAACCCTGTATTATTTTTGAACGTAAAAAAGTTGTTTCACGGTATTTTTCAAACGCTGAAGTGTCCATTCCATAAACCATTCAGGTAAATTATCAGTCCAACGTTGCGGATGGGTGGTTATCATCAACGCATTTACAGGAGGTTCCGTTTTTAACCAATTTATAAAATCAAAACTGGAATGAATTATTAATCCTTTCAGTTTCTTATTTACTTTAGCTTCTCTTACTTCCAAAATCCGTTTGTCCCGCACATTGTATTTATCACCATTCCACATGCGGGCTGTATCGGTAAAATAGGCAATTTTTCCTTTCGACAGGGAATCCGGTGTCAGTAAATCCAAATAGGGTTCACCAATAATACCATAATCGCGGTAATTATACGATTTCCAAAGATCACGGTTATCCCATTTTGAGGTTGGACTTCCATGCATGGTAATTGTTTTTACAGGATAGAACTCACGGAAGTAAGCCAATTGTTTTTCAAAATGCTGTATCGATTTTTCAACATCACCGTTATATAGTGACATATCTTCATAATGATAGCCAATTTCATGATTTAAGGCTGCAATAGCCCTGATGATTGCCGGTTGATTGCTCTGTGGAACAACCCGGAAATAATAACTGGAACGTATACCCATTTCTGCCTCAATTTTTGCCGTTGCCAGTGAATGAGAAGCTTTTAAATCAACATCGTGACGAAGTATAACATATTTACCCTGAGCCTTACCCAGGCACCAATCCTCGAAAGTATAGAAAGCATAACCGGCTTGTTGGATGGTTATTAATAAATTACGATAAGTGCTAAGGGTAAAATCACTCTTTGCCGCAAATCGACTTAATTTTTTATAGGTTGAAAGATTCTTTTCGGATATCTTCTCTGTTTGAGTTGAAACCGAATGAATTTTTTTTGATTCTTTTTCAACTTCCTTTTGTATCCCCCTGAATCTATATTGATAATCAGGATTTTCTTTTAAAATTCGGGCACTTGCCGGATAATTTTCGATAAACCATACCATAAAGGCAGTTACATCAATTTTATCGGCAAGCATAACTTTTCTGCGTTCCTGAAATAATGATAGCAATCCTTCGTGTGATAAAAGTTCTATTACACGTTCCGGCAATTCTTCTGCATTTTTAGTTCGTATACCGAATGTCAACTGATACTTGTGCTCTAATTCTTCCAATACGCTTATGCGTCCCGTAAAATCACTGAATCGAATGGAAGGAACCCCCAGCATGGCTGCTTCAACCGACATACTTTGACTATCGGAAATCAATAATGAAGCAAATGCCATCAGATGATGTATATCGTTCTGATTGATTTTCAACTGATAGTCCGAAAAACGCTTATCCAGTTCTGCTTCGGAACTGATATAAACCCTGTATCCTTTTTGTTCGGCAATGTCAATAATCTTCCTGACTAAATTTTTATTTAATCCTTTGATACCTTCATCGTGATGCGCGGTCAATTGTGCCAGGCGGATAATCAGGTACTTTTCTTCCAGAATGTACTTTTCGACAATCTTTTTATCGGGCGTAAAATAGTTTGGATGCAGATAAGCCAGTTTCATATACCCATCGTAAGCTATTTTCTTATATTCCCATTTACCAACCTTACAGACCGTCGGTACAACTATGGAAGCTGAAAAGGGATAAGTCAGTCTGGCTAATTTCGAAATAACAGTAATATCATCTTCCAATGTTGTGATGGCAGGTTTTCTTAAAATGGTTCCTGCCTGAGCTACCGAAGCATCAGTTCCTAATAAGATATCTGCCTTAAACCTACGGGCAATCTGGATAACATGAAGTGTTCTTTTGAATGCAGCATATAAAATTGAAATTTTAGTGTTCCTCCGGTTGATTTTCTGGATGTTTTCATATTCAAATCCATTAGCCTGTGTCAGTTCCTCCAACATATCCTTTGTTTTCAATAATATCTTCACCTGATGCCCGTCAGCACTGAGCCTGGAAATGATGTTTTTAAAAAAGTGGAACTGTGCCGGGTGGCCGAGATAGATAAGTATTTTCATGGGAAGGGTAGTGGATAGTTTATAGTATATAGTTTATAGTTTATAGTCGGTAGTTTATAGTGGGTAGTTTAAAGAGCTGAAACGCCAAATTTATCAGGATTGTTTAACATATAGGTCAACAATTTACCTACTTCAGAATTTAATAAAATAAGTTGATTGTATTTCTCTTCGTTTATATATTGACATTTAAATGAAAAATCAAGCCATACGAGAGTTTCGCTATTTTCGCCCAAACAATCAGTAATTTTCATTAGAAAGTGGTTATGATAAATTCTTTTTCGGTATGCTTCCGCTAAATTAGCACATACCGAACGAGATGAACGTCGAATTTGATCTGTCAATGAGTATTTTTCTTCTTTAGGAAATAAAATTGTTATATCAAAAATTTCACAAGCTTGATCAAATGCCCTTTTATATCCCATTAGATCCTTAAAATCCTGATAATTGCCACTCATATTTACTATTTTTACTATAAACTATATACTATTTGACTATAATCTATATATTATTTACTATAAACTATTTACTA
>DIZI01000023.1:26962-27147 GCA_002427885.1 Paludibacter sp. UBA6032
TAAACTATTTACTATAAACTATTCACTTAAATCTGTTCTGATATTCCGGATTTTCTTTCATAATCCGTACGCTTTCCGGGTAATTTTCAATAAACCAAACATAAAAAGCAGTGACATCAATTTTATCTTTAAGCATTATTTCTTTTCTTTCCCTGAAAACAGATTTTGTATTCGTATCATTAAGC
>DIZI01000016.1 GCA_002427885.1 Paludibacter sp. UBA6032
GACAAGGTGAATGCGGGAGCAAAGACCGCTAAATGCACGTCAGCCAGCCAATGAACATAGGCGTGTGTTAGGGGCTAGGCCATTGTTGAGTTAGAATTGTTGTTAGTTTGTTTTATGTTGGTTGTCGTTTTAATATCGTTGTCTGTATTTTCATCTTTGTTGTTGTCATAAATATATTTGCGGAAGGCTTATATAACTTTGCGGGTCGAATAATGTAAGTCGCAGTTCGCTTATATGTTAATGCGGATCGTTCATACGTTAATGCGGTTGCCTTATGTGTTAATGCGGATCGCTTATATATTAATGCGGGTCGTCCATGTGTTAATGTGGTTGCCTTATGTGTTAAAGTTGTACGCTTATTTACTTTTGCGGGTCGTATAAGTATAAATGCGGGAGGCATAAATACAAATGCGGAAGGCTTAAATACTTTCTACGGTCGCTGTTTCCATTTCTACGGTGTATGTAAATTTATATGCCATAGTAAGTTGCTGTTTGTCATTCTTCTAAATTTACGTACAATGGAAAATCTATACGCATTCGAACAGTTTTACCTCGAAGTCTTGCCGGTGTCCATTTTTCTGTTTTTCTCAGAAGCATTTCTATCTTAGTCTTATCTGTTTCAAATCCTTTAGTAGTTATTTCAATTATCGTTAAAGTTCCATCTTTTTCCACTATAAAACTCAAGATTAGCAGTCCTTTATAAGCTGAAGTTTCATCGCGGCTTTTCAATACTTTTAATTTCGAGTTTTCTTGGTAATACTTAATTACTTTGTGATAAAGTTCTACATATGTTTTACTTGAATCTTTATTGTATTTAAAATCTGGAATCGAGTCAACTACAAAATATATTGAATCTGTTTTCTGAGAATATACTTGTTCTTGAAAGAAGAATCCAATAATGAATAGTAATAATAGAATCTTGTTTATTTGTTTCATTTTTATTTCATATTTCAGTCCGAATTTGCTCTGTTCAGTTAGTAATGGACGAATTTTCAATAATCTAAGTTTCTTTCTTTTCATTTTTTTTTGGCTTGCCCCTAACGACTGAGGCTATGGGCATTTGGCGGTTTGCGGGAGCATTCGCTGTCGTGGAACGACAAAGGAAATGCGGGCGCAAAGACTGCGAAATGCACGTCAGCCAGCCAATGAACATAGGCGTGTGTTAGTGGCTGTAGCTTTTTCAGTTAGTTTGTTTTTCGTTGGGTGATTTACGCTAAATCCCTCTTTTCGCAATGTCAGCATGTGTTTTTGTTCTTTTCTTTTTGACCTACAAGGCAGTCGTAAAGTTAATGTATTTTCTTAATTCTAGTTGTTGTATTTAAAAGTCTCACAACACGTTCGAGTAGTTTGATATCCTATTGTCTTCCTAAATTCATATTTATTGTATTTTTCCACTCTTTGAAAACGAGTTGGCGCTTTACTCGATTACAATCTCACCCAATAAGATAGTATCCAACATAAATCATAAACAAGATGGTAATTAAGTTATAAGTCACAAATAAAGCCTTCCCAATCTTCTTTCTTTTTAATGCTTGTAATTCTATCTTGTTCGATATCTCTTTTGCTTTTCTATATAAAAAAAAGTAATTTACAACTAATAATACTGCCCCAACTGAAATAAATATTGGTGCAATAGAATTTTGAGGAATGACGATCCCAACATAATGATTTATAAATCCCCATATTGTGGCAATATTGATCCCTTCTAACATCGTAATTAAAAAATATGCATTTAGTTCAGGATCTTTATTCGATTCATTTCTTTTAATAAATCTACTCATCCAATAAAATAATTCTCTAAACATATAAAATTAGTTTTTAATGATTTATATATATTGTTTTATAACTATCCATTGGGCGATAATTATTTATATTTCTTTTCGAGGTGGCAAAATCCACTTCACAAACGTAATTCCGAAAATCAGTGGGAACGAGAAATTTGTATTTTTTCATTTCTTTTCTTCTTGTTTTCAGTCGAAACGCTGTAATCTCAGCATTTTCTGAATTCAGTCAGAATGAAAGTCGTTTGATTCTGTCTCTTTTCAGTCGACAAGCCGCAAACGTGTCAATTTCATAGTTTTTCAGTCGTTATGGTCGTAGCATGAATAACAAGTCGTTTTTCTGTCTTTCTTTCCATAAAAATCTGCGATGAATTGTCCGCAAAGCAAAGTCAGCAAGCGGGAGCGAAGTCTCCGATTTTCAACTCAGGTCATTCAGGTCGAGAAAGCGGACAGTTCGTCAAAGATTTTATCCCAATAAAGTAAGAACGTCTTTTCATTTTTTGCTATTGCCACTAACGACCGAGGCTATGCGCACCTGCGGTTTGCGGGAGCTTCACTTTCGCCAAGCGAAAAAGTGAATGCGGGAGCAAATACCGCTAAGTGCATGTCCGCCAGCAGGTGAGCATAGGCGTGTGTTATGGCCTGTAGTTTTGTTTTTCTATTTGTCTTGTAGCTTTGTTAAATTAATTGTCTCTCGTTAGTTGATTGTCAATCATTTTTCTCCAGCTATTAGTTGTTGATTCAATATTCCGTTTATAAAAAAGATTTGTTTTGTCTTCAACTGCATTTCCATAAAATCTTTGAAATCCGACTTTATTTTTAATTAAGCAAAAAATACTGTAATCTGGAGTGTGACCGGCTATATCATATACATAATATTTTATTTTTCCGTTCGGGAAACGATAAATTTTTGTTATGACAGGCAGTATTATTTCTTTGTCAATTTTCGAATAGGCATTCAAGTAATACCTGATAATCATAGCAATTTCAATACTTTTCTCGTGGAATTGACAGCTTTGTGTAAATTCTTTCTGAAAAGCTTTACCTGTTTTCTCCCATTGTACATAAGCTGTCCATGGTGAATTAGTTCCATAATCGCAATTGCTGGTACTTACCCAACCGGGTAATGTTACAATATAACCACCAATTGTATCTATACCTTCTTGCCTTAGTGAGTCAATAAAACTTTCTGTCTGTTTCTCAAACCCTAACTTGTAGCTATTTTCGGTTACTGATTTTCTATATTTTTGTTTCCAATAACTATAAAAGTCTTCGTTGTGTGTCTTTTGTTGGCTATATACAACAACTGAAATTAATACATTCAAAATAAGCAGATAAAGTATTTTCTTCATAGTCATAATTCTCAGTCGTAAAGTTTATAGTCTAACAATAAGTCGTTTTTCTTTCTATTTCCATAAAAATCTGAGAGGAATTGTCCGCCAAGCAAAAGTCCTAAAGTCAGTAAATTCTGTCATTACAGACTCGTCAAGTCGAGTCACGAAGCGGACAGTTCGTCAAAGATTTTATCCCAAATAGTTGAGTCGTCTTTGTTTTTCTACTATAGGCCATAACGACCGAGGCTATGGGCATTTGGCGGTTTGCGGGAGCATTCGCTGTCGTGAAACGACAAAGTGAATGCGGGAGCAAAACTGCCGGAATGCACGTCAGCCAGCCAATGACCCATAGGCGTGTGTTAGGGGTTTGTAGCTTTTTGTTTTTCAGTCGTTTCGTCTTTTAATTGTTTTTCAAAGTCAATGGTTGTCGTGGTGCGACGTCCAATGTTATATTCTGTCCAAAGTCCTTTTAGTTTCTTAGTGTCGCAGTCAAATGAAATGCGAAATTGTCCGAAGTCGCCAATGATTTTTCTGTCACGATAATCATAAATAGAACCGCTCGTTTCTCTCCATTGACTTATTACTTTCTCTCCATTTTTATTTGTGTAAATAGAAACGTCTTGCCACTTTGGCTGATAACCTGGACCAATAAGTATCGCCGTCCAAATTCCAACCCAAAGATAAGGTAGAGCTAATATAATAATTAGTCCAATAGTAATCGACTTTATTAGTTTCTTGTCAATTCTTCGAGCTAGTCGAAACAATAAAATGAATGAAGTCGAGATTAATAATATGCAGAAAAGTGTCGCTAAAGTGTCAATTGCTGAATTCAAAAACTCAAAAGGTGTCCCTACAATAAAAACAATTGTCAAAACGAGTAATCCCAGAAATATAATAGTCAAATTCTTCTTCATCTTCAATGTCTTGGTTTTCCTAATTTCAGTTGTTTCGGTTCTAGTCAGAATAAAAAGTCGTTTTCGTTTTCTTGTCTTTCAATATAAATCTGCGAGGAATTGTCCGCCAAGCAAAAGTTCGAAAGTCAGCAAATTCTGTCGTTACAGATTCGTCAAGTCGAGTCACGAAGTGGACAGTTCGTCAAAGATTTTATCCCAAATTGCAGAACTGTCTTTTTTTTCTGCTATAACCCCTAACACCAATATATATGCAATTGCACATATATCTCCTATATATTCTCTATTTAATAGCACATACCCACTCTATATAGGAATATGTGCAGTTGATTTTATTTTTAACCCTCAAAGATAAAAAATATTTTTTAATTAAATTATTATTTGTTCGGAAATGTTTAATTTGGTTGAGATAAGAGCTTGTACGGTACCGCTGCAGGTATAGCAACAGGAAGAATTACCCGCCGTTCCGCATGATATTCAAATGAAAAGAGGCAAAACTGTTCAGCACAATTTCACCTCTTTTAAGCACCCTTTAGGGGGTTAGGGGGTCCCCTTCACCATCGCCACTTCAACCCGCGTAAGTTCTTTTGCATTGTTATTTACCGTCAGCGTTTGGGTGATATAACCCAGCCGTGCTACGGTAACCGTATACGTGCCCTCGTTCAGCGATTTCAGGTAGACACCGCCGGCTTTGTAGGTTCTTTTTTTCAGAACAATCAGGTCGTTCAGACTAAAAGTAATAACGGCAGCCTCCAGTCCTTTACCGGTATCCCCATCGGTTACCCGGCACCGCAGCGCCAGCGCACGGCTACGGTAAAGCACCTTGCGGTTATCCCAATATTCGGCAAGAATAGCAGGTTTTTCAGAAAGCGTAATGACAACCAGGCTATCTAATTTATATAAAATATCCCGTTGGACGATAATGCATTCGGCTAATTCCCATGTGATTTGTTTCCGCGCAATAATTGCTTCTTTGGGAGCATCCATCACGATTTTATAGTCGTCCATAGCTGTTTTCAGCTGCGATAAGGATACTTCATTTACACCGTATGCTTCCAGCACTTCCCGATATTGCAGAACTGAATGGTACACAATTTCACACGAGCTCATAAAATTCACATCCGATAATTTGAGCAAATGAGTTTCAGCCCTGTGAATTTTGTGCAGCAAAACAAAATCGCGTGCTATAAGCGCGTATGCCCCGGCACAGCTACTCATATACATGGTGTTTTGGGCCAGTTTCAATTTCATGTTGGCCTTTTGAATGCGATACCCCTTAATAACAGTCGCCTGTAGTTCGCCCAACCGTTGCATCTCGCAGAAATTCGAATCAAAACTGTTTTGCAGACTGCTGAATACCGGAAACTTCTGCAACAGGTCCGTATATTTTTTCATCAATTCCGAAACACGTCTGCACATGGCAATAAAATGAATCTGTCTGTTTTTCATAGGATTAAATCAGTGTAAAGTTTATTTGAAAATGAGTCAATTTGAAGATTTGAAGATTAAATGAATCAATGATCAATTCCGTCCGAACAACTGTCAGTATCGTTATTTATTCTGTCAGCATCGTTTCCGGTCTCGTCATTTGTGCCCGACCGAATGTCAGTTTCATTATTTTTACGTTCAGACTCGTTCCTTCACTCGTCATTTGCGTCCGACTGCGTGTCAGTATCGTTATTTATGCTTTCAGCGTCGTTATTTTCCTCGTCATTTGCGTCCGACCGAATGTCAGCATCGTTATTTATGCTTTCAGCGTCGTTATTTTCCTCGTCATTTGCGTCCGACCGAATGTCAGCATCGTTATTTATACTATCAGCGCCGTACTTTCTCCCGTCATTTGCGTCCGACCGAATATCAGTATCATTAAATTTTATGTCAATAGCATATTATCTCCCATCAGTTTCATTCCAAAGCGTTCCGGAGGCATAAAAATTTACTTCCGCAGCGTTTAAAATTATTTTTGCACCGATAAATTAGCTTTCAATGGCATTAGGGCTTTAGTGGGCATGCATCCAAATGGTTTCCGTATCGGTCTGTTGCAACTTATTCCCGTTCCGTTGATTGTCAGTCAACAATCAGTCCCCATTATCAACTTACAAAAATAATTATTTTCACATAATGTTGTATACTAAAGCGACATTTTGTTATTTTATTGCAGGTTAGTCGGAAGCAAACGGCTCTGAATTGATGTAGGATTTATCTTTAAACAGAGAAGAGTCCGTGACGGCAGGCCGGGGTTCAATATTGCCAAGTGGTACTCATCTTATTTAAGTAAGAGGAAATAAATAATGTCGTATAATCGAATAAATAAAATTAATGAATAGCACGCGGATAAACGCTGATATAACGGATTTTAATCCCGATAGCTATCGGGAGGATTTTAATTTCGACAAGTCGAAATTGATATTCAGACATTTACTATCTTATCAGTCATGCATGCATGACTTAAATCCGTCCCGAATGCTATCGGGATACATAAGATTAATTATTATCCGTACTTATCCGCCAAGTCCGTAATCCCGATAGCTATCGGGACTGCGTTCTATTCTTTTTATATAATACGACATTATAGTTGTTCTATTACTTAATGACGGACATATTTAACCTGTCGGAAGTTTACACAAAAAAGCCACCCATCGCCGGGCGGCTTTCTTTCACAATTAAAGTATAGGTTAAGCAAACGAAAGAAGTAATTTAATAAGCTACAAGTACACGATCCGGTTCAAAACCAATGCGTGTTAATTCAAACATAAATTGGGCTTCGGCCGTTTCAGTCCATGATTTGAATTCACGGGTTTTACGGTAGCGAAGCATAAAACTAAATAAAATATCGAGATTAAATTCAGAAGCTGATACTCCCGCTTTTGAACGCAGCGCATCGATCACATTACATTCCTGTTCGATATGAGTAGGAACCATTAAAACAGGTTTTTGCATATACATGGCCTCACAAACCGATTCGAAACCGCCTGTCGTGGCATAGGCTTTGGAACCGGCCATATAATTCAGAAAGTCGCTGTCCGAAAGCGCATGCATGCTAAGTGAAGGAGTCAGCAGGGTGGTTTTATTCATTTTCTTTTTATCCCAAAAGAAATGAAGTACCTGATCGGGATGTTGTTCGCTCCACGATTTTAGTTCCGTGGCATAGCCACTATTCAGAAGATAGCCGTGAATAAAATCTCCCTGAGTGGTTTCCTTGTGGAGTACTTCGGGGCGTAAAAGCGGTGGTACGAGAGAGATTTTTCCAAACTGGAATCTATTTTCTTCCCGGAATGAAAGTGCCAGGATTTTATAAGCATTCAGTGCCGTCAGCCGGGTATAAAAATTTAAAAGCCGAAACTGCCAGATATTTTTACCTGTATAATGAAAGGCCGGCGTAAGGAAATAATACTGATGTGCCACATTAATCATGGGTGTTTCGGGATTGAAAACTCCATAGGTTATGCCACAGAGCAACTCATAGAAATTAATAACCACGTCGGGTTGTTTTTCCTTAATAGTCCGGCGGATGGTAAACAAACTGCTGATATAAACCGGCAGTAATAACAGATTATACAATATGCTACCGATTAAAGAGGAACTTTTCCCTTTGGGTGTGGGCAGGAAATTCGGACTTTGAAACCGGATGATTTCGGTAGCTATCTTTTGAGTGAAGAAGTCCGGTAACGTACGTTTAGCACTGCTGCCAACCATTACCGCCAAAACTTCATGCCCATTGCGTTCGAGCATATTCTTAAGGCTCAAAGCCTGTGTAAAATGGCCTCTCCCCTCTCCCTGTACAACAAATAAGTATTTCATAGCGCTTAATTTTTAAAAGAAATGATGATAAAGATTATTCGAGAATGCTACCCGAAGTGGCTTGCGGTTGGAATCGGGCATTTCAACAATTTCGATCGGTTCCGGCAAGCGAATAACATCATTATGCATGTATACTTCCCAGGTACCATCTTCATGTTCGAGCAATGCCGACATGGTTTCCACCCAGTCACCCGAGTTAAGGTAATGAATTCCATCTACCATTCGGTCGGCGGGTTGATGGATATGACCGCAAATAATTCCATCGGCATGACGGGCCCGCGCCAACGCAACCAGTTCCGTTTCATAATCGGAAATATAGGACACGGCCGATTTTACTTTTTGCTTAATCACCTGCGATAACGAAAAGTAAGGTAGCCCTTTCTTAAAACGGTAAATATTATAAAGGCGGTTTATCCACAATAAAAACGTGTACCCTATATCGCCCAGTTTAGCCAGCCAAACCATGTTGGAAGTTACGTTGTCGAACACATCACCATGTACCACATAGTACGTTTTACCATTTCGTTCGTGCACATAATCTTTTACAATATCGACATTATTAAACGAAAACGGAGCCAAATGATCGATAAAATCATCGTGGTTGCCACGGACATAAATCACTTTGGTATTATGATTTTCCATCATCTTCATGATGATTTTAATTAAATCGGTATGCTCTTTTTTCCATTTTCCTTTGCCTCCTTTTTGCAAGTGCCATCCATCAATAATGTCACCGTTCATAATAAGGGTATTGCAGTTAACCGTCCGGAGGAATTCGGCCAGTTGACGTGTTTTTGAATGTTCCGTTCCGAGATGAACATCGGAAATAACAATGGTCGGATAAAATTTTTGGTTGTACATGTGTGTTTTATTTTTTATGTACAAAATAACGACTTCACTATTAAAGCATTAAAACAAAACTGTGAAAATAGCATGACATAAAAGATTCTATAATGATTGAGAATCTGCAATTCAGCAAAAAGGCTGTCCAATAAATCGGGCAGCCTTGAATAAGAATCTTACTAAAATGGCTTATTCTTTGATAAATTTCACTGAATAATTATTTTCACCTGAAACAACATTCATAATGTAATTTCCTTTTGAAAGTTTACTCAAATCAATCTGAGTTGAACCATTAATTGATTCTGATTTCACAAGAATTCCATTGGTAGAATACACTTCTACTTTAGCATTTACATTTTCTCTGAAAGTAATATAAGCATACTCTTTTACAGGAACCGGATAAACACTGACAGCATTTTGCCCTTTTGCAAACGTGTTATTTACAGATGTAGTGAAATCATTTGTTTTAACCACCTTGAAACTGTCAAACGGACTGGCAACACCTAAATCGCTTACTTCGTATGTTTTCACTTCGATAGTATCTGTGCTAACATAGATATTACTAAATGTAGGACGACCGGTTTGTGCAAAACGTCCGCTGAACATGCCGAAGTAATTTGTCAATCCTAATCCCGACTCTACAGCTTCCATCTGAGCTTGAGAACGTGGTTCGTACTTCTTCTTCCCGGCCGAGTTATTCAAGAAATAAAGTGTTCCGTTTAGTACATTGAAAACACCACCCATTTTCCCGGTTACGTTTTCCCGTGCATCAAAGGCTACGGCTATTTGATTCTTAACCGAATTAGCCACAAGTGCTTTCCCTTTAATTGGTCCCATGACTTCGTAAATATGATCGTGTCCTTGCAATGCCAGGTCAATTTTTAGTTCATCAAAAACGGGTGCCATTGCTTCACGTATTATCTTTCCATCGCTATCACTTTGGTGACTTCCTGAGCCCGTATACATTGTTTTATGATAAAAAGCAATTCTCCATTTTGTATTCGGATTGGCAGCAACGGTTCTTCTCATCCAATTGGCAATAGAATCAAGCTGTCCGGCCACACTATAATCTTCGTAGCTCAATGCCATGAAAAGCGCATCACCATATACAAACGAGTATATACTTCCCGGAGTGGTTGATTTTGCTTGGTCAAAAGCAACACTTTCTGTATTGAAATGGTTTGTAAAGTTTTTGTTAACCGACTTATCATGATTTCCGGTTACAGCAACCAATGGTTTTTTTGTAAAGATATCTTGTTGTGTTTGGAAAAATCTTTCCCATTCCCACTCTGAGTTTGTTGTTCCCGATGTTTCAACTAAGTCACCACAAGTCAACCAGAAGTTGGCAGATGGATACATGGTGTTGGCAGCGTGCGTTGTTTTCTGCGAAATGTCGAACATCTCTACCGTGTTGGCTTGTGGGTCGGTAAAATACACAAAACTAAATGGTTCTTTATTGCTTTTTGCAGTAGTAAAAGTACCATAATTGCTCCATGCTCCGGGAGTTCCAACTCTGTACGAATATATAGTATTTGGGTTTAAATCCGAAATTAATACTTTATTACTTTTATACGTTTTCTTCGAGTTTGTTCCTATTCCGGCCAACGAAGATAAACTATTGCTGGAAACATTGTAATTTAAGTTTGTCAGGCTGGCAGTTGCAGCAGATGTTGTAGAAACTAATGCATTAACAACAGGAATTGCTCCGGGAATTTTTTGCTTTGGCGCTCCTGTAGGAGTAGATATGATTCCTTCATAAACTTCCACCATCTGATTGTTTACGCCTCCATTGGTAAACCATGTAATACCTATTTTTGATGTTGGACTACCGTTATATGTCAGACTTATATTAAATGGCTGACTGGAAGGTATCAATTCGTCAATTGCAAGGTCTAATCCGGTAATACTTTGGTCAGTTGGAGCCGTAATTACAGCATTTTTAGCCATTAAAAAATTAGTCCAACTTGGAATTGTATAATTTGATTCTACCAACGTGCTTGTTAGTGCTAAAATTGAGTCCGATTTTAATGCAATCTTATATGCAATGGAATCGGCAATTTGCATTTCACGTATATCTGAATCATTCATTGAATATTCAATAACCAAAGTTGCAGCAGCACTCGCCTCACCGTCGTACGATTCCATCTCGCGACGACCCGAACCTGTAATGTAAAATGCCATGGCATTGCCCAAATTCCAACCGGTACGATTTAAATTGGCTTGTACCAAGTTCGCAATGTCTGCAGAGTAATAACGTTGGTCAACTACATTCAACGAGTTGGCATCTACATTCCAGGCAACTGAAGTGGTTGATTTTGGACGACTTGTTAATACTGATGCCGTATTTGTAAATGTGACAGGATTGTCATTGTCTTCGCTTTTGATAATCAAATTACAAGGATCTACTTTTGATGAAGCATTATCCACTTCCATTTCAAGATAAGCATGGTTTATCGTTATGTTTTTCGGCAGATTAATTCCCTGAAAACGTAAACCAACCATTTGAGGAACATCGTTCGCACTACCTTCGCAACCTAATTCCAAATCGCTACTTGTCCAGTCAATTTGCCCAACAGGTAATGACTGAGTATAACCTGCTTCTGGCGTCAGAGCTTCTTCTAAATCATCCGAAGCTTGTTTAATCTGAAACTTAGCTACTTTAACAGGAGTAGTATTAACAAATATAGGGTTTGAATAAAACCAAAGATCAGCAAAAGCTTTTGTGGCATTATTTGTTCCCATCAATGCATCGGCAAGCGGATTACCCTCGGCATCTGTTTCGTTGGTTACATTTAAACCCTGATTGGTACCGCGTAAACGAAAATAAACTGAATCGGTAATATTCGAAATAATCATAGACATTTCTACCCAACCATTACCTAAACTTTTCCATTTTTGACTTGTAATGTTTTTTGTATCTGAAACACCACCGGCAGCATCGAAACGAGCAATAACCGAAGTGGTCGAAACAGTTTGTTCGCTGTATTTAGGCGATGCAGGGTCAATTTTTCCTGTAACTTTTCCTTTAATAATGTCGATATGGTTTAGAACAGGATTAGTGTAACTACTATATGTGTTGTAATTTGCAGCTTGTGGGTCACGCGCTTTAATGGTAATTTTTACTGATTTCCCTTTGGCAATTACCATACTCGAACCCATTACTCCTGTTACTTTTTCAGTACCAATGGTTTCAACATTGTAAATCAACGAGTCAATTAAATCACCTTCAACTACCCAGTTATTACCCGAACGTAATCCGTCCACAATATTTTGAGCGGTTTTGCCGGTTGTATAGGTGTAATTCTTTTGATATTCGCCGGGATAGAAATCTCCCGCCTCGTCGTGACAGTCGGAATTGGCAAATAACCAGAAGTTACGACCTTCCGATAACAATGCATCCCAAAGTCCACCTATAATAGCTGAAAAATATCCGGTTCCTCCATAAGTACCACCTCCTACTGCACTTGAACCATAGCCACCTCTACCTCCATCTTTCTGGTGTCCGGGCATACTTTCAAATCCAAAACAAACGGTAGGAGCTGCATTGTTCATGTCGCGGAACGCAGCAATTGTATAACCACCCGAAGCCTGTTGTTTTCGTTCCGGGTGAGCCGGAACCAAATAACTGGTGGTTGGATAATTCGTTTTCAACCATGTCAAAGCTTCCAATGTTTTGGCATGACCGAATAAGGTACTTTTGGTCCAGCCCTGCGCTACTCCACCGGTTAAGTCTGCATCACTGTTGTCGAACATAAACTCAAACTGGGCAATAGGATTACAATTGGGTGTTGCCGTAAACTGGTTTGTAATAAGCCCCATGCTACCATGTTCATGTCCGGGAACATTCATTTCATAACTCTGAAGAATTGTTTTTACAGGATAAAGCAATCTTGCTTTTAGAATTTCGGTAAAAGAACTGTCGCGAAGCATTTGCCAGCGCCACATTACTTGATGACCACCGCTCATTGCTGAAGTTCCGATAATTGGATTTGGCATATAACCGTCCCAATACTCAATTGTATTGTTATTGTCCTTACCTGTTACACGCGCATTGGTGGTAAAACCACCTCCATGTTCGCTGTTAGCCCACCAATCCAAACCAAAATTGTTATTCTTGGACATCATGTGTCCGATCGTGTAACTACCGTCTGTATAGGTAGTGTGCTGGTGAAAATCACCCTTCAAATAACTTTGTGCAGAAACTGGCTGAGCCAAATTTGCACTTCCAAGCAACAGAGCCATAGCTACTGGCTTAAGTAATCTTGTTTCCATTTTAATTAAATGTTTATAAGTGTAAATAATCTATTGCAAAGGTAAATGCCTGATATTTTCAAAACATTGCTTTTAGATTTCTTTTCAAAGAAGAAAACATGAAGAAAAAGCTACAGTAACACTTATGTAATTATTTGATATGTAATGTAATATCAAATTACTTAAAACGCAATTGTAGTTTAATATATATGAGATTATATTGTGAAATATATTTAGTAGGTGGGAAAAATTATTTCAATTAATTTTTATATGTGAATTCAATTTAATGTAATAAAAACATATCTTTACGCTTTATAAAGGAACACATCCGACCAACGGTAAAACAGACACAAAGAATTGACAGAATATGATGATTACGAAACGAACGAATTCCGGCGACAATGACTTCAGGCAACTGGTTGCCGAATTGGATGCCGATTTAAAAATACGTGACGGAGAGGAGCATATTTTTTATGCTCAGTTTAATAAAATCGACAAAATAAAACAGGTCATTGTTGCCTACGTTCAGGACAAACCCGTTGGCTGTGGCGCAATTAAAGTATACTCCGGTGATACGATGGAAGTAAAGCGGATGTTTGTCCAACCCGGCGAACGCGGCAAAGGCGTTGCCTCGGGGATATTATCGGAATTAGAGAGTTGGAGTCGGGAACTTGGCTATAAAAAGTGTTTGCTGGAGACCGGACAGAAACAACCGGAAGCCATCAGGATGTATAAAAAGAATAAATATACCGTCATCCCCAATTACGGTCAATATAAGAATATTGAAAACAGCATCTGCTTCGAAAAAGAACTTTAAATATCAGCTAAATTTTACGATTCAAATATACATCTTGAATGTTCCCGGAATTAATGTGGATTATTTAAGCCGAATCAGAACTTCCAGCTTCCACCCAACGATACGGTTCGTCCGAGGTTATAAACTTTATTGGTCAATACCACCGATTTGGGAGCCCCATCCTTTACATAATCGTAAATTTGTTCGGTAACAAAATTCTGTGCCAGTAAATCTTTGATGCCGAATTTCAGTTCCAGTCTTTCCCCTATTTTTTTATTCAGCGTAAAATCCACCACCTGCCTTGGCATTTCGTAAATATCGGGGATAACTACCTCTCCCTGGTTTAACTGTGCCGCCACCAGTATGCGTTTGCCCATCACATTGTACATAAGCGACGAGGATAATCCGAGTTTTTCATTCTGGTAATACAAAGCCGCATTAACTACAAAAGGCGATTGTCCCTGAAGCGGACGGCTGCGCTCGGTTTGGGTATTGGCAAACTGAACTTCACTGTAAATATAGGAAGCATTCATAGTCAGGCTGAAATTTTTCAATCCAATCAGGCTTTCCAGGGACTTTTTCACTTCCAGTTCCAGACCGTAGTTGGTTGCTCCTAATGCATTGGCGAACGAATAAGCCGATCCGGCGCCCACACTGACCATCTCTATGGGATTGGAGAAATGCTTATAGAATGCGGCTACCGAGAATGTTTCGGTAGGCGAAGGATAGTGCTCAAAACGCAAATCGAGGTTTTGAATGCTCGCATCTTTCAATGCCGGATTACCGGTAATCGATGTTTTCTCCGTAAAATCGTAATAACTCATAGGCGATACTTCACGAAACTCCGGACGGTTAATGGTTCGTGCATAAGCCACGCGTACCAGCGATTTCTCTGTCAGATTATAAGAGGTATTGACAGAGGGAAACAAATTAAAAGTGGGTATATTCAAATGCAGGGGAGAACCGGGATCTAAATAACCATCTAAAGTAAGTAAATTATATTCACCCCGCACACCACCATAAACATTCAACTTGCCAACCGGGAGGTTAATAGCCACATAACCTGCCGACAGGATATTTTGCGCCTGATAGGAATTGGTGACATTTGTTTGTTCGTCGAGGGTAAGCACTTTGTTTTGTCCCAAATAAGGTTCGGTAAAAATGGTTTCAAACGGAAGCGCGTTTATGACATCGTTTGAAAATAACCCGCTGTTGGTTGCGCGGTAATCAATACTGCGTTCGGAATAATTACGGGTTTTATACTCGGAGTATTCGCCGGCTTTCACGGTCGAAAGAATGTCGCCGATGACTACTTTTTGTTCATAGTTGGCTGCAAGCGTACCTACATATTCGTGATTCGTCAGGTACAACCGTCCAAGTTCATTGATACTCGGTACGGTCGGCAACACATATTCATATACTCCGTCTGCATTTTCTTTCATACTCCAGTTCTGCCGATCGGGTTCAATCCGGTTTGCATAGGCAAACCCTGCAATCCAGTCCAGTTTGGCTTCCTTCGTTTCATCCAGTGTATGATTTCCGCTAAATTGTCCGGAATAAGTGGTACGGCTCGAATACTGATTGCTAAAATACCTGAAGTTTCCAATCCGGTAATTATTCCATCCCCAGGTATTTGCCGTTTTATCAACCCCGATCTGATTCAGTATATTTTTAAATTCGAATCGTGTACCATCAGCAGTCTGATAAGCCCAGTTGTGCATCAATCCTATTTTGAATTCGTCGGAATAAATGTCGGCGTTATACTTGTATGAAAAAGTAGGAGTTTCAGTCGTCGGATCAAAACGCTCATAAGCATAATTCTCCATATTACTGCGTGTATTGTAAGTGTTGCTGTAATTGAACGATGTAATGGTTCCCAGTTTAGCGCCGCCGTGCAGGTTCCATTTCTTACCAAAAGCAATCGCTGCCTTTTGATTGGGTAAAGCGGTATGTTGTTGTGCCACCCAGTTATTATTCAACCGCAGTGCATAAGCATCGCGTTGGGTAACACCTACCAGACTCAGGTTCGAAGGATAATCGGATGGAATACTGCGGGCCCCGCTTCCCAACCCTAAAAAGTCAACAGCTGATCCGGGTAAACGATAGGTATTTTTAAAAGTAGCCTGATTATTATAAGCAATACTGTAATCTACCGTCAGAAAATTTTCATCAGGAATATTTTTAGTAAATATCTTGATAAAGCCACCGGTTGCTTCAGCCGAAAACTCCGGTGATCCTGTTTTATATATAAGCAAATTATCAATCATATTACTGGGAATGGCATCAAATGAAAATGCCTTCACGTCCGTTTCGCTACTCGGAGTGGCTGCGTTATTCAGCCACACATTATTATAACGTTGATTCAATCCGCGAACCACAATAAAACGGTTATCCTGTATCGTAACCCCCGGAATACGTTTGACCACTTCCGAGGCATCGCGGTCGAGCGTTTTACCTATTTGCTGCGACGATATACCACTTACCACCTGCAGAGAAGACCGTACACTTTTCAACATAGACAGTTCGGTATCGGTTTTTCGTTGGGCAACCACCTGCACACCCTCCAGTTGCAAAGCCGCATCTTCCAGTTCTACATTTAAAACGGTAAGTTTGCCTTTTTCAACAATCACATCCGGAATACGTTGCGATTTATAGGAAACATACGACACCAAGAGAGTGTATTTTCCCGGTGCAACTCCGGTTATTTTAAAGTTTCCATCAATATCGGCCGTGGTTCCGTTGGTTGAACCTTCTATTAATATACCGGCTCCGGTAAGTGGTTCCTTTACTTTTTTATCTAAAACACTTCCCTGTATGCCGGTCTGGGCAAATATAATGAACGAACATGATACTGAAATTGTTAGAATAAGAAAGCGGAGTGAAAGTAGTTGTTTCATCTAGATTTTAATCTTTATTTATACGCCGCAAAAGTAATTCATACCTGTTTCAATGAAAATAAAGAACTGTGACAATAGAGTTACGAATAACGATTCATTGTTTATTATTGAAAACAGACAATGTATTATTCGTGTCTATTTCATTTATGTTACATTTTTCTTTCTAAATAAATCCATTCACGTAACATTCTTATGTCATCCTTAAGCAATAAAAAAAGTGATTGAAACTGACTTAATCAGCTTATTGATCTATACATCATATATTTAATCTAACTCTTAGCACATAACAGAATACAGCAAACAGCATTAAACGTAACATTACTGTAACATTCTCTTAATTTTGTTGAAATATTGTCGAACTATTTTTGTAACCGATAAAGTGAAAAGACAACATCTGCTTTGAATTCAATTTCAAATTTGTTTATTCTTTTCCGATTTAAAATAACATATTGTCAAAGTTTGTTTTAAGATCAAGATTATGAATGTAACTTTCGATCAGACTGAAGCACCAAATAATTGTAACACCATTGTAATATATGCTTAATTTGTCTGTAATAGTTCCACTATACTTTTGCCATTGTAAACAAGCGGGTACAATTTAATTCATCTATAAATGAAGACTAAATTAACAAGTGCTTTTTTGCTTATTTTTATCAGTACAAGTGTTTTCGCTCAAAAACAGAGTAATGTAGAAGAAAAATTTACACCAAATGGAAAACCGATTGTAACAGTATTTAGTGATTTCTCAAATTCAACTTCCAACGGGAAGAGTAATAATGCATTTGAAGTATCGCGGGCCTATTTTGGTTACGGCTATAATTTCAGCCGTGAATTTTCAGGGAAAGTAGTTTTTGATATTGCCAACACAGCATACTTATCTCCCTCAGCTTTTACTGCATTTTTGAAAAATGCTTACACTGAATACTCAAAAGGAATGGTGAAAGCTGATTTAGGTTTAATCGGAACTTCGATGTTTAGCTTACAGGAATCTTTTTGGGGAAAACGTTATATGTATAAATCATTTCAGGATCAATATGGTTTCGGAAGCAGCGCTGATCTTGGTGCTAAAGTAAACCTTCAGTTTATGCCTGAACTTAGTTTGGATCTTGCAGTTTTTAATGGCGAAGGTTATAAAAAAGTACAAGTTGACAGTACCATGCAATTTGCAATTGGTTTGACCGCTCAACCCATTAAAAATCTTTACGCACGTGTTTACTATGATTATATGAATAAACAATCGTTTGCTACTTCAAATGTTGCCCAGTCTTCTTTCAACGTATTTGTTGGTTATAAGAGTGATAAAGCTACCCTTGCAGCTGAATACAACACTCAAATGGGAAATAAAAACACAACAGATCACAATTGGTCGGGTTTATCGGTTTACGGAACACTACCATTTGCAAAACAGTTTACAGCTATCGCCCGGTTTGATGATTTAATGTCAACTAAAGTAGGTACTGCAACAACAGGCTGGAATACATCAACCGACGGACAGGTTTATATGGCCGGTGTTGAATACACGCCTGTAAAAGGAATCCAGCTGACACCCAATTATCGCTATTCGAGTCTGACATCAGGGACAACTGCTTCAAGTATTAATCTGAGTGTCGGAATGAGTTTCTAAAACAATAAATTATTAAAAAATACAATTAAACAATTAATACATTTTCATTATGAAAAAGAAAAGTTTATTTTTATCACTCGTTGCTATTTTAGCAACAATTAGTTCGTCTGCTTTTGGACAATCCTTATCGGGTGCAGGAGCAACATTTCCACTGCCGTTCTACAATATGGCATTTCAAAAGTACACTGAAACTACCGGAGTAAAGGTAACTTACGGTGGAATCGGATCAGGAGGTGGCATTCGTAGCCTTTCGGATAAAGTAGTTGATTTTGGAGCCTCTGATGCTTTCCTAAGCGATAAAGAATTAGCCGAAATGCCTGCAACGATTGTTCACATGCCTACCTGTAGCGGTGCTGTAGTAGTAGCATTTAATCTTCCCGGAATTCAATCTATTAATTTGACATCCGATGTACTGGTAAATATTTTATTGGGAAAAATAAAAAACTGGAATGATGCTTCACTGAAAAAATTAAATGCAAGTATTAAGTTCCCCGATATGCCGATTACAGTAGTCTATCGTTCGGATGGTAGCGGTACCACCAACATGTTTACCGATTACCTGACCAAAGTAAGCAAAGAATGGGCAAACAAACTTGGATCCGGAAAAACAGTTAACTGGCCGGTTGGAGTCGGAGCAAAAGGAAATCCCGGAGTTGCCGGAACAATCAGTCAAACGAAAGGTTCTATCGGTTATGTCGGATCAGAGTATTCATTTGCTCAAAAAATTCCAACTGCCTATTTGAAAAATAAAGCCGGCAAATTTATCAAACCAAGCATGGCTTCTATCAGTGCTGCCGGACAAGGTACAATTCCTGCCGACACACGGGTGATGCTAACAAATTCGGATGCTCCTTATGCTTATCCAATTGCCGGATTTACCTGGATCATTATTTATAAAGAACAAAACTATAATAATCGTACATTGGCTCAGGCGGAGGCAACACTTAAATTATTGAACTGGATGTTAACTCCCGATGCTCAAAAAATTGCTCCGACAGTTAATTACGCTTCACTTCCGGAAGCCGTGGTAAAAAAAGCAAATGCAATTTTACGCACCGTAACGTATAATGGAAAACCAGTTTTAAAATAACATTTAAATCCTTTGAATTCAATAAAGAGTCAATTAAACTGTAGATTGAACAGTTTAGTTGGCTCAATTGAATTTAATAAATACATGTTCAAGTGAATAGTGATAAAATTTTAAAGTATATTTTATTCACAGCATCGTTGCTGATTTTGCTAATTTCAGGAGGTATGGTTTTCTCGTTGGTTCGGGGAGCGATGCCTTCTTTTCATGAATTTGGCTGGAAGTTTATCATTTCATCGGAATGGGATCCAACGCAGGGCAGAGAACAATACGGAGCACTATTATTTATAGTAGGAACCTTGTTAACTTCTGTACTCGCCTTATTCATCGCGGTGCCTTTGGCATTTTCAACCTCGTTGTTTGTTGCCGAATACTTCAAAAATACACGAATAGCATCGGTAGTAAGCACCATGGTCGATTTGCTGGCAGGTATTCCTTCCATCATTTTTGGTTTATGGGGTTTTTACATTCTGCGTCCGTTTATTGTTTCCATTGGGCTGAGTGATCAGGGTTACGGGATTTTCACTTCCGGCCTTATCCTGGCTTTTATGATCATTCCTTATGCTACCTCGTTGAGCAACACAAGTATTTCAATGGTATCCAATGAACTAAAAGAAGCGGCCTATTCGTTGGGAGCTACAAGGCTCGAAGTCATCTGGAATGTTATCCTTCCCAACGCCCGTTCGGGAATTACCGCCAGTTACATTCTGGCTTTCGGTCGTGCTTTGGGAGAAACACTTGCAGTTACCATGTTGATCGGAAATTCAAACCGAATGCCTACCGGGCTTTTCAGTACGGGAAATACAATGTCCAGTGTGATAGCCAACCAGTTTGGTGAAGCCAGCGGATTGCAACTGAGTTCTTTAATTGAAATCGGATTACTCTTGTTTGTAATGACAACCATTATTAATGCCGTGGGGAAATTCATTATTAAAAAATTAAACCGATGAATCAAACAACCATTCTACCGGGGAAGAAAATGACAGAACTGATTCCTGATCTTTTTTCCGGAAGAAAGCTGAAAGACAAGCTTTTTTTAATCGGCATTGTAATATTTTCCTTGCTCACCATTTCCATGGTTGTGTTAATCATCGGAAGTATGATTCTCAAAGGCTATCATCAGATTAACTGGGCATTTTTCACACAATCGCCTCCCGACACGTTCCAGGCCATGATGGCTAAAATGAGTGGAAAAACAATTCCCGGAGGAATTATCAATGGTATTACCGGTTCACTTTACCTGGTTGGTATTGCATCGCTTATTGCCATACCCTTCGGGGTTTTAATCGGAATTTACCTGTACGAAAACAGTAAGAAAAGGTATGCCGGCTTCATACGTGATATTACCGATGTTTTGCAGGGAGTACCTTCCATAGTTATCGGATTAATTGTATATCTTTGGGTGGTGGTTGAAATTACACATGGATATTCGGTATTAGCCGGTAGTGTTGCTTTGGCAATCATGATGCTGCCTTTAATTATCCGTTCGACCGAAGAATCGCTTAAAATGATTCCCGACACCTTGAAAGAAGCGGCCATTGCACTCGGAACACCTTATTACAAAGTGGTCATGCGGGTATTAATACCTTCAAGTTTCAGCGGATTGATGACCGGCATTTTACTGGCAATTTCAAGAATACTTGGTGAAACAGCACCTCTTATGCTAACAACACTCGGGAATCCGGCTATCAACTGGAATATTGCCAAACCTGTAAGTGCTGTTCCTTTATTGATCTGGCAATTTTATAACGATCCGAATATGGTGGATCTGATTTGGAGTTCTTCATTATTTCTCATGGGATTTGTTTTATTACTGAATATACTCTCAAAATGGATTGCTGCAAGACAAAAAAAATAGCTATACTAAAAAAACTTTTATTAAAAAAAGATGAACGATATTAACACACAACCATCCATTTTAACCATTGAAAATCTTTCAATAGCTTATGACAATGATAAGCTTGCCGTGAAAAATGTTTCTGCCACCATAAAAAAGAATGCAATTACCGCCATTATGGGACCTTCGGGTTGTGGGAAAACGACTCTTTTGCGTGCAATGAACCGGATGCATGAGCTTTATCCCAATATTACAACAACCGGAAAAATCAAGTTGTATGATGAAAATATCTACGACATGTCTACCATTAAACTCCGTAGAAAAATAGGAATGGTGTTTCAGCGCCCGAATCCTTTCCCTACCCTGAGCATTTATGATAATGTGATTGCCGGCTATAAACTGAACGGTATCAAACTAAAGCGTACCGAACGTGACGAAATTGTAGAAACATCATTGAAGAATGTAACCTTGTGGGATGAAGTAAAAAATTCCTTGCACAAAAAAGGGAACTTCTTATCCGGTGGTCAGCAACAAAGACTTTGTATTGCCCGTGCTTTGGCATTCAAACCGGATGTTATTCTTCTGGACGAGCCTACTTCCGCGCTGGATCCTATTGCAACGGCAAAAATTGAAGATTTGTTGATTGATTTAAAAGAAAATTACAGCATTGTGCTGGTTACACACAATATGTCGCAAGCCGCACGAATATCGGATAACGCCATGTATATGTACATGGGTGAACTGATTGAATACGACGAAACAACAAAGATATTTACCAATCCAAAAGAAACTTCCACACAGAATTACATTACCGGAAGGTTTGGTTGAAAACCCCCGACCCCTATCCCGATAGCTATCGTGGAGGGAGAAAGAAATAAAAGAAATAAAAGAAATATAGAAAACACAAAACAATACTAACTTTAGCTCCCCTGGGTTAGGGGTAAGTTAGGGGCATATTAAAAAAAATTATGAGACACTTAGAACAAGAACTGGTGACACTTCGTCAGGATGTGATAGATATGTGGAAAATAGTCATTTCACAGGTATATAATGCGGGAGAATCGATATTGTCATTTGATAAAGATCTGGCGATGAAAGTATCCATGCGGGAGAAAAAAGTTGATGCTTACGAATTAAAAATTGACAGTTTCTGCGAAAACATTATTGCTTTGCATCAACCTGTTGCCATCGATTTACGATTTGTACTGGCGGTACTGAAAATAAATTCAAATTTGGAACGTATTGCCGATTTTGCTTACGGGGTTTCACGTATCTTACTTGAAAATCCATCTGTTATTCTCGACGCGGAAGTAATTACGGATTCAAATTTACGTGGTATGATTGAACAGGTTAATAAAATGCTTCAACAGGGATTAGAATCGTTTGAAAATGAAAACTCTGATTTTGCCTCTGCCATTTTCAGTGAAGACTCCAAAGTAGACGAAATTAATGCTCAGGCCGTACATATTGTTGCCGCTTATATTCAAAAAAATCCTGACAGAGCTTTTGAATCTTTGCAATTAATAAGTGCATTCCGTAAACTGGAACGCATCGGCGACCATTGCAGCAATATCGCAGAAGAAATTTTCTTCTTTATTGATGCAAAAGTCCTGAAACACTCCGAAAAGAAATAAATAAGATTTGAGTAATTCTGAATAAAAACATTCAGATATTACAGACCAAATAATTATATAAAATGAAAACAGTTGCAAGGCAAACCTTGCAACTGTTTTTTTTTACTTCATTTCTATTAATTACTTCCTAATTTAAAACCTATTTTATCAATATAATTTTCATAGTTGAATTTATGCTTTTTACAATATAAATCCCTGATGAGTTTGAATTCATATGGATGTCTTTGTTAGAATAAACCACTTTTCGCCCGGTAACATCATAAACCTGTAAATCAAGATTTGCATGGTTATGAATAATTTTACCATCAAATGAAACACCATCGTTTATGGCATTGGAAATGCCTGTACCTAAATCGGTCGTTCCTGTTACAAAAGGTGAGAAAGAGGAAAAGGTTGCGGTATAATTATTCCCTGTTTTAGTTGCCATAACATTAATCCAATTTCCTGAAACATAATGTCCAATGACATCGTTTAAAGTAGTTGCTACAGCGGAAGAAGGAGTCAGACTTACAACCGTTGAAGAGAGTAAAGTTGATGTAATATCCCAAACTTTTGCATTGTAATAATAATTCGTATAGGCAATTGCTGGTAAAGTTGTTCCAACATTTATTGAAACAACAGTTGCATCAGTTGGAGTCAATGAAGCAGGATCATAACTTGTAGCTGAAGAACCAATAGGGAAAACAACTGTTCCTGATGCCGCAATTGGTTGAAATAAACTTCCAGTACCATCAGTAACAATATAATTTGTTGCAGAGGCTCCTACAATTGAACCTGCAGTTCCAACAGTCAGGTTATAAGCACCTAAGTTTAACTGACCACTTGTAAATGTCAATATACCGTTTACAGTTGTTGAAGCACCTAAGCTAACCCCGGCAGCATTATTTATTGTCAGATTATTGACGGTTGACGGTAAATTACTACCGGTTACCTGTGCCGATGTTCCAACATATGAATAACTTGCAGCAGTATTAAAATTACGTATTGATGTCTGGATTGGACCTGCAACTGGCTCCAGACCTGTTGCAGATGCAATGCTTATAGTAGCACCGGTTCCGAGTGAGAAAGCACCAGCTCCTGTTACATTTGCAGACAAAGTTGGACTTGAAAAATCAGCCGAACCGGAAACATTTATTGCGCCTGTTGATCCTACTGTGATTGTTGGAACAGCTCCTCCTGCTGCACTTGTTGCATTCAGCTTTCCAACATTTAATGTTCCATTTACATTTAAACTACAAGTTTTATCGGTTGCAATTGGCAATGATAAATTTGAGTTTGCAGGCAAATTTACAGTGCCATCAATATTGAAAGTTGTACTGGATGTTCCATTTGTTGTAGAACTACTTGCTGTATTTAAATTTCCTAAATCAACAAATGACAAGGTTTTCCCTGTATTGACTGTAATCGTAATATTATTATTACCGCTATTATCAGTATAAATGGCAGAACCTCCGGTACCGGCACTTCCGGTGTAGGTCATTTGCATATCTGCATTTACTGTTAATGTTGCATTTTGAGTTGATGCATTCGGACGAATACGTGCAGGACGAATTGTTCCGGTTCCACTGAAAGTAAGATTACCAACAAAGTTAATACCCAACGCACAATCTGATGTAGCAGCATCAATTTGATCTCCAAGTGTTCCATTTACAGTTACTGATGTTCCGTAGATTGTCATATAAACCATTGTACCACCAACCACTAAATTATTGTTATATAGTTTCGCACCTGTCTGTACTGTCAGATTATAGCATGATGCCGATGCTCCCACTTGTATTTTATCACCTGTGGCTATTGTAACATTATCTCCGGGACCTGGAACCACATTACCAACCCATGCGGCAGCAGTTGCCCAGGTTATACCAGCTGAATTTGTTCCAGTTGAAACAATTTCTGCAGGTAGAGTCATTTGATTACCTAATGCGGGAGTTGTCAATAAATAATTTTCTGTTCCTCCTGTTCCATTAAATGTATAAACACTAACATAATATTTTGAAGCTTTTGTAAGACCTGTCACTGAAACTGTAGTGCCGGTTCCATTATAAACGACAAAATTGCCGGTTCCATTTTGTGCTCCACTTCCAAAAGTGGTATTGGCAGAGTAAGAATTACCATCTTCAGGATTAGTATCAACAGCATTAACTGCTTTGACAACAACAAGGCTGTTTGCTCCATCACCTGCAGTCCAGTTAATATCAAAACCGGAAGAAGTTACATTCGCAAATGTTGCACTCGTTGCATTGATTGTCGGTTCAGTTGCATAACTTGGTGCAACTGTTGCACTATTTACACTTACAGGAGTTGAATAATTAAATGCTTTATCAACTGTATAAATACGGTAGTAATATGATGTTGAAGGTGCAAGACCAGTGTCGTTAAATGTAGGATCTGTACCAATATAAACAACTTGTTCACCTGCAGCAACTGTATTTCCAACTGCATAAATACCGTTAGTATTTGGTGTAGTTGCAGGATTAGCTAAACCGCGAACCACCATATATCCTCCACCATCAACTCCGGTTGTTGGTGCTGTCCATGAAATTGTCATTTGTTTGGCAGCAATTGCAGAAACAACCGGAGTTGTTGGAGCATCAGGTGCAGTTTCGTCTAAAGATCCAAGATAAACACAAAAATCGTCCACATCAATTGCAGTTGCAATAGCTATTGAAGCACGAATAATACCGACAGGACTGCTTGGCGTTGTACCTGATTTTGTAGTAAATGCAGTTGAGTATTTAACCCATGCGCCACTGGTTCCGGCAAATGCAACAGCTGTTGTATATGATCCATCTCCGGTTCCCGCGGCACTTAAACCCGCTTGCATAGTCACTGCAGTTCCTGTTGCACCTGCCGTACGATAATAGTACTGAATGGTATAAGCAGTAGCAGGTACCGCCTGTTGAGCAGGCGAAGGTGCTGTTGGCGATTGAAGTCTTTTAGTTGTGGAAGTCGGGTTGAAGTTTGCTGATTTGCTACCAGTTCTGGCAATTGTTGACTGAAGTGTAGCTACACTTGAAGAAGAAGTAGTCCAGTTAGTATAAGTTGCACCAGATGCAACTGAAGTTGAGACTGCCGCACCAACAGTTTGCCCTTCAAAACCACCATCCATAAATGAGAAAAGTCCTATTGCCTGTTGTGCCCATAGTCCGTTTATCGAAAGTAAAAGAACGAATAGTGAAATTAAATACCGTAGCATCGATTTGTTTCTTTTTGAAACATGCTGATTTAAAGTTGTGTTTTTCATAAAGAGTATTTTTTAAGATTAAGAAATTGATAATTTATTTTAAAGATCTTTTGATTTCAGAATAAATATACTGTGCAAATGTATTATTTCTTATTTAATAATCAACAAAAGTTATATATAATTTTCAATTGGATTATTTTATAAAACTCACAGAATTAGATAATAGACTATACTTCAATTTATTATTCAACATAATTTATTGCTTTAATATTATTCTAAGGAGTAAATTTAATTATTTTCTCATGTATAAAAGCTTTTCAACCACCGTGAATAAATTCAAATATACAGCAATATTATTTTCAGCTCCTGTTAAACATCAAATTGAATATCAATTGTTTTCAATTCATGTTAGTTCATAATTTTAGAATATCACATAAGTAAAGAGCTTTATACCCTATTGATATAGAAGTGTTATTTTCATTTTTGATTACTCTTTTCTATTTTAAATTTCAAAAAACACAGGTATTAAAAACTTTTTGATACACTTTACCCTCTTTAAAAACTTTTGTCAGCTGATACATAACGAATTTAAAATATTGTCATATCTTTGTAACAGTTATTACACAGTCCCGAAATAAAAGAATTGTTTCTTTGTAAATTATTAAAAAGTACGACCTCACAAGTGAGTCATACTTTAATATTTAATATTTAATTCTTAATTGGTTATGAATCAATATCATATTTTGGTTGTAGATGACGAAGAAGACTTGTGTGAAATTCTTCAGTTTAACCTTGAAACTGAAGGTTACTCGGTTGACGTAGCCTATTCGGCAGAGGAAGCATTAAAGAAGGATTTAACTGTTTACAATTTATTACTTCTGGATGTCATGATGGGCGAGATTTCAGGCTTTAAAATGGCCCGTATCCTGCGTGAAAATGCGAAGAATACAAACGTTCCCATCATTTTCCTCACTGCAAAAGATTCCGAAACGGACCGGCTAACCGGATTTAATATCGGTGCGGACGATTATATTTCCAAACCATTTTCTATCCGGGAAGTTTTAGCCCGGGTGAAGGCTGTTTTACGGAGATTTGAAAATGGTAAAATAGAAGCACAGCCAGTTCAGCAATTGAGCTACGAAACCTTACAAATGTCTCTTGATAATAAAAAAGTGTTGCTCGATGGTGTTGAAGTTCCGTTTACCAAAAAGGAATTTGAAATTCTGAGACTCTTTCTGGAAAATAAAAACCGTGTTTTCTCGCGGGATGAAATGCTGACACGTGTATGGAGCGACGAAGTAATTGTACTTGATCGTACCATTGATGTGAATATCACCCGGCTTCGTAAAAAGATCGGATCATATGGAAAAAATATTGTAACCCGCTTGGGATATGGATATTGTTTTGAAGAATAAATACATTGACCATCTTATCATTTACTATTTACAATTAAATAGTAAATGTCAAATGAATAAATAGTAAATGCTGCCATGACTTTAAATCGCCGGATATTCTTATATTTCTTCAGTATCTTTTTCCTGATGATGGCTATCATCAGTTATTTTCAATACCAACGCGAAAAAGATTTCCGTACAGAACAACTTGACCATCAGCTTTCCACATATAATTTCACAATTCACCGGTTTATCCTTGAACAACACCCCGATTGGGACAAGCTAAAGGAATACGTACAACTATTTCCTGACAGCCTGTTGCGGGTTACTGTAATTGATACCACCGGCGAAGTTACTTTCGATTCCTTTGTAAAAAAGGACACAGTCCTCGAAAACCACTTGAGTCGCCCCGAGATTAAAATGTCCTTTTCAAAAGAAAACGGAAAAGCCATCCGGCATTCCGCTTCAACCGGAAAAGATTATTATTATCTGGCTCACCGGTTTCCTGATTGTTATGTGCGAAGTGCATTGCCCTACAACGTGAGCCTGATTAGTATGCTCAAAGCCAATACATTCTTCCTGAATTTTATGGCAGTTGTGCTTATCATGGCTATTCTGGCTTTGTACTTTATTTCCAGAAATTTTACACGTTCCATCGATCGGTTACGTGTTTTCACGCAAAAAGCGGAAGAAGGTGAATTGCCGGAAACCGAGATTGATTTTCCAAATGATGAATTGGGAGAAATAAGTAAAAACATCGTACAACTTTATAAATTGCTTTTAGCAACTAAAGATGAAGTGTATAAAGAAAGGGAGAAACTAATTACGCATTTGCAAATATCTCAGGAAGGACTTGGAATTTTTTCGGCGGAGAAAAAAGAAATTCTCTCCAATTCAAATTTTATTCAGTATACAAACATCCTTTCAGACCAGCAAAGTGATAGTTCGGATCAGATTTTTTCACTTCCCGAATTTTCCGAATTAAATAAGTTTATTGACGAAAGTTTGTTGTTTAATTTATCAAATAAAAAACGGCTTACCATCGAAAAGGGCAGTCGCGTATTTTCCGTTCAATGTATTGTTTTTCAGGATGAAACTTTCGAAATATCCATAAACGATATTTCTGTTCAGGAACATGAAAACGAACTTAAAAGACATTTAACCCAAAACATTTCGCACGAACTAAAAACACCTGTAAGCAGCATTTTGGGTTATTTGGAAAGCATACTCGCCAATCCAGATCTGGATCCGCAGCGACAACATTTCTTTGTGGAACGTTCATTTCAACAGGCCCAACGTTTAAGTGCCCTCTTACAAGACATTTCCACCTTGAACAAAATAGAAGAAGGTAAACGCCTGTTCGAAAAAGAAACCTTTAATGTTGCAGAAATAATTTCTGATGTACTGAATGATGTTCATTTAGAGATTGAACAAAAAGGATTCACGATAGTAAAGAATTTTCAACCCGATATTCAGATACAGGGAAACCGTTCACTGATTTATTCTATTTTTAGAAATTTACTTGATAACACATTGGCTTATGCCGGTGAAAAAATAACTGTAGAAATAAATTGTTACAGAGAGGAAGAACAGTTTTACTATTTTTCCTTTAGCGATAATGGTGTAGGGGTAGCCGAAGAACATCTAAGCAGACTCTTCGAACGTTTCTACCGGGTAGACAAAGGGCGCAGCCGTAAAATGGGCGGAACAGGACTTGGTTTAGCTATTGTAAAAAATGCAGTGTTTTTTCATAGAGGTACTATTTCTGCCAAGAATTTACCGGGTGGTGGATTGAGTTTTATTTTTTCTCTTCGTAAGCATTAAACAACTATCAATAAGACTTTTAATTTTCATATAAAATTTCAGGTTAGTATTTGCAAGTATATTTTACAAATTAACCAGAATAAAAGAATCGTCTCAGTAATCTGAGGCGATTCTTTTTATAATTAAAAACTGAAGAAAAATTTATTATTCTGGAATCTATATGATCTTATTAATTGAGGATAAAATATTTTAAACTGTTTGCATTTTTATTTGCAATTAGCATATAAAGTTAAATATATTTAGTAATTTTGAATTTTGAAAAAAATATAATTACCAATACGGAGAATTAAACCACCTCCGCTACTTATATTGCTGTTAATAAATATACTAACCGTAAGTGAAAAAAGATTTATCAATATCTGAATCATTCGTTGAAAAATATTTTTTCGTTTAATCAAATAACGATTATGAAAAATATTAAATTAGGCATTATCTGTTTTATATTGTCGAGTTGTAATCCAACATACGACACGTCTTATTATCTGGAGAATAATTCCATGGATACCGTGAATGTTGATTTTTATAATAAAGAAAACGACATCGTAAGTTATAAAATTGCACCAAATTCCAACAGTTTATTTTTACGAATTGTTGGAATTGCCAGTGGTCCTTCCAAAATGTCTCTAAGCTATAATGATTCGATTTTTGTCATCAAAAATGATAAAACGATTAAATTCTATAGAGATGATAATTTGAAAAATCAAATATATTTAATGGGTAATTGGACATTGACCAAAAATGAAGGAAACACTTACGAATACACTTACTCCTTTGGCGAAGAAGATTTCAATTAATTAAAAGTAAGTTCAATATCCCGGAAACAGTTTGGCATAAGATTCGAAATCAACTGTAAAATTCCACCTGTTGCTCAAAACCGGTTTGCAGTTAAACAACAAACTTGTATATTTGTATCCTATTAAATAACTGTTCACATTATAGCTGTTAAATAAATCAATTTCAGTCTTTATCAAAAAATTCAGGGATGCAGTTCAAATCAAAGATTACAAGAAACAATCATTCGGCAATTTCAGATTCATTTCAGAAAATTATTTGGGCATTGGTTGTAGATGTGGCAATCCATTCAGGACATTTCGAAACGAGAAAGAAATTGCTGGAAAAATACTGTGAAGATGAAAATCTGATTTACACCGAATTGGAGAATAACCTTCATTTGTTTTTCGAATTGCTTGAGGATTATAACAAAACGAATGATATCAGGTTATACCTGTTTCTGAAACTACAGGCCCGGTACTGCTTCATAGATGAATCGAGTCTGGACTTTTTGCTGACTCCTCCAATCAATCGTGAAAGTATCGATAAGACCCGGAATGATAAAGATTATAGCAGTGAAAGCCCGATTGCCGTTTCGTCGGTAGGTAATGGCGGTATTATAGGCGGTCATTTAATCGGGTTATATTAAAACTCATCATGGAACATCCTCCTTATCAAGCCTTCCATGTTTTATGGACTAAACCGTCCGTTGCCAATGGTAAAGACTTCGCGATGAATGAGGCAGAGATACTGACCATGATAGTTTCGGCTTTGATGTGGCAAAAGTATAACGGAACAATAAAACTATATACAGATCAGATTGGTTATCAATTTATCAAAGACCATGATTTACTAAACATATGGGATGCAGGTATCAATATAGAAGTACTTGAAAATAACTTCTATCCCATTGATCCGGGAATATTCTGGGCAGCAGGTAAATTACTTGCCCTGGAAGCGCAGGATAGCCCCTGCGTAATGCTGGATACCGACCTTATCATTATGCGTTCGATAAATGAGAAGTTGAAAAATTCAGCTATCACAGCTTTACATACTGAAACCATCAACCCGAAGGTTTACCTGAATCCTTCACAATTAAAACTCCCCGAGGACTACAATTTTCCCGGTTATTACAACTGGAACGTACCACCCTCGAATACTGCTTTTCTTTATATTAAGAATGAGGAATTTAAGCAGTTCTATCTGAATGAATCGAAACAATTCATGTTTCATAATACAGCAAAGCCGGCTGAATTGGTTTCACAAATGGTTTTTGCAGAACAAAGATTACTCTCGATATGTGCTGATCATGCAGGTTTACCTGTCAATTATTTATTGACAGATCCGTTTTCATTATCGAATAAAAATGTAGTACACCTCTGGGGTTTTAAAAATCTATTGCGACAAAACGACAAAATTCAAAAGATTTATTCAAAACAGTTGATTAAAACCGTGAAAGATGAACTTTCGACAAACCTGTTTTTTCAGAACTATCTGGCGAAAAATCAGTTAACCTAAAAGAACAAAGCAAGGTCACTTATTTAAAGTAACTATACATTTACATTCGGCACATCCTTCAGATTCGTACTATAACAGGGCGAAAGTTTTTCATTTTTTAATTTCCACTTCCGGTCGAAACCCTGAGCGGCTACTTTTACTTTTTGTTTGCCGTAAGATTCGTTGAGGCTGTCCATCACCTTCATTACTTTATTGAACTTCTCCCGTTGCCGGGTATCAAATAAATCGGCCTGAAGCGGTCGTTCGGGAATTATTTCACTGACAATCACTCCAGCTTTTTTGAACCGGTATCCTTCGGCAAAAATGCCTGTTAGTCCCCGCAAGGCATAATTAATCAGTTCGGTACTATCGTTGGTGGGAACCGATAGCTGCATGACTTTTTGATTATAATACTGCGCCTGATTTGTGGCAAACGGATTGGTGTGAAGAAAAACAGTCAGTACACAGGCATAGGAATGTTGTTTGCGAAGTTTCTCGGCACAACTCGCGGCAAAATTGGCAACAGCCTCGGAAACAGGTGCATATTCGGTGAGTCGCTCGCCAAAACTACGCGAAGTACATATTGATTTTTTAGAGCTGGAATGATCCATTTCAATACAAGGCGTTCCACGCAGTTCCAACCACGTTCGTTCGCCCACCACACCCATGGTGTGCCGCACCCAACTTTTAGTTCGTTGTGTAAAATCCCAGGCGGTATTGATGCTGTAATACTGCAACTTTTTGCTGAATTGACGGCCAATGCCCCACACATCACCAATATCGGTCAACTTCAACGCCTTTTCGCGCTTTTCGTCGCTATCGATGACACACACTCCTTTGTAAGCTTTGTATTTTTTTGCAAAGCGGTTCGCCACTTTAGCCAGTGTTTTTGTGGGTGCAATACCCATACTGACCGGAATTCCTGTATTACGGATGGTGGTACGGACAATTTTTTCGCCGTAAGCTTTCAAATCTATATTTTCAAACCCGTCCAATAATAAATAGGCTTCGTCGATGGAATAAATTTCCATTTCGGTGGCAAATTCTACAATGGTGTTCATTACCCGATGCGACATGTCTCCATATAATACATAATTGGAAGAAAAAACACAGACCTGATTTGTTTCAATTAATTCTTTCAATTTATATGCAGGTTCACCCATAGGTATTCCCAATGCCTTGGCTTCGGAAGAACGCGCTATGACACAACCGTCGTTGTTGGAGAGCACCACGATGGGTTGGCCATTGAGCGAAGGATTAAAAACCCTTTCGCAGGAAGCATAGAAATTATTACAATCGATTAACCCGAAAAAATTACTCCTAACCCCTTCCCGATAGCTATCGGAAGGGGAATTGAAGTTAGCATCATCTCCTGTGTTTATACGTTTATTCATATTCGGAAATATCTCAAAAAAGCTACTTCTTACTCCTCTTTTGAAGATGGCGGTTTTTATGATTTTTGATAGAATATGTTACCACTCCCCAAATACAAAAGTTATTGTCTTCAGTCACTTTTATGGGTTGGAATTTACTATTTGCAGGAACAAGATAAATCGCATCGGGCTCAATTTTTATGTACTTCAATGTAAATTCACCGTCGATAAAACAAACAGCCGTGTCGCCATCTTGCGGTTCCAGGCTTTTGTCGATAACCAGAATATCGCCATCCTGTATACCCGCATCTTTCATCGATGAACCTTTCACCCGACCATAAAATGTACTGGATGGGTTAGCTATTAATTCTTTATTTAAATCAATTTTCAGGTCGATATAATCTTGTGCCGGACTTGGAAAACCGGCAGCAATTCCACCCTCCATCAAAGGCAACTCAAGAATGGAGCTTGTATTGGCTGAATAAAAGTCGATCGTGGAAGAATTGGCTATTTTACCTGCTTTCTGCATATTGTATAATTTCAGTGTGTCTGTTTATTTAACCTGAATTATTCATTAGATGTTTTGAAAAAGCAAACGAATGATTCCATAAATGGAACACCGCTCTTATTTGTCCAATGGTTTTGTAAAAGGCACTAAACAAATAAGTTATCGATTCAGCATTTTCTAGTGTTGAATTTAGATTCGAATCACAAAGTAAGGTATTTTGATTGATAAAAAACAATTTTGAATCCTAATAGTGATTAAAAGAAAAGCAAATCCTGCATTCATGCTTTTCCAATTGTTCATCTCTCTTATTATCACAATAACCGTTTGTTTTTTTTCTAAAACAGATGTTTTTTCGTACTTTTGTAAAACTTTTTAATGATATTGCGTCAATATTCCTTCATTTACCCCAAAACAAATACCATTTATGAGTATTATTCAAATTAAAGACAAACAATTTACGCTATCAATACCCGAATCGGAAATACAAAAAGCAGTTAAGCTGGTTGGTGAAGCTATCAATCGTGATTTGTCAGATAAAAACCCGCTTTTTATTTGCGTACTTAACGGTGCTTTCATGTTTGCCGGTGATCTGATGAAAACTGTCAATGTTCCCTGCGAAATCACTTTTATCAAACTTTCTTCGTACGATGGATTATACTCAACCGGTGCCGTTAAAGAAATCATAGGTCTGAACGAGAGCGTTGTAGGACGTAATGTGGTAGTCGTGGAAGATATTGTGGATACAGGAATTACCATGGAACGAATCTTAGGTTCGTTGCGGGCAAAGGGTGCGAGCGAAATCCGTGTAGCTACATTTTTACAAAAACCGGATGCTTTGCAACGTGATATTACTGTTGATTATGTAGCCATGAAAATTCCAAATGACTTTATAGTCGGATATGGATTGGATTACGATGGGTACGGTCGGAATCTGAAAGATATTTACACCGTAATTCAGGATTAAACTTTGATATTCTTGTTCATTAAGCATTAAATATCATATTAATTTCAGTCTAAATCATTTTATTTCAAACAAATATAATTATTAACCTACCTGTGGAGGCGGGTTACCAATTATTAATTTTTAAAGTCATGTTGAATATTATTCTTTTTGGCCCTCCCGGAAGTGGAAAGGGAACGCAAAGCGACCTAATCGTAGAAAAATACAAGTTGAAACATTTATCAACAGGTGATATACTCAGGGATGAGATTAAAAAGGAATCTGAACTCGGAAAGATTGCTGAAACATATATTACTCAAGGTAATCTTGTTCCGGACAAAATGATAATCGATATCCTGTTGAATAAAATAGACAACGATCAGAATGATTATAACGGAATTATTTTGGATGGTTTTCCGCGAACATTAGTTCAGGCTGAAGCATTAGAGGAAATACTCAACAAACACAATAAGAAGATTTCTGTTCTTATTGAAATAAACATTGACGATGAGGCATTAATAGAAAGGGTATTAACCCGGGGCAAAACCTCAGGGCGCGCTGATGACAACATAGAGACCATGAAAAAACGGCTGAATATATATAAAACCCAGTCAACCCCTGCATGTGAATTTTACAAAAAACTGAACAAATATGCAGCCATCGATGGGCTGGGTACGATTGATGAGGTTTTTGGACGTATTTCAACAATCATCGATTCCAAATTATAATTGCAAATCCTTTTCCAGCATGCATCGGAAACTAATTCCGGTATGTATTGTTATCTCATAAACTAAAAGACATAAATGGCAAGTTCAAACTTCGTAGATTACGTAAAGATATTTTGTCGTTCAGGCAAAGGTGGAGCAGGTTCAAAACATTTATACAGGGATAAACTGACTCAAAAAGGCGGTCCGGATGGTGGAGATGGCGGCCGTGGTGGTCATATCATTTTACGTGGGAATAAGAACCATTGGACCTTGATTCACTTAAAATATGCCAGGCACATTCATTCGGGTGAAGGTGAAGACGGTGGACAAAGCCGTAGTTTTGGAAAAGAAGGCGAAGATAAAGTAATTGAAGTACCTTGTGGCACCGTAGTATACGATGCTGAAACCGGTGAATTCATCTGCGATATAAAAGAGGATGGCGAAGAAATTATTTTAGTAAAGGGCGGACGGGGCGGTCAGGGTAACTGGCATTTCCGTACAGCTACCAATCAGACTCCGCGATTTGCACAACCGGGCGAACCGGCAATTGAAAGAACAGTTATACTACAATTAAAAGTGTTGGCTGATGTCGGTTTAGTGGGCTTTCCCAATGCAGGAAAATCTACATTATTATCCGTAGTTTCGGCTGCCAAACCTGAAATTGCCAATTATCCGTTCACAACCCTTGTTCCCAATCTGGGTATAGTTGCCTATCGCGACAACAAATCTTTTGTAATGGCTGATATTCCGGGTATTATTGAAGGTGCGTCCGAAGGTCGTGGTTTGGGATTACGATTCTTACGCCACATTGAACGAAATTCCATTTTACTGTTTATGATTCCTGCCGACAGCGATGATATATTACATGAATTTGAAATTTTACTCAACGAATTAAAACAGTATAATCCTGAATTAGTTGATAAACAAAGGATTCTGGCTATCACTAAATGCGATATGCTCGATGAAGAATTGCTGGCGGACGTAAAAAAACAAGTTCCGCCTAATATTCAAACAGTATTTATTTCTTCGTTGAGCGGAATGGGAATTGTGGAATTGAAAGACCTGATCTGGACGGAAATTAATAAAGAATCGAATAAAGTGATTGAAATAAAGCACCGTCCAATGGAAATTACCTATCACGAAGAAGAGGAAATCGAGGAGGAAATCGAAGAAGAAGAGGAAGAGGATGATTTGAGCAAATACAAAGGAATTGGTTGGGATGAGCTATAGACTATTTTCTGTAGGAACTTAGACTTATATTGGTAGTATCTAGAAAGATATTTATTCCAAAGGGAAATTAAAAAATGTGATAACATACAAATTATTAGATAAATACAAAGAGATTGCCCATTTTTGCACGAGCCGTAAAGGCGGTGTAAGTGTGGGCAATTACGCATCATTCAATTTAAGTCCTTTTTCCGGCGATAATCCGGCAGTTGTTACCCGGAATCAAGAACTTTTGTGCAAACAAATTGGTATTGATCCCGAAAAATTAATTATTCCCTATCAAACCCACGGTACTGAAATAAGGGAAATTGACGATGCATTTTTTCTACTTTCACAAGAAAAAAGAGCAAATTATATTTACGGTGTTGATGCCTTATTTACCCGACTGACTCAGGTATGTATCGGAGTTACTACAGCCGATTGCGTACCAATATTATTTTTCGACCCCACACAAAAAGTAATTGCTGTTGCCCATGCCGGCTGGCGGGGAACCTGTGAACGAATTGCAGAAAAAACGATTGCAACTTTGATTGAAAAGTTCAGGTCCAATCCTGCCGATATTATGGTTGCAATCGGGCCATCTATCTCCGTCAAGGTGTACGAAGTTGGGAAAGAGGTGGTTGAAAACTTTGATGCAGCCGGTTTCGACATGCCGGAAATAATTGAGAAAAGAGATGCCTCATATTTTCTCGACCTTTGGACAGCCAATAAGCAATCTTTGCTAAAAGCCGGGATACTTTCCAAACACATTGAAATTGCCGGTAATTGTACATTTACCGAACATGAAAGGTTTTTCTCTGCTCGTCGTCTTGGAATAAAATCAGGAAGAATGTTAAGCGGAATTATGTTGAAAGGTGGTTAAACTGCTAATTCGTATGAAAATAGAAATATCCCCGAAAATTCGTGAAGCTTGCCCACAGTTAGCACTGGCAATTATCAGATGTGAAGTAAAAAATCCGGCAACTCCGCAGGACTTATGGACTGAGATGGAAACTGAAATTGAAAAGTTCAGAGCTACTCATTTATTGGAAGATATAAATAAACGTCCCCAAATTGCAGAAACACGGAAAATATATAAAGCGTTAGGGAAAGACCCAAATCGTTATCGCCCATCTGCTGAAGCCCTTTGCAGAAGGATTGTGCGTGGCATCCCGATTTATAAGGTCAGTACTTTGGTGGATATAATTAATTTGATTTCTATACGAAGCGGTTTTTCAATCGGTGGATTCGATATTGAAAAAATTCAGGGAAATATTGTGCTAGGTGTTGGAACTGCCAATGATGAATTTGAAGCCATCGGACGCGGATTATTGAACGTGGAAGGATTACCGCTCTATCGGGACGAAAAAGGTGGAATCGGGACACCAACCAGCGATAATGATCGAACAAAAATTTCGGAGAATACAACTAATTTATTGATGATTATCAACGGGTACAACGGAAAAGATGGCCTTCAGGATTCGGTAGAATTCAGCATCAGCTTACTTGAAATATATGCCGGTCTCTCAAAACAGGAAGTAGAATGGCTGCAGTGAATTAGTTATCCAAACCGGCTATCATTTTTTCCAAATCTTCATCCAGTTCATGTAATTGCTTTTTACAAAAATCCATCAATGAAGTTGCTCTTTTTACATTTTCTGCAATCACATCCATATTCACTTCCGAATTATTTTCCAGGTTGGCCAGAATTTTTTCCAGTTCCTCAACTGCCTCGGTGTATGTAAGTTTTAGCTTAGTCATGAGTATAAAGTTCAATTATATTAATTTGATTTTAAAATACGATTCAGTGATTTTCTATTCATCAGAAAAATGCACCAATACATGTCGATAGGAGTTGAATATTTTCGATTTGGAAACATACCCGATATAGTGTTTTTGTTCATCAACCACCGGTAGATTCCATGCCCCGCAATCTTCAAAAATTTCCATCACTTTTTCCATGGGAAGATTTTCATTGATAGTAGCAGGTGGTGCAATCATTAATTTCTGAACGGTAAACCGCTGATACAATTCAGGTCGAAACATAATATTCCTGACTTCGTCGAGCAAAACCACACCGACCAAAACACGGTTATGTGGATTTACAACCGGAAAAATATTTCGTTTAGAAAGTGAAATAATTTTCACCAACTCTCCCAATGTCATTTGAGGAGATAATTCCGTCAAATCGGTTTCAATCACATTTTCCATTTTAAGCAATGTAAGAACCGCCTTGTCTTTATGATGAGTCAGCAATTCTCCTTTTTGAGCCAACCGCATGGCGTATAAGCTATGAGGTTCAAATAGTATTATGGTCAGATAAGATACAGTTGAAACAATCATCAGGGTCATAAACAAACTATAACCACCTGTCAATTCTGCAATTAAAAATATCCCGGTTAAAGGTGCATGCATAACCCCGGACATCAAACCCGACATACCTGCCAATGCAAAATTTGCTTCGGGAACAAAAAGCCCAAAATAATTTAACACACGTGCCACCACAAAACCTGTCAGACATCCGATAAACAAAGAAGGGGCAAAAATACCTCCGACACCACCCGAACTTGTTGTTGCCGCTGAAGCAAATAATTTAAAACCTACAATCAGACTTATATATAGAATGATAATCCATGGATTATGTCCAAAACCCAGAAAGAAACTTCGATCGAGTGTAGAAGCTACATTTCCGTTAAGTATAGCCTCGATTGTGTCATAACCTTCACCATAAAGCGGAGGAAAAATAAAAATCAACAAACTTAAAATTGCACCACCAATGGCCATTTTCTTATAGCTATTATTTACTTTTCTGAACATGCCCTCTAACCAGTTCATACCTCGTGTAAAATAAAGCGAAACCAGACCGCAGACAATACCCAGTATAAATAAATACGGAATTCTATTAATTTCAAAAGGTGCGTAACCATAAAACTTAAACATAAAAGCACTTCCGGAAAAGAAATAAGACAGGGCTGTAGCTGTGACAGATGAAATAAGTAATGGAACTATGGCTGTAAGCGTCATATCAAGCATCAACACTTCGAGTGTAAAAACCAAACCGGCAATGGGTGCTTTAAAAATTCCACCTATGGCTCCGGCAGCACCACACCCCACCAAAAGCATCAAAGTCTTTTGGTCCATCTTGAAAAAATTGCCAAGATTAGAGCCTATGGCAGCACCCGATAATACAATGGGCGCTTCAGCTCCTACCGATCCACCAAATCCAATGGTAAATGAACTGGCTACAAGTGAAGTCCATACATTATGGAGTTTCATTATACTTTTTCGTTGTGATATGGCATACAAAATACGGGTCACTCCATGACTAATATCGTCTTTGACTATATATCGAACGAATAAAAATGAAATTAAAATACCAACGAGGGGGAAAACCAGGTACCAATAATTGACATCAAAACGACTAAAACTTTCGGTGAGTAATCGTTGAATATAATGAATGCTCAGTTTTAGAATAAATGCTGCAATGGCAGCAAAAATACCGATAAAAAAACTCAACAGAAGAATAAACTGGCGTTGCTTAATATGTTGCTCCCGCCAGGTAAGCATTTTCAAATACCAACTACTATTTTCCATACCTTTTTTTATATACCGGAGACAAAGATACAAAAAATAGAGAAAAAAGTACTTAAAATGTTGTTTCTAATTTGAATAACCGGGATGCAAAATAATTTTTTATCCAAACTATACAATCATTGTAATAAACTTTAAATGTCAAATTCCTTTTCCTTTAAAAATTATTTCAAGGGTATAAATCAGTATTTTCAAATCCGTAATAAGCGACATATTATCCATATAAATAATGTCGTAGTTAAGCCGTTCGATCATTTTTTCAATCGTATCGGAATAACCTATTTTTATAGGACCCCAGGATGTTAAACCGGGTCTTATTTTGTAAAGCAAACAATAGTAAGGAGCATCTTCAATAATTTGATTGATATAATATGCTCTTTCGGGACGTGGACCGACTAAACTCATGTCTCCCTTTAAAATATTCCAAAACTGAGGAATTTCATCGATGCGATATTTTCGGAGAATCCGGCCTACTGCCGTTATTCGATTATCGTTTGCACTACTTAATTGAGGTGTACCATTCTCGGAACCACGATACATCGTTCTGAATTTAAGTATATTGAATGGTTTACCCAACCTGCCGATACGTTCCTGTCTATAAAAAACGGAGCCTTTGGAGTCTCTTTTTATCTGAATCATGAAATAAAACAGAAAAGGAGAAAGCAGGAAAAGTGCCAAAAGTGAAAACACAATATCAAGAAACCGTTTAATACTTGCTTCCCAATCGGGCATAGATGAGTTGGTAATACTCACCAATGGAATAATTCCAAGTTTACTAATCTTTGCACTACCCGTTAAAATTTCGTAAAGGCGAGGAGTAAACTGGATATTAATATTATACTTATATAAAAGATTTATAATGGAAAATAATTGATTTTCATCAGCATTATCGAGTACCACGATGGAATCTTCAATATGATTATTTGTTATTATTGTCGAAAGTTGATTCATATTCCCAAGTACCCTTTCGCCGGGTACTACAACAAAATGGTCGGTAGCAATAAAACCGACCAAAGTGTTTTGTACGGCATTCTTTTCAAAATCACGGGCAATTTTCAAAGCATTATTTCCGGTTCCAATAATAACTGTGTTGATAGTCCATTTTTTAGTTTTAAAATTATACCTTACCTGCGACGCAATAAAAGACCTGAATATTAGAGTAATAGAAAATAATAATCCAAATAATACAAGTAAGGAATAGTAATAATATTCGTATGAAACCACGACATCATCAAGCATCAAAACAAAAAAAATGGTAATCGAAATAATAGCCGATGCAACCAACGTGGTAAATATGGATGTGAGTCGGGTTTTATTATACAAATTCAGGTAAAACCCCGACAAATAATGTACAAACACACAGGCAACAGGAAAAAAGAACAGACTTTTATAATAATCATAATTTGGAAAAAAAATATGTATTCCATCGAAAATCTGACCATCATTCACTATTTTTCTAAACAGCATAAACAGCACCCATACCATGATGGCAGCTATTATATCGAAAAAAACGTATGTCAATAAGAGTCCTTTTTTGTTCATTTTTCCTTAGCTTATTCTCTGATTATCTGGACAAGATTGCCTTTCCCTAATTTGATAATAGATGATGGTTTAGGTTTCGTGAGTTCATCCTGCCTGAAATTAACCACATAATCGACAGCCGATTTAATTTTATCTGGAATTTCACTGAAATTCGCCGGAGTAGGTTCTCCACTTTCATTAGCCGAAGTAGATACAATTGGCTTTCTGAATTGCGCACATAAACTTTTAGAAAACACTTCACTTGTAACACGAATGCCGACAGATTTATCGTCTGCTATCAAATTGGTAGCCAGATTCTTTGCATCGGGATATATAATCGTCAATGGTTTTTCGGCGAACTCTATTAAATCCCAGGCCATATCAGGGACTTCACTAATATAAGCTTCAATTTTCGCCGCACTGTCAACTAATACCAACATGGCTTTTGCATCTTCCCGTTTCTTAATCTCAAAAATTCTCTTTACGGCCTTTTCATTCGTGGCATCGCATCCCAAACCCCAGACTGTGTCAGTAGGATATAGAATTACACCACCATTACGAAGGATTTCCAACGCTTTTTTTATTTCTTCTTTCATATTAACTTCAAAGATAACACTTTTTTTTATCATTAAACCTAAATAGTAGTTAACGGGAATTATAAGAAATTATTTCATCAAACAACAAAGTCATATACACATAAATTTCCGTATGAATTTACACAAAAAAATATACAATTAAAGTATCATATTAAACAATCAAAAATGTATTCTTGTCGTATCAAAAACTTTTCTATACTTTTACAACGCGAATAAAATAAGTCAGTAAATGCGATTGATTCAGATTAAAAATCGTTGATTATATGGCACTTATTTTTGATATGGAGAGTTGAATATCTCCTCCTGAAGTGGAAAAATAAAATACACAATGATAAATACCTGGATTTACAGATCACTAACCGAACAACAAATTGAGATACAAAAAAAAATAACAGACGAATTGAGTATTAGCCCAATACTCTCCCAATTGTTGGTTCAACGAGACATCTTAACATTTGAAGATGCCCGCAGTTTTTTCCGCCCTGATCTGGCCGATTTACATGATCCGTTTTTAATGGCCGATATGCAGAATGCCGTCAACCGGTTGACCTCAGCCATGCAGAAAAACGAGAAAATTATTGTTTACGGCGATTATGATGTAGATGGAACAACTTCTGTTTCATTAGTTTATAAATTTCTCAAGCAATTTTACGCAAACATTGAATTTTACATTCCTGACCGTTATACGGAAGGTTATGGGATTTCAGTACAAGGAATTGATTATGCGGCAACTAATGGGTTTAAATTAATTATTGCACTCGATTGTGGTATAAAAGCAATCGAAAAAGTAAAATATGCCACGGAAAAAGGCGTTGATTTTATTATTTGCGACCACCATACGCCTGATGACACATTGCCTCCGGCTGTTGCAGTACTTGATCCCAAACGTATTGATTGCCAATATCCCTATAAACATCTTTCAGGTTGCGGCGTTGGTTTCAAGTTAATGCAGGCCTTTGCCATTACCAATAATATCGATTTTTCAAAACTAACTCCCCTACTCGACTTGCTCGCTTTAAGCATTGCTTCCGACATTGTACCTATTACCGGTGAAAATCGTATTTTGGCATTTTTCGGACTCAAACAGATTAATTCAAGTCCCAGTGTCGGAGTGAAAGCAATTCTCGACGTATGTAGTCTGGCGGACAGAGATATTACCATAAGCGATATTGTCTTTAAAATCGGTCCGCGAATAAATGCTTCCGGAAGAATGAAACAGGCATCGGAAGTAGTTGAGTTATTGGTATCAGGCGACCATGCATTTGCAAAAGAAAAAAGCGACACAATTAATGATTACAACAACGATCGGAAAGATTTGGATAAATTCATTACAGACGAAGCCATTGCACTTATCGGTGCTGACGATCGTTACAAAAACCGAAAATCGATTGTAGTTCATAAAGCCGACTGGCACAAAGGAGTCATTGGAATTGTAGCATCCCGTTTAACGGAAGAATTTTACAAACCATCCATTGTACTGGCAAATTCAAACGGTTTAGCTTCCGGTTCGGCTCGTTCTGTTCCGGGTTTTGATATTTACAAAGCCATAGATTCCTGTCGTGATTTACTCGAAACCTTTGGTGGACACATGTATGCTGCCGGTTTATCTATGAAAGAAGAAAACATTCCCGCATTTACCGACCGTTTTGAACAATTTGTTGCTGAAAATATTCTGGAAGAACAAACCTATCCGCAAATTGAGATAGATGCCGTACTTGAGTTTAAAGATATTACACCTAAGTTTTTCAGGGTACTGAAACAATTTGCACCTTTTGGACCGGGAAATATGAAACCAATTTTTGTATCCAAAAAAGTGTTGGATTTTGGAACAAGCCGCCTGGTGGGGAAAGAACAGGAACATTTAAAACTGGAACTTATTGATACCAGTTCGGAAAATGTGATGAATGGCATTGCATTCAGAATGCACGAGTACAATGCGCACTTAAAGGCTTTGAATCCACTGGATATTTGCTATACATTGGAAGAAAATAATTTCAATGGTAACACATCGATTCAATTGATGATCAGAGACATTAAGATTGATGAGAATTATGTACAGCAGCAGTAAAATGTTGAATTTTAAATTTTCGTAAAAGAACCGCCTTGAAAACAATGTTTTCAAGGCGGTTCTTTTTTATTTTGGTTGAGAAAAAACGGTTAATTTACTTTAAACCGGGCATTTCCATTTTTAAGAAAATCGACTATTTGTTTGGCAGCAGCAATACCTGCGTTGATATTGGCTTCGGAAGTTTGTGCACCCATTTTCTTTGGAGTTGTAAAATAACGTCCATCCACTTTTTCTTTCATCTCAACATCATTTCCGGGTGTAATATCGGTCACGTATTTAAAATCAGGGCGAACAATCATAAAATCAAGTAGTTCTTGTTCATCAATCACTTCTTTCCGTGCAGTATTGACCAACACGGCTCCTTTTGGCATACGGCTGAGTAATGTTGCATTAATTGATTTTTTTGTTTCAGCAGTAGCAGGAATATGCAATGAAACAATGTCGGAAACAGTGTAAAGTTCTTCAGCCGACGAAACGGCTTTTACACCATCTTTTTCAATAACTTCGGCAGGACAAAATGCATCGAAAGCATATAATTCCATTCCAAAACCTTTTGCTATGCGGGCTACATTACGACCAACATTTCCGTAAGCATGAATACCCAGCTTTTTACCCATCAATTCTGTTCCTGAATTTCCATTATAGAAATTTCGAACGGCAAAAACCAATAAACCAAAAACCAGTTCAGCCACTGCATTGGAATTTTGTCCCGGTGTATTCATTACACAAACTCCGGCAGCTGTCGCAGCAGTCAAATCCACGTTATCATAACCGGCTCCGGCACGAACAACTATTTTCAATTGTTTCGCAGCAGCAATAACTTCAGCATCGATCAGATCGCTGCGAATAATAATGGCATCAGCATCGGCAACTGCATCTAACAACTGTTGTTTTTCGGTATATTTTTCGAGCAAAGCCAATTCGAAACCGGCTGCTTCTATTTCCTTACGAATTCCATCAACCGCAACTTTGGCAAATGGTTTATCGGTAGCTATTAAAACTTTCATGGCTTTATATTTTACAACAAAAGACACGAATGTGCCTTTTGTTTGATTAATTTATGCGTGTAATTTTTCAAATTCCTGCATGCAGGTTACGAGCGCCTGGACACTTTCAATCGGCATGGCATTATAAATAGATGCCCGGAAACCACCAACAGAACGGTGACCTTTAATTCCATCCATTCCTGCAGCCTGAGCGAATTTTTGAAAATCAGCTTCTAATTCCTGAAATTCGGGTTTCATAACAAAACAAATATTCATACGCGAACGGTCCTCTTTAACCGCTGTCCCAACAAACATTTTACTGTTATCTATTGCATTATAAAGTAATTCAGCCTTGGCGATATTTTTCTTTTCCATTTCCACCAAACCGCCATTCGCTTTCAACCAACGCAAAGTTTCCATGGCACTGTAAATCGGCAAAACCGGAGGAGTATTAAACATAGATCCTTCAGCTATATGAGTTTTATAATTAAGCATAGTCGGAATATAGCGCGAAACTTTCCCAAGTAATTCATCCTTTACTACTACGAAAGTTAAGCCGGCAGGAGCCAGATTTTTTTGAGCACCACCGTAAATCAAAGCATATTTAGAAACATCCATTGGACGGGAGAAAATATCGGAAGACATATCGGCAATCAAAGGCACCGGAGAATCCATATCAGTCAGTATTTCAGTCCCGTAAATGGTATTATTTGTTGTAATATGAAAATAATCGACATCAGTAGGAATAACAAAATTTTTAGGGATATAGTTATAATTTCTATCTTTAGAAGATGCAACCTCTACCGTTTCACCAAATCCTTTGGCTTCTTTCATGGCCTTATTAGCCCAAACACCGGTATTCAGATAAGCAGCTTTCTTTTCGAAGAAATTGAACGGAACCATACAAAATTGCATGCTGGCACCACCACCTAAGAATAGAACAGAGTAACCTTCGGGTATTGCTAATAATTCTTTGAAAAGGGCAACTGCCTCATCCATTACCGCTTGAAAATCTTTCGAACGGTGGCTGATCTCCAAAATAGATAATCCGGAACCATTAATTTCCAACACAGCCTGAGCCGTTTTTTCGATAACTTCGCGTGCTAAAATAGAAGGACCTGCACTAAAATTATGTTTTTTCATACACTTATAATTTATATTTGTTTGATAGTTTTATGCTCAAAAAATGGAAGCACAAAAGTACTATTTTTTTTAGTTTCATCCACCAAAAAATGTGTTTTTATGTTGTTTCAAAACATAAAATTCATACTCATACATTTATTCAACCGAAAATGCATTTTAATGCAAAATAAATGACACAGAATAGGTTAGAATGTGCAAATTATTTCCCTGTAATAATCCGTTTTACTTCATTCAACTTGTTCAACGCCTCCAGTGGAGTCAGATTATTGACATCCAAATTCATAATTTCATCCCGGATTTGTTCCAGCACCGGATCATCCAGTTTAAAGAAACTCAATTGGTATCCTTCACGGTTCCCGGCAATTTCACCAATTGGTTTAGCAATACCGGATTGGCGGTTATCGGTTTCCAGTTGTTGCAGAATTTGTTCTGCACGTTTCACGATGCTTTGCGGCATACCGGCCATTTTTGCCACATGAATACCAAAACTGTGTTCACTTCCGCCTTTAATAAGTTTACGTAGGAAAATCACTTTTTTATCCACTTCTTTTACAGACACATTATAATTTTTAATGCGGTGGAACGATTTCTCCATTTCGTTCAACTCGTGATAGTGCGTGGCAAAAAGTGTTTTGGCTTTGCAGTTCGGGTGTTCGTGTATGTATTCCACAATGGCCCAGGCAATAGAAATGCCATCGTAGGTACTGGTTCCACGGCCCAGTTCATCGAAAAGAATCAAACTGCGATTCGAAAGATTATTTAAAATACTGGCGGCTTCGTTCATTTCCACCATAAAAGTGGATTCACCCTGCGATATATTGTCGCTGGCACCTACCCGGGTGAAAATTTTATCTACCACTCCAATTTTAGCGCTTTCCACCGGTACGAAACATCCGATTTGAGCCATCAAAGTGATCAGGGCAGTTTGCCGGAGTAAAGCCGATTTACCGGACATATTTGGACCGGTAATGATAATAATTTGCTGCGAATCATTATCCAGATACACGTCATTCGCAATATAGGTTTCGCCCATCGGGAGTTGTTTTTCGATCACGGGGTGACGACCTTGCTTTATTTCCAGTACATCGGTGTCGGTAATCTCCGGACGAACGTATTTATTCTCGGCAGAAACCTTCGTAAAGGATAGCAGGCAATCGAGTTGCGCAATCAGATTGGAATCCAACTGAATTGCAGTAATATAATCAATCAAACTCAAGACCAGTTCGTTGAAAAGCCGGGTTTCAATTGCAAGTATTTTTTCTTCTGCACCCAGAATTTTCTCTTCGTACACTTTCAGTTCCTGCGTAATATAGCGTTCGGCATTTACCAACGTTTGTTTGCGAATCCAGGTTTCAGGTACTTTGTCCTTGTGCATGTTCCGCACTTCGATATAATACCCGAAAACATTATTAAAACTGATTTTCAAGCTTGGAATACCTGTTGCCGCACTTTCACGTTCCTGAATTTGTTGCAAGAAATCTTTTCCTGAAAAAGCCAGTTGACGTAACTCATCCAAATCGGCATCGACGTGAGGTTTTATCACAGCGCCACGATTAATCATAGTGGGCGGATCATTGGAAATTTCCTTTTCAATTTTGTCCGAAATCACCGCGCAGGCATTGAGCTGGTCGGCAATTTTCTTCAGAGTCACATTATCAGTTTCCAAACAGGCTTGTTTTATCGGCTCGATGGCTTTGAGTGCAACTTTAAGTTGAAGAACTTCGCGCGGATTGATACGACCCACAGCTACTTTTGAAATAATTCGTTCCAAATCACCAATTAAAGCAATATCTTGTTCCAATAATAATCTTAATTCCGGATTTTTGAAAAAATACTCCACCACACTCAGGCGTTCGTTGATCGGTTTCACATCTTTCAACGGGAAAGCTATCCAGCGTTTCAGCATACGGGCACCCATTGGACTGATTGTTTTATCAATTACATCCAACAGTGTTCTGGCTCCTTCGTTTATCGAGCCGTACAATTCAAGATTGCGAACCGTAAAACGGTCAAGCCACACATAGCGTTCTTCTTCAATGCGCGAGAGTTGGGTAATATGACCCGTTTGCTGGTGATGCGTCTGATCCAGATAATGTAAAATAGAACCGGCTGCCACTACTCCATTCGGCAAATTATCGACTCCAAATCCTTTCAGAGTCTTGGTTTCAAAATGTTTGAGTAACCTTTCGTTAGCCGAATCAGGCGTATATGCCCAGTCTTCGAGGGCGTAAGTGAAGAATTTAGTCCCGAATAAAGCTTCAAAATCCTTCCGTTTACTTCTGTCAAACAGTACTTCTTTGGGACTGAAACTACTTAAAAGCTTATCGGCGTATTCGGCAGTACCTTCAGCTACCAGAAACTCACCGGTAGAAATATCAAGAAATGAAATACCCACCTGGTTTTTATTCAGATAAACACTTGCCAAAAACGTATTTTCTTTGTGATTCAGCGTCGTATCACTATACGAAACCCCGGGCGTAACCAACTCCGTAACACCGCGTTTTACAATTTTCTTAGTCAATTTAGGGTCTTCCAACTGGTCGCATATAGCTACACGCATCCCGGCTCGTACCAGTTTTGGCAAATAGGTATCCAAAGCATGATGCGGAAAACCGGCCAGTTCAATGGTCTTTCCGGAGCCATTCGCACGTTTTGTAAGTGTAATTCCCAAAATTTGCGAAGCTTTTATAGCATCTGTAGAAAATGTTTCGTAGAAATCACCGCAACGAAAGAGCAAAATTGCATCGGGATGCTTTGCTTTAATTTCGTTGAATTGTTTCATCATCGGCGTTTCTACTATATCGTTGGTCATAATATTAACATATAAGAACTCTCAATCATTAAATGGGATTGAGAGTGGTTAGCAAGAATTTACTATAAAAGGAAAAAACATCTCAAAAGTTCAACTTTTGAGAAATGTCTGTAAAATTTATGTGTCGAAACAAACTTTCTTTCCCGAAATAAATTCAAAATTTAAGGTGTGAAGTTAAGATTGAATCAAATGGTTACAAACAATCCGCCTATCGCCTCAGTCATACGCGACCAGTGAAATTTCTGCTTTTCGACAAGAATATTTTCGATCATTTTCTCCGCTCTATTGTTTATATAAAAGTCTACCATCGCGTTTGCAATCTGAACTGGCTCTACTTCAGTCACATATCCCACCTTGCCATCAGGAATTGTTTCGGCAAGTCCTCCAACATTAGTTACTAACATCGGCGTATTAAAATGGTAAGCAATTTGGCTAACTCCACTTTGAGTGGCAGTTCGATAGGGTTGTGCAACCAGGTCGGCAATACTGAAATAGTTTCGCACCTCACTGTCGGGAATAAATACAGTCCGTAATTCGACCAAACCTTCCAATTTCAATTTAATAATCAAATCCAGATAAGGCTGTGGGTTTTCGTAAAACTCACCGGCAATAATCAGTCGAACAGGAAATTGCCTCAACCTCTCATCGGCAAAAGCCTCAAGCAAAAGATCCAGGCCCTTGTAATGGCGGATAAATCCAAAAAACAAGATATAATTTTTTTGTTCGTTAAGTCCCAGTTTTAAAGCAGCATCTTTTTTCATTAACGGATCACCGTAATGATCATATATAGGATGTGGAGATACAGCCTTCGGTTTATTCGTTTTATCAAACTGGTTAATATCTGCAACCACAGATTCAGTCATGGCAACAAAGCCATCCATTGCATTGACAAAATACCGGGGAAAAATTCGATCGAGAATAGTTTTTTCATGTGGAATCATATTATGAATCATTCCCACCATTTTAGTTTTGGTTGACCGGGCTTGCCGGGCTATAGTTCCGAAACACGGTGCCATGAATGCCATCCAATAACAGAAGATAACTATGTCGGGTGATTTCTCCTTTATTTCACGTCCTACATTAATCCAGTTCAAGGGATTAATGGCATTTATCCTCCGTGTGATTTTCAAATCGCCGGGAACAGGTTCGGTTGAATATTGGGTACTTCCGGGAAACAGGAAAGAAGGATATTGAAGTTTAAACGTAATGATTTCCACATCGTTTCCTTGCTTAGCGTATTCTCGAGCCAATCGCTCATTGTAAGCGGCTAATCCACCGCGATAAGGAAAAGCAGTTCCAACAATAACTATTTTCATACTAAATATATTTTCAGTTGTCTCCTGAATATTTGCTTATAGAAACATGTACAAAGCTCATGTTCAGGATATTTACAAATAAATTATTCTACATAAAATTTACAAATTAAATTTTATGTTTATATCATGCAAAAGTACTAAATAATTCAGGGTGTTGCCTTTTTTTCAAACAATTTTTTCTTTTCGAAAAAGAGAATAAGACCGAATGATTCAATAAAAAAACAAGTTATTTTCGAATTTATTTATTTTTTGACCTAAAAATTTTATTTGTCGGCGAAAATTGACTTAATTTGCTGTCTGAAATTTGAACAAATAAATATACGTGGCTATGAAAGAATTTTTGAAATACCTCGGTTCCATTCTTATTTTAGTAGGAGTAGCATTATTAGCATTTTATTATTTCGGCAAAATGCCATCGAATATGATTCTGGCCTCAGCCGGTATTATTATGGTTATTGGTTTTATCACACATATCGTTATTAACAAACGTATTGATTAGGTACGGGTTAAACTTATCAAAAAAAAGGATGTCATTTATGGCATCCTTTTTTTTGATAACCCATAATTAATTAAAATGAAAAATATAGACCGCCGTATAGACTATCAGTAAACTTACTAAATATCGGTTCTGTACTAAATCGGTCAAATGGCATGACTGCATTATTTATTGCTAATTCAAAATCGTAATTCAATGTTAAATATATATTTTTTGACAATTTTAGCATACAGCCCGGAGATAAAGTTAGTGTGGAAAACAAATTTACAATAGAATAATTATAAAAATTTAATCCGAAGGCAAACCTGGGTCTGAAAATTCCTTTGGGATATAAGTATTCAACCTGGAAAGGTATTTTCGTAAATGCTGATATAATTCCTGATTCCGGGCTACTTAAAAAAATTAATCCTGTTTTAAAATAAAACCTTTCATCTTCCCGAGGCATCCAAATATGTCCGACCACTCCAACCTGGATTTTATTTAATTTATAATCGGAATGGTTTATACTTGTTAAAAATAATCCGCCAACCAATTCAGGATTAATTTTAAACGTCGGTATTTTTTTCTCATAAGTTATACATTTCTCCCCATCACAAACGGCATAATGATAATCGGTTGCTAACTTAATTAAGTTTTTATGATCCGGTTTCTTTATACTTTGAATTTCATCTGCCAGTTTTGGAGCATCCTGCATATAATAGGTCAGCAATCCAATGTGATTCGTTGATGCATATGAGTATTTTACATTATTTTCCATTTTGACCCCCTCAGAATAGGGTAATTCGGCTAACGGGACATTCTCTTTATCAAAAAAATAATAACTGTCAATTCCTTTTTTCAAATAGTAAACATTAAATTTACCTTTAATAAGAAACTCCAAAAAAACATCATTCCCATCAACCTTTTTTGAAACAAAGAACTTACTATCATTGAAACGAAAACCAAAAATCTGACCCGGATAAAAATGGTGAACAGTATCGGTTGAACTTGCACGATACGAACAGATTTTACTGAGCGAAATATCATTTTGATAATCAACTTCCCCAAACAAGGTATCTTTTTCATTTTTAAGAATATACCCGGGCCTGAAATCTGTTTGTGCCTTCAAAACAACTATTACAAAGAATGCGATCAGAATTAGTATTAAACGCTTCATATAAAAATTTATCTTTTAAATATAAATAATTGGTCAAAGATATATATTTACATTTAACTTAACAATAAAATCGTATACTATTTTAAACTGCAAAAAAAAGTTACCAGAAATGGAACGGAAAAATCCATAATAAATCCCTGATAAATGGAGATAATGGCAAATTCTTTTCCTGAATTTCGGACGATCACCGGGAAGGTAGTATCCATGGTGGTTGCTCCTCCCGCAGAAATGGGAGCCAGTTTGCCAAAATACTTCACCATCCACGGAGCAAAAAGCAACGTTATAATTTCACGCATGATATTAGAAAGAAGGGCAATAGTTCCTAATTCAACCCCTTTGTATTGTGTTATCAGAATACTGGATAGCGAATAGTATCCAAAGCCGGAACCAACAGCCAAACAATCGGCTAAACTGCGGTCATTCAGAAAAAAACCAACTGTAATCACGCCCAGCCACGTTCCCAATATAGTCATAAGTGGCAAAAAAATGAGCCTTGGATTCAAACTTCGAAACTGCCGGAATGAATTCGGATCGTTACCAATGCTTATTCCAACTGAAAACATTAGCGCACACAGCACATAAAAGCTGGTATTATATTGTAGAATATCGGAGGGAAACAAGCGGAAAATACCAAGGAGCAGTCCGGTTGCAAAAAACGAAAGTATAATCAGACTCCCTTTCATTTGCTTAATGATTTATTTCGGACGGACAACCAAAGCAACCAGGCTGCAATAATGCTTCCCAATGTTCCGCCGACTGCCAACAAAAAAGCTTCAAAACCCAATTTGGCAAACTGTCTGACAACCGTTTCGTTAGCACCCACTTCTAATCCGAGAAGAAACAATAAAAGCCAGATAAGCGCCAAAATAATTTTATGAATAGAACGTATTTTTTGTTGGCGAAAAAAATAACCAACGGCAATTCCGGCAAGCATACAGCCAATGACGATAAACATGGTTTGTGGTTTTAGTGAATGCAAAGATAAAGGAAAACTACTAATATGCTAATGTGATAATTTATCAATAAAAAAACTGGCCGCAAACTCACTGAAAAATGCCAAAAAATGAGTAATTTTGCGGCTTCAAAAAATAAATGTATTAGTTTGAGCTAAAAAATTAATTTACAAAATAATATGAGCAAAAAAGCATTACTAATGATTTTGGATGGCTGGGGTATTGGAAATCATTCTCACTCTGATGTCATCTACAGTACACCAACACCTTATCTGGATTCACTGTTGGCTAATTATCCAAATTCTCAACTTTTAGCATCAGGAGAAGATGTTGGTTTACCTGACGGTCAAATGGGTAACTCGGAAGTAGGACATTTAAACATCGGTGCCGGACGCGTAGTTTATCAGGATCTGGTGAAAATCAATATTGCCTGCCGTGATAACAGCATCACGAAAAATCCCGGAATTATCAGTGCATACTCTTATGCCCGCGAGAACAAAAAGAAAATTCATTTTTTAGGATTGGTTTCGGATGGTGGCGTTCACAGTTCGTTGGATCATTTATTTAAATTATGTGATATTGCCAAAGAATATGGTGTAGAAGATGCTTTTGTTCATTGCTTTATGGACGGTCGCGATACGGATCCACGCAGCGGGAAAGGATTTATCGAACAATTAGCGGCACATACAGCAAAAACAAATACCAAAATAGCTTCGATTATCGGTCGTTATTATGCTATGGATCGTGACAAACGTTGGGATCGTGTAAAAAAATCGTACGATTTATTGGTGAATGGAATTGGTGAAACTTCAACCGATTTGGTTGCTTCCATGCAAGCTTCGTATGATGCTGGAGTAACCGACGAATTTATCAACCCGATTGTTGCAGTGGATGCTACCGGAAAACCGTTGGCAAAAATTGAGGCCGGTGACGTGATCATTTTCTTCAATTATCGCAACGACCGTGCGAAAGAATTGACAGTGGTTCTTACCCAGACAGATATGCCCGAAGAGGGAATGCATACCATTCCGTTGGAATATTATTGCATGACTCCTTATGATTCCTCGTATAAAGGATTGCATATTTTGTTCGATAAAGACAACGTTCAGAATACACTCGGCGAATATATTTCAAACCTGAGAATGAAACAATTGCGAATAGCCGAAACGGAGAAGTTTGCACATGTTACATTCTTTTTCTCGGGAGGTCGCGAAAGCGAATTTGATGGTGAAGAAAGAATTCTGGTTGCATCGCCAAAAGTAGCAACTTACGATCTTCAACCGGAAATGAGTGCACCGGAAGTGGCTGATAAATTAGTTGCAGCATTGAATACAAAGAAATTTGATTTCATTGCGTTGAACTTTGCAAATGGCGACATGGTTGGACATACAGGTATTTACGAAGCTATTCAAAAGGCTGTTATAACAGTTGACAATTGTGTAAAAGAAGTAGTAGAAACAGCTAAAGCCAACGATTACGAGGTAATTATCATTGCCGACCACGGAAATGCCGATTATGCTGAAAATGCCGATGGATCAGCAAATACAGCACATTCATTGAACCCTGTGCCATTTATTTATGTTACAGCAAATAAAAATGCAAAAGTTGAAAACGGCATTTTGGCTGATGTGGCTCCCTCAATTTGTCAGATTCTGGATATTGAACAACCAAAGGAAATGACCGGACACGGACTTATTATTAATTCATAATTTACAATGCATAATGCATAATTAAGACGCTGTAGATTTTTCTACAGCGTCTTTTTTTTAATCAATATTTCATGCACAAAATGCAAATATTCCGCATCAACTCAAAATTATAAATTATGAATTATAAATTATGAATTGATTATCATTATCTTTGCATCTCAAAACAAAAAAACAATGACACTAAGAACTGAATTAGAACATCGCATTTTGATCCTCGATGGTGCGATGGGAACCATGATACAACGCCACAAACTCACCGAGAAAGATTATCGCGGTGAGCGATTTGCCAATTGGGAGAGCCTTGTTAAAGGCAATAATGATTTATTGATACTTACACAACCGGACATTATTTCTTCCATTCATAAAGAATATCTTGCAGCGGGGGCTGATATCATTGAGACAAATACTTTCAATGCACAAGTCGTTTCGATGGAAGATTACGGAATGGGTTCTCTCGTTCGTGAAATTAATCTCGAAGGAGCACGATTAGCCCGAAAGGCTGCCGATGAATTTACGGCAAAGAATCCGGCAAAACCCCGCTTTGTTGCCGGTGCTGTTGGTCCTACCAATAAAACGGCATCCATGTCGCCCGATGTAAATAATCCGGCTTATCGTGCGGTGAGTTTTGATGATTTGGTGACGGCTTACAAAGAACAAATTCTGGCATTGATTGAAGGCGGAGTGGATGCTTTGCTGATTGAAACTATTTTTGATACTTTAAATGCAAAAGCTGCCATTTTTGCTGCTGAAGAAGCCATGGCAGAACTCGGTAAACGGGTTGAAATCATGCTTTCCGCAACCGTAGCCGATAAAAGCGGACGTACTTTATCCGGGCAAACTATTCGTGCATTTTTAGCATCCATTTCCCATGCCAGTTTATTGTCTGTTGGTTTGAATTGCTCGTTTGGTGCAAAGGACTTAAAACCCTATTTACAAGAAATTTGTGCCCAATCGCCCTGGTATGTCAGCGCATATCCAAATGCAGGTTTACCCAATCAGTTTGGTGAATATGATGAATCGCCCGAGATGATGGCCGTTCAGGTGAAAGAATATTTCGACGAGCAATTGATCAACATTATTGGTGGATGCTGCGGTACAACACCGGATCATATTGCAGCCTATGGTGCTTTAATTGAAAGCGCTGATGTGAGAAAGAAAATTCCTGCTTCAACAAAACTTATCTTGTCCGGACTCGAAGAACTTGAAATAGAAGATAGTTCCTTATTCGTCAATATAGGTGAACGCTGCAATGTAGCCGGCTCAAAGGCTTTTCTTCGTTTAATTAACGCGAAAAAATACGAGGAAGCTTTAAGCATTGCCCGAAAACAAGTGGAAGATGGTGCACAAATTATTGATATCAACATGGATGATGCCATGTTGGAATCAAAAGAAGAGATGGTGACCTTTTTACATTACGTGGCATCAGAGCCAGAAATTATGCGTGTCCCCATTATGATTGACTCTTCTAAATGGGAAGTGATTGAAGCAGGATTGAAATGCCTGCAGGGAAAATGTATTGTCAATTCAATCAGTTTGAAGGAAGGCGAAGAAGATTTTCTGAACAAAGCCCAAAAGATTCGTTCATACGGTGCAGCTGTTATTGTTATGGCATTCGATGAAAAGGGGCAGGCCGATAGTCTGGAGAGAAAAAAACAAATTTGTACACGAGCTTATCGGCTACTAGTCGACAAGGTAGGTTTTCCACCCCAGGATATTATATTCGATCCAAATGTATTGGCCATTGCAACAGGTATTGAAGAACATAATAATTATGGCGTTGATTTTTTGAATGCCACCCGATGGATTAAAGATAACTTGCCCTATGCCAAAATTAGCGGTGGTGTAAGTAATCTTTCGTTCTCATTCCGTGGGAATGATGCTGTTCGTGAAGCTATTCACACCGTATTTTTGTATTATGCCATAAAAGAAGGCATGGACATGGGTATAGTAAATGCCGGCATGTTGGGAATATACCAGGGCATTGAACCTGAATTATTGGAACATGTGGAAGACATTGTACTAAACCGTCGTCCCGATGCGACTGAACGAATGATAGATTTAGCTGAAAAGGTTAAGAATCAGGCTTCAGGTAAGAAAGTTGAAAAAATCGATGAATGGCGTTCACGACCACTGCAAGGTCGCTTGGAATATGCATTGATAAAAGGTATCAGCGAATTTCTGGAAGAAGATTTAGCTGAAGCACTGACACAATTTGACACTGCAATTGAAATTATTGAAGGACCATTAATGAGCGGAATGAATATCGTTGGCGATTTGTTTGGTGAGGGGAAAATGTTTTTACCGCAAGTGGTGAAAACCGCCCGTACCATGAAAAAAGCCGTGGCAATTCTTCAACCTGAAATTGAAGCTCAAAAAGTTCCGGGACAAAGTTCATCGGCGGGAAAATTCCTGATTGCCACCGTAAAAGGAGATGTACATGATATCGGAAAAAATATTGTGGCTGTAGTGTTGGCTTGTAATAATTTTGAAGTAATCGACCTGGGCGTAATGACACCAACCGAAACAATTATTCGCAGAGCCATCGAAGAAAAGGTGGATATTGTTGGTTTGAGTGGCTTGATTACGCCGTCGTTGGAAGAAATGACAATCGTTGCAGCCGAAATGCAGAAAGCCGGATTGACAATTCCATTATTAATCGGTGGAGCGACAACTTCGAAAATTCATACGGCCGTGAAAATTGCTCCGAATTACAAAGGACCGGTAGTTTACGTGAAAGATGCATCGGTAAATACTTTTGTAGTAGCACAATTAATGAGTAAAGCGAATCAGGGAGCTTATGTAGCCGATATAGCCAAAGAATATGAGGCCTTGCGTCTGAAACAAACAAAAAAACCGGACTTGTTAAGTATGGAAGAAGCCAGGAAACGGAAACCGAATTTGTTTTAAAATTACTAATCAAATAATAAAACCGGCTGAACCTCAATAATGAAGTACAGCCGGTTTTTTACTTTTTCAGAAAATTTCATTCTACGATTTCCACTTTCCTTAAACTGACATAACACACAAAACCCTTTGTCTGATAACCCATTTCAGTAATTAGGTCCATATAGTTTTTTACTTGTTGAAGATAGGTTTTACTTTCCTTATCACCGAATTTATAATCCACAACGGTCGCTTCATTTCCTTTGATCAGTACACGATCCGGACGATATTGCTCACCAGAAGGAACAAGAATCGTCGTTTCATTCAACACATGTGCATCAGTAGCAAACCAACTTTCAGTCTCCCTGAGATTCCAGAAATACTGTAATTCTTCTTCAACAATTTTACTTTCTTCTTCACTTATTCGTCCGCTATAAACTAAATCACGGATGGCTTTCGGTTGATCGGATTTGTGTATGATTTGTTTTAAAATATCGTGCATAATAATCCCGTAATTCAACCTACTATCAGTCAGGTTTTGACTTTCAAGCCAATAATCGGCACTTTGATGACGAATGCGTAATCGGTCGGAGCTGCTGACGGATGGATAGACATTTACCTTTTCGTTGATGTCATCACCCGGTTTATCATGATAAACGGCCGTAATCGGTTCACCCAATTCAAACACTCTCGCTGCATCGTTGTAAAAAGCCGTTAAAGGAATAATTTCAGTATCCAACCCCGGGGTTTCCACCTGAAAACAGGCTGACAGTAAAACCGACAACGAATTTACTTTATCCAGTCCTTCCGCTTCTTTTTTGGGAGCCGGACACAGACAAATCAATTCGTTTTTGGCACGGGTAAAAGCCACATAAGCCACATTCAAACTGTCGATATATTGATGCATTTGTTCATCAAAATAATTTTCGGCAAAAATGGATTGTCCCAGTTTAGAACCATATTCGATGGGCAACAAGGGTAATTCGTTGAATGGTGCTACAGTAGGTTCGCACCACAGGATATTACGCATCCGGCTGTCCACATCCCAATCGCAAAATGGCATGATCACCACTCTGAAGTCCAGTCCTTTCGATTTATGAACGGTCATAATACGCATGGCATTCTGATTGTCGGGCGTAGCAATGCATTGTTTCTCGCCGTTTTTTTTCCACCAGTTAAGAAAACTGTTAAGGTCGGCGGTTTTGTTATTCGAAAAACGGAACACCACGTCTTGAAATGCCTGAACAAATACCGCATCGTTATGCCACGACCCGACATTGAAAAGCGAAATAATTTGCTCCACCATATCGTAAAGCGAACTATGCTGAAGGGATTCCAATTGTTCATTTTCAAAAATTGTAAACAAAGAAGAAAAAGAATTTTCTACCCTCTTTTCATTCGGAAAACAAGCATTCAAAGCTTCATTTTCGGTTTTATTTTGTTTCCCACGGGCATATTCGTAATTGACGATGGTTTGTTGGACGCTATCAGCCGGATTGACGAACAGTTGCAAAACGCCCAGAATAAAACGTACGGATGCGGATGCACCAATCAGTAAACCTTCGTTTCCCATAATATCATAACAAATTCCATCTTTTGCTTCAGGCGTTGTTTTAAAGTTCAACAATTTACGAATCACCTGTTGTTCTTCTTCATTTTTACGTACCAGGAAGCATATATCATTCGGACGATAACCCCGTTCCTGCAAATCTTCCAACAAAGCCGGCAACCGGTCCAGGCTTTCTGCTTTCCAGCCGTCTTCATTCTCGTCGCGCTCAATAAAACGAACCTGAACCCTCCCGACAGACGCATTCTTCGATTTTTCCTGATGTATATTGGAATAAGCATGTTCTATTTTATGTGTCAACGCTTCCATTGTAGGATAAACGGACAAGACGGGATTCAGATTTTCGTTGAGTTTACTTTGCAATAATTGCGCTGCACGATAAAAAAACGAATTATTAAAGTCAACAATGTTCCGGTCGCTCCGCCAGTTGGTTTCGAGGTTTTCTTCGTGAATCTGTTCGGGGCGGAAATCAGTCAGTATCTGTTCATCCAGCAATTTCCAATCGGAATTCCTCCAACGGTAAATGCTTTGTTTCACATCGCCCACCACCAGATTAAATTTTCCGGACGATAAACTATTATCCAGTAAGGGTTGAAAATTCTTCCATTGCAACGTTGATGTATCCTGAAACTCATCGATCATAAAATTATCAATCTGGATGCCCGTCTTTTCATAGACAAAAGGAGCATCGCTGTTATCGATAATTTTATTGAGCAGCAAATTGGTATCCGAAATCAACATGCTGTTTTGTTCTTCGGTCAGTTTCTTAATCTGAACCGCCAGATCGGATAAAATACCGAGCGTGTTGATGTGTTTCAACACCAGCAAAGCAGAGTTATACGTAATAATATCAATCTGCAAAAACTCCCTCAATTTAGCAAGCCGCTGTTGCAAACCTCCGTTGTACGCACTTTCGATGGCCGAAATCGTACCCTGCGGAGTTGATTTCGCGTAACAATTTCCGACATCTTCCGACAAACTCAGAAAAGTAGCACTCACATCCATTCCACCAGTATACAGTTTGTCCAGTGTTTTCATGGCCGAACGCGAACCTCCCTTGAAACTGTCGGTCATCAGTCCGTTTTTAGCGATGATATTCAATGCTTCGCTGGCAGTTTGTTTTACTTTGGCTTCGAAATCGATCTTTATTTGTCGCAGACTTTTGCGGTAACTATTCAGGAACTCCCGTTCGTGCAATTTCTTATTTGTATCTTCAGCTTTGTGTTGGTAACTTTCTTTAAAAACTTCTTTGCCCAATTCCATGATATTGCCACGCATATTCCAGTTTTCCGATTGCTCTATACGTTCTTCGGCAAATTGGGTGAGCCATTGCAATAATTGTTTGTTTTCCGGTTTCGAAAGATCCAGAAACAGATTATCCACCGATTGTTCAAGCGTGGAACTGCTGTCCAATTCCAGGTTATAACCCCCATGCACACCAATATCGCGTGCAAACGAACGAATAACCTGCTGGAAAAATTTATCGATGGTACTAATGGAAAATGAAGAATAATCGTGTAGAATGGTAGTCAGAATATGCTTTGCCCGAACATTAACCGCTTCTTCAGTCATGCGGAATTTATCCATCAATCCGGCACGATAATCCGACTGTTCGCCTTGTGCCAACGCATGCAATTCTTTCAGGATGCGTGATTTCATCTCATCAGTAGCCTTATTGGTAAACGTTACCGCCAGGATGCGACGATGTGTACGCTCCCGCTTGGGATCGAACAACAAGTGAATATAGTCTTGCGTTAGCCGGTATGTTTTGCCCGAACCGGCGGAGGCACGATAGATATTGAGCATGGAATTAATTTATAATGCATAATTCATAATGCATATTCTGTGTTGAGATATTAAGTTTTTTTTGAATCCTGTCTCCAAATAATTTAATCCCTTCTTAAAAAGGCTTCAACCCGAAGGTTCAGGGAACTTGCCCGGAAAAAAAAGTAGCTGTCCGGAACAATAATCCATCTGTCCGAAGGTTTGGGGCAGCTTCCCGAAACAAAAAACATCTACTCAGAAGGTTCGGGCAACATCCCAAAGCAATAAGATAGCATCCCCGGCATTTCGGGCAGCTCGTTTATCCTAACCGCAACATGAAACAAGGAATTTTCAAGCTCAAAGATACTGATTAGTTTCAAAAAATCAATGGAGATAAAAAGGATTGGTACCATTTCCAAAAACTCTTTGAAAGGGGTAAGTCAATACAATATAGGCTGAACTTCCTGTTGAAATTCAGCCTATACCTTAATTTAATTTTATAGTTATTTTGAAATATATCTTTGGGTTACCCTTTGTAGCTTTTCAACAGAATGAAAAATAATTCGGGACTCCCAAAAGATCTTCGACATTGATTTTTTTCAAAACCTACTACTGAGATAAAAAACCGTCTATAGAATTATTAGCCTCTCTCCCAAAAAGTCAGGGCCTTGTATGCATCAGGATACATGTAAAAATAAGTACTCACCAGTATTACTAAATGAATGGTATAATCCATTGCAATTGTCAGATTATATTTCACTTCGTTTTTGCCAATTAATTTGACTTTTAATTTGCCGGTAAAATAATCGACAATGAGATGCAGAACTCCGTTAATCAGGCTGTAGATCAGACCTTGCAGAATAGTAAGCCCAAGTAATACAGGACTTAGAATAATAAAAGCCAGCGTATACATTCCTACATGTTCCAGAAGATAGCGTGTTTTCTCCCGTTTCAATTTACTAATTCTATTGCTTTGCAGAAAAAAACCGGCAAAAACATGCAATATAAAAATTACAACTAATGTTTTTATCATGGCATTATTGATTTAAAAGTGTGTTTTTTTATAATATTTAATTTGATCAAGTATTTGTTCAATAATTATGTAAGCCACATAATATAGACTCACGGGTTATTTCAAATTGTCAAAGAAAGAAAATGTTTTTAGTAGAATTAAGGTTATACAAAATAATTCTACTTCAATAAATTAAACACGGCAGGGGAATTGCATTGTTGATAAAACATATTATTGAATCTGTTTTATCAGAAACAGGAGCAATACCGTAGTCAATTAATCAATTCCACTGAATAAGTGAATCTTTGAATAAAAGCAAATAGGTAATGATTAATATTGACACGTGCAACGTATAGTCAATTACAGTAGTTATTTTATATTTTAAATTCGTTTTATCAATATACATTGTTTTAAACTTACCGGTTACGTAATCGACAACCAAATGTAATACACCATTGACCAGACTATAAACAAGCCCCTGCAACATGGTCAATTCAAGCAATATGGGACTAAATACAATAAAAAATAAGGTGTAAATGCCGACATGGAGAAAAAGGTATCGCTTTTTTTCACGCTTTAATTTGCTGATCTTTTTGCTTTGCAGAAAAAAACCAGCAACAACATGCATAACAAAAATGAGAATAAAAATTTTGTACATAATAAATGTTCTTTTTAAAAAGTGTTTTTATATTAATAAATCTAAGATTAACAGTTTTTTAATTTTTAAAGAATTCAAAAATACAACAAGTTTTGGAATTGACAAATAAAACCTGTAATTATTTTAATTTTTGTAAATATTGTTGGAAGGAAAATGATAATATAACTCTTATAGATTGTTCATCATAGGTTAATACAGCATCGGCTGAATCTCAAATTGAAATTCAGCCGATGCTGTAAAAGAATTTTTCATATCCATTTATACAAGACAATTAACAAAGCCTTGAAACGAATAATAAATTACCAGATTAAAAAATTATTTTTTTGTGGCAGATGTTGTTGCACCTGTTGTGGTGTCAACCGGTGGATTTGTTGATGAACAACTCACAATGCCTAAAAATAATATAAATAACACCAGTGTACGGTAGATGAAATTCTTACTTTTTTGTCTCATGTTTTTGTATTAATTATAAATATGAATCTAAAACGAATTGAGAATTGAAAAGTTGTATGATTTTTTTATTACAGGGTTCAATTTAACATTGTTTATCCTCAGGTAGAACAAAATAAACATTTCCTAAAGCTTGATTAGATTCTTGTTAAATTAAACAGATTGAAATTGGAGTTTCATTCAGATATTATTTAAAATTTATTCTTTTAACTTTAAACCCAATTTCAAGCAATATTTCTGCAATCTTCATCCTGAAATCACCTTGTATAAGTATTTCGCCATCCCTTGATGAACCACCTGCGCCACATTTTACTTTCAGCATTTTTGCAAGCTCCTTTAATTCATCATCTTTTCCCTGAAATTCAGTGATGAGCGTAGCAGGTTTACCGTTTCGTTTATCCAATTCAATCCGTAAAGGATCTGACTGGCGTTTTTTTTGAGGTTTCGCTTCTGCTGAAACAGGCGCATCTTCAACTTGTGGTAATCCGGATTTTAATCCGTTGAGTTTATCTCTCCAGTCGTTTTTCATATAATAAAATTAATTATTGTAACTAAGTCCCATTATGTCAAAAAGCTCATTTGTTTAAACATTTCCCAAATAATTATTCCTCCGGTCACACTTACATTGAGCGAATGCTTGGTGCCAAATTGAGGAATCTCAATGCAATTATCGCAAACATCCACCACCGTTTGTTGTACTCCTTTTACTTCATTGCCAAGAATTACGGCATATTTCATCTTTGGGTCCAGTTGCAGGTCAGTAAGTTTTGTACTACCTTTCGCCTGCTCAATGGCAAAAACCGAATAACCTTTCCTTTTCAAATCAGCAACAACTGAATGCGTATCTTCATAATATTCCCAGTGTACCGTATTTTCAGCTCCCAGAGCCGTCTTATGAATTTCGGCATGAGGTGGTGTGCTGGTGATACCACACAAATATACCGCTTCCAGTAAAAATGCATCTGCCGTACGAAACACCGAACCTACATTGTGTAAACTTCGAACATTATCGAGTATTACTACAAGTGGTGTTTTCTTTTCATCTTTGAATTCCTCCACCGTCAGGCGATTCATTTCCGTTATTTTGAGTTTCTTCATCTTTATTTAGAGGTAAGGAGTAAGAGGTAAGAGGTAAGAAAAAAGAGAAAAATACAAATAAATTGCTTGCTCCTTGACTCTTACTCCTTAAGTTTTTTAATTGCTTGTTCAATAATTGTATCTATACCTTTCGCTTCGTCAGTCGATTTCAAATCGACTTTCTCATCCGGATCAATTCCCCATTCTGTTTGATTCATATTGGCATCGAACATTGGAGAAGCTGAGAATCGAATTGTCCATCCGTTTGGCAATTCACTGGAGAAAGGCAATCCACTTCCACCTCCTGTTTTATCACCTACAATAATTGCATTCGGAGCTTGTTTCATTCTACTCACAAAATCATTGGTAGCACTATACGACATTCGGTTACAAAGTACAGCCACTTTCTTTTGCCATTGTATTTTTTTATTGGCAGATGTTTTAATTTCCACTGGAACTGAGAAATCGGAATGACCCGAACCAATTTTATGCCGGATATACCCTGTAACTGTTTCTTCTTCGAAAAAGCAGGAAGCCAGTTGTTCGGAATTATCCAATGATCCGCCACCATTATTCCGAACATCAATTATCAAGCCTTTACAATCCTTTAAATAAGACATCACATACCACATGTTTGTATCGGAAAATTCATTGGAAAAACTTCCGTAATAAATATAACCGATACTATCGTTTGCAATTTTAGCATAACGGAATCCGTCGGCAATACGATAGTTTTCACCTAAATACCTGTCATTATATATTAATTCAGAGCTGAAATTTGGCGCATAATCCATATACCAGTGCCAATATCTGCTTCTGTCAAAACCAGAAGACAAATTCACATGTCCGTCTTTCAGTTCATCCAGCATGTCCCCCATCAAATCGAAGAAATCAAACGTCTCCATTGTGTTGGATACTTCCTTTTGATATACCGTATGTATCGAATCCCAATTGATATGTTTATAATCCAGGTAACAGTATTGCTTATCAATTATTTTCCATAAAGCTTCAAAATTCCCCATATTTGTATTAGGTTGCATAAGGGGTTCGTCCATACACGCTGGAAGTAAAACAACCGAAAACAAGAGAATAACGATATATTTTTTCATGAACTGATAATTGTAACCCGGAAGTTGAATAATTGAAAGTTTCTATTCAAAAGTTGAGATGAAATTCTTTGGCGCTTTATTTTTCCTTCCGGCGAATTTCGCAAAGTCAAAAGTTGTTCCTATCAGCAAACTCAATTCATTTCTTTTAAATACCAAATCATTGGCTGAATATTTAAGGGATTTAAAACCAATCCCAAATCTCCAGGTTGAATAACTAAAAGGCACATCCAGCGAGAATGTTCCGTTAATTCCGCGCTTGTTATGCAACGAACTAAAATGGATTGCATCTGTGAGATTTCCTAATTCGAACATTTCATAGTAAGAGGTTCCTCCATTAGGCGCAAACATACAGCCGATAAGCGGACTTTGAACTGCCAGTTGAATTTTTAAAATTTTTCTCCGAAGATGTATATTGTAGCTCGCTAATCCTGTCAAGTTCAGGTTCGTTGATAAATCGAGGTTAATTGGATTATTGACGTTTCTTTCAATTTCTTTAAACCCAAAATCTAAATCCCACAATCCTCCTGCCCAAAGTTGCAATCCGTTAACCGGTTGAAAATAATATTGTAAGCCCCAACCGTAGTTCATTCCGAAATAAATCATTGAGGCCGTTAAAGCAGGATTTAACAAAAGTCCAGTAGCCATATTTAATTTACTTTGCATTGAAATTTTGGTTCTTTCTTTAGATAATAAGCTGTATATATCAAAGTTATAACTTACACCAAGTCCACTGTAAGGCAATGGAGAAAGATAAGGATCGGTAAAATTGAGCGCCGAAAGCATTATTGAACTCTTGTTGGTAGACAAAATATATTTTTTCACATCTTCATTTTGTGCTGAACTATTAATAGCAAGAAAAAAAATACAACTTAAGAAAATTATTTTTTTCATCTGAAGATATTTATTGAGATTAACGCACAAAAATAATAAAAAAGATTTGGATTAAGGCCGTTTCTCTCAATTCGGTCTTCTTCTGACTATTTCTTAAAAAAACAAACAAAAAGACCTTGAATATCGAATTTGATTTTTATCTTTGTTGCGTATATAATAAAGTCCGTCAGACGCAATTGAGAAATTAAATTGTGTCGTTATATGCAACGTTCGCCGGCGTTTTCGCATCGTTAAAGAAATACTCAAAAAGTCACTTGTGAAAAAAATTTCTTTTAAACTTTACGATAAATTTATTATCGGTTTATTATTCTTCGCTTTTTGCCTGGCAAGCTGCGAAGAACCGGATATACCTCTACCGGCTTACGGAATTGTGCCTATGTATGGTGTACCTGCATCAACTTTTATCGGGAATCAACCATCAACAATGGATAACTTTATAGCAAAATGAAAAAACTATTTTTTAAATTTTTCGACAAAACTCTGATCGGATTGTTAGCTGCATTTGGATTTTTTTTAGCTTGTGAACCGGTTGTAGAATATGGCACACCGACCGCTGATTATGAAATTAAAGGAACAATAACCGACAGTGTTAAATCTGTTGCCATACAAAATATTAAAGTTATTGTTACACTCACAAAATCCTATGAAATGTCCGATACGACTATTAGCAGAATTGATACGTTAGGAAGTGCAATGACGGATATATCAGGTAAGTACGATATCCAATTTCAAGAATTTCCACTGGATAACAATACTTTCCGGATAGAAGCAATAGATGAGGATGGTGATGCTAATGGTGGTGATTTCAAGACCGGGACTAAGGATGTGCCGTTTAAACTATCCGATCTTGAAGGGAAGAAAAGCGGGTGGTATGATGGTAAAGCTGTAAAAACAATTGATATTATGCTTCAACCCAAAACAAAATAAACTTTGATGAAAATATTTAAATACAGCATTCTTTTAGTAATTGTATGCATTAGTTTTATTACAGCTTGCACTGATAATAAAAATAACTTAGCCTATTATCAACTAAATGGTATCGTTACGGATAGCCTTACAACAAATCCTCTTGAAAAAATCAGGATTATTCGGGAAGGAACCGATTATCTTTTGTATTCAGACACGACTTACACCGATTCTATAGGAAAATATCATTTCGAGTTAACGGATTATTATGCTAAGAATGCGACTTTTAGTATAAAAGTAGAAGATGTGGATGGTGAATCAAATGGTGGTGACTATGTTACACGTAGATTGAATGTCGTTTTTTCCAAATCTGACTGGATAAATATTGCCACCGACAGTGAGTACTATGGAACAGCTTCAAAAAATTACGATATTAAACTTCAAAAAAAATAAGAATTATTTTCCTCAAATTTACCTGTGAAACTAAAAAAGAAAATCATCCTTTCACTTTATCAACAGCACAAAAGGAATCAAAAACAGTTGCATGAACTGACTTATTTGTTTTGGGAGTGTACGTTACGGTGCAATCTGAATTGTATCCATTGCGGAAGTGATTGTACCCGGGAAGTATTGACTCCCGATATGCCATTGGAAGATTTTCTGAGAGTCCTCGATAATATATCAACACATGTCAATCCGAATAAAACAATGGTTGTCATCACCGGAGGTGAACCTTTAATGCGGAATGATCTGGAGAATTGTGGCGCAGAAATATACAAACGCGGTTTCCCCTGGGGAATGGTTACAAATGGTTTTGGACTTACTCCTACCCGCTTCAATTCACTACTGAATAACGGATTAAGATCAATTACAATAAGTCTGGATGGATTGAATCCTGAAACACACGATTGGTTTCGGGGAATGAACGGCTCATGGATTAAAGCTCTCGATGCTGTTGAAAGAGTTGCCTCCACACCCGACATAATGTATGACGTGGTTACTTGCATAAACAAAAGGAATATTGGAGATTTGGAAGCCATCAAAGGGCTATTAATCAGCAAAAAGGTAAATCGTTGGCGGTTATTTACCGTATTCCAAAAAGGCCGGGCGAAAGGTAATCAGGAATTACAACTTTCCAATCTCGAATTTATTCGGCTAATGGACTTTATTAGTCAAACCCGGAAAGAAGGTATTATTAAAGCTTCCTATGGTTGCGAGGGTTATTTGGGTGAATATGAATTAGAAGTCAGGGACTCACCTTTTTTCTGCCAGGCAGGAATTCATATCGGTTCTGTTTTGGTTGATGGTTCAATTAGTGCCTGCCCGAGTTTACGTGCCGATTATATTCAAGGAAATATCTACAAAGATGATTTTTGGAAAGTTTGGAACGAGAAATACCAAATCATGCGCGATCGTTCCTGGACAAAAACAGGGAAATGTGCTACCTGCAAATCCTACAAATTCTGCGAAGGAAACGGCTTACATTTACGCGATGAAAAGACCGGAGATATTCTGTGTTGTCATTTGGATTTACTTAAAGTTTAAGGCAAACTCATAGTTTAGTTAGCCTTAACCCAAAACAACAAATATCCAAACACCCAAATCTAAATCCAAAAAACATGGAAATCAATTGGGAAATACGAAATTTTATTCCCGGAAATAATTATCTTTGCGTTCATTTGATTTTAAATACCTTTCTTACCCATGAATAAATTGGTTTTTTCTACCAATAATCAACATAAACTGTCTGAAGTCCGTGCGATCTTGGAACCTTTGTTTACAATTGTAAGTTTAGCGGACTTGAATTGCAACGACGAAATACCAGAAACAGCCGACACACTGGAAGGCAATGCTTTGCTTAAAGCCAGTTATATTCACGATAAATTCGGGGTGGATTGCTTTGCCGATGATACAGGACTTGAAATTGAAGCCCTGGGTGGTGAACCGGGTGTGTATTCGGCACGATATGCCGGTGAAGAAAATGATGCAAAAAAAAATATGTCCAAAGTTTTGGCATTGTTAGGTAATAATACAAATAGAACAGCTTGTTTTCGAACTGTTATTACATTGATACAAGGCAAGGAAGTGAAATTTTTTGAAGGAAGAATAGACGGAAAAATTGCAATGCATCCCGGTGGTGAAAGCGGATTCGGATATGACCCGATATTTATACCTGAAGATTATGATTTTAGCTTTGCGCAATTAGACATTGACAAAAAAAATCAAATCAGCCACAGGGCATTGGCTGTAAAAAAACTGGCGGACTATTTACTGTATAATGTTTATATATAGCCAGTTACAAATAATGTTTTTATTTTGAAACTTTGATTTGTAAAAGATCTCATTGTGTCAAACAAAATAAAATGCTCACAATTGAGTTTAAATTATTTTAAAAGGTCTGCAAATAAATTCTACTCTCTATCAATATGACAAAATATGTTTAAAAAAATAATTACAATTGGATTTTTTCTGTGTGTATTTTCTTTGTCCGGTTGGGGCCAGGTGGAAATGGGCAAGTGGCGTACTCACTTTGCATATGATAGTATTACTCAGATAGCCCAATCAGAAAATAAAATTTTTGCAATTAGTAAAGGATCCTTGTTTTCTGTAGATAAATTAGATCGAAACATGGAGTTCTACAGTAAACTTAGCGGGCTATATGGGAACAATATTTCACGTATTGAATACGATTCCTCAAATCATCAACTACTGATTATTTACAGCAATGGAAACATAGATGTTTTGGCAGAAGGTGGTGTCAGTAATATCCCCGATCTTTATAACAAGCAAATGAGTGCTGATAAAGACGTGAATCATGTGACATTTTACCAGGACAGAGCTTACTTATCCTGTAATTTTGGGATTGTAGTCCTCAATATGCAAAAGAAAGAAGTGGCTGATACGTACTTTATAGGTCCAAATGCAACTGAAGTTAAAGTGCTGAATACTGCCATACTTAATGGATACATTTATGCTTTAACTTCTTCTACTTTATTTAAAGCATCTATTGATGAAAAACATTTGGTCAACTATGCTTACTGGTCTCCTGTAACAGAGTTGCCCGGGAATGGAAATTTACAATATGCCGTTTCATTTGCCGGTCAGCTTTTTTTATTAAGAAATGATAAATTATATAAATTGGACAGTAATAATAGTTGGTCGGCTTTCTTGGCTTCAAAAACAATTAGCAGCTTAAATGTCACCAATGTTAGTTTGAATTTATTTTCGTCCAATGAAATAAATTTAGTGGATACACTCCTCAATGTGAAAACAATCAATAATTTGGGGACAATTACCGATGCTGAATATGATAATCAGAATAAAACATATTGGTTTGCTGCAAGTAAGTCAGGAATAAAAACTTATAAACAAGAGGGCACTGATATTGCAACAATTGACTCTTTAAAACCAGCCGGGCCTGCAGTAAATATACCTTATGCAATGACTTTTTCAGGCAATAAATTATTTGTGGTTGCGGGTGGACGTTGGGATGTACAATACATAAGAAGTGGTGATGTAATGATGTATGAAAATAGTACATGGACTAATCTTTACGGTAGAGATATTCAAAAAGAAACGGGTCATGAGGTTTTAGACTTCGAGAATGTTGCCGTGGATCCTGTTGATAACAAACATTTTTTTGTGACCTCCTATGGAACAGGATTATTCGAATTTAAAGAAAATAAATTTTTCAAGTGGCACAATTATTCTAGTGGAAGTACTATAGTAACTATTGATTCTAACAATCCATACAACTATATGAGGTTAGATGGTGCAGTGTTCGATAAAAATGGAAATCTTCTGTTTAGCAATATTGAAGGTGGGAAAAAAGTGGATATTAAAATTTTATTGGCAGATGGTTCATGGTCCAAACTTTCCTATCCATTTCCCGATATAAATCAACCAGTAATACCTACTTTGGGTGAAATTATGATTTCTAATCAAAATCCGAATCAAAAATGGATCCCTTCCGTACGTTATCAACCGGGGATTTGTGTTTTTGATGATAAAGGAACTTTAACAGATCAATCTGACGATCAGTCGGTATTTATATCTAAATTCACATATCCTGAAACAGACAAAAATGGGAATACAGTTTTAACATCAATTTCTCCTTCAGTTGTTTATACAACTACTCAGGATAAAAACGGAACTATTTGGGTTGGAACAGATCAGGGACCATTCATTTTCAATAATTTATCTAAGGTGTTTGATACTGATTATACATGTTCGCGTGTGAAAATTCCGCGAGGAGATGGAAGTGATTTAGCTGACTATTTATTAGTAAATGAAAAAATCAAAGCCATAGCCATTGATGGTGCAAACCGGAAATGGATAGGAACCGAATCATCGGGTGTTTACCTAATGTCTGAAAACGGACAGAAAACTATTCATCAGTTCACAACTGCTAACAGCCCTTTGCTTTCTAACGATATTTTATCGATAGCCATCAATCCTGTTACCGGCGAAGTCTTTTTTGGCACCGGACTTGGCATTGTCTCTTATCAAAGTGATGCCAGCCTTGCAGGTGATACTTTCAACGATGTTCATGCTTATCCTAATCCTGTTCGTGAGGGTTTCACCGGCGTTATTACCATTACCGGATTAGTGCAGGACACTCAGGTAAAAATCACCGATTTAAATGGAAATTTAGTTTGTCAAACTGTTTCAAACGGGAGTCTTGCAACATGGGATGGCAAGGATTTACATGGACGGAAAGTAAACACGGGAATATATTTAGCTTTATGCGCAAATTCTGATGGTACACAAAGTGCAATAACAAAGATTTTAGTTATAAATTAATTGTAACAGTCATGAAAGTTTCCATTATTGTATCGGTTTTTAACGAAGAACAAGTCTTGAAAATGTTTTATCTGAAAATGACTGAAGTACTTAAATCAGTAAACTACGATTATGAACTCATTTTTGTAAACGATGGAAGCACGGACACATCACAAAATATTATTGACGAATTCAGCCGGCAGAATCCAAAAATAAAATCCATACAATTCTCGACAAATTTTGGTCACGAAGCAGCTATGATTGCCGGGGTTGATTATTCTACAGGTCAAGCACTTATTTGTATGGATAGTGACCTGCAACATCCTCCTGCTATACTTCCTGAATTATTAGACCGCTTTAGTGAAGGTGATGTTGACATCATTAATATGGTGAGAAAAACTTCAAAAATAAAGAGCCCTTCTCCTATTTTTTACAAAATACTAAATCTTATTTCCCCTTTTGAAATTGAATCAAACGCATCTGATTTCTTTTTGATTTCTGAACGGGTAGCTAAGTTATTACGTGAGAACTATCGGGAACGAATTCGTTTTTTGAGAGGTTTTATACAGATAATAGGCTTTAATAAAACAACTATCCCTTATATTGCCGATGAAAGAATGGCTGGTAAAAGCAAATATTCAGTCCGTAAACTTATATCCTTGTCGATTGTGGCAGTTGCAACTTTATCAAAACTGCCATTAAAGATTGGTATTTATTTGGGTTTGATATCCGGATTTTTCAGTATTTTGCTTGCAATATACAGCATAATTATGAAAGTGATACAACATCCCGTTTCAGGATATACTACTATTGTCGTCTTTTTAGGTATCATGTTTAGTATTCAGTTCATAATACTCGGTATATTAGGTGAATACATAGGATTTTTATTTGACGAACAAAAGAAAAGACCCATATATATAGTTGATAAAACCAATAACATCTCGGACAAATAATGAAATATATTTTAGTTTTGTTTGGAGTTATTTTTGCTGCCATAGCTCAGGTGTTGGTTAAAAATGCCTCATCTCACGTTTTTTTTGAAAAGAAATGGATCATACTCATGCTTTTGAGTGTTAGCTCATATGGTTTGGCTTTTTTACTTCAAGCCTATATCTTTAAATTTTTTGAATTAAGTAAAATCGGTCCGGTAATGGCCATAGCTGTTATGATTCTCGTATTTGGATTTGGAATCTGGTTTTTCGGAGAAGACATCAATATCAAACAAGCCGTTGGTGTGTTATTAGGAATTATTTCCATCTATTTGATTTTAACATGAATCAAAACCCTTCGATATTTAACAGACTATTTTATGTCCAAATATTCCTGTATTTATTTGTAAACAGTTTGTTTATCCTCAAATATTTCCCCAGAGCCGGAGCAAGTGGAACTGTAATATTAGGCGGATATGTTGCTTTTGTGCTAACAGGAATTTTCCTTTACAAATCCTATAACCGGAAAATAGCAGAAAAAACCTTTAAACTTGCATTTTGGATTTTGCTTGTTTTTATGGTGATTATCATTGCGACTTTGCTTATTAAAATTGACCGGTATTCCGTCCGGGTGGATCGTTGGTCTGCAGTTACATTTTTTTTGGACAATCTTTTTCAGGGGAAATATCCATATTCGGCACACACTCATGTAAGTAATACAAATTTTGCTTCTCCATTTCCGGTTTGGCATATCATCAATATACCCTTTTATTTGTTGGGTGATGTAGGCATTGGACTTATTTTCTTTTTGTTACTCACAGCCTACGTACTCCGGTATTTCTTTACAGACTATCGAAAATCATTTTTTTTCTTACTAATGCTTTCAGTAGCTCCAGCTTATTGGTGGGAAGTGGCAGTACGTAGTGACTCGTTGAATAATGCATTGTTGGTTTTCGCATTTATTCTTTGGTTTAAAAAGCGAGACTTCACACTATCCAATAATTTATGGATAGGTATTTTGGCAACCGGTCTTATTGCGACTACACGTTTATCAGCCCTTTTACCTTTATCATTATTTTTTTTTAAACCCTACATTCAACTTCAGTGGAAACAAAAAATCATTTTTCCTTTGGGAGTATTGGGAGTTATATTGTTATTCTTTTTACCTTTTATATTCTGGGATACAAACACCTGGATTTTCTTTACACGGAATCCATTCATGTCACAAACAAGTGTAGGAAATCCATATTTACTTCTAATAATGGTAATTTTAGGAAGTTACTTAGCGTTTCGTTGGAATAATATGCATCAGTTTTTTTCAATGACTTCTATTTTCCTATTTATTTTCATTCTTTCATCGCAAATTAGCTTAATGTTTTCCAGAGGGATTCAAGGCTCAATTTTTGAAGATAGTCTTTACGATGTTTCATATTTTACTTTGTTATTACCCTATTGTTTAGCCTATTTATCCTTTTCAATCGTACAGAAAAAAAATATTGAGAACCCTATATCATCAGAAATCTAACCTTTTCTTTATATATTCCTGACTAAAATTTAATCTTCACGTAGGCTTTCCAGATTGTAATTCTGGTTAAATCTTCAACTTCTGTACAGGAATTAAAAAAACCATCTAGTAGTATTTTATATACGTATTTAAATGAAAAACAGTTCACCGACATTTCTGCTGATGAACTGATTTTGAATCCTTTTTAAAATCCCAATTAGGGTCCAGCTGTGTTATTTTCTGTTTATCAGGTTCATAAATTCCTCCCGGGTTTTTGCTTGTTCGAATACGCCTGTAAAATCGGAAGTTGTTGTAATGGAATGTTGCTTTTGAACTCCGCGCATTTGCATGCATAGATGTTGAGCTTCAATGATAACCATCACGCCCATTGGGTTTAACGTTTTCTGAATGCATTCTTTTATTTGCGTTGTCATTCGTTCCTGTACCTGCATTCTACGCGCAAAAACTTCAACAATACGGGCTATTTTACTTAAACCGGTGATTTGTTTGTTTGGAATGTATGCAATATGTGCTTTGCCAAAAAAGGGCAACATATGGTGTTCACACATTGAATAAAAATCGATATCCTTTACAATTACCATTTGACGGTAATTTTCGGTAAACATTGCCGTGCGGATAATCTCTTCAGGATTTTGTTCATAACCTTGCATTAAAAACTGCATGGCACGCGAAACCCTATCCGGTGTTTTGAGTAATCCCTCCCGATTAACATCTTCTCCCAACAATTGAATAATCTGTTGATAATGTTCAGCAATTTTAGCTGTTTTTTCAGTGTCAAAAGGTATAGGCTTATTTGAATTAAAATCCATCATTTTTTATTTAGAGGCGGGATTGGTTATTTGTTCCCTCACAATATATATTTCACTGCGCATCGAAGGAAACGCTTCAATCAATTGATTGCGCAGGACTTGTGCCTGATCGGGTGTTCTAAAATCACCAACTCTCACTTTCCAGAATGGTGACAGGTAGTTCACATAAACTGATAGATCAGGGAATTTCTCCTTAATCAGTTTTTCTTTTTGAAAGGCTTCTGTTCTGTTTGTTGGTTGTACATTACTTGAAAAAACCTGAACTCTGTAACCACTGACAGATAATTGTCCATGCCAGCCGAAACCGCTTTTTCTGGCAACTAAAATCGAATCAATGCGTTTATCCTGATGTACCTTAACAGTGGCATGTGTAATTGAATCTTCTGCTGCAAGTACTTCTAAGATATTTTTTTGTTTCTTACCTGCATTTTCTTGAGCTGCCAAAGTCTGTTCAAAAAGCAGTAAGATGATAAGCAGTGGAAAGCCAATTTTTTTCATTTTTCAAAATGTATTTTGGGTGCAAAGTTATAAAATTGTCAGCGTTTTTCCGACATGTTTACTGAAAATGTTATGATATCATTTTCCAAATTGCTAATAATCAATTTGTATGACAATAATTAATTATTCAATTATAATTATTAATCACTTAATGCTTATCTTTGTTCGTATTTTTATTAATCATTAATATGAATAAAACAAAATTTGCTATCATTGTTGCAGGAGGTAAAGGAGAACGAATGCAAACCGATATTCCCAAACAATTTATAGAAATACAGGGAAAACCGATTTTGATGTACAGCATTGAAAATTTCAACCGTTACGACATTTCAATACAAATTATTTTGGTTTTACCTTCCGGCCAGATCGAATTCTGGCATACACTTTGCAAAAAGCATGCCTTTGAAATCCCACATAAAATTGTAACAGGCGGACAGTCCCGTTTTGATTCCGTAATAAATGGATTGGATGCAGTCAAACTTCCTGCTCTGGTAGCGGTACACGATGGAGTTCGTCCACTCGTGAGCGTGGAAACTATTACCCGTTGTTTTGAGAGTGCTGAAAAATATGGAACAGCGATTCCTGTGATTGAATTGGTGGACAGTATCAGGCAAATTACTGAAACAGGAAATCAATCCGTTGACCGGAATGCTTATAAATTGGTTCAAACTCCGCAGATTTTTGATGGCGAAATACTCAAAAAGGCCTACAAGCAGGACTTTTCGCCTCTATTTACCGACGATGCATCGGTAGTTGAAGCCATGGGAACAAAAATACACTTAGTGGAAGGAAACAGGGAGAATATAAAAATTACAACTGAGTTTGATTTACGAATAGCACAAATTACAATGTAATATGGATCTTGCTTCTCAGGACATAAAATTCCTTCCCGGTGTGGGACCGAGAAAGGCGGATATATTCGACAAAGAACTTGGCATCAAAAGCGCTGAAGATTTGTTGAGGCATTATCCATATAAATATGTCGACAGGAGTAGGTTCTATTTTCTTCACGAAATTACAGCCGAAATGCCTTTTATTCAGGTAAAAGGCCAAATTTTGAGATTCGAGAAAGTGGGTGAAGGACACAACCTGCGTTTGACGGCAATATTTACAGATGGAAAAGAAACCATCGAGTTGGTGTGGTTTAAAGGCGTAAAATATATCATTGATAAATACCGCACCAAAGTAGATTATGTTATTTTCGGCAAACCTTCACCGTTTAATGGTCGGTATAATATTGTTCACCCCGAAATTGAAATAGCTTCTCAATTACCACCACCCGAACAAATGGGCTTACAGCCTTTTTACAATACAAGTGAAAAAATGAAGAGTAGTTTTCTGAACTCTAAAACCATTCAGAAAATCATTTTCCCAATCATTCAACAAATTAAAAGCGGTATTCCCGAAACGCTTCCTGCCTACATTTTACAAAAATTTGCCCTGCTGAACCTGACCGAGTCATTGATTAACATACATTTTCCAAGAAATGCGAATCTATTGAACAAGGCACGACAACGCCTTAAATTCGAAGAGCTTTTTTATATTCAACTCAGCATTTTACGTTTAAAAAACTGGCGGGAACAACAATCAACCGGATTTGTATTTAGTAAGATCGGGCTTTTTTTCAACACATTTTTCAATGAGTATTTGCCTTTTGAACTGACCGGAGCACAAAAACGAGTGTTACGCGAGATTAGAATTGATGTGGCCTCGGGAAGACAAATGAACCGGTTACTACAAGGTGATGTGGGAAGTGGAAAAACACTGGTTGCATTAATGACCATGCTTATGGCAATTGACAATGGTTTTCAGGCCTGCATCATGGCTCCTACTGAAATTCTGGCGACACAGCATTTTGCAAGTTTGAAAGAGTTTTTAGGCGACCTGGGTGTTGGCGTAGCCTTGCTAACCGGTTCTACCAGCAAAAAAGATCGTGTTGTGCTGCACGAATCACTCCGTAACGGTGAATTGAATATTCTCATTGGAACCCATGCGTTAATTGAAGATACTGTTCAGTTTTCAAACTTAGGTTTGGTGGTTATTGACGAGCAGCACAGGTTTGGTGTAGAACAACGTTCGAAACTCTGGAAAAAAAATGTGACCACACCGCACATTTTGGTAATGACAGCTACCCCTATTCCTCGTACTTTGGCCATGACACTTTACGGCGATCTCAGCATTTCGGTTATTGACGAGCTGCCACCTGGCCGGAAACCCATACAAACCTATCATTATTATGAAAATAAACGGCAGGGCTTGAATCAGTTTATTTCCAAACAAGTGGAAGCGGGGCGACAGATTTACATTGTTTATCCATTAATACAGGAGTCTGAAAAAATTGATTTACAGGATCTTGAATCAGGTTATGAATATATGCGTGAAACATTCCCAAATTACAAGGTAAGTATGATTCATGGTAAATTGAAACCGAAGGAAAAAGATTATCAGATGCAAAAATTTGTTTCAGGCGAAACGCAAATTATGGTTGCCACTACGGTCATTGAAGTAGGTGTCAACGTCCCCAATGCTTCGGTGATGGTCATTGAAAGTGCTCAGCGTTTCGGGTTATCTCAGTTACATCAGTTGCGTGGGCGAGTTGGCCGCGGTGCTGAACAGTCATTTTGTATTTTGCTTACAGGGTTTAAACTGGCAACTGAAACACGTAAACGAATGGAAATTATGGTTCGAACAAATGATGGTTTTGAAATTTCGGAAGCCGACTTACAAATCCGGGGACCTGGCGATATGGAAGGTACCCAACAGAGTGGGATGCCTTTTGACCTGAAAATTGCCAACCTGGCACAAGATGGAAAAATGTTGGAGATTGCCAGAAATGTCGCCATGGATGTGTTAAATGAAGATCCTCTACTCGAAAAGAATGAAAACAGAGTGTTGGCAACTCAATTGCGAAAATTGAAGACAAATACATTAAATTGGGGTTCTATAAGTTAAATATATGGAACTTTTTTTGTTTTAACCCATCATTTCTCTAATTTTGGACAGCTAAAAAAAATACAATAATATATTAACAGTATTATCATGGAAAAAACCCTTGTCATTGTAAAACCCGGTGCAATTCAAAGAGGATTGATTGGTGAAGTTATTCATCGCTTCGAGCGTAAAGGTCTGCAATTGTGTGGAATGAAAATGATACAATTAACCGATGAAATTTTGATTGAGCACTATGCCCATTTGGCTCAACGCTCATTCTTTAAACGAATCAAAGATTCCATGATGATAACGCCTGTAATTGTATGTTGTTGGAAAGGTCTGGATGCTGTTCACATTGTACACGAAATGGCAGGTAAAACTAATGGTCGTGAAGCAGCCCAGGGAACAATCCGTGGTGATTTCAGCGTGAGTGTTCAGGAGAATATTATCCATACATCCGACACCTTAGAAAATGCAAAGGTTGAATTAGCACGTTTCTTCAGCAATGATGAAATTTTTGATTTTGAACAATCCGGTTTGAATTTTTTGTATGCTAACAATGAAATATAATTAATTTCGAATTTTATAATTTTCAATTTCCAATAATACGTTTTCTAATTTCCATTTATTTCACAGGAAATTGCAAATCAAATAATTGAACCATTCATACGCATGTCTTTATCTCTTAAAAAACTTCTTCCGGTTGCATTTTATTTCCTCTCTACTTCAGGGGTTTTGGCTCAACATTCTATTTTATCACTTCTGAACAAAAAAGATACAATTAATGTCTATCAGGAAATGTTGAATGATGAATCCGATGACTTAATGGAAAATCATCCGGCCGGTGACATTTACAATGAAATTTGGACAAGTGACCACGTAAATCCATATAAAATTCCAATTGACAGCATGCCCGATTCAGTTCGGATTGATTGTTCTCATTTTATTGTTCCTGTTCGTGGTGCTGTGACCTCGGAGTTTGGACCCCGCCGTTACCGGTTTCATTATGGTATCGATTTAAGATTGAAAGTTGGTGATTCTGTACGTTCTGCTTTTTCAGGAAAAGTACGACTCATCAACTATGAAGCACGAGGATATGGCAATTACATGGTTATAAGGCACGATAATGGATTAGAAACAGTATATGCACATTTGTCACAGGTTTTAGTCGCACCCAATCAAGATGTCAAAGCCGGCGAATTAATTGCTTTCGGAGGTAATACAGGTCATTCAACCGGTCCTCATTTACATTTTGAAACCCGTTATATCGGTAATGCTATAAATCCGGCGCATATCATTAATTTTAATACCGGTAAAGTGTGGGAACAAAGTTATTTAATGACAAAAAAACAATCGTTCTATTATCAACGAGAAGTAAAAGTTTTGAAATCAGCAAGATACTATAGTGTTCGCAAAGGGGACAATCTGGGTAGAATAGCGGCAAGAAACGGAACCAGCATAAACACCTTATGCAGACTGAATAGAATAAAACCCAAGACCGCTATTCGACTCGGGCAACGTTTAAGAGTAAGATAAATATTCGGTGTCAAAATATAAAAAGCCGTTTTCAGCTAATGAAAACGGCTTTTCTAATTATAAGATGATTAAAAATCAATATCTGTAATGTTCCGGTTTGTAAGGTCCTGTTGCCTTCACCCCAATATAATCGGATTGTTCTGGGGTCAGAACAGTCAGTTTCACACCCAATTGATCCAAATGCAACCGTGCCACTTCTTCATCCAAATGTTTTGGTAAGCGATACACATCAACCGGATAATCTTTGGTGAACAACTCAATTTGTGCCAAGGTCTGATTGGTAAACGAATTACTCATTACAAACGAAGGATGACCGGTTGCACAACCAAGATTTACCAACCGTCCATCGGCAAGTAATAAAATGCTGTGATCGTCAGGGAAAATATATTTGTCAACCTGCGGTTTGATATTTACCAGTTTAATTCCGGGGAAATGTTTCAATTTTTCCACCTGTATTTCATTGTCGAAATGACCGATATTACAAACTATAGCACCATCTTTCATTTTTGCCATATGTTCTATGCGGATAATATCCCTGTTTCCGGTAGTAGTAACATATAAATTTCCTTCTGCCAAAGCTTCTTCAACAGTTGTTACTCTGAAACCTTCCATAGAAGCCTGCAACGCACAAATCGGATCAATTTCGGTTACGATAACGCGTGCTCCGTAAGCCAGCATTGATTTGGCACAACCTTTTCCGACATCACCATATCCGCAAACTACCACCACTTTGCCGGCCAACATAATGTCGGTGGCACGTTTAATTCCGTCAGCTAATGATTCACGGCAACCGTATAAATTGTCAAATTTCGATTTGGTAACTGAGTCATTTACATTGAAAGCAGGAAACAACAAAGATCCTTCATCCAACATTTGATATAAACGGTGTACACCGGTGGTGGTTTCTTCCGAAACACCCCGAAGCTCAGGAATCATACGTGTCCAGATACCGTTATCTTCCTTCAATACATCTTTTAAAATAGCATACAACAAACGTTCATCGTCGCCATCAGCTTTTTTGTCGAGTACAGTTGCTTTCTTTTCCGCAGCAACTCCAATGTGAATCATCATGGTAGCATCACCGCCATCATCCACAATGACATTCGGTCCTTTGTGTCCTTCAAAAGTCAATGCCTGCAATGTACACCACCAGTATTCTTCCAATGTTTCACCTTTCCATGCATAAACAGGAACCCCGGAAGCAGCAATTGCAGCCGCAGCATGATCCTGGGTAGAATAGATATTGCAGCTACACCAGCGCACATCGGCACCCAGTTCAACCAGCGTTTCAATAAGCACGGCGGTTTGAATGGTCATGTGCAACGAACCCATGATGCGGGCACCTTTCAACGGTTTTTCTAACCCATGTTTTGCGCGCAAAGCCATTAAGCCCGGCATTTCTTTTTCGGCAAGTTCTATTTCTTTGCGTCCAAATTCTGCCAACGATAAGTCGGCTACTTTGTACGGTAATGTGCTGAATAATTCTGTTGTCTTCATATCTTAAATGGTTTGATTTGTAATCTATTGTTCTCAAAATGGGAGCGCAAAGGTACTAATTTTCGTTGTAAATTTCTATCTTTGCAGACAAATATTAATTCAAAGGTATTATTCCGGGGTATTATTTTACAAAAAGATCACATCCCAAATTTACAAAACACTTTAAACTATGGCAAAACTAAATATTCTATGGACTTCTGACAATAAAGAGACTTTGTTTAGCATGTTGTCGATGTATGCAACAAATTCTATTAAAAACAATTGGTGGGATGAAGTTAATGTAATAATTTGGGGAGCTTCAGCTAAATTAGTGGGAAATGACACTCAAGTGCAGACTGAGGTCATGGAAATGATAAACAGAGGCGTAAAATTTGAAGCCTGTAAAGCTTGCAGTGATGACTTTGGTGTTTCAGAGAAATTAACCATGATGGGTGTTAATGTTCGGTATATGGGTAAAGCACTAACCGATTATCTTACATCTGATGAAAAAATAATAACTATCTGAAAAGTCAAACATGCTTGTTGATATTCATACGTACAAACAGACCGATACGGGTAATCCTGCCGTCAGAAATCTGACCTTTTCAGAAGCTGAAAAACTCTTCTCTTCTGACAGAAAAGGACTATTTTCAGTCGGTGTTCATCCGTGGTTTATCAATGAATATTCTAATGAAACTATCGAGAATTTGAGAAAATGGACGAAAGACGAACGGTTCTTTGCAATTGGCGAATGTGGATTAGATAAAAACGTTAAAACATGCCTGGATCAACAGATTCTGGTTTTTAAAGAACAAATACAACTTTCAGAACAGTTTCACAAACCACTTATCATCCATTGTGTTGGCTGCTTCAACGAACTTTTTGATCTAAAGAAAGAATTAAATCCCGTTCAAATCTGGATTATTCATGGTTTCAGAGGAAAACCCGAATTGGCAAAACAAGCATTAAAAGCCGGTTGTGCATTATCGTATGGTGAACATTATAACCCCGAAAGCGTTAGGGTTACACCTTTAGATAAATTGTTTGCAGAAACAGATGAAAGCTCTCAAAAAATTGAAGAAATATATAATCAACTAGCGTCAATTAAGTTATGCAATGTAGATGAGTTAAATGCCGGATACGTTCTGCTCAAATCTCTTTTGAACATATTATAACATAAAACCGTTAAAAGTATCTTTCAATTACTTTATTATTTATAATCGAGCAAACTACCTTCTGTTTATTTTAGTACTTTTGTAATTCCAAAAAGCACAATTAACACACAAATGAGAAAAATAAGTTCACTACTACTGGTTTTCGTTTTTACACCTTTACTTTTTGCCCAGGGTTTTTCATCGCTGCAACAACGCAAACTGGACAATGCATTGTCTGCAATTTCGAATTTATATGTCGATAGCATTAATGATAAAAAATTAGTTGAAAGTACACTTACAGCCATATTAAAGGAATTAGATCCACATTCGGTTTACATCCCAAAAGAAGAAGTTGAAAGAGTTAACGAACCACTCGAAGGCAGTTTCGAAGGTGTCGGCATTCAATTTCAAATGTTGGAAGATACCCTTTTGGTTGTACAAACGATATCGGGCTGTCCTGCCGCAAAAGTAGGAATTTTGCCGGGCGATCGTATCGTTTACATTGACAACGAAATGATCGCTGGTGTGAAATTACAACCTTCCGGTGTTGTAAAACGGCTACGTGGTCCTAAAGGCTCAGAAGTAAAAGTAAAAATTATCAGGAAAGGAGTCAAGGAATTAATTGATTTTAATATCATACGGGATAAAATTCCCCTTTACAGTGTGGATGCAAATTATATGATTGGAAAGGAGATCGGTTATATAAAAATTAATAGTTTTGGAAGCACTACAGATGAAGAATTTAAAAAAGCCTTTTCAAATCTACAAAAGAAAGGCATGAAAGATCTGATTCTCAGTCTGCAAGGAAATGGTGGTGGCTACCTCAACACCGCCATACAAGTGGCTGACGAGTTTTTAACTCCCGGACGTTTAATTGTTTATACGAAAGGACTGAACCAACCCAAAACCGTTGCGGAATCAACGGAAACAGGGGAATTTGAAACCGGGAAATTGATTGTGCTTATTGATGAGTATTCTGCTTCTGCAAGTGAGATTGTCTCAGGTGCTTTACAGGATTGGGACCGTGCGATTATTGTCGGTCGCCGTTCGTTTGGAAAAGGATTGGTTCAACGGCAGTTCCCATTAATAGATGGTTCCATGATGCGCCTCACAACTGCCCGTTACTACACACCTACTGGTCGTTGCATTCAAAAACCGTATAAAGATGGCATTGAAAAATATGAACATGATTTAGTGAATCGTTACAACAATGGTGAATTATTACATGCAGATAGCATTCATTTCCCCGATTCACTTCGTTACCAAACGCTCAATTTACACCGCACGGTGTATGGTGGTGGGGGTATAATGCCCGATATTTTCGTTCCTCTTGATACCACCCGTTATACCGATTATCATCGTAAATTGGTTGCATTAGGTATTATAAACAAAGTTTGTATGCAATACATTGACAAAAACAGAACTGAATTAAAGCAGAAATACCCAACTTTTGCAAAGTATAAAACTGAATATGAAGTCCCAGATAAATTATTAAATCAGTTAATGACGGTTGGAGAAAAAGAAATAGCACAGACAGATTCTACTTACTCTGAAAAATTGCCAAAATTATTCTTAAAACTAAATCTAAAACCGTCTAAAGAAAAAGCACAAATTGATTCGATTCAATTCGAAACATCTAAACCTTTGATTAAGTTACAATTAAAGGCATTGATAGCACGCGACTTGTGGGATACGAACGAATATAACCAAATTTTGGATGCTGACAATGAGTCGCTACAAAAAGCAGTTCAAATCCTTCAAACTCCGGGAGCTTACGAGAAGATATTAAAATAGAAAGCAATACATATAAAGGAGTAGGATGTTAGGAACAATAAAACACATTGTTTATCTTAACATCCTATTGTCTTTTTTTGACCTTATTATTTCAAAGTTTTTAAAAAATGCAAGACCAGATAATCAAATACTTTCAAACAAACTGGATAGAAATTGTAGGTGCAATTCTAAGTCTTATCTATATCTTTTTGTCGATAAAACAGAAAGTATCATTATGGTTTTTTGGTATAGTATCGTCGATGTTTTATGTAGTGGTTTTTTTTCAAACCAAATTTTACGCCGATATGAGTCTCCAGTTCTACTATGTTTTTATTAGTATTTATGGGTGGATAAACTGGAAACGTGGCAATAAAGCAACCGGTGATGAATTGCCGGTTGGTAAAACATCCCTGAAATTATGGTTTCAACTGACAATTGTAACAATGATAATTTATTTCATTTATTATTTAGTGCTGATAAAATTTACCGATTCCACCATACCGAAAGCAGATTCGTTGGTTGGAGCTCTTAGTATTATAGGTACTTGGATGTTAGCGCGTAAGTTGATTGAAAACTGGTTGATTTGGATAATTGCCGATGGTCTTTGTGTTGGACTTTATGTGTATAAAGGGTTGTTCCCAACAGTTATATTATTTGTAATTTATACAATCATGTCTGTCGATGGATATTGGCAATGGAAGAAAACAATCAGTCCCGCGAAGTAAACTGATTTGTAAAAGGCTTGCTGTTGAAGAAATCGAATACTTTAAAATTCAAAAAAAGATTATAACCACGAATGTAATCCTATCAGTTTTTTATTATTTTCCTTTTTCCAAAACCAGTTATTTACCTGATAAGTTACGTAAGCACTTCCTGCACCAAGCAATGCTCCGGCTAAAACATCCGTTGGATAATGCATACCCAGATTCATACGTGAATAACCCACCGTACAAGCCCATAAATAACCTGGTGCAATAATGTACCATTTCGGATATTTTAAACTCAATGCAGTGGCAGTGGCAAAAGCCAAAGAAGTATGGCCGGAAGGAAAAGATAAGGAAGATTCAGTTTCGTAGGCATGAATATCAGGAAAAGTTACATAAGGTCGTGGACGACGAACAATTTTTTTCAGCCCATAAGTCAATACACCATCAACTCCAATACTAACACCTATATAAAGAGCACTTTTCAGTAAATCATCGTCTTTTTCAATCAAAGCAACAGCACCCATTATTACCGGGACTCCAATGGCAACGCCGGTAGTGGTATTGGATACAAATTTTGAGAATCCAATCGTCCCGGTGTAACCATTAACCGTTCTCAATAGCTCTATATCTGCATTTTGAGCCGAAACTTTTGTACTTAATAATAAAAAAGCACTCCAAAGCAGAATAATTGTCGTAAATTTGCGCATATTTTTTTGCAGCCAAAGATAAGAAAAAAAGCCATGGGTCTTAAGTTATCGGACAAAAGTCTAATTCTGTTTTCGTTTACTTTTATACTAATTATTGTCTTATAACTTTTAACCGATAACTTGTAACTAAAATAATGTACAAAATTGCCATCATCGGTCCTGAATCAACCGGAAAAACCGAATTAGCCAGAGGTCTGGCTGAATTTTTTAAATCTCTCTGGGTTTTGGAATATGCACGTGAATATATTGAAAATCTTTCAAGACCATACACTTATGACGATGTCTGCAATATTGCCCGGAAACAAATTGAGCAGGAAAAATCTTTTGAAGATGATCATTCGGATTCGGATTTTGTGTTTTTCGATACCGATTTAATTATTACAAAGGTCTGGTTCGAATATAAATATAAGACTGTTCCTGATTTCTTAACCAGTCGGATGAAACACGGTTTTTTCGATTTATACCTGCTTTGTGCACCTGATTTAGCATGGGAATTTGATCCGGTTCGCGAACACGGGAGCGACAGGGAGTTTTTTTTTGATTGGTATAAAAAAGAGATTGAACAAACGAACAAACCTTATGTTATTGTTAATGGGTTTGGTGATCAACGCATGCAACATGCAATTGATGCTTTACACATTCTGAAAAATTAAATTCAAATTCAAATTATGAATAAGGAATTATTAGATTCTATCAAAAAACTTTCACACGTCGAGAGTTTCAAAAATGTTTGCAGTGAACATGGACAAAATGACGCAATGCCTTCAACTACTGTGTTGCAGGAAATTGTACAACTGGCTCGTTCCATTTTGTTTCCGGGCTATTTTGGCGATTCAGCTGTAAATACACATACCATGTTATACCATATCGGTGTAAATGTGGATCGTCTGCAAATGTTACTGACCCAACAAATCAGAGCCGGGATGTGCTTTAATTCACGTAATGAATCGCTCGATTGTAATGGTTTCGATGAACTTTCAAAGGAAAAATCAACCGCTTTTATCATTCAGTTACCCGAAATACGCGAAAAACTCCATACCGATGTTATTGCCGCTTACAACGGTGATCCCGCGGCCAAAAGTTTTGGCGAAGTGATTTTTTGTTATCCAAGCATTCGTGCCATAAGTAATTACCGGATTGCCAATGCATTGCTACATCTCGGCGTTCCGCTTATTCCGCGTATCATAACTGAAATGGCGCATTCTGAAACCGGTATTGATATTCATCCGGGTGCAACTATAGGTTCATACTTTACCATTGATCACGGAACCGGTGTGGTAATTGGTGAAACGGCCATAATAGGCAACAATGTAAAAATGTATCAGGGAGTTACACTGGGTGCTAAAAGCTTCCCGTTGGACGAAAACGGGAATCCGATTAAGGGTATCAGCCGCCATCCACGTATTGGAAATAATGTTATAATATATTCCAATTCTACTATTCTGGGAACGGTTACTGTCGGAGACGGTGCTATCATTGGAGGTAACTTATGGGTGGATACCGATGTTCCGGCAGGAGCAAAACTGGCACAAAAAAGATTAAAAAGCCAAAAGGCCGAAGAATAAACACAAACGATTTTACATATAAATAATTTAAATGTATTGAAAAATTCTATTGTTTAATTTCATAACGACTTTAGACTTTAGACCTTTGAAATTAGACTCAACAGAAATATGGAATTTGAAATGATTGCGAAAACCTTTCGGGGTTTAGAAGAAGTGCTGGCAACCGAATTGGTAAATATTGGAGCCAATAACGTGCAGCTTCAACGAAGAGCTGTAAGTTTTACCGGTGATAAAGCCATGATGTACAAAGCAAATTTGTGCAGTCGTACCGCCTCACGTATTCTGAAACCAATTCTTACGTTCGATGCAGCCAATCCCGACGAAGTGTATGAACAGGTAAAAAAAATAAACTGGATCGATTATATGGCTGTAGACAGCACTTTTGCCATCGATTCGACCGTTTTTTCAGAAGAATTCCGTCACTCCAAATTTGTGGCATACCGTGTGAAAGACGCCATTGCCGATTGGTTTACCGAAAAATTTGACAAACGTCCATCGGTACGACTGGATAGTCCGCAAATCATGATAAACATTCATATTGCTGATAAGAAATGCACGCTGTCACTTGACAGCTCCGGCGAATCATTGCACAAACGCGGTTACCGTGTGGCGCAAACCGAAGCACCGTTGAACGAAGCATTGGCAGCCGGCATGTTGCTTATGGCCGACTGGAAAGGACAATCAAACTTTGTCGACCCTATGTGCGGTTCAGGCACACTATTAATAGAAGCAGCGCTTATTGCCCTGAATATTCCACCAGGCATTTACCGTTCATCATTTGCTTTTGAAAAATGGAATGATTTTGATTCGGAATTATTCGACACATTATACAACGATGATTCTTACGAACGTCCTTTTGAATTTAAAATTTACGGTTCCGATAATTCGCCCCGCGCTATTAAGATTGCCGAACAAAATGTAAAAAGCACGGGCTTAAGCAAATACATAGAATTACAGGTTATGCCGGTTCAAAAACTGGAAGCTCCTGCCGAGAACTGTCTGATCGTAACCAATCCGCCTTATGGTGAACGAATAACATCGGACGATATTTACGGGCTCTATGCAGCTCTTGGAACAACTATCAAACATAAATTTACAGGTTGCTCAGCATGGGTCATCAGTTCACATGATGAATGCCTGGATAAAATCGGTCTGAAACCATCGGAACGTATTCGTTTACTTAATGGTTCTCTCGATTGCTGGTACAATCGATACGATATTTTCGCCGGAAAACGAAATGATTTCGTGGCTAAACGAAATGAAAATATTGAAAAGCCGGTTGATTATATTGAAAAAACAGTTGAGAATACAGATACTGAAAAATAATTTCTTTCTATTATTGTCAATATCTCATTTAAATTCAATTGTTTGTAAATTGTAAATTGTAAATTGTAAATTATTAATTTAAGAACTGCTTGTGGGTTCCAAAAAATACCTTACTTTTGCACCGCAATTGCCCAGATGGCGGAATTGGTAGACGCGCTGGTCTCAAACACCAGTGGATTCACTTCCATGCCGGTTCGATCCCGGCTCTGGGTACTTTTAAAAGCTCAATATTCTGAATTTCAGATGTTGAGCTTTTTTATTTTATCCGTCTACATACGAAACCATCCCGTTTCATTCTGCTTTCACCTGATTCTTTCCGCGTTTCTTCTCCACTTTGTTTTATCTAAATTAAATTGTAATAATTACAAAAGTTGAATAAACAAAATTTTCAAACAATTGTTATACAATTTCAATCAATTATCATTAATAAAAAAATCTAATACGTAACATTATGGCATATACAAGCACTTATATGAACTTTCCCGGAAATACGGAGGAGGTTTTTAATTTTTATAAAACAGTTTTTGGTGGAAAATTTGGTGGTAACGGAATCGTACGTTTTGGAGATTTTCCTTCACCCGAAGGTGCACCTCAATTGTCGGACGATGACAAGGAAAAGATTATGCACATTGAATTAGCCATAGTGGGCGGACACAAACTAATGGGTACGGATGCATGTGAATCGATGGGATTCAATGTGAAATTCGGAAACAATATCAATATCATGTTGGGACCGGACACCCGTGTTGAAACGAAACGACTTTTCGATGCACTTTCCAAAGACGGGAAGGTGGAACAGGAACTAGCGGACATGTTCTGGGGCGATTACTATGGCAGTTGCACCGACAAATACGGCATACAATGGATGTTTGCCTGCAGCGAAAAATAACAATAAAAAATTACAGAGACATGAAAAAAACTGAGAAAGTTTGTATAACTGTACAAGTAGAAGTAAATGCAACAAGAGAAACAGTTTGGAAATGCTGGACATCGCCGGAATCTATAGTCAAATGGAATAATGCTTCGGAAGACTGGCACACAACCCGAGCTGAGAATGATTTACGGGTCGGAGGTAAATTTAGTTCCAGGATGGAAGCCAAAGACGGCAGCATGGGTTTCGATTTTGAAGGAATTTATGAGAAAATAATCCCAAAAGAGGAAATTGAATATCTTCTGGGAGATGGACGCAAAGTAAAAATCAGTTTTTCCAATTATCTAACCAAAACAAAAATAGTCGAGACATTTGATGCTGAAAGTGAGAATACAATTGAATTGCAGAAAAATGGTTGGCAATCGATTTTGAACAATTTTAAAAAATATGCAGAGGAAAATAAACTATGACAAATCAAATAACACCTTGCCTTTGGTTTGATAATCAAGCCGAAGAAGCTGCCCGGTATTATACATCCATCTTCAAAAACTCAAAAATCAATACGATTAGTCGTTATGGAAAGGAAGGGTTTGAATTTCACGGGCAAAAAGAAGGCACTGCAATGACAGTTGTTTTTCAGATTAACGGACAGACTTTTACGGCATTAAATGGCGGACCAATATTCAAGTTCAATGAAGCCATATCGTTTCAGGTATTTTGTGATGATCAGGCAGAGATTGATCATTATTGGAATAACCTGACCGAAGGCGGTGAAGAAGGACAGTGTGGTTGGCTAAAAGATAAATTTGGGGTGTCGTGGCAGATTATTCCGAGCATATTGCCCCAATTAATGACTGATCCGGAACGAGCGGGTAAAGTTACGAATGCATTTATGCAAATGAAAAAGTTTGATATCGGAAAATTAATGCAGGCCTAAGTTTTATAAATATCGCAGAAGCATATGATATTTTAAAAGCAAAAAATACAAAGATATGAAGGATTACAATCACATAGATGAATATATAGCCTCATTTCCAAAAGATGTTCAGCAAAAACTGGAAAAAATTCGGGAAACTGTCAGGCAGGCAGCACCCGAAGCGGTAGAATCCATTAGTTATGGGATGCCGGCTTACAAAGTCTATGGAAAACCGTTGGCGTATTTTGCTGCATTTAGTAAACACATTGGATTTTATGCAACACCTTCGGGACACACACAATTTTCCGAAGAACTCTCGAACTATAAACAGGGAAAAGGTTCGGTTCAGTTTCCACTCAACCAACCAATCCCCCTCGATCTGATTAGCCGCATGATAAAATTCAGGGTGGAGGAAAACAGAAAAAAAACACTCATTTCAAAAAATTCGAAAACTGATTGAATATGAATCGGGACTGAGGAAAAAGTAGAAAGATACTTTCAGAACTACTACATGAACTTTAAACAAAGGACAAATTTCAGTATGGCTGAAACTTGTCCTTTGTATAAATATACCAATCAATAAATGGTTAATTCCCATTTAATCAATCCACTTCTTATCTTAACGAAATACCAAAGCCTGCAGATGCAGTAGGATATTTTTGCATCGTGTATTGAGCATGGACTGAGAGTACCCATAACACTTTTAGTCGCAAACCAAATGTTACATTGGGCATCATTTCACTTATTGGAGCAATTTGAATCGGATTGGTGATATTATCAATATTCATAATCGGTTTATTAGTTCCCGTTTCACGGTCGGGAACTGTATAAGTTGTTCCACCGATAACTTCTTCATGAGTTTTGGGATTACCAAGAATAGGATAATTGCCAGCCATTGTCAGATTAAAAGAAGTTTTAGTAATACCAAAACCTACATAAGGGGTAACAAATAATAATTTTTTGGATACAATAATATTGGCTGTCATTGCATCTGCAGAAATATTCATTCCCTGTGTACTATAATCAGTATTCGTTGGTATATAGGCAAGATCGGAACCGACTAACATATCGGGCGTAATTTGTGCAGATGTTGGAAATGCATACTTCAAATCAAATTTAGTGTATGCCAACAGGATGGAAGCATCAAACGGTAAATCCTTAACAACCGGGATCCATTGTTTGAAGTTATGTTTAATTCCAACTCCCCACATAGAAACATTGAAACCGGAGGCATTAACGGTTGGGATAAATCGAACCGATACATCATTGATAAATGGTAAACCGATCGTAAACTGAACACTGGCAGTTGGCATATACTGAGAGATACCGGCTGGTGTAGTAAAAGAAGTGATTTTACCAGGATAAAGTGGATTTGCTGTTCCATCTCCCAAATAATGTGGTTGCATCAAATTTAATTCCACTCCGGGTCCTGTTCCTCCAAATGTAGGAGCCTGAGTAATACTGGTATTCGTAGGTACCAAATTAGTTAAACCTGTCAGACTAAACATTTGTTCAGTCATAGGAACTTGTACAAGCCCGCCACCAATAGTTAAATCAAAACCAAATGGTTTGTGTACGGCAGCGGTATTATACCAGTTTGTACCCAGGCCGGCAGCAAAACTGTTACCTGCGGGTGTCAAATAACCATTCGCAACAGTGTTTAAGTCAGCGACTCCTGCTTTAAAAATCTCAGAGATATCACTCTGTGCCTTCAATGTTGTTACAGCACTGCATAAAATCAATACAGCTGCTAAGTGAGAAAGTTTTTTCATGGTTTATTTTTCTGAATGAGTTAAAAACTAGATTCGGGGATAATTCTATTGCAAAATTAAACAAAAAAAAACAAATATTGTTCAACATTTTTTGATTCTGTCTTTATTTTATTTGTTAAAACCTAGAGCAAGATGTCAAGAACAGTCATATTTATTTTATAATAAATTAATTTGTACAGTATATTTATTTGTATATCATTATATTATTGTTTCTATAAAAAGGGGCCACTTTGATTTGAATGAAAAAACCTTACAGGCTGAAATGAAAAAGTAAATCAAAAAAGTTTACAGGAAGATAAAATAGTTTATCTTTGCTTTTATAAATCCGGAATTAATCCCCGGATTATAGAATTGCATCACTTAAATTATCTATTAAGAGGAATAAATAACAGAATACGTTACTAATCAATTTATTGGTTAGTATTCCGGAATTATCACCTTATACCTTCCAAGCTAACATAATGAAACATTTTCGATTTCTGTTTTTTCTTCTTTTTATCCCGGCAACCGTATCCGGGCAGCTGTATATTAACGAATTTATGGCGTCGAATGCATCAACCATCAAAGATCCCGATTTCAATAATGATGCCGATTGGATAGAACTATATAACGATGGTAATGCGGCTGTTAACCTGAATGGTTATTATTTGACAGATAATTTGACCAACCCCAATAAATGGATGATTGGAAATGTCACCATTGGAGCAAAAGGATTCGCTATTTTCTGGGCAGACGGAATGAATACCGGGAATCACACAAGCTTTAAACTGGATGCTCAAATTGAAGAGATCGGTCTCTATAAACCCGATTTATCTGTCGTGGATACTTTACGATATATTAATCAAAATCCGGACATTTCCGAAGGAAGAAATCAAAACAACCTTGATCTCTGGGGTCGTTTTTCAACCGCAACACCAAATGCTGCCAACACAACGGAATTTTTCAGCGATTTTGCCCTAAATGAGCCTATATATAATATCCGCGGCGGTATCTATAATAAAAACCTGTCGGTTACTCTTTTTACCGATTTGGGTGGTGAGATACGTTATACTCGCGATGGTTCTGATCCGACTCTGAATTCTCCAATCTATACAAATCCAATTGATATAACGGCTACGACCGTAGTCAGAGCACGTATATTTAAACCGGATATGTTACCCGGTCCGATTATTACCAATACTTATTTTATTAACGAGCAAATGGAAAACAGAGGTTTACCGGCTGTTTCGTTGGCAACTAATCCCGGAAATTTCTGGGATCCGACAAATGGTATTTATGTTCAAACCTTTAAACCGGAATGGGAAGTTCCGGTAAATATTGAATTATTCGAAAATAACGGTTCTGATCGTGCCGCCTTGAATGAAATGGCGGGAGTTAAAATCAACGGACTTTATTCCTGGCAGTTACCTGAAAAAATGTTGGGTGTTTATTTTAAAAAACGCTATGGGACAGGAACATTGGATAATACGTTGTTTTACGATTCTCCCCGTGCCGGATTTAAAACCTTTGCCTTACGAGCCTCAGGAAACGACTGGAGTAATACATTGATGCGTGATATACTTGGACAGAATGCCACACAACTGAACATGAACCTTGACATTTCTCATTTTCGTTGGTGTACAGTCTATATCAACGGACAATATATGGGTATTCATAATTTCAGGGAAAAAATTGAAACCGATTATATTGAAAAGTATTATGGATTGGATGCCGGGACATTTGATATGGTTGAAAATGAAGATTATGCCGAATGTGGTGATTTAATTGCCTATAACGAACTGAAGGCTCTTTTTTCAAAAGACTTATCCGTTCAGGCAAACTTCGATGCAGTAGCCGAAAAAATGAATATTGAAAATTTCACCGATTTGGTTATTACCGAAATAGCTTCCGGAAATTCATCAATAGACCACAACGTGATGGCATGGAAACCAAAGGATTCTGGAAAATGGAAATGGATATTGATGGATCTTGACCGGGGTTTCAATAACCCGGGGACTGATCTTATCAGTTTTTCAGTGAATCAAACATCTTTCCCATTCAAAAACTTAATGGCAAATGCTGATTATAAAGCCTATTTTGGAAAAAGACTGGCCGATCACTTATTTACAAGCTTTAGTCCTGACAGGATGAAGAGTCTGATTGAAAAACATCGTGCTGAGATAGCACCTGAAATTCCCAAACATATTGCCCGTTGGTTGGGTACCACTTCCTCCTATGGAAATGCTATGCCTTCGGTAGAATATTGGAACAATGAGGTTTTGAAGTTGAATACATTTGTGGAAGCAAGACCGGCGGTTTTAATAAACGATTTAAATAATTACGGGTTCAACGGCTCTGCAACACTTTCGCTGTCTGTTTATCCTGAAAATGCCGGAAATTTGAAATTAAACGGTTTTAAAGTATTTGGCAACCACAATTCAGGGCTGTATTTGAAAAACGTAAATTCGGAAGTTTCAACCGAAGAAAAAGCAGGTTACAGTTTTAAAGGTTGGGCCAGTGGAGCCAAAAAGACAATTATTCCAACATCATCCGTTTGGAAATACCTGGACAATGGGACAAATCAGGGAACGACCTGGACTGATGCCAGTTTTGATGATTCAGCATGGAAATCGGGAGCCGGTCAACTTGGATATGGCGATGGTGACGAAACTACCACCATAAGTTACGGATCTAACAGTTCGAATAAATATATTAGCACTTATTTAAGGCGTAGTTTCAGTTTAAGCGAAGCTGATAAAATCGGATCGAATTACGCGGTAAATTTACTGGTTGATGATGGAGCGGTTGTTTATCTGAATGGCGTTGAGATTATCCGAAATAATATGCCAACAGGTTCAATCAGTTATACATCGCTGGCTTCTTCGGCAGTTGGTGGATCATCGGAATCAGCCTACAGTACTTATCCGATAGATAAGAATTTATTGGTGGTTGGCAATAATGTGCTGGCAGTGGAGGTCCATCAAAATGCCGCCAACAGTTCGGATGTCAGTTTTGATCTTGAAATGGTTTGTGATATAAGTGATTACAACAATTTGATTTCAACTGCGAAAAACTATTCTGTAAATCTTACCGGAGATTTAAGTCTGACAGCTGTTTACGAAGCTGGTTCATCCTGTGTGGTTCCGGATACTATTGCTGAAAATACGATTCTGTATAAAAGTTGTTCGCCTTATCTTGTTCGCGATGATGTGACCATAAAAAGTGGCGTTACATTAACGATCGAACCGGGTGTTGAAATATATATGTCATCAAACAGCAACTTCTTTATTCACGGGAATATCAATGCAAATGGTACTTCAGCTGAAAAAATTACTTTCAAAATAAATCCGCAGTACGCAAACGAAGGTTGGGGTGCGCTGAACTTCTGGAATACCAGTTCAACATCTAATCTGACTTATGTCATAGTTGAAGATGCTACAAAAGGTCCTGTTCCGGTACGAGTTGGGGCAATAAATTCATTTTATGGTAATTTAAATCTTGATCATATTCTGATCGATAAAACAAAATTAAATCCTGTCTCGGCAAGATATTCTGATATCACTTTAACAAACAGTTATATTCATTCTTCGGTAACAAGTGATCTGATTAATGTAAAATATGGTCACGCCACCATCGAGAATTGTACTTTTGTTGGAAATCCCGAGTTTGATTCGGATGGAATTGATTACGATGGGATCGAAAACGGAGTTATCCGAAACACCAGACTTTACAACATTCTGGGAAACAATGCCGATGCTATTGATATTGGTGAAGAAGCCACCAATATAATCATCGACAGTGTGGTAATAGTCAATGCATATGATAAAGGTGTTTCTGTGGGACAAAGATCGTCTGTAGTACTCACAAATAGTATTCTGGTAAATTGCAATATGGGACTTGGCATAAAGGATTCTAGTTCGGCTAGTATCAATCATTGTACCTTCTACGGGAATAGTTCGGCCATCAGTTGCTATGAAAAGAATCCGGGCAGGGCCGGTGGAAATGCAAAAGTTACAAACAGCATTTTATCAAACGCTTCGATGGCTTCCTATCAGTCGGACAGTAAATCGAAAACACAATTCAGCAATTGTTTGTCAGACAACGATCTGCTGAGTGCCGACCCGTCAAACCGCTTTGGCAATCCGAAATTTACCGATCCCACACATTATGATTTCTCATTAATATCAGGCTCTCCGGCTATTGGCGGTGGAAATGAAAACGGACAATCAACGAATCTGGGAGCAAAATTCCCAAAAATTGACATAGAGCCGGATGTGATGATTTGCCGGATTTATATTGATCCGTTAAATTCGGGCAATCCGGAATATATAGCTTTGTACAATCCATCGACAAAAACGATAGACTTGTCGAACTATAGTCTTGTGAAAGGAGTGAATTGCATAATTCCTCCCGGAACAGAACTGACACCGGGCGACACATTATTCGTTACTTCCAATGCGGCAAATTGGAATCCGAACCGAAAAGTAGTGCAATGGATCGATGGAAAATTATCTAATGAGGGCGAAGCCGTTGAATTGCTGAATCAATATGGAATGGTAGCCGATCATATCAGTTATTCTCCAGTCGGTTGGCCTGTTCAGGCATTCAACTCAGAATCATTTTTAACGTTGAACGGACCTACACTTGACAATCATTTTCCTGAAAATTGGAAAGCAATGAGCTATGTTAGCGATGGACTTACAAATCCGGAAGATAAAAATACATCAGGCTTACAAATTTATCCAAATCCGGCAACGGATAAATTGATGGTAGTAATAAAAAACAGTGGAAATATATTCATTGAAATTTATTCGGCATTAGGTCAGTTACAAAAACAAATCCTATCCAATCAGAACGGAACTGCAACAATTCTGGTTTCTGATTTGAATGCAGGAGTTTACTTTATTAAAGCTGGAAATCAAATAGGAAAAGTATTAATAATAAGATAGACTTGAAATAAAATTATCCACTATTAATGAATATATTATGAAAAAAACATGCATTTTATTATTGGCAATAATTGCCTCTAATTTCTTATCGGGACAAAATATTGAACTTCCTGCAGCACAAAAAACCGGAGGAATGCCTTTGATGGAAGCATTGGCAAACAGAGCTACTGTCAGAGCTTTTGATTCAACAGAACTGTCCATTCAACAATTGTCAAATTTATTGTGGGCATCATTCGGTGTAAACAGGGCTGATGGCAAAAGAACAGCACCATCCGCCAATAACAAGCAGGAAATGGAAATTTATGTCCTCTTAAAAAGCGGTTCTTATCTTTATGATGCGCTGAACAACAAGCTCAACCTGATTACAACTGAAGATTTACGTAGCCAGGCAGCAACCCAACGATTCGCCGAAGCGCCTGTTCAGTTGATTTTTGTTGCCGACCTTGCCAAAAGAGGTGGAGACTCTGAAGCTAGTTTAAGAACCGCAAATATTGATTGCGGCTATATCTCACAAAACACCTACTTATTTTGTACCTCAGAAGGGCTCGTAACTGGTGCGAGAGGTAGTTTCAACCGGGATGTTTTAATTCCAAAGCTAAACTTGAGACCCGAACAAAAAATTCTGTTAGCTCATTCGGTAGGTTATCAAAAAAAATAATATCTAAATTATTCATTTATTGTTTTGCCGGTTTATATAATAAAGGTTGCCTGAAGGCAACCTTTTCACATTTAAAAGATGTGTAGACAAAACAATAAATCAACAAAAGTATTTCAATTTGCTGTTCCAACATGAAAATCTGTAAGACAAAATTTCAAAAATATTTTTTTTAATTGGAATAATACATAATTAGTGATTATTTTACTATTTTTGCATGAATTTAGTTTTTCATACAACTAGTACGGATAATATTCAACTGAAATTATTTTGCTATGAATGACAATTTAATCCTCATCATTTCAGCTTCTGCAGTTTTAAATTTATCGTTAATAACCATATTAAGTTGGGTAAAGTCAAAAGACAAACCTGATAATTTCTGGTTGGGTTGGCTGTTCTTCGCACCCTGTGTCGCAATTTTAGACAACACATTTATTTTTGCCGACCGGGGAACAATTCTGCTTTACCATTTAGGGTTATTTTCAAACCTGTCTTTTGGTGGATTGCTGATTACTTTTGTTGATAGCTTTCTACATTACGACAGAAAGACAATAAAATTCAACTGGCTATTATTTATTCCAACATTTACCTACGTACCTTTTATTATATTGTGTTTCATTCAACCCAATTGGGCAACCGAAACCATTCGGGCTTCGGAAACAGGTAAAATGACGATTTTCGCTACTATTTACAACATGATAATTTGTGGTTATTCAATTGGTGCCAACGTTTATTTGCTTTGGAAACACAATCAAATCGGGATGAAACCTGCAACAAAAAATAAACGTACTCTACTCCTCAATGAATTTCTATGGACCATTATGATTCTTCAATCCATGGCCTTTATTCCGTTTTTATTTAAATTGGATATCGATTATATTATCTTATACATGCCCATAATGGGTCAATTGTTCTTCGTTTATGTGTTTTTCAGAATGACGTATTCAATGAAATTATTCGAAAATCAGGCTATTTCCCAAAGCCCCGCTGAAAATGCTGTTAAATACGCTGCATTAAAATTAGACGACCACAAAGTTGAAGATATCCGCATGCAAATTATTGAGTTAATGGAAAAGAAAAAATCATATTTGAATATGGATTACACCCTTTCCGATATGTCCAAAGAATTGAAAATTTTGCCCAACTTACTTTCCATGGTCATAAACAGTAAATTAAATTGCTGCTTCAACGAATATATTAATACCCTGCGAATAAAAACTGCTATTGAATTGCTGAATAAAGCCGGCAAAAACAACCTGACCATCGAAGCCATTGCTTACGAATCGGGATTTAATAATCGAACCAGCTTTTATAAAGCATTTAAAAAACAGACCGGAAAATTACCAAAAGAATACCTGAAAAAGGAAAAGGAATTGAAAGAGGTTATCTGATGACAAGTTCTTTCATTCTATTTTTTTATTCAATTTTGCATTAGTAGAGACAAGATGTTTCTTGTCTCTACTAATGCATTTACATTTTCACCTTAACGGTCTTATTTGACGTTTTTACTAAATAAATCGAATTATGCTCTACCGGTATTGTTAGGCGTTCACCTTGTGATTGAATGGTTTGTAACATTATTCCATTGATATTATAAATAACCACAGTTTCGCCTGCCGATGTTCCGTCTATAATTATTGCTGACTGAGTGGCATATACTTTTAATTGATTATTTGGAAGGTTTGTTATTGAAGAAGGAGCACCTTTTTTGATAATAGCACCAGGAAACCAACTAATCCAATAAAAATTTCCCTTATAACCAGTTACAGCATCATCTGTAGGAACATACACATCGGTTATTGCTGATAAGATAGGTTGAATAAGTTTGGTGGGATCAAATACTGCTATGTTAGTAAAGCAACCTGAACCAAGTGTTGGTGGTGTTGTATTCAAGCTATAGATAGTCTTCAGATTAACACAGTTATCAAAAGCCTGATCTGCAATAGTAGTAACACCACTACCAATTGTTACACTAGTCAGTCCGCTACAACCAAAAAATGTAGCATTTCCTATAGCAGTAACTCCATTTGGTATAATTATGCTTGTCAACCCTGTACAACCATAAAAAACCTGATCGCTAATTGAAGTAACTGCATTTGGAATATTAATATTAGTCAACCCTGTACAGCCGTTAAATGCAGAGAGCCCTATAGATTTTAATGTGTTAGGTAAAATTATGCTAGTGAGCCCGGTGCAATTAGAGAAAGTCATACTACTTAAAGATGTCAAGCCATTAGGTAGTATAACACTGTTTAGTCCTAAACAACCCTCAAAAGCTGAACCTCCAATAAAATTTACCGAACTGGGTAACGTTACACTGGAAAGTCCGATACAGTGATAAAAAGCTTGATAGTTAATGGTTGTTACGGTAGCTGGTAAAATATAACTTCCTGTTTTTGAAATTGGACATTCCTTCAGAATTGTTTGCAACTTATTATAAAATACCCCTTCATGACTTGAGAAGCCCGCATTATTTGGATCTACTGAAATAAAGGCACTACAATTAAAAAAAGAATTATCAATAATTGTAGAGACTGAAGAAGGAATAGTTATTGAGGTCAAACCTATACAACCAGAGAATGCATGAGCAGCAATTTCAGTAACTTTAGAAGGAATATTTATCGAATTCAACCCAATACAACCCGAGAATGCTGAGTCTGGAATTCGGGTAATTCCAGAAGGCAAGGTAACACTAATTAAACTTTTGCAATCCTGAAAACCTCCAAAAGCGGTCAGAGATACAGGACAAATTATGGAAGTCAATGACTGTTTCCCTTTGAAGCTTACATTAAATGATGGCATCTCATTTTGGAAATTCCATGAATAACCTGGTACTATACCCTCATAACCATTGTATTCAACTATACTTGCAGCACTTAAATCCAATACCGACAATACAGTCATATCATTATACATAGTTTTAAAATCACGCGCATCAATAGTTCCTGTGACAGTAAGGTCGGTAACCGTGCTAAGGTTGCCTCCAGCGGCAGTAATTGCGGTCGTTAAACCACCGGCAGTGGAATTTACTGTTAGAGAGAATGCACCTTGCCCCATCAAGATAAGGCTTAGAAATAGAAAAATAGATTTTTTCATCTTGATTGTGTTTGTTTTGAAATGATTTGTATTATGTTTTACGATTTTTTAGAGACAAGGCATGTCTTGTCTCTAAAAGTAATGAATATTTTAAGGGAATAAAACAACCGATTTTCCAATCGTTCATTTTACACACTGCTTCTTGTGCGCTTATTCTTCTATGGCCAAATCTTGATAGTAATTCAAAGCCCCTGAAGCATAATCGATGAAGATCCAAAGCCCCTGGATCCAGAAATTTGCCTTATCCCTTGTTTTTGACACATTAACCTTTTGGCGACCGTTTTTATTTTCTATTTCAAGCTGTAATTCATTCGGAGCTAAATCAAGGTAATAACGGCGAACAACGAACGGAGACGATTTGTCGCTTCCGTCGTAAACAATTTTATATTTCAGCTCTTTTCCATTCTGAAATACTTTTATATCTTTGTTGGAATTTGTGATTGAGATATTTATAGCTTTCTTTAAATCTCCGTCCTTTTGTAACCGAAGAATAGTTCCACAACTCGTATTCAAAAACAAAATACAGAGGAATAATATATAGTTAATTGATTTCATATTGGCAGTCATTTATATTAGCATTTGATTATTTGTTTTTGTTTACAGAAGATGGGGTCAGTTTTGTTTGCACCTTAGTATTATAAAAGACTGTGGCGTTTTTGTTGCTTGCTACCTTCTCCATGTCTACGCTAGGTAGTTTCATTAAAGAATTGTCCAAAACATCAATTAAAGTACCATAACCTCCCGTTAGTAAATCAAGAAATAGATATCCTGATACTTCATCTGCAATGTTTCGTTTCAACAAAATATCTTTCTGACCGTATTTTTCATTTTTGACTGTCAATGTGTAGTATTTGTGTACAGGATTTACTTTGATTGCCGGTTTAGAAGTTACTTTAAAAGTATTGTAATAATAACCACTTGCCACTTGCGTTGCACTAAATTCAACCATTTTACATTTAATAGGCTTTCCATCAATAAAAAATTGGGTATTTGCAAGATCATTGGAGTTTATATCAAAATATACGGGACATGTAAAGTCATTATATGCATATACTATTGTTGCACAGCTTGAAAAGCAAAACATTATCACAAGGCAGCTTATTAACGGTATTGCAATTCTCCGAATACCTCTTGTGTGGCTATTTTTAGAAAAATGTATTTTCCTGAGAATCAAAATAATTTCGTTTTTGCACTTCTGTTTAAACGCTTTAAATAATAGTTCTTTTTTCATTTGTTTGTTTTTAATTTTGTTTTTAATTTTCACAATACAACCTTCACCGTTTTACTTGTAGTCTTTACTAAATAAATCCCATTGTCACGCACAGCTAGGATTAAGCGATCACCTTTTGATTGGACGGTTTGTAGTTGCACACCAACAAGATTATAAACCGACACCGTTTCTCCCAACGTTGTTCCTTCTACAATTATTGCAGACTGAGTTGGATAGACTTTTACATTTGAGTTCGTCAAAGTTGGAACAGCAGAAGGTGCTCCTTTCTTGATAATAGTTCCCGGGAAAATGCCTATCCAAGTCGTATTGGCTTTATAGGCGGTTACTGCGGCATCGGTTGGAACAAACACGTCAGTAATAACAATTGTGCCATCTTGAGTTGCTGCGAAACAATTGCCTCCTATCGTAGGTGGTGTGGGATTTAAGCTATAGATTGTTTTGATACCGGTACACGCACCAAATGCAGCACCCCCTATACTGGTTAGAGTAGCTGGAAGGATTAAAGTGTTGGCTATACCAGTACATCCCGTAAAAGCACGGATTTCTATAGTAGTGAGCATGTTTGATAGTGTTATGGCAGTAATGCCGGTGCAATAGTAAAAAGCAGAATTACCTATGTTAATTACGGAATTAGGAACTGTATATGCACCCGTTTTACCAGCAGGATATTGTATTATTTTAGTTTGGTTTTTATTAAAAAGAACTCCATTAATTGTTGAAAAAAATTGATTGGTCTCAGGGACAATAAAATCGGTTATGCCAGAACAACCACTATAAGGACCATATCCAATACTGGTTAGCGCGGTAGGGAAGGTAACAGCACCTATAATCCCAGTACAACCGCTAAAAGCACCATCTTTAATTTTCTTAAGTGCCGTAGGGAAAGTTAATGATGTAATACTTGTGCAACCATAAAAAGAAGCTCCTCCTATGCTGTCGAGCCCTGCAGGGAAGTTTATGGCAGTGAGACCAGTACAATTCATAAAAGCATTATCTCCTATACTAGTCATTCCAGTGGGTAGGGCTATGGTTTTGAGGGTGGTTTTACCTTTACCAGTGGCACCATTCACAAAAGCAACACCTGGTAGTTGGTTTGCAGGATAAGCTGTTGAAAACGCTACAATACTTGCAAAACTAATATCTATTACGGCGAGCAGTGGCATTGAATTTAAGGTGCCAAAATCACGAATATCGATATTTCCAGTAACGGTAAGATTTGTAACTGATGATTTTTCTGTATCCGTTAATAAATAGCTCAATGTACCGGCTGTTGTTACATTAACCGTTTTGGAAACTGGCGTGGGTATCGATGCTGCAGCTTGCGTTGCAGAAATTACAATAGTTGCAACACCTACACCGGTAATAGTTAAATTAGCGGTGCGAGATGAATTTTCTGTATTTGCTGTTGTAGCAGTTACTGTTATTGTTCCATTGTTTGAACCTGATGTTGGACTAACAACACAAACGGATTGATCGCTCGTTATTGTCCAACTTGTGTTAGAAGTAATAGTAAATGTAGTTGAGCTGTTGGCCGCAGACGATACCTGTAATGCTGTTGCCGAAACTGATAAAAATGGTCCACCAATTGTTCCTACTTTTTTAATAATTGTTCCCGGGAATGCAGTTATCCAATCATAATTGGCTCTAAAAGCAGTAACTGCGGCATCTGTAGGCACAAATACGTCATTAATACTTTTACCATTGAACCAATCCTTATCAACAGTTGGTGGTGTAGTGGTTAAGCAATTAAATGTTTTTAAATTACTACAACCAAAAGCCCATGTTTTAATTGATGTAACAGCATTTCCAATTGTTAGACTTAATAGTCCGGAGCAATCGTATAAAATATTAGCATTTATAACAGTAACTCCATTTGGAATAACAATATCGGTAAATGAATTACAACTCTGAAAAGCTCTGGCATTTATAGTTGTAACTGTTTCGGGAATGGTTATATTTGTCAAATTTAGACATCCATAAAATGCACTATTACCAATTGAAGATAATGCATTTGGAAGTGTTATTTTTGTTAAACTTAGTTTCTGCGATTTTCCCATGTAGAAAGACTCGCTTGGTATTTCATTAGCAGGATAGACAGTTGTATTAGTTGATGTACCTAATGTGCCCGAATAATCAACAATTGTTGCACCACTTAGATCAATTTCTGCGATTGCAGTCATATTATCACGCATCGTTTTAAAGTCACGGGCATCAATCGTTCCTGTAACAGTAAGGTTAGTAACTGTGCTTAAATCAGCACCTACAGCAGTTGCCAAACTACCGGCAACATTATTAACGGTTAATGAGAAAGCACCTTGCCCCATCATGATAAGGCTTAGCAATAGAAAGATTGTTTTTTTCATAATTATTGTTTTGCAGTCGTCAAACCTGATAAAAAGCCTGAATAACCAGTTTATAATTCTCAGAATAGCTTAAATAATATCAGCAATTTTTTTTATGAAAGTATTAAACCCGAAAGCAAATATTATTAATCAGTTTATTTTTTAATGTCTGCTTTCGGATTTCATTAAACGCGGTTATTCTTGCCAACGATCTATTTATTGATGACAACCACTTTGTTGGCTTCGTTTATTAACACCAAAGCATTATCCAGCAATGCCATATCAACAACAACTGCATCGACATCGATGGTCTTTACAAGCTTTCCTTTAGCCACATCGAGCACAGTTATATTCTGAACGAAATCTTTTTTGATTCTTTTTCCTCCGGCAATATAAACAGCATTTTCATCGGCGCAAAGGAAATTCCCGTTTGAATTTTTGACACCCAAAAATCCGCTATATCGTACACCACGAAGTAATGGAAGTCCAATATCTTTTTTGTTTTCCCAAACTTTTTTCCCTTTAATTGTAAAAGCCATTACATCAAAATTGGTGGCAACAAATAATGTACTGCTATTATGTGTCAACGAACTAGCACCGCTGCCAGCGTTTCCATTGGCATCCACAAATTCATCCCAATCTTTATCAAGATTTTCCTTTATACAAAACAATCTGGCAACCCCATCCTTTTGGCCTTTTGGACCTGTAGGACAATTTGCCAGAAATATTTGATTTTGAAAAAATATCGGAGCGATATTCATAACTTGTAAAGCGGAGAAAACACCATACATAACTTTTTGTTTTGTGAGTTTTCCATCTAAATCTATCAATGAAAGTCTTGAAGATGTGGCAGCGTAAATTGCATTGTTTGCTATTAAAGGTTGGTTTGGCGTAAAGTGATCAAAAATATTTTTTCCGATTTTTATCTTTTCACCTACGAAAGTTTTTGATTTTAGAGCTCCGGATGCTAAATTGAAAATATAAAGTGAGTCATTGCTCATAAGTGTTACAATATCTTTATCCATTGATGGATAGGAAATTTGAGTATTACCATTGATTTTCGTCGACCATTTTTCATTGCCACTTAAATCAAGTATTCCTAATTCATCATCGGTAATTATGATTTTGTCCCACAATGAACTAAAGCTGCTGAAAAGTTTACCTTCCCTGCCCTTATAGATATAATTACTGTAAGCAATTAAGCCGTCTTTTATTTCTAACAGTCGAATTGAAGTCTCCGGAAGTTGTTTCTCCCAAAGAACGGTTAAGTCTGGTTTTAGAGCGGCTACACCCTTTTGTCCGGCTACATAAATAATACCTTTATCGACTTTCAACGAAGTGAAATTACCGATAGTTAAGCTCTGGGAATTTGTCGAAATTGCAATAAATAATATTGCAACCAACATAAAGCATTTTGATAGTTTCGTTTTCATTTTGATAATTATGAATTGATTTATTACTTAAGATTAATTTGGAGCAAAAATATACTAAAAGAAAAACAGCGGTGTTAATATACATAAATGTTGACAAATTAAAATCCAAGTAAATGACTTTCCGTAATTAATAATTTTATCGAAATCTGAACAAATTTGCTTCTTAATCAGTTAGTTCTAACAGAGAGATAAACACTAAAAAAATGAATTATGAATCTACTGGATCAATTAAAATCTCACACCAAAGTTGTAGCCGACACGGGTGATTTTGAATCAATTTCAGCTTATAAACCGGCTGATGCAACCACCAATCCATCGTTGATTTATGCAGCTGCTATGGATGCCAAATACAGTTCGCTTATTGACGATGCTTTGCTTTATGCCAAAGGAAAATCGAATGATAAAAGCGTTCAACTGAAACTGGCTCTGGACAAACTGGCAGTAAATTTCGGATTAAAAATTCTGGAAATTGTTCCCGGCCGCGTTTCAACCGAAGTAGATGCACGCCTTTCTTTTGACACGAAAGGAACCATTGCCAAAGCACATGAGTTAATAGCTCTTTACGAGGCAAACGGCATTTCGCGGGAGCGGATTCTGATTAAAACGGCTTCCACCTGGGAAGGAATTCTGGCTGCAGAAATGCTCGAAAAAGAAGGAATACATTGTAACTTAACCTTGCTTTTTTCCTTTGCACAGGCCGTTCGTTGCGCTCAAGCAAATGTAACACTGATTTCACCCTTCGTTGGCCGGATTCTCGACTGGTACAAAAAAGATCGTGGTGTGACCGAAATAGCTGCACCTGAAGATCCCGGTGTTTTGTCGGTAACCGAAATCTTCAATTATTATAAAAAATACGGATACAACACCATCGTGATGGGAGCCAGTTTCCGAAATATCGGAGAAATTATTGAATTGGTTGGGTGCGATGCCCTCACCATTTCACCAACACTCCTGAAAGAACTGGAAAGTTCGGAAGGTAAACTGGAACTGAAACTGGATGCAAAAAATGCAAAAGTTATGGAAATAAGTAAGGTAGAAATGGACGAAAAAACCTTCCGCTGGATGATGAACGAAGATGCGATGGCTACCGAGAAACTGGCCGAAGGCATCCGTAATTTCACCAAAGATTTGGTAAAACTGGAAAAACATCTGGCTTCACTGCTTTGAGAATGTAATGATTATTGAATAAAAAAGGGAAATCTTACGACTTCCCTTTTTTATTATACAAATCTCGAATTACAAATTTAAACTTTCATAAATGAAATTGCGTTATAAAAAAATATTATTCCAATTTTCAAATTTGTAAATGAAAAAATACAGCTTATTATTAGTACTGATTTCGATTGCTGTTTTTTTTCAGGCGCAAGAAGTTGCTACAATAATTACTAATCTAAAAAATGAGTTGAAGAGTAACGCGGAAGAAACTAAAAAGGCTTCTATTTACTCCGATTTAACATGGTACTATTCTACAGTTTCTATTGATTCTGCATTGTATTATGGCAAAAAAGCGATTGAGGAATCAAAAAGAACAGGTGATTCTACGCTGATAGCCCAGGTATACAGTGATATCGGTGCTGTATATTTCAGGAAAGGAGACTTTAGCAGTTCTAAGGATAACTACTTAGAGGCTTATAAAATCAGAAAAGCCAGAAAAGATTACAAAGGATTGGCTAAGATTAATAACAATCTGGCTAATATATATGAACAAGAAGGAGATTATAAGTTGGCAATGGCTAAGTTTTTGGAAGCATTGCAATACTTCGAAAGCATACAAGATGACAAAAACATCAATACAATTAAAGGGAATATAGGGCTAATACTTTTAAAAATTAAAAATTATCCGAAAGCATTAAAATACATTTCAGAAGTTATAAAATATCAGGAAGATAACAATTTAACTGAAGGATTATGTGTTTCTTGTTTGAATTTAGGAAATGTTTATTTGCAAATGAACGATACGGTCAGTGCGTTAAAACAGTATAAGAAAAGTTTGAAAGCTTGTACCTTAGTCGGAGATAATAAGGGGATGGCAAGCGGTTATAATAATATTGGATCTATCAAGTCTGAGCAAAAAAAATCAAAAGATGCTCTGGAACTTTATTCTAAATCCAAACTATACAGGGAACAATTACATTCCGATTTAGATAAAGCCGACTTTGATTTAAATTTTGCCAAAGAACTCATTGTTGCAAAACAATATCTTGAAGCAAAAAGCCTATTGTTAGCCGTTGAGAAAATTTTTCTGAAAGAAGATATTAAAGAAAAATTACAGGTAAATTATAAATCGTTGATTACGGTATACGGTAAGTTGAACCAACAAGATAGTATGAATTTATATGTTGATAAAATTGTAAATCTCAACCGGCAATTACTTGAAAATTCTGTTCTCAAACAAACTGCAGAGCTCGAAACAAAATATCAAACCGAAAAGAAAGAAAAACTATTGCTGCAGGATAAAGCCGAAACAAGACAAAAGAATATAATGTTGATAAGCATTTCAGCATTAGCATTATTAGTTGGACTGATAGGACTTTTAATTTACCGTCAACAAAAACTGAAAAACAAGCAACAAGAGCGAGAATTTAAACTCAAATCGGAAATTTCTGAAATAGAAACTCAAAATAAATTACAGGAACAGCGTTTGACAATCTCGCGTGATTTACACGATAATATCGGCTCTCAGCTTACCTATATCATTTCGTCAATAAACAACTTGAAATACAGATTGAAAGATGATGCGAGAATTAGTGGACAACTCGATAAGATAGGTGGATTTGCCGGTGAAACCATTTCGGAACTTCGCGATACTATTTGGGCCGTAAACTCCAATAACATAAAATTCGATGATCTGCGTGTCCGCATTTATAATGCCATCGAAAAGGTAAAACATGCAAAGCCGGACATTAAGATTGATTTCAAAATAGATGAACAATTGGACAAAATACAATTGACAGCTTTTGTGGGGCTGAATATTTTCCGAACTATTCAGGAAGTTGTGAATAATGCCCTGAAATATGCCGATGCAACTGTCATAAGCATTGAAATTCTTAGTTGTGATAATTCAATAGAAATCACAGCAGGAGACAATGGAAAGGGTTTTGATATGGAAACTGTTTCGAGAGGCAATGGATTGAACAATATGGCAAAACGCATCGATGACATTGGGGGAGAATTCTCACTTAATTCAAAACCAGCAGAAGGTACGCAAATTAAAATAAGCATTGACAAAGAAAAACTATTCTAACAAATTGAGTTATGATACGCATTGTTTTAGTTGACGATAATCGGTTGATGCAGCAAACCGTTGCTGAGAAATTGTCATTTTTTGATGATATCAATTGTAAATTTAAAGCAGATAACGGATTTGTCTTGCTCGAACGGCTAATTGAAAATCATAATGTCGACATGATTTTGATGGATATTGAAATGCCAAAAATGAATGGTATTGAGGCCACCGCTCTGGTGAAGTCCAAATATCCGCATATAAAAATAGTAATGCTGACCGTATTTGATAATGATGAGAACATCTTTAAAGCTATAAAAGCCGGAGCAGATGGTTATCTGCTCAAAGACATATCACCCGACGATTTATACCGAAGTATAACGGAAACACTCAACGGCGGAGCTTCCATGACTCCTTCCATTGCGCTTAAAACACTTCGTATGTTTCGCGAACCTCTTGACTTTGTATATGTAAACGAATCTACAGATATAACCCTTACCTCCCGCGAAACTGAAGTACTAATACAACTGACTACCGGCATTACATATGACCAAATTGCTGACAACCTGAACATTTCGTATGGAACAGTCCGTAAACACATCGAAAACATCTACACCAAACTGCAGGTCTGCAACAAACTTGAAGCTATCCAAAAAGCCAAATACAACAAGTTGATTTAAAAATACGTATTTCTTCGTATTCTCTACATTTCTTCAATACTCTATTTTTGTAACGATTACAAATTGGTGATCTATTATAATCTCTCATCTACTTAAAATCAATTTTAAGTCGATTGAAAAGTGATATATAAAAAATGAAGTTTAAACAATTTAATTGATGAAAGGTATGAAAAATGTATTACTAATTTTAATGTGTAGCGTTTTGAGTCTATCTTTAAACGCACAAACCATTGCAGCCAGAGAATATAACTCATTCTCAATTTGTGGTGATGGTTCTGTAATGGCTTGGGGAAGCAATGGTGCAGGTCAACTTGGAAATGGTACCACAAACGACAGCAATGTTCCAATACCGGTGAGTTCACTTACTGGTGTTATCTCCATTGCTGCCGGATTAGGACATGCCATTGCTGTGAAATCAGATGGTACTGTTTGGACCTGGGGCAATAATTATAATGGTCAATTGGGTAATGGTTCAAATACCAAGAGCATAGTACCTGTGCAGGTAAGCGGACTTACCAATATTAAAGCTATTGCTGCAGGATATAATCATACATTGGCCATGAAAGATGACGGTACTGTATGGGCATGGGGATTTAACATCGATGGTGAGCTGGGTAATGGAACGAGTTCTGACAGCAGTATCCCTGTAAAAGTAAGCGGACTAACAGGAATCATTGCTATTGCAGGAGGATATGAACATTCGCTTGCTTTAAAAAGTGACGGAACCGTTTGGGCTTTTGGCTTAAATAGTTCAGGTGAACTTGGAAATGGAGCCTATGCTAGCAGCTACGTCCCTGTGCAGGTAACCGGGCTCTCAGGAATTACTGCAATTGCGTGTGGATATGAGAATTCATTTGCACTAAAAAATGATGGAACACTTTGGGTCTGGGGCTACAATAGCTTCGGGCAGTTTGGTAACGGGACCAATACTCAGAGAAATCCACTTGCCACACAGGTAAGTAATCTTACAGATATCCTTGCCATTGCAGGAGGTGAGAAACACACACTTATTCTGAAAAAAGATGGAACTGTATGGGCCAGTGGAGACAATTATTATGGTCCTTTTGGTAATGGAACTACAGTTTCCAGTAATGTTTTTGTGAAAATGAATTCTCTCACCGGAATCACTGCTATCTCGGCGGGATACAGACATTCATTGGCTTTGAAAAATAACGGCACATTATGGGCAAGTGGAACCAATGTTTTTGGTGAACTTGGAAATGGTACGAACGCAGAAAGCCATGTTCCGGTTCAGGTAACCGGCCTCTGCAGTGTGGCAACAGCATTGCCTGAAAATATAGCATCACCTGGTATTTCTGTTTATCCGAATCCATGTAAAGGGAAGTTTACATTAGACACAAACGAAGCATTCGTTAATTCAACCTTAGAAATTTTCAATTTAATGGGTGAAAATGTTTATTCAAAGCAAGTGACTGGAGCAAAGATGGATGTAAATACAGGTTTAAATACCGGAATTTATTTTGTCAGGCTTGTAAGTTTCAACGGTCAAAAAACCCATTCGCAAAGACTCATTGTAACAGAATAGGCATGGAAAATAATAACCCGAAAGAATCGTAAATTCGTATATATTTTAAAACTTCGGCTGAATTTCCCAAAAGGAAATTCAGCCGTTTTTTTTAATCTCCTTCCTTCCTTGTTTCCCAAATAAATTCCGTAGCTTTGTAATCCAAAATTTCTTGTAGAGACGCATTGCCATGCGTCTCTACAACAGATGCAAATTATATGATTGACCAACCTACCATAGACCGGATTACCGATGCCGCTCAAATTCAAGATGTGGTGTCGGATTATGTCACGCTGAAAAAACGTGGTGTGAATTTGCTGGGGCTATGTCCTTTTCACAACGAAAAAACGCCTTCGTTTACAGTCTCGCCTGCTAAAGGAATTTTTAAATGTTTTGGTTGTGGTAAAGGTGGTAATTCGGTGCACTTCATCATGGAGCACGAACAAATATCGTATTACGAAGCACTGAAATACCTCGCCAAAAAGTATAATATCGAAGTTCAGGAACGGGAGCTGTCGAATGAAGAAATGGCTGTGCGTAATGATCGGGAATCGATGTTGTTGGTCAATGAATTTGCACAGAAACACTTCAGTCACACACTTCATCATCATATCGACGGAAAGTCTATCGGTCTCAGTTATTTCCGTGAACGCGGTTTCCGCGACGACATCATACAGAAATTCCAGCTCGGTTACAGTCTCGATGAACGCGATGCCTTTACACAAGCCGCCATCAAAGCAGGTTATAACAAAGAATACCTGGTCAAAACGGGTCTTACTTTCGAAGGTGAAAATAATTACCTGGCCGATCGTTTTCGTGGACGGGTCATGTTTCCGGTACTTTCCCTCTCGGGAAAAGTGGTGGCATTCGGTGGACGGATCCTCAAAAAGGATGATAAAATGGCGAAATACGTCAATTCACCCGAATCGGAAATTTACCATAAAAGTAACGAACTCTACGGCATTTATTTTGCCAAACAAGCCATTGTAAAACAAGACCGCTGTTTTCTGGTGGAAGGTTACACCGATGTTATTTCCATGCATCAGAGTGGTATCGAGAATGTGGTTTCTTCTTCGGGTACGTCGCTTACTCCGGGTCAGATACGATTGATCCACCGTTTTACCGAAAATGTTACAGTGATTTACGACGGTGATGCGGCCGGAATCAAAGCCTCCATCCGCGGGATTGATCTATTATTGGAAGAAGGTTTAAATATAAAAGTCCTGCTCCTTCCCGATGGCGATGATCCCGATTCATTTGCCCGTAAACACAACGCCTCGGATTTTATTGAATACGTTCAAAAAGAATCTTCCGATTTTATCCGCTTTAAAACCAACCTTTTGTTGGCCGATGCCGGAAACGATCCGGTGAAACGCGCGGGTCTGGTTCTCGATATTGTAAGCAGCATCGCCATTATTCCCAATAACATTATCCGGAGCGAATATGTAAAAGAATGCAGCACCTTGCTCAACGTTGATGAGCAAATGCTTTATCACCAAATAAATAAACTCAAGAATACAGAACAGGAAAAATCGGCCACCCGAAGACAAACGGAGTCTGCTGCTCAGGTAAAGATTGATGAAACAACCGCTGCAAACACGCTGGCAAACACCGGAACAAAATTTGAAACTGAAGAACGAAATATCCTTCAAGTGCTGATTAAATACGGGGATAAATTCTTCTTTTATGCCGATCACGAAAAGGAACATCCGGTCACTGTGGGTGAATATATTCTTGAAGAACTGGAAAATGATCATCTGCAGTTAGGCAATCTTTTGCACGCATTGATGCTGGAAGAATACAAAAGCCATTTTCATCAGGAAAATTTTGTTGCCGAACGTTTTTTTCTTTATCATTCCAACAGCGAAATCAGTTCATTGACAGCCGATTTGATCTCCGAAAAATATACACTATCTAAAATTCACTCCAAACTGAAAAAGATAGAAGAGGAGGCTGACAGACTGAATGAGCTTATCCCCCGTGTTGTTTTTGAATTGAAAAACAGTATCATTCTGGATCTAATCCGGCAGAAACTGTTGGAGATGAAAATTGCAAACGAAAACAAGAATAACAAACTGGTTGACGAAATAATGGAGGAAATGAGTCGCTATGAAATTGTAAAAAAAGAACTTTCGAAACAACTGGGTGAAAGAATTATCATTAAATTATAGCCAACTCAAAAACGACTTTTCCAAAGCTTATTAAAATATTAAAACTAGATGATTTTATTTGACCAACTTATTTTCGGACCCATTCACAGTCGCAGGCTGGGACTTTCACTCGGTGTTAACCTGCTGCCAATTGATGCCAAAATATGTTCATTCAACTGTATTTATTGTGAGTGTGGATTCAATACCACCATGCAGGAATCTCCTATTCCGACCCGGTATCAGGTGAGGGAAGCATTGGAAACCAAACTGAAGGAAATGGCTGGCGAAAACCAGATTCCCGATGTAATAACTTTTGCAGGAAATGGAGAGCCAACGCTTCATGCCGAATTTGAAGGCATTATTGACGATACAATTTATTTACGAAATGAATATTGTCCTTCGGCAAAGGTCAGCGTATTATCCAATTCCACCAGAATTCACAAACCAGCTGTTTTCAGGGCGTTAAATAAAGTCGACAACAATATTTTGAAGTTCGATTCGGCTATCGACCGGACAATGAAACTGATGGACTGTCCCGTTGGCAGGCATTTCACCGTCAAATGGCTGGTTGAGCAGTTGCAAAGATTTGAGGGACGGTTGATAATTCAGACCATGTTCCTGCGTGGAGAAGTTAAAGGTGAAATCGTGGATAATACTTCGGAAACAGAAGTAAACTCATGGTTGAAAGCGTTAGAAGAAATAAAACCACAGCAGGTAATGATCTATTCACTTGATCGGGAAGCGCCAACCAAAAACCTCGAAAAAATTTCAACGGAAGAACTGGATATTATTGCTATGAAAGTTAAGGCACTTGGGTTTGAGGTTTCTGTGGCGATATAATTACGCCTAACCCCTAAAAGAGAACAAGAAGTTTATAGTGAAAACATTTATATAAAAGTAATTATCAGATTCTACTAATTAATTCCCCTCCCGATAGCTATTGGGAAGGGCTTAGGGGTTCTCATATGAAAATTCTTGTTTGTCCGTTAAACTGGGGATTGGGTCATGCCACCCGATGTGTACCAATTATCCGGGGACTTATGGCAGAAGGTCATGAGTTGATTCTGGTTGCTGATGGATTTCCACTTCAATTTTTAAAACAGGAATTCCCATCCCTTCGATTTATTTCATTACCCTCCTACTCCATCCGATACAGCAAAAGTAATTCACAGGTAGCTGCCATGATTCGCAGTTTTCCATTCCTTGTCGGAGGAATAATCAGAGAACACCGATGGCTGAAGAAATTACTGAAAACAGAACATTTCGATCGGGTAATTTCCGATAACCGCTTTGGAATGTGGAACAAAAATACGCATTCCATCTATATCACACATCAATTGATGGTGAAAATGCCGGACAAACTAAAATGTCTTGAATCTTTGGTTCACCTGATTCACAAAGGATTTATCAACCGTTATAACGAATGTTGGATACCTGACAGAGAAGAAAACGACGGACTCTCGGGTGATTTGGCACATAAATATAAACTGCCATTAAACAGTAAATTTATCGGAGCTATATCCCGTTTTCAAACGCTAAAAGACATCGTACCGGATACTAGTTTTGAATTGGTGGCAGTGATTTCCGGTATAGAGCCGCAACGTTCACTATTCGAAAAGGAACTGATAGAAAAATTTCGGAATGTGAGACAACATACCTTGATTGTTTCGGGTCAACCGATGGAAAAGAAAAAAGAAATACATATCGGGAATGTAACACTCGTTTCCCATCTTTCAAGTGTCGAACTGGGCTCCGTTTTTCTAGGAGCAAAGCATATTATTTCCCGTTCGGGGTATTCAACTATTATGGATTTGGACGTATTGAACTGCCTTCACAAAGCTGAATTTATTCCCACTCCCGGACAAACGGAGCAGGAATATCTCAAATTATTTCACAGTTAGTACTTATTATAACTACAAATTTTCGAGAGTCAATTCACATAATGAATATTGGCAAAAGTCCGCTTCACCCCTTTCAGGTAATGGACATCTGCATACCCGAATATTACAAATAATCCTTCCCGCGACGGAAATTTGATTCCCCATTTTTCCCGAAACAGGCGTGCTTTTTTCCCGCTTTGAATAAACGGATGAACCGCACCCAGCATACAGGTTCCCAATCCAAGCGATTCACCGGCCAGCATTGCATAAGTTGCTGCAACGATGGGATCGGCCGGATCGGTATAGGGTGAGCCGTAGAAATACATGGCTAGAGGAGCATCGTAATTTATCCAGTTGTCACCCTTTTTCATGCTGTCGACATAAATATCGAATACCGGCTTAATAAAACCACGCATCATCTCGTCGTTTGCCTTACCCCAAAATGGCCGCATAATTGTCAAAAACCATCGGGAAACCAACCATCTGATCCCTTCCAGATATTTTGAGAAATCAATAGCAAAAGAACGCACAACATCCTTATTCTCAAAGACGACAACATGGACATCCGAAGGTGGCAAACCCATGGGTGCGGTTTGAGCTGCATCTAAGATTTGTTTTATTTTTTCCCGATCAACAGGTTTCTCTTTAAATTTCCTGATACTCCGCCGACGTTGGAGCATTGCCAACAAGGCATTATAATCAGGCACATCTTTTTTATGAGGCAAATCGAATAAATCGGAAGGTGAAAGTTCACGACCTTCAATTGTTATAGCTCCCGTTGGACAAGCCATCATACAATGACCGCAAGCGACACATCCAAATACAGATTTATCGGATTTTACCAACTTGTTATCTACAATTTCAAAATTAAAGTCCGAACAAACCCTCACACACAATCCGCACAATGTACATTTATCCGTGTCGATAGCAATACTTGCCGGTTCTTTAGTTCGTGAAGTTGGAATGGCCATTTTTATTCCTAATAAAAAATTGATACAAATATACAGAAAAAATTATTTCAACAATGAATTTAAAGAAACCGCCGGGATATTCTCTATTAAAGAATACTCCCGGCAGTTAAGATTCAGGTGTTAACTAGACAACCTTAAAAAAATAATTTAATTCTTTATTACCTGCGATTTGATTCCGTGTTATCTGCAGAACGACTTTCTCTTTTTGTATTAGGTTGTTCACTTCGTACGGTTGCAGCCGGTTTACGTTCTACTACATTTGGTTTTGCAACAACTCTTGGTTTATTTACTTCCTGCGCAGGTCTTGTATTATTATTTCGTGAATCATTATTTGAATTCCTTCGAACGTTATTTGAATTGGAATTCGGAGTTTGATAGCTTTCTCTGTTTGAGTTTGTAACTGATCTGTTAGCCGGAACCGAATTTACATCTCTATTGCTTTCCCTGTTATTAGCCGGAGATGTAGAAGGAGTATAAGTTCTGTTGGTGGAATTCTGTCTGTTCGTATTTACATTTTGGTTTCTACCCGAACTATTTATGTCCACATTTCTACGTTCTGATTCGCCTGATTGATAATCCGGGCGGGTTTGTAATCGATCTCCTGTTCTGTTTCTGCCTTGATCAATAGCTTGTTTGTTAACCACATTTTGGTTGCGGCGGGTAAAAGTACGATCGGGATAGCGGGTTCCATAATCATTTCGGCTAATTGATCTGTACAATCTGTCATTGTAACCGTTTCTTCTTCTATCAGTATAATAATATCTGTAATCGTGATTGATATGCGAATAAATGTGATTCATGTAGAAATTCACTGCATAGGGACGCCGATCACGATAATAGCGGGGATAGTAACCCCAATAATAAGGTGAGTACCAGCTACGATATCTGATCCCATAAAAATATGCGAAAATTGATGGAGTATAAACATATACAGGTTCCACTATATAATTATTTCCGTACAAATAAGGATCGCCGATTACCTGAACAATGGTTCTGTTATTACGATTTTTTTCAACCATGATTGTAGCAACATCCTGGTAAACATCCGGACCAAGAACAGCCTGAATGACAACCAAATGAACATTGTTTTCGGATGATTCAATAACCCGTAGATAATCTACTTCACCATCTCCATTTAAATCCAGATTGGATATTTGACTATCATAATCATTCAGTCTCATTTCGAAATCCTGTAAGTTTTTCGAATCACCAAAAACTGAAGCAACGGCTTTTAAATCCAGATTATCACTTATATCCTCGTTCTGAGCCTGAACCGTAATTCTTTCCTGTGCCACACAATGGAAGGTTGTAAATAAAGCTACCACCAGCAGGCTTGCTAATTTTGTTTTCATAATTGTATGTTTTTGTATTGAATTTAATTTTTTATACTTTCAAATCAGAGCTCTCCTTTTATGTTTTAATCTGCTTTCAATTTTTGTGCCAAAAAATTTTCATTGAATATAAAAACAAAAAATCAATTCATTACATAGTATATTTCAATCATATAACAACAAATATCATTGATAAAATAACCAGTTACTGAATACTCTTTCACATTAAATTCAATAGGATCAGAAGAAAGGATATCCGTTTTTCCGATTTGGGTGTTTTTGGGGTAATTTTCTTATCTTTGTTCCTATAAAATTTCGATTATGAATTCACTGGATCTTATTCTTCTGATTCCTATTGCACTTGGTTTTGTTTTTGGCCTTTTTAAAGGGTTAATTAGAGAACTGGCTTCGCTGGCAGCAATTGTTTTGGGTATCTATGGAGCAAAATTACTGACTCCAATGGTTTCAGACTTTCTCACAACCAAATTTGATTTTTCTAGCAAAACATCACAACCAATAGCCTTTCTTTTGATATTTCTGGTTATTGGAATAGGATTACTTTTTCTGGCCAAATTACTTGATAAGATATTTGAAGCTATGTATCTCGGTGGATTAAACAAACTGTTGGGAGGTTTATTCGGAGGACTTAAATTTGCGTTAATTGTAAGTGTTTTATTGAATGTTTTTAATGCTTTAGATAGCCGTTTTAGCATCCTCAGTGCGGAAACAAAAGAAAACTCAATCGGTTACAAGCCACTATTGAAACTTGGGCCTACACTCTGGGATGAGGTGAAACAAAGCAAAACTGAGTAATCACCTTTTAATTCCGACGATAGAATTAACAAAAACAATTGAATTAGTGATTAATAAATTATCTTGTTCATTCTATTGCAAATATTTATATCCAAAATGAAGAAAGCAGAAACAGCGATTACAAATACAAAAACTTCATCTACCAGACTAAAAGAAAAGCTAAAAGCTAATTTTTCGGAATTTACCCTGGAGTGTGGTTGTGACGAAGCAGGGCGTGGTTGTCTGGCGGGTCCGGTCGTCGCTGCTGCTGTAATCCTACCAATTAATTTTATTTGTCCTCAACTCAACGACTCCAAGCAACTTACTGAAAAGGAAAGGGACTTACTGCGTCCGATTATTGAAAAGGAAGCTTTGGTATGGGCCGTAGCCGAGGTTAGTAATACCGAAATAGATGAAATAAATATACTAAATGCATCCATTTTAGCCATGCATCGAGCTATGGATAAACTTGAAATTCGGCCTGAATTTATTATTGTGGATGGAAACCGGTTTAAACCATACAACGATATTCCCCATCAAACTATTGTGAAAGGCGACAGCAAATATCTTTCGATTGCTGCTGCATCGGTTCTTGCCAAAACCCACCGTGACGAACTTATGCAGGAACTTCACAATGAATTCCCTTACTACGACTGGAAGAAAAATAAAGCATACCCAACCAAAAACCATCGCGCAGCCATTCGACAACATGGCACAACGCCCTTTCACAGAATGAGCTATAATTTGCTGGGTGAAGACCAGAAAAGAAAGAAGGTATAAAACCTTAGAAGGGGTAACCAATTGCCAGATGAACTGCAACATCATCGTTCCATGTGGGATTTATACGCCACTGAGTGAGTCGGCTCCGAACCGGATCGAACAGTTTTACACCAAAATCGAGACGGGCAATAAAGAAAGAGAAATCAAAGCGAAATCCGGCACCATAGGCAATGGCAATTTGCTTCATAAAAGTATCATACCTGAATGTACCTCCGCTCTGTGTATCATAATCTTTAATGGTCCAGATATTTCCGGCATCTAAAAATAAGGCTCCTTCCAGTACCCAGAAAAGTTTAGCCCGATATTCCATATTCATATCCAGCTTAATATCTCCGACCTGGTTATAGTCTCTTCTTTTGTTGTCAATTCTCTGGTAAACTCCGGGTCCGAGAGTACTTTCGCTCCAGCCTCTGACACTGTTTGCACCTCCACTAAAAAAACGTTTTTCGTATGGGATGACATCAGCATTTCCATAGGGAATTCCCAATCCCAGTCCCAGATGATACACAAAACGGTTTTCCTTATCAAAGATTTGGTGATGAGTTATGTTATATTCTCCTTTTACATATTGAGAATAACGAATTCCAAAAAGCCGGTAAGCTCCGCTATTATCCGGAACACTTCCCGAAAGATGATTGATCAAATTTACAATATTGCCAGCTGTTTCAACATTATAGCGCATGGTTGAATAGTCCATCAGCGGACGGTTTGCATTAAAGTTGGTGTAAGTACCGGTATAGCCAATACTCATAATGAAGTGGTCGTTATAGTTATATGGATTGAATCTGGGAGGTATTTTATTCAGGAAGCTATCACGGAATGCCTGATATATAGTATCAAAGTGCACATAATTCAGATTAAACAAGTCGAAACTGTGACGAAATTGCTTCCTGTTCCAGGAATACTTCATCCCTGCTCCCAGGCTTTTGGTGGAAAATTCGCCCGGACGAAACTGAGAGTTGAAAGAGCCTGTAAACTCTGTATTTGCATGCATATTTCGTTTAAGGTTATACCCTCCGAACGGGAGCATAAACTTTGGAAATTTCAATCCTAACTGCACTCCTAAATCCTGAGCCCATATATTTTGCTGCCATTCATAAGCACCCCGTAACTGAGCAGACAATGTTTCCGCGCCCTTAAAAACATTACGATTCATAAGACTCACATTTGCAGCTCCACCCCAGTAACTCTCGGTATAAGTTCCTTCCAGTTCTGTTGAAACCGAAATTGTTTTTCCCGGAATAATGACAATGTAACAATCGAGTAAACTGTCGGAACTCTGTTTAAAACTTATATCGACATACTTAACAGGGCCCAGAGAGTTGAGTGCCTGATAGGTTTTTTCGACAGCTTCATCGCTGTATCTCGAAAATGGATTAATGTAAGTATTTTGTACTAATGCATCAAGATTAATTATACGTTTCTTTTGAGTAACCAGAATGAAATTATTGAACTCAATCGTATCTATTGATTCTTTGTTTGCCAATCCGGTTCCGGCATTTACTTCCGGATTAATAAAATAGATAACTTTCCGGATTGTATACTGCTTAAATATCACCTTATAAGTTGAATCAGTTGCTTTCTTGATGAAATCATGCATTTCAAGCTTCACAGTCACTTTATGTGATTTGATTGTACTATCAGCTAAATAGGTCAAAAATTCTTTGTTGAAATTATAATATCCCGACTGACGAAAAGTGGTTGAAATTCTGTCACGTTCAGCATTTAAGACATCGGCATCAAACAACATATCGGGTCGAATCAATGAACGGGAAGTATCTGTAGCAATTTTTGTTAATTCATTATTTTTAAGGTCAGTGCTGTATTCATCCAACCGGTAGGGTTTGTTGAATTTAATGTTATAATCTACAGTGGCTTTTTTCCCGTTAGTTGTTACCTTACTTTCAACTTTGGCATCAAAATAACCTTTATTTTCAAGAAATTTCTGGAGTTGTTGTACAGAGATAGATGTAAGAGTAGGACTATAAATCACTGGTGGATCACCTATACGTTTGAGCGTTTTATTAATCCACTTTGTAGAATCCTTTCCTGCAAAATTATACAAGCCCAACTGCATTCTGATTACTCCAAAAACTGCTGCATTGGGCGTTTGTCTCAGATAATCTTTCAGTTCATCTTGTTGTATAGCTTTTGAATCGGTTTTAATATGGTATTTATCAAGCAAAAATTCACCATCGGGTACAAACTTAGTTGTGTTACATGCCGAAAACAGTAAAACGATTAGAATGTAAAAAACTAATTTTTGCAACTTCATACCCTGCACAAAAAAGTATTTAAAAAATTTCTGCAAATATAGCTTTTTAATCGTTTTCTTTGTTAGCTTTGTCAATTAAATTTTGAAAAACCTTTTAGCATGTGAGACACTAAAAATTGTTTTTAAACAAGACATCTAAATTAAATCTATGAAAAAAGCCAGACAAAGTTTGAAGCTTTTATAAAAAATGGAAACATGATCTCAAAAAACAAAGTAAAACTTATCAAAAACCTTTCTCAAAAGAAGTTTCGGGATGAAACCAATTTGTTTGTAGCTGAGGGAACAAAATTAGTGCTTGATTTAGCAAGTTCATTCCAATGTTCTTTGCTTGTAGCTACAACCGACTGGTTAGACGAAAATAAAAAGACAAAAGCGAATGAAGTAATTGAAGTAGATGCTGCCGGGTTGAAGAAAATATCGAATCAACAAAGCCCTCAGGGAGTTTTAGCCGTTTTTTGCAAACAAACTTATACTTGGGATGATGATAAACTAAAAAATCAACTTTCTTTGACTTTGGATGATGTACAGGATCCCGGCAATTTGGGAACAATAATTCGCATAGCCGATTGGTTTGGGATATCCGATATTTTTTGTTCAGAACATTCCGCCGATACATATAATCCAAAAACAGTTCAGGCATCAATGGGTGCCTTGGCAAGAGTGAAAGTACATTCAGTAAATCTTGTAGAATTTCTCGGAAATTATAAGGACAAAATGAGTATTTATGGCACTTTTATGGATGGCGAAAATATTTACTCGAAAACTCTTACTCAAAATGGCATGATTGTCATGGGAAATGAAGGAAACGGAATTTCTTCTTTAGTAGAAACACAAATTAATGAGCGGTTATTAATCCCAAATTATCCTGAAGGACAAGCGACATCCGAATCGCTAAATGTTGGGATAGCAACAGCTCTTGTTTGTGCTGAATTTAGAAGACCCGGCAAATAAAATTTCATTTTGTCACAATCAAACCAGCCGTTATTATTGTTTTATACAATGATAACGGCTTTTATTATTAAATAAGTGTGCTTAAAGCTTGAATTTCAGACGCCAATACAGTTAATTAATCATAAATACGCATCAAAAAGACAAGAATTACAGGCTGTTAATGATTTTAGCAAACCACATTTTTTGAGAATTCTTATTAATGGAAAGTAATAGTAAATTCATTATATGTAGCACAATTGACATAAAAATCGAACTTTCAGAAATTTCATTAATTTGAAGAAACGAAGATTCGCATCTCATAATCTGACAGTTGTAATCAATCTTTTATTAACTTTCTTACAAACAAAAATACAGCAAAATATTTCAGCAATAGCATTTTCAAAGAATGTAGCAAATAATCTATTAATCTAAAACAAAACACTACATATCACTACATATCAACTAATTTAAAAAAAGCTTATATTTGAGGAACGAAAAACACAGTGTAACAAATGTATCTTTTCGGGTCTGTTTTGCTCTATTAATTTCCCAAAATCATAATTTAATCCCCAATATTATGAAAACTTCTACTTTCAAATTTGTTAGAATAAATAAATTTCTTTATACGAGCATTTTACTATTTCTACTCCATGGAGTTACTAATAGTTTTGCCGCCACCCGTTATTCAGTTGCAACTGGTAACTGGAATTCCACATCAACATGGTCTGCCACTTCGGGTGGATCAAGTGGTGCAGCTGTACCTGTTGCAGGAGATTTAGTAACTGTTGAAGGTGGTTTTACAGTGACAGTAAATGCTAATACTGCTTCTTTAGGATCTTTAAATATTAATTCAGGTAGTTCGCTAAATGTAAGTTCCAATTTCACAGTATCATCAACTACAATTATTATTAACGGTACTTACATAAATAATAGTACCGGTACAATTACAGGAATTATAAGTGTAAATGCAAGTGGTACATATCAGCACAATATTAATGGCGGTACTATCCCAACTGCTACTTGGAATCCAGCCTCAACCTGTAATGTGACAGGAATAACATCTACAACTCCCACCGGATTTAACCAATCGTTTGGTAATTTTATTTGGAATTCAAATTCAAGTGATATCATATCAACAGATGGAGATATGTCAGTTCAGGGAAATTTTACTTTATCACAAGGTATCTTTGCATTAAGTAATGGACAAACACGAAATTTATACATATCGGGGAACTACATTCAAACCGGCGGAGTATTTGATTTTAACAGGGCAGGCACCACCAATTTTAACAAAATGTATATCGCAGGTGATTTAACGAATACGTTGGCTAGCACTCCTACGAATGGATCAATTACAACCTTAGGAGCCGGAGCACAAAACGGTGAAATTATTTTTAATGGTAGCGGAGTACAAACAGTAAACTTTACAAAAACAGATGCTGCCCAATGGATTAGTTATACAATCGATGCATCGAGTAATGTTAGGTTGGCTTCAAGCCTACAATTGACAGGAGATAATTCATCTTCAATATATTTTGCGAACTTTACTGTAAATGGAATATTGGATGCGGGTAATTTTTCAATCTCTTATTTATCAGGAGGAACCGGGGCAACCTTATTTACATTAAGTTCAGGAGCCACATTGATAACAGCAAATACTGGTGGAATTGACGGATCTATACCTGCATCAAATATGACAAGAACTTTTTCTGCAGGTGCAAACTATACATATGATGGAACATCCGCACAAGTAACAGGTGCCAGTTTAACGCAAAATAACCCGAGAGGTGTAACAATTAGTAATAGTGCCGGAGTTACATTCAGTGCGCAAACTTATATGGACTATCTGGATATCAGTAGCGGATCAATTGTTAATCTGGGCACATTCACCGGACACACCGCAAGTGTGCTTTACCTGAGCGGAACTGCTTACACAGCCGGATCATGGGGCTCATCAAGTTCTGTTGCTACAAATAAGGCCGATACTTGCTTTGCAGCGACGGTTGGGTATTTAACGCTTACCCCTGTAACACAATCCTATACAACTACAACTGATATTGTTATACCCTGTGGAGTAACCAGTATTACTGTTGAAGCCTGGGGAGGCGGTGGACAGGGAGGTACCCGGAACTCTACAGGAGTTGGTGGTGGTGGTGGTGGAGGAGCCTACGCTAAAGGTGATGTTACAGTAACTTCCGGGAATACCTATACAGTAACAGTTGGAGGTGGTGGAACTTCCCAGAATGGATCTCAAATCCCGGGAGGTGATTCGTATTTTGGTGATGGTACCACAGTAAAGGCAAAAGGTGGGAATAGTGTTCCTTATAATGTATCGACAGGTTCAACGGGAGGAAGTTCTTCATCAAGTGTTGGAACTACCAAATATAGTGGTGGAACTGGTGCAAATGGAAGTGCCGGAAGTTATGGTGGCGGAGGTGGTTCTTCGGCTGGCACTGTAGCGAATGGTGTAACTGCAATAAACGCAACCGGTGCAACTGCTCCTAGTGGCGGTGGAAATGGCGGAAATGGAAGAAGTAGTTCAAACGGTAATGGCAGCCCCGGAACGCCGCCCGGAGGTGGTGGGGGCGGTGCTTACAGAACCACCAGTACCCGAAACGGTGGTGCAGGTGGCAACGGACTGGTAAATATTACATATCCAACCATAATCCCTACCATAACTCTTGGTAGTAATCCCTCGGTATGCCAGGGAAGTTCATCAGCAACTCTTACTTATAATGCAACCACCGGCTGTCCTAATCAATACATTATTAGTTTTAATGCGACTGCAAAAACAGCCGGTTTTTTGAATGTTGATCCAACCACTTTGCCATCTTCTCCTATTACAATCAGCATACCCACAGGTGTTACACCTGCTACTTATAATGCCTCTTTAACCGTTATAAATAGTAATGGTTTTCATAGTTCAGTTTATGCAATCACAATAACGGTTATAGCTGACAACTGGACGGGTGCTGTGAGCACTGCCTGGGAGAGCAGTGGCAACTGGTGTGGTGGAGTTCCCTCCTCAAATACAGATGTCACAATTCCATTGGTTAGTAATCAGCCTATTATCGGAGCATCTATTACAGCTTTGTGCAATAACATCACCATTAGTTCAGGCGCAACAGTTACAATTGCAGCCGGTACTTCGCCCGGATCAGCGGGAGGTTTATTGACAATTGGTAGAACCCTGACTAATAATGCAGGAGCTTCAGGCATTGTTGTAAAATCGAGTTCATCCGGACCCAATGGTTCGCTTATATTTTCTCAACCGGGTCTTAATTCTTCTGTTCAGGCAACTATTGAAATGTATTCTAAGGCTTATGCTGCAAATTCAAATCCATATTCAGCGTATAAATGGCAATTTTTTGGAATTCCTCTTCATACAATGTCACCATCACCAACTTTCGATGGATCATATGTCCGCAAATATGATGAATCGGGGACCACATCGGCAACACGCTGGGTCAACCAAACAAACGGATCTACTTTGACTTCTTTTGATGGTTATGAAATCACACAACCTGTGGCCAAAACAATTACTTTTAATGGTGTATTGGAGGTTGGTGATCTGTCAAAGCAATTATCATACACAGTGGCTGACACGTCATATTCAGGACAAAATCTCCTGAGTAATCCCTATGCATCAGCTATCGACATAACAAAGTTAACATTTGGTTCGGAAACAGAAAGAACAGTTTACTTATATAATACAGGTAGCCTTGCTGACTGGCAAACTCAAACCGGATCTGATTGGAGCCCGGGCCAGTATGTATCAATTCCGCTTGACCTTGCAAATGCAACTGCTCCTGCAGGTATAACCCGCGAAATACCTTCAATGCAAGGATTTTTAGTAAAGAAATTACACAATGATGAAACAAATCTGAGCAATTTTACCATATCAATTCCATATAGTTCGGTACTAACAAAAAACACTTCACCTTTACGAGTACGACCACCGGGCAATAAAGGATTACCATTAACAATTATTGATGTTGCAGGCTCGCGTTATTCAGATCGTATGTGGGTTTATACTGTACCAACTTGTACGCATGGTTTCGATAATGGTTGGGACGGTGAAAAGTTTTTGGGCTCATCACTCACTCCACAAATTTATGCCATGGAATCGGATGGCGATTATCAGGTTAATTCAGTTAATGATATAGGCAGTACGGAAATTGGATTTCAGGCAGGTGAAGATAGTATTTATACTCTTACTTTTACAAATGAAAATGTTGAAAACCATTATTCCGAACTTTATTTACTAGACTTGCAGGATAATAAAATTGTTGATATTCTGCAAAGTGGAACCGAATATTCTTTTACTGCTCATCCTTCTACCGACCTAATTAAACGATTTAAAATAATTTCTTCATCAATAAGCATTGATGCTGTTATCCCTGTTTCAGAAACTGAGAATTTGAAAGTATTTAGTTCACAAAATGATGTGGTAGTTAAGAATATAAGTGATATTCCGGGAGAATTAACGTTATATGATATTGAGGGACGTATATTGCAGAAATTCAAATTTATTGCCAATGGGGTAACAACCATTCCAATGAATTTACCTGCAGGAGTCTATCTGGCAAAAGGAAAAACCAGTCAGGAAGAAGTGATGAAAAGATTATTAATTAGAAAATGAAAAAAAAAGTAAGAAACATATTGTTGTGGATTTTATCATGGATATTTCTTTTCGTGGTATTAGCCTATTCTCCTATCGGAAGTCCCGGTTTGTATCATCAAGACCATAATGGAAAAAGTATGGATCAGATTCTAAAAGTATTCCATTTGAAATTTTAAAAATAAAATATGAGTTCACTTCGGAATGTCTGACTTGGTTGTTTCAATCAAACGCGATTCAAATAGCTAAAAATCAGAAGGTCGAGAATAATCGTACTAATCAATATCCTTCATTTGGGGATTTGAAGCGAAATAGTTGGTTGTCGGAGTGAACTCATAAAATATAAAATTTGTCTGAAACAGGACGATTAACAAAACTCCAAAGTGTATCCGTATATCTTTGAGAGTTTTGTTTGTTTCCACGGAAAAATATTCAGCAACTGCTATCAGGAACTTCATCCCCCGACAACAATTGTAAGAGACTTCATTTCAGATACTTTTCCAAAAACTGATCCTGTTCCCACAATAAATGGAGGATATTTTCACGTGCCATATAGCCGTGCGCTTCTTTGGGCAAAATAACCATGCGTGCCGGAGCACCCAATCCTTTCAAAGCCTGAAAGTACCTTTCCGTTTGCAGCGTAAAAGTCCCGGGATTATTATCGGCTTCGCCATGAACCAGCAGAATCGGCGTTTTCATTTTATCTGCATTCTGGAACGGTGACATGGTATTATACACATTAGGTGCATCCCAATAATTACGTTGTTCACTCTGGAATCCAAAAGGTGTCAGCGTGCGGTTATAAGCACCGCTCCGGGCAATGCCACAGGCAAACAGGTCGCAATGTGACAACAGATTGGCGACCATAAAAGCTCCATACGAATGTCCACCTACCGCTACTTTCTTCCGGTTTATATAACCCAATGAATCAACTGCATCGATGGCAGCTTTGGCATTAGCCACCAGTTGCTCTACAAACGAATCGTTGGGTTCGGTTTTACCTTCACCGATTATTGGGAAAGCTGCATCGTCCAGTACCACATACCCGCGCGTTACCCAATACACAAACGAACCGTAATAAGGATAAGTAAATTCATTGGGATTGGCTGTACTTTGGCCGGCGCTGTTTTTATCTTTGTATTCGGCAGGATAAGCCCAGATCAGCAACGGCAATTTTTCTTTTTTGGTGCAGTCATAACCCGCCGGCAAATAAAGTGTTCCCGACAGTTCCACACCATCGGCCCGTTTATATTTTATCAGCTCCTTGTAAACATCCTTGATACTTTCGAACGGATTAGGGAAGTGAGTTATTTGCGTCAGGTCATTCGTTTTTCGGATATTTCGGAAATAATAGTTCGGATATTCGTTTTTCGATTGAATACGTACGAGTGCCTGCCCTTTTTTGAAATCTTCAATTGAGAAAATCTCTTCCATTTTATCGGTATAAGCCGACTGGTACAATCTCTTTGTTTTTAATGTTTTTATATCAAACTCATCGATAAACGGAAATTGACCTTTGGTGGTATACCCATCACCAATCCGGAACAGGCGATTGCCTTCAATTGCCAATATATATTTCCCGTATTTATTTTTCAGCGTTTCAAAATTGCCCGGATCGGAATAAACATCCTGAAAGTTACGGTCGGTTATTATTTTCGCATGTTCCTCAGGATTTGATGGATTGAAAAGATACGTTTTTTCATTTCGTGTATCGTACCACTCGTCCTGCACCATTGCCACCGACTCGTCACCCCAGGTTACATACGAATAGCGTGAAATGGTTTTAGTCAACAAAACCGGAGATTCAGTAAAAGGAGATTTCCATTGATAAAGCGCATCCCTGAAATCGGCTTTGATTTGAGGATCACCTCCATCCAGTGCTTCTACATAATAAAGTGCGGATGGTTCATCGTTACGCCAGTTCATAGCACGTTTTCCTGTTCGTACAGCCATAAAACCTTTTGGCAAAACTTCCGAAAGAGGCACATCATTTACTTTTTTTATTTCCTGTCCATCCATATCGTATACAATACTAATTTGTGGAAAGCGGTTAAGTGGAACGACATACGAAAAAGGTTTGTGCAAAGTAGTAACGAGTACATATTTTCCATCGGGCGAAATACTTTCACCGGCATATATATTTTTGCCTTTGAACAATACAGCCTGTCCGTTGAGATCAACTTTAAACAGTTCCGAAGTAGTAAGCGTAACAAAGTTGGCTTCGTCCGATGAATTTTTCAACAAATCGGGATAAGTACGATTTTGTGATTTAGATCCATCGCTGATTGACACAATAGGGCCTGCAGGTAAATCTTTTTTTGAATTCAACAACTCGGGATGTTTTTTGGGCATTAAACGGACGAGCAATTGTTTACAATCACCCAGCCACTCAAATGGATTGCCAAGATTAGCATTTACTACCGGTTCGGTGAGACGGGTAGCTTGCGCTGAAGCCATGTCGAGCACCCAAAGTTCAACGCCGGTTTTACTTGTATTGGTAAAGGCAATTTTGCTTTCGTCGGGCGACCAGGTTACATAAGCAATACGCGGATTATCTGGTAATCCTTTCACCTGAACCGGCTCCATAGCTTTAACTTCCCGTACTTTCAGATTATTGATATAATTTATTGAGGTAGATATATTGGTTACCGGATTTATACGTAATCCCCCCAGACTCATTTCTTCCTGATTAAGATCATCAAGTGTTTTGTACGTGCTCCTGTAACTAAGCAACATATATATTTTTTTTGAGTCAATCGATACTTGCGGGGCACGTTCGTAATCGGCCAATTGCAGAATGCTTTGTGGTGGCTTTTGGTAACTCAAATTTTCCTGCGCCATGTTGTGCGATAATCCTATCGTCATAAATAAAAAGGTTGAAGTTAGTTTTTTCATTGTTATCTTCTTTTAAATCAAAAAGCATAGGTAATCAAGGAAGGAATGATGTGTAAAAGTACTAAATAAAGTCGAATTTTCTATTTTTGTTATGCCCGTAACAAGCAGCTTGGTTGGTTTAATCAATACTTTTTCCCAGCTATTTGTTCCAGAACCCAATTGGTTCGGGCTCCGCTTATTCCATTGCCCGGAGCTGTTCCGACTCCACGTAGTTCATCAACAATCAGTTGAATAAGCGGTTCCTGAATGGGTTGTAAATGATTGAAAACAAACTGTTGTTTACCAGTAGTTGAGCTTTTCATATTTATTATCATTGGATTTCCAAAAGTGTTGAAGGATATGTCACCCTGCGATCCAACAATTGTAATTTGATCTTTTTCTGAAACCGGATCAGTCGTAAAACACCATGTTCCCGATCCCAGTACACCGTTCCCGAATCGGAAAGACCCGGTAACAATATCATCGGCTGTATATAATCCAGCCTGATTTTCTGAAACCCCGTGAGCCTCGATAATGGGACCAAACAGAAAATCAAGATAATCCAGTTGATGGGAAGATAAATCGTGGAAATAACCACCTCCTGCAATTTCGGGAATAATCCGCCAGTTGGTTGCTGTGTTGGCAATAATATCTGTTTGAATCGACTGGTACATTTCAATATTGACAAAGCGAATATCACCAATCAACCCTTTTTCAATGATTTCTTTCACTTTTAAAAACCCGGGTAATGTTCGCCGGTAGTAGGCAACGAACAATGGTACTTTCGCATTTACGCACGCATCAATCATTTGTAAGCACTCAGCATAAGTTGTTGCCATCGGTTTTTCAACATACACAGCCTTTCCTGCTGCAGCTGCTTTGAGTGTAAATTCGGCATGGGTATCGGGTGGTGTGGCTATGTATATCGCGTTAATCTCTTTATCGCTCAACAAATCATCCAGATTTGTTGTCCAGTATTCAATTTTGTGACGACTTGCATAATCAGCCGCTTTCACGGCATCTCGACGCATAACCATTTTTACTTTCGAAAAGGGGATTTTCGAAAGAGCCGGTGCACTTTTTATTTCACACACATCTCCCGCACCAATGACTCCCCAGATAATCTGATTTATTTTTTCCATAATCAATTTTTGTACGCAAATATAAGGAATAATTCTTTTATTCATGATTTCAAATGCATCCTGACTGGCAATGTTCTCCATTTAAATGATCCGAATACAAAAAAATATTCCAAAAACAAAAAAATAGTTACGCAAACGTTTGCAATTTTCAAAATAATCACTACTTTTACCATCCATTATTTTATAAATATTCATTTAATAATTACAATTATGAAAAAAATCCTTCTCCTTTTGGCAATGATTGGGCAAATGTTAACTGCGCAACAAATCAATTTACAGTCAATTTCGTTTTTAAAAAATTCAGAAGTAGGAGGTTATTATCATCCTACATTTAGTCCATCAGGTGACTATTTACTCACAACATCCGAGAATTATACCGGTTTAAGACAATATAATTTTGCAGACAATTTTGTAAAAGTACTCACAACGGATCCCGGAGCTGGTTACGGAGTCCAGATTAGTGCAGATGGAAATACCATAGTGTACAGAAAAACTCAATATATCAATAAATTACGAAATAATTCTCTTGTTTCATTATCCCGTGTGACAGGAAAGCAGGTTCAACTGGCAGCTCCTACACGGGAACCGATAACAGCCAAATTTTCGGAAAATAAAGCCCAATATGTAAAAGGGAAAACACTTTATCGAACTAATATTGTGATTACAGACGTAGCTCCTGTAGTTTGTATCGAGAATCAGAAAATTGTACTTTATACCGGAAATACGCGTCGCGTATTAACTCCTAACGGCGAATCCGCCAGTTATATCTGGCCAACCATTTCTCCTGACAAGAAAAATATTGCCTATACAGTTGCCGGTAAAGGAACTTTCGTTTGTAAAATTGATGGAACCAATCCAAAATCTTTGGGTAAGTTAAATGCTCCTGTCTGGATTAATAACAACTGGTTAGTGGGTATGGATGATAAAGATGATGGTGAGAAACTGCTTTCATCTACTTTGATTGTTCTTTCAATCGATGGAAAAGTCCGTCAAACACTTAACACACCAAAGGAAATAATGGCCATGTATCCGGCAGCTTCGCCTGACGGTTCTCAAATAGCTTTCAATACTGAAAAAGGGGAACTTTATTTAGTTAAGATTCAAATTAAATAAGAGGAGGATACGAAAATGAAAAAAACAATTGGATTTTTACTCGTTTTATTTATATGTTCCTTAGCGTCGGCAAATGATTTTACCGGCAAAAAAATTTATATTAATCCCGGGCATGGAGGTTACGATGGTGCTAACGACCGGAACTTAATAACAATTAATTACGCCCTGGGAGATACTCTTGGTTTTTGGGAATCGTACAGCAATTTACAAAAAGGCTTAGCTCTAAGGGACATGTTATTGGCAAACGGTGCTACCGTCATCATGTCACGTACTCAAAACAGGGATGTTGATGATCGTAATCTGACCGAAATTGCTGAAGAAGCTAATGCGAATAATGTTGATGCATTCCTGGCAATTCACAGCAATGCCATTGGAAGTAACGTAGGCACAAATTACCTGCTGATTTTGTATCATGGCTACGATAATGATCCGACAATCGCAGCCAGTTTACCAATGGCACAGACTACATGGCCAAGACAGATGTCAAACCAACTGACAAACTGGACTTATTATACAACTTCAACAAATCTTCGCGGGGACTTCTCTTTTTATGGAAATACAAGCGGATTAGGCGTTTTGCGTCCACTTACTGTTCCGGGATTTTTATCCGAAGGTTCGTTCCACGATTATCAACCTGAAACTCATAGATTACTGAATGTAAATTATCGCAAGCTGGAAGCAGTAAATTTTTATCGTTACTTTTGTGATTATTTTCAGGTTAGCTTGCCTGCAACCGGTATCATTGCAGGATTTGCAAAAGGCAAAGATGAAACGATTGTAAATGCCAAATATACTTACAAAGCAGGTACTAATGACCGCTGGTTACCACTTAACGGAACAAAAGTTAAACTCATGAATGCTGCCGGTGATTCATTGGGTATGTGTCAGGTTGATACGTTGTACAATGGGATTTTCGCATTTTACAATCTGACTCCGGGTACCTACAAGTTACATATTGAGGCTAAAAATCACACCCCGATAGACACTACTGTTTCGGTAACTGCAGCTACAACAACCTATGCCAAAATGATGCTGGTTAACCCGAATCTGGTTATCGACAAAGATACAACCCCTAACTATCCCGATCCTGTTCAGGAAGCCGGAGCAATCGCTTTAAAACATTATAATTTCGAAACAACTACACCGGTAGTACCTGAATGGCTAAATCCAAATCAAATCAAAAAAGTACTTTACCGCAATGAGAAATTATATGTTTTGACTACCGAACCGAAGATTTTAGTAATAAATGCCGTTACAACAGCTCAAATCCGTGAAATGAATTTAACCGGAATTTCCGGTGGTGCTAAAATTATTAATGATATCAATTTTACTTCGGATGGTTATTTACTTGCCTGCAACAAAGACACTGTAGGTTTACCAGAAACATTGGGGCGTTATTTCAAAGTTTATACATGGGATAATGACTCAATAGCTCCTACTCTGCTCTTTCAAACGCAGCAACAAGGAAACTGGGCGAACGGAGTGATGGGTGAAACCTTCGCAGTAAGCGGTCCACGTTGGAGATGTACAATTTATACACCTTCGGTTACAACCGGATCTTCTAAAGCCATTCGAATAGTAGGATTGCTTTATGAAGAAGGAATTTCGGCCATTGGTTATAAATATATGATTGATGCTACAAACTATACCGAAGCATTGTGGGGAAAGAAATTCACGTTCACCATTTCTCCAACCGGAGCCGATCATTTCTATTTAGACAGCGAAAAGATCTTGCCTACCGAATTTCAGTTTGACTGGAATCAACCGGATCGGTCGATATTAGTAAACAAAGGAGTCTTCACCGAGAAATTAGGGTATGCAATTGAACCGGTTGCTGCAGGTAATTTCTTCTTCCGCAATGCAAAACATGTATTTATGGCATCGCCTGTTTGTATGGCCGATTCAACGGCAGTAGGTGTGGTGATGTTTGATGTTACAAACGGTCTGAATAATGCGGTAAAAATATCTGAAAAACTTACAGAATCCGGTTTAGGACCTCAAAAATCAAGTTATATGGCAGCAGCTGCAAAAGTCAGCGGCTACAATATTGATTTAATGATTTTGGCTCAAAACGAAGGTATGGCACGTTTTAAAACTGTTACTCCAACGGGTAAAGCCAATATCTATGCTTCCGAACTGCAATTGGCTGTTCCAAACTGTGTATGTCCAAATACATACTTATTTACTTTTACATTGAATGAGAATGCTACCAACGTAAATATTAATATACTCAAAGGCGACTCATTAGTCAAAGTAATTTCAGTCGGTCCATTATCAAAAGGAAAAAATTCGGTAAATGGCAACTTTGAAGGTGTAATTGATGGAAATTACACATGGTCTGTTACTGCTGCTGCAGAATCAATCGATCGTCCGTTAAAATTCTCTGATAATAATCAGCTACAAATGCAATTTTATTCACCACGTGGTGTAGCAGTAGATAATAATTTTGAAAGTCCTTTCTTCGGAAGAGTTTATGCTACAGAAACGGCTCCTCGCACTGGAACCGGTCGGATGACCAAAGATGGTATCTATATTTTAAATTCGGCATTGGAAGATATTACAAATCAGGGAGCTGAAAGTTATACCGGACAAATAACCTGGGGTACCGGAAGTAGTCCAATGCGCCTGAGTGTAGCTCCCGATGGAAAAGTTTATATAACCGACTGGAGTAATTCACATCCGGGAGTATGGATAATGGAGCCCGCAAATCCTGCAGGGGCATTTAAATCTGTATTCGATGGTCTTACACTTGCGTCTTCTGGTTTATCCAGTCTCAATGGTGTAACTGTTCACGGTTCTATTGCCCATTGTTGGGTTCTTGGAACAGGTGCCGATACAAAATTATACACTTTTGATGAAGATTACGTAGATGCAGCTGCAACCAGTGTCGGGAATGTATTGCAATATAATATCGGGACATTGGAAACTCCCTGGCAATCGGCTCCAAGCGCGGTTGTATACAATGATGCACTGAATGGAAATTTGCAACAAAACATGAATTCGTGTATAGCACCCGATAACCACAGAGGCTGGTGGATCTCGCAATACCGGGCTACAGATGCTGCTAACGTTCCTTCATTAATCCATATTGATGCTAATGGTGTGTTGAATTTTAATTCGGGATTGACTCCTTCATTAATTGTAAATTCCTATACCGGAGGGATGGCTGTAAATCAAGATGGAACAATCTTGGCAATGGGTTGTCAGGATGAAGTTAAAATTTTTACCATAAGCTATTCCGAAACCGGCATACCAACTCTGACACGGCTTCATTCAATCAAACCGGCCATGGGAAGTAACACTCCGGGAATATCATTTGACCGTGCCGGAAATTTATATGTCATATCAAATACTTCGGAACGTCTGGGTGTATGGGCTCTGCCAAAAGCTGATAATCAGTTTACAACTCCTGCTCCTTCCGGTCAGATTATTACAATAACTTCCCTTAATCCAATCAAAGATCAGGGAGAAATGATAAAAGTTTATCCTAATCCTGCAGTTGACCAATTAATCGTTGAATCAAAAAGTTCAAACATTGAAAAAATTGCACTTTACGATTTGAAAGGGAGTCTGATGTATTCGGAAAGTTCAAATACAAATCGTGTAAACTTATCTGTTTCAACTTTGCAACCGGGTGTTTATATTCTAAAGGTAAAAACAACTGAAAGTACTGTTACGAAACGAATTATGAAGCAATAGGTTGTTGATATTCATTTTAATAATTCAGATAGGGCTTCACATCAGGTGAAGCTCTATTTATAAAAAAATAAACGTATAAAATAAAACAGAAATAACACCGGTTCATTCCTTCAACATTCAATGAAAAACACATTCATTTATTTCATTAAGCTAAGTCTGTTAATACCATTCCTTTTTCAACCGGCAAAAGCAGAAAATCCGGGTTATGGAATTGTTAATCTATCAGTTATAAATCTTCGGGTGGTTCCTCTCTTTTCATCCGAAATGGGGACACAAGCATTACTGGGTACACCTGTTCCTATTTTAGAGAAAGATCATGGTTGGTATAAATTGATGACACCTGATGGATACATAGCCTGGACAACGGATGAAAGTGTTAAGAAAATGAGTCTCCCGGAATATCACACATGGAACCAGTCACCTAAGCTTATTATTCGGAGTTATTTTTCAGTTTTGAGATCTAAACCATCAGAAAACAGCGATATTGTGTCCGATGTTGTATTGGGTGACATTGTTCGTTATCAGGGTAAGACAGGAAAATACTTTAAAATATTATTACCCGATGGTCGAAATGCATATTTACTAAAATCGTCCCCTTCACCTCTGAAACAATGGTTTATATCGCATCAACCCAGTGCTAAAAACATCATTTCAATGGCGAAACAGTTTATCGGTTTTCCCTATTTATGGGGAGGAACATCTGTAAAAGGGATGGACTGTAGCGGTTTTACGAAAACATGTTTTTATCTGAATGGAGTCTTATTAGCAAGAGATGCATCTCAACAGGCCCAAACTGGTGAAAAAATTGATATTACACCTAATTTAATAAAATTACAACCGGCGGACCTGTTGTTCTTCGGTTCAATAAAAGAAGGCAAAAAGCAGATTTCACATGTTGCAATTTATATTGGAAATGGCTATTTTATTCACTCTTCAGGAACAGTGCATATAAGCAGTTTGAAATCCGGGAACATTCGATATGATGCATATAATGCCGGGAGGTTGTTGTATGCAAGACGGATTTTAACCCGGATTAATAAGGATTCAGGCATAATTTCTATCCAAAAGCATCCTTTTTACCGGTGATTCATCTTCACATTCGTTTGATTAAAAATTCTAATTGACAATTATAAATATGTTTACACGAAGATCTTTTCTCAAAACATCCGTTTTAGCGACTGCCGCTTCACTTGTCAATGCAAATTCTATTTTTGCACAAAAAAATAAAATTATAAATCCGACTGGAAGTACCCGAATGCAGCTCACGTATAGACCTTACAACCTCCAATTGAAACATCCTTTCACTGTTTCGGGTTATACACGCACAACAACACCTGTTGTATTAACTGAAATTACATACGATGGAGTTAGCGGTTATGGTGAAGCTGCAATGCCTCCTTACCTCGGGGAGTCACAGGCTTCAGTTATGGCTTTTTTAGAGAAACTCAATTTAAAGCAGTTCAGCAATCCTTTTGAATTGGATGATATCTTGACATATGTCGATAAAATCGCAATTAATAATACGGCAGCCAAAGCTTCTGTAGATATTGCTTTGCACGATTTGGTGGGGAAATTGATGGGACAACCCTGGCATGCCCTGTGGGGTTACTCGGCAACTAAAGTCCCATTTACAACGTTCACCATTGGAATTGACACAGAAGAGGAAGTGCGTAAAAAAATGCTGGAAACGGAACCTTTCAAAGTGCTTAAAGTGAAACTAGGAGTAGATGAAGCAACAGATAAAATGCTTATCAACACCGTACGGTCTGTTACAGATAAACCCATTCGTGTGGATGCTAATCAGGGTTGGAAAGATAAGCATTATGCGTTGGAAATGATCGAATGGCTTTCGGAAAGAAATGTCGAAATAATTGAGCAACCTTTGCCTAAACATAATCTGGATGATATGGCATGGCTTACAGAACAAAGTCCCCTGCCAACCTTTGCTGATGAATCCTGTCAACGTATGGAAGATATACTTGGTCTGAAAGGTGTCTTTAACGGAATAAACATAAAACTCATGAAATGCACCGGTATGCGCGAAGCCCATCAAATGATTACACTGGCTAAAGCCTGTGATTTAAAACTCATGATTGGCTGTATGACAGAAACTTCGTGTGCCATTTCTGCAGCGGCACAACTTTCTCCTCAAATGGATTTTGCAGACCTCGATGGCAATTTATTAATTACAAATGATTTGTTCAGTGGTGCAAAATTCATGAATGGAAAAGTTCAATTGAATAATGAACCCGGAATTGGAGTTAGAAAATTAGATTAACCTGATTTGTCGTTTCTTTTGTGGAGTAAATTCATTTTAATGTACATCTCACATTCTCAATCATCTACGTCTCATGATTCTTGATTTTTAAATAATATCATTTTTTTCTGTTATTAAACATATAAAATAGGTTCTGCAAACGTTTGCAGCAACAAAAATATTGTCTATTTTTACAACTGATTATACAACTTACAATTTATTCACACTAAAATTATCGTTTATGAAAAAATTTACTTTATTCATGGCAACTTTTGCAATAACTACAGTGGCAATGGCTACAGCTATGTCCGGAACCTACAAAGTTGGAACTACGGAACTCTCACCTAATTACACATCATTAAGTGCAGCAGTTACAGATATCAACACAAATGGTGTTGGTGGTGACATTATCCTTGAAATTACTTCGGACATAACCGAAGCCGCCAACATTGGCTTGGCTGTTAATACAAATGGTTTTGGCATTACCATTCGTCCTGATGCTGACGCTGATCGAACCATTACTTTCACGAAAACAACTGACAACACGAGTCCATCGGGTCATTTTGTAATTGGTTACACTGGTTTAACTTCTGCATGGGCCGATGCTAATATTATTTCTACAAACAAAGTAACAATTGACGGTTATGCTGTGGGTGGAACAACAAGAAGATTGAAATTTACAACAGCTAGTGCAAGCATTTCAGGCTCTAAATTGACTGTTATTGTGGGCGCTTGTGAAAATACAGTCATCAAAAATTGTATCTACGAAAGCAAATCAACAGGAACTTCAGCTCAATGCATTGGTATGGTTACCCGCAAAGGTGCTGCAGTGGAAGTCGGACCAATTGGAGTTACTATTGACAACAACATTATCACATCAATTGCCTCCGTATCCGGACAAGGAATTAATACTACCAGTTCAGGAACTTTAACAACTGTAAAAACATCTGGTTTAGTAGTAAAAAATAATATAATTACAGCTCAGGGAAGATGTGGTTGGTTCTATTATATAAATGGAGGTGATTTTTACAATAATGAATTTCATTTAACACAATTAGGAAGTGCAAATACAGTAAACTATGGTTTATGGACATCAACTGGTGCAGCAGGGACCTTCAATATCTATAATAACAAATTTGTGGAAACAACAACTATGGAAGCTACTGCAACCGGAGCATTGGGTATGAGAACGATGTCACTTGCAGCTGGTACATATAATATATATAACAATATATTTTCAGGAATAGATAAAAAAACTGTAACAGCTGCGACTGTAAATCTTACCTATATTTTCTTTGGAGGAACAACAGGTTTTATAAGCAACAATACATTTTACATGCCTGCTTTAACGGCTAATACTACTCCCGGTTATTATCAGGCAATCACTCTTTCATTTGCCAATCCTGATATTAAAAATAATATCTTTATTAGTAATGAAGATGCCGTTGCAAATGCTTTTTTTGGCAGTATGACTACCGGCACTTCCGACTATAATATTTTCTATAACAAAGCAGGTAACACAAAATCATTATTTGTTTCATTGACAACAAATTCAACTTTTGCTGCATATCAGACAGCATACCCAACAAAAGACAGAAATTCTAAGAATGTAGATGTAAACTTTGTAAGTACTACAGATTTTAATTTAACCGGAGCATCATTAAATAATGCAAATTTAGCAGTACCACGCTTATCTGGAATTGCAAAGGATATTAATGGTGTTGATCGTGCATCTGTAACTAATGCCGGTGCATATGAAGCGAGTAATTTGACTGCAGTTGCTAAGCAGTTCACGGTAACCGTACCAAACGGAACAGCTCATGTTTATGTTGCAGGTGATTTTACTGGAAAAGCTTGGGATAATACCACTCCTTTCGAATTAATGCCAACTGGTATTGCAAATCAGTTCTCAAGTATTTTCCCATGTATCGATGGTGTTACTTACAAATACTATTGTGAAAAAACCGGAGATTTGGATTATGAAGAGGGTAGATATAATCCTACGGATGGAGCAGATCCGCTTAAATTGGCTGCCAATAGGACTTATACTGATGCAGACAATGTAACTCTTTGGTATCGTGTGAATAAAATCACACTCAATGTTAGTTTTGATGCAGCTACACCAGTGCCTTCAAAATTATTTATTAAAGGAAGTTTTGATAGTTGGGCTAATGGAATTGAAATGACTAAAACAGCAAACACATTTAGCACAATACTAGGGGGTAATACCGGTGATAAATTTCCTGCAAATACTCAGTACAAATATTACACAAATGATGAAGTTGCCAACAACTGGGAAAGCAATGCTGATAATACTAACAGAAGCAATCGTTGGAGTATAGCTCCTGTAATGAACGATGTGGTTGCACGTTTTACTACCATGATTATCACCAATATTGACAATGTGAAAGTAGAAGCACGTATAATGCACACTCCTAACGGAATTGAAGTTAGTTTTGATGGAGAGGCTGCGATTGAATTGTACACAATAAACGGAATGTTGATTGAAAAAACAAACGCCAACGGATCTTATTCTCACGATCTAAATAATGGCATGTACATTATTCGAATCAACGGTAAGGCAACCAAATTTATTAAATAAGAACCCTATGCCCTTTAAGGTAATAAGAAAATTCAACCGCCTTTTTCGATATGAAAAAGGCGGTTGTTTGTAAAATCACCGTTTATCTTTTTATGAAAAAGACAATTCTATTTTTATCCTTGCTTGCTCTTTTTACATGCTTAAATGCTCAATCACCGAAACGGGAAATGCGTGCCGGTTGGTTGGCAACAGTGTACCGCATCGATTGGCCAACTACGCCCATGAGTACTGTTACTACAAACAATATTGCCAAACAAAAGGCAGAGTTTACAGCCATTCTCGATTCGGTAAAAGCGGCTAATATGAATGCGGTTTTTTTTCAGGTCCGCCCTGAAACAGATGCTTTTTATAATTCTGCTTACGAACCCTGGTCTGCCCACTTGGGTGGTACACGGGGCACTTATCCCGGCTATGATCCACTGGCTTTTGCTATTGAAGAGTCTCACAAACGCGGTATTGAATTACACGCATGGCTCAACCCATACCGGTATGAAACATCAGCCGGGAAATACACAGGATTACCGGGAGATTATAAAACAGCCCACCCTGAATGGATTCTGGATTATGCCAAATACACAAATGGGATAAAAACAACCGATGGTATTACAATTCTGGACCCGGGTAATCCTGCAGTTCGGAAATTAATAAAAAATGTAATCGGTGATATATTAAGCAAATATGACTTGGATGGAATAATTTTCGACGATTATTTCTATGCTTATGCCGGAACAAACACTTCGTTGGATAGCTACTCACAGGGATTATTCAAACCGGCCAATATGACACTCAGTAATTGGAGGCGTGATAATATAAATAAAATGATAGCTGATGTGTACGATACTATTCAGGCTGTGAAACCCTATGTTATATTTGGTGTTTCACCTTTTGGAATCTGGACAACACAAACTGCAGTTGCAACATCCCGCGGATTGACGCTTCCTTCGGGTATCACCGGATCGGATATGTATGAACAAATATATTGTGATCCTGTTGCCTGGCTGCAACAAAACAAAGTAGACTATATTTCACCTCAGTTATACTGGACAACAACCAGTACCGGACAGGATTATAAGAAATTATGCCCATGGTGGTCGGATGTAGCCAATAAATTCAATAAGTATTTCTATTCGAGTATGAGTATGACCTCACTTACATCAATTTATAAATCACCAGGTTTGGAACCGGTAGTTCCCTGGTCGGTTATTCCTGATAATTTACCTGAACTGAAGTTGTATACATTAAATGGTGGTCTACCTACGGGCATAACAAAAACTGAACAACGAATTGTTGCTGCGGCTAGTTTCGATGATTCCGAAGTAGGTTTAGAAATTGACTGGAATCGTAATTCCACCAAAAATGCAGCTCCGGGAGCAGTTTTATACAGTATTAAAAATTTACAGACCAAAGGATACTTTACGAAATATCTCCGTGAACAAAAATTCACTTCACAAGCACTTACTCCTGCAATTTATTGGAAAGAGCATGCAACTCCCGGTACTGTAACGAATATCAAATTAACCGATGGTGTTTTAATTTGGGATTATCCTGAAAAGAATGTTAAGTTTACAGTTTATGCCATACCTAATGACCTTGTAGAAACACCAACATCGTTCACTAACGTGATGAATTTATTAGGAGTAACATATTCCAGTCAATTTGACTTAACGAAATACTCAACATTATTTACAACTCACAAATTTGCTGTAGCGGTTCTGGACCGGTATGGAAATGAATATACTCCAACGTTCCTGACAACAAAGACTTCAACCGAAACGACACATGAAAATTTGTTCATTCGTATAATTAGTAACGGGATTCAGGTTCACTTAAATTCTTTCTCAACTCTGGAGTTATATTCAATTAGCGGATTATTAATTTATAAGAATGTAATGATGGGAGACTATACAGCCAAATTAAACAGAGGTGTTTATATATTGAAAGTGAATGGAACCTCATATAAAATTATATTTTAAACAGAATACTTTTATATTAAATCAGAAGATATGTCTTATTTGATATATCTTCTGATTTTTTTCATTTATTATTACTTTACACAAAACTAAAATTATATTTAAATGTTTAAATAATATATCGGAGAAAACAAAAAAAGTTTTAATTTATACAGCATTTATTCTATTTTTGCTGTGGTATTATCATCCTGCAATTTCTATGAAAATAAATTTAGTTCTTTTTAGCCTTATCCTTATTTTAGTCTCACAATTACATGCCCAGAAAGTTGGTCTTGTGCTGAGCGGTGGTGGTGCTAAAGGGATTACTCACATTGGGGTTATAAAGGCATTGGAAGATAATAATATACCCATTGATTATATAGCAGGAACTTCGATGGGAGCAATTGTGGGCGGCCTTTATGCCATGGGATTGTCACCTGATCAAATGATAGATATCTTAAAATCCAATGATTTCAAGTACTGGTCAACGGGCGAAATTCAATCCGACAACATTTATTACTACCGTAATGCAGATCCAAAACCCAGTTTTGTTGATTTTAGACTTAAGATTAACGACCTAGACTCATTTAATTTAAAAGACTATCTACTTCCAACAAATATAGTGTCACCACGACAAATGAACTATGCTTTAGTTCCACTATTTGCTCAAGCTAACGCCTCAGCAGGTGGCGATTTTAATAAATTAATGGTCCCTTTTGCTTGTGTTGCATCCGATATTTACAATAAAGAAGCAGTCATTTTTCGAAGTGGTATTTTAGGTGATGCTATCCGTGCATCAATGACCTTTCCTTTCATGTTTAAACCAATAATAATTGAAAATCGCCTGTTATTCGATGGTGGTATATACAACAACTTTCCGGTGGATGTGATGCGCGATGATTTCAAACCGGATATAATGATAGGAAGTGTTGTTGCAAACAACCCGCGCAAACCGGATGAACATAACATCGTGATGCAGATTGAGAACATGATTATGAGTAAAACGGATTATACCATTACTAAAAAAGAAGGAATCTTACTTAAATTTAATTTATCAAATGTAAATACTTTCGACTTTTCTAAAATTGACGAATTAGTCAAAATCGGATACGATGAAGTAATGAAAAACATCGATGAGATAAAAGCACGAATACCACGACGAATATCTATCGAAGAATTAACCGAAAAACGAAAAAAGTTTCGGGATGGGTTTCCACCATTTAAATTCAAAAAAATAGAAGTAGAAGGAGTTGACAGTCTCCAAAAGATTTATATTGAAAAGGTTTTCAACTATGACAATAAAATTTTCAACCTGAATGAGTTTAAAGAAGCTTATTTCAAATTGATTTCGGATGATAAAATATCTGAAGTTATTCCCCATGCCATATACAATCCATCAACAGGTTATTTCGATTTGAATCTGGATGTTACAACCCAAAACCAATTGAAAGTGATGCTCGGAGGAAACATCTCTTCTTCCACTTCCAATCAGGCTTATTTTGGTGTAAGTTACCAGAACCTGGGAGAATATGCTCAAACAGACTATGTGGATGCACAATTCGGCAGAATTTACAATGGTTTGGGATTAGGTACACGGATTGAAGTTCCCACACAAAAAAACTGGTATCTTAAATTAGGAGTTATCCTTCATAAATTTGATTATTTTGAAGGCAACCGGTTGTTTTATGAAGACAACCGGACTTCCTATTTTAATCAGTACGAAGGTTACAGCAAGTTAAGCATTGGTTTTCCGCTCACCATGAAAGGGCGAATGGAGTTTGGCATTGGATACGGAGCATTAACGGATAATTATCTTCAATACAGAGATTTGACCGGTCTTAATCCGAAAAACGACAAAAGCGCTTTCTCACTCGGTAACGTCTTTGCTAAAATTGACAGCTATACGTTGAATGATATAATGTATCCTACAAAAGGCTTCAGTTATTCAACCTCACTTCAGCTTTTCGGAGGGGAAGAAAACTTTAAATCCGGAACCGATCCTGTACTGAATGTTTCCGACAGAATGGATTTATGGGTACAATATCGGGCAAAGATGGATCGTTATTATCCATTGAAATCTAATTTTACAGTAGGAGCTTTTGCCGAATTGGCCATCACAACGCGTAAGTTACTTCAAAATTACACGGTTAACCTTATTCAGGCTCCCTCGTTTCAGCCGACACCTTTCACACGGACAGTTTTCAACGATGCATTCAGTGCGAATCAATTTCTGGCCGTAGGCATAAAACCAATTTATCAAATAAACAAACAACTGCACGTTAGAACTGAAGCATACTGGTTTATTCCCTATAAAACTTTTATCCGTCAATCCGACAATTCACCAGGTTATTCAGATGCTTTTAGATCATCTCAGTTTATGTCCGAGACATCACTTGTATTTAACTTTAAAATAGCCTCGGCAGCCTTTTTTGCAAATTATAGTAGTTCACCTGGCCAATGGAATCTGGGTATAAATATCGGGTTCCTACTTTTTAATCCGAAATTTACAGAATAATTGAAATCAAAAAATCAGAACTGTAAAACGGGATTAATCTATTTTTTGTACTGCCTGATGAAAATTTATTCCATAATAATAAAATCGTAAGGCTGACATTAAGAGTGGAGTTCCCATGCCAATATAAAATACGGAAAGATAGACTGGAGATACAATTCCTGTCATTCGCAGAGTTATTCCAAAACTGATCATCAAGGCCATCAACAAATAACTTCGAAAGTTGACAAAGGAAAACAGACAAGGTTTGTCCGGTTCCAGATGTACAATCCGATGAATATGTTTCAACGAGATTTTCGAGAACATCATTACATAGAAAATTATCCCGGCAACAATACTTCCGGCTATTTTCAACCAAATCATTCCCTGCGCTAATTTCAACATCGAAAAACCTCTGTATACTAACATCCCGCCACCCGTGGTCCAGGCTATACCGGCTACAATAAGCAAATACCGCCGGGGAATTCCCGGCTTTAGCAATTGTAAAATGGAGTTTGTTCTGTTCATTGTTCTGCTTTTGGAAAAATTATTTCAACGAATTATCGAAATGTTTAACCGTTTTCGGATTGATTTAGTTCATGTGATATGTTTAAATAATGACAAATTTGGCTGAATTTGAATCCCACAAAGCCAGTAATTTTCGATTAAAAACCAATTGTAAAAAAAAATCAGACTGTTAGCACATTTTATTCGTTTTTGTAGCACTCGTATTTTTTTAGTACTTTTGCAAAAAAATATTTATGACATTTGATATTGTTTGGGTAGGATATATTGCAGGTATATGTACAGCGGTTGCACAATTTCCGCAAGCTTATAAAGTGATAAAAACCGGCGAAACTCACAGTATTTCATTGGGAATGTACGCCATAATGACTTTTGGTATTTTATTTTGGTTTTTATACGGAGTTTTACTTTCAGATTTACCAATGATATTAGCAAATTTCATTTGTTTAATTCCTTCATTATATATTCTTTATATTACCATTCGTAATTTGAACAAAACTAAGAATAAACAGGCATGAAACGAATTCAGATTATCAACGGACCAAACCTGAACTTGTTGGGGAAACGGGAACCCACAGTATATGGTAATCAAACTTTCGAAGCATATCTCGTAGAACTTAAAAAAAAATTTTCTGAGATAGAATTGGTCTATTTTCAGTCGAATAATGAAGGTGACCTTATCGATAAACTACAGGAAACAGGATTTACATTTGATGGTATCGTGCTTAATGCCGGTGCATACACTCACACATCCGTAGCTATTGCAGATGCCATTCGATCCATCACGACACCGGTTGTTGAAGTGCATATTTCAAACGTTTTTAAACGCGAATCCTTCAGACATCATTCTTTTCTGTCGGAAGTATGCAAGGGTTGCATAGTCGGTTTCGGCATGGATTCATATCGACTGGCCGTAGATGCCATCTTACACTTCTAATAAACATTAAAAACAGAATTTCATTAAAACCTTCCTTATTCCATAACGTTAGTTTGGGGTGAATTAATAATCAATTGTATGCACAAATCAACCAAAATAGTCGCAACGATAAGCGATAAATGTTGCGAAGTAGACTTTCTTCGCGAAATGTATGCCGAGGGTATGAATGTAGTCCGCTTGAATTCGGCTCATTTACAACGCGAAGGCTTCTTAAAGATCATTAATAATGTACGGGCTGTAAGTAAGCACATTGCG
>DIZI01000034.1 GCA_002427885.1 Paludibacter sp. UBA6032
GGGTGCAAAAGTAGTCGCTTTTACATTACAAACCAAATCTTTTTTGAACTTATTTATGCTTTAAAACATAATCTCATCCTAAAACACTGAAAACAAATTACTTTTAACCGAAAATAAATTGAAAAACTTATTGAATCAGTCGAATTTTAAATAAAATGAGGATGGGTGTCGGGAAAAATTGGTGAATTATCACCGCCAAGCATCGAGGTATGCTTGCAAAAGAGTGTCAAAGTAGATATACAATTCAAAACTTACTATCACTAAATTTTATTTCTATCAAACCTATTAAAGAATTTTAATTGGAACGCTGATTTTTTGAAGGAATAAAATCCAGAAAGAATGCTGATTTATCATTCATCATTTGATTATCCTATAACATTTATATTTTCAATTTCATTGGTATTAAAATTCCCGGAACGTTCATTTCACTGCTTTTTCTTCAAAAAAACTTGTATCTTTGCAGTCAGGTGGTGAATTATAGCCAAACGTTTCGTTTATGTTAAAGCAGCAACTACAACAAAAGTTACAACAAAAACTTTCGCCGGCACAAATCCAGGTGATAAAGATGCTAGAAGTTCCGACTTTGGAGTTGGAAGAACGCATTCGTCAGGAACTGGAAGAAAATCCGGCACTGGAAGAAGGTGCCGAAACGGATAAAGAAAATAACGAAAGGGAAGATGATTTAAGTAATGAGGATGGAGGGAATAATGACGATGTTGACTTTGAGGAATATATGGCTGATGACGACATCCCCGATTACAAATTAAAAGCCAACAATACTTCTAAAGACGATAAGCACGAAGATATTCCGTTTTCTATCGGTATGACATTTCATGAATTTCTGATAGATCAGGTTGGTTTATTGAAATTATCGGATAAAGACCGGTTACTTATAGAATATGTTATCGGTAATATTGACGACGAAGGATATTTACGCAGGACTCCCGAGGCCATGGTTGATGACATTGTTTTTCAGGCTGGGATACAAACGACCGATGAGGAAATGAACCGGATAATAAAAGAAGTCCAGTTATTAGATCCTGCCGGGGTTGGAGCTTTTAATTTACAGGAATGTTTGAAACTTCAACTGGAACGAAAAAAACCGACTGTTGAAACGACTTTGGCTCTCCGCATAATTATAGAATACTTTGACGAATTTTCAAAAAAACACTTCGATAAAATTCTGCGTGGACTGGATATGAATGATGCCTTATTGAAAAAGGTAATGAATGAGATTGTCCATTTGAATCCAAAACCGGGGAATGCCTGGGGCGGCAATATTCTCGAAAAAACGATGTCCACCATTGTCCCTGATTTTATTCTGGAGAATGATGAAAATCATTTGACCGTGCATCTTAACAATAGTAATATACCTGAGCTCAGAGTAAATACTACTTATAACGACATGTTTCAGGATTTTGCCGGAAACAAACAAAATCAAAACCGGGAAATGAAAGACGCAGTTATGTTTGTTAAACAAAAGATTGACTCTGCGCGTTGGTTTATAGATGCCATCAAACAACGGCAACAAACTTTACTTACAACAATGACGAGTATTGTTGAGTTTCAAAAAGCATTTTTTATTGAAGGAGACGATACTTATTTGAAACCCATGATATTAAAAGATATTGCCGACCGCACCGGATATGACATTTCAACTATTTCGCGGGTTAGTAACAGCAAATATATCCAAACGGAATTTGGCATTTTCCCCGTGAAGTATTTCTTTTCGGAATCCATGACCAACGATATGGGTGAAGAAGTTTCAACTCGTGAAATCAAGCAGATTTTACTTGAATGTGTTGATAATGAAGACAAAAACAAACCGATTAATGACGATGCACTAGCCGATGTACTTAAAACCAAAGGATATATTATCGCCCGCCGTACTGTTGCAAAATATCGCGAACAATTAAATATTCCTGTTGCCCGAATGCGAAAAGAAATTTAAAAAATAACAAAGCCCTCTTCAATTCCCCCGAAGGGGGAAAGACTCTCTTCAATCGAAGGGGATGGGGGAGACTAATTACATAAATGAAAACATTCTATAAAATAATTTCTCTCGTTTTTCAACCGCTTCTAATGCCTACATACGCAATTATGTTGCTAATGAATATGGATGTGTATACAACACTTCCATTACTTTGGCGTTGGATAACCATTGTAGGTACATTTATTTTTACAGGGATACTTCCTGCAATACCAATTTTCTTAATGATTAAAAAAGGTGATGTGAATGATATATTTATTTCAAAGCGCGAAGAACGGACAATGCCCTATCTTTTTTCATTTATGGCTTATGTTTTTTGGGTTTTATTCTTATCGAGAACATTGATCTTTCTCCCAAATTTTGTTGTAGCCATGGGCATTGGTTCTGTTGTTTCTATTTTTATTATTGTATTAATAAATCTGAAATGGAAAATCAGTGCACATTTATCCGGAATAGGCGGTTTAACGGGATCTATTTTCGGAGTCTGTTATCGGTTGGCTCTTAATCCTGTTTGGCTATTCGTCCTTGTTTTATTTATTTCTGCCTTAGTAGGATTATCGCGTATTGAACTTAAAGCACATACACCCAGTCAGGCTCTGACAGGTTTTGCTATTGGATTTTTAATGATATTTTTACCCTGTATTATCTTTTAACAAAAACAAATAAACTAAAAAATGATAACAATAGACCAACTGAAAGATGTGTTGGAGCGCGAGGATGCACTGAGGAGGTACCTTTGACGTCGATACGAAGCTTATACAAATAGAAGAAGAAGATTTGCGCACCCAGGTTCCCAATTTTTGGGACGATGCCAAAGCAGCTGAAGCGCAAATGCGCAAAGTAAAAGAACTGAAAAATTGGGTAGCCGGCTACAACGAAGTAAAAAATGCAGCTGACGAACTTCAATTGACTTTCGATTTCTACAAAGAGGAAGTTTCAACCGAAGAGGAAGTAGACGAGGCCTATCGACATGCGATTGAACTGGTGGAAACTCTGGAATTGAAAAATATGCTTTCGCACGAAGAAGATAGACTGGGAGCAGTTATCAAAATTGTGGGTGGTGCCGGTGGTACCGAAGCACAAGACTGGGCATCGATGCTTTTCCGTATGTACCAACGTTGGTGCGAACGTCAGGGTTATAAGTGTGAAATTACGAATCTACAAGATGGAGAAGAAGCTGGCATTAAAACCGTTACCATGCAGATTGAAGGTGAAATGGCTTATGGATATTTGAAAAGCGAAAACGGTGTTCATCGCCTGGTTCGTGTTTCACCATTCAATGCTCAGGGCAAACGAATGACTTCCTTTTGTTCGGTATATGTAATCCCATTGGTTGATGATACTATCGAGATAGAACTAAATCCGGCCAATCTGACTTGGGATACTTTCCGTTCGAGTGGTGCAGGCGGACAAAATGTAAATAAGGTGGAAACGGGTGTTAGGTGTCACTATAAATTCAAAAACCCTGTTACTGAATTAATGGACGAAATAGTAATTGAAAATACTGAAAGTCGCTCCCAATTTGGTAATAAAGATAACGCCATAAAGTTACTTAAATCGCAACTGTATGAATTGGAACTAGAGAAACGCCGTGTGGAAACAGCTAAAGTGGAAGCCGGGAAAAAGAAAATTGAGTGGGGATCTCAGATTCGCAGTTATGTTTTCGATGACAGACGGGTAAAAGATCACCGGACTAATTACCAGACTTCGAATGTACAGGCTGTTATGGATGGTGATATTGATGCTTTTATAAAAGCATATTTAATGGAATTTCCCGATTAAAATAACACTGTAACTTAAATATAGCATATTTATACTTAATAATTTGAGTAGAATATGCTATTTTTTTATCTTTACCGTTCTAATTTTTGAAAATAAAAATTCCAATGAAAAAATATATTCTATTTTTAGCCCTTCTTATGCATATTGACATTGGTTTTAGTGCCGATTATTCTAAAATTGACAAACAATCCGGCACGGTTCCTGCCAATATGAAAACAGCCGGTGCCATTGCACATTACTTAACTCAGAACCTCACATCACCTCAAGATAAAACGCGTGCCATTTATTATTGGATCTCACATAATATCCGGTATGATTTGAGTATGTTGAATTCGCATAAGACTTATATCAATACACAGGAAATTGTCGATGAGGTTCTTCAAAGAAGACAGGGTGTTTGCCAGAATTATGCAGAACTTTTTAATGCTTGTTGCCAATCGGTTGGTATTAAATCATTTGTAATTTCGGGATATACCGATCAAAAAGAAACGTTAGCCAATTACGGTCATGCATGGAATGCCGTTTTAATAGACAATAAGTTTTACGAAGTTGATGTAACCTGGGCTGCCGGTCATTTGGAAAAAGGCAAATATAAACACGAGTTTAACGACCAGTATTATCTTATTTCACCCGTTGAATTTATTAAAACACATATGCCTTTTGATCCTATCTGGCAATTCTCCACAAATCCAATCACAAATAAAGAATTTGAAAAAAGAGATTTTTCCAAGTTAAAGACGACATCCGATTTCAATTATATGGATTCAATTAAACTTCTTTCGGGATTAAATCCCTTAGAAAGAGCTATCCGTGAAAATCTCCGGATTAAACAAAATGGTGTTACAAATGCACTTATACGAAATCAGATTGCCTATAATCAACAAATCATTATAAATGAAAAAATTAATTTGGCTGTCAGCTTGTTTAACAAAGGTGTGACTAATTATAACAATTATGTTCGATTGAAAATCAGGAAGTTTCACAACACCAGAATGCCCGATGATCAAATATTGGAAATGCTGGCTTCTGCAAGACGGGAAGTTGAATCAGCAGAGAATATTTTGAATTTTCTGAATTCCGATAAACCCGAACTAAACAGAATAATTCGTAATATGCAAGCATCAATTGGAAAAATCAAAAAGGACATTCAAAAGGAAGATGTTTTTATGGAAAAATACATCAAAACATCAAAACCGTTTAGAATGTTTTTATTTTTAACTGCCTGATAATAATTAAACTTAAAATAAAAAATAATTTGTGTAATCATTACAACTTTTAAAAATTTCATCCGTTATAAAGCCATAAAACATGTAGAATCCAAATTGATTTTGATATTATGCTAACGAAAAAAATATATTTACCTATTTCTTTTATGATTATTATTTTGTTTTTAATGAGTTGTACTGCTACAAATCCGCCTGTTGACTCAAGTAAAACAACACCCGGAAATTTATCAGTCAGCACACTCACCAGCTCTGCCGGAGGTCCTTATTCCCCGCGGAATGTGTTGGCAATCTGGGTAGAAACCAGTTCTGGAAAATTTGTGAAAACACTCTTGGTTTATGCTGCCGAGCGAAAACCTGACCTGACAAATTTTATGTCAAATTCAGCGGGAAACGCGACAGATGCTATAACGGGTGCAACACTTTCGAGTCATGCAACACGTACTTGTACCTGGAATGGAAAAGATACTGCCGGAAACTTAGTCGCTAATGGGAATTATAAACTTTGCATTGAACTGTCTGACACTAATGGAACCGGAACTTTTAAATCGGTTAGTTTTGCCAAAGATACAATTGCTACGAGTCAAACTCCCGGTAATATGTCGTGTTTTTCTAATATTTCAATCAAATGGACACCAAATTAAAATCTATTCTTAATTAAATATCAATATAAAATATTTACTCTTAATATAAAATATGAAGAAGTTCCGGATATATTTTCTAATGTTTACAATTAGCTATTTAGTGTTTCTAAACAGTTGTGTCAATACCAGTGTAGCTTTGGTAAAAACTGCAGATGTAAGTAACATAGCTGCCACAACGGCTACTTCAGGCGGTGAAGTCTTATGGGATGGGAATGCGAAAATTACTTCGAGGGGAATTTGTTGGAGTACATCGGAATATCCAAAGATTAATGATAACAAAGCTATCATTACTGGGGATTCGGCTGTTTTTACAATGAAAATTAACGGACTTGTCAAGAATACGACTTATTATGTTCGGGCTTTTGCAATTAATAGTGAAGGTCCCTCATATGGTGAAGAAAAAACATTTACAACTTTTGAACCCACGGTACCATCATTAACTACGTCAGCAGCAACCAATATAACGCAAACAACGGCTACTTTAGGTGGTGAAGTTACTGCAGATGGAGGATCAGCTGTTACCGAACGTGGCATTTGTTGGAATACAACCGTTGGACCAACTGTAAGTACAAACAAAATAGTCAGCGGAAACGGAACGGGAAGTTTCACAACCGATATAAGTTCATTGGTATTAGGGAAAACATATTATGTTCGTGCTTATGCAATGAATGCTGTCGGAACAGCTTATGGCAATGAAATAACATTTACCACCGTTCTTCCAACACTCCCGGTACTCACAACAATTGATGCAACGAATATTACTCAAACTTCTGCAACATTGGGTGGTTATGTAATAGCTGATGGAGGTATGGTCGTAACTGAAAGAGGAATATGTTGGAGTACTTCCACTTCACCAACAACTAACAATAATAAAGTTTCTAACGGAACAGGAATTGGAAGTTTTTCTTGTGATTTAAGTTCATTAACTTCCAGCACGACTTATCATGCTAGATCTTATGCTATTAATTTGTTGGGGACTTCGTATGGAAATGAAGTAACATTTTCTACACAACAAGCGTCACTACCTGTAATTACAACAACTGCTGCAACAAATATAACACTGACAGGAGCTACATTAGGTGGAAATATAAGCTCAGATGGAGGAAGTGTTATAACCGAACGTGGGGTATGTTGGAATACTTCAACTTTACCAACTACAAACAATACAAAAATTGCAAACGGAAGCGGAACAGGTTCATTTTCTTGTACCTTAAGTTCACTTACTATTGGAACGACTTACTATGCAAGAGCTTATGTTATAAACTCACTGGGTACAACATATGGAAATGAAGTTACTTTTACAACTCAACAACCGTCACTTCCGGTTCTTACAACAATTGATGCAACCAATTTAACGCTGACTGGAGCTACATTGGGAGGAAATGTAACTTCAGATGGAGGAACGATAGTAACCGAACGCGGAATATGTTGGAATACTTCAACTTTACCTACTATAAATAATAATAAGATTGCAAATGGTACTGGTATTGGTAGTTTTTCATGTGATTTAACAGCTCTAATTACTGGTACAACCTATCATGCACGTGCTTATGCTACAAATTTATTAGGTACGTCTTATGGAAATGAAGTAATTTTTGTTACCGGACAAACAACTTTTGCAATCTTAACTACTGTAGGTGCTACTGCAATAACACAAACTTCAGCTACTTTGGGTGGCTCTATTTCGTCAAATGGAGGTTCTACAGTTACTGAACGTGGAGTTTGCTGGAATACATCTTCAAATCCAACAACCGGCAATTCAAAAATTACGAATGGAACCGGAAGTGGCAGTTTTAGTTGCAATTTAATTTCGCTATCGCTCGGAACTACCTATTATGCACGTGCTTATGCTATAAACTCAGTCGGGACAGCATATGGAAACGAAGTGACATTTTCCACTTTACAACCAACATTAGCAACAATTTCAACAACAGCTGCAAGTGCTATAACGCAAACAACAGCTGTCTCAGGAGGGAATATCACTTCCGATGGGGGTTCTTCGGTTACTGACAGAGGCTTATGCTGGAGCACATCAACTGGTCCGACAATCAATAATTCAATGATTTCAAGCGGAACAGGAAGTGGCAACTTCATTGGTAATTTAAGTTCATTATCGAACGGAACTACATATTATATTCGTGCTTATGCCACAAATTCTGCCGGAACTGCTTATGGTAACGAAATTACATTCACAACTTTATCAGCTACAACATTAGCAACCATTTCTACCACTGCAGCAAATGCAATTACACAAACAACAGCTGTTTTAGGCGGGAATATTACGTCGGATGGTGGTGCTTCGGTTACTGATAGAGGTGTATGTTGGAGTACAACAACCGGACCTACAATCAATAATTCTAAAATTTCAAGTAGTATGGGAATGGGCAGTTATACCTGCTCGTTAAGCTCATTAACTGCCGGAACAAATTATTTTGCAAGGGCTTACGCAACAAATGCTGCCGGTACAGCTTATGGAAACGAAGTAACATTTACGACAACGGCTGTTCCTTCAAATACATCCGGTACACTTACAATATCGACATTGACCAGTGCAGCTGGTGGTGGATATAAACCCAAAAATATTGTCGCTATCTGGATCAGAACAAGTTCAGGAACTTTTGTAAAATCATTATTAGTTTTAGCTGCCACCCGAAAAAATGATTTAACTACCTGGTATTCAAATTCAGCCACAAACGTAACGGATGCAACCACAGGAGCCACACAATCAAGTCATGCCGTTCGAACAGCTACATGGAATGCTACAAACACAAGTAAAGTTTTAGTTCCCAACGGCGATTATAAAGTTTGTATGGAATTGGCTGATGGAAGTAGAAATTATCATGAATTTACATTTACAAAGGGTCCGACAGCTGTGACTTTATCACCTACCGCTGTAACCAGTTTCGCCAATATCTCCATTGTGTGGACACCACAATAATAAAATTGATTTAATAATTCTTCATTGAAAATTCACACCCATACATATTTAGAAATTGTATGGGTGTTTTTTTCAACATTTGAGGAAAGTTATCCGTTAATTGTTTAAATTTGCAGCAATCTTACTTTTCAAATCAGCAAATGAAAATTATTCAAACATCAGATTTTAAATATCTAAATGAAATTATTTATTTGTATGTTGAAGCATTTTCCACAGGACAATCACAACAGCATATTGATTTAGAATCTCTTAATCAATATATTAAATTGATAATGAAAGAAGGTTATGCACATATTGCATTTGAAAACGAAAAGATTACTGGAACAGTTTTGCTTTGTCCACTCATTTTAGATAAAGATTTGCCCCTTGAGATATCAAAAAAATTCAACATCAAAAAATGTATATATGTTGCCGAAATAATGGTAACAGAAAATGCCCGGGGTAAAGGTATTGGTAAAAGACTTCTGGAAGAATTTTTTAAAAATGTTGATAAAAAAAGATTCACTTATGCTTTCATACGGGTATGGGACCAAAACATCCCAGCCATTTCTCTTTATAAAAAAATGGGGTTTACATACCTGACTTCGATTGTACAAACAAAAATGAATGTTGACCAAAGCGGTACTTTCGATATGCATAAAATATACTTACACAAAAAAATAAATTAAAAATGCAGGATTTATTTACCAAAACAATTGATTTACGTAGCGGGAAACCCGAAGAAAAACGGCAGGAAATACTAAACTACTTTGAAAAGACATGGGCTATAGACGAAAAATTGTACACTCTGTTGAAATCGGACGAAGTTTTCTACCATCATGGTGACCCATTACGCCATGTACTTCTTTTTTATCTGGGACATACGGCTGTCTTTTTTATCAACAAACTTTTTCTGGCAAAAATTATTGACATTCGCATTAACCCTGCATTTGAATCCATTTTTGCCATTGGGGTGGACGAAATGAGTTGGGATGATTTAAATGAGAAAAATTATAACTGGCCTTCTGTTCCTGAAGTTCGTGAATACCGTGAGGAAGCAAAACAACATATCATCGACGTTATCCTTAAAACCACGCTTAATCTACCAATAAGATGGGAAGATCCGTTTTGGATAATTCTGATGGGCATTGAGCATGAACGTATTCATCTTGAAACATCCTCGGTTCTCATCCGGCAACTACCATTGAATGAAGTTGTCTCCGGAATGTTTGGAGAAATTTGTGAAGAACGAGGTAATGCTCCGATAAATGAATTACTGCCTGTATCAGGTGCAGAAATGAAATTGGGAAAACCGATCGATTATCCAAATTACGGTTGGGACAATGAATACGGAAATTACACAGAAAAAGTGGAAGATTTCAAAACTACAAAATATTTGGTCTCGAACGGTGAATTTTTGAATTTTATCAATGACAACGGTTATCAAAATAAAGAATATTGGACGGAAGAAGGTTGGAACTGGCGTAACTTTAAAAAAGCTGAAATGCCTCTTTTCTGGAGAAAAGTAGCAGATAATTTTAGTTTACGATTAGTTGCCGAAGAAATTCCAATGCCGTGGAACTGGCCGGTTGAAGTAAATTATCTGGAAGCTAAAGCCTATTGTAACTGGAAAACAATGAAAGATGGCAAAATTTTCCGCTTACCGACGGAAGCAGAATGGATGCGTTTAACCGAAATATGTAGTATTCCTGACGAATTGGAATGGGAAAAAGCTCCGGGGAATATCAATCTGGAACATTTTGCATCACCTTGTCCGGTTGATAAATTTCAAACCGGAGACTTTTTTGATGTTATCGGAAACGTTTGGCAATGGACGGAAACACCCATGACCGGTTATGCAGGATTTAAAGTGCATCCCATGTATGACGATTTCACCGCACCCACCTTCGATGGACAACATAATTTGATTAAAGGTGGTTCCTGGATTTCAACAGGAAATGAAGCTACACGTCATGCTCGGTATGCATTTCGCCGGCATTTTTATCAGCATGCAGGTTTTCGTTTGGTGGAATCAGAAACACCCCTGGTGATTAACAACGACGAATACGAAACCGACCGGGAAGTTGCTATTTCCTGTGAAGCAAATTGGGGAGATGCCTTCGATTTTAATGCTAATTTTTCAGTTGAGTTATCACAGTTCATTCTGCAAAATGTTCAGAATGAAACGATTAAAAATGTATTGGATTTAAACGCAGATACTGGTCGACTTGCATTTGAACTGGCTCCATTCTTTAAAAATATAACAGCACTAGACTTCTCAGCCCGTTTTATTCGAATGCCTATTCAATTGCAGGAAAAAGGATTCATACGTTATATTGTCAAAGACGAAGGTGAATTGGTTTTTTATCGTGAAATACTTTTATCAGACTTCGAACTTGGTACCAACAAAGAAAACATCCTGTTTATGCAAGCCGATGGCAACAATTTGAAACCAATATATACCGGTTATGACTTAATTATTGTTCCAAATCTGCTGGAGGAATTGATTTGTCCAATCCTGTTTCTGGAAAAAATTCACGAACGATTGAACGATAGTGGTTTACTAATTATTGCTTCCACCTACGAATGGGAATCAAATATGGTGCAACGGCAACACTGGCCGGGCGGTTTCAAACAAGATGGGGAACCTGTAACTTCGCTTGAAGGAATTAAATCAATTCTGAATGAAAAATTCAATCTTCTAAATGAACCCGAAAACATCACACTTTCCCTTCGTAAATCGTCCAGAATAACTGAACAGAGATTATCGGAAGTAAGTGTTTGGAAAAAAAAATAAAGTTCGGTTTCATAACACGAATTATTAAACGGCAAATTGTTGAAAATAAATCTATACTTTTGTATAACAAAAACACACGCTAATGAATCCATTCAAGAACCTTCGAATTGCAGTTTGTAACGACCATGCAGGTTATGAACTAAAACTTAAAATTGTAGAATACCTTCAGGGTGAGGGAGTAAAGGAACTAAAAGATTTTGGCGCTTTTTCTGCAGAAAGTTCTGACTATCCTGATTATGCCCATCCAATGGCCTCAGCTATCAAACGTGGCGAGTTCGATTACGGGATTTCCATTTGCGGAAGTGGAAATGGTATCAGCATGGTGCTGAATAAACATTTGGGCATCCGGGCTGCACTGTGCTGGAAACCCGAAATTGCTGCATTAGCCCGTCGTCATAACGATGCGAATGTACTCTCTCTTCCAGCGCGATTTATAACCGAATCGGAAGCGTTGGATATGGTGGATACTTTTTTTGTCACCGATTTTGAAGGTGGAAGACACCAAAGAAGAGTAGACAAAATAAATAAACTGTAACTACACTATTTTCTCACTATTTGGGAAGCATAATAAATTTATACAGACTTTTCAAGGGTGAGGTACTTTGGAATAGTTTATTTTTACTACCAATATGCAACGAACAGAAATATCGACTTACGGCGAATTCGGACTAATCAAACATCTGACCGAAAAGTTTAAAATTGAAAATAATTCAACGTTAAAAGGAGTAGGCGATGATGCGGCTGTACTCAACTACGGAAACAAAAAAGTATTGGTAACCACCGATCTTCTTCTGGAAGGTATTCACTTTGATTTGGTATATGTACCATTAATGCATTTGGGTTATAAAGCAGCAATCGTAAACTTTTCCGATATTTACGCCATGAATGGTGAACCAAAACAAATCACCGTTTCCATTGGTGTTTCCAAGCGCTTTTCGGTAGAAGATCTGGATCAGTTTTACGCGGGCATTGAAATGGCTTGTAAGAAATACGGAGTTGATTTAATCGGTGGAGACACTTCGGCTTCATTAACCGGTTTGGCCATTAGCATAACTTGTATTGGCGAAGGTGAAGAAGGGAGAATTGTATATAGAAACGGTGCCAAAGAAAATGATTTAATTTGTGTAACGGGTGATTTAGGATCGGCCTACATGGGATTACAGTTATTAGAACGAGAAAAAATGGTATTTTCGGGTAACGAAGAGGCTCAACCCGATTTTGAAGAAAAGGATTACATCCTGCAGCGTCAACTGAAACCTGAAGCACGAAAAGATATTGTAGAATTACTGCGTGAGAAAGGAGTTCTTCCAACCTCCATGATGGACATTTCGGATGGACTATCGTCAGAATTGATGCACATTTGTTCCCAAAGTAATGTGGGTTGCCGTGTATATGAGGATAAAATTCCAATCAATTACCAGGCGGTGGTAATGGCAGAAGAACTCAATATGAATATCGTAACCGCGGCCCTGAATGGTGGTGAAGATTACGAATTACTTTTTACAGCTTCTATGGAAGATTACGAAAAAATTCTAACTATGGAAGGTGTAGCAATCGTCGGACATATTACCAAACCGGCTCATGGACTTCAATTAGTCGGTCGCGAAGGCGAAGAAATTGAGCTCAGGGCTCAGGGCTGGAATTCACTTGACGAATGACCCTTATGTTTCGTTTTTAAAAAGGGCAAAACATTGATTACAAACCTTATTGCTTAAATTAATAACCAACCTCATCAATATCAAGGTTACTATTCTCAACAATTTTGTTGCGTGCTCCTACATGAAAACGACTTATTTTTTTACTGATAATAAGCGTGGAAGGGATGCTATTTAATTCTTTTTTATTGGTTGCCGAAAATAGATTCCAGGCTTGATAACTGATAAGCATAAAGCTGAATTTGGAAAGTACACTCGTACTGATACGTGAATGTTTGTTCATTTTCACGGCATTTGGAAACTGTGCCTTCAATTCATCAATTGCTTTTCGAATAGATTCGTTAGAAGCAACTAATTTATTGATATCCAAAATATGAATTTGAACTTCGGAGTTGTTTTTCAATAATCTTCGTGCATATCGTAACAAAAATTCATCCGATGCACTTTGCAACAAAACCAACGTAGTGGTTATGGTCGTAAAACCCCGGTTGACAAATACACCTACGCTACAATTACTGTGTTCGATAAAATAGCGTGTCTTATCTTTAATCAAGGTTCCGGGATAAAAAAAAGCTTGTTCCTGAGATACTTTATTTATTATTTTATTTAGCCATTTAATATTTCCGAACAGAATTGTCTCTTTTATAAAAGGGATACCGGACGATGAAATACCTGCCCCAACCAATAAAAAGTCGAAGTTATTGTTATTTACTGTTTTTACAATTCCCAATTCAATATTATCCGTCACTTTATATTCTGTAGCTATCGGTATTACGAGTCTTGTCGCTTCATCCTTAACCGCTTTGAAGCTTTCAATCGAGAATTGTTCGCCGTAAATAGGATTCGTATCGGTCCCCGGTGTAATATGCAAAACCGTGACTGCCAAACTATTTTTAGTTCCATCGAGTACTGTTTTGGCTACATTAAGTAAAGCCTTACCATTTTCCGGGTTACCGGAAGCAATCAGTGCTTTAAATACACCTTGTTTTTGTTGAAGAATATATTCTTCTTCCACATCTTTTTCGGGGAAGATATGGTTGATTATGGATAGTGCAGGTGTAGTCATAAATGTTGTTACAAGTGCCATTATAACCAACATAACGAAAATTGAAGGAGGAAGAATACCCATTTCATACCCGATATTCAAAACGATAAGCTCCATCAATCCACGTGTATTCATTAATACTCCAATAGATAAGCTATCATGCCAACTTTCACCTAAAATTTTTGCTGTAAAAGCTCCTCCTGCAAATTTTCCGGTCACTGCGACTAAAATAAAAAGACCACAAATACCCCACAGATAAGGTGAATTAAGCAACCCTATTTCGGTACGAAGTCCGGTAAATACAAAAAACAAAGGCAAAAGGAGTGTTACAGATACATCTTGAATTTTTTCAATAATCAATTTACGAAAATTCGCTAAAGGAGGCATAACTACACCTGCTAAAAATGAACCAAACAATGCATGAATGCCTATAGCCTGGGTGGTAAACGCTGAAAGAATTAATATTAGTAATAAAAAAGCCACAATACTTTTATTCAAAACTTCGCTGTTGTGGTAAATCTCACCAACACGCTTCAGAAATGGACGAACTATAAACAGCATGACTAACACATACACAACAGCCATTCCAATAGTGTACAAAGAACTGATAAAACTACCTGTTTTAGCAATAGCAATAACTGCTGCCAGTATACACCATGCAGTGACATCATCGTTGGCAGCACTTGCTATGGCAATAGTGCCCAAATGTGTTTTACTCAAACCCTTTTCCTGAATTATACGCGCTAACACCGGGAAAGCAGTAATACTCATAGATATACCTATAAATAAGGCAAAAGAAAGAAAATCAGTCTGAGCTGCAGCAAATTCTTTATATACAAAAAATGCCAACAACATACCCAAAAAATAAGGAATCAAAATGCTGGAATGACTGATTACATAAGTCTCACTGATTTTTTCTTTTAGTACATTTAAATTCAGTTCCATTCCAATGGTAAACATGAACAGAATAAGTCCGACCTGGCTTAAAATATACAAGTTCCCCAGCGATTTTGCAGCAAATAAAAAATGAAAAGCTTCCGGATAAAAATATCCTAACAACGAAGTACCTAACACAATACCGGCCAGAATTTCGCCAATCACTGTTGGTTGTCCTATTTTAGCAAATAAATACCCAAAAATACGTGAGACAATCAGGATGGATATAATTTGAAGCAATAACATAGCCGATGGTTCAGCAATATTATGCAAAATCGAAAATCGAAATGAATCAAAACCATTCGTGCTGATGTTGGAATGCAGAGCCAGCTTATTAACACCATCAAGCGATTCTCCTTTTTGAAATAGTATAAAAGTTAAGATGCCGAACAAACTTAACATCAACACATAGAAAAGCCATGTTTTAAAATGATTTGTTTTCATGTGAGAGCATTTAATTTCTAAAATATCTGCATTATTTACTTAAAACAGTATTCCAATTATTATTTCATTTTTAAAAAAAGACAATCCTATTAGGACAGAATAAACAAATTTGTACGCAAAGGTAATGATTTTTTGAGGTTTAAGAGCTTAAAAGTTAAGAATAATTTGTATATTGAGTGAAGATTAAGAATGGGTTGGGTATATACAATTTTTTGTTTAGTTTTGTATGAGTTTTCTGATATCAATGTCAGAAAATAATCATCCGATTAAATATGGAAATAGGTATTAATTTTTGGATAGGTTTTATTGTCTTTGTTCTTATCATGTTATCCCTCGACTTATTCGTTTTTCATAAGAAAAACACGGAGGTAAAAGTCAAAGAAGCCCTTTTATGGAGTTTGTTCTGGATTGGTTTAGCCGTCATTTTTAATTTGGGGATTTACTACTTTATTGGTAAGGTCAAAGCACTGGAATTTCTCACAGGTTATCTGATTGAAGAATCACTAAGCGTTGATAACCTTTTTGTTTTTATCATGATATTCGGCTTCTTCAAAATTGAGCCAAAATTTCAGCACAAAATACTATTCTGGGGTATAATAGGTGCCATTGTCATGCGAGGGGTATTTATTTTTGCAGGAGTAGCATTAATTCAAAAGTTTGATTGGGTTATGTACATTTTTGGTGCTTTTTTGATTTACACTGGTATTCACATGCTGGTTGAAAAGAAAGAAGAATCTGAGTTTGATCCCAATCAGAATTTTGTTATCAGGACTTTCAAAAAAATTATGCCGGTAACCGACGATATGTCTGTTCCTCATTTTTTTATTAAGAAAAATAGAATCATTTATGCCACCCCATTTTTTGTTGTTCTGCTGTTTATCGAAGCTTCCGACCTGATATTTGCAGTCGATTCTATCCCTGCCGTACTTTCTGTTTCCAAGGATCCATTTATCGTTTACACATCAAATATATTTGCCATTTTAGGGCTACGGTCACTCTACTTTGCATTACACGGAATCATGGCTTATTTCCATTATCTGAAATATGCTCTATCCGGTATCCTTACCTTTATCGGACTTAAAATGTGTGTGAACGAATTCTCTGCCCAGTTCGGGCATTCCTTTTACATTTCAAATTTCGTGTCGCTGGCAGTAATAGTTGCATTTTTAACTGCTTCCATTCTTTTATCAGTAGTGGTAAAGAAAAGACAGGAACGACATTCCTCAAAACTGCTGGAATAAGATGTTTATAATTAACTGATTACGAATGGTTTCAATTAACTGATTATGAGAAATATTTATCGGCTGTTTCTTTTAGAATTATTTTTGTCAATCTCTTTTTTATCATTTTCTTCAAACTCTCAAACAGCAACTTTCAAACAAACAATTGCCAAACGATTTGTTAAACAATGGGTCAGTATGCCCCAGGAAAAAGTCTATCTTCAAACTGACAAACCATATTATAGTGCAGGTGAAAAAATCTGGTTCAAAGGATATGTAGTTAATGCTGCTACAAATCTACCGAATACTTTAAGTCAGTTTATTTATGTTGAATTAATTGATAAATCGAGTGCTGTTATTTCCCGGATAAAAATCAAAAAAGACTCACTGGGATTTGCCGGATTTATCGACTTAAAGCCGGAACTTCCATCAGGAAACTACGCCCTCCGCGCCTATACTTTTTGGATGCAAAATATCGGTACAGATTTCTTCTTTAAAAAAGTTATTTACATCGGAAACGCTATCGACGATTTTGTTTCAAGCAAGATAAGCTATGGTAAGACTCTGAATGGTAAAACTCCCGTTACAATTCTTTTCAGCAATGCATCAAAAAATCCTCTTTCAGGTAAAAATGTAGAAATAAGTCAAAACTGGGGTAAGGATCAGAATAAAAAAATTACACTGACAACCAATAAAGATGGAAGAATCAGTTGGATATTAACTATCGACTCAACAGATAATTCAACGAAAATAGTTGAAGCGTCGATTAACGAAACCGGATTAAAATATAAGAACAAGTATTATCTTCCGAATTTCATATCCGATTGTGATGTCCAATTCTTTCCCGAAAGTGGTACTTTGTTAAATAACTATCTTCAGACTGTTGCATTTAAAGCCATCGGTTCTAATGGCTTATCTGTTGAAGTTTCCGGGAAAGTGTTTTCAGATAAAAATGAAGAGGTGGTTGATTTTTCAAGTTCATATAAAGGAATGGGCAAATTTATTATCCAGACCGATTCGGGTGTAAACTATTATGCTCTTGTAAAATCTGCGAATGGAATTGAAAAGCGGTTTAGCTTCCCTGTAGCAAAGCTGAAGGGAATTGCTATACATCTGGTTTACAACAGAGGAAAAATTTTGTATGAAGTTAATAATAGCACTTCTCTGCCGGACACTTCATTATTTCTCCTCATTCACTCAAGGGGCAGGGTGCTCCTTACACTTCCACTTTTTGACATATCCGGACAAGTTTCCGAGACTTTACTTCCACCAGGTATTGTTTCTTTTTCTGTCATCGATTCCATTGGAAATACTTACTGCGAAAGGCTTTGCTTTGTACATAACCTTATACCGCCAACAATTACCATGGAATCAGACAAAACGGTTTATGGCAAACGCGAACCTGTCGATTTGAAGTTTAATATACAGTCTGCATTAGCTAAATCATGCGAAGGTAGCTTCTCTATCAGTGTAACCGATAGCCATATTGTCAAGCCGGATAGTTTAACCGATAATATAATCAGCTATTTTTTACTCAGTTCAGATATTAAGGGCTATATCGAAGATCCGGCTTCATATTTTACAGACAATCAGAATTTAACCCGCGAGAAAATGGATAATCTGATGTTAACCCAAGGCTGGAGACGATTCAGTACGGCCGAAGTTGTCAAAGGTATTTATAAAGAACCGGGGTATTATATGGAAGCAGGTCAGGCACTTTCAGGAAAGGTGTTGAACTTATTTAATAAACCCTCCAAAAATTGTGGAATAATTATGTTTTCCCCATACAAATCGTTGATTAAACTGGCACAAACGGATAGTCTTGGGCGTTATTTGATAGATGGAATTGAATTCCCTGACAGTACTTCATTTGTTTTAAAAGCAAAAAAAAGTAAGACCTTCGGTGATGTAGAAATTATCCCCGATCAGGATATATTCCCAACATCATCTGTATATATTCCCATTCAACAAACTAAAGACTCGGTTAATTTAAAGGATTATTTACTCCAGAGTAAAGAAAAATATTACAACGACGGGGGTATGCGCGTTGTGAATTTGGGTGAAGTGGTTGTTAGTGCAGACGCGGTCAAAAAGGAAGAAACTCATTATTACTCAGGAATGGAAGACAATAAGTTTACTTCGGAACAACTTGAAAAGTATCCGGGATATACTGTTTTTGAAATGTTGAGTATGGTGGCAGGGGTCCAGGTAAACGGTCAGGATGTTACAATCCGGGGTGCAAAAGGCGGTCCTTTATTTCTGATAGATGAAATTGAATCAAATAATATAGAGGATGTCGCTTACCTTACCACCGAGGATATTGAAGATATTTCGGTTTTCAAGGGAGCCGGCGCAACAATGTTTGGTTCACGTGGTGGTAACGGAGTGGTTGCTATTTCTCTAAAAAAAGGATATGTGCGTAAGGCGGAGACTCCGATTAGTTTAGTATCGGTAACTCCACTCGGCTACCAAAAGCCAAGTGAATTCTATGTTCCAAAGTATAATATCGATAGTGTCCGGTTAAATTCGCAACCGGATCTGAGAACGACCATTTATTGGAATCCAAAACTGGTTGCAGATAGTACGGGAACAGTTCATGTTAAATTCTACACAGCTGACAAACCAGACAATTATTCGCTGACTTTGGAAGGAATAACCAATAAGGGTGAGATTTGCAGGTTTCAGGGGATGTTAAGACGTGAAGGGTACTGATTTTTTATAGTTAATAAAAAGTGGCTCGATTTTTGATATCCAAAATTAACAAAATAGTATTCCAATATACTTTCAACCTGAAAGCTACTGAACTTATCTAACAAGGTGTATCATAAAGAGCATCATTTATTTTATATCAATTCTTTCTAACGATTCCTGTAAATTTCATTTCCTGATATGTAAATTGAATCTGTGTATGAAAAAATCAGATCCTGAAATAGCTAAAAAACTAATTATGAAACAAGCAGAACGATTAACGCTGCTTGTTTTATTTGCTTCAATATCATTTTATTCATTTTCGGAAAATAACCAGGGACAGAGCTTTAGCAGAAAAATTGAAACACTATTCAGCAAGTATTTAGTAAATGTACCTCAGGAAAAAATTTACCTGCAAACCGATAAACCTTATTACAGTGCAGGGGAAGCAATCTGGTTTAAAGCTTATGTTGTAAATGCCGCCTCCCATCTTCCGAATACTTTAAGCCGGTATATTTACGTAGAACTGATAGACAAGTCAAACGCCGTCATCAGACGGGTTAAAATCAAAAAGGATTCGTTAGGATTTGCCGGGTTTATCGAACTAAAACCCGAACTTTCTTCCGGCAATTATGCTCTGCGGGCCTATACGAATTGGATGCAAAATATCGGAATGGATTTCTTCTTTAAAAAGAATATTTACATAGGAAATGCTATCGATAATTTTGTTTCAAGCCGGATAATATATGGTAAAACCATTAATGACCAAACGCCTGTTTCGATTATTTTCAGCGATGCTTCAAAGAAAGCGGTTACAGGAAAGACTGTTGAACTTATTCAAAACTGGAATGCAGACAGGAATAAAAAAACAACTCTCACAACCGATAAAGAGGGGAAAATAAGCTGGCTTTTGACTGATGAGGCTGTTAAAGAAAGCGCATCAAAGTTCATTGAAGTATCCATTAACGATCCGGGCTATCAATATAAAAACAGATTCTTTATTCCCGTATTAAATAACGATTTTGATGTTCAGTTTTTTCCGGAAAGTGGCAATCTCTTAACCAACCTTCCTCAAATAATTGCATTTAAGGCCATCGGACCCGATGGTTTATCCGTTGATGTGACGGGAAAGATTTTTTCCGATCAAAATACTGAAGTAACTCAATTCAGCACCAGCCATAAAGGAATGGGAAAGTTCACACTTCAACCCAATTCGGGAGAAAAATATTATGTCCTTGTAAAGGCTAAAAACGGAATGGAAAAACGGTTTGAGCTTCCGGCTTCTCAGACACAGGGTGTATCTTTACATTTAAGCCACAATAAAAGCAGGTTTTATTACGAAATAAGAAACAATACAGTTTTGCAGAATAGTGCTTTGTTTTTATTAATTCATTCTCGTGGCAGAGTATTGGTAATTCAGGCATTAAACCAACATTTGAGAGGCTATATTTCCGAATCATTACTTCCTGAAGGGATCGTTTCTTTTGCTATTATTGATTCAGTTGGGAATACATACTGCGAAAGGCTTAGCTTTGTTAATCAACAGAATGCCCCAATAATTAATATGGAGACTGATAAACCGGTTTACGGGAAACGAAAACCGGTCAATCTGAGTTTGAATATACAGTCAGCTTTAGGAAAATCCCTTACCGGAAATTTTTCAATCAGTATCACCGATAACAGCACTGTAAAACAAGACAGTCTTTCTGACAATATATTGAGTTATCTTTTGTTATGTTCGGATATCAGAGGATATATTGAGGACCCGGCAGACTATTTTAAAAGCAATACAGATTCCACCCGCGAAAAACAGGATATTCTCATGCTAACTCAGGGTTGGAGTCGATTCAATACAGCGGACATCATAAAAGGAAAACAGGAGCCTCTGCCATATTATATGGAAGCAGGACAAACGATTACGGGTAAGGTGTTGAATATTTTTAATAAACCATCCAAAAATTGCGGAATCATCCTGTTTTCACCCTATAAATCAACAATTAAACTGACCCAAACGGATTCTACAGGTTGTTTTTTAATTGATGGTATTGATTTTCCGGATAGTACCTCTTTTATATTGAAGGCAAAGAAGAAGAATACTTTTGGAGATGTTGAAATTATCTCAGATCCAGATGTGTTTCCAAAAACGGATGTTTTCATTCCGGTTCAACATCCGGTTGACACTTTAGCATTTAATGACTATTCCCTTCAGAGCAAGGAAAAGTATTATACCGAAGGCGGTCTTCGCATGGTCAATCTGGGTGAAGTAACAGTCGATGCCGATGCAATTAAAAAGAATAAAGAAAATCATTATTCGGGGTTGGAAGGCACAAGATTTACAGCCGAACAGCTTGAAAATTATCCCGGATACAGTATATTTAATATTTTGTCGATGATGCCGGGTGTAAGAGTATCTGGTGAAAGTGTTTATTTTAGGAACAGTGATAAACCTCCTTTGTTTCTGATAGACGACATCGAATCTACGAATGATGAAATTGCTTACCTGAATGCGAATGATGTAGAAGAAATCTCAGTTTTCAACGGAGCAAACGCGACCATCTTCGGATCCAGGGGTTCAAGTGGAGTTGTAGCTATTGCCCTAAAAAAAGGGTATATCCGGGATGATGAGACACCGCCAAGCTTAATCAACATATCACCGTTGGGATATCAAAAATCACGTGAATTCTATGTACCAAAATATAACATCGATGATGTTCGGTTAAACACTCCGTTTGACCTTCGAACAACCATTTACTGGAATCCAAAACTTCTGGTTGATAGTACCGGAACAGCTCATGTTCAATTCTACACAGCCGACAAACCAAATAATTATTCAGTGGTTTTGGAAGGGCTTACCAATAAAGGCGATATATGCCGCTATACAGGGATAATTAGAAGAGAAGACTGATAAGATATTACTAAACAAAAAAGGAGGAAAATCCTGCGATTTCCCTCCTTTTTTCATTTACTATCAGGCTTAATTTTTACTGAACTTCAACACGATACTTTGTTTTGCATTTTGAAGTTTAAGTAAATAAAATCCTCTGCTTAAGGATTGTACCGGAAATATGAATTGTTTTTCCTTATAATTATTAAGCGTTGAACTGAAGATTGTTTTCCCGGATAAATCCAGTACAGAAATAACTGATGAACTAAAATCCGGTATCAGATTTACAATCAGATTCTCTTTGGCAGGTACAGGATATATTGAAATCATGTTATTTTGAATTTCTTTAACTGTTGTTGGAACATTTTTAATGCTAATATATCCCGAATTTACTTTCACATTAGGTGATCCTTCATTTAACAAAAGATCCGTACAGTTGAGATAGAAAGCATCTCCCACCAATACGCTACTGTTGAAATAGATTTTGATATTTAAAATCTTACCTCCGTTTGTAATCGCAGTTGTACCGGATAATGCAAAATTAGTCTGGTTCTTACCATTCTTATTTGCCAATTGCCAGTTCTGAGTCAGGGTACCTAAAGTATTAACCTGAATGCTATCAATCTTTGAGAAAGATGAAGTAACCTTACCCGACAGCGAGAAGATACCTTTTCCTGAAGGTAGTGTTCCCAAATTGAGAGGAATTGTGATAGTTTGTTGGTTAACGGCAGTATTAGAATCCCGTACACTTATCCATGTATCAAAAATACTGAGCGTACACGATCCTTTTGCTCCATTCACATCTTTGACTAATAAATGAGTATTTCCCCCCGAAATAGCTGTCAGAAAACCATTACTTGTTGTACTGGCCAACGTGGTATTCTCCACTTCCCATGTATAAGGTGCAGTACCACCCGAAACGCTAAACTGTTTATTCTCTCCGGCAAACATTTCTGCTGAACCGGGTGAAATATACAAAGTCGGCAATGTTTTAATTGAGAAATATCCGTATTTCGTTTTTGGATAAATCGATTCGTTAATTGTTGCTTCGTCAATGTTTATATAACTTGCACCACCGTTGGTGTCCGCGACTTTAAATCTCAATTTAAACAATATGCCACTACCCGTTACAGCAGTCGGAAAAGCAAAAGTAACAACAGCTTTTCCGCTTTGCTTTGAAAATACAATACCGGAATGTCCATCCAGTATAGTATTTGTTGTAATCAACGTATCGAACGAGAGAACGCTTTCATTAAAACTGAATGCAAACTTGCCTGAAAGAATTGACGTTGCATCCAGATTTTTAAAATACAATGGGATATCAATATATTTATTCTGATAAGAAGTGGTATCCGGTATTGTTGCATTCAGACTACGACAGTCAATATTCCCCGATTGTCCAACATATCCATGTACATCAGTCGAGATAACTTTCACTACACCACTTGCAAGTACCGTCAGGTTCCCATTTGAAGCAATACTGGCTATAGCATTATCACTTACCGACCAGGTATAGGGAGCTGTTCCACCATTGGAACTAAACTGCAGCACATCCCCGATATTGAGAATGGAGTTTGACGGATAAACATTAATTGTCGGTTTGGCTGTAATCGAAATATAACCATTTGTAAAAGTCAAAGCCGGAGTTCCTTCATTGAAGAAATTAATTGATGTATTGTTACGAAAGGACATATAACTTCCATAACTAATCAGCACCATTTTTACATTTAAAAGTATTCCGGAACCGGCCAATGCTTGTGACCCCGCGCCCACTATGGTAAAATGATCGGTATAGTTTTTTACTGCCAGATTACTCATTGCCGATGAAATAGTAGATGCAGTGTTTACTCCTAAAAATTTCATAGTTGAGCTACTGTATCCGATATCAAACTGAAAGGCTTTTACATTGAGTCCTGTCAGGTCATCGTCCACATACAAAGGAATCGTAATGGTATCACCTGCAATTCCTGTCAGGTTTGGAAACCTGACGAGGATTGCCCGGGTGAACTGCCCTCCCAACCAAAGGGAGAGCAGTAATATTATTATTTTCCGTTTCATAATCCTGTTTTTTAATGTGATGACCAAAAATTACTGAACGATTACTTTTTGTTGTAGCGATTTATTTCCCGAAATCATTTTCAGAATATAAATGCCTTGCTTCATGCTATTCAGGTTAATTGAATATTCACCCGCATCATGAGTTGCATCTACCAATAAAGCAATTTCTTTTCCGGTTACATCAAATATCGAAATTGAAACATGAGTTCCATTATTTTGAACCAGGTATCGAACGACCGAATTAGATTGAACTGGATTTGGATAAACCGAGAGCACATTTGATTCATTTAATCCAGTCAGGTTCAATCCGGAGACTAAATCACTAATCTGAATGACTTTTGAAATCGAAGCAAGCGTATAATCGTTTTCATCAGCCTGGAATTTATCAATTCCCAATGTCGTAACCGTGTTCTGTCCAACATTGCCAACCAGTTTAAACGTGATATTAGCCACTTGAGCATGACTGGCCAGTTTGTCCGTTCCGGCTATTGCAACACGAAGTTTTCCTGTTGTCTGGTCGATATTATAAGCAAACAATCTGTTTTTCACATCACTTCCTGTACTTACCGAAACAGGTTCTATCAATGCAGCATCAAATGAAGTAACCATATCGAGCGAAATACTACGGGATGCATTATCAACCTGAACAGGAATAGTAAAGGTATTATCAGCATTCTTGATGATATCACCATAAGATAATATTACATCATTGACAACTGCCGGACTCTTCATTTCACCAGGGAATACACTGTTGATTCCTGCCACAAATTGCAAAATAAGTGAAGCATCGAATGCAGATATGGTACCATCAGCACTAACATCTGCTACAGTTTGCTGTAATGGCGAAAGTGTTATTGAACTAACCACACTCTGGAGAACCAACGAAGCATCATAAGCTTGTATGCTTCCATTCAAACTAACATCTCCCAATAATGGATTACCCGATCCGGTTGATTTCCAAGGAGAATAAATCACTTTGTCTGAAATAAGACCACCTGTCCCTCCGGGATTTGTAGCATGTGTAGGCCCGGTATTATTACCCCACCAGCAATTGGTAGCATCCACATCGAATGATTTGTTTACATTATTAACGGCATAACTGGTATTATTATAAAAATCACAATAATTGATTTTTGGATTTGAAGCTCCATTGATCAATACACCGTTCTGGTTATCCGAAATCAAGCAATTGCTAATTTGCGGACTGGCTGCAGACATCGAAATGGCTCCATCTGAACTGTAATATCCTGCATATTTTATGATACAATGTTTCACTTTACACAAATTGTCGAGTGAAACGTCTTCGAAATTAATTCCGGACCAGGTATATCCGGATTTTGGATTTGTGGCCGTACTATCTGAGTTAGTATCTCCGGCATAAAAATCATCTTTAATTGTAGTGAAAACAATGGTACTATCAGGTGTAGATCCACCTATAGCCATCAATCCACGCTTCACATCGAGTTTAGCCCAATCGGCAAATTTACAGACAATACCCGGATTCATTGTTAGCGTTACACTTGTTCCAATGGTATAATTCCCTGAAAAATAATATGGGATATTTACGATTCCTCCAAAGTCTTTCTTTCCCAATGTAGCATCCTGAACCAACTCCTCGGAAAGAACGCCTATTGCCTTGTAAGTTGTTCCTGAAATTGTATTTCCAAGCGATGTCGCCGGATAGGAAACCAAAGAAATACACATTGGCGTATAAACCAGATTATCAAATGAATTGTTATCAATTTTCGGCGTTGAAACTCCGTTCAGGACCACTCCCCATTTGCTGTTTTTAAACAGTGAGTTCTGAATCGAAGGGGAAGCTTGCAGCAACTGAATCCCCCGGTCAAAATAGTCAAATACTGCATAATTTATTTCGCTCAGATCAATACTTACGTCTTCGAAAGTAAGGGCGTAAGCTGACATATAATTCTTGTTCGGAACAACAGTAGTTCCATTGTTGTTTGTGTCAAAAGGATTTCCATAGGTATCGTCGGACATATTACAAAATACAACCGGATGAGCAAGCGTTCCATTAACTGTCAATTGACCTGCTACATCAAAAATAGATACATTATCGGATTTGAACACAACTCCTTCGGGTATGGTAATATGAGTGCCTGAATTTACACTACTGGTTCCGTAAAAGAAATAGGTCATATTGGTATACCCTGCGAAATCTCGTTTTGGAATTGTAGCATCAACCGAATAATTTTCCGGAATAACACCAATGGCGATGATTCCAATGTTTGAAAGCGAATTGTTGCTAAATGTCGGGTTCGAAAACATGCTCATGGTGATGGGCGTTTTGTCAATATTATTAAATTCATTATTACTGATTACCGGGGTAGCACTGCCAAATATTCCTATAGCAGAAGTAGAGGAGTGTTCAATCCTGCAACTGTCAATTGCCAATTTGCAATTATTCACAGTAACATTACCATAGTAATTGTACCCATAATAACCACTTCCACCATAGTTAAAAATACAGTCCCGCAATAAATTGGATGCATCCAGTCCTGAGCTATTAAATTGAATTTTATCCCAGTTACCTTTTTGTGGAGTTGAACTGTTTCCATCTCCATTTGTATCGCCACCTTTTGAGTCATCCCTGATGGATGTAAATACTATCGGCAAAGTTTTGCTACCAACAGCCACCAATGCTCCGTTCACAAGGATGCCATTATAGTAATTGGTAAATTTGAGCACGACTCCCTCTCCTATATGCAAAGTTGTATTAGGCATAATTGTCAAGTTGTCAATAATATAAGCTACATTGTAAATTCCTCCAACATCACGCCTTGTAAGTGTAGCATCGGTCGAGAGATTTCCTTCTATGATTCGAATCCCGTTGCTTCCGTTACCTAATGAAGCAAAAAGCGGAGAGGAGAAGTTGAAAACAGGATTTGATGTGAGGGACATGGATATCGGGTCAAGTCTGCAATTTTTAATAGTTACATTGTTTGTGCAGATTGGTGAAGATGACCCTTCAAATCGCATTCCATAATAATTACCATCGCTTATCAGTGTATTTGAAACCGTATTTCCGGCGTCAGTAAAAGTAAGTATCCCTTGTTCACCTCCACCTCCACCGTAAAAGAATTTGCAATAATTAATCAGGCTGAATGCATCATCCGTAGTTGCCCGGAAGTAAACAGATCCCCAGTTTCCTTTTGCAGGAGCAACAGCATTTCCATCGTTTCGGGTATCTTTTGGCACACCGTAATTATCATCATTAATGGAAGTAAATATGATGGAATCGTTGACCAAACCATTGGCTTTAAATCCTCCGTTTACATAAATGCTGTTTTGCATTTTGATAACAACCCCCGGATTAACAGTAACATTTATTCCCGAATTAATAGTCAGATCAGCCAGCAACACGTAACAAACATTATTATAACCGGCTATATTCCGTTTCCCTATTGTACCATTTATACCAACAGATTCTCCGATGATTCCCAATGCTGTCCAACCATTATTCACAAATGAAATATTGGTAAAAGTAGGATTTGCAGAAACTGAAAGTGCAATAGGTGTATATTGAGCATTTGTAAATTCCGTGTTGTCAACTATCGGATTGGATGCCTGATAAGCAAAAAGCCCATAAGTATTATCTTTCAACACGCAATGTGTGATGGTAGGTGATGCATTTATTGTTGTAACAGCACCCCCGTTGATGTATTGTGTATAATAGCGGCCACTCATGCTGGCATATTTCACCTGACAATAATTGAGTAAACATTTTGTATCATCACTGGTCCCTTCAAATATAATCCCGCTCCAGTCTCCTCTGACAGGATTCGTCTGGGTACCATCTTTATTTGTGTCGCCCGGATTTCCGTGGTTATCATCTTTGGAAGAAGTGAAGATTATTTGTTTACTTCCGGGACCTCCATTGGCAATCAATGCTCCTTTTACAACAATACCCGTGTAATAATTGGTACATTTAATCACAATTCCGGTATCGATTGTTAATGTAAAAGCTTCCGGAATAGTCAATTCACCCAACATCAAATAAGTAACATTTGGTATTCCGGTAACATCCCGTTGAATAAGATGTGAATCAGCTCCCAATGAAGAGCCTAAGAGTCCAATGGCATCATACTGATTGTCCGAAAATGAGAATGTATTATTTAAAAATACGGGGGAAGCATCAAAAGTCATTGCGATAGGAACTACCTGACTACTTGCCATCGTATTATTGGTGAATACAGGACTACTAACGCCATCTAATTCTGCACCATAATAATTATTGGCCATATAACATGAATCAATTTTGGGGCTGGCGTTTTCGATAATTATTCCGCCACGATTACCACTTCCACCAAATGTAATATCACATCGTTTTAAAATACATTGAGCATCAACGGATGTATTTCTAAAGTAAATTCCACCCCATGAGCCTTTGGTAGGTACAGAGGCAATTCCATCGGCATTGGTATCACCCCCGATATTATCATTCGTAGTCGAAGTAAAAATTATTTTGTTACCGAAGCTGGCATTGGCATTTAAAATTCCATCAACATAAATCCAACTTGAACATTTTAATGAGTTTCCACTGGCAATACTTAGATTTCCAGAGCTATTTACGGTAAAACTGGAATAGAAAACATAAGGAATGGAGAGTAATTCAAGATTCCAGTTTGTACTTAAACCAGAGAAATAAATATAGGCTGCATCATGTTTATTTCCGGTAAAATTATTGCCTCCATTGTTGTGCAAAGCACCATAATTAGTAAAAACCAGTGGCCAGTCGCAGCCGGAAATTGAGGAGTTTTTGATATTAACTGTGCCCGTATATGTTTGTATCCCTCCCGAATACGAATTACTGATAGAAGATCCGTTTATGTTAGTGATTCCCATGTAAGCATAAATGGCTCCACTATTGCTTTTCCCTCCGTATTCAATATTACAGGTGTCAAGGGTTACATTTCCGGTACTATTCGTCTGAATCTGACTCCAGTCCCCTTTTTGTTTTGGACTAAGATTGGAGGTAAATAGAGCTTTACGGGCTTTGAGAGTTCCATCCACATAAAGACCAATATTAGAATTAAACATTACCACTACACCACTATCTATTGACAGTGTAAATCCATTATTTACAGTCACATTGGCTGTCACTATATAAGGACTATTTGCCAGGGTCCAGGATGTATTTCCTGTTATTGAACCCGATACATTGGTAGCATTCAACATGTTGAAAGCTACCATAAAGCTAATTAAGCATAAAAGTAATAACTTCTTCATATTCTGATTTTTAAATTATAAATAAAATATTTATTAAGTCAATAATACGTATTAAGATAACATATAATAGATACAATTATACACCAGGCAATGAGTTAAATTACAAATACAATTTACAAATCAATTATGGGTTTGATTGAATAAATTGTAGGGTAATAATTGGCATCAGTTTATCAAAAATTTCAAAGATCGGCTCGTTTGGGAACTTTCAAGCTATATAAAAACAATACAACTTTTAGTTTTGTTCGGCACTTAATTAAATTTATTTATGTTTTACAACACTTTATTTAGTTGTTTATATAATTTCATTCATAAATAGCCGGTTAATTCCGGCGTTTAAGACAACAGCAGACTCCAAATTTTATGTTCCGGAATCTGCTGTCGGGTAAATGATAATTTAGTTCAGTCGAGATAAAAAAATAATTTTTGAATGATTAAATAGCTGTTAAGTGAAAACTAATATATAGAATACTTTTATCACGATTAAAAACAGCCCTACTTTGAGACTGATTGAAGGAATAATCTTGTGATAGTTCTGTTTTTCCATCAAGGTGATAAATTTCAAAACCCTGTTTTCCATCTATTTGATAAACAAAAGGAACGGAGCAATAAGTAAATTTCAAATGCGGAAATTCATTTTCTGAATTTGGCTGAATGAATTCATCCGCTTTCAGAATGGACGGTTTTATAGAAATGCATCCGTTTTCAACAATAATTCCCAGCTCAAAAAAGCGGCTAATGATATCTTCTTTCACCTGACCGGTCATGCCCGGTTGTTGAACGCCTGCCATCATTGGTGTGTGTGAATAGGGATCGAAAGGAAACGAACCATAATCAGCCGGCGATTTATGTGATCCGATACCGGTTTTTACTTCGCCATAATGTTGTTTAAGGGTTGAAATGATTTGAGCATCTGACTTTTCTGAAATGGCTTTTTTAATATTTTCCCCTATTGCCAGTAATAATTTCGAAACCATGTGCCAATAAATACACCCAAGTCCTTCGTACTTGTAAAAAGTTCCTGAACGACCGGTAAACGATTGATGATCAAAAAGTTTTTCGTATAATTGTTCAATTTGAAGTTGTTCGTTGTCAGAAACTTCAAAAACAGAACCTGCTTTTAATTTATTTAAAGCCTGAGTGAGGAATCCTGCATTATTGAAATTGGCATTGAAATGAAATTCTCCTTTGTTATCCTTGCAAATAATATTGGTGTTTCCGGCAGCAATTAATTGTTGCAAAAGGGGAATGCGTTTCACATCTTCAGCCGGAATATGATTTTTGTCCAAAAATAAAGGCAATTTCTTATTCGGATACAAAATATAGCTCAGTTGATCGGCACGATAAAGCGAACTGTTGCGCAATGCATCGAGTAGTTCAACGGCTTCATCCGGCTTTAATTTACCAGATGTTAACACCGCAACCTGACCTTCAAGCATTTCGTACAAATGACGAATATCAACTTCATTATCGGTGAAGCTAACCAGATTATAAGCATGATAGAGTTTGTCTTCGCGTTTATTTACTGAAATAGATTGATCAATAAATTTGAGAACCACTTCAAAGAAATTAATTAGATCCTCTTTAGCAAGAACTTCTTTTTTTGATGAAAGTTCGTCGTAGATTTTAGTACGGTAATTTTCGCCGGCTTTACCTAATTCATCCGCAATATTGCGTCGTTGTATATTGCCAAAACCCTTTTCGAGCAATAATTCATGAGATTGTAAAGCATTATATACTTCTAAAAAAAACGAATTCATTTCTTCAGAAATAGTATATTTTTCAAGCGGAGAACTCTTGTAAAGTCCCTGCATAAAAGCCACAAACCGCCTCATGTAATACAAAGTGACCATGGATGATCCGGTTCCAACCAACGCATTATTGGCATCGTTCCATTCCGGGCGCAACGTATTCATCCAAATGCCGGCTTCGGGAACAAAATTGCTTAATTTTGCCAATAAGGTAGCCAGTATTTTTTCGGTGAAAGTCACCAGTTTTACTTCATTGGTTGAAGTCAGTATCAATCTGGCATCAGAACCAAAAGTCTGTTCAAGTTTTTCAATGGCGTGATGAAGTTTGGCATCAAAACGAATCGATTTTTTTGGATTGGCAACAATTTCGTCGTAGCTTTTCAGTCGGTATGGCACATTGGCAAACGCAAACATCTCCTTATCAAGCCAAGAAAGCAGACTTTCAGGAAAATGATTATGTGAAACTTCCAGGAGTTTCAATAAATAAATTATCTGATGATCGCCCCAATAACCGATATTTGACCACGGATTATCCGGTTCAATGGTTTCCCAGTCAATTCCCTGTTCGGTAATTTTATATGGATTATACCCATCAGCAGTGGTTGCATTCACAAATTTGGCAATAATTCCATTGATATAACCGGGAAAAGACAACGATAACGCTTCCCAGTTTTGAAAAATATCGCGCCAGTTTCCCTGATATCCAAGCAGTTTATTACCATTTTCATCTTTGACCTTGATATCAAACGAATTCCACGGACGACTCGGATCGCCATGGCGGCGACTGAAAGTCAAAGGCAAATATTCCTGGAACAACCGATATAAATTTGCATCGTTTTGTTCGTGAATCAACTTGTCAAGTTCCGAATAATCTATTGAAACAGGGAGTTTAGCCAGAAAATCTGCCTGTTTTTTCCAAAGTGCAACATTAAAATGTTTTACATGTTGGCTGAAATTGGCAGCGTAAATAGTGTAATTTTCGCTGTAAATACCTCCACGCATGGTGTTGAACAACACGTTGGAAAAATGACGGGCAACACCGTTTTCGTCTGCAGTTTGTTGAATTCCGTCGGCCTGAGCCACAATATTTTGCAGGTTTTTGGTTCCTTTTTCAATATTTTGTTCCAGAATGGCAGCAATATCTTTTGTTTCGGAAATTAATTGAAGCAAATTATTCACTTGAGCTGCATCCTGATTTACTTCAGCTATAAAATACCAGTTTTTTGCTTCCGAAGCTTTCAGATGAATTTTGGCACAGGTAAAAAAGGCTCCGCGAACTCCTTTTGCTTCGGTTTCAGGTGTTGGTATTTGACCGTTTCTGAATGCATCCAGTTGCGATGAACTCAACAAATAAGTTGAATTTTCAAGTCCGGTGTTCCAAACGGTATTGGCTCTTAATGATTCGCTCGGTTCAGCCCGATCAACCAGAATTGCCTCCATGCGGAATAGTGCCAACTGAGAATTTTCAATCAATTCGGTTTTTTTATAACCATCCACAAGGGTAGAAAATGTGTTTTGAGTAAATTTATCGATACCGGAAGGCAAAATGTTCTGTAAACCATCGACCATATAAACTTCAACCGCTTCGGTGCTATCATTTTTCAACTCACTTTTCTTAATCCAACCAAAATCGTCGGCATTAACCCATGCATATTTGAAAGTCAATCCTAAATCAAGATTTTTTTCGCTGAAAACAATTTTATCGCCTGTTGTACTTTTGGAGATGTTGCGCTCGATGATATAAACGCCTTTATTTCGGTCGGAAAAAGGTTCCCACAAATATTGATTTCCGGCTTTAGCAACATGTAAAATGGTTTTACTTCCGGTCATTTCGGACGATTCGTTGATTTTATCGTCAGTATAATATGGAAATAAAGCCTGATCGGGATTTTTACGACCTGCCGTCAATCCGCCGGTGCTTGAAATGTACATCCAATGGTTGGAGTTGCTTGCCAGACTGATAAAAAACGGCAACATGTGGTCGTAATTTCTGATCTGATAATATTTTTCATCATCAATTTGGACAAATTGTCCTTGCACTTCCTGTTTGTCAGATTTAACAGGATTTTTACCTACAAAAAAGTTGTTCATAACCCCTATCCCCTAAAGGGGAACTAAATTTGTTTTATTTTATTTATTTTATTTCAAGTTTTGTCGAATCCGTCTTATTCCCCTTTAGGGGTTCTCTCTTCTTGCATCCAAATCAATTTTCATCTGATCTGTAGTCTTTTTATCGATTTTATAGAAAATCATGAAAATGGCGCACGACATATACAAAATTCCGGGAATAACTGAAACCAACAATTTAATGCCGGTTATAGCTCCTTCCGTTTGAACTGCATTGGGTACAAAGGAAGAAAATGCCAAAATCCAACCGGCAATAGCGGCTCCAATTCCCCAACCGGCTTTCTGAGCAAATACTGCAGCTGAAAAATACAAACCAGTAGCTCGTCGTCCGGATTTCCATTCTCCATAATCGGCAGAATCCGCTATCATGGTCCAAAGCAATGGAACAGCCGGTGCATAAGCCATTTTTGCTATGACATTAAATACGTAAATTGTCGTAATATCTTTTACTCCGGGCAAATAAATCAGCATAAAAAATAAGCCTGAAATCAATGAACTACCAATAAATACGTTCCGGTTGCCAAATCGTTTGGCAAGTGGTTTTGATAATGGAAGAGCCACAATCAATGCCACAGTTCCAATTACATTGAATAACTGAACATTATCTTCTTGTCCCAAATAATATTTAAAATAATAGGCAATGGCGGCATTTTGCATAGCAAACATGACGAACGAAACAATGCCCACGATAGCCAAAATGACCCATGCTTTGTTTTGAAACAAGTTTTTCAAGTCTTCTTTCAACGAATTTTTCTGAGCTTTTGGAGGTTGAACCCGTTCTTTGGTTGTTTGAAAAGTAATAAAAAAGAATACCAAACTCAAACCCGCAAATAGAAACAAGGTGTATTGAAATCCCTGTGCTTTATCACCGTGTCCGAAATATTGCGCCAAAGTCAATGCCAAACCGGTTACAACAAACTGTCCGATAAAACCAGCAATAAACCGATAGGTATTCAATCCGGCACGTTCGTAAGTATCGTCTGTCATGACAGCCCCAAGAGCAGAATATGGCAGATTAATGGTAGCATAAGCGGTCATCAAAAGCACATAGGTTGCACCTGCATAAATTATTTTTCCAACTTCTCCAAAATTAGGTGTGGTGAAAGTCAGAATTGCCAACACTGCATACGGAATTGCCCCGAATAAAATATACGGACGAAACTTTCCCCAACGGGTTTTGGTACGATCTGAAACCACTCCTATTATCGGATCGATTGCCATGTCCCAAAACCGGGCGACTAACATGATGGTACCGGCTGCGGCTGCCGAAATTCCGTAGACATCGGTGTAAAAAAATAAAAGCCAGAATCCGACCATATCCCAAACAAAATGCGAAGCGGTATCACCCAAACTGTATCCTACTTTTTCTTTGAAGGATAACTTTGAAGAAATTTTTTCCATAACAGTTTTTAAATAAAGTTATTACTGATATCTAAAATTGATTATTTCCGACCAACTTCTTTTGCCCAATCACCCCGAAAAATTATTTGCTGGTCATGAATTTTAAAAATAAATTTCCCGTATTGAACCGAAACTCCGGCTGAAGCATTCACTACCCAACAATTATCAGGAATATCAAAATAATTCTCGGCTTTTATTACTTTCTTATCCAGTTGATCTTTAATAGAAACTGTGGTTTGTGGACCAACTTCCCAACCAAGATGTGTATTGTAACTGACTTTCAAATCGTCCAGTATTTTGAAATTTTCTTTTGTCTCAATTTTAGTTTTTATGCCAGCAATTTTACCTGAGTTTAAATCATTTTCAGGCGTTACCTCAATGGTTAATTTCGGCAATTCAAACGGTTTATTGGAAGCTAAAATCATAATGGATTCAGTTTTCAACAACCTGTTTCCTTTGTCATAAAATTCAAATGCCAACTCCATATCTTCGATACCGTTTGGATCAATGGATAACTGGTCTGCAAAATAGCCCTCTCTGGTTATATTTTTGGAATACAACACTTTGTCATTCAGTTTCACAGTCACTTTTCTGACATCTTTATCCGTGAAAAGTTCAAGTGGAATTTTTGTTGAAGTATAAATTTCTTTATTTTTAGGGCTAATAATCAATGCCTTCATATAATCACGCATAGCAAACCAAACCGGACGAGGTGAACCATATTTGTCGTTCAGATCCGAATAACCCCAAAACCCAAACCATTCTTCAGGCTGTTCGGGATTGTGATAATTCTGATCACCACCCTTCCACCAACCATCGGCGTAATAAAACGGGCACATTCCTACTGCTCCGGCATCAATCAAATCGCGGTAATTAGCTATAAGACCATCACTTTGTTGAGTCAACATATTTCCACCGTAACGACCATAGCCTTTCTCAGAAACCGAGTATCCAAACTCAGTGCAAATAAATGGCTTATCGAGCCCATTTAAATCACAAAGCCCTTTAATATAATCTTTAAAACCCATTGTAGCAGTTTGCGCTTCACCATGATCATAGCAATTATAAGCAAAAACATCAAAGATATTTTCATTCATATAATCGCTAATCATTGCATTTGCTGAAATGGTTACCGGAATTCCAGGATGTTCTTTATGAATAATAGCTGTCAGATTTTTCATCAGACTGACAAATGCACTTCCTGTAACTGCATGAATGTGATCGGTTTGTGGCTCGTTAATTATGAGGTAAGTTATTATACAATCGTATTTTTTTGCATAACTCATTACTTTCAACACTTTTTCATCGCATTCCTGAACATAATTCGGATCACCATAATCTTTATCGGGATTAATATCAATGCCCATGATTAATTTTAGTCCCGAAGCCTGAACAAGTTTAAGTTGTGGTTCAGTAAATTGACTCCATGTTCTGATGGTATTGTAGCCTCCTTTTCTTATTTCATTCAGATCAAATTTCATCAAATCCAGATCATCAGCACGAACGCCACTATATGGATGTTGTCCCGGTCGAGCCCCGATTTCATAACCAATGGCTTTTATGAAAAACTTTTCACCATTTAAATAATACCAATTGTCTTTGATTTCAAGTTTTGATTTTGATTGAGCATAACTAAAACAAAAAGTTAGCTGAATTATAACAAACAGTATTTTCAATCTTCTTTTCATTGATTTATAATCTTAATGTTTGAAGGTAAGTTCAATTATTTTTTAATTACTTTTCCTATTATTACACCCTGTTTGTTTTCAACTTTAATAAAATATATTTCAGTATTAAAATTGCTCATATTCAATTCATAAGATCCGTAAACAACTTTATCGAAAACCCGTCTTCCCATCATATCAGTAATTGTTATACGATTATCTTCGTCAATTAAATTGAAATGTAAGATATCCTGAACCGGATTCGGGAAAAAGAAATCATTTGTAACTGTTGGGTTTTCAACGTCCGTTCCCGTACAATCATTTCCAACTGTGTATGCGAACGTTTTAGTAACTGACATTCCACCGGCAAAAGCAAATTTACAGGCAATTTGAATAACTGTTCCAGCTGTTTTACCAGTCAGTTTTGTTGTGAACTTAGTTCCACCGGCATTGGTCATGGATGTTTCTACAAAGCCTGAAGTTGTATTCCACAAGTAAGCTACAACACCTGATTTAGTATCAAGCATTTCAAAGCTAATATTTACATCTGTTCCTGAAGTCTGGAAAGAATATTTGTATCCAACTGAGAAAGTCCCCTGTGAAGCATCGGAAGCAGTTCCGGCACAATCAGTATTGGTATTGGCTGCAGTTGTGGTAGTTAGCACAATCGGATTATTCAACGCGACATTACCGGCTAAATCACTTGCTGATATTGTAAATGTATAAGGCGTATTAGCCGTCAGCGCAGTAATTAAAAATGACTTTTGAACACCTGAATTTGTCGAAGTACTCGTTGTATTGGAACCATAAACAACATTATAAACCACAGTTCCAGAATTGTCTGAAGCATTGAGCAATAATTCAACCGAAGTGGCTGAAACTGCTCCAAGTGTCGCTGTAAAGTTCGTTGGCGCTTGCGTATCGTTAGTTGTGCTTCCACAATTTGATCCCACGACATAAGTAATGTATTTTGTTACAGACATTCCACCGGTGTACGCAAATTTACAGGCATAACTAATGGTTGAACCTAACGTTTGTCCACTTAAAGTTGTACTGAAGATATTTCCACTAACATTTGTCATTTGAGATTCTCCAAATGGTGTTTCTTTCCATAAATATGCTATAAGTCCCGGCTGATTATCAAGTAACTCAAAGGTTACGGTTACATTCGTTCCCACAGTTTCGTAAGTACATTTGTATCCAACCGAGAACGAACCCTGAGTTGCAACAGTTGATGTGGTTGTACAGGACATTAATGGGGAAATTGTTACATTTGCCGGTTGTGAAGTACTCACAGCACCACCGTTATCAGTGGCTTTAGCAGTAATTACATAATTACCCGCAACAGGATTCCAGGTCGCGGTATAAGGTGCAGTTGTAGCACTCGAAATCAACGTTGTTCCCTGATAAAAATCAACTTTCGTAACCGTTCCGTCAAAATCACTTGCATTGGCCGAAATTGTTACCGGTTTTCCTTCGGTAAATGTCGAATTATCGACAGGTGCTGTAAGCGAAACTGTAGGTGCAACATTTTGTGTATTTGTAACCATCACCATCACTACATCAGAGGCAAATCGCAGATCGGCGTTTGTAACAGTGAGTTTAAAGCTATACATCCCTTCCACTAAACTACTGATTGTTGGTTTTACAACGGTGGAATCTGAAAATTGAGCAATTGAAGGACCGTAAATCTGATTCCATTTGTAAGTCAGTGTTTTGCTTGCAGATTCAGTGCTTGCCGAACCATCCAAAGTTGTTGAAGTTGCAGGTAAAACCACTTTTATATCCGTTCCCGCATTGGCTGTCGGATAACTAAAAGTCAAATCGCCGGTACGGGCAAAAGTCATTTTTGCAAGATTGAATTCTCCTGCTGAAAAAGCAACTTTTAAAACATGTTTACCTGCTGTTAATGGAATATCAGTCATCGTTTTAGTACCCCAAACCGTCCAAACTGTTGTGGATGTTGAAGGAACAGGAATATCAGAAGAAATGGCTTGTCCATCTAATTCCAAATGGAACGGACCTCCGCCATTTGCATTACCCGATGCATAGCGAAATGCAAATGAATATAAACCGGATTGTGCCACATTTACCGTATAATCAAGCCATTCGCCCGAGGCAATATTTCCAACAGCTGCACCTTCATTTGTATCAGTATAAGCATCAACTGATTCGTCCAGTCTGAAATTACCCAGATTTGCTGAAGTTACATCAAAATACGTGATATTCTGACCCTTTCCACCTTCAAAAAAGTCGTAATTTCCAGCTTCGATTGTACCGGGAATTGCCCAGGCAGTTCCTCCGTATGGCAATTGATTTCCGACTAAAACATGAACAGTATTGGTAACAGTGAACTTATCACCATCATAAATTTTGGCATAGAAATTATGAATTCCAAGCTGAAGATTAGATGCAATTGTTTCGTAAGGCGTACTTGAAACAATTCCTAATGAAATAGTTCCATCCATAAATTCAATTTTGGTTGGGGTTCCGCCGGAAATAGTAGCATTCAGCTTTACACTTCCCCCGACAAAAGCACTTAAGAATGACGAAGTAATTGTTCCTGAATAACTTCCATCCATACTTGTTTCTAACTTACCAGCTGGTACAGTCAATTTATATCCATCTGAAAAAGTGACTGTAATTGGTGCATTCATGTAATTCTGAGCAACATAGTGATGAATTCCATTTTTCACAAAAACGGCAGCAATAGGATTGTCGGCTGTAATGCTTGCATCTAAAGTGCCAAGTGTATTCATAGCATGTAACCAATGATAGGTTTGTGCATCAGAAATACCAAATTTTAATTCGCGGTTAGGAAATGAATTATACATTTCAATGGCTTTGGCAGGATTGATGAAGGCGAGGTATTTCCACATTTCATCATGCCAAAGATTAGGATTTACCTGATTACTGGAAATACCGGTATTGGCCACAATTTCGTTCCAAAGTCTTTTTACATAAACGGTATCAAGTCCCAGATACATCGATCCACCCTGAATCGGATACATTTCAATGCCGTAAGAAGCAGCAATATCAGCCGTCCAGAATGTTCCATTATCAAAACTATTTCCCCAAATACGTGAAACTAAACTATATTTTTGTGACGAAGGGAAATTACGATGATGAGTATCCATGTAATACTCTTCAATAGCGCTTTGTTCTGTAGTATAAAGATAAATTCCTAAATCACGGACTGTTTTATCACCGGTAATTTGTCCCCAGTTTATCAATGATGCATTGAAATTCATACTTTCCGAACTTGATTCCTGATTATTCCCTTGTGGGTTGTTTGCAAAACCATCTACCCAACTATGACCATTATAGGGACTAAAATTCCGTAAATACGGAAACATGGTGTCATTGCGGTCAGAAGCCGCAGCATCGCGAACCAACATATTCACCATACCACCAAACTGAGCAGTCCAACCGGGACTGAATTGTGCAACAAAAGCAGCAGCCTGAATAAAATAGCCCCAGTGAAATTGTTTATCATTCAATCCATTATCCTGACCATAACCGGCCGGATATCCAATCAGTGAACTCCAGGTAGAATTATAATAAAAAAGAAATGCTACTTCCCCGTTTTCGGCTTTAAACCAGTTTTCGAGACGGGTTTTTATTGTGGTTAATATTTTATTCCTCGCAATAGTATCGCCCATTTCATTCGCTGCCCGGGCAGTTTGCATCAATTGATTGAAAACCTGTCCTTCGTTGTATGAATCGGTCCAGGTGGCCATGGTGCTGTTTTCCAGTTCGGCAATTTTTCCGGTTAAAGCTGTTGGTGAAAATCCGGCACTGTAATTATCCACATAAGGTAATGTTGGAAGAATGCCGTGAAAGGTATTTTCCACGCTGAAGCTGTTTCCGGCCATGGTTTTCATTTCACCACGAACGGTTGCATAACTATATTTATCCGGAACGGGAGAATCGGAAGCTAAATGTGCCCATTGATGAGGAAGTAAGCCCAATAACATATTTGTTTCTGTGCCTTCTTTCACATCTGTTTGAACAGTGAAATCAGTGCGTACAACCGACGTTGATTCATTAAAACTATAAGTAGCAGTAGTTTTTACAGGAAAAACATAAGCGTATTTTTTATATTCATTGGCAACGGTAGTTACATTGGAAGCAGTAAGCGGAATAAATGCCATCGACCAATAATTTTTTCCGTTTAAAGTGGAAGTGTAAACTGCTCCATTTTGAGTCCATGTGCTTCCTGTGGGTGCATAAACAGCAAAGTCGGCACCATTTTTTACATTGGTACAGATCAGCATTTCGTTTGAAACAACCACAGTTCCTGAATTTACTGTTACCTGGGCCACATCGGTTGCTTTTTTTGTGAAATAGAGAAAAGGCATTCCAACACCTGATGTTGCCTGAAATTGATGTGTTCCGTCGTTCCAATCCATTGTCACAGTCCAGTCGGAATAATCGGAAACAGTAGTATTTGAAACAGTCATACCTGTTACACCTACTAAAAAAGGATTCAAATCGTCGATTACACCCCAGGGAATATAACTCACTACCAATCCATTATTAGTAGTTTTCATTGTATAAGGATAATTGAAAAGATTAGAAGCAGTTCCATTTTTAACGAGTGCCGACCACCAGTCGCTCGTTGGAACGGGTTTGCCAACTGCATTTCCACTTAAAAAAGGAGTTCCGGAAGGATAAGCATTTCTGCCGGCTACATCAGTTCCCGGAAAAGTGGTACGATAACTGCCGTTTCCGACAGAAACGAACTGAGCATTCATGTTCAAAGTCAAAAATAAACTCAGAATCAGTATCATTGAATAACGAAATAGTTGTTTAGTTTTCATAGTGTATTTAAATTATATTTTTTTTCCATTTTATATTCCAACTTGTAACGGATCAATTTATTCAACAACTGTCTTTTCATCAACTTGATTAATTTCAGGCTGTTGTTGATTGTTAGCACGACGAAGTGCCAATTTCTCTTTTATCTCATATGCTTTTGCTTCAGTAATATCATATTTCCAGATTAAAATTATGGCAAGTATACCGCTGAAAATAGGAATCATGATGTCAGCAATTCTTAGATTTGTGATTGTTTCCATCGTTTGAACCTTTATAGCTTCGTTAAAACCTATATAGTGTAAAACAACTCCACTTAATAACATGGCAGCCGCTGTACCCAGTTTTACCATCCACCAGTAAACCGCACCAAACATGCCTTCACGCCGTTCGCCGTTATTCAGTTCATCCAAATCGCATACATCAGCAGTCATCGACATCATTAAGGTGAACAAACCGCCAATACCGAATGAAAGGAATGGAATTGGCATAAACATAAGCCAGGGATGTGCAGGATTAAATCCCCACCATTTCAATGCGTAACCAATCATCGAAAGCAAAGTGGCAATAATAAATGCCTTCTTTTTTCCTACTTTCACCGAAATAGCTGTAACAATTGGAATTACCAGAAATGCTGTTGCAATGGAACTAACTGTACCAAACCATGCCGGCCACGTTCCCGCAGCATTTGTATCGCCTTTAAAAAGGTAATAGACAATTATAAAAAATGCAAACTGAGCAATAGTCTGAAAGCCATTAAAAACAAGAAATGTAGTGGCACAAAGCTTCACAAAAGGCTTATTTTTTAATGTGAGTTTAATCCCCCTGAAAAATTCTTTTGAGTTGACTGCTAAATCTTTCATGGACAAATCGGCCAACTTACTTTTGTCTAAATCTACCTTTTCTTTATTGAAAAGAGCAGGCATAATTCCCAAAATCATACATAATCCGCCTACCCAAATGGATAAATTTCTGGCACCTTCGGGTGCTGAATGATATATGGATTGATCGTAAATGATTACCCAAAACCACGGTGCTATCATCCAGGCAATTTGGCCCATAAATTGCGAAACGGCCATCAGGCGGGTGCGTTCATTGTAATCGGGAGTCATTTCATAACCCAACCCAATGAGCGGTGCGGCAAAAACTGTGTAACCAATATAAAAAAACAGTGACACAATCAGAAAATAGAAGAAATTGAACAGTTCCGAGTTCTCGGGGTGCAGCTGCCACATAACCATAAAGGCAAGTCCGGCAATCAGTGCACCTAATAGAATATAAGGTTTACGTCGTCCCCATTTTGATTTTGTATTGTCGGAAATAAAACCCATGATTGGATCAAGTAAAGCGTCCATAAAACGCGGAATTGCGCCAAGCAAGCCGGCTAGAATGGGATTCATATGCAAAGACATAATCAACACAACCATAAAAACTCCCAAAGCTGCCGGAAACAATTGATTGGCTAAATGACCTGAACCGAATGCAATTTTCTGTCCAAAAGGAACAATATCTTCCTTAGCGGTTTTGTAGTGACTCATATTTAAAGATTATATTATTGACAATTCAGAGACCTTTTTTTGGTAACAATTTCTGAAGAAATTTAACAACGTGCTAATTTCATTATATTTATATTAATTGTTTGCTAGATATCAATTTTGGTATTATTAGGAAGTTGTGAAATTCTCAAACAAAAAATTCATCTGGGACTTTTCGTATTTAACTCCTCATTTGCTGTTCCTTTTTGATATACTCTCACATAATCGACATACATTTTGGCATCGCCGTTTTTAAGTGAGGTTATTTTATTTATATCGTAAATTTCCGAGAAAGTACCTCCGACTGCCAAATTAAAAAGGATATAGAAAGGTTTACGGAAATAGCGAGAAGTTTCATTTGGTAGATTTTTCCCGGTAATTTGTAATTCGTAATAAGGTTTGGCTTTTGGATATTTTTCTAAATCCAAATACATTTTTATTGATTCTGGAGTCCAAAACAAGGTATAAGTGTGAAAATCATCTTGCAAGCAGTAATTGTTAGTGGTTGAAATACCTTTATTTGGGTATTTTCCGCCATTCCAACTTTCACCCCAATGGCACGCACCATTAAAATAGCGATCTTGAACCCCTTTTTGGATTCCTGTTATTTTTCCCATTTCAACAATATCAATCTCTCCACATTTAGGCCACTTAACTGTTTGACTATCTGCGCCAAGCATCCAAAATGCAGGCCATAATCCATCGGCTGTATTTGGCATTTTAATACGAGCTACTATTTTGCCAAATTTGAAATTCATTTTATTTTGAGTTGACAATCGTCCCGAAGTGCAGGTTCTACCCATGTAAGACTCTTTTTTAGCAGTAATAATTAGGCAACTTTCACCGCTAACCGGTTCTTTAGCAACTGATATATTTTTGTTATGATAATACTGCAATTCGCGGTTTCCACCACCATCCCCTGACTCTAAAGCGCTCCATTTTGTTGTATCTAAATTAGTTTGATTAAAATTGTCTTCCCAAACAAGTTTATATTCCTGAGAAACAGAAACTAATGAAATGAAACAAAGAATCACGACTATAAACTTTCTCATTTTGCTTCTTATTGTTTTATGGTAATAATGGCTATCACAACCCAAATTTTCAGGTTGAGAATGTATATAAATCCGCGAAGCATAACGCTTCACGGATTTTTAAAGAACTAGTTATAATTTTATTAATTTCTGAGTTGAAAGTTGACCATTAGTCAATTTCACGGTAACAAAATAGTTCCCTGAAGCAATTTCATCCAAATTGATTGAACCTTGTATTCCTGTTAACGTAATTTGTTTCACTGTTTGACCTAATAAATTACGAACGATAACCAGGCTGATATCAGATTTTGCAGAAATATTCAGTTTATCGGTTACCGGATTAGGATAACAATTTATACCATTTGCTGATTCAACATTAGTTAGTCCGGTTGCTGTATCGTTGAAGAAATATAGATTATCCATGTAGAATGTGCCACCGGTTCCAGTATCAAATTTAAACTGGAAAACATCCGACATAACAACACCGGTGAAACTTGTCAACGAAATATTAAAACTGTTCCATTGATTAGCGATCAAAGTTCCAACATTTGTTGATAATTCGTGTCCCGGGCTTATTGGAGTAATATGAACAACAGTTTCTGTAGTTGGATAAATATCAATATGTAATTTGGTCATTGTACTTGCATCAACATGACTTCCAAGTTCAATTCCCTGATAATTAAATGTTGTGTACTTTATTGCGGCATTACCTCCCATAGTTGTTGCTGTAGCAACAGTAGATTGTCCCCAACCCGGAAATAAATTAGTACCAGCAACATTTGTATATGCATCACTATAAATTGAAATTACTTTTGCAGCATTGGCAGTTGGAGTAGGCGCAGCCGGTAAACTTGCAAGAGTAGTCGCATTAACAGTAACCGGACTGTTTGCAGCTGTATTTCCAGTTGCATCTTTAGCTGTTACAGAGAATGTATAAGCAGTTGAGGCAGTTAATCCTGAAATAGTGAATGATTTTTGAACACCCGAAACACCTGAAGTTGTAACTATAGTTGGACCAGAACCATACGAAATGGTATAGCTGATTGCTCCTGAATCGTCAGAGGCATTCAACAAAAGTGTTACACCATCCGATGCAATAGTACCGGCTGTAGCTGTAAAAGCTGTTGGAGCCTGAGTGTCTGCAGTTGCAGAATCATCATAAAAATACATATTATCCAAATAAACTGTTTTTCCACCTGCACCCACAACTTTAAACTGGTATAAATCTGCCAAAGATAAGCCCTGACTGGTAAATGAAGTAAGCGGAATATTGAAACTGTTCCATGCATTCAGGTTTAGAGGAGTGAGTTGTACAAATTTTTCTCCGGTTGAATGACTGATACAAAAGATTTGTAACGATGTTTCGTTTGGAGTCCATACATCAACATGCAGATATTTCATTGTTACAGCAGTTACATCACTACCAAACTGAGTTCCCTGATAATTTAGGTTAGCATATTTCAACACGTTATCAGTACCAATTTGAATAGTTGAAACTGCAGTTGACTGACCCCAGTTGGGATTTAAATCGGTCCCTGCAAGATTAGTAAATGCATCGCTGAAAATTGAAATCACCTTTGGGGCTGCATAAGCAGTTGGAGTAGGTGCTGAAGTAGTAGGTACTCCTAATGCAATTGTTGAAGCAGCTACTACAATCGGATTGTTTGCTGCTGCATTTCCGGCAGCATCTTTGGCAACAACAGAGAATGAATAAGCTGTCGACGGAGTTAAACCAGTAACAATGTATGATTTTTGAGTACCTGAAACTCCGCTTGTTGAAACAACCGTTGGACCTGAACCATAACTTATAGTATAGGCTATGGCTCCTGAATCATCGGTAGCATTTAACAGCAATTCTACAGAATTTGCTCCGATTGTACCGGCAGTAGCTGTAAATGCTGTTGGTGCTTGTGTATCTGTTGATGCACCACAGGCATTTCCCACAGTATAAGTAAACGTCTTCGTTACTGCTAACCCACCTGCAAAAGCAAACTTACAAGCAACACTAAAAGTTGCACCCAGAGTTTGTCCTGTAAATGTTTTGGAAAAACTTTGTCCGGTTCCAGGAGTCATTGATGTTTCAGCAAAATTGGGATTGTAAGTCCATGCGTAAGCTACCAGACCCACTTTGGTATCCAATAACTCACAAGTAAAAGTAACATCAGTTCCGGTAGTTGAAAAGGAATAGTTATATCCCAAAGTAAAAGTACCCTGCGCTGGTGTTGACGTTTCAGTCGAAGTTCCGGCACATTCAGTGTTTGTTGCATTTGCCACATTCCCCCAAGCCACTATCGCAGCTAGTAAGAGAAAAATTTTAGTAATTTTTTTCATGATGTGAAATTTTAAATATTAATAATTTAGAGATTTTTGATTATTTATTTAGTAATTTTTTGTGTTTCTGAATTTCCATTTTCATCAATAACTTTCAGTATATAATTTCCACGTTGAAGAGTTGATGTATTTATTTTGTTTGTTGTTGATTCAAGTAACTTTTGACCTGACAGGTTGAATATAATTGCAGAAACAAGTTTTGACGAACCTTCAATATTAATTTCATCGGTAAATGGATTTGGATAAACTTTAAATTTGTTTATGGTTTGTATTGAATGTAAAGCTGTTAATGCCGGTCCGCTGTAAGTTTCGCCTGCATCGCCACGCTGATAGAGCTTTACGTAATCAACATACATTTTTACATCTCCATTATTCAGGGCTGTTATTTGATTGATATCCCATATTTGTGGAAAATTTCCGCCAATAGCAAGATTAAAAAGGACAAAGAAATCGCTGTTGAAATATTCATACGGATCCTGAGTAGTAGTTTTGGCTGTAATGCCCATTTGATAATAAGGTGCAGCATTAGGATATTTATCCAGATCGAGGTACATGCTTATGTACTGAGGATTCCAAATCAAGGTAAAAAGATGAAAGTCATCCTGTAAACCATAACTATTGGTGGTAGCTTTTGCGTAATTAGGATATGAACCATTGACGTAATTTCCCCAATGACAGGCTCCACTAAAATATTTATCCTGAGTACCGGCATTGATTCCTGTTCTGCTTCCCATTTCCATAATGTCAACCTCACCGCAAGCAGGCCAACCGGCAGTCGGGATATTGGTTCCAAGCATCCAAAATGCAGGCCACAAACCATTTGCTGTTTTGGGAAGCTTAATGCGTGCCTCTAATTTTCCATACTGAAATGTCACTTTATTTTGAGTAGTGAGTCTTCCAGAAGTGCAGGTTTTACCTAAATAGTTTTCCTTTTTTCCTGTTATAATCAGACAGTTTGCACCGCTAACCGGCTCTAGACCTACTGATATGTTTTCGCGACGATAATACTGAAGTTCTGAGTTTCCTCCTCCATTTCCATTTACTTCTATGTTCCAGTTATTTTTTTCATCTAGTGTATTTCCATCAAAATTATCTTGCCATACCAGATTATAATCACCTGTACTTATTTGCTTGGTATAATTTTGGGAGAATACTCCCTGAATTGTAAATAAAATAAAGACAATTGTGGAAACAACTTTTGAGATTCTCATATAATCAGGTTATTTTATTAATTTAAACGTTTTGGTGTCGGTCTGAAGAAAATATATTCCATTCGAAAAATTTGATGTATTAATAATTCCGTTTCCAGATATATTTCTATCTACCAATACTTTCCCTACGTTGTCAAAAATCCTAATCCTTGTCGGAGCATCAGCGTCAATATTTATTTTGTCACTAAATTTTGTGGGAAAAACCTTCACATTAGAATCATGAACTTCATCAATTGCAGTTACGAGTTGGTAAAGTCTTACATAATCTACTTTCAATTCAACCGGATTATTAAAAATATTATCATCAATAGTTCCGCCCATTGTACCACCAACAGCGAGATTTAGAATTACATAAAATTCCTGATCGAATGGCCATCCGGTGTAAGTATCAGTATAATTTCGGTATAGGGTGGCCGTCTTGATATTATCAATGTAAAATAAAATTTGATCGGGATCCCAATTAATTGAATAAATATGAAAGTTGTTTTCCATACTGTCTTTATAGACCTTTGTAAACCAATTATTTCCTAAACTTCCATTTTTCAAAGCTGTGTGAACAGCATGTGAAGTCATTCTGGGGTCAGAGCCAATATGTTCCATAATGTCAATCTCCCCACTCTTTGGCCAACTTCCATAAACACTTGATTGAGGCATCATCCAAAAGGCCGGCCAGGTTCCGGCTCCGGATGGAACACTTATTCTTGCTTCAACCTTACCATATTTCAGAACTCCTTTACTCTTAGAATATATACGTCCGGATGAGTAGTTTCGGTCTGCAACAATATTTTCTTTTTTAGCAGTTATAATCAAATTTCCGTTTTCAACCTTTATATTATTTCCATTTGTATAATACTCCTTTTCTTGATTAGCAGCATATCCTACCTGAATATTCCATTTTGTCAGATCCAGTGTATCGCCATTGAATTCATCATCATAAACCAAATTGTAGGTTTGTGACCACGCAAACACTGACATCAAACTAAATAATAGTATAAGTGTTTTTTTTAAGTATCTTTGATTAAGCATGTTTTTGTTTTAAGAATTTATTCAACCATAGTTTGTATGCTATGGTTGAATAAATAAGTTACTGATAAATTCGTACTTTAATATTTATCTGATTTCAACTTTGTTTGTTAGTTGACCGCAACGAACTATATAAATTCCTTTTTGAATTCCTTCAATATCCATGATACTTTCATTGGATGTTCTGATTTTTGAACCGGTAATACTATACAATTCAATTGGCTGAGTTGCTCCCGCAACGGAAAGGGTTTTGGCTGAAATTAAAACGTCCAGTTTAGTGTTCTTTACATCGTTTATTCCTGTAGTACTTTTATTATAAACATAAATAGCATCCATGGTAACTGCTGTTCCGGAGACGCCACCGCTTAAAACATATACTACATTTGCATTTGCTGGAACTGCTTCCGGGTAACGAAGACCAAGATTAAAAAATGCTGACATAGGAATTTCAATTACATGCCATTTATTATCGCGTGTAAAGTTTGTGTAGGGTTGATATACATTAGCTCCATCAACAAATGCCGTTGAGCCAATACAAATTCTGGCTGACAAACCACCGGGGCCATCCATACCAATAATATGCGAAGCAGCATTAGTTGCTTTCATGGCAATATGTAAGGTGTAATTCGAAGTCACAGCCGTCATATCTTTAGCTACAGGACCGGAGAATCCAAATCCTGACCAACCAACTGATGCCACCGATAGATTAATATACGATTCAATTTCACCTTCTGAATTTGGTCCGGATGAACCTAAATCGTTGTAGGTTGAACTCCAGATGTACAAGAAATTGTTCGTATCATCCACACGAAAATCATGCGCAATATTAGCAGCCGGAATTTTAGCTCCACTTGTTGCATCCAAAAAAATCAGATGATAACTGCTTCCCTTTGTAAAGTCATCCTGTGCATGTACACTTGTTGCGAATGCGCAAATGGCAAGCAACATAATAGAAAAAGTAAGTTTTTTCATAATGATAAAAAATTTAATTTATTAATAAAGTGTTTAGTAAAATCATTGCTTTTTAGAAAATAATCAGTTTTTAATAATTTGGATTTTGTTCCATTAAAGGATCCAAATCAATTTCAGCTGCAGGTATCGGGAATAATTCATTTTTCCCGGCAACAAAGGTTGCCATTTCGGCACGGGCTGCAGGTGTTTCACTTGCTGCATAAGCGTCCATTGTTTGTTTGGCAATTCCCCAGCGACATAAATCAAACCAACGATGGCCTTCCATTCCTAATTCAACTCGCCGTTCGTGACGAATAGCTTTACGCAAATCGGTCTGATTATCGGTATACGAATTGTAATTGGGGAATGCTGGTAATATAGCCGCATTTCCTTCCCGGGCGCGATTTCTGACTTGTTCCAAAGCCCATTTTGCAGGAACTAAATTATTTGTTTCACAACATGCTTCGGCATACATTAATAAAACATCAGCATATCGGATAACTTTAATGTTTATCGGACCACGGGTTGGGTGAGTTAAACCAATATAAGTTCCATCAGGATTCATCATGGCGTATTTTTTATTCAAATATCGGTCTCCCAAATAAATTTCCTGAGCCGGATTTTCAATTTCATCATCGGTCGGGTTGATAATGGTTGCATCACGACGGGGATCGGATGTTTCATATTCGTTATAGAGATTTTGGGTTGGTTTATTAAATCCCCAACCTCCGGCTTTTGATGCTCTTGAACGGGTAAGAATTACGGTGAAAGTTCCACGCGTAAAACCATCACCATCACCATAATCACTTGTTGGGTCTGACATGTATTGAATTTCAAACACCGATTCTTTACCGTTTTCACCAGCCAACGTGAAATTATCTGCATAATTTGGAACTAAAGAATACTCACCGGAATTGATTATTGAATCACCCCACATTTTTGCTTTATCATATTGTTTGGTGTACAGATAGGTTTTCAATAACATAGACTGAGCCGCGCCTTTGGTAGCCCGTCCTAAATCTTCGGGTGCATATTTACTTTTTTTCCAAAGCAAAGCATTAGCCGATTGCAAATCGGAAATAATAAAATTGTAAATACTGTCGGCACTGGCGCGCGGCTGTTTCCATTGATTGGAACTATTTACTACAAAGTCAATTTTTGGTACGCCTCCGAATATTCTGACCAGACGGAAATAATACATTGCACGCAAGAACTTTGCTTCTCCAATTAGGCGATTTTTCAGACTTGTGTTTAAAACAGAGTCATTACTCATGTTCGGAACTTCATCCAGTACTAAATTACATCGACCGATTCCCTGATATTGTGCACGATAAAAATCTAGCAAATAAGCATTATTTGTTGCCGTTTTAAAGTTTTCCATATCGTAAACAATTGACATATCGCCAACACTTTGACCTCCTTTTAACGCATCATCCGAAACGACATCTCCAATAAACCATTCGGGAAAATAAGTAGCATTGAATTCCCACATAAGTGGCATATATGCTGCATTAACTGATTGAATTGCCGTTGTTCCACTGGTAAAAAAGTCATTTAATTTTGTAACACCCGGTGAAGGTGCGGTTAACCAATCCTGGCATGAAATCATTGTTAAAGCTACAGTAACAACAACTATGACTTTGAAAATATATTTTTTCATAACTTATTATTTTTAATGTTGTGATTAGAAATTAATATTTGCACCTACCAATACAGTTCTGGCTTGAGGATAATTACCAAAATCAACTCCACTACCAATTTCAGGATCATAGCCCGTATATTTTGTAAAAGTCAACAGGTTACTGGCCGAAACATAAATTCTAAAACGGGATACAAGAATTTTTTCAGTTATATTTTTTGGGATAGTATAACCTAGTTGAACATTCTTCAATCTTAAATAAGAACCATCTTCGATAAACCTACTTGATGCTCTGAAGTTATTCGTGCTGCCCCAGGGATTCGGAATGGTCCCGGTTGTATTTGTTGTTGTCCAAACATTGCGCATGGCTGTGCTTAAGGTTGCTTCCTCTCCTTTTCCTTCGGTGCGATACCGAACTGCATTGTATATTTGATTGCCATAAACTCCCTGAAAGAAAATTTGCACATCAAATCCATAACAATCTAAAGAGCCTGTCAATGCATACGTCAACCAGGGAAATGGATTGCCTAAATTGGCTTTATCACTATCGTCAATTTTTCCATCTCCATTCAAATCAAGGTATTTTGCATCACCGCCCTGAGCTCCCGGTTGAATTTGAATGCCGTCAGCATTTTTATAATTTGCCGCATCAGCATCCGAAGCAAAAACTCCGGCATATTTATAGCCCCAAAATGTATTAACTGGTAATCCCTGATCTGAGAGTAAAATATTGTCAATGTTACTATAAATTTTCTGACCACCGTTCAAAGCCGTAATTTCATTGCTGATAAATGACACATTACCATTTAATCCATAATTTAATTTACCAATTTTGTTCTGGTGATCCAATGTAATCTCAATCCCTTTGTTTCGAATTGTTCCGACATTCGCCATTGGGTCATAACGATTACCGGTAAATGCCGGACCCTTTACAGTAAGCAGAGCGTCTTTTGTATCTTTAATAAAAAGATCAACACTACCAGAAAGTAAATTTTTAAAAAAGCCAAAATCGATACCACCGTTTAATTGTTCAGTGGTTTCCCATTTCCCATTTCTATTTGCATAAGTCAAAACAGTTGCTCCGTTTGCAAGTGTTTGAGTTGAGCCTAATACATAATCAACAAATGTAGGTCCCGAGTTAAACATATTAGTAACAAAACCATCGTTGGCAATTTTTTCATTTCCAATTTGTCCCCAACCAAATCGTAATTTCATAAAGTCAAGATTTTGAATATCTTTCATAAACGATTCTTCACTTATTCTCCAGCCTAAAGCAACCGAAGGGAAATAACCCCAGGGATTTTCAGGGAATTTATTGGAACCATCCATCCGGAAATTAGCCGTAATCATGTATTTATTATTGTATTGATAATTAATACGACTTAATAATGAAAACATACGTGTTCGTCGAATGTCGTCACTTGCATACGATTGATCTTCTGTTGTGTTTTTCAACAACCAATTATCAGGTACTGCATTTAAAATGGTAGAACCAGAACCTCCGATTGAATAATAATTAAATTCCTGAGTGGTTTGTCCAATTAATGCTGTGAAATCGTGCTTCCCAATCTTATTAGTATATGTTAATGTATTTTCATTTATAATGGTTGAATACTTACTCATACTACTCGAGAAAAAGTTTTTGGTACTCTTATCAAAAGCCGAATATAAATAAGCATATTTAAAGAGTTGACTGGTATTATTTGCCAAATCCATACTTATATCCGAGCGGAATAACAATCCCTTTATCGGAGTAATCTCAACATATATATCACCAACCCATCGCTCACCTTTATCATTTGGAACGGAATTTTCAACCATACTTAAGGGATTGGTCACATTTTTGAAATTTGAGGAAGCGGATATCTGTCCGCTTAAATCCCGACCTTGTGGATAACCTGCAGCTGCAGAAGTAGAATAACTCCATGAACCTTGGGGATAATGGGTAGGATCCCAGGGTGCCATTGCAATGGCAGCAGATAAAACTGAAGCACCGGCACTGGCATTGTTATTCATGGCATTTCTACCCGAAGAGTTCATAAAGGAGAGGTTTTCCCCGATTTTCAACCAGGAACGTACATTGTGTGAAGTATTTACACGTAAAGTAAACCGATTATAGTTCGACCCTATAATAGTACCCTCCTGATTAAACCAGCCGGCACTTATTGCGTATGTAGATGTTTTGCTACCACCATCAAACGAAATGTAATGGTTTTGAATGGTTGCATCTTTTTTGAAAACCTGGTCCTGCCAATCGGTATCAACAGTTGTATAATCCATACCCTGAGGGTAAGTAGCCGAAGCAATTTTTGGGAAATAGGGAGACTTTTTCCCCGTTAAATACGACTCAATCCATTTATTCAATCCATTTGCAACTAAATAATCGTTTGAACCATTTAAGGTGGAGAAAGTTTGGGCAAATTCATCCCGTCCCATTAAACTGAGTTTATTCCAACGGTTTTGTACTCCAAAATAAGTGTCAACAGAAATATTTCCTTTTGGATTATCAGTACCACGCTTGGTGGTAACCAAAATTACTCCGTTTGCACCACGCGAACCGAAAATAGCAGTGGCTGAAGCATCTTTTAAAATTTCGGTTGAAGCTATATCGCTCGGACTTAAAAAACTGATATCATCCAAAATTACACCATCTACCACATAAATAGGATTAGCATCACTAGTTACAGTTCCAATACCTCGAATGCGTACCTGAGCCGCTGCTCCGGGTTGACCGCTATTGGCATTGACTGTTACACCTGCTGCACGTCCCTGTAAAGCCTGATCAATTCCTGAAACGGGAACCTGTTTCATTTTTTCGGAACTAATGGATGTAACTGCTCCTGTCAAATCGCTTTTTTTCATGGTACCATATCCAATGGCCACAACCTCATCCAACATTTTAGTATCTGCTTGTAATACTACTTTCAATACTAAATCAGATTTTACCTCTTTGATTTGTTCGGTATAACCGATATAAGAAAATCCCAGCGATTTTCCTTTAGGTACATTAATAGAGAATTTCCCATCTACGTCGGTAATAGTTCCCATTCCAGCTACATCTTTTACAAGAACATTTACACCGGGAAGCGGAAGCCCATCTTCGGCTGCTGTAACTATTCCTGATACCTGCCAGGTTTGAGAAAACAGAACAAGAGTGAAAAACAGGCTCAAACAAAGTAAAAATGCTTTCTTCATATTTTTAGACTTAATTAATAATATGTTTTTGATTTTTCGGTTATGTTCAATTCCGATCATAAAATTATCAAAATTGAACTATGCAAATATAGATGCATATAATCTGATATAAAAATTTTTCACCTCACATTATTTCATATTTTCAACATTTTAGATACACAATAATACTACATATAAAATTATTTATCTCTGATTTTCTGATATTTAAAAAATATCATGTTGTATAACATATTTCACAAGTGATTTCAACTAATATAAATATGCTAATATTGAAGTAAAATATAAAATACTTTATGAGAGTTAAACAATTCCTTGCAATGAAAACCATCATTAATATTCTGTTTTTATTCTGTATCCAATTTTCTTTATTTGCAAATCAACCGTTGGTGCGTAATTTTACACTTGACAATTACAAATCGGGGACTCAGAACTGGGAAATCTCACAAGACGAGTCAAACTGTATGTATTTTGCTAACAACTCGGGATTATTAAAATTTGATGGTAAAAACTGGTCGAATGTACCTATTAAAAATGGTACCAACGTGCGCTCAATTCTTTGTACCGATGATGGAAGAATATATGCCGCAACATTTAATGAATTTGGATACTTTCAGGAAAGGCAAAACGGACAACTGGAATATTATTCTTTAGTGAACAAGTTAGGTAAAGACTCAATTATTTCTAATGAGTTATATAATATTCAAGAAGGGAATAAAAAGATTTATTTCCAGGCAGAAAAATCGATATATGAATACAATGGTGATACGATAACAAAATATCCCTTTGATAATAAAATAGATGCTTCAGCATTTGTTCAAAATGTCCTGTTTGTGGTGAGTTCTCAAAAGGGCGCTTTTATGCTCAATGGTAATATATTTGTACACATCCCTGGTTCTGAAGTTCTTATAAATAAAAAAGTTTGCTCAATTTTACCATTTCAGAAGAATAAAATTTTGTTTGTAACCAGTTTCAATGGAGTTTTTCTATACGATGGAATATCATTTGAACCTTATAATACAGGAATTAATGATTTCTTAATGACCAATCAGGTTTTTTGTGCTACGACAAACGGCAAGCAACTGGTTTTTGGAACCGTTCAGCGCGGAATTGCCGTACTGAATATTGCTGATGGAAGCATTATTTATTCTAATACGTTTACCGGATTACAAAACAACACAATACTAAGCGTTGCTTTCGATAAACTGCAAAACTTATGGTTGGGACTTGACAAAGGAATAGATTATGTAATGCTTAACAGCCCGGTAATGAATATTTTTGGAACCAATAATTTGTACGGTGCCGGATATACTTCCTTCTTAAAAAACAATATCATGTATTTTGGGACAAATCAGGGACTCTATACGGCAAGTTATCCTTTCCCGAACAGTCCAATGCCGATTCAATTAAAATTGATAAAAGGGATGGAAGGCCAGACCTGGTGCTTAACCGAAATTGATAATACACTTTTTTGCGGGAACGACAGAGGAGCCTATATTATTTATCCCGATCACACAGAACATATCAACAATTTACAGGGAACATGGTCGTTTAGAGCACTACAAAGTCATCCCGGTTTAATTTTAGGTTGCTCTTATCAGGGTTTATTTATTTTGAAAAAGAATGGAACATCGTGGAATTTTTCCCACTTCATCAAGGGAAACTTTGCCGAAACCAGTCCAATGTTTGAAGAAGAAACTGATGGAACCATTTGGTTTAGTCATTGGCAAAAGGGCATGTTCAGACTAAAATTCAATGCATCCATGGATAGTATTACACAAGTCAAATTGTACGACACTTCAAAAGGTTTCCCCAGCAACCAAAATAACACTGTATTTCGTATTGATAACGAAAATATCTTCTCTTCGGAAAGCGGGTTCTATAAATACAATCAAAAAACAGATAAAATGGATCCTTACAATAAATGGAATAAATTGTTTGGAAGCACACCACGTTATATTCGATTGCACGAAAGCAAAAATGGCGATGTCTGGTGTGTGTCAGGAAAGTTTGTAGGCCTGGCTAAAAAGAATCCGGAAAATGGCTATCAAATGGATTCGTTAACTTACCATATTCTTCAGTCCAAATTAATCACAGGGTTCGAACATTTCAATTTTATTAATAATAATGATTTAATTTTGAGTACCGAGGATGGATTCAGTTGGATTAATACCAAAAAGAAAATTGAAACAAAGAGTATTTTTAAAGTATTTCTGAATAATATAGTTATTACCAATGGAAAAGGACTGGATCTTGGAAAAACACTGAATCCCGGAGCAGCAAATGACCTGAATGTGTTCAATCACAATCAGAATTCCTTACGATTTAATTTCGTTGCACCCGAGTACAGAAATGGAGGATCGGTTCAATATAGTTACATGTTGGAGAATTATGATGAAACATGGTCGGAATATAGTTATGACAATGTGAAAGAATACACACAACTGCCCAAAGGGAACTATAAATTTAAAGTGCGGGCCCGGAATATTCTCGATAAAAAGGAAGCCATTTGTATATACTCATTTACAATTTTGCCTGCCTGGTACGAAACTAAAATGGCATTTGCAATATACGCACTTCTTATACTTGTGTTGATAACCTTTTTGATTTTATGGATAAATCATAGTTCTAAAAAAGGTGCACGCGAGATGGAGAAACAAAAAGAAATTGAATTCAGTGAACAAAAAAGGCACTTTGAAACCGAAACAACTGAGAAAAAGAAAGAAATAAAGGAATTGAAAAACCAACAGTTACAATATGAACTCAGACATAAATCACAGGAATTGGCTAGTTCGACCATGAACCTGATTCGCAAAAATGAAATTTTACTTGAAATAATGGATAATCTATCCAAAGTAACCGATGATATAAATTCAAATCAGGATACTAAAACGGTTCTTTCCCGAATCAATAAGATGGAGAGAAACATAAAACAAAATATTGAAAATGATGCAAACTGGAAACGTTTTGAAGAAAACTTTGATCTGGTATACGAGAACTATCTGAAGCGGTTAAGTGAAATGTACCCGGACTTAAACACCAGTGATAAAAAACTTTGTGCCTATCTGAAGATGGATCTTTCCACAAAAGATATAGCTCAGCTAATGAATATTTCTATTCGAAGTATCGAAATGAACCGTTACAGGCTACGAAAGAAAATGGGCCTCGACAGGGATATAAATTTAGGAGAGTATTTGCAAAAATTATAAATAAATTATTTTTGTCTGCAATAAAAATAAACCGGTCGAAATTGTACTCACCATCACTATTGAAGTTATTTTTCTTTAATTATGCTCTAAAACATGAAATGAATTCGGGAAAGCAGGGCTTTTTTGAGTTAATTTGCAAATTGGAAAAATAACTTTAATAATTATTATATGACCGTACAAGAATTAAAAACAGCTTTCGTTGCTGCTTATGGCCAGAAGGCTGAGGCAGTGTATTTTGCTCCGGGACGAGTAAATCTGATTGGTGAACATACCGATTACAATGGTGGTTCCGTATTTCCATGTGCTTTGAGTTTTGGAACTTATTTGTTACTTCGCAAAAACGGAGGAAAAACAGTAAAATTCCGTTCATTAAACCAACCAGAAGTAATTGAACTTGGTCTTGAACAGCTTACCACACCGCTTGATAAGGTTTGGGTTAACTATCCGTTAGGTGTTTTTGCTCAATTTGTAAAACGTGGCGTTGAAATTAAAGAAGGATTTGATATCCTTATTTGGGGTGATGTTCCTAACGGAGCCGGACTATCTTCGTCTGCATCACTGGAAGTTGTTACAGCCTTTGCGCTTAACGACCAACTGGGAACCGGTTTTAACCGTACAGTATTGGCTCAGATCGGTCAAAAAGCCGAACACGAATTTGCTTTTGTCATGTGCGGAATTATGGATCAGTTTGCTGCAGCAAACGGAGCTAAAGACAGCGCCATCCACTTGAATTGCGATACGTTGGAATTCGAATTAGTTCCGGTAAAACTGAAAGGTGTAAAGATTCTTATCTCAAATACTCACAGTCCACACAAACTGGATTCAGGTGCTTACAACCAACGTGTAGCCGAATGCAAAAAGGCCGTTGAACAATTGAACACTGTTCGCCCGTTGAAATACCTGGCTGAACTGACTGAAGCTGAATTCAAATCCATTGAATCGGCCATTACAGACCCGATTGCTCATAAACGTGCCCGCCACGTTGTTGGTGAAGTTCAACGCACCAGCGATGCTGTGAAAGCTTTGAAAGCAAACGATCTGGTATTGTTTGGAAAATTGATGAATGCTTCACACGTATCCTTGCGTGATGATTATGAAGTAACCGGACCAGAGTTGGATTGCATGGCCGAAGAAGCCTGGAAAATTGATGGCGTTATCGGTTCACGTATGACCGGTGGTGGTTTCGGCGGTTGCACAGTTTCATTGGTAAAAGAAGAAGCTATTGACACATTTATTGCAAAAGTTGGCGCAGCATACGAAGCTAAAATCGGCATAAAACCCGAGTTTTACATTGCTGAAATCGGCGACGGAGCTTGTAAAATTTAATTAATAATTAATAATGCATAATTCATAATTTTGTCGGATTCGACACACAATTTTCTTTTAATTGTGCATTATGAATTGTGCATTATGCATTAATAAAAACATGAAAACAGTAAAAGAATTAGAACTTGAATTGAACGGAAAAGCGGTATCGCTCTTCACATTGTTCAACAAAAAAGGAATGTCGGTCGACATAACCAATTACGGAGCAAAAATAATCCGCTTGATGGTTCCTGACAAAAACGGGAAATTCGACGATGTAGTACTTGCTTTCGATACGTTGGAAGAAGTAATTGAAAAAGAAATTTACTTTGGTGCCATTTGCGGACGCTTTGCCAACCGCATTAAAGATGGTAAATTCACGCTCGACGGTGTTGATTACACACTTCCGGTCAATAACGGAACCAATTCCCTTCACGGCGGAATTCACGGTTACAACGAGAAAGTATGGGAAGTGAAATCGGTTTCACAACAGGAACTGGTATTGGCTTTATTTTCGCCCGATGGTGAAGAAGGATATCCCGGCAATTTGAGTATTACGGCTACGTATATTTTGAGCAACGAAAACGAAATTAAAATTCATTACGAAGCAACGACCCATAAAGCAACCGTAATCGGATTGACCAATCACTCGTACTTCAACCTGAAAGGGGCCGGCAACGGAACCATCAAAGATCATTTGTTGCAATTGAATGCCGATTTCTTTACCGTATTGGATGAATCATTCGCTTTGACCGGTGAAATCCGTCCGGTAACCGATACTCCTTTCGATTTCCGCCAACCTACCTTAGTAGGCAAACGTATCGACGACGAAGTATATGTTCCGGGTTGGGGTATTGACAATAACTGGTGTATCCGTAAAGACCAACAAGGCGATTTAGCGTTGGCAGGAACCGTTTACGAACCAACAAGTGGACGTAAAATGGAAGTGCTGACCACTCAACCGGGGGTACAAATTTATACAGGTAACTGGATAGATAAAGTAACCGGAAAAGAAGGAAAAATCTACGACCGTCAGGATGCCATTTGTCTGGAAACTCAAGGTTTTCCGAATTCACCAAATGTAGCGCATTTCCCAAGTCCGGTTCTTCGCCCCGACGGAAAATACGACGAATGGTGTGTGTATAAATTCTCAGTGGAATAAGTTCATTTACTATTCATTCATTTACCATTTACCATTTACTATTTAAAAAGCAGAGCTTCCGGTTGGTGGCTCTGCTTTTGATTTGAAACTAGAATTAAGATTAATCTAAATTTAAGATTTTGATTATATTTTCATCTAGCTTTTTATTTGCATTTATTTTAATTAGATAAAAACTATTCTGTCTTTTATAAAGCAATATTATTGTTGGAGTTTGCGGTTTTTTGTAACTAATATAAATTTGTGGTTCACCCCTCTTGCTACAAATTGACATCTTGTTAACAAGTCCATAAAATCCTTTATAATTCTTCTCATTGTATGTTTTTATAATTTTTGTGCCTTCTCCACAATTTAAAACTATTCCATCTATTTTATAAAAGTATTTAATTGAAATTGGGCAATTACTTTCCGGATCAAGAGTTTCTCCAAAATCAAATACTGAATTTTCCACTACACTATTAGTATTTATAAACGCGTCATCTAATTTATAATTACTTAATTGCTTAAAATGCCATATGTCTATAAAGTAACTATTATATATCTTATCTTGCAGATAAATCGATTTGTCGTTTTTAAAATTCTCTGTATAAATAAAACTATTAATAATATCATTTCCCGCAACAGAACTAACACTTGTCGTATCAATATAATCTAAAATAGAGTCTTTAAATAAAAATAAATACCCCCTGCTTACCTTATTAAATACAGGAGTATGTCCAATGTGAAATAGATAAGCTATGAAAACTATGAATGAAACCAAAGCTATAAGAATGACCTTTTTTAGTTGAATTTCTTTCATAAATCATTGATGTGTGCAGTTTAATATATGAATTCTTAATTGGTTTAAATTCTTCAGGCAACAATTTGCAAATATATTAAAATTTTTCAAACATTCATCTTGCATAGATGATTTATTACAGTAAGTGTCTGCATATAAAAAGCAGAGTTACCGGTTGGGAGCTCTGCTTTTTCTTATTACAAATCACATATTTTTATTACCGAATACAATCTCTCAAATAATTCGGATCTTGTTCCGGTTTACGCATTCCTGCTACTTCCATTGCTTTCAATACAAACACATTCCACGAGAACACCCGAGTACTGGGCCACCAGCAACCCGGAACGGTAAGATCATAAGGTAAAAATTCATGACTGAAAGGTTCATCCGGATTCAACGTAATTTCGGCTTTTAACCGGTCTTTTATCCTTTTCTCAGCCGGCTTCCAACCGTGTTTCATGCCTGCCACATATCCGCAGATTTCTTCGCGCATCCAACTTCCGGCATTGTAATATATCCCGTTATCCCAAAATAAATTGGGAGAAAAAGGTTTATTCTTCATCGTGAAATAGGTATCCTTTACATGAAAAATCAATGGCGAATAACCATCATGTACCGGTACTTTATCCAATGTATTGTTCACCATTTCAGAAGTCAGAATCGGTTGGTTGAATAACCAGAGAGAAACAAATTCCGGTAGAAGGGAGTTGAAAGTAATCACATAAGGATACGCTTTATTATCGATTAAATAGCCACGTTTCACATCATAGAATGCGCGATAAGCAGCATTTGCTTTTTCAATCGTTTCATTTTTCACCGGCATTCCCAGTTCCTGCGCTACCCGAAGCGTAACGGCAAGCATTCCCTGATTAACTGCCAGACTGGAAGTACGGTTGGGATACTCCACACAATCATTTTGCCCCAATACAAAGCGGGCGCTGCAAATTCCGGTTTTGTCGGGGTCAATTTCATTCAGGACATAATTGAATGCTTTGGTAATTTTATCCATTGGTGGAGCAATTCCGTATTCCCGTTTATTAACCAGTGCAAACCAGAGAAACTCGAGTGTGGCATCATTCCCTTTTAGTTCCTTGCTACCCATCGAAGGTGTAATAATTGTTCCAATCGTACCCGCTTCATTCTGTGTGGCAGCCCATTCATTGAATATCTTTTCGCTGCTTTCTTTATCATAAACGCCCATCTGACTCCAGAATGAATCGCGGTTATACATGTCGGGGGCATAATTGATACTCGGAACACTCAACGGCGCAAAATTATTGGCAGACGTAATCCACATCAGCATTTGATAACAGGAAAACAAACACTTTTCTGCGGTCGTTCCTTTGAACCGCAACCCATCGGCAAGGTAAACCTGCGAAGCCAATCGTACATCGTGAAGTGTCGGTTTGGCAGGAGCAACAAAAATAAACGTGCGCTTTGTATTCGTAACGCCGGCACGAAGTTGATGATAGGCTCGCTCATTGGCTACCGATTGAACAATTTCAAGGTCTTTGATTTCCAATTGATACGGTTCACCGGTCTTTAGATTCGAAGATGCAATCAGCAGGTTGGTAGTTCCCCCTTCGGTATTGGCCAGAAAAACGGTTTCTTCCAGATCCGTCCATTCAGTTGCCGACGAAGGTATATTGGTTTGATAATGAAAACCCTGAACATCGTTCGCGGAAGTTCCATCGTTTTTCCAGAGTCGGAGCGAAATGGGATTTGCAGAACGATGTTTAAACCGTACCGTATAAAAACCATCAGGTAAATGATAGGGTAACCTGAATCCTGCCATATCCGAACTTGCTTTTTCCCCTTTAATATTGTAAATACCATTTTCTTTTGTTACTCCGGCACCGTTATACGATTTCCAGTCTGCTAATTCCGGTGTTTTGTATTCAATTTTTTCTTTGGGATAATTGAATTCCGACATTTCACCGAAAGTTAGTTTTACGAAGTTGTCCCCTTTCTTACGATCCTCCGTGGAAGCGATTCGATATAAATTGGCATCACATATTTCCTGTAGCGCCCGAAACCCGACTCCTCCTGTTGAAGGGCGACGACGGATATTTCGCGTCCACAGATTCCGGTTTCCGGCATCCGTTAGCAATCCGACAGCCAATGAATCACCCATCATGTAACCGGCTGCAGGATAGCTTTCCTGAACCACACCGCCTTTATTATCGGCATTATCGAAACTCCAGAAACGGGAAGGATGCTCTTTTGATAACAACGATGTATTTATCGAATAATACAATAAAGACAGGTTGGTTTGACGGAGTTCCATCCTTTTTTCAATTACGTGATTATTCACAATTTCGTAGAATACGGATATGTGCAAATCGGCCTCCAGTTTCGGTAAGTTAACCACACCCGAAAGTGTAATTGTGTTTCCCTGCTGCGTGGCTTTTGTTGCTTTCCAGTTATTGACATATTCCCTGATGGAATAATCCTCATTTTCGACAAACAAATTCAACTCACCCACTTTCTGTTGGGTTGAAACAGAAATATTACCGTAATACACATCAACATAAAACCCGGAAGTGGAATCTCCCTGTATTTTCAAATTGATTTCGTTTGCTGAAAGTGTTGAACAGAAGAAAAGGAATAAAAGAATAATACTGCTTTGGATGTATTTCATGACATGCTGGAATGTTAGTTTATTATATTTCAATAATTGATGAATTTCTTTTGGGTTTAGCTATTCGTAATCGCGATTAAAAATTTCGAAATACGGCTTAATCCTTCTTTATCAGTTTTGCCTGAAAGCTTTTTCCGCTATCAGTAGTTACTCTCAATAAATAGAATCCGTTTGGAAAGTTTATCTGTATATTCGTTGCAGTATCTGTTGTCTGGTATACCTGCCTTCCAACTAAATCAAAAAATTCTATTTTACTGATATTTTCGCCCGTTGGTAAACTAATATGAACTTCGCCCGTAAAAGGATTCGGAGAAACCGAAAAGTTGGCGATGATAGTATCTTCAATTCCGGCTTTAAGTTTGAAAGTGGTTGGTAAAAGTTGTATAACCGACTGTGGCAAATCGGTATCATATATCCGAACTTCATCAACTGTCCCCACAAAATTATAAAGTGTGGTACCTTCATCTTTGCGGGCAATGGTCAGACTTTTAGCTGTAGTTTGAATAAGTCCTGTCTGGGCTTTAAAAGCGGAAAGCTTTCCGTTGCGGTACAACTCCGAGGAATAACCTGTATAAACGGCTGTATAATGGTCGAATTTTCCAACTTGCAGGATGGTATCGGCATCTACATCCACTGTCGAGAGATTGGTTTTCACTGTCCAGCGAACTTTTTTATCGGGCGTAATAGATACTTTGTACCGTTCCTCCCAACTGCCGTGGGAAAGTATAAACTGTTCGCTGTTGGGTAAAGCATCGGGTTTTACCCAAAAGGAGACCGCGATTTTATCCTGAAAATTAAGTGCCGGTTCATTGGGAGTATAAATATAGGAAGCACTTGAAGGAAACTGATAGGCGGCATTGGCTACTCCGTTAGCGCCTGTTGTGGAAACTGCATTGACCGAAACAGCATGTAAAGCATCCTGAGCTGAATTTTTCGTATCCCCGTTGAAAGAATAATAGATCAGCGGAGTAGGTTCGGTGGTTGCGGAGAAATCTTTCACCAGTACGGGTTTAGTAAAAGTGGCTGTTCCGGCGGTGTTGGTGACAGTGAGTGTAATGGAATAAATACCGGGCGAGGCAGGAAGATTCCAGGTAGGTGAAGCGGAAGTATTGTTGGTTAGTGTACCGCCATTGTTGCTCCACGAATAAGAATTTTCAGTAGAATTGTTAACGGCGGAAGCAGTAACTATTGAATTTATCGCAAAAGGCATATTGGCAGAAAATGAAATACCGGAAATCACAGGTTGAACAACCAGCTTATCAACAACTGTAACGGCGACGGAAGCTGAAGTAACCGTATCCCCGTTTTCGGATACGGAGCATTGCAATTGATACATTCCGGCTATTGCGGGAGCTTGCCAACTGTAGTTTCCCGAAGTGGTTGTTGCGACCAATACCTTGTTTTGAAACCATTGGAACGATGGATTGGTTGTCAGGGTATTTTCGGGGAGGCAATATACATTAAGCGAGTTTGATTTCTGAACAACCGTATCCGAAACGGAAAACGCTTTTATCCGTAACGGGTTGGTGAAATTATGATTGGTGTGGTAATCAATCACATGTCCGTCCACCAGTTTCAGTCGGCCTTTCACCACGGTTGATTTTCCGGTAGGATAAATAACCAACTGCCGGACACTGTCGGACGGAATGCTGAAGTTGACAGTGCCGGAAACATTCGTATTGATCACGGTTTCCGTAATGGCATCGTACACATCAAAATTGCCTGCCGGAAGTGAGAGCAAAACCGATTGAGATGAAGATGCAGGGTTGTAATATAAATATTCAGGATAAGTAGTATCGGCACTGAAATCCGTTTTGTTTAAATCGATCTGAAGTATGCCTTTTACATTTGTGGTATCAATAATGGCAGCTAAATAACCAACAGCAGAGCCGCTGTACATAGACAGATCCGTTGCGGCCCAGCCACCACCTACCGCATCGCCCATGGCAAAAGGTTGTGAGCCGTTCCAGTTTTGTTTCATCGATTCGAAAGGGATACAGACTTTTGTATCGTATTGTATTGACCATGCATAACTTGCCGGTTCCTGATTGGCTTGGGGAAGGGCATTCCTGTAAAACAGCCGGCTTGAATTAGCCAGATTCAGCAACCATTTGCCAATGGCCCGCGCATACCGCTTATCGTATTTTGCCACGGGTGCCAAGGTTGCCGCATGTTGAAATCCGTTCATGCTGAAAGCGTAGTCGTTGCCTCCATCATTAGCTTCACCGATTAACCCTGACACATCGTAGCCATTCCAGTTCCCCACAATGCAACCCCAACCCCGCAAAGTATTCAGTCCCGAGGAAAATGTCCAGTTCATCATTTTTTGAATATCATAATTGGTACCCTCCACTGCATTCATCCGGGCAGCCGTGGCAATTCCGTAAGGTAACTGTATTTCGTAAGACGGATTTGTTGTCCAATTTTGGAGAAAGTCAAGGGCCAGTTCCGCTCCCTGAAGGTATTTCGGATTACCCGTTTTGGTGTAAGCCTGATACATCAACCAGGAAATGGAACCGGCTGCTTCGGGCTCGGGAACACTCGAAGAATTGGGTAAGCCCGTCATTAAATTAAATGCACGGTAATTCATCGAAGGTGCCTTCCAGGGCTGGACGGTTCCTCCAAGTTGATTCAGCACTTTCAATTCTCGGTCGGCAATGGTCGTAAATTGCGTACCAAAATCAGCATCTACAGTTGGATACAGACTATAGAGCTGAAAGAAAAACACATTGGGCATCAACTCGTACCACCAATCGTCGCCTGTACCTGTAGAATAACTGTTCAGATAAACGTTCTGTCCGTTTTTCAGATTATAAAAATCTTTGATCTTTGCCACCCAATTAGTATTTAATTGTGTGGTTTTATCAACTCCAACCAACGATGCTCCTACAATTGCCGGAAGAATATTGACTGCTTCGGCTACATTACCGTGATCGGTTTGTCCCACATAAGTATCCATTCGAATTGTTTTCAGCGTCGGATAATTTATGCCATTGGACGTGCTAATGTTGGTTATCGGTAAATAAGTTCCGGTTTTGCTTGTATCGAAAACAAAGTTGTCGTAATCAATTGCCACCTGCTTCCAGTCGCGCATAACATAAGGAGCCGGAAGATTTGGCATCAGGTCTATGCGTGGTATGGAGATTTGTTGCGCAAATGCCAGCAACACAATTCCAATAAAGAGGGTTGAAAACAGGTTTCGTTTCATTTGTATATTTTCAATTTATCAATCAAATCTAGAACGAGATAATGACACATTTTCTATATCAATTGCCTTCCCATTTATGGGAGGGGTAAGAATAAAAAACTATCATTGGCTTTAGCCAAACAAAATCAATTAATCATATTTGGCTAAAGCCAGAACTGATCCTGATTTTTTGATCCGTCCCTTAAAAGGGACGGCAATTAATACCATTTAAATATCTATTTTCTATATATCAAAAATCCATTTGGCTTTAAAACCTTATTCCCCATCAGTATTTTAGCTTCTGCAGGAATGTCATACTTCATTTCTTTTCCAAAATTCAGTATCACGGTTATTTCATCTCCTTTATACATCCGGGTAAATTGTATGATATCTCCGTGTCGCTCCAGCTTTTCATACCTTCCGTATTGAAGTGTCTTTTCATTATTCCTCAGTTTAAGCAATGCTTTGTAGGTATTCAGGATGGAGCTCTTTTGCTTCAAATCCTCCTGAACATTGACTTTAGCGTAATCATCATTCACTTTTATCCAGGGTTTGCCTGTAGTAAATCCTGCGTTCGTTGTTCCATCCCATTGCATGGGACTGCGCGATTTGTCGCGGTTATGATTATTGCCTTCGGCAAGTGCTTCGGCGGGAGTTTTACCTGCATCAACAGCCAGTTGATAGAACGTTTTTCCCTGAATATCTTTTATTTCATCATATGTGTTAGCGGTAATGTTTTGCATCCCTATTTCTTCGCCGTAATAAATAAACGGAACACCTTTGGCAGTAAGTATCAGAGCAGCCAGTGCTTTAGCCCGTTGGATATTCTCTCCTGCCAATCGGTTCATTAGGCGTGGATTATCGTGGCTGCCGAAAAACAGTGTCGGGTAGCCACTCATGTTTTTTTCCATACTTTGCAGTTCGTTGAAAAGCCGTTCGATGGAAAAGGCAGGTATACTTCCGAAATTAAAATTGAATACCACATCCATTAACTCCGGCGATTGGTATTGTTTGAGTACATCAATCTGATCGTTCCCGACTTCACCGACCGTAAAACGATCTTTGTATTCGTTGACAGTAGATTTAATAATGGCAATCGCCTTTTTTACCCCGGGTTGATTGATATTATAAACAGCCTGTATCTTTCCATCTTTTACGGGATTATCGGTCGTGATATCATCCGTATTCAAGAAATTAATCACATCGAAGCGGAAGCCATCAATACCCAGATCGAGCCAGAAACGGAGTACTTTTTGAACTTCTTTTACCACAGCGGGATTCGACCAGTTGAGATCGGCCATGCGCACGGCAAATTTATGAAGGTAATACTGATTGGTGAGCGAGTCGAGTTGCCAGGCTCCTCCTCCAAAAAATGATTCCCAGTTATTGGGTTTGTCTTTCCAGATATAATAATCACGATACGGATTGTCTTTCGATTTGCGGGATTCCTGAAACCACTTACAATCGGTTGAAGTATGGTTTATGACCATATCCATAATAACTTTGATTCCCCGTTTATGCGCTTCAGCCAGAAAGTTTCGGAAGTCATCCATCGTGCCGTAAACCGGGTCAATCTGATAATAATCGGCCACATCGTAACCGTTGTCTACTTTGGGCGATTTAAGAAACGGAGTAAGCCAAATGCCTTTAATTCCTAAAGTTTGAATGTAATCCAGCCGGGAAGTCATGCCTTTAAAATCACTGATGCCGTTACCATCACTATCCTGAAAGGATGGCATATAGATCTGGTAAAAAACAGTTTGTTTCCACCATGTATCAGAAGGGTTATGACTGATTGTTTGTGCTGCAACTGTAATTGAAAACAGCATCAGTAAATATGTAAGAGTGCGACGGATCATAATACTAAAAATAATAACTGTTCTTATTGGAATATTGTCTGTTCCTTCTGGAATATTACTTATTCCTATTGGTATAGCACCTGTTCCTTCTGGTATTTTACTTATTCCTATTGGAATATTACTTATTCCTGCTGGAATAGCATCTGTTCCTTCTGGTATTTTAC
>DIZI01000018.1 GCA_002427885.1 Paludibacter sp. UBA6032
GAGGGATTCGAACCCCCGACCCTCTGCTTGTAAGGCAGATGCTCTGAACCAGCTGAGCTAAACGCCCGAAATTTATGTCTGAAAATAAAGTTTATATTGTGGGGTTTGAACTGCCGACTCTTCCGATTGAATCGGAATGCTCTGAACCTCCCGATAGCTATCGGGATGAGCTAAACGCCCGAAATTTATGTCTGAAAATAAAGTTTACGTTGTGGAATTTGAACTGCCGACTCTTCCGATTGAATCGGAATGCTCTGAACCTCCCGATAGCTATCGGGATGAGCTAAACGCCCGAAATATACTCTAATTAAAATGTAAGTGGGCGTTGAGGGATTCGAACCCCCGACCCTCTGCTTGTAAGGCAGATGCTCTGAACCAGCTGAGCTAAACGCCCGAATTTGTATTCGGATTGAAATACCTTTCTCCAAAAGCGTTGCAAAGATACTGCTTTTTTTAGATTCTGCAAGAGCACGAATCGATATTTTTAGAAAATCATTTAAAGGCATGTTATTGTTGATTTTAAAGCACACTATGCCATATAATTATAGTAATTTTGAAGACTTTCCTTCTTCTGTTTATTTCATTTTTGCATACAAATATCCACGTGATTTCCCCTTTCCAATTAAAAGCAGTACCTTTGCGGCTCAAAAAAATATTTGCACCCACTGTTTAAATTTGAGAAAATAAGAACAGAAACGAATAAAATGGAATGTAAATATCTAAACTTTTAGATATAGAAAAAAATGGGAAATATTGTAGCAATCGTAGGGCGCCCCAATGTGGGAAAATCGACCCTTTTTAACCGGCTTACGAACAGTCGTAGAGCCATAGTGAATGAAGAAGCCGGAACCACACGTGACCGTCAATACGGTAAAAGTGAATGGGAAGGGCGTGAATTTTCGGTGATTGATACTGGAGGTTGGGTAGTAAATTCATCTGACATTTTTGAAGGTGAAATAAAAAGACATGTCGTATTGGCTATTGAGGAAGCTGATGTCATTCTTTTTTTAGTCGATATTCAAAATGGGATTACCGATTATGATCTGGAAGTGGCACAAATTCTCCGAAGAAGTACAAAACCGATTATTTTGGTCGCTAATAAAGCGGATACTTTTGAATGGCAATATCAGGCTCCGGAGTTTTACAAACTGGGATTGGATGAGCCCCAAATGATTTCGGCCATTAACGGACTTGGCAGTGGAGATTTGCTGGACAGATTACTGACTCACTTCAATCCCGATTTAATTGATGAACCTGAAGAAGACTTACCTCGTTTCGCCGTCGTAGGACGCCCTAATGCCGGAAAATCGTCCATTATAAATGCCTTTATCGGAGAAGATCGCACGATAGTGACGGATATTCCAGGCACCACACGTGATTCAATTTACACCCGTTTCAATAAATTTGGTCATGATTTTTATCTTGTGGATACTGCGGGTATTCGCAAAAAAGCCAAAGTGAACGAAGATTTGGAATATTATTCTGTTGTTCGGTCCATCCGTGCCATTGAAAACTGCGATGTCTGTATTTTGATGATTGATGCCACCCGTGGTATTGAAAGTCAGGATCTGAATATCTTTTCTCTTATTCAAAAAAACAAAAAAGGACTGGTTGTTTGCGTTAACAAATGGGATCTGATAGAAGATAAAGAATCAAATGACATTAAAAAATATGAAGTAACAATTCGTGAACGTTTAGCTCCGTTTGTCGACTTCCCGATAATATTTACGTCAGCGGTAACAAAACAACGTATTCTTAAAGTAGTAGAAACGGCTGTAGAAGTTTACGAAAACAAACAACGCAAAGTACCTACGGCTAAGCTCAACGAGTTTATATTACCTTTAGTGGAAAATTATCCGCCACCCGCTCTTAAAGGAAAATTTATTAAGATTAAATATGTAACACAACTGCCAAACACTCAAATTCCTACTTTCCTGTTTTTTGCGAATTTGCCTCAATACGTTAAAGATCCGTATCGTCGGTTTTTGGAAAATAAAATCAGAGCAAAGTACGATTTCACAGGTACACCTATCCAAATATTTATCCGTCAAAAATAGACGGTTTATATTTTGAAGAAATAAAAAAAATGCAGCGGAAAATTTCCGCTGCATTTTTTAATTGAGTTATGTGCTAATACTAAAATCCGCTATAAATCATTTTGATTCTCATCGGAGTTGTAACGTCTTTCCCACTCAGGATTGTTATCGCACTCATTCCGGTTTGTTGTTTTACCGCTGTAATTGATGTTGTTGTTGCTCCGGATGAACTTGTTGAAGTGGTAGTGGTCACCTGTACAGGAACCAATCTTAATTTTAAATCACTATCAGGATTCGGATTCAATTTTAATTCATTGGCTATCATTGTGGCAATATCAAATGAATAATGATATTCATAAAGTAAAGTACTTGTGTTTTGGCTCTGTGAAAATTGTCCAAGTATTGCATAAGTAGCATCTGGTAGTTCGTTCTTATTAAAGAAATCCTCTATTTTGGATTCTTTTATCAGCAACATATAATTCACAATTGGTTCAGCCAACTTGGAACTATCGATTTCAGTAGCATCAACACGTAATACAGCACTGTTTAAAGTTTGTTTTTTCCCACTAATAAGCGAGTCCATTCTTTGTTTGATCCTTTTTAAGGGCACTGTTACCCGGGTTTGAATACCGGCAGGTGAAGAAATATAATTTACCGCCTCATTTTGCGCTAATTTTAGTTTTATGGCTGCATTTTCAGGATGTAAAAACCTATTTACCTGTCTTACTTCAGAATTAGCCGGGAATGGAATAACATAACTGGAAGTTACCAACGAGTCAACACCACTAGAACTTTTTACCGTATGATTATAGTGATAATATAATTCCATATCAACTTGTCTGACATTCAGCATAGTTGCTACACCGAAATCTGTGGTAATATAAATTCCTTTAAAAAAGTTGGTAAAATTACTTTCACTTGAATAAGTATTCGAAGCAACATTTATAACATTATCACTCTGAGCATTAACAAACCAGTTTCTAAATTTATCGGACAATTTGATAAGGATGGTTGTGGTATCGCTCCTGAGGCCGGAAGCATCTTTTGCCGTAAATATTTTATGACCAATCGGTTCTGGATATGTAGTGTAATCGGATGGATTCAGGTTTGAAGCATATAACTTTGGATAATCAAAGGTTTGTTTATCCATTTGATAAATACGTACATTCATTGGTGAATAACTGTCACCAAACCAGGATTTATACGTTAAAACTGCTAAAACAGAATCGACAACCGAACCCGGAGGGTATTGGTAATTCACGGGACAGTTTACCTGAGCTAAAATATCTGCCTGAGTGGAACCATATTTAGTATCGTAAAATGTACCCAGTAAAAACGAGTCTTGTTTTGCGAAAATGGAATCGATAAATACATTTTCAGTTACAACATGGAATGTATCGGTTCCGACAGTGATATTATCAGAAGAAGGTTGAATCTTAATCCCTAAGTCGGAAACATTGTCGGTACAGGAGAACGTCAATAATGACACAAGAAACAGTAAAACAATTGATTGAGATTTCATGTAAAATGAAAAAAAAAGTGGACAAAATAGAAAGTTAAATAAACGCAGAAACCGGCAAAAAATTACATTGTGTAATTTAATCAGGTAGATAATAAAAAAAAGTAACTATTAGAATAAGCCATAAATTAAATCAGACTATCATAAAATTGTACATATGCATCGGCATAATCTTCAACCGGTTGAAAAGGCAGGAACTTAATCTTTTTAGATTCGACATATTTTAATACATCTTCATTAACATTCTCGCTCGATTGAATAACTCCATCAGAATAATCAATGGCAAATTTTGAAAGTGCAACAAAGTCAATAGTTTTATCCTTTACCTGAGTTACATGTTTTTTTTCAATACCCTCAAGTATAAGTCGTTCAGCAAACAAATTCCGAAAGGGTTGCTTAAACTCATCATTAAATAAGGAATAAACTACTTTTGAATGCTTAAAAAAGGGATCATCATTGAAAGCCTTTTTAATATACAAAGGAGCTAATGCTGTCATCCAGCCCTGGCAATGAATAATATCGGGAGTCCAGCGTAACTTCTTAACCGTCTCCATTACTCCTCTTACAAAGAAAATGGTACGTTCATCATTGTCTTCGTACTCTACGCCGGCTTCATCAGCTATCGTGTTTTTCCTGTGAAAATAATCATCATTATCAATGAAATAAACCTGCATACGTGCTGCCTGAATGGATGCCACCTTTATTATTAAGGGATGATCTGTATCATCAATAATCAAATTCATGCCCGATAAACGTATTACTTCGTGGAGTTGATTACGGCGTTCATTGACAGCACCAAATTTTGGCATAAATGTTCTGGTTTCTCTCCCACGATCCTGTACCGCTTGAGGTAAGTATCTCCCCATATTTGATAATTCTGATTCTGGTAAATAAGGAAAAATCTCTTGCGAAATATACAAGACTTTTGTAACTTTTTTCATGCGATAAATATCCGAAGCCTTATGAGAAAATACTTTCGGTATGCAAAGATATATAAAAAAAATCGGATATAAACAAGACCTCAGACATGAAATGTTAAGCTAACCCAGTAAAAAAAGCACATTTCAAAAAAGAAAAACATCATATAATAATGCTAAATGACACATAAACATATATATATATTCGAAGAAGTCTATAAGCTCTAATTTTGAGATGAATTCTATTTATAAAAGTTTAACCTAGTAAGTCTCACCTGTTTTCACTTTCAAATATCTACAATAATTGAACATATGCATTTACATTAAATGATTATACAAATAAGTTTTATTACTTTTGCAACCGTTTTTTAATGAATAATCATTCATATATATTCCTCCAATTCTAAATAGATTATGAGAATAATTGGTACAAAACAGGATTTAAATATCGAGATTGAATTACTGAAAGCAAACAAAAAGTCAATTGGCTTTGTTCCGACTATGGGAGCTTTACATGCAGGACATATAGCTCTGGTTGAACGTGCAGTTGCAGAAAACGACTGTTGCATTGTAAGTATTTTTGTAAATCCTACCCAGTTCAATAACCTGATCGATTTAGAAAAATATCCGAGGGATTTGGACCGGGATGCTCAAATGCTTGAAAGTATTGGATGTCAGCTAATATTTGCTCCCGAGGCAAGTGAGATATACACAACTGATGAATTAACCGGTTCGTTCGATTTTGATTTTGGCGGGCTTGATAGTGTGATGGAAGGAAAATTCCGACCGGGACATTTCAATGGAGTCGTACAGATTGTCAGTAAACTTTTCAGGCTGATTCAACCTGATAAAGCCTATTTTGGCGAAAAAGATTTTCAGCAACTGGCAATTATCCATCGTATGGTTAATATCATGCATTTTGACATTAATATAATTGATTGTCAGATAGTTCGAGATGAAAGCGGATTAGCCATGAGTAGCAGAAACGAGCGGCTTACTGAGGAGCAACATAAAAAAGCAGTGGAAATTTCCAAAGTTCTGTTCGAAAGTCGTAACTTTGTACCGAAAATGAGTCCGGATAACTTAAATAAATGGGTTATAGAGCAAATTAATGTATTTCCAGAGCTTAACGTTGAGTACTTTGACATAGTACATTCGGAGACTTTGCAAACTATTAATTCATGGACTTCACCTGCAGTTGGATGTATCGCTGTTTTTTGTGGAGAAGTAAGGTTGATCGATAATATCAGATACAATTAATAATTTAAAATTCCAGAAATAAAACCGGGGTTTGAAAATTGAAAAATTTAAAGATTATGTTTGTTCATGTTCTAAAATCAAAAATTCACAGAGTTTCTGTTACTGAAGCGAATCTGGATTATATAGGAAGTATTACCATTGACGAAGATTTAATAGATGCTGCCAATCTAATTGTAAATGAGCGGGTCAGTATTGTAAACAACAACAATGGAGAACGATTTGACACCTACGTAATTCCCGGCTTACGCGGATCGGGAGTCATCTGTATGAATGGAGCAGCTGCCCGCAAAGTTCAACCGGGTGATATTATTATTATAATGGCTTTCGCGATGATGGAACTGGAAGAAGCCAAAACATACAAACCAACCATTATTTTCCCCGACACAACAACAAATAAACTTATTTAAGGCTTTTGAATTTGAAGTTCCGGGTTCTGTATTTATCAGTCCTGGTAACTTGCTAAACTCAAAGTTTGAAACAATATATGAAAGTCGTAATTATAAAATACAATGCAGGCAATATACGATCGGTACTTTTTGCATTGGAACGAATCGGTATACAGGCTATAGTTACGGATAATCACGATGAAATCAGAATGGCTGACCGGGTTATTTTTCCAGGCGTTGGTGAAGCCTCTTCAGCCATGAATTATCTGAGAGAAAAAGGCCTCGATCAACTTATTTGCTCCCTGACACAACCGGTTTTAGGAATTTGCCTGGGTATGCAGTTAATGTGTGCTCATTCCGATGAGAATAATACCGACTGTCTGGGAATATTCAATGAAACAGTAAAACACTTTCCTGAAGCCGGGTTTAAAATTCCACAAATAGGTTGGAATAATATTACAAATTTAAGTACTTATTTATTCAGAGGAATTTCTGAAAATGCTTATATGTATTTTGTTCACGGTTATTACGTGGAAGCTTGCAAAGAGGCCATTGCCACAACTAATTACATAACAGAATATAGTTCTGCGTTGCATAAAGATAATTTTTACGCCGTTCAGTTTCACCCCGAAAAATCAGGTGAAATAGGGCAAAAAATTCTTGAAAATTTTATAAAAGGAGAATAAGTTCGTTTAGGGCTCTGCACACTAAGTCCCATAATTCCTGATTCTTTGCTCTTGTACTTATTTAACTAATTGAAAATGACTTTCGAAATACAAAATACCGACCCGAAAAGCAATGCACGAGCGGGAATTCTTACAACAGATCACGGCGTTATTGAAACGCCGATTTTTATGCCTGTAGGTACTGTAGCTTCGGTAAAGGCGGTTCATTTTCATGAATTAAAAGAAGATATTAAAGCACAAATTATTCTTGGAAATACCTATCATCTGTACCTTCGTCCGGGAGTTGACACCCTGGAACGTGCAGGCGGACTTCATAAATTCAACGGTTGGAATGTACCAATTCTTACTGATAGCGGCGGTTATCAGGTTTTTTCCTTATCTGAAAACAGAAAATTAAAAGAAGAAGGTGCAACATTCCGTTCGCATATCGATGGAAGTAAACACCTTTTTACTCCCGAAAATGTAGTTGACATTCAACGTACTATTGGTGCAGATATTATTATGGCATTTGATGAATGTACACCGGGAACAGCCGATTTTCAATATGCTAAAAAATCGATGGAATTGACACATCGATGGTTGGACAGAGGTTTAAAATATTTTGATGAAACCGAACCGAGATACGGATATACCCAAGCTTATTTTCCAATAGTTCAAGGCTGTGTTTATCCAGATTTACGCCGGCAATCGGCGGAATTTATCGCTTCACAAGACCGTGAAGGAAATGCCATCGGCGGATTGGCAGTGGGTGAACCAACGGAAAAAATGTACGAGATGATCGAAATAGTCAACGAAATACTTCCGAAAGAAAAACCACGTTATCTTATGGGTGTCGGCACTCCCCAGAATATTCTGGAAGGAATTGAACGGGGAGTTGATATGTTCGATTGCGTTATGCCAACCCGTAACGGCCGGAATGGAATGCTTTTCACTTCGCATGGCATAATGAATATGAAAAACGAAAGATGGAAAAATGATTTTTCACCTTTGGATGAATTTGGAACTTCGTATGTGGATAGTGCCTATTCCAAAGCCTATTTACGTCATCTTTTTATCAGTAAAGAATTGTTGGCCTTGCAGATTGCCTCCATTCACAATCTTGCATTTTACCTCTGGTTGGTTGGAGAAGCCCGAAAACATATTCAACTGGGTGATTTCTCTTTATGGAAAAAAGGAATGGTTGAACAAGTGACAAGACGACTTTAAATAATTATAATTCAAAGAATGAGAATTAATTACCGAAAATTCGGATTAAAACGAATTGATACTTATATAATTATGAAGTTTCTGGGGACTTATTTCTTCTCCATAACCCTCATTTTGAGTATTGCCGTTGTCTTTGATTTAACAGAAAAACTGGATAATTTCTTTGAGAACAATGCGCCATTAAGGGCCATCATTTTTGATTATTATTTAAATTTCATACCTTTCTATATGAATATGTTCAGTCCGCTGTTCACATTCATTGCGGTAATTTTCTTTACTTCGAAAATGGCGACCAATACCGAAATCATTGCCATTTTAGCTAGTGGTGTTAGTTTTCGTCGTTTGATGCTACCTTATTTTTTGTCAGCAGCCGTTATTTCATCCATATCCTTTGTTGTAGGTGGTTTTATCATCCCACCGTCCAGCAAAAAAATGATTACTTTTGAGAATACATATGTCAGACCATTTAAAAAAGATAATGCCCGAAACGTACAAATGGAGGTAGAAAAAGGGGTTATTATGTATATCGAGCGATATGAAATTACCAATAATACCGGTTATCGTTTTTCACTCGAAAAATTTGATGGAAAGACATTAGTATCGCGTCTTACTGCACAAACTATATCATGGGACTCAGCCTATAAATGGAAAATTACCGATTATTTACAACGCGATTTTAATGGCTTGCGCGAAAGCATTAAAAAAGGGACAGTAAAAGATACTACCATTATGGTTAAGCCGGAGGAATTTTTCATTACATCACAAGAAGCTCCTCAAATGAATAATATAAAACTTCGTGCTTACCTGATTAAGCAGAAAGACAGGGGTATTGGAAATATTCAGGCTTTCGAGGACGAGTATTATAAACGCTATTCTATGCCATTGGCTGCATTTATTATGACGCTGATAGGTGTTTCGTTATCATCACGAAAAGTAAGGGGAGGAATGGGGCTTCATCTCGGAGTCGGACTGGCACTCAGCTCTTTGTATATCTTATTTTCAACCATGTCCACTACCTTTTCAGTCACAGGTGTTATGTCGGCTTTTGCAGCTGTTTGGTTACCAAATGTGGTTTTCCTCATTATCGGAATTTATTTATACCAAAAAGCGCCTAAATAGAAATTACCATAAATCTTAGAAGAATATAAAAGCGGGCTAATCAAAATATTGATTAGCCCGCTCCAGTAAAAGTCATTATCACCTAAAATGTTATAACTTCCCGATTCCGATAACCCCACATGCCACTCTTGCTCCCGAATTACCGGTTGGTTGTGTTTTAAAATCGTCTTCACCTTTGTGTATAACTACCGATCTACCTATGATTGAAGTCATCCCTTCAAACGAGAGTGCATTATCAACATAGTCAATATGTGCATCTCCCTTGCTGTCGGCAACAATGTTTCCCATATCCCCTTCATGTCGCATAGCTTCCATGGGACCAGCATGAGCCTTACCCTTTGGATTGAAATGGCCGCCGGCTGACATTCCATCGGGAGCTGAACAATCACCATATTCATGGATATGTATGCCGTGTTTACCTTCAGCGAGACCGTGTAAATCACCTTCTACCCTTAATCCATTTTTGACTTTTGTGAAAATAATGGTACCTGTTACATGATTACCCTGAGTAGGATATACAACACATACAGCTTTTTCTATCATTCCGGTTTTTTTACTCATTTGCATATTGCTCATATTATTCATTGACTGTGCACCTGCAAATGTGTACAGTCCTGCAAATAATACAAGGACGAAAATTGCTTTCATTTTTTTCATGATTGTGTTCATTTATACGTTTTTAATTCATCTTAAATAAAAATATTACTGCTTCAAATAACAACGCAAAATTCAGAATGTTCAAAAACCAAGTGGAGTGCTAAACAGGAATAATTTATATTTTCTTAAATAGTAGATGATGAAATATATTAGTCTGAATAAATAAACCGAATAGTGAATATTACGGATATTAATCATATAAATAACCACATTACAGCAAATTACACAATATATAGATAACACAACACGAATCACTTTTCTTTCAATGAAATGAAAAATATTTATTTTATTTAATTCATCTCCTGTTAATTCAAGATCGATCTCAATTAACAATACTTTCATACTTCCGTTGAATTCTTATACAATATAAACTTTTCATTTTTTGCAAATGGAAGTTGGTTCACACCTACACCTGCTATTATATCTTTTGTTGATGTAGTGCAAATCTTAATTTATTTAACCCGTATATCTTCAGTTTTAAAGACTCTAATTCTAACTTTTCTTTCGGTTTTACTTTTACACCAACAATTTCATCACTTTTTGCCAGACTTCCTCATTGACAGGAATTCCATTTTCCAAATTCCTTTCCCGGTTTTGTAAAGTACGTTCACCGGGATAATAGGTTTTATCTCCGGGATGCATAGGATTTACGTCATGAGTAAAATCAATTATTTCATTCAGGAGTTTTTCACTCACATCTCTATCATGAAATATCTCCGGATAAATACAAAGAAAAACCTGTGAAACTCCTGTTTCACGTTCTCTCAAACCAATTTTATAAGTAGAATCTCCTGCGGACAAAAGAGTTGCCAACATATCCAGAATCATTGAGAGTGCAGAGCCTTTCCAATATCCAATGGGTAATCCGCGTTCGTTTGATAAAATTTTTTCCGGATCATCGGTTAGTTTGTCATTGTCATCCCAACCACCTAGAAAAGGCAGTTTTTTGTCTTTCAGTTTATATTCATGGATCTTTCCAAATGAAAATTGAGAAATAGCCATATCCAACACGACATGACCTTCTTCCCTTGGTATGGAAACAATAAACGGATTATTCCCTATCCTACTTTCTTTACCGCCCCAGGCGGGCATATTGGGTTGTGTATTTGTAAAAAAAATGGATATACAACCAGCTTCAGCAGCCTGCCAGCCATAAGACCCACCTCTCATCCAGTGATTGGTGTTTCGTAATGCAACCATACCCATCCCATGAAGTTTTGCTAATTCAATTGCCCGGTTCGTACATTTTGCCGCATTGATAATGCCCGGACCAAAATGACCATCCCATCGTTCTATACTGCCGAATGTTTCCACCTTTTCAGCTTCGGCATCCACTTTTATCAAGCCGGTTTCCACATAGTTGATAAACAGCGGAACACGGTTGATTCCATGCGAATTTACACCATCTAAAGTATTCTTAGTAAAAACTCGGGCCAATAATTCAGCTTTTTCTTCCGAAAACTGATATTTTACAAACAGATTGTACAATACATTCTGCATTTGATCAGATTGAATTATCATGTTTTTTTATTTTTAGTTAAACCTAATGTACAAATCACTGAAGATATTTAAAAGCTGTATTAATTAAACTCCATTTATTTATGAAGTATTTTGCTCAATTATATTTACAGAATTTACAACAGAGACTCTTATAATTTTCAGCTTTCATTTAACCTCAAAAATACGAAAGATTTTTAACGGTGCTATTGATTTTCAGTATTTATTTTTAAAATAAATCTGACATCTCACTGATAATGATGATTGCCCCAAATAAAAGGCAACAACTTTCTTTTATCCGTTAGATTCGTTGATAGAAATTAAATGGAGCGCAAAAAAACAAAATGTTGTTTCAAGTTGTTTAAAGAATATAAAAATACGTTGAAATAGTTTTTGCCATTCATATCTTAAAAATATTTGTAACTGAATGTATCAGTTTAGATTGTCATATTTCCAATTAATCTTTAAATATTTACATTATGAAAAAAAATTGGCTATTACTTACAATGTTTTGCCTTTTAACGGGCGTTTTTTATTCGTGCAAACAGAAAGAACCGGTAAAGAAAGAGGTTGTTATTGCCATTATTCCAAAAGTCGATAATTTTATCTTCGACCAGGTCAAACAAAGTGCCATGGAAACTGCAAAAGAGTTGGGCATTGTGGTTACCTGGGAAGCACCTACTTCCATTGACACAAAGAAACAAAAAGAATTAATCGAAAACCTCATTCATTACAAAGTGGATGGAATCTTAATCAGTTGTAACGATGCAATGGCATTGAAAGAATCAATTAACGAAGCAATGAGAGCCGGAATTAAGGTTGGTACCTTTGACTCAGACTCGCCTACAAGCGACAGGATTTTCTATATCGGAACCGACAATAAAAAGGCAGGTAAAATTTGTGCCGAAACTATGTTGGGCTTATTTGAAAAGGCACAGAAGAAACCGGATCAGATTATTATTTTAAGTGGTGGAGTAAGTGCCCAAAACATGACGGAAAGAATCTCAGGATTTCGTTCTGCATTCAACAATGGAAAAATTGCTCAAATACTCTATTAGTTTGAAATGCCTGATTATGGAACGGAATTAGTAACGGACAATTTAAACCGCAACAAAAAAATAAACGGTGTTCAGATGATCTGGGGTGTTCCGGTGCTGAATGGCGTAGACAGCATTCCTGCTTTGTCAAAATTTATGAATCACGGAGGCATTTCCGTATTTTTTGATGTTTCAAGGCCACTGTTGAAATATATCAGTAATCATTCAAATTGCGCTACGATGAAACAGGATTTTCATTCCATGGGTCATGATGGAGTAAAGAATCTGTATAATGCTATCGTTGGTAAACCTTATGATATAGAGATTCTTTATGATGTTAAAGTAATTGATCAAAACAATGCCAAAGAGGAACTGAATAAACTTTAAACAAAAAAGATTTCAACTGAAAAAAAACGCAAAGCATGAACGGTGTTCAATACTTTGCGTTTCAGATATATTTTCTTAATTTACCTAACTGCAACTGTTTCTGAGGGTATTTTTTACAGCAACGAATCAGGATTTAATGCATCTTTTTCAATATCCATAAAATATTTGTAGGTTCCCACTTTCAATTCTGCACAGGCATCGTAATCACAAACGATAATTCCTTTCGGGTGCAATTGCAGTGCACTAATGGTCCACATATGACTAATGGATTCTTCCACGGCATGACGCAATGCACGGGCTTTGTTATGTCCGCTGACAACAATAAGCACTTCCTTTGCATCCATAACGGTACCTACCCCAACGGTAATGGCTGTTTTGGGTACCTTATTCACATCGTTATCAAAGAAACGGGAATTAGCAATAATGGTATCAGTTGTCAGATTTTTGGGGCGGGTACGCGATGTCAGCGATGAGGCCGGTTCGTTAAAAGCAATATGTCCATCCGCTCCTATCCCACCTAAGAATAAATCCACTCCACCCAGATTATTCATCTTAGCTTCATAGGCTTCACATTCAGCTTCCAGATCATCGGCCATTCCGTTCAATATATTTACATTTTCCGGCTCAATATCAATATGATTAAAAAAGCAGGACCACATAAAGTTGTAATAACTTTGATCATGTTCACGGGGAAGCCCAACGTATTCATCCATATTGAAAGTAACCACGTTTTTGAACGAAACTATACCTTCCTTATACATTTCTATTAAATTCCTGTAGATTCCCAGCGGTGTAGAACCGGTTGGTAAGCCCAACACAAAGGGTTTTTCAGCAGTTGGTGTTGTCTTGTTTATTTTAGCAGCAATATAATTAGCCGCCCATTTCGAAATATTCTCATAGTCGGGTTCAATGATAAGTCTCATGTTTTTTTGTTTTTGTTTTGTCTTGCAAAGTTACAAATTTTCACTGATTAAACGGAACAAAATCATTTAAAATATTATATACCATATCAGTAAAAAAATGCATCTGAAAATCTAATTTCAGATGCATTCTAAAGTACTTTATTTTTTTTTTAATGAGCCGATTCAAATTGTTCCAAAAAACGAACATCATTTTCGGAGAACATTCGTAAATCCTTTACCTGATATTTCAGGTTTGTAATACGCTCCACTCCCATTCCAAATGCATATCCTGAATAAACGTTGGAATCAATCCCACAATTTTCCAACACATTCGGATCGACCATGCCGCAACCAAGAATCTCCACCCAACCGGTGTGCTTACAGAACGAACATCCTTTCCCACCACAGAGGTTACAGGAAATATCCATCTCGGCACTTGGCTCGGTAAAAGGAAAATAAGAAGGACGTAAACGGATTTCAGTTTTAGCTCCAAACATTTCTTTTGCAAAATACATCAAAGCCTGCTTCAGGTCGGCAAACGATACATCTTTATCGATATAAAGCCCTTCAACCTGATGGAAGAAACAATGTGCACGGGCCGAAATGGCTTCATTACGGAATACACGACCGGGAAACAACTTACGGATTGGTGGTTCTTGATCGGCCATAATACGCGATTGCACCGAAGAAGTATGCGTACGAAGTAACACGTCAGGATTTTGTTCGATAAAAAAAGTATCCTGCATATCGCGGGCGGGATGTTCGGGTGCAAAGTTCAATGCCCCAAAAACATGCCAGTCATCTTCTATTTCGGGTCCTTCGGCAATGGTGAATCCGATATGTGAGAAGATATCAATAATTTCACGCTTAACGAGTGATAACGGATGACGGGTTCCCAGTTTAACCGGATCGGCACTGCGCGTAAGATCTGTTTTCTGATCTGAATCCGCCGAACCGCTGAATGCTTCTTTCAACTCTGTGATTTTATCTTGCGCAGCATTTTTCAATTCGTTTAATAACTGACCTACTTCACGTTTTTCTTCATTGGCCACATGACGAAAATCATTAAAAAGCGACGACACTTCCCCTTTTTTACTCAGATATTTAATTCGAAGTGTTTCCAGCTCTTCCTGATTTGCAGCCACCAATTGGTTCACTTCTTGCAACAGTTGATTAATTCTATCTTTCATTTTAAATTTTAACTTTATTCCCCGGGCTGCAATTATGTTGGTATGCAGTCATTTATATATTCATTTGCAGGCTCTTGCCTTTTTCAATTTGCTTACAAAAGTAGTCATTTTTCCACAAAAATAAGTCTTGTTTAAAAAAAAATGAAAGCTTATTCCTTTTTGTCTGAATTTTGCCTTATATTTGTGTTGTACAAAATAAAATCAGTATGCAAATCGAAAATATTCTTCAATTCCTCAAGGAATTGACAATCAACAATAACAGAGAATGGTTTAGCGAAAATAAAGGGAGGTATGACCGGCTACGTAAAGAATTCGAAGAAATAAGCAGTAATCTGATAGCAGAAATTTCCAAATTTGACGAAGAAATCAAGCACGTAGAAGTCAAAGATTGCGTATTTCGCATTTACAGGGACATTCGCTTCTCGCACGACAAAACACCTTACAAGACACATTTCGGAGTATATATAGCCAGTGCGGGCGGTCGTAAAAGTCAGCGGGGTGGTTATTATCTGCATCTCGACCCGGCCGGCTGTTTTGTCGGATCAGGGGTCTGGTGTCCCGATGCAGTTGTATTGAAAGCTTTACGACAGAGCGTTTACGATAATATCGATGAACTGAATGAGATTCGTACAAATCCAGATTTCGCCCGCTATTTTACTTCCTTTTTCGAAGAAGACAAACTTAAAACCGTCCCAAAAGGATTCCCGAAAGATTTTCCGGAAGCCGAATTACTCAAACTGAAACATTATCTGGTGGAATATAAACTGGACGAAAAGCTCCTCAATGCGACTGATTTTGTTCCGAAAGTAGCCGACATATTTAAACAGGCCTATCCCTTTAACAAGTTTTTGAATTACACAGTGGATGAGGTTATTCAAAAAAAGTAAGAGGATAAAAAAATAGTAAATGATAAAATAGTAAATATAAGCATTATGATTTTAGATACATTAGAAAATAGTGGATTGTACGAAAGAATCAACCCTCGCTTTAAAAAGGCTTTCGAATTTTTAAAAAGCAATGATTTGAAGACACTTCCACTTGGAAAAATTGAACTGGAAGGTTCCGATTTGTTTGTCAATGTGGTGGAAATTGCCGGTAAAACTTCTGAACAAGCCCGCATGGAAACCCACAACCGATATATTGATATACAGATTCCATTAAATAAGAATGAAACCATGGGTTGGATTGCCGGAAATAAACTGACACAAACAATTGATCCGTATAATCCTGATAAAGATATTGCATTTTTTGCTGATAAAGCCTCGAATTTTATAACTGTTCAGCCTTTTGAATTCGTGGTTTTTTTCCCGGAAGATGGTCATCAACCGGGTATAGCTGAAGGAATGATACATAAAATTATTGTAAAGATTCTTGTCTAAAGATAGAGACTTATATTCTTATACCAAAAGAATGATCTTAATAAGCTCCTAAATGTGTGTTATTAATCAATTTTTTTCCTGCTACTTAAAAAAAGAAAGTATGAAGAGTTTAGCGATAATAAAATCCGATCCCTGGTTAGCTCCCTATGAAGCTGCCATAAATGGACGTTATGAGTATTTTGAAAGTGTTGAAAAAAAATTGGTGGTTGAGGGTCAGACTTTATCAGATTTTGCATCCGGTTACTTGTATTTTGGTTTACATCGCTTATCCGATGGTTGGGTTTTCAGGGAATGGGCTCCAAACGCCACTGCTATTTTCTTAATCGGCGATTTCAATAACTGGCAGCGCCGGACTGATTATCAACTAAAGAAGTTACAAAACGGAATTTGGGAAATTCGTCTGCCCGATTATGCCATGGCACATTCGCAACTTTATAAATTGTTGGTGGAATGGGAAGGTGGAAGCGGCGAACGTATCCCGGCATGGGCTCGTAGAGTGGTACAAGATGATGTAACCAAAATATTCAGTGCACAGGTTTGGAATACCTTTCAACCCTATGTTTTTAAAAACACCAAATTCAAACCTCAAACAGAACCTCTTCTTATTTATGAATGCCATATTGGAATGTCAAGTTCCGAAGAAAAAGTCTCCACATACGAAGAGTTTCGCAAAACGGTTCTGCCGAGAGTTGCCCGTGGCGGTTACAATTGCATTCAAATAATGGCTATTCAGGAACATCCTTATTATGGATCTTTCGGTTATCATGTTTCCAGTTTTTTTGCTGCATCCTCCCGATTCGGAACACCCGAAGAACTAAAGCATTTAATTGACGATGCTCATGGTATGGGTATATCAGTCATCATGGATATTGTACATTCTCATGCTGTCCGGAACGAAGTAGAAGGCCTGGGTCGTTTTGATGGATCGCCATATCAATATTTTCATGGTGGTGAACGTCGTGAACATCCAGCCTGGGATTCACTCTGTTTTGATTATGCCAAACCATCGGTTTTACATTTTTTACTTTCCAATTGTAAATTCTGGCTGGAAGAATATCATTTTGATGGATACCGTTTCGATGGTGTAACATCCATGTTGTATCGCAGTCATGGATTAGGTGAAGATTTCAACGGTTATGAATCATATTACAATATGAATCAGGATGGTGATGCCATTTGTTACCTCACTTTGGCCAATAAGTTAATTCATCAAATCAATCCGAATGCTATTACCGTGGCCGAAGAAGTAAGCGGTATGCCCGGTTTAGCTACAAAAGTGGAAGATGGTGGTATAGGATTTGATTACCGAATGGCCATGGGTATTCCCGATTTCTGGATTAAACTGATAAAAGAAGTAAAGGATGAAGACTGGAAAGTGGGACAAATCTTTTGGGAACTGACCAACAGGCGTGCCGATGAAAAAACTATCAGTTATGCCGAAAGCCACGATCAGGCTTTGGTAGGTGATAAAACCATTATTTTCCGTTTAATAGATGCTGAAATGTATTGGCACATGCAACGGGGTGATAGTACCTTAATTGTCGATAGAGGTGTGGCTTTGCATAAAATGATCCGGCTTGTCACGGCAACAACCATCAACGGCGGATACCTGAACTTTATGGGAAACGAGTTCGGACATCCCGAATGGATCGATTTTCCACGTGAAGGAAACGGTTGGTCTCATAAATACGCCCGCCGACAGTGGGAACTGGTCGATAATGATAAAACACTGTATAATGCGCTCGGACGATTTGATAATGCCATGATTGGGTTGATAAATTCTGTAAAAGAATTCAATGTCCAGCCTATTTTACAACTTTGGGATAATGAAGGTGATCAGGTTATGGCGTATCAACGTGGTAATCTGATTTTTGTATTTAACTTCAACGGCACCAAATCATTTACCGATTATGGAATTTTAGCCGATAAGGGAGCTTATAAGATTATACTCAACACTGACGAAACCCGGTTTGGCGGGTTCAATCTGATTGACGAAAGTGTAACACACTTTACAGCTCCGGCTACCAAGGACTCCTTTGGGAAAGAATGGTTGAAACTCTATATACCGGCACGTACGGCATTTGTGTTGAAAAAACAATAATGCAAATTCATATGATTAACAAAAGCAAAGCAGTCAATTATCAAAATAATTGACTGCTTTGCTTTTTGATCATATTTCCGTTGATAAAACTTATTTTAGTTTCACCAACCGCAGATAATCCAGCATGGCCTGATTGATTTCAATATTCATATTCTCGTTTTCAGGTAAAAATTCCAGTTTTATCGAATGTTTACCTGATTTCAGTTGCACATGAATGACATTGCTGTCTCCCCAGTTCGACCACTCTTCATTACCGCGCTGAGGGAATACCTGGGCTCCCTGCCTGATATCGTCCACAAACAAGGTTCGTAGGGCACATTTATTCTCCGTGTTGGTCGGGCCGTTTCCATTGGCATAATGCCAATCGATGGCATAAAGCCCATCAGCGGGGACATTAAAATCAAAACCAACGATCCTGTTTTTATTTCGGCTAATCTCAACAAATCCGGTTCCGGAAAAACCATGATAAGGCAGGTTTGATTTTGGGAAATAATTTTCAATTTCAAAAATGCTGATATTGCTTTCGGGATAAACTTCGATAGGCTCACCTGCAAATGATGTTAAACCTGTTTTATCAATCGCCATAACCTGAAATTCCCCGGTTACATCTGCCGGAATTTCCATTGAAGTAGCCAAAGTTTCTTTCCAGACACGACTGTCTTTTATAATTCTGTAATTCGCTGCTCCTTCAATTGCCGTCCATATCAGTTTTCTATTTTCAAATTTTGCAACGGGCATCAGAGGTGAAAATTCATTCTTTACAAGATGAATTGGTTGTTTCTCAAATTCATTGTTTGCCAACATTATTTTCACTTTGTGTTTTCCTGAAAGAGTTGCAGAAACCATGGGTTCTTTTTGAATTTTCCCATCCAACAGAAATGAAGCTATTTTGTTTCCAAAACCGCTCAATTCAATTTCCAAAATTGCTTTCCTGTATTTAAAGTTATCCAGTTTCCGGGTTGCCGACATCACTTTGGGAATAAAAGGTTCAAACTTTAAACCCTTCTCTTCGAAACGAATACCAAACAATACTTTGTGAACAATGCTTATATTGCCCGACAAGCTCCAGAGCATATTGCTCGAATTGATTTGCGTACCTGCCCAGTCACCATTATCCGCCACAAAATTTTCTTTGTTAGTCAGAAACATACCTGCAGCCCTGTAAATTGCCGCGATACTATGTAACACACTACTTTCGTTTCCGGTTTTTGCTCCGGCCCACATCCAATAAGTTTGTACAAAAGGCCAAACTGCATTATTGTGATAAGGTGGAATATCACCAATTTGTGGAAAAATACATGAAATGCCGTAATCGACCACCGGTATGTTTTGAACCACTTCTTTCTGGCGAGCCGGATCAGCCACGTCAAAAACCACGGTTAATGCTTCGCCCAATGCTTCAGAACGTGGTGACAATAGTTGAGAATTTCTTCCGTAAAGGTATTGTCCATAATATTTCTTTTCAGGCATCCAAAGGTATTGGTTGATGCCATCTTTTATCTTTTGTGCTTCAACATTGAATTTTGTTCCGGTTTGCTTTTCGTTCATCAAGTCAGCCATGCGGCTTGCCACAGTCAACGCACGGTAATGCAGAGCATTCGTTCCTAAATTTTTACTTTCGAAAATATCTACCGGTTGCATCCATCGTGGATAGGTTTGTTCGCGCCAGTCGAGAAACGATGATTCGCCTTTTACCAGTCCTGTTTTTAGGTCATGGTCCACCAGAATATCATCTTCAATCGAATTTTTGATGATTGGATATACTTTCTTCAGCCAGTTTTTATCGCCTGTCACTTTATAAATTTCCCAGGCTGCCACGGCCCAAATCATGCGATCTGTCGAAGCAGGCCAGGCACCACCGGTTCCCGTGTCCTGAACAATCCGTCCGTTGGCGTTTACTTTGCGCATCAGGCTGTTTTCCGAAACTTTGGGCTGCATATACGCCATGGAAAGTATAATACTGTAACTCACGTCCCGTGTCCAAACGCCGGGCCAATCGATGCCGGTGCGCAGGGTGCTGTCTTTTTCGATGGCATTCTGCATTTCTTCCACCGACATGTTATAAATGGCATTTTCAAGCAGAGCAGGCGATTGATAGCGGGGAAAAGCATTAATATCTTTACTTAGTTTCCATGTTTTAACCGTACTTGCTTCCTCCGTTTTTGGATTGATTTTCATCAGCACTTCGTAAATGCCATCACCATCGTGGTCGGTCAATTCCAGGTCTTTATGATAGGTGAGATTATCGAAATTCCAAACCATAGGCGCCGTATTGCCCACCACATACACAGCTTTAAAATCTGCTTTGTAAATCTTTGTTCCGTTGAAATTAGTATAATAACCTGATTTTTCAAACTGAGCAAAGACAGGACGCATATCCAACCGGATTTTCAACAGAGTATTCGGTTTCAGATACGAATTTGCAGGAATCACCTGCGAATCAATACGCTGATTTCCAAATGTAATAACCGGAGTTTCACAGTTCCCTGTCAGGCAAACAAACTCATGATTTACACCCGGCAGCATTTCATTATCCAGACCATTAATTGAAAACTTGAACGTTATGCGCGGGCTTTTAAATTCAGTAGCCATGCTCTGGTAATCAGATTGCAGCTCGGTGGATGATAAAGCCTTGGCGGTATATTTTCCCTGAACAACCTGCCGATCGGTAATGGTGAATGCTGGCGAATGGTAAATAATGGTGGAAGACTGGGAAAAAGCAACTGTATGTATCGCAACAATAACAAAAGTAATAAACAATCTATTTTTAATCATATTTTTAAAATTTCCGGGTTGTGAAACACAAAGTTAGTGTAATAAAAAAAAACTATTATTGAACGAATTGAAATCATTTTAAAGACCGAAAACGGTTGATTTGCTTCTTGATTTCAAACTTCTTAAATTTATTTTAATAATAATCTGAAGGAAAAAAATATTTGGAAGAAGTAATTAATATTCAACCACTACCATATCCCAATACCGCAATTCAGGAAGGATAAAGCTGACTTTATTACCAACCTGATTAAAATTCAACTGACGGGAAGCACCACCAGCAAAATCTGGAGTCGCCACCCATATTTTTTTCACGGTGGATGGGATTGTCAAGAGCAATTTCGCATCTTTTATCGTAGCCGGCATTACCTGAATACCGTTCTTATCCCTCCATTCCTGTGTTGTGGAGTTGGAAAAATTTACAAAATGAATAAGTTGTTTGTTATCAAACTTTTTACCAAAAACAGCCACTTTGCCCTGAGATGCAGGCCATGCTTCAATTCCTATTTTAGAATCGGTTGAAGAAATGCTTACCGTATTGAATGTACCTCCATCACGTAACAGATTCTGATAAGCCACCAGAAAATCATAATAATTAACCAATGATTCTTTTAAATCATCCTTCATGGTCAGATTATTATTCGGGAAATATTCTTTACAAAGCATGTGTTCCCCCAATTCAAGATGATCACCTCCAAAAGCGAAGATGACAGAATTGGTCAGCAAAATTGAAGGCGTATTGAAATATCCCGGATTGTTGGCATTGTCGTAATTCATATAAGCAGCCAACACTGTGTTTTTAGTATTATTGCTCAGTATGTTATTTTGCTTGATGATGTTTACCAAATCACTGAAACTGTCGGAAGGACTCCACACTTCGGAATACAGAAAATCAGTACCAGATTCAGCAATTCCTTGCTGACCGTATTGCGCCACAGCATTCATAACATTGTATTTTACCGGAATAGCTGTTTTAATAGCATCAATATACGATTTGAACGAACCAGCCAGATTTTCAGATGTTCCATCGTATTTGTAGCGAATGCCACGGTCACCTACCTGATCCATGTGATAGCCATCAAAGTCAAGGTACTTATACACGTTCCTGGTTTCATTTATCATGTAATTCTGCCAATTACTATTTCCCGGATCAAGGAAATATAAATTACTGATAAAAGGGGAATTGAGTGAAAATAAATCGATGTTGGAATGGGTGTTATCGGTATAGATATACCATTCCTTGCTTACACCATCAGCTTCGGCATTATTCCACGCTCCATAAACCAAATCATAGAACATGGTTTTCATATTAAAGCTATGAGCTGTGCTGATATACTTTTGAACGGTGCTGAAATAGATGTCGCGGTTGGCAATGTCTTTCCAGGTAGTAGCAGGTACAGAACCATTCAGTGGCAGCGGCTTGTGATGCTTGTTTTGCCAATCGTAAAACTGCAAACCATTAATATGATACCGGCTCAGGTTGCTAATTACAGAATGAATAGTTGCATCATCAATTGATCCAAAAGACGATAGGAAACCGTATCGGGGAAACTTAGTCCAATCGGAAGACACATCAATTCCTATTGTAGCATAAATAGTTTCAACATTATCTGTAATTGAATATATCTCAGCCATATATCCCCGATAATCATCTGCCGGTGATTGCCATTGCCAGGAAGATGCAGTGAGAGGAACATCAGAAACAATGGTATTATCATATTTATAACGCACTTTAGCCGAAGCAGGTAGTGTTGTATTATCGATCGTAAAACTAACCACATCACCCGGTTTATACATTGCCTTATCTATTGAAATTGAAACATTTGTATATGTGGGAGTTGCCAGATTAGATGGGGCATTCGGTATTATTTCGGTCGAGTTGCCATTGCAGCTGAATGTAGCCAGAATAAGAACTATTACAGTTATATTTTTGATTTTTGAAGTCATAGAGGATTGTTTCTTTTATCCAACAACGTTTGAATTGGAAGAGTTTTTAATAATTAGATATTATATAAATTAGTTGAATACTGAATTTTCAATTTTAAATTTTCAAGATCAGAATGATTGATAAATAATAAAGTCTATTTAGTACACAACTAAGTAAAAATAAAAATTGTTTGCAATTCTTCATAAACTTTCAAGCCATTTCATAGCTGCATTTTCTTCCTGAAACGCTCTTATCGGAATGCCTTTGTTATAGCAGGTACATTCTAAGAAGGAATAGAAATCCCAATCTTCGTTATTTGCGATGTAGGCTGTTGGAATATACCTTAATTCGGTGTCAATATTATCAAAATGAGTTGAAAACCAACAATATGCTTCTCCAATTGAAATTCTGTTTTTTGACAGTCGATTATCGAAAACCATTTTGTATTTCAGCTCTTTTGCTTTCAACATAATTTTCAATCCCATTGCAACAGCTTCTTCTGTTATTATTTCACCCGTCGTTATAACATCAATCGTTTGGTTCTTTGAATTTATTTCATAAGTATACTTCATGTTTTATTTTTTGTCCTTTTAAATACTTATTTAGCTGTTTTACCACTGCATAAGCAATTGCGCTTTACTTGATTTTAAATGATAAATTTACAATGCACATTGACAAGAATATATAACATATATAATGCCTATTGAAAAAAATATATTTATAAAGGGTCACCCGATATGAAATCAGGCGACCCTTTTTTCATTTATTGAAAACTAAATACTTATTGATTTACAAAACTCAAAGATAATGTTTCAATATTAGCCGTTATCACATAATTTCCGGCTGTAGTAATTGTCCATTTGTTATCATCAGCTTGTCCGCCAATATGCCGGTACATGTGGGTATCGTCCGTACGCATATACATATCCTGACCCCAATCGCTATTGCGGTTAACAGGAAACTTAAATGCTCCTGCAAGCATTGGCCCCGAGTATGTAAAGATACAACCATCTGTAGCATCTTCAGTCATTTCAATGGCACTAGTTATAGTCCAACCAATCGGAGTTGCATCCCCTACCATATATAATTTTTCGCGAGACATGCTGATAGAGTTATCCAGAAGATTCAAAGTAATTGTGTAATAACCTTTTTTTGCGATAGTCCATTTATCATCACCGGCCGTTCCTCCAACATGTAAATACATATGTGTGTCATCTACCTTTTCAAACATATCCTGACCCCAATCAGCATTTCTATTAACAGGAAATTTGAATTCACCGGCTTTCATAACACCCTGATAGGTAAAGATAAACGGATTCGTTGTATTTTGTACCAACGGAGTGGCATTGGAAATATCCCAACCATTTGGAGATGCATCACCTACTATGTAAATTGTACTGTAGGCCGGTAAATCCACCTTGCCAAATGTGATTGACTTATCAAGCAAACTAACTATAATTTTATAAACAGCCGCTTCTGTAATATTAAACTGATCATCGGGATCGCTATCGGCTGTACGCAGAACAATATGGTTGTTGTCCGTACCTTTATTATATGAAGGGAGTAATTGACCCAATGTGGTGATTAATTTAAATGAACCTACACCCAATGAACCCAGATAAACAAATACTGTCGGATCACTTTGAGGTTTGAGTTCAAGGGCATTATTCAAATCAGTCCCTTTGGGAGATGCACTTCCATATAAATAAAGTGTTTTGCTAACCGGTTGATAAGGTTTAACAGAAACGTTTATTACCGGTGATGTTTCACCTGCAGTTGGTGTAGAGTAAATAGTAGAAATAATACGAGCTTCGAGATCAACTGCCGTACCCGGAGTACATTGCCAGTGAATCAGTAAACTGTCATTCAAATCACCTACATTGAAACTTTTGGCGTAAATCCCCTTACCCATATCAAAAGTGATAGCTTTGGAAAAATCATTCCCTTTTTTATCAACCTGAAGCGAATAAGAAATAGCTGCACCCGTTCCGTTATTTGTTCCGGATGTCCAGGTCAGATTAAAGGCCTCGCTTTGCACATTTTTTTGAGTCAGTTCCACAGTAGCTTTCGAAGCTGTCAAAGACAGGGCTCCCGCTTTTACAACATTATCGGGTAATTCCTGATCGCAGGCCGAGAATGTCAGAAGTGACAAAACCAGTATCAACGATATTCCGCTGTATTTAATGAGTTTATTTTTCAAAACTTCTGTTTTATTTATTTTTTTCATATTTTCTGTCTTTATATAATGGTTAAACAGCGATTAATATCCTGTATTTTGAGTCAGATTTGGATTGGCATCTCGTTCTTTTTGCGGAACAGGAAACAACAGATATTTTGAACTCATGTTTGATTTTCCAATCGAGTGCAAAAAGTCAATCCCGTATTGTCCACCGTTTACCCGAATCAGATCAAACCAGCGTTGTCCCTCAAAAGCGAGCTCCATACGACGTTCGTGCAGAATCTTCCCGCGGAGAGTAACCTGATCCAAACCCGTTACATTTAATAATCCGGCACGAACACGCACTTTGTTTAGTGTGGCATTGGCATCCGTTGCCAGTAATTGTGCTTCGGCAGTTTTACCTGTTTCATTTAAAGCTTCGGCTTTCATTAACAGCACATCAGAATATCTCAGAACAGGAAAATCCATAGGACTATCACTGGTTGTAGGAACAGTTGATAGCGGTACCAAAAATTTGCGCAGATTATATCCTGTAGTTGAATAAGACTTTTGATATACTTTACCATCGAAGGTTGGACAACCATCATATAACACAGTGACATCTTTTCGTAAGTCGCCCGGTTCATAAGAATCGACAAATTCCTGAGTAGGTTGATCCCATCCATAAGCACCGGCAACCATATTAGAACCACGTGGACCGGTAAACGTACTCACCCATGAACCCTGATTTTCATTACTCCAAAAATCATAACCGCCTCCGCTAACATATTGAATCTCAAAAAGCGATTCTACTGAGTTTTTAGTATCCGGATTAAAATTGTCACCATAATTTGGGTTTAATGCATAACCCAATGCTTTAACCGAATCACACAGATTGATTACCCGTTGATAGTTTCCAAGCGTTAGTTCCACCTTTGCCAGCATTCCTTCTGCCGAACCTTTTGATGCACGCCCCTGATCGACTGCAGAATATTGTTCCCGTTCGGGTAATAAAGTAATTGCAGTACTTAAATCAGATTCAATTTGTTTATACACTTCGGCTTTTGCCGTTCTGAAAGGACGCAGGTCACCGCCCGGTTCTACAGGTTGAAGGACTAAAGGCACATCACCAAAGAACTGAACTAAAATGAAATAATAGTGAGCACGTAAGAAATAAGCTTCACCCAACACCCGGTTTTTCAGGTTCTCGCCGATAGTCATTCCCGGTACTTTTTGCAAAATAATATTACATCGTAAGATTCCGGGCCAGGGACCACGCCACATATCCAATACGCCCTGATTATCGGTGGATGTTACAAAGTTTGCTTCGTCCTGTGTTTCAATACCGTCGGTCCCTCCTCCGGCACCAACTATACTGTTGCCGGCCATAATATCGGTTGTCCACATACGCATATTGTAAAGTTTTGGCCATTGTAAGGGCTGATAAGCACCATTGATGGCACCGACAGCATCGGCTTCGGTTCTAAAGAAATTGGATGTATTGATGGTGTCTTCCGGAACTTTATCCAGAAAATCGCTACATGCGGTTAGAAGTGCAGCCACAACTGCTATTGAAAGATATTTAATGAATTTCATACTGTTTTGATTTTTAAGATTAGATTCCTAAGTTAAAGCCAACACTGATGGTTCTGGTTACCGGATACAAATTGTTATCAATGCCATTAGTTCCTATTTCGGGATCGAAGCCGCTGTATTTTGTAAGAGTAAACAGGTTTTGAGCAGTCAAATAGAAACGGGCAGTTGAAAGTTGCACTTTTTTAGTCAACGATGCAGGCAAAGTATAACCTAAAGTCACATTTTTGATTCTCAGGTACGAACCATCTTCCACATAACGGTCGGAAGGACGTGTGTTTTTGTTTGGGTCATTAAATACCGATCTTGGCATGGTGTTGCTTGTTCCTTCTCCTGTCCATCTGTTTAATGTTGCATCTGTCTGGTTTTGTGCAACAGCCATGGCTTCGCTCCAAAATCGATTGGCATTTATAATCTTATTGCCGGCCACACCTTGCAGGAATATTGATAAATCAATTCCTTTGTAAGAGAAGGTATTGTTCATGGCAAAAATAAATGTCGGATTTGGATTGCCCAAATAGGTACGGTCTTTATCATCGATAACACCATCATTATTCAAATCCCTGAAGCGGATATCACCCGGAGATGTACGGTTGTTAGGATCATTACCCGGAACCTGCAAAGCGTGATTGTCAACTTCGGCCTGATTCTGGAAAATACCATCGGTTACAAATCCGTAGAATTCGTTAATTGGCAATCCTGCCTGAATTAAGGCAAGGTTTTGATTCAACCCGATACTCCCACTCGACATTGGTACTGTATCATTGATACTTATCACTTTATTAACATTGAATGAAACATTGAAATTAGTATTCCATGCGAACGGACCGGTCAGGTTTTTAGTATTGACAGTCAACTCAATCCCTTTGTTTTCCATTTGCCCTGCATTGATAGATGGAACAAAAACATCGGAATAACCTGTAGAAACAGGAACTACCATGGGAACCAACATTTTATCAGTCTGTTTCAGATAAGCATCCAATGTTACTTCAACGCGTTGATTGAACATTGTAGCATCTATACCGATATTTCCCTGTTTCTGATTTTCCCATTGAACAAAGGGGTTTGGCATCACGGTCGGTACTATGGCCGAAACAACCGTGTTGTTAAAGTTGTATTTAACTGTATTCAATTGGGATGCAAATGAGTAGTTTCCTATGCTTTGGTTTCCGGTTTCACCGAATCCGGCACGGATTTTCAAATCATTTACAAAAGTGATTGATTTAAAGAAATCTTCCTCGGAAATGCGCCAGGCTACTGAAGCCGATGGGAACAATCCATATTTATTTTTAGTACCGAAACGGGAAGAACCATCCTGACGGAGTGTGGCAGTAAACAAATATTTATCTGCATAAGCATAATTCACGCGCCCCATGTAAGAAAATGTCGACCAACTTGCAGTACTCCCTCCAACTGTAGGAAGCAGAATGCCATTACTCAGTTGTTGAGTAGCATCGCTGGCAAAACTCTGAATAGAGCCGTTCATAAAATCGTACTTATTTTCCTGCGCACTGGTACCGGCCATCAATCCCACTTTATGTTTACCAAATGTTTTATCGTAAGTAATTGTATTGTCCCACAACCATGTGAGGTTTTTATTGTATTGTTCACCTAAATAAGATTGAAGCTGAACACTGGTGTCCCAGGCACGTTCGGGCGACCATGTACGTGAATCCCAAAAATTAGCCTGCAATCCAAAGGTGGATTTAAACTTCAACTCTTTCATTATTTGTATTTCTGCATAGATGTTACCCATCAGGTTATATCCATTTGTAGAATTATCCACCGTTTTGGCAGCACCAATCGGGTTGACAATATCACCGGAATACAAGGAACGGCCAACAGGTCCCGTATACGTACCATCAGCATGATAAATAGCTTGTGTTGGCAATGCCAACATAGCATTCCTTATGTTGTAGTCACCGTTCGTTTTGATGTCGTGGTTCAACAGAAGGCTGTTTCCGAACTTCAGAAACGAGGTGATTTTACTGTCGGTATTCAACTGAAAAGAAAATTTTTTATAACCGGTATTGATAACGATACCATCCTGGCTGAAATAATTTCCGGAAACATATATATTTGTTTTATCCGTACCACCCGAGTAGTTCAACGAATAGTTTTGCATGGGAGCCGTGCGGAAAAATGCATCTAACCAATCGGTACCAACATCCTGGCTGGCAGGGTCGGCAAAGGCCGGATTCTGAATTTGTCCTCCATTGGCCAGCATCTCGTTGTGCAACGAGGCAAACTGAGAGGCATTCAGCATCTTTACTTTATTGGTGGCATTCTGAACACCGTACGAATAGTTGAAGTTGATATGTGAAGTCCCATTACCTCCATGTTTGGTGGTAACAATGATAACACCATTTGCTCCCCGCGAACCGTAAATAGCCGTGGCGGAAGCATCTTTCAATACCTGAATGGATTCCACATCATCCATATTCATCTGATTCAAACCTCCATCAATCGGCAAACCGTCGATAACCACCAACGGATTAGCATCATTAATAGTCCCTGTACCCCGAATGCGAAAAGTAGCATCGGTACCGGGAGTTCCGGACGAAATAACCTGAACTCCTGCAGCACGTCCCTCCAAAGCATCGCTCAGGCTTGGAACAGGCAAAGATTTGAGATCGGAACTCTTAATGGTTGCGACTGAACCGGTGAGGTCCTTTTTACGTTGGGTACCATAACCCACTACCACCACTTCGTCTAAAGATTTGGAACTTTCGGTTAGTTCAATTCGAAGTATTTGTCCGGTTGGAGTAACTTCTTTTGTATCATAGCCAATGTATGAAATGGATAATACAGCATTGTTTACAGACTCACCGGGAATAGAAAACTTCCCATTGACGTCCGTAATCGTACCGGTTTGAGTACCTTTTATTATAACATTTACTCCGATCAGCGGCTCCCCATTGGCATCGACAATAATGCCGGAGATAGTTTTGGATGTAGTTTGTGCAACTACATGAGGCAAGACAAATAGCATGCTGCAAAACATCAGCAAGCTAAAGAGGCTTTTGTTGAAATTTACCATCATTTTTTTATTTAAGGTTGTTTTTTATTACTTGTTGTCTCAAATCAGGTTATCAATAAACTTATATGCATCTTGGTTTGATTGAAATTTCGACTTTCGACAATGCAAATATAGATTCATTCAACTCCAATGATTCGTGCTGAAAATAAATTGTAGTGAAAACAGTGGGCCAAACAATCTACTTATCTTACAAACAAGTTATTGCGATATTTTTGATCAAAAAAAATGTAGTGGGTTTGGAGTAAAAAAAGAAGTAGTAAAAGGTATATTAGCTTTGAAGACATCAAAAAAAACAATGTTTGGGTTCTTATTTTCCGGCACCGATTCGCATTACACTCGATTCAAATTCATCCCGTGCCCCGGCAGCCTTGTTGCGGAGTTTTGTCCGGTAATTGTAAATGGTAGACAACGAGTACCTTAAGAAATGGGATATTTTTACGCTGTCGGATATTCCCAACCGAATCAAAGCAAATATCCGTAGTTCTGTGTTTAGAAGTTCTCCCTGTTTAAGCTGTGTTTCTTCATCGTCCACCAATAAAGCGGTAAACTCTTCAACGAAAGTGGGGAACAATTGCAGAAAAGTGCTGTCGAAGTTAGTATAAAACTCTTTCAGCTCATCTTCAATAAACTGTTTAGATTTAATAGCATGCAACAAATCTTCCATTTTTCCCGCAGCAGCAGTTTTATTCAGTAACCGGCGGTAATCGTCCAGTTTATCAATATATACCGAACATTGATCCATATAACGGCCTATATATTCCTCTTTGATAAGGTTAGCTTCCAGCAGCGTGTCGTTTGTGTTTTTCAGTTGATGGTTGGTGCCAGACAATTCATGATTCAGATTATTTAATTGCTCATTAGCCAGACTAAGTTCTTTCCGGGCAACGGATAATTTCCTCATTTGCCTGTAAACAAAGAAAATAGCAATCAATAAGAATATTGTCAGCACACTGATACTAATCAAAGATATCATCATTTGATTCTGACGGGCTTCCGTCTGCAGTTGATACGCCTTATCTATAATGGGCAACATTTGCGAAATTTCGTATGTTCTCAGACGTGCATTACAATAAAGCGCATCTTCCAACGATCGTTTGATATATTTATACGCTCTGTCTACATCCCCGTCTTCGTAAAGCAGAAAAGCCAGATTGCGCAACGAAATGTATTCTTTTGTGGCCGATTGCAAATCATAAATCGCAGATATTGCTAACCAGCGTTTCTGAAGCATCCGTTCATTTTTGCCCTGATAAGCTTCCGCGATGCTGTAAGCTATAATGGCTTTGGTATGAATGTCGTTTTTTATAGTAGGGTAATAATTCAATAAAAGCGTCAGTGCATCGTTGAATTGATTATTTACAATCAACTGGTCGGACCTGACCATAACATGCGTACCGGAATTTGGAGGATTTACAACCAAAAGAGAGTCGCGATAAGCTGCAGTAATGGTTTCATATCGTTTTTTTTCCTGACTCGATATGGTATAATCACCCATAAAACCGTAGATCGTTCTGTAAATATGGAAATAATAGGCTTTTAAATCCGGAAATTCTTTGATATTTATTGTTCCCAGTATGTCCATGGCTTCCTTATACATGCCGGTTATTCCCATAATGGATGCTAAATTTAACCGGGCCTCTATCAGATTCCGGTTGCTGCTCATTTTCTCAGCAATTTGTAGTTTCTTACGGGCATAAGTCAACGCAGAGTCCGATTTATACGACCTGTATTCATCATAAAGCTGTCCGCAAATATCGTAACGTTGCTGATCGGTGGACGTAAAGTTGAGCAGGTCTTTCAGCTTATTCAGCTTTTCCTCTTTCAGGTTTGAGTATACCTGATAATTTTCCACGGTTTTGTCCAAGACACGCAATAATGAATCCATTTCACTCTTTCCAAAAAGGAACAGCGGGAACAGTGTACAAATTATTATTCCGAAAACTCTTCTCATTACGGTGTTTATTAGTTCCGCAAATATAATGGAAATTTCTGTTTTTTCAGAAACCTGGCTAAAATTTCCGAAGGACCGGGTTTTATCCCAGTTCATTCAAATTTTCCATTTTCTTTTTATCGAGGAATTCATAAATACCACCCAGATGTTCACGAATCTTTTTATTGCCAATTTCATATACTTTGGTAACCAGCCCATCCAGAAACTCACGGTCGTGTGAAACAATGATGGCGGTACCATCATAAGCCTTGATAGCATCTTTCAACACCTCTTTCGAAGGAATATCCAGGTGATTGGTCGGTTCATCCAATATCAGCAGACTAACCGGCTCCAACAGCAAACGAATCATTGCCAGACGGCTGCGTTCTCCTCCCGAAAGCACTTTTACCTTTTTATCGGAGGCCTCTCCGCCAAACATAAAAGCACCTAAAATATCACGCAAGCGGGTTCGAATATCTCCCACTGCAACAGCATCAACTGTTTCGAAAACAGTCAGATTTTCATCCAACAGGGACGGCTGGTTTTGTGCAAAATATCCTATTTTTACATTAAATCCCAGTTTCAGCACTCCCGTGTATGGTATTTCCTCCAAAATACACTTTATCAGCGTACTTTTTCCTTCACCGTTCTTACCTACAAAAGCAACTTTCTCACCCCGGTTGATAATCATTCCGATTTTATCAAGCACCACATGGTCATCGTAAACTTTGGATAAATTTTCTATTTCCACGGGTATAGCACCCGAACGGGGAGCCGGAGGAAATTTAAGATGAAGTCGTGAAGTATCTTCCAGATCGACTTCCAGCCGCTCAATTTTATTCAGCGCTTTTATTCGTGACTGAACCTGTACGGCTTTGGTGGCTTTACTACGGAAACGATCAATAAAATCTTCCGTTTCCTGTATCATTTTTTGTTGGTTTTCGAATGCACGCACCTGCTGATCATGTCTTTCCTGACGAAGTTGCAGGTATTTGGAATAATTTACATCGTAATCGTAGATTCGTCCGAGGGAAATTTCAATTGTCCGGTTTGTTACCCCATCCATAAAAACCTTGTCATGTGAAACCAACAGGATAGCACTTGCTGTAGTGGCCAGAAAACTCTCAAGCCATTGAATTGATTCAATATCCAGGTGATTGGTAGGTTCATCCAGCAGCAATATGTCGGGAGTCTGCAGTAGTATTTTTGCCAACTCAATACGCATACGCCATCCTCCACTAAATTCGGAACATGGTCTATCGAAATCACTTCGGAGAAATCCCAACCCGAGCAATGTCTTTTCTATTTCCGCGTAAAAGTTTCCGCTATTAATTATTTGCATCTGTTCGTAAGAATTGCTCAGCTTATCAATAATCTGGGCATATTCTTCGCTTTCATAATCCGGTCGCTCCGTGAGTAGCGTGGTTAACCGGTCAATCTCATTCTGCAATTTAATAATATGATCAAATGCTTTCTCGGTCTCCTGCATCACGGTGGTACCCTCGTTGTGAATCATGTGCTGGGGCAAATAACCGACAGTTAAATCGGGAGAGGCAATGATACTTCCATGTGAGGGCTGTTCATCACCGGCTATTAATTTTATTAGTGTGGATTTTCCCGCACCATTGCGACCGACTAACGCAATCTTGTCTTTCGGGTTTATAAGAAATCCTATATTGTCTAATAATCGTCTTCCGCCAAATTCTACTGTAAGTTGTTCTATTGAAATCATTCTTATTCTTTTTTGAGCAATACCAGGCTCTTTATTTGTTTTTATTATCGTTGTTCAGCAATCTTTTCTTATCATTCTCCAACATCTTTTCTTTAATCCTTCACAGTCAATTTTATCAATCGTAGATATATTCAGTCAGGCAAATAACGGATCAGCTTTAGCATTTTATAAAAAAAAACTTCTGTTATCTTTCGACAACAGAAGTTCTTTTTATGTTTTCAAAAAAACTGAATTTAGTTTTTTGGTAATGCTTCTTTAACAACCATTGGGCGGCCATCAAATTCAGCTCCGTTTAATTCAGAAATGACTTTCTTTGCAGCTTCATCATCTTTCATTTCAACAAATGCAAAACCTTTTGATCTGCGTGTTTCGCGATCCATAATCAATTTGCACGAATCTACCTGACCATATTCTGCAATTGCTTCCTGAAGGTCGTTTTCTCTAACATTGTAACTTAAGTTACCTACGTAAATGTTCATATATATAATTTATTAATTGTGATAAAAGAGAAAGTAGAATAACGAAGGTATGACAAATTCTAATCAAAAAATAGTAGATGTAAATAAACAAACGAAAGAATACATTATCTTTTCGGGTACAAAGGTACACTATTTATTTGGGTTTACAATTTTTTATGTTTAAAGACAAGTATATTGAGTAGAAAAACAAAAAAGTAGTTTCTAAAAGTGATTGGTAATCTCCACAAAAAGAGGACATCTTAAAAAGACATCCTCTTTGGAGCGGCAAGCGAGACTCGAACTCGTGACCCTCAGCTTGGGAAGCTGATGCTCTACCAACTGAGCTACTGCCGCATGTTGAAACTACTATTGAGTTTCGGACTGCAAATGTAAGGCAATTTTTTATAAATACAAATGAGTAAGCCGGGTTTTTATTCTCAATTCCACGAAATATTTATTCGGCAGGCGATATTTAAAATAACCGGCATCTAATCTTCAAGGGAGGAAAAGTGTTATGCCAACACGCAAGCCATGGCAATGCTGTAGAATTTTGATTTAACGCTTTCACTGCGGGAGGTCAGTACTACCGGATTATTCAGCCCCTGAAGCAATCCGCCCATTTCGGCACCTGCAAAAAGTGACAATCCTTTGTAAAAGGTATTGGCACATTCAAAATTGGGGAAAATAATGATATCGGCATCGCCCAAAACCGGTGTAGGGATATTTTTAATCGCTCCGGCTTCTTTATCGAGTGCCAGAAAAATATCAAGCGGTCCGTCCAGAATAACATCCCCAAAGTCACCATTGCGCCACATCTCTTTAATATCCAGGTAATCCTGCATATAATGGATTTTCGGATTAGCTACTTCCGTAGCATGTATTAAGGCTATTTTGGGTTTGACGATTCCAAATTTCTGAGCCGTTGTTATGGCATATTTTATCATCGCCGTCCGTTGAACCAGACTGGGCGAAGGAATCACTACCGGATCGGAGAAGAAAAGCAATTTGTGATATTTCGGAATTTCCATGGCGGCATTGTAAGTAAGAACATTACCCGGAGGTAATAATCCCTTTTCTTTGTCCAGAATAGCCCGTAGGAGAACATCGGTATTCACTAATCCCTTCATTAATATATCCGCTTCGCCCGACTTAACCATACGAACGGCTTCCAGCGTGGCATCAAGCACTTCCGGCCGGTCGATGATATGAATAAAAGGGGAAAGATTGTGCTCAAATAAAAGTGGCGACTCAATGGATGCCACATCACCGATTAAAAAGGCTTCGACAATACCCAAATCAACTGCCTGTAAAACAGCCTCCAACGTATGCGAATCGACAGCATTGGCTACTGCCATGCGTTTCCGGCAATTTACACTCGTAAGGTGCGCTGTAAGTTCTGCAAATGATGAAATGGATTCCATAAATCGTCACAAAATTGGTATTTCTCTGACAAATGTATGAATATTATTTTACAGCCGCAAGAAACAAAATCCATTTAGCTCTCATCTTTTAATTATTTGTTTTTGAAGTTTTTATAAAAACATTTGATTCATGAAAACTCTCTTTCTATTTTTCCTTTTTTGTTGTAAAAAAGAAAATAAACGGTGATTATTTTATACACTAAATGTCAAATTGTAAGTTGAAGGATTTGTGTTTTAATAAATACCGTGTTGATTATTTTTTATTAAAATCGGAAATATCTTTTGACAAAATATCTTTCGACAAAAAAAATCTCTCCTGTTATATAAACAAAAGTAATTCACTGACACGAAACTGATCTCTTGTCCATCTACAAATCGTATTTTCAAACAAGCAAAGAAGGTTCTCAGACCAGTTAATATTTTTTTTAATTGTCATTCAGTCTTTAATCTTTTAATTTAAACTAAAAAAAAATTCACATTTCACTGGAAATGAAATTTCTTTGTATCTTTGAACGTTTTTTGTTAATATTAGGAATTCTTCAACACAACACCAAACATATCCTTTTATGAAACGATTCAAATTACTTAACAACGTTTTTGGCTGGGTGGCATTTGCCATTGCAGCCGTTACGTATTTGCTTACTATCGAGCCAACAGGAAGTTTCTGGGATTGCGGCGAATTTATTTCGACCGCCTACAAACTGGACGTGGGTCATTCTCCCGGAGCACCTTTCTTTATGTTAGTAGGACGAATCTTCACCCTGTTTGCCCCCGACCCTGCTAAAGTTGCAGTAATGATCAATTCCATGTCCGCTTTACTGAGTGCTTTTACCATTTTGTTTTTATTCTGGACTATCACCCATTTGGCACGTAAAGTGCTTATAAAATCTGACCAAGATTATTCTACAGCTAATATTATTGCCATACTTGGCTCAGGTATGGTAGGTGCATTGGCCTATACTTTTTCCGATTCGTTCTGGTTTTCGGCCGTCGAAGGTGAAGTGTATGCCTTTTCGTCTTTTTTCACCGCCATTGTTTTCTGGCTTATTCTGAAATGGGAACGTGTTGCCGATCGTCCGGGGTCGGATCGCTGGTTGATTTTAATTGCTTATCTGATGGGGCTGTCCATTGGGGTTCACTTATTGAACTTACTGGCTATTCCGGCATTGGTACTGGTTTATTATTTCAAAAATTACAAACCTTCGGCTAAAGGTGTTCTTCTGGCTATGCTTGTTTCCGTATGTATACTCGGAATCGTGTTATACGGAATCATTCCGGGTTCGGTGGAAGTAGCCAGCTGGTTCGAATTGTTCTTTGTGAACACACTCGGATTTCATTTTAATTCAGGATTGTATGTGTATATTTTATTGACTCTGGCACTGTTGTCCTGGGCTATTATCGAATCGTACATTCAGAAAAGTTCCACCCGCATAGCCATTTCATTTGTACTGGCTATAACCATCATTGGAATTCCATTTTTCAACGAAAGTATCCTGTTGGGTTTACTGATTATTGCCGGTATCAGCTTGTTTTTCTATTTCAAAAGAGGAAAAATCGATGCCCGTTGGATCAATACCGCCTTATTGATGGTAACCGTCCTTTTAATCGGTTATTCGTCCTACGCGGTTATTGTGATCCGTTCGTCGGCAAATCCTACCATGGACCAAAATTCACCCGATAATGTTTTTTCACTCAAATATTATCTTAACCGTACCCAATATGGTGACCGCCCGTTGCTATATGGTGCCGTCTATAATGCTCCTGTAAAATTAAATGTGGAAGGCAATCGATGTATACCTGTTCAAAAGAAGGGAACTGCCAACTATGAACCCAAGCCCAAAACATCTGTTTCTGACAATGACGAATATATCATTACCGGATATAACAGCGAGTATGTTATGGATGATCATTTTAATATGTTTTTTCCGCGAATGTACAGCCCTGATCCGCAACATATCAAGGGTTACAAAGCCTGGGGGAATGTAAAAGGTTCAACGGTGAACTATAGTTATTGCGGTGAACAACGGAGTGAACAAAAACCGACTTTCACTGAAAACATGCGCTTCTTTTTTACTTATCAGGTCAACTTTATGTATTGGCGATATTTCATGTGGAATTTCAGCGGACGACAAAACGATTTGCAGGGATCCGGCGAAATTGATTCCGGAAACTGGATTACCGGTATCGGACTGATAGATAATCTACTGGTAGGCAATCAAGCCAAGTTGCCATCGTCGCTTCGTGAGAATAAAGGTCATAACACGTATTATATGTTACCCCTGATTTTGGGGATATTCGGGTTGTTCTTTTTGATTTATTCCGGGAAAAAGGGGGTGGAAAGTTTTTGGATAACGGCCCTGTTATTTGTGCTTACCGGGCTTGCCATCGTTATATACCTCAATCAACCACCGAATCAACCCCGTGAAAGGGATTATGCTTATGTCGGGTCATTCTATGCTTTCAGCATTTGGATCGGGTTGGGTGTTTTAGGCATATACAATTTGTTGGAAAAACACATTCCAAAAACTCTGAGTGCTGTACTCATAACAATCTGCTGTCTGGGAGTGCCTGCGTTGATGGCACAACAAAACTGGGATGACCACGACCGGAGCAACCGTTATACTGCCCGTGATTTTGGTCAGAATTACCTTTCCTCTTGTAAACCGAATGCGATCATTTTTACCAAAGGAGATAATGATACTTTCCCGCTCTGGTACAATCAGGAAGTGGAAGGCAACCGGACGGATGTGCGGGTTTGTAACCTCAGTTATTTACAAACCGACTGGTATATTAACCAGATGAAGCGTGGCGCCTATAAATCGGCTCCGTTACCAATTTCGTGGTCACCGAAAGATTATATAACCGGAAAAAATGAAATGGTAGAGGTAGATTCTTTGGTGTCTCAACTGGATTTAAAAACTACTTTCGATTTTATATTGAGTACCGATCCTCAGACCAAAATCGATGGTGAGTCATTTATTCCATCCAAACATTTATTTTTACCAGTGGATGCCTCTCAGGTTATCAAAACAGGAGCCTTACCGGCAAAAAGAGCTGCAGAAATTATTCCCCAAATTGACTTTGATTTAAAAAGAAGTATCTCCAAAAGTGACCTGATGGTTCTCGAGTTGTTGAAAGAAAATAACTGGAAACGACCGGTTTATTTTGCAGTAACCATCGGAGGTGACTATATGGGATTAAGCGATCATTTTGAACGGACAGGTATGACCTATCAGATTTTACCAATAGGTATGAAAGGTGCCGGTGCAGCTGTGAATACCGACGAAATGTACGAGAATATGATGACAAAGTTCAAATTCGGAGGGATTGAAAATCCAAAAGTATATCTGGATGAAAATACCCTGAACATGTGTCAGTCCCACAGAATGATGTTTGTTTATTTAATCAATGCGCTGGTGGCTGAAGGTGATACAGTACGTGCAAAAAAAGCACTCGACTATTGTAATAAAGTGATTCCGGGATCTACCGTTCCCCACGAATATGTCTCAACTTTTCTCGCTGAACTTTTCTACAGAGTGGGAGAATCTGAAAAAGGGAATGCGATCATGGATGCCGTAGCTCAGGATTGTGTTGAAAACCTTGACTGGTATTTCAGTTTGAATTCGGCTCAACGGAATAGTGTAAATGACAAAATTGGAAATAACTTCGGTATATTGAGAAATATTTTAAGGACTTGTGATTCGGCAAAACAAAAAATGATTATAGATAAATACTTGCCAAGGTTTATGGAATACAATAAAATGATGCAAATATAAAAGTATATTTAGCTTTCCAAATTTCTTTGTATCTTTGAAAAATTTTTGAAAGTTACAATCAGAGAGAAAAAAAACAGCATAAAATGGTTTGTGGCTGAAACATAGGACAAATAGAAAACAACATAAAAACATCGAACAACAAATATCACGATTCATGAAACGATTCAAATCACTGAACAACATCTTCGGGTGGCTAGCCTTTGCTATTGCCGCCGCAACGTATTTGCTTACTATTGAGCCAACTGCCAGCTTTTGGGATTGCGGCGAGTTTATTTCAACCTGCTATAAGTTTGATGTAGGTCATCCTCCCGGAGCACCATTCTTTAACATGATTGGGCACATGTTTACTTTGTTAGCATCCGATCCTACAAAAGTAGCCATGATGGTTAATTCCATGTCGGCTTTACTGAGTGCATTCACCATTTTGTTTTTGTTTTGGACTATTACACATTTGGCCCGTAAAGTCATTATAAAAAGCGAAGAAGATTATACCACCGGTAATATTATTGCTGTCTTAGGAGCAGGAATGGTAGGCGCACTGGCTTATACATTTTCCGATTCATTCTGGTTTTCTGCCGTCGAAGGTGAGGTTTATGCCTTCTCGTCCTTCTTTACAGCCATTGTATTCTGGCTCATATTGAAATGGGAACGTGTTTCGGATGAATCCGGTTCCGATCGTTGGTTAATATTAATAGCTTACTTAATGGGTGTTTCCATAGGAGTTCACTTACTGAACTTACTGGCAATTCCTGCCCTTGTACTTGTTTATTATTTTAAAAATTATACTCCTTCTTTTAAAGGAGTTTTAGTAACATTACTGGCATCAGTTGCCATTCTTGCCGCTGTTTTATATGGAATTATTCCCGGTTCGGTAGAAGTGGCCAGTTGGTTTGAGTTGTTCTTTGTAAATACACTCGGTTTTCATTATAATACCGGTTTATATGTTTATATAGTTACGACCCTGGTAATTTTAACCTGGGCTGTTTATGAATCATACCTGAATAAGAGTTACATTCGGATGGTTATTTCATTTATGGTGGCCATCATTGTTGTTGGAATTCCATTTATGGGCGATAGCGTTATTCTACCTGTACTCGTAATTTTAGGAATGGGATTATTCTTTTATTTCAGAAAACAGAATGTCAATCCCCGCTGGATTAATACTATTTTACTAATGGTTTCAGTGATTTTAATTGGTTATTCTTCGTATGCAGTGATAGTAATTCGCGCTTCAGCTAAACCACCAATGGATCAAAATGCTCCGGAGAATGTGTTTTCGTTGAAATACTATCTCGACCGTGAGCAATACGGTGATCGCCCATTACTCTACGGAGCTGTTTATAATGCACCCGTGAAACTTAATGTGGAAGGAAATATGTGCGTTCCCGTTCAAACACAGGGAGCTGCTTCGTACGCACCAATACCTAAAAGTTCGCCAACTGACAAGGATAAATATATCATCACAGGTTACAAAACCGATTATGTGATGGATGAACGTTTTAATATGGTTTTTCCAAGAATGTACAGTACCGATCCACGTCACATTGAAGCTTACAAGCAATGGGGAAATATAACCGGTGAAACGATTAATTACGATTATTGCGGTCAACAAAAGAGTGCTGTAAAGCCTACATTTGGAGAAAATCTGCGGTTCTTTTTCGACTATCAAGTCAACTTCATGTATTGGCGTTATTTTATGTGGAATTTCAGCGGACGTCAAAACGATATGCAGGGATATGGTGAGATTGATCATGGTAACTGGATTACCGGTATCGGGTTTATTGACAATTGGTTGGTTGGTGATCAAAAAAATCTGCCTTCCGAACTTCGTGATAATAAAGGTCATAATGTCTATTATATGTTACCATTATTATTAGGAATATTTGGAATCTTCTTCTTAATTTACAGTGATAAAAAGGGAAATCAGGTATTTTGGATCGTAACAGCTCTTTTTGTACTAACCGGGTTAGCTATTGTTATTTATTTGAATCAAACGCCTTATCAACCGCGTGAAAGGGATTATGCGTATTCCGGATCGTTCTATGCGTTCAGTATTTGGATTGGCTTAGGCGTATTGGGCATTATCAGAGTTCTCGACAAATATGTTTCGCGCTCCGTCAGTGCTGTTGTAGTAACAATTTGCTGTTTAGGAGTTCCGGCATTGATGGCTCAACAAAACTGGGATGATCATGATCGTAGCAACCGTTATACCTGCAGAGATTTTGGTGGAAACTATTTAGCTTCCTGTAAACCGAATGCAATCATTTTCTCCAATGGAGATAATGACACTTTCCCTCTTTGGTACAACCAGGAAGTAGAAGGCGACCGGACGGATGTGCGTGTTTGTAACCTGAGTTATTTACAAACCGACTGGTATATTGATCAAATGAAACGGGGCGCTTATGAATCGGCACCATTACCTATATCGTGGCAACCAAAAGATTATGAAGCAGGCAAAAATGAAGTACTCTGGGTGGATTCCATGATACCTAAACTGGATGTAAAAACAGCTTTTGATTTTGTATTGAGCAATGATCCGCAAACCAAAAGACAAGGTGAAGCATTTATTCCGACAAATCATTTGTATCTGCCTGTTGATGCTCAACAAGTCATTAAAACAGGAACGTTACCTATGTCACGGGCTGCTGAAATAGTTCCGCAAATTGATTTCACCTTAAACAAAAGACTAACCAAGAGCGAGTTGATGATTATCGAGATGTTGAAAGAAAATAACTGGAAACGTCCTGTTTATTTTGCAGTATCTGTTGGAGATGATTATTATTTAGGACTCAACGACCATTTTGAATTATCGGGTATGGCATATCAGATTTTACCTGTAGGTGTTAAAGGTGCCGGAGCAGGTGTAGATGTTGATGCAATGTACGACAACATGATGCATAAATTCAGATACGGTAATATCGCTGATCCTAAAGTATATCTTGACGAGAATATTTTACGGATGTGTCGTACTCACCGTATGATGTTTGCTCAGTTAGTCGGCGCTCTGGTAGCCAAGGGAGATACAGTTCGTGCTAAAAAAGCATTGGCTTATTGTGAAAAGGAAATTCCGGGGAAAACGGTACGCCACGATTATTACTCTACGTTGTTAGCTGATTATTATTATAAGCTGGGTGAGCCGGCAAATGGAAATGCGATTATGAATGCCGTTGCAACCGATTGTGTTGAGAATCTCGACTGGTATTTTAGCCTGACAACTACGCAACAAAACAGTGTGAATAACCGTATCGGTCATAATATGGCAGTTCTTAATCAGGTAATGCGGATTTGCGATCAGGCAAAACAAAAGACTATTCTGGATAAGTTCCTGCCCCGCTATATGGAATACACAAAGAGAGTACAAATGTAAATGAACTTTCAGTTCCCCGACATATTACGTCCCATTTGGGGACAAGCAGTTTGGCGCAAAAATCCATCGGAAAAAGTAATTTATCTTACTTTTGACGATGGACCGGTGCCGGAAGTCACACCGCTGGTTTTGGATATTTTGGATAAACAGGAACTGAAAGCTACTTTTTTTTGTGTCGGTGAGAATGTAAAAAAATTTCCCGAAACTTATTCGGAAGTAATCCGGCGGGGACACAAAACAGGGAATCATACATTTAATCATTTGAAAGGTTTTTCGGTTTCCACAGACGAATACGTGGAAAATGTACGAAAAGCCGCCGAGAGTATTGACAGTAATTTATTTCGTCCTCCTTACGGTCGTATAACTTTAAAACAAAAGAAAATACTCCAGGCGGATTACGAAATCATCATGTGGGACTTGATTACACATGATTATAACCGGAAATTATCACCGGGCAAAATTTTAGAAAACGTGAAACGTTATTCACGGAATGGATCGATCGTTGTATTTCATGACTCGATAAAAGCGCAACAAAATATGTTGACCGTTTTAGCTCTGGCGATTGAATTTTGGAAATCGGAAGGGTATAGTTTTGGAATACTTTAAAATGTCATTGTTACCTTACAGTTAATGCTTAATTCTCCTTAAAAATTTGGGAGTATGAAAGAATCCATTTTACATTACATCTGGCAACAAAAACTCTTCAGCACTTACATACTTAAGACAACAGAGGGTGAAGAAGTGGAGGTTATTGATGTGGGAAAGTTTAATACCGACGCCGGACCAGATTTTTTCAATGCAAAAATTCGGATAGGAGATACACTCTGGGCAGGAAATGTGGAAATTCACTCGCGTTCAACCGATTGGAACAGACATAATCATCAACTGGATAAAGCGTATGACAGCGTAATTTTACATGTTGTGAAAGAAGCTGATACCGAAGTTTTTCGAATTGATGGTCAAAAAATTCCACAGATTCAACTGATTTACCCAAAACAGATTGAACTGAATTATGAGCGTTTGATTGGAGAGAAAAAGTGGATTCCATGTGTTGGTAAAATCCAAAATGTACCTGAAATATTTATTCAAAGTTGGAAGAATACTTTACTAATCGAACGGCTGGAACAAAAAACAAAAATAATTGCCGGCTTACTCGATGAAAGTAATCAACATTGGGAAGAAGCATTTTATATTACACTGGCCCGAAATTTTGGATTTGGAACGAATAGTCAGGCTTTCGAGAGCCTTGCCAAATCGACACCACTTTCCATTTTGGGGAAACACAAAGATCAACTGTTTCAACTGGAAGCGTTGCTGTTTGGTCAGGCCGGTTTATTGAACGAAGAGACAGCAGACGAATATGCACTCAGGTTGAAACAGGAATATGTTTTTCTACGTTCAAAATATTTATTACAAGCTATAGACGGTTCTCAATGGAAATTATTACGGTTACGTCCCGATAATTTTCCATACATTCGTATCGCTCAATTTGCGGCTTTGATTCATACTTCGTCCAAATTATTTTCCAAAATGGTCGAAAATCCGACAATTGATTACCTTCGGGGTATTTTTACCTGCGAACCATCGGATTATTGGAATACGCATTATTTATTTGTACACGAAAGTACAGCAAAAAGTAAAAAACTGGGAACCCAATCCATTCATGGTATTTTAATTAATACCGTGGTTCCTTTTTTGTTTTGCTATGGATATCTCAAAAGCAACCAAAATCTGAAGGACAAAGCGTTACAAATTCTGGAGCAGATACCGGGCGAATCCAATGCTATTGTCAACGGCTGGAATAACCTGGGAGTTAAGACCAAAACGGCCTATGACTCACAAGCATTATTACAGTTAAAAAAGTTTTATTGCGACGAAAAGAAATGCTTGCGTTGCCGCATTGGACATAAAGTCCTGACATTAGCAATGACAGAATAGATTTAATTTAAAATATGATATATAAAACGATAGTAAAACGGGTTTCGATCATTTTTTGCGCCGGCATTCTGGTATATGCCTGTGCTAATAAAGCACAGGGACCGACCGGAGGTCCAAAGGACATTACTCCTCCCCGAGTACTAAGATCCACACCTGAAAACGGGTCGATTAATTTTTCAAAAAAACAGATTCAGGTTGATTTCGACGAAATTATTTCGATTGATAAACCTGCTGAGAATGTGATTATTTCACCACCCCAGATTACACCTCCTGATGTTAAGTCATATGGGAAACGATTGAGCGTCGACTTCAATGAAGATTTGTTGGATAGCACTACCTACAGCATCAATTTTGGAAATGCCATTGTGGATTTAAATGAAAAAAATGCCTTAAAAAACTATGTCTTTGCATTTTCTACCGGTAATGAAATTGACACATTGAAAATTGGCGGAACAGTAATCGACGCTGAAAATCTAAATCCATTGCCCGGGATTTTCGTTGGGATTTATAAGGAAAAAGACGATTCTGTATTTTCAAAAAAACCATTTCTTCGTATTGGTAAAACGGATGAAAATGGGCGGTTTTCAATAGATAACGTCAAAAAAGGAGCATATAAAGTATTTGCTTTAGGTGATGCCAATCACGATTATTTCTTCCAACCCGGTGAAGGTTTGGCTCTGTACGATTCTCTCGTTGTCCCTACCAGCCGGATAGAAGAAATGCATGATACCGTTTGGAAGGATTCAATTACTGTAGATAGCATACGTTATTTCATGGGGACTCATTTCTTACCCGATGATGTTACACTTCGATATTTTAAAGAAAGTAAAAAACGCCAGTATTTTTTGAAAGCCGAAAGAAAAGATCAACATGCATTCAGTTTATATTTCAATACAACTGCAACAGAACTACCGGAGATTAAGCCACTCAATTTCGAATGGAAAGGCAAATATATTCTTCAAAAAAACAACACTCTGGATAGTCTGACTTATTGGATAACCGATCCGAAGGTTTGGGAAACCGATACATTGCAAATGACAATGACTTATCTTAAGACGGATTCGCTTTTCCACTTGAATCCGGTAACAGATACATTAAATGTGTCAATGCGAAAAATCAGGATTAATCCAAAGGCAAAATCAGCTAAAAAAGGATCTCCGGATGCGGAAACCAAAGTGTTTAAATTTACGAACAACGTTGCTCCGACATTCGAACTTTACAATCCAATTGTTCTCCGGTTCGAAACTCCGTTATCGGAACTGGATATTTCCAAAATAAAATTAAGTCAACTGGTTGATACAACTTATAAGAGCATTCCTTTTAAGTGGCATCAACTTGATTCAACTAAAATGAGCTACTCAATAGATTATAAATGGATTCCGGAAATGTCTTATGAAATCTCCATAGATTCAGCGGCTTTTAAAAGCATTTATGATGATATCAGTAATAGTTTTATTTCTAAATTTAAAATCCGTTCGTTGGAAGAATATTCCAGTGTAAAACTGATTTTAGCAAATCACAATCCAAAATCAGTACTTCAAATTCTCGACACCAAAGACAATGTTTTGCAATCTAAACCCGCATTAGAAAAAGGAACAAGGTTCGAATACCTGAAACCGGGCGATTATTATGTGCGTATGTTTATTGATGAAAACGGAAACGGTAAATGGGATGTAGGGGATTTGGCAACCAGACGGCAACCGGAAGAGGTTTATTATTATCCGAAGAAACTCAGCCTGATGGCTAACTGGGAATTCGAGGAAACATGGGACTACCTGCAGGTACCGCTTTTACAACAAAAACCCATTGAACTGATTAAAGCAACTTCGACAAAAAAACAATAAAATCGAATTGTAAACATTTCAAAATTGGAAGACCAAATTCAATAGAATTCTTTTGAATTTGGTCTTCTTTTACTCACATTTATTATTTATGTGCAAAACGCATTGATTTTATTCTCCTTATTTTTAGCCAATTAAAATTATTTATCCATATTCAGTCAATTTTTCCACATTTTTTATTTGATGCTACAATAAATAATCTGTACTTTTGATCTCAATTGCAATGCCGACATTACAAAATGAGTCAACTAATAGAACATACAGGAATAATTAATCACATCGAAGGCAATCACATTCGTGTGTCCATCATACAATTATCTGCCTGTAGTAGTTGTCACGCAAATGGTGCATGTTCTGCTTCCGATATGGATGAAAAATTTATCGATGTTGACAGTTCAGACAGCACTCTTAAAGTTGGCGACAGGGTCAATCTTTACGGTCAGAGTTCCATGGGATTGACGGCCGTATTATTGGCATTTGTCATTCCTTTTATGCTTATTCTTGTCACTTTAATCGTTTTACGCGACTACGTTGCGAACGAAGCTCTCTCCGGCACCATAGCCCTCTCAATGCTTATTCCCTATTACATTATACTTTCATTTTTCAATAAAAAAATGAAAACCAAATTCCGTTTTTATATCAAAAAGGAATTGGAAGATTGACACAAAAATATTTTGTGTTGAGGGAATATGTAATGAGTTGAAATTAAAGTAAATACATCTCAATGAATTTAATTCTAATATCTTTAATTACCCTGGTGATTGTGGGTACTTTATCTGCTGTAATTCTCTTTTTTGCATCGAAAAAATTTGAAGTCTACGAAGATCCCCGCATTGATGAAGTTGAACTTGCATTGCCTGCAGCCAACTGTGGGGGGTGTGGTTTTCCTGGTTGCAGAGGGTTTGCCAACGCCTGTGTCAAAGCCGATTTGTTGGATAATTTACTTTGTCCGGTTGGAGGAACTCCTACAATGGAAAAAGTAGCGGCCATCCTGGGGAAAACTGCTGGTCAGGGAGATGCTACTGTTGCAGTGGTTCGCTGTGGTGGAAGTTGCGACCTTCGTCCGCGTACCAATCAATATGATGGTGTAAGTTCATGTGCCATAGCCCATAATTTGTATGGCGGAGAAACAGCTTGCTCTTGGGGTTGTCTTGGTCTGGGCGATTGTATAGTATCCTGTAAATTTGATGCGATCTATATTAATCCTGAAACTTTGTTGCCCGAAGTAGATGAAGAAAAATGTACTTCATGTGGTGCTTGCGTAAAAGCTTGTCCGAAAGCAATTATTGAACTTCGCAAAAAAGGAACGAAATCGCGCAGGATTTACGTAAATTGTGTAAATCAGGACAAAGGAGCCGTGAATAAAAAAGCTTGCGAGGCAGCTTGCATCGGTTGCTCCAAATGCGTGAAGGAATGTGCTTTTGATGCCATAACTGTTACAAATAATTTGGCTTATATTGATCCGAATAAATGTACTTTATGCCGCAAATGTGTAGCTGTCTGTCCGACTTCGGCAATTGTAGAATTAAACTTTCCACCCCGAAAAGCCAAAGTTCCGACTAAAGAAGCGGAACTCGAACCCGCCAACTAAAAAGTACAGATAAATAAACGGTCAATCAGTTGTTTTAGACTTTTGATATTAGATTTTATAAAAAATGAGAACATTCAAAATAGGTGGTGTACACCCGAAAGAATATAAATTTTCTGCAGGCATTGGGACTAAGATATCTTTATTACCTAAACAGGCTATCATTCCGCTCGGGCATTATCTTGGCGCTCCCAGTAAAGCTGTGGTGACAAAAGGTGATCTGGTAAAAGTGGGACAACTGTTGGGACAAGCCAGCGGATTTGTTTCGGCGAATGTACATTCATCCGTTTCGGGGAAGGTTGCGAAAATTGATGATGCAATAGATGCTTCGGGGTATAAACGTCCGGCTATTTTTATTGATGTTGAAGGTGATGAATGGATGGAATCGATCGACAGAAGTTCGACAATTAAAAGGGAATGTACAATGACACCGGAAGAAATTATCAAAAAAATTTCAGATGCGGGTATCGTTGGTTTGGGAGGTGCTACTTTTCCCACACATGTAAAACTCTCGCCACCTCCCGGAAAAAAAGCAGAAGTATTGATTATTAATGCCATTGAGTGTGAGCCTTATCTTACCTGCGATCATCAGTTAATGCTAGAAAAAGGGGAAGAAATCTTAGTCGGGGTGAGTATATTGATGAAAGCTATTAATGTAAACCGGGCCATAATCGGTATTGAAAATAATAAAAAAGACGCCATTGCTCATTTGGAACGATTAGCTAAAACATTTACCGGTATTGAAGTAATGGCATTAAAAGTGCAATATCCGCAGGGAGGTGAGAAACAATTAATTGACGCAACCATCGGACGCCAGGTGCCGAGTGGGGCCATACCGATTGAAGTAGGAGCTGTTGTACAAAATGTAGCTACCACTTTTGCCGTTTACGAAGCCGTTCAAAAGAACAAACCCCTGTTTGAACGCATCATTACCATTACCGGGAAATCGATGGCACAGCAGGGAAACTTCTGGGTACGCATCGGAACTGCCTTGGCCACTGTAGTTGAACAGGCAGGTGGCATGCCCGAGGATACAGGTAAAATTGTTGCCGGAGGACCTATGATGGGTCGTTCGTTGAGTTCGTTGGATGTTTCTGTTGCCAAAGGAACCGCCGGTGTTCTGTTTATTCCAACTATCGAATCGGCCCGAAAGAAAATGAAAAATTGCCTGCGTTGCGCCAAGTGCGTATCGGTTTGTCCCATGGGATTGGAACCTTACTTATTAATGGGTCAGAGTGAAAATGCCATGTGGACGGAAATGGAAAGAAACAGGATAATGGATTGCATTGAATGTGGCTGTTGTGCATTTACCTGTCCATCGAACCGACCTTTACTTGACCACGTGCGATATGGAAAAACTACCGTTGGCGGGATTATCCGTAGCAGAAGATAAGGTATGTCTATTTTAAATAAAGTATAAAAAATTTATTTCAAGAAAAACTAAAATCTCTTTTTCTAAGAGTAGAGATTAATTATTAATTTATGGATAAACTAATTATTTCACCCGCACCTCACGTTCATAGTGGTGATTCCGTTTCGAAAAACATGCGGGGCGTACTGATTGCCCTGATTCCGGCTTATTTGGTTGGATTGTATTTTTTCGGACTTGGTGCACTTATCGTGAGTTTGGTGTCGGTTCTTTCATGTGTGCTTTTCGAATACCTGATTCAACGTTACATTTTAAAAGGTGAAAAAACAATCAATGATGGTTCCGCTGTTCTGACAGGTTTATTATTAGCCTTTAATTTGCCCTCCAATATCCCGGTTTGGATGGTCATTATCGGGGCAATGGTTGCCATAGGAATTGCTAAAATGAGTTTTGGTGGTTTGGGGAACAACCCGTTGAATCCCGCCCTGGTGGGTCGGGTTTTCCTTTTGATTTCATTTCCCGTAGCAATGACCAGCTGGCCCAGCCCAATTCCGTTGAATCCGAATTATTTGGATGCAGTGACTTCGGCTACACCTTTAGCATTAATGAAATTTGGACATTTACCCAATATAATGGATTTATTCATCGGGAATACCGGCGGATCGTTGGGTGAAGTCTCAGCCATAGCCTTACTTATCGGTTTTGTTTATTTATTGCTGAAACGAATCATTACCTGGCACATTCCTATCAGTATTTTACTTACTGTTTTTGTCTTTACAGGCATCCTTCACTTTGCAAGTCCCGAGACTTATTTCGCTACCCCGGTATATCATTTGTTATCGGGAGGATTATTACTTGGAGCAATATTTATGGCAACCGATTATGCAACTTCGCCTATGACAACAAGAGGAATGTTGGTTTATGGTGTTGGAATAGGAATAATAACTGTTGTCATTCGTGTCTTCGGAGCCTATCCCGAAGGAGTTTCGTTTGCAATTTTAATAATGAATGCATTCACTCCACTGATAAATACCTATATTAAACCAAAAAGATTCGGGGAGGCAAGGAAATAATGAAAAAATTAGAATCAAATTTTAAAAATATGGTGTTGGTACTTTCATCCATCACTTTATTCGCAGCACTCGCTCTCGGATCGGTATATACACTTACCAAAGATCCTATTGCTGTGTCAAAAATGGCCAAACAACAAAATGCCATCAAAGATGTGTTACCTCCTTTCGACCATTTTGATCTAAAAGCCATTGAAGTAAATGATGGTGTGGAAATTTTAAAAGTATATAAAGCTTACGATAAAAGGAATGTCTTTGTCGGAGCGGCTGTAGAGTCCTCATCGAATAATGGTTTTAGCGGGAAAATCAGCCTGATGGTTGGTTTTGATAAAGCCGGAGCAATTGTAAATTATTCGGTTTTGGAACAAAAGGAAACCCCTGGTTTAGGTGCAAAGATGCTGAACTGGTTTAAAACAAACAATAAAAATCAAAGTATACTCGGGAAAAATCCCGCAACAGCGAATTTATCGGTAAGCAAAGATGGCGGAGAAATCGATGCCATTACAGCAGCTACAATTAGTTCAAGGGCATTTCTATTTGCCGTGCGAAATGCCTACGCTGCTTATTGTCAAAATTCAGATAATCAGCGATGTGATTCGATAAAAGTGAAATAACTAATCAAAAACAAGTAAATGAATAATTCGAAACTTAAGATCATTCTTAACGGTCTTGTAACAGAAAATCCAACTTTCGTTCTGATTTTGGGGATGTGCCCGACGCTGGCAACAACTTCTTCGGCAATAAATGGTATGAGTATGGGATTAGCCACTTTATTTGTATTAGTTGGATCAAATATGGCTATTGCTCTGTTGAAAAATGTTATTCCCGATAAAGTGCGTATTCCTGCTTATGTAGTGGTGATTGCAACTTTCGTTAGTATCGTTGAGATGACCATGCAAGCCTATCTTCCGGCCTTGTACGAAAGTCTGGGAATCTTTATTCCACTGATTGTGGTAAACTGTATTGTATTGGGACGTGCCGAAGCTTTTGCTGCAAAAAACACCGTATTCGATTCTTTCCTGGATGGATTGGGTATCGGACTTGGTTTTACCTTTGCTTTAACTTTACTGGGTGCTATTCGTGAACTGTTGGGTACCGGAAAAACACTTGGAATGATTGTTTTCCCCGAACATTATGGTATGCTTATTTTCGTGCTGGCTCCTGGAGCTTTTATCGCGTTGGGTTATTTAATCGCTGCATTCAATAGGCTTAAAAAAACAAACTAAGTGATTGAAAAATTATTTGAAGCAATATCCTTCATAATCCTGTCAGTCAACATCCGTCAAACAACTATTTTATCAATTAATTAATCAACTAAATACCATGACTTATATCCTAATTTTCATCAGTGCAGTATTTGTCAACAATATCGTATTGTCACAATTCCTTGGAATTTGTCCATTTTTAGGTGTATCTAAAAGAATCGAAACAGCTTTGGGTATGAGTGGAGCTGTTGCTTTTGTAATGACTATTGCCACCATCTTTACATATATTATTCAAAAATCAGTTCTGGATCCGTTTCATATCGGTTACCTGCAAACCATAACCTATATTCTAATTATTGCAGCCCTGGTGCAGTTGGTTGAAATTATTTTGAAAAAAATATCACCTGCTTTATATCAGGCTTTGGGCGTATTCTTACCCCTTATTACTACCAATTGTACTATATTGGGGGTCGCTTTGTTGGTGATTAAAAAAGATTTTAATTTATTGGAAAGCGTGGTTTTTGCGATTTCCACTGCTGTAGGTTTTGGGCTTGCATTAATACTTTTTGCAGGAATTCGGGAACAACTAAGTATGGTAAAAGTACCAAAAGCAATGGAAGGTACTCCCATCTCGTTACTTACTGCCGGATTACTGGCTATGGCTTTTATGGGATTTGCAGGAATTGTAAAATAAACTCAGCTTTAATTCCTGTCTATAAAGCGAGGCTGAATAATTTCAATCCTGATTTGATTGACTTAAAAATTTGTACATTTTTTTTGCCGTTATCCGAGCAGTTCCCGGTTCCCCCAATAATTTCTTCATATCGGAATATCCGTTCAACATATCCTGACGATAAACTTTATCATTCAACAGTTTATCCAATTCATTTGCCATATTGGATACTGTAAATAAATGTGCAAACAACTCTTTTACAATTTCCTTTTCGGCTACCAGGTTCACCAGTGAAATGTATTTTACTTTAATAATGAGTTCTTTCGCCCAAAACGCGATACGACCTAAAGCCTGGTGATAAACAACCACCTGTGGCGTTCCAATCAGAGCGGTTTCGAGCGTTGCTGTTCCTGAATTGACGATAGCCGCACGGGCATGTTGCAACAGTTCGTAGGTCTGTTTGAAAACAATATTTACAGGTTCTCCATTTAGAATTTCATTATAAAACTCCAAATCAACACCCGGCGCACCACTCACAACAAGCTGATAATCTTTAAACCGGGAAGCGGCTTCAATCATTCGTGGCAGACAAGCCGAAATTTCCTGTTTCCGGCTTCCGGCAAGCAGTGCAATAACAGGCTTATCGGATAATTTATTCAATGAACAAAAATCTTCAAATGTTTGATCCTGATTTGGACGAAGATAAACAGAATCTACCGAAGGATTGCCAACATATTCCACTGCGAAATGATGCTTTGCATAAAATGCAGTTTCAAATGGAAAGATGGTGAACATTTTATCAATATATCGCTTGATTTGTTTGATGCGATACTCTTTCCATGCCCAAATTTTCGGTGAAATATAATAATAAACGGGAGATTTAAAATTTTCTTTAACAAAGCGGGCAATACGCAGATTAAAACTTGGATAATCAATTAAAATCACTACATCGGGCTTAAAATCAGTAATGGCTTGTTTACAATCAGCTAAATTTTTTAATACTGTTTTCGCATTCATAATCACAGTTACAAAGCCCATAAAAGCCATTTGCCTGTAATGTTTTATCATTTTGCCTCCTTGTGCCTGCATCAAATCACCGCCCAAAAAGCAGAATTCAGCATCTGAATCTACTTCCCGCAGTTCGCGCATTAAACTTGAAGCGTGTAAATCACCCGAAGCTTCACCGGCAATAAGAAAGTATTTCATAAATCCATTATCCGTTATCCGACGGCGAATTAAATTAGTACTGAATAGCTCAAAACATAAAAATACTGGCAATAAAATAGGGCATACCGCCTATAAGCATGCCGGTTGCAATTTTGAAACTGTCCGATTTATAGAATACAAAAACAAACATTAAATTTGGCATTACAGAAAGCAAAAGTAATTTTCCTAATAAAACACCCGGATAGAGTTGTTTTATAATCTCCCAAAAAGTAGATTCACCCGGATAAAACTGATGAAGATATACCCACATAAAACCAATTGGGAGCAATAATCCAGGGATTAAACCATACAGAAAATGATTGAAACGCTTCATATTGAGTCGATTGGTTGAACTTTAGATTTATAGCAGAATCCATTGGATTTTATTTAAATATCCCATTTCCTGACTTCATCCATCTCCCGGTAAGCCGTCAGGTCAATTTTAGTCGGGACGATAGATATATATCCATGATTTAACGCCCATTCATCTGTGTCCTCTGCTTCCGGTTCTTTATTATCGAAATAACCCGTCAACCAGAAATATGAACGTCCCTGAGGATCTGACCGTTTCGCAAATTCTTTTGTCCAGTTTCCGACACATTGACGGGAAATCCGGATTCCGGTTATTTCTCCACAAGGTGAATTTACATTTAAGCAGGTTCCGTAAGGCAATCCGTTTTTCAACGCCTGACCTGAAATTTGTAGCACGTGGGATTCAAAATGAGAGAAATCGGCATCCATTGAATGGTTGCATATAGAAAAACCAATGGATAAGATCCCGTTTTCGCAACCTTCGAGAACAGCTCCCATGGTCCCGGAATAAATAACATTAATAGCCGAATTGGATCCGTGATTGATGCCTGATACCAGTAAATCAGGTTTACGATCAACAATTTCGTAAAGAGCTAATTTCACACAATCGGTAGGAGTTCCGGTACAGGAATAACGGGTCAGCCCTTCTTTTTCTTCCAGTTTGGTAAATCGTATGGGATGTGTTACTGTCAGCGCATTGGATTGAGCCGATCGGGCACCATCGGGTGCCATGACAATCACATCACCAATTTGCATCATCAATCTTATCAGAACATTTATTCCCGGAGCATCTACTCCATCATCATTGGTAATCAATATAAGCGGTCTTTTCATTTTTGAAGTCCCTTCAATTTTACATTAGGGAATTTTAGTTAGTAATCTTAATTAATTTTATTTCTTTATTTTCAAAACCGTGGCACTTATAAATCCTACAGTCAATACGATAAAATACATCAAATCGCGGGAATCAATGACACCTCTGCTTATCGATTTATAATGTGAGTGAATTCCAAAGCTTTCAACGAGTTGAATTAACTGACCGGACGAAAAGAAACTTGCAAGTAAATCAAATCCATAATAAAAGAAGAAGCTGAGAACCAGAGCCAATACAAATGAAACAATTTGATTATTTGACAGTGATGAGGAAAAAATACCAATAGCTACATATACACCAGCCAGAAAAAAAAGTCCTATAAATGATCCCCAAAAGGCACCTGAATCTACATTTCCAATCGGCTCAGCCAAATAAGACACAGTGAAATAATATAATAAGGTGGGTAACAGCGCCAAAGAAACCAGCGTCCAACCGGCAAAATACTTTCCTAGTACGATTTGTAATTTGCTGATCGGTTTTGTTGCCAGTAATTCCCATGTTCCCGTTTGTTTTTCTTCGGCAAAAAGTCGCATGGTTATAGCCGGACAAAGAAATAAAAATAACCAGGGAGCTAAATAAAAAAGTCCATCAACATTCGCATAGCCACTATCCAGAATATTATATTCTCCCTGTATAACCCAAAGAAATAAACCGGTGAGTAATAAAAAAATTCCAATGACTATATATCCTGTCGCATTGCTGAAAAAGCTACGTAATTCTTTTCTGAAAATTGAAATCATGGTTGTTTAATTGCTTTTGAAACAATAGGTATAGCAAGTATTCGCCTGCATTAAATTCACATATCTATCAAATACTTAGTGGATATAAATCATCGAGTAACAGGGGAATTTCATCTTCATAAATATCGTTTGCTATTAAATAAGGTTTGTCCTTGTTGAATGATTTAAGGAATTGTTCCCAGTTATTTTGTTGTAAGGTCAAACTTTCCCTGTAATACTTCACAGCATCAGTTAATCTGTGTTCGCACCAGGCTACATGACCGGCATTCAGAAAATCGGCTGCATTCGGTTCGCTGTCGATTAGTTTTTGCAAATAATAACCCGATTGTTTAATATTGCCTGAAACAAAAGAACACCATGAAATAGCTCTCCATACTTTCACATTTCCATCATTTTCGGCATCCAGTTTAAAATAAATATTCAATGCTTCCTTAAATTTCCGGAGTTCAAGATAACAATGTCCGATTTGCATCAAAACACTTGACACGTTGGGTTGCAGAAAATCAGCATGGTGATAATACTCCAAAGCCTTTTCATAATTACCTGATAAGCGGAAACACAGGGCTAATTTTTTAACTGTCCAAAGATCATCCGGCTGAATAATATCTGCCTTTAAATAAGCATCTAGTGCTTTTGGTAATTGAGACGTTTGTTGGTAGGAATAACCGATTTTTTGATACAGTGCAGAATTTGTTGGAATTTCGGGCACGATGTCTTCAAATAATTCCAGTGTCTGGAAATAATGGCTTTTTGTAAAATAATATTCAGCTATATTTGATTTAAAATCAGTATTGGTTGATAAAATATCGAACAGGTAAGAACGATGCATCGTTAGTGAGTAGGCAAACATATCGCGAAAATCGTCATGTCTGGGATGCAATTTAAAAAACCGGAATAAATCCTGTATATATTGTTTTGAGATATTTTTTGAAACCAGATTCGGTGTTAACAGTGCTTCATCCTTTGACATTTCATCCAACTGTTCTGCTTCCATTTTAAACGAATTTTTCAACATTCCTCTTTGTGCTTCAGGCATTTGAAGTATACTTAAACAAAATGAATACTTATCCGAATTGCACATGATATTATTATTCAAAAAAGCATTCAGTAGCGAATTGTCTTCCGAAATGAACAAGGGGTTTATTGCTGAATACTGTCCATCGAAAGGTAAAAACCAATTGGAGAACTCAGAAAAAAACGGAAAATTTTTAAGCATCGAAAATGTACTCATATAAACATCGGCACCTTCAAGTTGCATTTCACTCAACTCTTTCAATTTATCAGAAACACCACTTTTATCAAGAATTTCCTGCCAGGCCGGATTTTCCTCTTCCCAGTCATCCGAATTCAACAAACTGTCGGTATCCATTTTATCTTTAAGTAATGGACTTATTTTCAACATTTCAGGTAGAATTTCTTCCTGCATTTTTTTGCTAATCTTTTCAGTTTCAGCAGTGGCAATTAGTTGTATAATGATATTCTGAAAATTTTCAACTATGTGATTATCGTCGGCTAACAAAACCAGCCGATTTCTAATGGCAGGGAAAAAGGGCAGAAACCGGTTATATTTTGCTAAAATGAAACATAAGCCTACCAATGCACGCTGTTTAGCTGTTTCGTTGGTTGAAAGACAGCAATCAAAAAGCAATAAAATTTTGCTTTCATCAAACATGCGCCACAAATTGAGTGTAAGAGCAGATACTACCATTGATTTCTCAAGCCATCCGGGATAATCAACATGCATTACCCGACTGAAAAGCAATTTCTCTTCGGATTGATAAAAGGTTGTCAGCCAAAAAACACCGAATAACTCTGGAATAATCATCTCGTAGTTTGACCTTATTCGATGCAGTTCTACTTCATGGTTTTCATTGGAACCCTTTAATAAACTCGAATGATTGTGGAAATACTGCAAGGCATCATATAATTCTGAGGGTGATGAATGATGCGAAATATGTGGAAAGTATCGTTTTTGTGTATATTCAAAACTAGTAGAATTCCGTATCAGAAGTTCTTCATGCAATTCCATATTCAAAATATAAACCTTAGCTATCAATTTATTATATACTATTTTTCGATCCGGATCTTCCACACCGCTAATAAAATATTGAAGCAGAAAACGATAATTTTGCCGGATATCTTCCAATCTGTCTGTATATTCACCAATTTGCAATTCGTCAACTAAATCGTTTGTTTTTGCAAAAGCATTTTTCAACTCTCCGGATGCAAGAAAGTGCAATATCAATTTAAAAGTAGTATGAATTTGAGTTGCATTCATTTATGTGAATAATTTTCTGTAAAAAATTCAAAAATTAGAATTGAGAAATCGGTTTATCCCATTTTACTTATCTTACGGAGTCTGTCTTCATCAATAATTTTCAACTTACGACCATCCATGGCTATAACCTGTTCGTTCACAAAATTGGCGAGTGTACGAATGGCATTGGAAGTTGTCATGTTCGATAGATTAGCCAAATCTTCACGAGACAGGTACATGCTAATGGTTGCCCCATCTTCTTCCAAACCGTATTTTTTTTGCAGTTGAAGTAAGGCTTCAGCCAATCTGCCCCGAATGTGTTTTTGAGTTAAATTTACTGTTCTGGCATCCGATGCGGCTAAATCGGTTGAAATTTCTTCTAAAAACCGATAACAAAAAGCATTATTATGACGCAATATGGAAATAAATAAGTCCGCTTTAATCATATATACCGTCGATGCCTCGAATGCAGAGACGTTCGTACTATATCCATCGTTTGCAATAATGGCACGATAACTGAAATGTTCACCGGGTTTAAGCATACGTATGATTTGCGACCGGCTTCCAACCCCGTCTTTATATACTTTCAACTTACCACTGGCCAAAATCATCATGTGGGTTGGTTTATCACCCTCAAAATGAATCATTTCATTTTTCTTGAAATAATGAGTTGTATAATTATTACGTACAAATTGTCTCTCATCGGGAGTTAAAACATCCCAAACCGATAGAATTTCTTCTATTGGTTTTAGTTCAGGAGCATGTTTTTTTGCCATAAAAATTCGTAAGAAATATGTTTGACAACAATGTTATAAAGCACAAATTTAGTATTTTTCTGAGATATAGAACTATCAGAATAAAAAAACTTTCAAATAATTGTACAAATAGGCATTATTTCACATTTATAACATTCCCGGTTTTGTTTGAAAATTTGAAAAAACATGCCAGTGTTAAATAAAAAGGAAAAACATCAATTACAACCAAAATAAAATACTACTTTTGTAAATTACTTTAATATCAAACGATAATGAGAAAATATATTCTGTTCATCTACATTTGTATAAGTCTAACTGTTGTCAGTGCTCAAAAGATTACATTCAGCGATTCCGCCACCATAAGTTTAATAACCTGTTCTCCGGGCGAAGAAGTTTATGCAAAATTTGGTCATACAGCCATTCGGGTGAAAGATCCTGCAAATGGAATCGATGTCGTTTTTAATTATGGGATTTTCAGTTTCGAAACAAACAATTTCTATTATAAATTTATCAAAGGAGAAACAGATTATCAATTAGGCGTATACGAAACCGGCTTTTTCCTTCCTGAATATGCAGCACGAAATTCAATGGTATGGGAACAAAAACTCAATTTAACACCTACGGAGAAAAGAAGTTTAATAAATGCATTATTAACTAATTACGAACCTGAGAACAGAACATACCGGTATAATTTTATTTTCGATAATTGTTCCACACGCCCACGGGATAAGATTCTGGCAGCTATTAATGGTTATGTAAAGTTTAAACCGGAAAAAGAACCGAATACGTTTCGACAGTGGATTGGAGTTTACGTAGGTACTAATACATGGCTTAAACTGGGCATCGATGTAATTTTCGGAATGGATGCCGATAAACTGGCAACACAAAACGAAAGTATGTTCTTACCAGAACAATTAATGATAAATTTTCAGAATGCTGAAGTCTATACATTTAAAGGAGAAAAACGGAACCTCGTACAAAAAGCGAACGTTTTAGTCACTAAAAAAGAAGTAAAAGAACCTGCTGTTTCTTGTTTTGAGAATCCCATGGTTGTTTCCATATCATTATTACTAATCGGAATTTTGATTACATTGTGGGATATCAAACGTAAACTTCATTTTAAACTTTTCGATTCTGCTTTATTACTCATCACAGGTTTTGGTGGTTTGATTGCATTTTTCCTGACAGTATTTTCAACCCATCCGCTGGTCAGGCTGAATTTAAATTTACTTTGGTTGAATCCTCTCAATTTGGTGGTTGCAGTTCTCATTTGGAACAGATCGCTTCGTAAAGTTGTATTTCTGTATGAAATTTTGAATATTGTGTTACTGATTGCTGCTCTGACTGCTTTTGCACTTTCGATACAATCCTTTAATCTGGCAACATTCCCGATCATCGTATTGTTATTAATGCGATCAACCCATTGGTTTGCCAGGGCTAAAAGAAGAATATTTCATAATAATGAGTTTAAGTTGGATAGAAAATTCTTTCATGAAAAATAATCAAACTAAATCCGAACCAACCATTCGTTTTGTAGGAATTATTCCGGCACGCTTTGCCTCCACCCGCTTCCCGGGAAAACCACTGGTAAAAATAGGTGGTAAAACCATGATTCAGCGGGTTTACGAACAGGTTTCGAAGGCATTGTCCGAAGTTTATATTGCCACGGATGATCAACGGATCTTTGACGAAGTAATTGCTTTCGGAGGTAGAGTCGTTATGACTTCAAGTGAGCATAAAAGTGGAACCGATCGATGTTATGAAGCATATACAAAATTAAAAGAACACTTTGATGTGGTGATGAACATTCAGGGCGATGAACCTTTTATTCAACCGGAACAAATCAAAACACTTCAGACTTGTTTCGACGAACCGGAGACGGAGATTGCCACTTTGGCAAAAGTCTTTACTGAAAAGGATGGTTTCGACGCTTTAAACAACCCGAATAGTCCGAAACTGGTTATCAATAAACGAAACGAAGCAATGTATTTCAGTCGTTCGGTAATTCCGTTTATTCGAAACGCTGAAACAGAAAACTGGATAACACGTCACTCTTACCTTAAACACGTTGGAATTTATGCCTATCGGGCCGATGTGCTGAAAGAACTGACACACATGGAACAATCACCGCTGGAAATTGCCGAGTCGCTTGAGCAGTTGCGCTGGCTCGAAAATGGTTATCGTATCAAAGTCGGTTTTACCGATGTGGAAACAATTGGCATTGATACACCGGAAGACCTGGAAAAGGTGAAAGATTTAACACTTTAAGAAACAATGCGGGATTCATAAAATATGAATCCCGCATCGTTTTAAATAATTTCGGCAAAATCAGCAATATGCTCATCCACATACGCAGCAATTAAGGCCGTTTGTTTTTCCTCCATTTCAAAATACAATTCTTCAAGATCATCGAAAACTTCAAAATCGACATACATAGCATTGAATTCCTCTTCTGTGGTTTCACGTTCCAGTACGGTTTTATTCGGATCGTAAATTTCCTTTGCTTTGTAAATTAATTTGGATAATTCGATTGCTCCAAACTGTTTAATAGCTTTGGCAAAAGGATTTGCAAAAATATAACCTCCATAGCCGTTTTGGATCAATTGCACAAAACCGCCATCACGCATTTCGTCCTGAAAGAAACGATGGGCCAGCAAGGTATGCTGCGAACCATTTAGTTTCGACATGTTTTCAGCGGTTAAATTACCACCAATGGCTTCCAGATAAGCATTAGTAAATACCTGTAGGAATTCATCCATTCCCTTTTTGGCCGCTGCAGCCAAATCACTGTCTTTTAGTTGAATCATAATTGTTGAAAGTTCCCTTCAGCCGGAGAAACGGACTTTAAGAACCTGTTAATCATTAAATTATTTTTTTGTGAGTAAAATATCAGCACTGTAAGCCGGCAACTGAATGCTGATTTTATGATTTGATACTACAAAGTTATGATTAAATGTCGATTTTAAATCACCCAGTGTAAACATTTCCGGTATTTCTGTTTCAATTGTTTGTGGTTTTGCCGAATTATTGATAAAAACCAACGCTTCCTTTTTAAAATAATTCCTGGCATAAACCCAGGTGTCTTTTGTTGTTTGAATATTGATAAAATCGCCGTAAATCAATACCGGATTATTACTACGTAAATGTGTCAGAATTGAAACATTTTTCCTGAGCTTCACTTCGCGTTTGTTTAAACCTTCAAATTTCATCATGCGACGACAATCCGGATCGTTAGCTCCTGTCAGACCAATTTCATCACCATAGAAAATAACAGGAATACCCGGAATGGTCAGGTTAAAGGTATGCATCAAAAACAATTTATCGTAAGCTGTAGAATCAGTAATACCAATATTTCGTTTCCATCCGGCCGCTTTGGAGTCTTCACCAAATTTCAAATCGCCGGAAGCCAGAGCCATAAAACGGGGTTTATCATGATTTCCCGATATATTTCCCATTAAATTATGGTTTCCATACCGATACAAACTTGAATTTAAAATGGTTTCTACCTGTTCCAGATTACTTCCTCCCACACCTGCAAAAGTAGTGTTTGCAATATCATAAACATTAAAATCAAATTGTCCATCCAGCATGCCGGTAGTCAGATAGCTACTTATCAATTCTGGGCTTCCGTAAGTTTCGCCAATCTGATACAGTTTGTTTCCTTTATTTTGTTTTTTTATTTTCAGGGTCAACTCACGCCAGAATTTTTCGGTAATATGCTTTGTAGCATCATGACGGAAACCATCCAACTTAAATTCATTCAACCAAAACATGGCCGAATCGGTCATTATATCCACCACTTTTGGATTTGATAAATCAAGCGTTGGCAAAAACGTATCGAACCAGGTGGTTAGCCGGTAATCGTCCCAACGTTCGGTATTCATAGTTCCATCGGGCAAATACAAAGGAGTTGTCCACTCAGGATGTTGTTTGTAGAAAGGATGCTCAATATGAACATGATGTGCCACATAATCGAGTAAGACATTCATATTTTTTCTATGTGCATCGGCTACCAGATTTTTAAATTCCTTATTGGTACCAAAGCGAAAATCTACTTTGGATGATGAAACAGGCCAATAACCGTGATAACCCGAAAACTTAGTCTTCATTAGGGGATAATATCCCCAGGCATCGGTAGGGTTCTGATTCAACGGAGAAATCCACAAAGTATTCGTTCCCAGTCTTTTAAAGTACCCACCATCAATTTTTTGTTGTAATCCGGCTAAATCTCCACCCCAAAAATCAACTTTATGATTTACGTCGCTACGATTTAATGGATGATCATTGGATTTATCACCATTCATAAATCGGTCGATCAACATAAAGTACATGATTTGAGCTTGTTTGTCTTGACGCGTAATTTGCTTTGAATCAGTCAAAACTGTTCCCCTTTCTAACGGAATCAAAATATCATTACTTATCCCAAAATCATTACTTGCCCAAACGCGGATATAAGAGCGTTTGAGTCTCCTTGCTTCGGCTGGAATCTCAACAATAATTTTACCATCACTCAATTTTATAAACCGGGGAGTTAACCGATAATTCTGCCAATATGCAAAAACATTGCTTATTCCATTTTTAACACTCAATTGGATGGTCAGGTTATTATATTTATCACTATAAAGTATCGGATATTTGTTGTTTTTGCCTGACACCTGTAAAATTGAATTAAATTTTCCATATCCGTTATCGACTTTATTCGGATTTCCGGGGTCACTATTTTGAACGCCATCCAAACACAATTGATACAAATAAGTTCCTGGACTTAAATTCAAAGCAACTTCATATAAACCTCCTTTGCTCAACTTCAAATCGGGAGTTTTAGATGCTGTCCAGTCGTTCATTTGTCCGACAATCTGAACAGTCTTATAGGTTTTAACTCCGGGATTAAAATGGAAAATATAATCTGTTTTATCTGTTTTTCTGCATGGAACCGAATAGGGAACTCCTTTCAACCAGAGTTTTACATCTACAAAATGTTCCATATCTTTGGATACGTTCAGGGTTGCAGTTAGCTTGTCGCTATCTACCTTGCAAACCAGTTTTTCAGAAGAACTGGTAATCGAATCAATATTCAGGGGATTCATAATAAAATCCTGTAAATAAAGGGTATTATCGCCAATATTCAGAGTCAGTAAGGAATTCAGATTCTTATTGTCTTCTGAATTTGTCGGAAAATTTAGTTTGGGTTGACAGGCTGTAAACGCCAATACAATCAGGGCTAAAAAGAAAGTTTTATTCATTTTTAAAATTATTTTAAGAATAAGTCTGCTTCAATATTCGTAACAGTGACACTATCCGTCTTTTGATAATAAAATCCGGTTAAATGATTAATTATTAGTTTGTAATTTTCACCATCAATAGTCAACGTATCAGCTGAATAGATAGTTTTGGGTTTATATAGTTTTAATATTTCCTTTATTTTTAATTTTAACTTAATTTCGATATTATACTTTTTATCAATTGGTTTTAAAATAATAAATGTATTATTTACATATCTGATAATAAGATCATTACCAACGTACACATTTTCCTGATCATTTGGACGTTGAAGTCTTATATACGATCTAAAATCCTTTTTAATATCAATAACTTGTTGATTAAACTGTTGATTTATATCAAAATATCTATATTTATCTTTTTGATTGTCCGAAAATTCAGATGGATTAATGTCTGATTTGTCTATACCTAATTTTTTATTGATTTCCCTGTAATTCATATTTTGTATCGAATCTACAAAATAAGATTGTAAAGAAATTGTACCAAAATTTTGACAAGTATATTTTACATCTGCGGATAGCTTGTTTGCTTGTATTGAATCTACTTTTATCATTTTATTCTGATTTTCAATCACTTTCCCATTGTTCAATAATTTTGCATCAGTCATTATTTGTTCAATTTCCTTTAGCAAAGTTCTTTTGGTAATACTAAACACACTCCAGGGTCCAATTGATGAAAGAAAAAGAACGGCAGAAAACGTGATGACTATCCATTTCAAATGATGTGCCTGCGAAATGAAAAGATAAATACAAATTCCATACAACCACACATTTAAAATTAAGACATACAAACGATTAATTGTTAAACCATAATCGTCCAAACGGCGAAATATACCAATCGACATTAACACTAAAAGTGGCATCAAAAGCAATGGAAAATATCTTGAAAAAAGATTTACAACTTTATTATCAGCATTCAGCCGTAAAGGGTATAAAATAAATATGCATAAAAAACCACCAAGCCCAAGGACTGAAACCAGGGTTGAAACCCAACCATTTGGCAGTTCCCATTTAATAATTATCTGAAAAAGATATACATACAATATTAATGTATAAGCAGCCAGAATGGGAAGTAAAATATACAATCCAAAGATCCTGATGATTTTGTGAAAAGAAAATTCCTGCCTCCGTTTTTCGATCTCATCCGGGACATTGGACAAAAAATATATCGGTCCGAAAATCACAAAACAAACTACAGCCAGATCTGTATATACTTTTTTATCGATATCAATATTAAACAATTTATTGAGAGACAATATTGCTAAACCCAAACCTGCGTATAATATTAAGGAAAATACACCTGAAATAAATAACTGAATGAGACTTTCACGACTAAAATCCCAAAAAGGAATGTCACTGTTTTTCTTAAAAAATGAAACATAAAAAGCAGAAAAAACAAATACAATTCCCAATGCTATCATCTGATAATAATGATATGCAAGCAATTTGTCGGGAAGTGACAAGCAATAAACAGCCAACAATATAGTTGAAAGCAGATTGAATAAGATCCGCAATGATACCTTCTTAAATTCTTCCAGAAATAAAGTGACTGCAACGTTCTGCAATATTCCCAATATGAAGAAGGCCCACAAGCTGTCACGAATTTCAACTTTAACTTTTTGGATAGATAAAAAGCACAGAACCGATAAGCCTATGATAAACAAAAGTGTAAATGGAAATCGTACAAAGACAATTTTCAATTTACCAATCCAGGTTTTAAATGATAGCCTTTTCATGATTAAAATATATTAGAAAAAATCACATTATCAACAAAGAAATACGTTTATAAAGCACATTAGATTAAAGAATTACATTCCCGGTCAAATGAATATCACGAACTGATGAACCAACACTTATTGTAAATTCACCAGGTTCAACAACAAATTTGTTTGTATTGACATCAAAGAACGAGAATGCATCTTCATTCAAATCGATATTTATAATTCTTGATTCACCTTTTTTCAGAAAGATTTTATCAAAACCTTTCAACTCCTTTTTTGGACGGGGAACTGAAGAAATCAGATCACCCACATAAACCTGACAAACTTCTGCACCATCAAATTTCCCGGTATTTTTCACTGTAAACGAAACAGTTACATGATTTCCATCCAGTTTTTGTATTTTTAAACCGGAATATTCGAAATTAGTATAACTTAACCCAAAACCAAAAGGATAAAGCGGTTCAATACCCGATTTTTCATAACCTTTGTAACCTAAAAATACACCTTCATTGTACTGCACACGTTTATGCGTAACATCCGGTCTGCTATCTACGTAATTATTGAAAGTCGGATTATCTTCAAGACGTTTTTCGATAGAAATCGGTAATTTTCCACTTGGTGAAATCTTACCGGTTATTAACTCTGCAAGTGCCTGACCACCTTGTTGACCCGGGTACCAGGCCATTATAATGCCTTTTACTTTGTCTTTCCACGATGCCATTTCTACACCACCTCCTGCATTAATAATTACAACGACATTTTTATTAAGTTTCGAAACCTTATCTATTAATTCTGTTTGTTCTTTTGGTAATTCAAACGGGCGGTCAAAACCTTCGCCTTCGAGGGAACTATTAAAGCCGGCACAGATTACAACATTTTCAGCGTTTTTTATTTTATCATTGGAGTTCACATCCTTTAGTCCGGTATAAGCGAAATTTACAACGGCATCTCCAGATCCTTCAAAATACTCTATTACAATAGGATACTCTTTGCCGGCCTCAACACGAACATTTACATCCTTACCGGATAATGGATGCATATTCCAATCGGTAAGGGCTAATTTTCCATCAAAAAACATTCTGTAACCATCGTCGGCAGAAAGCTTCAGTTTGTATTCACCTGTCACTTTGGGTTTGAAAATAGCTGACCAACGAACTGAAAAATTGTCATTTGGATATCCCGCTAAAGCAGCCCCTTGTTGCCAGTCGAAATTAATTGATTGATCAACCCCGATAAAATCAGGAGTGCCGGATAATTTCTCATTTTTGAAATATTCGGCTTTAAAACCGGGAATTTTACAATCCTTTTCAGTAAAAAATTCGCCATCCCGCATTAAATCTGTATCCGGAACCGGATCCAGTATAAAATCGAAGTTTTTATGATTGGATTTATCTTGTAAAGCTTTATACAATGATACAGAGCTAAATGGATCTACAAACCCACTGCCACCACCTGTTGGTATTTCATTGGTATTTGGTCCTAAAACAATTGTTTTTCCTTTCAAGGGTAAAACATTTGCATCGTTTTTCAACATGACTATGCCTTCGCGGGCAATTTGTAGGGCAATATTTTCTGTATAAGGATTCCTTTCGGGAATAGAAGCGTCCTTCTTCGGATTATCAAAAATTCCAAAGGATATAATCGTTTGAAGGATATGTTGCACTTTTTCATCAATTGTCTTTACGCTTACCAATCCATATTCAATGGCTTTTGAAAGATTTTCATAATTCATATATTGACCGTCGGGCATTTCCATATCCAAACCTCCGTTTGCTGCTCCGACAGTTGAATAAACCGAAACCCAATCGGACATTAGAATTCCTTTGAAATCCCACATTTTGCGAAGCACAGCAATATTGAGGTACTCATTTTCCGAAGAATGCACGCCGTTTACTAAGTTATAACTATTCATTACCGCTCCAACATTTGCCTGTTGAACTGCTTTACGGAAAGTAGCAAGATAAACTTCGTGTAAAGTTCTTTTGTCAATATCGGAACTAACATCATGCCGGTCATATTCTTCATTATTTCCGGCAAAATGTTTAATGGTTGCGATTACGTTTTGCGATTGAACACCCTTAATATACTGCACGGCAGTTTCACTTGCCAAATAGGGATCTTCACCGAAATATTCGAAATTACGACCACACAATGGCGAGCGGTATATGTTCACGCCCGGCCCTAACAAAATGTTAACTCCTCTGGCCCTGCAATCCAGTCCCAGGCCCTCTCCTACTTTATGCATTAATTCACGGTTCCAGGTAGAAGTCGTAGCTATTCCACATGGATAAAGTGTACTTTTTGTGTTATTTCTGACTCCCTGTGGTCCATCAGCCATTCTGATCTCCGGAATGCCCAGTCGAGGTATCGCTCTGATAAAAAAATCATTATATCCGCTGATATAATCAATTTTTTCCTTAAGAGTCATTTGTTCGACCAAAGATTTGGCTCTGTTTACGGCATCCGATGAAAACTTTTGTGCACTTAAAATGAAACTGAATAAAAGAAGATAAATTGCTAAAATTAATTTTTTCATGGTATATGTAATTTACAATGTTCTTTATTTTATCTCCAATATCAATACGGTTTTAGATGAAATACGAATTGGAGATTCCAACGAATACATTTTTGACGTTGTAATCTCAATTCCTTCCCTTTTTCCGGAAAGCATTTCGCCAAACCGGGCAAGATTTAATTCTGTTGGCTGTCCGTTATTGTTTGCGATAATCATGATTGTTTTATCATTATTGTATCTGAAATTGACATAGATCCCGTTTCCGGGGATAAACTGTTTCATTTTTCCGCATTGAAGTACCGGATTATTCTTTCTATATTTCAACAGTACCTTCAAGTAATCAAACACTTCATTTTCAGCAATTGTTCTGCCTTTTTGAGTAAAAGCATTCCGCTTATCGGCGATCCAGCCACCCGGAAAATCGAACCGGTTCCCTTCGTAACTCCCGGCAATTCCATCGAGCATAATCTCGGTTCCATAATAAATCTGTGGATATCCCCGTGATGTTACCAGCATGGCTAAAGCCATTTTATATTTTGCAACATCTCTTTTTACGGCAGTTGAATAACGATCAATATCATGATTATCCAAAAAATTCATAATCATATTCGTATTTGGATAGACAAAATCCTGAGCATATAGCGAATAAAAACGCGCCAAACCACCATCCCAACTTTCAGGTTCATTAAATGCCTCACTAAAAACATCTTTCAGGCAAAAATCCATGACACTTGTCAGTCGGGAATCAAAACCATCTTTGTTATTATTCCCCGATTGATAATACGCAATTTCAGCCGGAGTTTTTACCCAGCATTCGCCCACAACATTCATATACGGATATTCATTTCGGATAGATTGCACAAACCTTGCGGCAGTTTTGATGTCGTTATAAGGATATGTATCCACACGCATTCCATCAATATTGGCTCTTTCAATCCAAAAAATATACACTTGTTTCAAATAATCGAATAGCAATGGATTTTGAAGATTCAAATCTGGCATATTGGGAGCAAACCAGCCGTGTGTCAAACGGTATAAATCGGAATTTGACGCATACGGATCTGTCCATGCAGTCATACGGTAATTAGAAGAAGTATAAGTCGGCCAGGTATTGAACCAGTCCTTTGCAGGTAGATCCTTTACCCACCAGTGCGATGATCCGCAATGATTCGGAACCACATCAATAATCAACTTCAATCCGTTGGCATGACATGAATCAGAAAGTCGGAGATAATCATTATTGTTTCCTAAACGTGGATCAATTTTGTAATAATCGGAACAAGCATAATGATGGTAAGAGTATTGTGTATCGTTATTATCGAAGAGTGGTGTAGTCCAGAGCGTCGTTATTCCTAAATCGGCAAGATAAGGTATCTTTGAAATAATACCATCAATGTCACCTCCATGACGCGCACCGGGAATATCACGGTGAACAGCCTGATGATAACCCGGAATTGAATCATTTGCAGGATTTCCATTGGCAAACCGATCGGGCATCAATAAATAAATTGCATCTGCTTCAGTAAAGCTTTTTCGTGCAGCTGACTCATCCCGACGCTTTTTTAATTCATATACCAGTATTTGTTTTTTCTTTCCCTTTTTAAAAACAATATTAAATTTGCCGGGCAGAGTTGTTTTTGCAATATTCAAATAAAGAAAGATATAATTCGCATTATCTGTCAATTCTTTTCTTACTATTGAAACACCGGGATAAATAACTGAAACCTCAGCTGAGTTTATTCCAACTCCATATAACATAATTTGAAGTTCCCGTTGATTCATTTCTGTCCACCAAAAAGTTGGTTCAACACGTTGTACCAAAGGCAATGTTTTAGCCTCAAGCTGAGATACGAGAAGAACAGTAATGAATAGTTGGAAAATCCTTTTCATATGATGGAATAAAATTTTAAAATTATCAGTTTGAGACTTCTTCCTTGCTTTCAGCCAAAATATGTACTAGTTTGTCGTTTATATACAAATCAATGGCTTCGCCTTTAATATTATGAATAATAATTCTGTTTTTTTCAACCCGGATACTCAGTTGATTGCCCCGGAACAAAATATTGAAAGCGAAAGCACTCCATTTTTCAGGAATATGAGGTTTTAGATGAAGCTTTTCATCTTTTACCCGCATACCTCCAAATCCCTGTACAATAGTTAACCATGTTCCGGCCATACTTGTAATATGTAACCCATCTTTAACTTCGTTGTTATAATCATCTAAATCCAACCGGGCTGTTCGTAAATACAATTCATACGCTTTTTGTCTATCTCCTACAGCACTTGCGACAATGGAGTGCGTGCAGGGAGACAATGAAGATTCGTGAACGGTCAATGGTTCGTAAAATTCAAAATTCTTACGAAGTGTTTTACTATCAAAATCCTCTTCGAAAAAATACAGACCCTGAACTACATCGGCTTGCTTTATTAATGAAGAACGAAGAATTCTGTCCCAGGTCCAATGCTGATTTATTGGTAATTGAGATTCCGGAATTTCAGTAACAGGAGTTAATGTTTTGTCTAAAAAACCATCCTGTTGAAGGAAAATACCCAATTCTTTATTTACAGGAAAATACATATTTTCAATGATATCTTTCCATTGAAATATTTCATCATTCGTAAATTGAATGTTTTTTGATAAATCCTCGAATGCTCTGAAATTACTTTGTTTCACTTTATCTATACTTTCGATAGCATATTTCAGACACCAGACAGCCATATAATTTGTATACCAATTGTTATTAACATTGTTTTCATACAAATTAGGTCCGGTAACGCCAAGTATCATGAATTTTTTCTTTTCGGAAGAAATACTAACCCGTTGAGCCCAGAAGCGGGCAATGCCAATCAAAACGGGAAGTCCGTATTCGGTTAAATAGCTTTCATCACCAGTGTACCGAATATAATTATAAATTGCATAGGCAATTACACCATTCCTGTGAATTTCTTCAAAGGTCATTTCCCATTCGTTATGGCTTTCTTCACCATTAAAAGTAGCCACAGGAAAAAGAGCTGCACCGTTTTTAAAGCCCAACTTTTCAGCATTTTGAATGGCTTTAGGTAAATGCCGATAGCGATACAACAACAAATTCCTCGATACTTTAGGTGCCGAAGTGCATAAATAAAAAGGAATACAAATTGCTTCGGTATCCCAACGGGTTGCACCGGCATATTTTTCACCGGTAAATCCTTTTCGGCTAATATTCAACCGGGCATCATTTCCATTATAAGTTTGATTGAGTTGAAAGATATTGTATCGAATGGCTTGTTGTGCAGCAATATCCCCTTCAATGATTATATCCGATTGCAACCATTTTTCAGCCCATACAGCCGTATGTTCTTCAAACAATTGGTTCCAGCCCTTCTTCTTTGCAGCAAGTGCCAGAGAACAGGCACGTTCAGTTAATTCTTCTCTTGGATGATTTAACGAGTTGATTATTGCAACATATTTATTCAAACAAATCGTATCACCGATTCGCACATCCGCACCAACACTAAAACCTGCAATTTTTTCTTTTTCAATTTTGGTTGGATTTACATTGAGTTGTTCATTATTTTTATATAAAACATAAGTCAATGCAGCACAAACATGAAAGTCATTCCGACGGGTTTGCGCCCATAAATGTGATACATCTTGTTGAGTTTTAGTCTGTAATACATTCCAAAATTGCTCATTATAGTTTGTATGTTGATTTTTAACATCACCATCAATCAATGGTAGAAACGAAATACGTCCTTCATAATTTATTGATTTAACAGAATAACTAATGGCGCCAATTTCTGTTTCTGCCATACTTAAAAATCGTTTTACCGTAACCAGAATCCGATGTCCTTTTAAGGATACAGCTTCAAAAGTTCTTTCCAGAAATCCTTCACGCATATTTAATACACGTTTGAAATCCTGAACATCCCACGCGGCCAGGTCCAATCGATCATCATTTAGCCGAATACTTATTCCTGTCCAGTTCGGAGCATTAATTATCTTTTCATTAGTATCCGAATATCCATTCTTCCAATTTCCTCTTTCGGCACGTTCTGGATAATAAATCCCGGCAATATAGGAGCCCAACATCGTTTCGCCTGAATAATGCTCTTCGAAATTTGCCCGTTGACCGATATGACCATTTCCAAGACTAAAAATACTTTCGGATTCCAGTTGTTTATTGGCATGAAAACCCTCTTCGATTATACACCAGGGGTCATTTTGTAAGTATGTGTTCATATTCTTAAAATTTTTAAGAGTTTTGTGTCTCGAGATGATTAGCTGTCATTTTTTTGTCTTCAACCCAAATAACGCTAATTGCTGCTATTAATAAAAAACAACCAGACATTACTAATGCATAAATTGCCTGAGAGTCAAATATCCGTTTGACTATCATTCCTCCAAATATGCCATTCACAATTTGTGGAACAGTAATAAAGATATTGAAAATTCCCATATAAATTCCCATTTTTCTGACAGGTAGAGCTGGAGCTAAAATAGCGTATGGCATAGACAGAATACTTCCCCAGGCCATACCGACACCTATCATTGAAAAAATCAACGTGGTTGGATTTGTGATAAAATAAATGGATAATAACCCGATGGCACCTGCAGTAAGTGAAATACTGTGGGTTAACTTTCTTCCAATTTTATGAGCAATAACTGGTAAAAGTAATGCGTAAATCATGGCAACTCCGTTGTAAACTCCAAAGATAATTCCCACCCAATTTCCGGCATCCTGATATAGCGATGAACTTGTATCACCAATCGCAACTCCGTAAACATGTTGTGCGACCGCAGGAGTAGTAAAAACCCACATACCAAATAAGGCTATCCATGAGAAAAACTGAACTAAACCCAATTGTTTCATAGTCTTTGGCATAGCTACGATATCTTTAAAAATATCTGAGAATTTACCTTTCCATTGTTCTCCAGTTACCTCCATTTTACCGTCAAAACTGGCCATCTCTTCCGGTGAGTACTCTTTCGTTGTAAAAACCGTCCAAAGAATAGTGACAATCATTACTGCTGCACCTATATAAAACGAGAATACGACATTATCGGGTATTCCACCAACTTGTGCTACTTTTGAAATGCCAAGCCATTCAGCCATTACATAAGGTAACCATGATCCAATGACAGCACCAATTCCGATTAAAAAAGTCTGTATGGAAAAACCCAGAGTACTTTGGTCAACCGGAAGCATATCGGCTACTAAGGCCCGAAATGGTTCCATTGCCACATTAAAAGAAGCATCCATAATCATCAAAAAACCGGCACCAACAAACATAGCCGGTAAAAAACCGGCTAAAACTCCGGCGTTAGGCATTAAAATAAGTGCAATAGATGCCATTAATGCTCCAACCAGAAAGAAAGGACGCCTACGTCCCAACCGTGTCCATGTATGATCGGAATAATGACCAATTATCGGCTGAATAATCATCCCTGTAATCGGAGCAGCCAACCAGAACCACGAGAGTTGCTCAATATCAGCTCCAAAAGTTTGAAGGATTCGACTGGCATTAGCATTTTGCAAGGCATATCCAAACTGAATACCCATGAAACCCATGCTAAGTGAAAGGATTTGGAAAAAAGAGAATTTTGGTTTAGTGTTACTTATTACCCGTTTTGCGTTCATAAAAGATATTATCTGGTCGTTCCTCTGATGATTAAATTCGTTTTCACAATTTTATTTGTATACTGCCCATGCGTAATCCCATTTATCTTATCCAATAATAAGCTGGCAGCATTCAGGCCCATTTCAAAACCGTGTTGTTCTACCGTGCTCAACATAGGATCACAGGCTTTTGCCATTTCTCCATCAGAAAATCCCATGATAGCTACATCTTGTGGTATCCTTAGTTTAGCCAACTTTACAGCATATAATATCCCTGCAGCACAATGGTCATTTATGGCAAAAAAACCATCGGGTCTGTTTGGTCTGTCTAAAATTTCGGGAGTGATAATGATTGCTTCTTCTCTGGTATCACATACCCGAATCAATGATTCATCCACGGTAAGATTGTATTTCCGTAGTGCATCCATATAACCGTTTTTTCTGTTTTTGGAAATTTCCAAATGTAGTGGGGAACTGTAAAATGCGATACGTTTACAGCCGGTTTGGATGAGGTATTCGACGGCAGCAAATGCTCCGGCATAATCATCAACTACTACACGATCTGTGTTAATTCCTATACAAATCCGATCAAAGAAAACCAGAGGAATGTCACTATCAATGATTTCCTGAAAATGATCGTAGTTAGTTGTATGTTTCGATAAGCAAGCCAAAACGCCCGAAACCCGGGTGGCAATTAATGCTTCAGCATTTCGAACTTCCTTTTCGTAATTTTCACTCGATTGACAGATAATTACATTAAAACCTTCCTGGTTGGCTATTTGCTCAATTCCTGATAGAATGGAGGAAAAGAAATAGTGAATAATTTCCGGAACAATAACACCTATTGTATTGTTTTTACTCATACGTAAACTCAATGCCAAAGTATTCGGTTTGTAATTGAAATCTTTGGCGTACTTATTTACAGAGTCTTTGGTGCTCTGACTAATATCAGGATGATTTTTAAGTGCCCGTGAAACCGTTGAAGGTGAGATATTGAGTGCTCTGCCAATATCTTTTATTGTTATTTGTGGCTTTTTCATATTTGAATGAAAGTAATATTTAAAAGAAGGCTGGAAATTATCAAAATAAATTCAAATATAATATGCAGGTTTCTACTAGTTTACAATTAATTCCACCTGCAGTTAAATACACTCTTATAATATCCTTTGCAAAAGTAAAATAGTTTATTCAAATAAAAAATTATTTTCGCAATTATTTTAAATTCATATCGCAAACGTTTGCGTAATTATTTCAATGCAATTTGCGAAAACAATGATTCCAAACAATCTTTTATCCCTTATTTTTGCCATTATAAAATCAATAGCAGCATATGGCTATTAACCGAAGAATTTGAATATTAATGATATAATGCAGTCTCTCTTTGGAGTTGCAGAAGTGGACAATAAATTTATTAACTAATTTAAAAAATAAATATGCATGAAAAATTCACACTTTAAGGTAACATTTCGTTTACTCTTAACCGTTTTAGTGATATTTGTATTTAGCTCAGCAATTTACGGGCAACAAACATCTATTTCGGGAGTTGTAAAAGATGCCGCAAACGGCGAACCTATCATTGGCGCCAACGTATTTGAAAAGGGAACAACCAATGGTACCATTACTAATTTAAATGGACAGTTCAGCATTTCGGTTCCTTCCAAAGCCACTTTGGTAATTAAATATGTAGGTTATACTACTGTTGAAATGTCTGCAGAAGAAAGCAAAAGCTTGGTTATTCAGTTAAAAGAAGATGCAATTGCTTTGGGTGAAGTGGTTGCAATCGGTTATGGTACCATTAAGAAAAATGATGCAACCGGATCATTAACTGCCATTAAACCTGATAATATGAATAAAGGTTTAACCAATAATGCTCAGGATATGATTATTGGTAAAATTGCAGGCGTTAATGTTACAACCGGAGGTGGTACTCCCGGAAGCGGTGCTACTATACGTATTCGTGGTGGTTCCTCATTAAATGCCAGCAACGATCCGTTAATTGTTATTGATGGTTTGGCAATGGACAACGATGGAATAAAAGGTGTCGCCAATCCATTAAGCACAATTAATCCAAATGATATTGAGACATTTACTGTTTTAAAAGATGCTTCTGCAACTGCTATTTATGGTTCAAGGGCTTCGAATGGTGTCATTATTATTACGACTAAAAAAGGGTTGAAAAATTCAAAACCACGTATATCATATAACGGGAATATTTCGGTTAGTACCGTGAAAAAACAATTTGATGTACTAAACGGTGATCAGTTCCGCACATTGGTCGATTCACTATGGGCCAATCCTGTACCTTCAGATCCTTCAGACCTTAAAAATATAGCTCCAACACAGGTAAGGGGCCACTTAGGAACAGAAAATACTGATTGGTACAAACAAATATTTCAAACGGCTATAAGCCATGATCATAACCTAAGTATATCAGGTGGTTTTAAGAATGTACCCTATCGTGTTTCAGCAGGTTATACAAATCAGGATGGTATTGTTAAAACTTCAAACTTTGAACGCTTCATGGGAGCATTCAATTTAAGCCCGAGTTTATTTGATGACCATTTGAAAATAAATCTGAATGCCAAAGGAATGTTGGTTAAAAACCGGTATGCCGATGGTGGAGTTGTTAGTGCTGCTGCCTCAATGGATCCAACACAGCCTGTGACTTCCACCGACCCTATCTTTAAACCTTATGGAGGCTATTTTCAATGGAGAGCGGTTACCGGAACAACATTAGCAACAGAAAATCCGGCAGCCACTTTAAACAATAAGACTGATGTTTCGAATGCAAAAGATTTCATTGGAAATGCAGAATTTGATTATAAGCTTCATTTCTTACCCGAGCTGAGAGCACACCTGAATTTAGGGATGGAGGCCTCAGATGGAATTCAAACCTTACATATTGATAGTACGGCTGAAAGTGATATCCCATACGGACGGCAGGGTTACGAAAGAATTTCAAAGACGAATACTTCTTTAAACTTCTTTCTACAATATACAAAGGAATTAGAAAAACATAATTTCGATGCTATTGTAGGATATGAATGGCAACATTTTTATCATCAAGGAAATAATGAATATCAGGGTTTAGTTAAAAACGTAGTTAATCCTGTTACAAATGATACCGTTGGATATAATTTTACTTCAAACACATGGAAATCCGAAAGCTATCTTGTATCGTTTTTTGGAAGGTTAAATTATTCGTACGATGGAAAATATCTTGCAACATTTACTTTACGTGATGATGGAAGTTCACGTTTTTCTTCAGAAAATCGTTGGGGATTGTTCCCTGCAGCTGCTGTAGCATGGAAGGTTAATGAAGAAGATTTCTTAAAAGAAACGAATATGTTTTCTGATTTAAAATTACGTTTGGGCTATGGTGTTACAGGACAACAGAATTTAAATGGCCCTTTAGTTAAAGATCCGGATTATTCATATATCCCAGTTTATACTCAAAACGTTACAGGAGCGTTTTATCCATTTGGTGATGTTTATTATCCAACATCAAGACCGGATGCCTACAACAAAAAATTAAAATGGGAAGAAACGACTACCTGGAATGCAGGGCTGGATTATGGCTTCTTAAACAATAGGATTTCGGGAGCAATTGATTATTATTACCGGAATTCCACCGATTTAATAAATGTTGTAAGTGTTCCTGCAGGTACAAATTTCAAAAATAAGGTAATAAGTAATATTGGTTCGTTGGAAAATAATGGTTTGGAATTTTCTATTAATGCAAAAGCAATTTCAACCAGAGAATGTACCTGGGAAATTGATTACAATGTTGCTTACAACCAGAATAAAATTACAAAATTAACAACCGGTGAAGGTGCTGATTATTGGGTAAGCACAGGGGGAACATTCCAGGGTACAACTCAGGTATATAACGTCGGTCATCCAACTTATTCCTATTATGTGTATCAACAGAAATACGATGCAGCAGGGAAACCTATTGAAGCAGGAGTTGTTAATCCTAATAGTGCTACGCAAGCAAAATATACTAATTTAGATGCTTTTGTTGACAGAAACAATGATGGAATCATAAATGAACAGGATAAGTATTATGATCATAGCCAAAATCCTGATGTTACTATGGGTCTGTCTTCGAAATTAACCTATAAGAATTTTGATTTGGGTTTTACGTTGCGTGCAAGTATTGGAAATTATATGTATAATGCTGTTCAATCCGGAAATATGAACGTTTCCAAAGAAGGTGTTTGGAATGATCTCGGATATTTTAACAATAAACCATTATCATCTTTTGCTGACAACTTTCAGGGAGTTTCTGCATTAGCTTTCATGTCGGATCATTTTGTACAGGACGCTTCATTTATTCGTTGCGATAATATAACGTTAGGATATAGCTTTAAAAGTTTATTTAAAGGAATCTCAAGTGGACGTATTTATGCAACCGTTCAAAATCCATTTGTTTTAACAAAATATTCCGGTTTGGATCCTGAAATTTATGGTGGTATAGATAATAATATTTATCCTCGTCCAATGATTACAGTATTGGGAATTAACCTTAATTTTTAACACTTAAATTCAATGAATATGAACAATAAAAATAATAAATTATCATTCATCATCGCTTTGATTGTTACAGCTTTTACAACAATATCTTGCGTTGATAATTTAAATGTGATTCCAATTAATCCACAGGTTACCCAAACTTTCAATCAGGATGAAGTATTTGCTAAAGTATACGCATCTTTTGCATTGACTGGTCAGGAAGGACCTGCCGGTAACGGTGATATTGAAGGTTTGGACGAAGGAAGATTTTCCATCTACCGGTGTTTATGGAATGTGAACGAACTTTCAACAGACGAAGCTATTTGTTCCTGGAGTGATGCGGAAGTCTTAGAACTTAATTACAATAACTGGTCATCGCAAAGTACAATTACAGATGGATTGTATTCCCGATTGTATTTTACGGTTACCTTGTGTAATCATTTTTTAGAACAAACTAACGGACTAACGGATGATATATCCGTTAAACAACGTGCTGAAGTTCGTTTTTTAAGAGCAACGGCCTACTATTATTTAATGGATTTCTTTGGGAATGTACCTTTTACAGAAGTTGTGAGTTTAACACCCCCTACTCAAATGAAACGAGCCGATTTATTTGCATGGGTTGAAAAAGAACTTAAAGAATGTTCGGCAGATATGTATGAACCTCGGACAGCACCTTATTATCGGGTTGACAAAGCAGCTGCCTGGTTATTATTGTCCAGATTGTATTTAAATGCTGTAGTTTACACATCGGTACCTGCTACTGCAACTGAAGCTGCCGTGGTAGGAACTCCTCGCTGGGATGATGCTGCAATTTATGCTAAAAGAGTTATTGATTCTGGTTACGTTTTGAATCCGAGCTTTAAACAATTGTTTATGGCCGATAATGCTGGAACTATTGATGGTTCAACAGTTAATACTGCTCCACAGGAGATTATTTTCCCAATAGCTGCAGATGGAAAAAAGACAAAAGCCTGGGGAACTTCACTCTTCCTGATTGCCTCAACTCATTCAACTGGAATGGTACCCTGGGGTACAACAGAGAGTTGGGGAGGAAACCGTGCCCGTGCAACCTTGCTTAAAAAGTTTTTTACAATCAATCCTTCCGGTACATCTGTTTCAGGATTTTTCAGTGATTCAAAAGATTTAACAACCTCTCTTATTGCAAGTAGCAAAGACAACCGGGCTTTATTTGATAAATCATCTTTAAGTTTAGGTTTGGCTATTACCGGTCCGACTATCTTTAGACAAGGTTATCAGGTTATTAAATTTACAAATGTCCGTGCAGATGGAGGAACTACCAGCGACACACAATACACAGATATGGATGTTCCTTTTATGAGAGTAGCTGAAGCATACTTAAATTATGCAGAAGCTGTATTACGTGGTGGAGCCGTAGTTAGTGGATATGCAGCCATTGATGCTGTAAATGCTTTAAGAACCAGAGCGAGTGCCCCGGTGTTTAACACAACAACAAATCCATTAACTTTACCCAAAATATTAGATGAAAGAGCCCGTGAGTTTTTCTTCGAAGGATATCGGCGATCAGACTTGATACGTTTTAATATGTATGGTGGAGCTACTGGTTATACATGGGATTGGAAAGCGAATGAACCAGCTGGAGTAGATTTCCCTGCAGACTATAACCTATTCCCAATTCCGGCAAATGATTTGAACGCAAATTCAAATCTGGTACAAAACCCGGGATATTAAATATCCATCAATAATTTGGTTATTTGATTTAGATTATAATAATTTATATCTTTACAATCGTAAAGTTGTAGACATTAAAACTCACCGAAAAGTCTGAACTTCAATAGCTCAGACTTTTCATTTTTTTACAGAAGAAAATACACAATTTCAAATATCTAATTTAAAAATCATGTTTAAAAAAGTAATTTTATTTTTTATCATTTTATTATCTTCAAACGTATCAGCTCAAATAGAACGTGTTGAACCTGCTTTCTGGTGGGTTGGAATGAAAAACACACAATTACAATTATTGATTCATGGAAATGAAATTTGTAACCGGAAAGTTGAAATTCAATATCCCGGAATAAGAATATTAAAAGTAAACCGGGCATGCAGTCCGAATTACCTGTTTGTAACATTGGATTTAGATCCAAAAATTACAAAAGCAGGCAAATTCGATATTCAATTATCACAACCCGAAAAGCCAATTATTACAGTTAACTACGAACTAAAAAAAAGAAGGAATGATTCTGAAAAACGTTTAGGTTTTTCGAGTGCAGATGTTATTTATTTACTCATGCCCGATAGGTTTGCAAATGGTGACAGCACCAATGACAATGTCGAATCCCAACCTGAAAAAGTCGATCGAAAAAACAGCAGTGGTCGTCACGGTGGTGATTTAAAAGGAATGCAGGAACATTTGGATTATATAAAAGAACTAGGTGCAACCGCGATATGGAGTACTCCTCTTCTTGAAAATAATTACACTAAATATACTTATCACGGGTATGCTATCAGCGATTATTACAAAATTGATCCACGATTTGGGAGCAATGACGATTATGTAAAATTTGTTGCAGCTTCACATCAAAAAGGGTTGAAAGTAATTATGGATATGGTCTCTAACCATTGTGGTATCTGGGCCTGGTGGATGAGTGACTTACCTTTTGAGGACTGGATTCACCAATTTCCGGAATATACACAAACCAATCATAAAGCCAACACTATCAAAGATATTCATGCATCTAAAATAGATAAGGATCTTTTTCTAAATGGATGGTTTGATAAATCGATGCCGGATATGAACCAGCAAAACCAATATTTCTGGACTTATTTTATTCAAAACTCCATTTGGTGGATTGAAAATGCGGATCTGGATGGCATTCGTATGGATACCTATCCCTATAACGATCGGGATGCAATGGCGCAATGGGCAAAAGCAATTACTGATGAGTATCCAAATTTCAACATTATGGGTGAAACATGGTTGTTCAGTCCTCAGGATATTGCCTTCTGGCAGAAAGACGCCGTCAACGCACTGCATTACAATTCCAATCTTCCGACGGTTATGGATTTTATATTACAAAGAGCATTGACTACTTGTTTCAATGAACACGGAAAACCATGGGAGGATTTGGGAATGAACCGACTTTACAATACTATTTCAAACGATTATTTGTATGCCAATATTAATGATTTATTAATTTTCTCAGAAAACCATGACACACAACGTTATAATTTTCTGTTGAACGGCGATTTGGCAAAATTCAAAATGGCTATGTCATTTTTGATGACTACCCGTGGCATTCCTCAAATATATTATGGTTCTGAAATTGGCATGACAGGAAATAAAGACAAAGGTGATGGAGATATTCGCCGTGATTTTCCGGGTGGTTGGCCGGGTGATTCAATGAATGCATTTTCGGCAAAAGGTCGCACCCCAATTCAAAATGAAAGGTTCGATTTTCTATCCAAACTTTTAAATTGGAGAAAAAACAAAACGGTTATTCATACAGGCCTATTAACTCAATATGTACCTGATAATGACATATATGTATATTTCAGATACAACGAAAAAGAAAAGATTATGGTCATAATCAATAATAATGAAACCGATCAGATTCTCAAAACAGACCGTTATGCTGAAAGTTTGGAGAATATTACGACCGGAACTGATGTTATGACCGGTAAAAAATTCGATTTAAAAACCGACATTTCAATTTTAAAGCAAACTGCATTGATTTTAGAATTGCAGTAAAATATAATTCGATAAATCCTTTAAAGAATCAGTATGAAAAAAGTTATTTTCCCTTTGATTTCATTGCTAATTTTAGCAATAACTATCGGTGTCTTAAATTCCTGTAAAACAAAAACGAATAAAACAGAGAATTTAATGGATTCAATTCAGTATAAAAAAACGACTCCTGAGTGGGCCAAAAACGCGAATATTTACGAAGTCAATACCCGTCAATATACCCCCGAAGGTACATTTAAAGCTTTTCAACAGCATTTGCCACGGCTAAAAGCAATGGGCGTTGATATTATCTGGATGATGCCCATTAACCCGATTGGAGTAAAAAACAGAAAAGGAACTTTGGGAAGTTATTATTCCATTCGGGATTACAAAGCAATTAATCCTGAATTCGGGACTGAAGCCGATTTTAAAAATCTTGTAAGCGAGGCACATAAACTGGGCATGCGTGTCATTATTGATTGGGTGGCAAATCATACTTCATGGGACAATGTCTGGATTCAACCGCATCCGGATTGGTACACAAAAGATAGTCTTGGCAATATAATTGTTCCAAAAGGTACAGATTGGGATGATACAGCTGATTTGAACTACGATAATCCTGAATTACGTAAAGCTATGATTGATGCCATGATCTATTGGGTTAAGAATGAAGATATTGACGGATTCCGTTGCGATGTTGCCGGAATGGTTCCACTCAATTTCTGGATGCATGCCCGAAAAGCGATTGATGAACAGAAACCCGGATGTTTTTTTCTTGCAGAAGATGGCGAACCTGCCATCCACAAAGCTTTTGATATGAGTTACGATTGGCCTTTGAAAGACATTATGAATGATATTGCCAAAGGTAAAAAGAATGTAAACGATTTGATCATGCATTTTGAAAATGAGTCGAAAAAATTCAAACCGGAGGATTTGAGAATGCAATTCACAACCAATCATGACTTAAATACCTGGGAAGGTACAGAATATGAACGGCTGGGTGATAGTGCTGTAGATGCATTCACTGTTCTGACCTACACTATACCAGGCATGCCATTAACCTATTCCGGACAAGAAGAACCATTAAAAAAACGCCTTAAGTTTTTCGATAAAGATACGGTCGGATTCAAGTTATATCAACGACAGGAATTACTTACAAAATTGAATCAACTGAAAACCGGAAATAAGGCTCTTTGGAATCCGAGTTACAAAAGCAGTTTTATGGGATTGAGAAACACGAATCCTGTTAATGTATTGACTTATATCCGATTCTATAAGAAAACACAGGTTTTTTGTGCATTTAACTTTTCATCGAAAGAACAAACATTTAAAATAACAGATGCTATTATTGGTGATTTTGTAAATTATCTTGGTGAAAAGTTTCCTGTTAAATCAAATGTTGAAATGAAATTAAAACCCTGGGGTTATTCCGTTCAGATTTCAATTCCATAATAAATATCAATTGTATGAGATTCTTATCGCTTACATACCTGTTTTTTTTTATTGTAAGTCAGTGTCTGTCCCAAAATATTCAAAAAGTCAGTTCAGGTAGTCTGAATCATCTTGACGATTTTAAATCGGAGAATATTCCTGACAGAAATATTGATGTCTGGCTACCTGATGGTTACACAATTTCAAAAAAATATAATGTAATTTACATGCATGATGGTCAAATGTTGTTCGACAGCACTCAGACCTGGAACAAAAAAGAATGGAAAGTGGACGAAATACTTTCACAACTTATTAGAGATCATAAAGTTGAAAATTGCATTGTTGTAGCCATTTGGAATAATGGTTCAGAACGGATTTCCGAATATTTCCCGAACAAAATTTTCAATTTGCTGGATGATAAAACACAGAAAAAATTGTCTTTCAAATATTTTAATGGAAAATCAGCCAATGGCGATAATTATTTGAAGTTTATCGTTAATGAACTCAAACCTTATATTGATAAAAACTTTTCAACAAAAAGTGATAAAGATCACACTTTCATGATTGGTTCGAGCATGGGCGGATTAATTTCTATTTACGCTATTTCAGAATATCCGGATATATTTGGAGGTGTGGCATGTTTATCGACTGCCTGGTTAAGTCAGATTGAACCTAATTATGCAATTCCTTCTACCACTTTTGATTATCTGAAAAATAATTTGCCAGTCCCTTTTGGACATAAGATTTATATGGATTATGGCACCGGTGAAAGTGATAAATCATATGAATTGACTCAATCATTTATTGATTTAATCGCCAAAGGAAAAGGATATAATGAAAACAATTATTTGTCAAAAGTCTACGACAAAGACGAACATAATGAAATTGCCTGGAGCAAACGGTTGCATGTTCCGGTTGAGTTTTTGTTAGCTACAAAGCCATTTCAAAAGCCCAAATTTGGTAAAATTGATCGTTTTGAAAACTTTCCTTCAAAATTTATAACACTTAGAGATGTTGAAATATGGTTACCTGAAGGTTACAACACGAAAAAGAAATATGCAGTTTTATATATGCACGACGGTCAAATGTTATTCGATTCGACTACCACCTGGAATCATCAGGCATGGGCTGCAGACCTTGTGGCTACAAAACTAATGAAAGAAGGAAAAGTTCAGGATTTTATCATTGTTGGAATAAGCAACGGTGGTAAAACACGTCCTATTGATTATTTTCCCCAAAAACCATACGAATCTTTAACTCAGGTTCAAAAGGATTTTGTAAATAAGAATCTAAATGAAACGGAAAAAACTGTTGACATTTTTAAACCTGTTTCAGATAATTACCTCAAATTTCTGGTGAGGGAATTAAAACCTTATATAGACAAAAATTATTCAGTTTATAAAGACAGAGCTCATACTTTTATTGCAGGAAGTAGCATGGGAGGATTAATTTCAATGTATGCCATTTGCGAATATCCAAACATATTTGGTGGTGCAGTTTGTATGTCCACTCATTGGCCGGGAATTTTTACAGTTGAAAATAATCCGATTCCTAACGCTTTTGTAAATTATATGAGTATCTATTTACCAAATCCAAAAACTCATAAGATATACTTCGATTATGGAGATCAAACATTGGATGCAATGTATGCACCTTTACAAAAGAAAGTAGATGAAGTCATGAAGTTAAAAGGATTTACTGAAAAAAGTTGGATCACAAAATTCTTTCCCGGTCAAAATCATAGCGAAAAATCCTGGAATAGTCGATTAAATATTCCGTTGGAATTTCTTTTGAAAAAATAAAAGTATCATTTAATATAAATAGATTTTTATTTTGAAATCATATTTGGTTGTTGCAATCGTTTGCAACTTAAAATCAACTATCAGAGACCCCACTCTTGCTATATTTTTGATAATTGTATTACATTTGTGATAGTTTGAATATCAAAACCTTATCTAATAAAATTCCCATAAAAAAAAAATTATGAAAAAGCCATTTTTATCATTCATATTGTTAGTCTTCTCGGCTTTCAGTTGGGCACAACTGGTAACTTCAAATCCACAATTTGTTACTCAATCAGGAGGTGTTATTGAATTAACGTTCGATATGTCATCAACCGAGGGAAATCTGGGTTTATATGGATATACAGGCGATGTATACGCTCACGTTGGAGTTATAACTTCAAGTAGTTTAAGTTCTTCAGACTGGAAATACGTCGTAACTCCATGGCCTTCAATAACAAATTTAGCATTAGCAAATACAACAAAAAATAAACTTACAGCTCTTGGAAACAATAAGTTTAAATTGACAATTGCTCCAACAATAAGAGATTATTTTGGAATTACTTCGACAGAAACTGTTCAAAAAATTGCTGTTGTATTAAGAAATGCTGATGGAAGCAAACAGGAAAAAACATCGAGTGGTGGCGATATCTTTATAAATGTATATGCAGCAGGCTTAAATGTCGCATTTAGCAATCCGAGTTCAAACCAGAGTATTACAGCAGGAACAACGATGGATATTCAATTCGGTTCATCCATTGCATCGAATCTAAATTTGTTGATTAACGGAACCAGTGTGCAAACGGCTTCATCAGCAACAAGTTTATCGTATTCTTATACTTTTGCTACTGCTAACGACTATACCTTGATTGCCCAGGCAAGTTTAAGCGGAGTAATAGTGGCTGATACTGTTCAGATTTGTGTTCCTGCCGCAGTAACAGATGAGGCCAAACCTTCAGGTCTGAAAGATGGAATTAATTATATTGATAATACAACGACCACATTAATCATGTATGCACCCGGGAAAAACAATGTTTTTGTCATTGGCGATTTCAATAATTGGACCCAACTCAATGCATATCAAATGAAACGGGACGGAAATTATTGGTGGATAACTATAAACGGACTTACACCCGGAAAACTCTATGGTTTTCAATATCTTGTAGATGGCACATTAAAAGTGAGCGATCCATACACCGAATTGGTCCTGGACCCATGGAATGACAAGTGGATAAATCAATATAACAATATTTTTCCTGATTTAAAACCGTATCCGACAGGCAAAACAGATGGGTTGGTTGCAACTTTGCAAACACAGAAAACTCCCTATAGCTGGGAGATAACAAATTTCAGCATGCCATCGCGTGAAAATATGGTTATTTATGAAATGCTGTTGCGCGATTTTACCCCGGAAAAATCACTGGATGCTGCCATTTTAAAATTGGATTATTTAAAAAACTTAGGTATCACAGCTGTTGAATTAATGCCTGTCACAGAATTCGACGGAAACAATAGCTGGGGATATAATCCAAATCATTATTTTGCACCTGATAAAGCGTATGGGACTCCCGACACTTACAAAAAATTCATTGATGAATGTCATAAACGGGGTATGGCCGTAATTTTGGATATGGTATTCAATCAGGCCTCAGGTCTTTGCCCTTTTGCAGCACTTTATTGGGACGCTATCAATAACCGCCCGGCAGCTAATAACCCCTGGATGAATCCGATAGCACCACATCCTTATAGTGTAATGAACGATTTCAATCATAGTTTTTCCGGAACAAAAGAGTATTTTAAACGTGTATTACAATACTGGATTACAGAATATAAAGTGGATGGTTATCGCATGGACCTAACAAAAGGATTTACACAAACTCCCAGTACGGAAGCCACAGCCAGTAATTACGATCAATCCCGTATAAATAATCTGACCGATTACTACAATGCCGCCAAATCGGTAAAAAGTGACGTCATGTTTATTATGGAACATTTTTGTAACAATGATGAAGAAACCGTTTTGGCAAATCAGGGAATGTTTTTGTGGAGAAATACAAATAATTCTTATTCTCAATCAGCAATGGGTTATCAGAGTAGTAGTGATTTCTCAGGAATGGTTACTACACCACGTCAATGGGTTGGTTATGCTGAGAGTCATGACGAAGAACGCAACTTTTACAAAGCAAAAACGTATGGTGCAGGTACAATTATGACCGATTCTGTTGTCCGGATAAACAGGGTGCCTTTAAATATAGCTTTTACAACTTTATTACCCGGTCCAAAAATGATTTACGAGTTTGGAGAATTGGGTTACGATTATTCGATTAATTCAAATGGTGGACGAACGAATGAAAAACCCTCGGTATGGGGTTGGTTAAACCTTACACAACGTAAAGCAGCCAGTGATGCATCTGCAAAAATTTTGACCCTCCGAGAACTTTATCCGAATGCATTTACCCAAGGTAATTTTACTCTGAATATTGCATATTCTGATTGGTCTTCGGGACGTCGTATTGCATTGACTCATTCTGATTTAAATATGATAGTTTTGGGAAACTTTGATCCAACCATGACTATCACTGCCATGCCAAATTTTCCAAGTTCGGGAATCTGGTATAATTTGATTAGTGGAGAACAATTAACAGTAAACAATACTCATATGACAATAAGTATGCAACCAGGCGATTTATTGATTTACACAGACCGAAAAGTAAACTCTCCGAGCGGCTTGAAAGAGACAGGATTTAAAAGTGATTGTACTGTTTATCCTTCAATAACAAAAGGAATGGTCTATATTTCAACTGCAAGTTCAATACAAAACATTCAGGTTTATAATATGCAGGGCATGTTAGTTACATCGGATACAAACTCAAATGTAAATGAAATTGATTTGTCAAAAATGATCAATGGGCTTTATTTAATGGAAGTTACAACTTTACAAGGGAAAAGCAGGTATAAAATCATTAAAGATTAAAACCTAAATATAATTTCCAAACAGGTATAGATTTGAAAACTATACCTGTTTTTTTATATTACAATCTCATAAAAATGAATTAATTAAACAAGAGGCACAAAGATATAACCGGGATAGTTGTATTCATCAAATTCGTTTTCGCTTATTTTTTTAATTAAACGAATAGATTGACCGGAAAAGTTATTAACTGGAATTACCAGTCTTCCACCAAGTTTTAATAGTAAGGCAAGTTTTTGAGGAACCGTACTATCCGCTCCAGCCGACACCAAAATGCAATCGAAATTATCCGGTGCTAAATCAGTCCAGGATCCCTCAAAAAATTCTATATTGCTGTAGTGATACTTTGATAAATTTCCCTTCCCAAATTTGTAAACTTCAGGTACAATTTCTACCGATAAGACCGTCCCGTTCTTACCAACCGATACAGACAAAATTCCACTCGTCCAGCCCGATCCAAAACCGATATCAAGGACCTTATCACCAGACTTTGGCTGTAAAAGTTCCATCATAAAAGCAACTGTTGAAGGTTGTGAAATTGTTTGACTGTATCCTATGGAAATGGGGCTATTTTCGTATGCTCTCCATGAATATATTCCAGGAACAAAGTTCTGTCTGTCATTTTTCAGAAATGCTTCAATTAAACCAGACGTTTTAAGAACTCCTATTTTAATTAGGCGTTCCACTAATTCAGACATATCTGATTTCATAGTATTTGCATAAATTATTTCTCAAAAAGCTGTATAAATACAACAAAAAAAAGGCTGCACGAGTTTTCGTACAGCCTTTACTTTCTAATTTAATTTCTTATTTAACAGCTACTTTTCTGGTAGCACCATCAACACGAATTATGTATAAACCTGCATTCAGAGATTTTGAAGTAAATGTTCCAACCATATTACTTGATTGAACAGTACGACCAGCTAAATCTAAAACTGAAACTTGATTGGCAACACCTTCGACTACAATACTGGAATTATTAGTGTAAATTAAGTTAGCAGCAGCTTTTACTTCTGAAATTGCACTTAAATTTTGTTTCCATGCAACAACAGTCACATGAGAATTTACATCTGCCGGGTAATTGACTATAGTATTAGGAATATCAGCTCCTAATGCATCTACTGCATTATAGCCCCAACTATTGTCTTTTTTGTTGTATAATTTGTATTCAAAACCACCGGTAAAATTCACCGTAAAACTATAAGTTCCATCTGTGTTCTTGGTACATGCAAGAGCATTGTCCATACTCCATCCCTGGAAACTACCAACTGCCCAAACTTCGGGTGTTCCAGCAGGAACTGTAATTGTTACTACGATAGTTCCAACATTTGCCGGGTCAAAGACTTTTTTCCATGAAGTTACAACAGGGTTTACTTCAGGATATTTATAATCACCTGTTGGAGCTAATTGTTCGTATGACCAGTCCGGACCTGAGCAGAAATGATAAGCTAACTTATTAACATCCGCAGAGAATATCTTCTTTTCAAAAATCTTTGTACCATCAGTGTTAGTAGTAATTAAAGTCATTTTACAACTATCTACCGGTGCAGTTGGTCCGGCCCAGTTATTGAATGTTCCTACAATATAACATTGAATTGTTCCGGCAGGAACTAATACATCGATTGTTACATTCATTGGTACAGGTAATACGTTTGGATTATAAACTGTAGCCCATTTGGCTACAACATCAACTCCATTGGTACCAACCTGAGTTTCAGCAGGTAAAACACCATTAGTGTCAGTCCATGTATTAGTACCGGTATAAACACGATTTGCATGTATTTCACTACCATCAGCATATTTTTCCACATAAGCCCAATCGCCGCCACCACTACAATACTTGTACTGAACATTTGCAGTAGTAACACCAGCAGCCCATGTTGCATCATCCATTGTAATAGTGAAGTGGGTATCATCCACTTTGGTCAGTTGTTTATCATTGTTGTTCCAACCATTAAAACTTCCAACAATCCAGCACTGATATGTTGGATTCGGTACAGTAACGGTAAACGTTACATTTGCAGCCGAAGCAATTGAAAACAAGCTCATAAGAGCAATTGCGAAAGTAAAAATTCTTTTCATAATAGTAATTTTTTAAATTGATTTAATTGATTAAGTTTAAAGATATAATTATTAAGTTTTATATAGTGTCATTTTCACACGTTCAAATTAAAATTAGAACATTCAAAGTCCACAAATTGTTTATTTAATATATTAATTTAATATGATTTTTCTGTGAGAATTATAACCCAGTTGTAACAAATTTTAAAAACGAAAAAGAGTTCTATTTCAAGATAATTATAAAACAAAAATAGAGCATTAATTATCATCAGGGATTCACTAATCTTATTTATAATTGAAAAAACTTATGCAAACGTTTGCAATTTAAAATTATTTATCAAAATTCAATATATATACATTTGAAAATTATATAATAACCTGAATATTAGAGTGGATATTCACTCTGAATTATTTTTTCCATCTGAACGAGGCTATACTTCTAGCAGGTAATGTATATGCAAATGAATGAGTAGCATCAGCCAACGTTAATTTAATTGAACTGTCAGTATCGTTTTGCATAACAACACCATAAGTTCCATCAGTATTAAGCACTGCAGTATAATACAATCCTGAAGTTTGAAAACCACTGGTTGCAATTCTAACAGCACCGGTTGAAATTGCTTTTGCTAAATGACCAATCACATAAAAATGAGATTTACGATCCAAAGTAGAATAATCTTTTGAGCTAATATCCACTGCTCCAAAACAGGTATTGCAGCCACCCGGACGATTAGGAGCTCCATTTTCATCCAGCATGAAATTCCATACAATAACCGCTTTTGAAAAATTATTCAATGTGCCAATTCCCAATTCGCGCATGCTCCACATCAAATCACCATCAAAAGAATAATTCCATGTTCCAATGGACATTTCTGTGAAATACAGACTTTTTGCTGGATAAGCATTATGGACGTTCATTAACTCACTTTTATCACCGCCATAAGCATGATAAGCAGCTCCATCCACATATTTTGCCACTTCAGGGTCAGCATACATTTTCATCGGATACCCAATTTGATCCGGGATATTATCATAATTATAATTGTGATCGAAAACAACAATTTTAGTCGAAATTCCTGCTTCAGCAAATTTTGGTCCTAAAGCTGTCTTAATAAAAGCTGCCTGTTCCTGCCAGGTCATGTACAGTGAAGCCGAATTCCCACGATTCAAGGGTTCGTTTTGAATGGTAATGGCATTAATATTAAAACCTTCGGCTTTCATAGCCTGAATGTATTTTACAAAATAAGTTGCATAATCCTGATAGTAAGCAGGATTCAACTGACCGCTAGTCCATGAATTAAAGGGTTGCAAGTCTGTCAGATTATTCACTTTCATCCAACGTGGACAAGTCCAGGGTGAACCCAGAATTTTCAAATTAGGATTTATCGCCAGAATCTCTTTTAAAATTGGGAAAAGATCCCGTTTATCGTATTGATTAATCGCAAAGTTTTCAATTCCGGGAGTATCGCAACATGTATATTCATCCATCGAGAAATCGGAACAACCAATTGAAATCCGGATAAAACTATAACCCATGCCCGTAACCGGATCAAAAGCTTCTTTAAGCAATTTAGTACGATTTTCCTGAGTCATTTTCAGCAAATTATAGGCTGATGAACCAGTAATTGCAGCACCAAAACCATCAATAGTCTGAAATGTATCAGCAGGTTTCATTGTAATGGTAGTTTCCACATCCATATTAGGTTTTGTACTGAAACTTAATGGAACCGGAACAAATAACATGGATTTATTGGCAGTCGTAACATATACATCTACATCATGTTTAACAGGCGACACTACAGGAGGTATTATTTCTTCTGTTTTACAGGCAGACAATGACATACTTAAGAAAAAGGCAGTGACTAAGAACATTTTTTGTTTAAACATAGTATTTTATGAAAATTGAGAAAATTGTTTTTTTCAATAAAATGAAAGAAAAAGGAAAAGGGAAAATTAACATCAAAAAATCAAATGCAATATTAATTTTCCCTTACAAATTTAATTCATTTTTTCAGCTTTAATAGTCATATCATTCTGATTCAAAGTTATTTTATAAATACCTTCAAATGGATTTGATCCTAATGCAACTGTATTTCCGACATTACCCGCTGAACCTGTTGCTACTAAAGGTAGTGAAACTGTATAGTCTGTTGACAATTGTTCATGTCCATCCCACCAACCACGTTTATTGAAGAATTTAAAATTCAAGGTACCAATGGTTGCCAGCGGATCGGTTGCTGCAGTATTCTTACAATATACTGTAACCTGATATACTCCGGTTGAAACTAGCCGACAAGGGGCATAATCTAAAGGACTATTCCAGTTCCAGCTTGATGTAACAGTATAAGGTGAAGAAGGTCTGCCAAATCCATTTCCGCAAATCCAGATTGCGTCCGGATAAATAGCATCAGGTTGTGGTTCAATGTATAAATAATTAGCGGTTGTCAGGAAATACGCTTTGTATAAACCTGTTTTACCCAGGAATTTTGCTGTATTTGTACCTGTAACCTGGAAATAATCCGGAGAAATACTGTTGGCAAGCGAACCGGTAATACCTGTAAATGTTACTTCCACATTTTCTCCAAAATAAACGTTACCTCCGCGGAAACCGGTAACACCGGTTAATGCCGCAGGATTGGCCGGCAAATCAGCAGTCATATCTAAAGTTGTTACAGGTTCAAGTAATTTACCTCCGACTTTGGCTGTAAATTTTAGTGCATCGAAGGTGAATTCAGAGATTCCAACTAAAGATGCATCCGTTATGCTAAATGAAGCTCCGGAAATATCAATTAATCCAATTCCATCCCCGACTTTTCCCCAAACAAGTCCGGTATAATCTTCCTTGTTAAATCCGGTTTTCACTTTCGATGCAATTCTAAACGCAAGTGTAGTTCCAAATGTAAGTCCGGAAATATGATAAATCAAATTTACAGGATCAGTTAAAGTCATTTTTACTCCTTTGCCTCCATCCGGTACCATCCATAAATCAGCATAAGCCGGACGTTTGGCAATCGTAGTACTTACGATTGAATCTTTAACCTCTCCACTTACATTCGTTTCGGTCAAATAAATTTTCACCGGTTCATTATCAGGTCGGTTTGCCACAAAAGGAATGCCGTATGTCCGGTTGATGCTAAATGTATTTCCTTTTGTTCGGATATTTTCAGATACTACTACTTCGTTATTACAAACTACCCGTAATAATAAAGTAGATAAAGGTGCCACTTTATCGGAGACGCTGACTTTTACATGTATCGAATCTCCATAAGTTATCTGACTTTCAGCAACCGTTGCAGTATCTATACTGGGCATTGAGGCAGGATATCTTACCACAATATCTTCGTTGGTACAAGCCCAAAAAACCGAGGAAACTGCCATCAATAACCAGAATTTTATAATATTTTTCATGATTTTTTTCATTTATAAGTTGATATTACTGAATTAGAATTAATAACCCGGATTTTGGAACATCGATGGATTTTTATCTATTTGAGGCTGAGGAATCGGAAGCAATGTTTTGGCTTCGGTTACAACATCCATGGGTAAACGTCCTGAGTCACGACTATTCAACGAATTCAACACATCAAGTACTTTTCCATTACGAACCAAATCAAACCAGCGTTGACCTTCAAAAGCAAGTTCCAGACGTCTTTCATTCAATACATCATCAAGTGTTACAGTACTTAAACTTGTCAGATTTGCTCTTGTTCTGATTTGATTTACCAGGGTAGCAGCACTTGTTGGATCACCTTTTTGTACATAAGCTTCAGCTTTCAACAACAATATATCGGCCAAACGCAGTTTAATAACGCTGCTGAATTTTGAACGGTATTTATACATAAACGGATAAGTTGCTGAAGGATATTCGTTACTCCAGGTAACCGTAGCAGTTATTATCGTTTCAGCTTTTCGTACCTTGTCACCAGCTTTATCGAATGCAGCGATTAAATCGCGTGAAGGTGTCAACCATTTCGCCCAATCGTATTTGCTGCTTGGGTCGGATTGATCAATCCCAACCAACCAGGTAAACCAAAGACCTCCGCCGGAAAAATTAATTTCGAAAATCGATTCGGAAGTGTTTCTGTTTTTAACATCGGTTTTTGCTGAATTCATATCAAATAAATCACCAAAATTCGGAACCAACGTTACATCTTTCTCCACTTCTGTACAATACTGAATCACTTTATCGTAATCGCGAACAGGTTTTTCAGCATAAATCTTTGCCAATAAAGCATTTGCAACCGTACGGGAGAATTTGAATTTATTGTTATTATCGATGGGAGGAGCCCCACCGGGTTCCAAAGCTGTATTCAAATCTTTAATAATCTGGGCATAAACTTTCGAAACTGAATCCCTTGGTGGATAATACAATGGATAAACTTCTTTTATATTGGCAGCTGTTATTGCCGGTGGTTCCGTAGTAATCAAAGGAACTGCTCCCCATAAACGTACCAGATCGAAATACATCATCGAACGCAATATCAAACCTTCCGATTTCCATTGCTTCCGTTCAGCCAAGGTCAATGTTGGATCCGGAACAGAATCCACATTGCAAATCACACTGTTTGCGGCAGAAATAATTCCAAAATAATAATCCCAGTCACGATTGATATTTTTATTAATTCCATCCTGTTTCTGTTGTTCCAACTGGGTTAATTCCACGTCGGTTGCACCACGATACGCATTATCAGAATGGGTCTCATTATACACCAACATATCTGCAGTCCAACCTTCAATTCCGGGATTTTGAATTAAGATATTGTACATGTAATCGTACTGAGTTTGGATTTCTGCTCTGGTTTTAAATTTTACTGTGTTGCCGGCACTATCAACACCTCCGATGTTTTTTTCTGAGAAATCAGAAATCGGATTTAAATCCAATGAACAAGCATGTATGAAAATAATGGCTCCAAAAATAGCCAGTTTTAGTATATTTTTCATTGTACTGATTTTTTAAAATTCTACATTAATACCAACCACATAACTTTTTGATTGCGGATAAGTTCCATAATCAACTCCCTGGACTTTAGCATCACCACCATATTGATTTACTTCAGGATCAAATCCTTTGTATTTTGTTAGTGTTAACAAATTTTGTGCGGTCAGATAAGGCTGAAAACGGGTAATTTTCAACCGTTTAAATAGTCCCCCTTCAAAATTATATGATAATGTCAAGGTTTTTAGTCTTAAATAACTACCATCTTCCACAAATCGGGTTGAAGACAATAAATTCACTTTCTCCTGTGTTGCACGCGGCATATAAGTTATCATTCCGGGGCGTTCCCAACGATCGAGAACAGCAATGGACTGATTCTTGGCATCATACATTCCTTCGGTTTCCATACGTGAAACATTATAAATATCATTTCCGTAAGAACCCTGGAAGAAGATATTCAACGAAAATCCATTATAAGATAAATTGTTAGTCAATCCATACGTAAATTTAGGATTTGGATCACCGATAATAGTCCGGTCACTCAACTGGGGCGAACTGCTATCACCGTTTTTGGTCTGATAAAGCAAATTACCGGTTTCAGGATCAACTCCTTTCGAAACGTATCCATAAAATACGCCAAGTGGCAATCCTGGTTTTAACAATACCATTGTTTCGCCCATAGAAGTCTGTCCATAATAAGCCACTGTCAGAAGTTCAAGCTTTTCAACTTTGTTGCGGTTAAATGACATATTAAAATCAGTTTCCCACTTAAATTTTCCTGTCAAATTTTTAGTATTGAGAGTAAATTCAATCCCACGGTTACTCATTTCTCCTCCATTTCTGATAGGATACAAATAGGGAGCCGGTAGAGGAATTTCAAATAACAGATTTGTTGTATATTTATAATAAGCATCTACAGACAAATTAATTCTGCTTTTCAAAATTGACAGGTCAAAACCGATATCACTTTGAGAATTTGTTTCCCATGTTAAATCCACATTTTTCATATTACTTGCCGTAATGGCTGGTACAGCATCTGTATATAATCCACTTTTATCATACCATGGCAAACGTGAAATATTATAATGTTGTAAATAGGAGTAATCGCCCAGACCTGATTGATTTCCGACCTGACCCCAACCACCGCGTAATTTCAAATCATCAAGCCAATCGATTCCTTTCATAAAATCTTCTGATGAAATACGCCATGCAGCAGATGCTGATGGAAAATATCCCCAGCGATGTGTCGGTGCTAATTTGGAAGAACCATCTGCACGAAAATTGACTGTCATTAAATATTTACTGTCATAATTATAAGCCAACCTGCCCACAAATGACATAATTGACCAGGAAGATCCGGAAGTTCCACTCCATTGTTCTATTTTATTAGCTGCATTTAAAGTCATTACTTCGGCATCACGAAAATGAGAACCGCCCATATAACTTTGATTCCAAACGGAAGAAGTATAAGATGTACCACCCATCAAATCAATATTGTTTTTGTTTATTTTTGTACTGTAAGTTAATATGTTATCGAAAACTAAAATAGAACTTAAAGAACGTGTGTCGGAAGCAGTTCCATGTTGACTACGACCGTATGAGGTTGAAATAGGATCAAGAAAACTGGTTGAATTATAATATACTCTGTCTAGCGAACCTGTTGATTTAAGTTTTAAATCAGGCATAAAGCTAATTTCTCCACTAACACTTCCTATAAACCGATTGTTGTTCGTTTGATTGTTGGCAGTACGCGACATATTTTCAACTGGACTAGTTACTTGGGCACCATAGAAATTATCATAATATTGAGTTGGAATCGCAGGATTCCAGATTGGGGCATAAGTTGGTGTATTAATTACAGACAAAATAACTCCGGCTCGGTTTGAACCGGTCCCTGAAATTATACCGTTATCGGTATAATCGGAATACGCCAGATTAGTATTCAATTTGAACCACGAACGAATCTGGTTTTCGAGATTTGCTCTTAAATTATACCGTTTGTAATAAGCAACCGGTATTACCCCTTTTTCGTCTGTATATCCGCCGGAAACAAAGTATTTCATATTGTCAGTAGCATTAGAAATTGACAATTGATAATCCTGTGTTACTCCTGTTCGGTATGTTTCTTTAAACCAATCGGTCTGGTCGGTTAAGCCATCGGGTAAAGTTACAGATCCAATTTCATCCATCAATGCTTTATATTGAGTAGTATTGAGGGATCGAATTTTATTTACCACCTGAGTCATTCCTATATGTGAATTCAGTGAAATTTTTGCCTGTCCTTTGCTTCCTAATTTTGTAGTAATTAAAACCACGCCATTTGCTCCTCGCGATCCATAAATGGCTGCCGATGAAGCGTCTTTTAAAATCTGCATACTCTCAATATCATTGGGCGACAAGAAATTAATTTCACTCATAGGTACACCATCTACAACATATAATGGATCATTGCTGGCATTAATTGAAGTGTTTCCACGAATTCGAACCACCATACCTGCACCGGGTTCACCACTTGGTTGAATAACAGTAACTCCGGCAGCTTTTCCCTGAATAGCAGCAGCTGCAGAAATAATAGGTCTTTCGGAAATGTCTTTTGTGGAAACAGTGGAAACGGCTGTTGTTAAATCTTTTTTCTTCACCGAACCGTATCCTACGACCACCACTTCATCCAATGCTTTGGAATCATCAGTCATTACAATCCGGAAATTCTTTGTTGTACCGACTGTACGTTCAATCGTATTCATTCCTAAATAACTGAATACCAAAATGTCAGTGGAATTCGCATCCAGGCTAAATTTACCGTCAACGTCTGTTACGGTTCCGGTAGTAGTTCCCTTCACCATAATATTAGCGCCGATTATAGCTTCATTTTTTGAGTCGACTACCACTCCATTCAGCGTTGTTTTCTGCGCAAATAAGCTTAACGGCATCACCATACATATAAGTACAGGAATTAAACGCCGAAAAAAAACTGTGCTTACTAATTGCACGTGCGCATTTATTCGTTGTGTCTTTGTGCTCTTCATTGATTATTAATTAGTTGGTTAGTATTTTTAGTTGATTTGTTTATTGGTTAATTCGTTGATTTGATTAAAATAAAAATGAATAGAAACAACTTCATAATATTTAACAATATTGTCACTTAAATTGTTTATAGCTAAATGCTTAAATCGTCAATTTCATAGTTTTTATAACTTTTACCCTAAAACCGGAATCATTCCTTAATAATAATCCCGGTTTAATTTATCAGCTACTTAATTTGAATTGAAACACTGCTCTTTACATCATTTGATGAGGCAGCATTACGCAATACAAATTCTCCAGGTTCAACGGTCCAACTTTGTGTTGTCTCGTTGTAAAATGCCATATCTTTTACCTTAATTTCCAATTCAATTGTTTGAGTTTCGCCCGCTTTCAGAAATACCTTTTTGAATGCTTTCAATTCCTTTACGGGTCGCATGACCGTTGCTTTAGGTTCCGAAACATAAACCTGAGTTGCTTCTGCTCCATCAACTTTACCGGTATTTTTCAGGGTAAACGATACTTTTACTGTTTCATCGGGAGTATACAATTTTTTATCGGTCGTAATTTTACCATATTCGAAAGTTGTATAGGACAAACCATAACCAAAAGCAAACAAAGGCGTAATTTTTTTAGTATCAAACCAACGATAACCAACTAAAATATCATCTTTATATTCCTCTTTCCCATCTAGGCCGGGATACGAAATTTGCCCGAATGAAATGGCGGCATTGTCATCCAGTTTTTTTGGAAAGGAGAACGGCAATTTACCGGATGGATTTACTTCACCCGAAAGTACATTTGCGATGGCATTACCCGCTTCGGAGCCCAGATACCAGGCTTGAACTATGGCCGGAACTTCATTTACCCATGGCATTGACACGGCATTGCCACTCAGCAAAATAACAGCCACATTTTTATTCGCTTTCAGTAAAGCTGCTATCAATTTATCCTGACCAAATGGTAAATCCATCGATTTACGGTCAGCGCCTTCGCTATCCTGAAAATGGTTTTTATTCAGTCCTCCGATAAACAAAACTACATCTGCATCCTTTGCTGTTGCAACTGCAGCGTTTATCAATGAATCTGCATTTTGCTGACTACCAACCTCCTTATTGTATTCATTTTCTCCGGATGCGTAACCTTTTGAAAAGGTAATATGATCTTTGCCATATTTTTGAATTAATCCCTTCAGCGGGCTAACTTCGTAGGCAACTTTTAGCGACGATGATCCGCCGCCAATGACTAAACTTCGGGTGGCATTTTCACCAATAACAGCAATTTTCTGATATTTTCCAACCGGAATAGGGAAGAATTGTTTGTTATTTTTCAATAGTACTATCCCTTCTTCAGCAATTTTACGGGAAGCCTCTGAATGCTCCGGACTTACAAATTTACCAAAAGGGTGGTCAGCACTCATGGTGGTTCTGAAAATCAAACGTAAAATTCTACGAACTTTATCATTTAATACTGATTCACTGTACTTTCCTGATTTCAAACCTCTCAAATAAGGATTTGCCAGGTAATATTCGGAATAAGGTGAAGTACCGTCTGTTGTCAAACCATTCGTAGAAGTTCCCATTTCTAAATCTAGACCATTGTTTACAGCCTGGTCGGTATTATGAACACCCCCCCAATCGCTAATGACAACTCCGTCAAATTTCCAGTCTGTTTTCAAAATCTTGTTCAATAATAAATCGTTGTGGCAGCAATGCACGCCACGAAACTGATTGTACGAACCCATAATTGCCCAGGCTTTACCTTCTTCAACCGCCGCTTTAAAAGCCGGCAGGTAAATTTCATGCAGAGCCCGGTCACTAACTTCGACATCAACTGACATACGATCAGCTTCCTGATTATTCAACGCAAAATGTTTTACACAAGCAGCTACTCCATTTTGCTGAACACCCTGAACATAAGGCACAACAATTCGCGATGACAAGTAAGGATCTTCGCCCATATATTCGAAATTACGACCATTGAGCGGAGTGCGATAAATATTCACACCGGGACCTAATAAAACGTTTTTATTGCGATAGCGAGCTTCTTCTCCAATCGTTTTGCCGTATAATAAAGCCATTTGAGGATTGAAAGAAGCTGCAAGTGAAGTCAGAGCCGGGAATGCAGTACATGAGTCATTCGTCCAACCGGCGCCACTCCATTTATCCCAAAAAACTTCTTCGCGAATTCCGTGAGGACCGTCATCCGTCCAGACTTCGGGAATTCCAAGGCGGGGAACACCTTTGGAACTAAATTTTGATTGGGCATGGCACATGGCCACTTTTTCATCAAGCGTCATCAAAGAAAGAGCTTGTTCCACTCTTTTTTCAATGGGTTGTTTTACATCTAAATAAACTGGCTTCTGAGCCCTGGTAAAATTTAGAAACAAACTTATGCTTAAAATACCGAAAATAGTAATACGGGTTACTCTCATTTTTTTATTTTTGGAATTTGATTTGTTTTACTGAATAGTTACAATAGGTTGTTACTGAAATTCGCATTTGGGGTCATATAATTCTCCATCAAAGACTTTTTACGAAATTAAACAGGCATTAAATCATTATTTTTCAATCAGATACTTTCATCTTCTGTGAAGATAAAAATCTAAAGTGTCATAATAACAATATGTTTACGGGTGCAAATATAAAAGCATTTTTCAGAATACCAAAATAAAAGTGTGTTTTTTTTACACTAAGTACAAAAATAACTCATAAAACAAACGTAAGGTGTAATTTTGACACCATTTATCTATCTGAGTCATTTTAATTATTTATCTTTGCAAATCCGAAACAAGTATAATAAAAATTATGGAAGAAAATACTTCAAATTTAGATATCGCTATAGAAACTATACCTACAATTTCGGTAGATTGTGTTATTTTTGGTTATGATGCAAATGAACTCAAGGTATTGGTCAGAAGAGAAACAGTACCTTACGAAGACAAAGTTTATTTAGAATGGAAGTTTCCGGGGAATCATGTTCGCAAAGATGAAGATATTGATGCCACCGCTTCACGTATATTAAAGGAACAAACAGGATTGGAAAATATCTTTGCTAAACAATTCATGGTTTTCTCCGATCCAAATCGTTTAAAAAGGAGAAAACAGGATTATGAATGGGTAAAACCCCGGTTGCAGGATGACAGAGTTATTACGGTAGGATTCTATTCGTTGGTAAACCTGAGCGATGTGGATAACAGCACCATTATTGAAGATGCCAAATGGGCGAATGCATACGAAAACATGGTCTTAATGTTCGACCACAGCGAAATCTTTGACGAAGCATTAAAAAAATTGCGCTATGATTTACTTCACGAACCCTTGGTTTTTGAACTGTTACCGGAAAAGTTCACCCTAACCCAAATGCAAAAACTTTACGAAGTCATTTTTAATACTACCTACGACAAACGGAATTACCGAAGAAAAGTGAATAAAATGGCATACTTAATTCCTCTTGACGAAATACAAACAGGTGTTTCCCATAAACCTGCCCGTTTATACAGTTTTGATAGAGAAATGTATGAGAAAACCCGTACCGAAAGGTTTGATTTTAGAATGTAATTCAGGAATTTAAAAAAACAAAATCATGTCTTAATGAATCTGCCGGGTGAAGTTCCGGTCACTTCTAGTATTATTCTTTGATAAACTTTCCAAAAAAGAAATTACCTCCACCAGCCATTTTTAATAGATACATTCCATTTGTTAATCCTGATATATTTATCAGGTCATCTTGATTAGCAGCTAATAGATTTTGTTTCAACGCTATTTTACCATCGAGTGTGATAAAATCAATTTCATTGTACCCGGTTCCATTTTCAGGCTGTTTAAGTCGAACAAAAGTATGTCCGGGATTGGGCGATAAGTTTACGGTTTCTGATTTAATTTCCGAAATTGCGTTTGGGCTTCCTTTCCAAACAAAAGTGGCTGCCGTTGAACCGGGAACTGTATATATAAATGACAGTGAATTCAATACAACTTTTACCGTTTGTGCGGCACTATTGCCGTTATAAATTACGGATGCTAAGGTTCCATCCAAATTTTGAAAAGTTGCAACCGAAACATTACTCCCAAAAACCGTACTTCCAATCCGAATGGCACCTGAATTCACAAATTTAGAAATTTGTCCGATAATATAATACGAAACATTTCGGGTATAACTGGTACTGTTATTTACGGTTATGGCACCAAGGCAAGTTGAACAACCACCCGGAGTATGAGGTCCGAGACTCGCATTGTTGGCAAGATTCCATTCAATAACTGTTTTTGCCCAATTATTGGCTGATCCGAGTACAACATTTTGTAAATGCCAACCCAGATCACCCGAAAAGCTACCGTTGGATGCTGTATATTGTTCTGTAAAATACACATTTTTATTCGTGGCATTCCTAACAGTTGTCAGGGCTGAAATATTTCCGGCGTATAAATGAAATGCTGCACCATCAACATAACTGCTGTTATTACAAACATCAATGGGATAAGCCGTATTGTCACAATTATGATCAAAAGCAATGATCTTAACGGATGAATAACCTGCATTTGCCATAGTAGGTCCCAAATTGTTATTGATAAAGTTCTTTTCCTCCGTGGAAGTCATAGTCATGCTCGGTTCATTATTTGGATTTTCCGGTTCGTTCTGTGGAGTTATGCCCCAAACGGTTATACCCTGTGATTTCATCGCATCCAGATATTTTACAAAATAATTGGCATAGGCCGCATAGTAATTTGTTTTTAAACTTCCACCAACCCAACTGCCGTTCGTTTTCATCCATCTTGGAGCCGACCACGGAGTTGCCAGGATTTTAATGTCCGAATTAATTACAAGTATTTTTTTCAAAAGAGGTATAAGGTAATTCATATCCGGACCTGCAAGACTAAAATTCACCATATTGACATCCCCCGATGTTTCGTTGTAACTATAATCGGAAGAACTCAAATCGGAAGCGCCAATGCTTATTCGCAATACAGAAATTCCCAAACCGGTCGATTTATCAAATAATTCTTTAAGCAAAGCCGTTTGTTGGGAGGAATTCAAGATATTTATAGCTTCGGCACTTCCTTCCGTTAAACAAAACCCAAAACCATCCATGTTTTGAAAAGTCGTAGCCGGATATAAATTGATTGTGACATTTGCGGACGAAGTATTTGTTCCGAAATTTACAGCACTTTGAGTCTGAAGCAATTTACTTTTGTCTCCGCTGGTTAACCAGGGTGTTACTGATTGAGAATTAAGAGGCAAAAGTTTTAGAAAAAAGAATAAAACAATCAGGCAAAAAGAACTTATTCTATTTAAGTACATGGCTTTGCGATTTAGTTGGTAATTTAAATTTATAGAAAGTGTCAATTAAACAATATCTAAGCTTTTGCAAATGTAGTTTGAATTTTATAAACCACAAAATAAAGACCAAATTATCAGTATATCCTCAAAATAAAAAACCCGAACCGGACGGTTCGAGTTCATTATTTCTAATAAAAAGAATTACTAAATTTTAGATTGCCAGTTTATCTTTACCGGTCAACGTGTTTTTCAGTTTGATAATAAAAATATAAACGATAGGGATTAATGACAATGCATTTGCTGAAATAAGGGGAAAATCATTGAGCATGATACCATACACGAGCCAAAGAGAGATTGCCACAACGACTATACAATACATCATCAATGAAATACTATGTGTATCCTGTGAACGAAAAACTTTTATCGCCTGTGGAAATTGATTTAAAACGGATAACAAAGAAGCTAGAAAACCGACAATCGATAATGCTGACATAGTGTTTTATATTTAAATTGATTTGGCCACAAAAATAGAAAAGAAATTGGATAAATCAATCGTCAATAAAAAAAATACTTATTTCTGTAAAAATCTAAATCAAATAAAACCAGCGAGAGTTTCATCCAAAAATGACACTCTCGCTGGTTTTATTTATAATTCTGTGAGCTGAAATGATCATATCAGGAATTCAATCATCTTAAACCGGATTATTTTTTCTTCTTATTCATTTCTTGCAACGCTTTCTTTACTGTCATATCGTCCTTGTAAAGTAAAGGGTAAAAATCAGCATCTCCCAAAGTATTCCTTGAAATATAAGCTTTGAGTTGTTCGAGTATGAATTTTTTGGAAGTATTTATTTCTTTCCAGTTAGCAACAACAGATTTTGAAGTTGCAAAAGCTACAAATTTAGTCAGCAGATCCTGTTGATCCAAATACGTATCCATTTGCATCCAGTTTTTCATTTTCTTTAATGTTGACCGGTTTTTGTCTGCATATTGAAATGCATATTGATACAGATAACCATAATTGATTATTTTATTCAAATAAGGAGTATAATCTGAAGTATCTCGGGGTACAAAAATGTCCGGCATTATTCCACCTCCTCCGTAAACCGTACGACCACCTACCGTTTTATATTTAAGAGAATCATCCATGTGTATGCTGTCCCTTGAATCGAATTCACCGTGTTTAAAACGGTTCAAAATATCCATTTCATAAGCTTCTGATTTTCCCTTCTCATAATACTTCTGAATGCATCGACCTGAAGGCGTATAATAACGTGCTACCGTAAGACGTATAGCAGATCCATCTGACAATCCCATTTGCTGTTGAACCAATCCCTTCCCAAATGATCGGCGTCCTATAATTAACCCCCTGTCATTATCCTGAATAGCACCCGAAAATATTTCGCTGGCTGAAGCAGAAAACTCATCAATCAGTACAATAACCGGCGAATTAATACAACTTCCTTTACCATCCGATTTGGATTCAAATCGTGGGTAAGCATTCCCTTTTGCGTAAACAATCATTCGACCGGCAGGTAAAAATTCATTCACCATATTAATAGCCTGATCCATTAATCCTCCCGGATTTTCACGCAAATCTATAATAAACTTTTTCGCTCCCTGATTTTTTAATTTAGCAATAGCATTTAAAAATTCGGAGTACGTTTTTTCTGCAAATTTATTTACTTTAATAAACCCAATCTGAGGTTCAATCATATAGGCTATATCAACGGAATTAACCGGAATTTCTCCGCGGGTAATGGTATAGTGTAATATTTCGGAAGTGTTATTTCGACGAATTCCAAGTTTTACTTTTGATTTTTCAGGTCCGCGAAGTTTTTTCAGCACTTTCTCATTTGTAATAGTTTTCCCGACAAAAGCAGAATCGTCAACCTGCACAATTCTGTCACCGGCCAGTAAACCGACTTTTTCGGACGGACCTCCATTCACTATGGCAACAACCATTACAGTATCATTCTGAATATTGAATTGAACCCCAATGCCACTAAAACTGCCTTCCAATTCTTCGTTTACCTTTTGCAAATCGGATGCAGGAATGTAAACCGAATGCGGATCAAGTTTTGAAACCATATCGGTCATCATTTCTTCCGTCATCAAGTTAGTATTTACAGAATCGACATATTGAGTTTTAATAATGGATAGCAACTCATCAATCTTGCTGTGTGCTCCCGAGCGTGAAAAAGCTCCGGAAAGTCCCGAACCAATGTGTCGAACAGATAGCATATTCCCTAAGAGTAAACCACTTAGGACGGAAATAAAAACAACCAAAACCAGCAATAAATTCTTTTTATTCATTTTTTTATAGTCAAATGCCATTAGTCTGATATCTAATGGCATAAATTAATATTTTGATAGTTGAAAAAAAAACAGAATGAGATTACTCTACCGGAAGTTCGAGAAAAACCACTTCTATTTTAGCACGTTCCAACAGTTCAACCCCATCCATAATGCGGTATTTCTCGCCATAAACCACCCTCTTTATTCCGGATTGCACAATTAATTTTGCACATTCGATGCAGGGTGAGGCAGTTACATACAAAGTTGCGTTATCACTGCTATTGTGTGAACGGGCAACTTTGCTGATGGCATTGGCTTCGGCGTGTAGAACATAAGGTTTAGATACATTGTTCTCATCTTCACATTTATTTTCAAATCCCGACGGTGTTCCATTGTAACCATCCGAAATAATCATCTTGTTTTTTACCAATAAAGCACCTACTTTTCTTCTTTCACAGTAGGAGTTTTCTGCCCAGATACGAGCCATACGCATATATCGTTGATCTAATAAAAGTTGTTTCTCTGTCATATTCAAATCTTGTTTTTTGCCTGAAGGAGTGTTATTAAATTTCGTCCCTTATTTCTTGTTTAAGAGTTCTTTCGCAAAATCAATCAGGTTCACACCCGAGAAATTACCGGAAGTCATCAATAGCAAAGCCGAATTATCATAATTCAGTTCACGGAGTTTTTGTTGCAAGGCATTTGAATCGGTAAAAACCGACAAATTATTGCCCCCAAAAGCCTGTTTTACCTGTTCGGGTTGAATTTCCTTTAAGTGTTTATGTTTTATCACTTCGGGATCATAGTACACGAAAGCAATATCCGCTTCGCTCATACAATTAGCGTATTGCGGCAGAAAATCTTCCGTCAGGCTGCTGAATGTGTGCAATTCCATACAAGCTATGAGTTTCTTATCAGGATATTGATGTCTGACTGCTTTTACGGTTGCTTTCAATTTGGAAGGTGAATGTGCAAAATCTTTGTATGCTACGGAAGAAGCTGTTTCTTCAATTTTTTGTAAGCGGTTGGACGCCCCGGAAAAATCGGGAATGACGGAATAAAATTGTTCATCAGTCACCCCAATCTGGCGACAAGCTAACCGGGCGGCATTTAAGTTCTGTAAATTATGCTCTCCGAATATATTCAACCGTACATCACCTTTCTTTGTTTTCAGATAGGTTATTCCGTCGATAACTTCATATTCAGGAGTATTGTAAGGAAAAGGAACTATGTCACGGCGAAGTTTTTGTGCAATAGCATTCAAATTATCATCCCCATCAAAATAAATCAACCGCCCCTGCACTTCCATCAGTTCGGTAAACATCCTGAATTGTTCCACGTAATTTTCAAAAGTCGGGAAGACATTAATATGATCCCAGGCTATTCCTGTGAGTACGGCAATATGCGCCTTATACAAATGAAATTTGGGTCTTCTGTCAATGGGTGAAGTAAGGTATTCATCGCCTTCAAATACAGCAATACGGGAGTCATATGAAAGTTTAACCATATTGTCGAAACCTTCGATTTGAGCTCCAACCATATAATCAGCATCAATATTGAGTTGTTTCAAAACAAACAAAATCATCGCCGTGGTGGTTGTTTTTCCATGACTTCCACCAACCACAATACGGGTTTTACTCCGGGTTTGTTGGAACAGATATTCCGGAAAAGAATAAATTTTCAAATTGAGTTCGCGGGCGCGAATCAACTCAGGATTATCTTCGGTGGCGTGCATTCCAAGAATTACGGCCTGTAAGCCTGAATGAATCTTGTCGGGGAACCAACCCATTTTCTCAGGTAAAAGTTTATGCTCTTTGAGCCGGCTGTACGAAGGTTCAAAGATTTCATCATCCGAACCGGTAACCTGAAAATTGGCTTTTTTACTAATGGCAATGGCTAAGTTGTGCATGGCAGCTCCACCAATGGCGATAAAATGAACTCGTTGCATACGGTTGGATGGATGAATGTTTTTAGTTATTTTTGTCCGTGGAATTATGGAAACGCAAATGTAGTAAAAAGTTCGTCAAGTTCATAGAATTTTAAAGTTCATAAAGTTTTGAAGTTATAAAGTTAGAATTACCGGAAGATTACACGAAATGAAGGTACCTAAAGTGTATGTTTTAAAATCTTTATACATTCTGTGTTGATTACCTTTCGGACATTACAATTGCTGATTTAGTATTTTTCCATTGCATCCATTTTTTACTTTAAAATAACATAAAATGAAACTACATAAAATAGAAGCGGGTAATTTTCAGGTTGATGGCGGTGCAGCATTCGGTGTCGTACCCAAACGGGTCTGGCAGAAACGCTATCCGTGTAACGACGATAACTTTTGCCGGTTTGCGATGCGCTGTTTGTTGATAGATACGGGCGAAAAGCTTATTCTTATCGATTCAGGAACAGGGGACAAACAGCTTGAATACCTGAAGTATTACGATTTTGTTGCTGTGATTAATTTCGACTCCGAACTAAAAAAACTAGGATATTCTGCTATGGATATAACCGATGTGATTCTTACCCATTTGCATTTCGATCATTGTGGTGGTTGTACTTATTATAATGCTGATCGTACCAAAGTTGAACTGACCTTTCCAAACGCTACACATTGGGTAGGTGAAGCGCAATGGAATAACTTTTTGAAACCAAATATACGTGAAGGTGACTCGTATTTCCCCGAGAATATGTTAGCGGTTCAGGAAGCAGGAAAACTTCGTCTGGTTACTGAAAATGAATGGCTTTGTCCCGAAGTGGAACTGCGACTTTTTAATGGACACACTGTTGGACAACTGGTGAGCTATATTCACACAGAGAAAAAGACAATTGTCTATGTAGGAGATGTAATACCCATAGCTGCGAGTCTACCCGTTTCCTGGATTTCGGCTTATGACACCTACCCCATTACATCCATGGAAGAAAAAAGAGCCTTGCTGGATGAAGCGGCGGAAAAACATCAAACATTAATGTTTGAGCATGATGCCTATACGGAATGTTGCACGGTGAAAGAAGTTTTCGGGAAATACCGTGTGGAAGAAAGTTTTCCATTATAAGAAAAGAGCATAATTCACAATTGAATTATGCTCTTTTCTGAATCCTGTTTTACTATACTGCAAAATACGCTTCCAGTTCTTTCAAAGTATCGGCATTTGTTTGCAGATCCTTCACAATAAGTCCTTTCTCAAGTACCACAATCCGTTTACAAACTTCAGTAACATGATTCAGATCATGACTGGAAATCAGCATGGTCATATTAAACTTTAGCTGCAAATCATTCAGGAAACGTTTCAACCGGATTTGTGAAGAAGGATCGAGCGCCGTGAAAGGTTCATCGAGAATTAATATTTTCGGGTCACCAAGCAAAGCTGCAACAATACCGATTTTCTTTTGATTTCCTTTTGAAAAATCACGAATCAGCTTTTTAGAACCAAGTACTTCACCGTTGAAAAAGTCTTTCATCGTTTCCAGAAATTCAGTTATATCGCCATCCGTTTTATGATACAGTTTTCCCACAAAATTGAAGTATTCCTCCGGAATTAAAAAATCAATCAAAAATCCTTCATCCAAAAATGAACCGGTCGTTTTTTTCCACTCATCATTGCGCATGACCGTATGATCATCAATCTGAACTTCCCCGTTGGAAGGTTCAATCAAATCAAGAATCAAACGAAAAAAGGTCGTTTTTCCGGCTCCGTTATTTCCCACTAAACCAAAGCTTTCACCTTGTGGAATTTTTAATCCCTGAATATTTAATACGGTTACTCCGTTGTATGCTTTTTGAAGATTGGTTACTTGTATCATAACTATGTTGATTGGTTGATTATTAAGTTTGAAAATTTATAATTTAAATTCCGGTTTGTGTCACATTATTCACCTTCCCGGAATCCCTCAGCGAGTTTATATTTCCTCCGGTTAAACTGATTGACACAAACAGTGATCAGATATTTACGAAAAACAATACCGGCAATTCCTAAAAATGTAAGCGTCCACAAAGCAACTGTCATTGAAGTTAAAGCCGAAAGAGCAGCTACAATGATCATGGGTATAAACATAATCGGCAATACAATCAGAAAACTCTTAAAGGTGGTTCCCTGATAATTCATAACCTGGGCTTTCGACAAATCAATACGTTTGGTATTAAATGTAGCCAGAAACAAGAGTAAAAAAACGTTCACTCCAATATTAAATATAAATGCCGCCACATGCATATATACGATTTTCATCCCAAAATAAAAATAAGGCGTTGTTAGCACAAAACAAATTAAATTGAAAGCCACCAACAAATAATAATTGGCATTCAAATAGGTACGAATCGGAATATTACGTGTCATCAGACTGTCGAAATGCGAACTGTCCCAACTGATTGTCCATTGTCCGTACATAAACATCAGCAGACCGGTTATAAACATGGCCACGAAAAATAACATGCCGTTGCTTTTTGCATAAACAGGTTGAGTATAAAACATTAAACCGTAAAGCAGAAAGAAACCGGACATATAGAGAATACTTTTCGTCCGTTTATGGCGTAAAATCAGCTTTATTTCAACGGAAATAAGTTCTCCTATAATACCAAACCGGTTGAGAAAAGATAATTGAGTAGTACGTACTTTATCCCCTTTGAGTTTCACATTAAACCGCTCGGGATAATAATTCTGTGCGAAAAACCATTTATTCAGGAAAAAGGCAAGAGCGACAGCACTAAGAGGCAGAAGCAATCCAATGGTTTTCAGCACAATAAAACCGTAAAGTGCTCTCGACATATCAAACAAGGAGAAAACCTTAAAATACTCAAGTGCTGCGATACATGCAAGAACTGCTATCACAATTAAAAACGAAAACAGACCCGAACCATATTTACGTTTCAGAAATGCCGCTGTAAAAGAGTTGAACCAGACCAGTAAAACAAAGCTTAATACAAACCGTACAGCTACAGCTGCACTGTAGTACCCAACAACCGACTGAACGGCAAAAGGAATAACCATTAACAGTAAAATGTAATTCACCGGGCTAAACAACGGTTTCAGCAGCAGAAAATTGATCAGGGATGAACGTTTTATCGGCAAAACCTGATAGGGTGGCAAATTGAATGTATTCAACTGCTGCATGAAGAAGCGAAATGCAAGTCCGATAAGCAGGATATACAGCATCGCTCCGTTGAAGAGCTCCATTGGGTTAAGCGTTTTGTGGGCTTTTTCGAGAATTTCATCCAGTTTAAAACCCAGTAAAAGCAATATGGTAGCAAAATACAAGCCCACAAAACCCAACAGGATATTTACCGCCAGGTTTTTATAGAAGCCTTTAGCTCTGATACTTTTTTTCCATTCGTGGCTTAATAAATCTTTTATTAGCATAAACTGATTGTAAATTAATTGTTACAAAATTCTTTTCTCCAATATCATTCCAACAGGCAATTGAATCCCGGAAATTATTTATTTTCTTCGTCCATAAACCAACCGGCGTACATGGCATATTGATGAGCGATTTTACGGTTTATTTCGTTCGCCTGTTCCGGTTCTACATTTTTCACAAATTTAGCCGGCACGCCCGCCCAAAGAGTGAAGGGAGGAACTATTGTATTGCTTAATACCAGGGCTCCTGCGGCAACAATTGCACCCTCACCTATCACGGCATGATCAAGCAAAGTTGCTCCCATTCCTATCAACGCATAATTTTCAATTTTCGCTCCGTGAACAGTCACATTATGTCCGATAGAAACATAATCACCAATTTCAACTGTTGATTTTTCGTATAAAGTATGTAGTACGGAACCATCCTGAATATTCACATGATTACCGATACGAATGGAATTTACATCACCCCGCAGCACCGCATTAAACCAGATACTGCAACCATCACCCATCACCACATCGCCAACCACGGTCGCATTTTCAGCTAAGAAACAATTTTCACCCATTTTCGGAGTAAAGCCCCGAACCGATTTTATTAAAGCCATAATTTTAAATAAAAATTTCGAACACAAAGATACAAGAATTGTGATAATACAAAATTATATTGCTGTGTTTTTTTTAAGAAAGCCTATAAAAAAGTCAGTATTTATCAAAATAATTGACCTGATAGCAGGAATTTATCAGACAAAATCAATATCGGAACAATCAGTGAATGAAACAAAAAAATCCCGACAATCGTTAGATTATCGGGATTTCCAGTACGGCTGAAGGGACTCGAACCCCCACGCCTCTCGGCACCAGATCCTAAGTCTGGCGCGGCTACCAATTACGCCACAGCCGCATACTGCGCATTTGCGGGTGCAAAGATACACTCTTTTTTTGTATATACAAACAATTATAATGCTGTATGTTGGAAATTTTGATGCCGGGAAGTATCTGGTCACCTCACCCGGTCATACTCAAACACAAAAGAAATACGGAATATCTAACTCTTCTGTTTTGTTATCATTGCCTCAACGTTTTCCCAAGTCTGAATTCGGAGCTTAAAAACGCTTCGTCCAGCAATCGGGCATGAGATGCACGAATGGGATTAATGTCGATACCACCCCGCCGGGTATACATGGCGGCGACCATAAGGGTTTCCGGTTCAAAGATATCATGAAAACGTTTGTAAATCATTTCCACCACTTCTTCGTGAAAATGGTTTTCCTTACGGAACGAAACCAAATATTCGAGAATGGACGGTAAATCAATTTCCTTCCGGGCTGACATTTCAACAAACAAATCACCCCAGTCGGGTTGATTGGTTACACGGCAATTTGAACGCAATAAATCCGTGTGAAAAGTGTAGTGTTGAATGGCATCAACCGGCTTACTACGAAGTAACTCCGGCGATTCCTTAAAACGTGAAAACTGAATGGACTCCTGTATTTCCCGTGTAATTAAATCAGTCAATGAAACAGAATAAAAAGCCGGAAAAGGCTGTTTCGATTCACTTTCATCATCAAATAAAACAACTGTAACTTCGGTTTCCAGCAAACGATTCAGATCGTTCCGGATCATTTCAGTTACCCGCTTTTCGGCTTCAGCCACAGTGTTCCCAAAGCGATCCATATTGAACGAGTTCAGATATAATTTCAACGATTTTGATTCAACAAGATACTCACTTTGAGCCGGATAAATCATCTTCAGAACCCGTGAAACCGGCAATCCATTGTCCGTCAGAAATGAAAGTTCGTAGCAGTTCCATACATCAAAACCATGAAAGGGCAAATGTGCACTTTTAATATTGTAATGTATCCTGTTCTCTTCGCGTGGAATGCGAAAAAGCTGGGAAGCATCATACATCTCGGGAGTTGCTGCCTCTTTGCCCAGTATTGAATCGTTGATATTAAATGGCATGATTCATTTTTTAAAAAAACATTTCCAAAGTTTAGACTCCGGAAATGTTTTATATTATTAATATGACTATCGGCTTTAAAAAATCAAATCCACTATTGATTTACATTTATTCTCCAACCAGCTTTTTTCTTCAGTATTCAAAAAAGGAGAAATTGCATTAAATACTTTTTTATGATAGCTGTCAATCCAATCTACTTCTTCCATATTAAGGTCGGTAATCTCAATCAATTCCCTGTCAATCGGGAAAAGTGTTACAGTTTCAAACTGCAAAAATTGTCCGAATTCTGTTTTTTGAGACGGAACAACGTGCACCAGGTTCTCGATGCGGATACCGTATTCATTGGTACGATACATGCCCGGTTCGTTAGAAATCATCATGCCGGGTTGCAATACCACCGGGTTTTCTTCCATCCGTATGCTTTGAGGACCTTCGTGCACATTCAGAAAATGGCCTATGCCGTGACCGGTCCCATGGCCGTAATTCATGCCCAGATTCCATAACGCTTTCCGGGCAAGTATATCCAGCTGCGAACCACGCGTTCCAACCGGGAATTGCGCCGTTGCCAATGCGATATGCCCTTTAAGCGCCAGAGTGAAATCTGTTTTTTGTTTTTCAGTCGGTTTGCCAAGGGCGATGGTACGTGTAATGTCGGTGGTACCATCCAGGTACTGTCCGCCTGAATCAAGCAAAAAGATATTCTCCGGTTTCAGGGTCGAGGCACTTTCCGGTGTAGCACTGTAATGCACAATGGCCCCATGAGCGGCGTATCCGGCTATGGTGCCAAAACTTTCGCCCATGAAGTTTTCCTGCTCGTTTCGAAATTCGTATAATTTTTTATCAACTGAAACTTCGGTAAGACTTTCCGATGCCACATTTTCCTCCAACCACTTGAAAAAGCGGGTCAGAGCCACACCATCTTTCACCATGGCACAACGGAAACCGTTCATCTCCACCTCGTTTTTAATACTTTTCAGTTTAAAAACAGGAGACATGCTATTTCGAATGGCACATCCATCCGGAATGGCCTCAAACAAGGATTGATTTAATTTTCCACCATCCACCAAAACGGCTTCCGAAGTCGAAATACTCTTCAGGTTATTATAAATTGCCAGATATGGTTCAACAGTTACACCCTCATTATGAAGATAGTTGGTTGTTTCGGGAGTCAGTTTTTCTTTGGCGATACACAAAGTCGCTTTTTCCTTTTCAACCAGTGCATACGCAATAACCACCGGGTTGTAATCCACATCGTTGCCACGGATATTAAACAGCCAGGCTATATCATCCAAAGCGGAAATAACAAACACATCGGCATGTGCTTTTTTCATTTCGGCACGAACGTCTGTCAATTTTTCGACGGTAGATCTTCCGGCAAATTTGGTATTGAAAACAAAGAAGGGTTTCAAAGGTAAAGCCGGACGATCGGTCCAAACCTGAGCCAGCAAGTCAATGGTAACAAGTTCAAGATTGGTCATTTTCAATTCGGCTTTCATCGAAGCATAAGCGTTTAGCGAAAACATCTGCGCGTTTACACCCACGTTTTCACCGGGTTTCAATTGAGTGGCTAACCAGGGCAAAATCTCCAACGTATCGGGTAAGCCCTGTTTCATCAATTCAATGCCCGTTCCTTCCAGTTGTTCCGCGGCATGCAGAAAATAGCGCGAATCCGTCCAGAGACCCGCCTTGTCTAGAGTAACTACAGCCGTTCCTGCCGAACCATCAAAGCCCGAAATCCATTGACGCTCTTTCCAGTATTCTGATATATATTCACCTGCATGTGGATCCGTTCCGGGAATAATGCAAGCCGAAATGCCTGCCTTTTTCATCGCTTCGCGGAGCAACGAAATACGTTTGATTATTTGTTCCATTGGTATAATTATTTAATGATTATTCATTTTTTCGTTTATGCAAAGATAAACAATAATCAAACAATTGCAACTGATTTCCGGAGTTTATTGACTCAAATAAATCGGTTGCTCAGATAGTGTCCAATTTCTAACTATACTGCAACGATTTCGGACGATACTGCAACGATTTCGGACAATACTGCAACGATTTCGGACGATACTGCAACGATCTGGGACGACACTGCAACGGTCTGGGACGACACTGCAACGGTCTGGGACGATTCTGCAACGATCTGGGACGATACTGCAACGATCTGGGACGATACTGCAACGGTCTGGGACGATACTGCAACGATCTGGGACAATACTGCAACGATCTGGGACGATGCTGCAACGATTTCTGACAACACTGCAACGATTTCTGACGATGTCTTGTCCTAAATTAGCTTG
>DIZI01000015.1 GCA_002427885.1 Paludibacter sp. UBA6032
TGGATACCTCTTGATGCTTATCTTTGTTTTCAGAATCTCAAAGATCGACTGTCGTTTGTATTGAATAACTTTGGCACAAAATACGACATTATATTTTGACCATTACTTAAATGCTTTCGAAGTTATTGAAATCCATTGAATTATTCTTAATTGTTGCGATATCGATTATGAATTGGTCAAACCAAATAAACTGAAATAAAAATGAATATTTCATCACTAAAAAAAACAATCGTTCCTTTCCTGTTTTTATTTTTACTTTCTATACAAACAAGAGCTTCGGTATTTAATGTTGTAAATTTAAAAACAAACAATTTAACAAGCCCACTAGGAATCGATATGACACCTTTCTTTAGTTGGCAAATCACCTCTGATGCCCGTGGTCAAAGTCAATCTGCTTATCAGATTCAGGTTGCTTCAACACAAGCTCTTTTGGATGCTAATACCGCTGATATTTGGAATAGTGGTAAAATAATTTCTTCTGCTTCCAATAATATCTTATATGGCGGGAAACCATTATTAAGTAAAACAGATTATTATTGGAAAGTACGTATTTGGAATCAAAACGATGAACAAAGCAGTCTGAGTGCTGTTGACCGTTTTGGAATGGCTATGCTCCAAACATCTGATTGGAAAGCCAAATGGATAACTATCAAAAAAAACAATCGGGTTTATCCCCACGTTGATATTATTTTCGACAAACCATTAATGGCCAGATATATCCGGTTAAATGTTACAAAAATTGGAATACCTGTAGATGAAAGCAACCTGTGGCGATTGCAACTAGCTGAAATGCAGGTTTTTGGTCCTTTGGATACGCTCAACTTAGCTTATAAATGTCAGGCTTCTGTCAATAATGAATATGTTGCAGGAAGCTGGAAAGCAAGCAACCTGACTGACGGCATAGTAACATCAACATCAACCAGTTCAGGTGCTTCTTCCGAAGCTTATGCATCGGGGACTTTAACCACTCCGGTGTATATTCAACTGGATTTGGGACATGAAACGTTGGTAAACAAAGTGGTTCTATATCCACGAAATGATATATCGTCAAAAGCTAATAAGACATTGGTGGGAAGTTTTCCTCAAGATTTTAGCATACAAGCCGGAATTACAGGATTGAAAGATTACACCATTTGCAAATCCATTGTTAATCAAAGTACTCCGACATTATATACTGCAAATTTATCATTACCTATGTTTGGAAAAAACTTTAAAATTAAGAAAGAAATCAAATCTGCGAAAATTTATGCTTGTGGTTTGGGTTTATTCGATTTAAAAGTTAACGGAAAAGCAGTAACCAAAAATGTTATGGAACCGGGTGAAACAAATTATTCGGCAACAGCTTTATATGCTACTTATGATGTTAAACATTTACTTGTAATAGGGCAAAACACTTTGATTTCAACTCTTGGAAATGCGCAATATTATAATCCTTCCGGAACCGGACGTTATCAAAAATTAAGTAAAGTGTATGGTCCACTTAAATTTATCGGACAACTTGAAATAGTTTATACAGATGAGACAAAACAAACAATTATAACAGATGAAAGCTGGAAATCTGCACAGAGTCCAACAACATACAGTTCATGGTATGGAGGTGAAGATTATGATTCACGTTTAAAACAAGCAAATATTGATCAAAAAGGATTTGTTTTGCCAACTTCATGGGCGAATGTGTCGCTTTGTACTGAAATTCCGGACAAATTAAAGGCACAATTCTATCAACCTACCAAGGTGATGGAAACCTGGAATGCCGTGAAAATCAGTAATCCAGCTACAGGAATTTATGTAGTTGATTTTGGTCGAAACTTTGCAGGACAATTTGAATTCAGCATGAAAGCTCCAACAGGAACATCAGTTCAATTCTGGCCATCGGAATTGTTGGATAGTTTGGGCAGGATCAATCAGTCCGACACAGGCACTCCGGTTTTTGACACTTATACATTTAATGGCAATACCTCAGCCGAAACCTGGGGTCCGACATTTGTATATCATGGATTTAGATACCTCGAGCTGCGTGGATTAACTTCGGCACCAACAGCGGATATGTTTAAAGCAAAACTAATTCGTTCTGGCTTAGATAAAATTGGCAAATTCAGTACGTCAAACACTTTGTTAAATAAAATAGACTTAATTCTTACTCGCTCAATCGAAGCAAATTTATACAATACATTTACTGATTGTCCCGGGCGGGAAAAGCTGGGATGGTTGGAAGTGCCGAGTCTACTTTACAATTCAGTAACACCAAGTTATGATGTTTCAACATGGATGACAAAAATAACAATGGATACTAAAGATGCACAGTTGCCGAATGGTATGGTTCCTACCACAGCTCCGGAACATACCATTTTTGGAGGTCCATTCCGTTATGACCCTACCTGGGCAAGTGCAGCCATTAGAGTTCCCTGGCAAAACTATATCACCTATGGTAATTTCGATCAGTTGAAAAATGCTTATCCAACAATGACCAAGTTGATGGATTATTTTGTCACCCGAGCTTCCGGTTATCTTTTAAATTATGGGTTGGGAGAATGGGGAGCCATTGACAAATCTACAACTGTTGGATTTACTGTTAGTTGTACGTACTATAAACTGGCAACTGATATGAGTCAGGCGGCATATGTTTTGGGGGAAAAGGCTGATGCTGCAAATTATGAAACATTGGCAGCCAATATTAAAAATGCAATTAATACAGCTTACTATAAAAGTGCAAACGGATGGTATGACAATGGTTCTCAAGCATCAAATGCAATGGCAATTTATTATGGTATTGTTCCGGATAATAAAAAAGCCATCGTACTTCAGAGTCTGGTTACAAAGGTTCAAAATGCAGGCTATCATTTATCTACAGGAGAAATTGCCCTCAAGCCGCTGTTTTATTCCCTTGCTCAAAATGGATACAACGATGTTGTTTATACCATGGCAACACAGACAACTCAACCTAGCTATGGTTATTTTGTTCAAAACGGTTGTACAACTACACCAGAATATTGGGATTTGTCATGTTCACAAAACCATTGTATGATGGGGCATATTGAATCTTGGTTTTATGAATATTTAGGTGGAATTATAAACCAGGATATTGCTTACTTTAAATTCAACATTGAGCCTTATTACGCTCCGGGATTAGATTCGGTTCATGTTGAAACATCTTCTCTTTACGGAAAAATCCGTTCAATCTGGAAACGAAATTCTGATCATACCATAAGTCAGCTGGTTGAAGTTCCACCAAATTCGACAGCTACCATACGTTTGCAAACCGATAATTTAAATAGTGTAACTGAAAGCGGAATGTCACTTGAGGATGGGAATGGAATCAATGCATTCCAAATAAAAAATGGGAAAGTTGAAATTGAAGTTGGTTCGGGTGTTTATAATTTTAATTTTAAATTGGAAGATCCGTTACAACCAATGAATTAATAGTTCAAATATTAAAAGTTATGTATTTCATTGAGACCAATGTGTCCAATGATCAAGCTCCTTTTCAAACTAATGAATGTGAGCTAAAAAAATAATTGCTTATACATATACTATTTATTATTACATTGATTTGGCTTAATCGAAGCTTAAAACAGTTATAAAAATTTTGATTTGTAAATTTAAAAAGGACATAAAATTAATCCTTGTCTTGCGAATTTAATGACTTAATTATGAAAAAAATAATTTGCATATTCTTGATTATAATATCATTTATCAACTCAGCAAATTTAAATGCTCAAATTCCTGAAGCACCTTATCAGGCTAACTGGAAATCATTGTCGAACTATAAATGTCCGGAATGGTATAAAGATGCTAAGTTTGGTATTTTTATCGTTTGGGGTGTGTATTCTGTACCCGGTTATGGTAGTGAATGGTACGGGCGCTGGATGTATAAAGACACACTGGCTTGGGGCAACAATTACTACCAACATCATATAAAAACCTATGGAACGCAGGATAAATTCGGATACAAAGATTTTATTCCGATGTTTAAAGCCGAGAAATTTGATGCCAACAAATGGGTCGATCTGTTTAAAAAAGCAGGGGCAAAATACATTATTCCCATTGCGGAATTTCACGATGGTTTTGCAATGTACAACACGGCAATGTCACGATGGAATTCCGTACTAATGGGTCCAAAGCGCGATATTGTAGGCGAGATAGCAGAAGCAACCCGCAAACAAGGTTTGATATTCGGTCTTTCGTCACATCGCATTGAACATTGGTGGTTTATGGGCGAAGGAACTAAATTTAACTCGGATGTGAACGACCCACAATATGCTGATTTTTATGGTCCGGTCAAAGTACATGACCCTTTTGATCCAAAAGCTAAAGCTCCGACTATGCCCCCTGAATTTATGAATGATTGGTTATTGCGCAGCACAGAATTGGTAGATAAGTATCATCCACAAATTTTCTGGTTCGATTGGTGGATTGAACAAACCGAACTTGAACCTTACAGGAAAACATTTGCAGCTTACTATTACAACCACGCAAAAATATGGGATAAAGAAGTGGTATTAAATTACAAACATGATGCGTTCCCTGAAAATGCGGCAGTATTCGATATTGAACGTGGAAGCACCAAGGCTACAAAAAAATATCCATGGCAAACCGACACCTCAATAGGTAAAAAAGCCTGGGGTTACATTGATGGTGAAGACAACAAAAAGCCGAATGAAATAATCGATGCACTAATCGATATCGTCAGTAAAAACGGAAATTTACTTCTGGCCGTTGGTCCAAAAGCTGATGGAACAATTACTCCCGAACAAACCGATGTCTTATTGGAAATTGGCAAATGGTTGTCAGTGAATGGAGAAGGTATTTATGGTACACGTCCATGGACTATTTCAGGCGAAGGTCCAACGGAGAATCCGGAAGAAAACGTTCAGTTTAACGAATATCAAAATAAACCCTTTACAGCTAACGATATACGTTTTACCACCAAGGGAAATGACCTTTATGCTTTTTGCTTAGATATCCCAAAGGTTAAACCAATCACAATTAAAGTGTTAGGATTAAATGCAATCTCTGGAAAAAGGATTTCGAGTGTAGAAGTCGTTGGAAGTTTTGAAAAATTGGATTGGAAACAAAAAGATAATGCGTTAATTATAAGCTGTCCAAAGTCTATTCCATGCAATCATGCCATGGCATTTAAAATAAAAGGAGTCATAACTAAATAATACAGATAAATTAAAATGAGAAAATTCAGAATCATTTCCATTGTTTTTTTACTCTTTGTTGGAGTAAATGTAAAATTAAATTCACAAATTCCTGAAGCACCTTATCAGGCAAATTGGGAATCCTTATCAAAATACAAATGTCCAGAGTGGTTTAAAGATGCCAAATTTGGAATATTTATTCACTGGGGAGTTTATTCAGTACCTGCTTTCGGCAGTGAATGGTATCCGCGCTGGATGTATAAAGATACCGTTGCTTGGGGTAATAACTACTACCAGCACCATATAAAAACCTATGGAACGCAGGATAAATTTGGATACAAAGATTTCATTCCGATGTTTAAAGCCGAAAGATTCGATGCGAACAAATGGGTCGAACTCTTCAAAAAAGCAGGTGCAAAATACATTGTTCCGGTAGCCGAACATCACGATGGTTTTGCAATGTACAACACCGCTCTGTCGCGTTGGAATTCAGTAAATATGGGACCAAAACGCGACATTATCGGCGAATTGGCGTATGCCAGCCGTAAACAAGGGATGATTTTCGGGCTATCGTCGCATCGGATTGAACATTGGTGGTTTATGGGTGAAGGCACCAAAATCAATTCAGATGTGAACGACCCTAAATATGCTGATTTTTATGGTCCGGCCAAAGTTTATAATCCTTTCGATCCAAAAGCGAAAGCTCCAACTATGACTCCGGAATTTATGAATGATTGGCTGTTGCGGTGTACCGAATTGGTTGATAAATATCATCCACAAGTTTTTTGGTTCGATTGGTGGATAGAACAACCGGAACTGGAACCTTACCGTAAAACTTTTGCGGCTTATTATTATAACCATGCCAAACAATGGAACAAAGAAGTGGTGTTGAACTATAAACATGATGCTTTTCCTGAAAATGTTGCCGTATTTGATATTGAACGTGGTAGTACAAAAGCTACTAAGAAATATCCCTGGCAAACAGATACTTCTGTTGGGAAAAAGGCATGGGGTTATATTGATGGCGAAGACAATAAAACGCCCGATGAAATTATCGATGCCTTGATTGATATTGTAAGCAAAAATGGTAATTTACTCCTGAACATCAGCCCTAAAGCCGACGGAACAATCACCCCGGAACAAACAAATGTATTATTGGGTATTGGAAAATGGTTCGATATAAACGGCGAAGGAATTTACGGTTCACGTCCATGGGTTATTTCCGGTGAAGGTCCGACTGAAAATCCTGAAGAAAATGTTCAGTTCAACGAGTATAACAACAAACCGTTTACATCGAAGGATATTCGATTCACATCAAAAGATGGAAATGTTTATGCTTTTCTGTTAGATATACCGAAAGAAAAGGTTTCTATTCAAGCTCTTTCAACAAAAACAGGAAATGGATTAGTTGAAAAAGTAGAATTGCTTGGAAGTTCCGAAACAATCAAATGGAATCAGAATAAAAAATCGTTGGATATTGTTCCAACTAAAAATAATCCATCTCCAATTGCCATTTGTTACCGGATTACTCTAAAAAAATAAATATAATTTCTTTGATATAAATATAATACTTTAGATGACCATATTCATTGTTCATAAAAGAACCAGCATTTCTGGTCTGATTCTGTTAGTTTTTAGCTTTTTTCAATGCATATGCATTGATGCTCAAAACTTGCCCTTAAGTTGGGAAAAGAAAGCCTCAGGAGTTTGGATCGTCAAAGCGGGCGAACCTGATAGTATCAATTTCTTATCTGTTTCGGGAGTTAATCCTAAATTGGAAGCCATTAACGCCATGACGGATGTTTGTTTTCCAATGCAAGAAACAGATATTAAGGTGCTAAAATTCGATGGTAAAGTTTACTTGCAATTTCCATTAGATGAAGGTGAGAAAATTTACGGGCTTGGGTTGAATTTTAAAACAATCCAACAAAGAGGGCGGATTCTTCGGCTTCATGTTGACCATTATGGTGGAAGTGATAATGGTCGCACACAGGCACCGGTCCCATTTTATGTGTCGTCTAAAGGTTATGGAGTTTTCATAAATTCTGCACGTTACCTTGATGTATGGGTCGGGACAGCCGTCAGGAAGGATAGTAAGGTGCCAATGAATTCGAGGGATCGCAATTTGGATAAGCAATGGTCAGCAAATCCTTATTCTGATAACATATCCGTTCTTGTTCCGGCTGAAGGTGTTGAAATTATTGTTTTTGGCGGACCATCAATGCTCGATGCCGTAAGCAGGTTCAATTTGTACAATGGCGGAGGTTGTCTTCCTCCAAAGTGGGGACTTGGATTTTGGCAACGTACACCGACCCTTTACAATGATTCAATGGTGATGGCTGAAGTGAAAAATTTTAAGGAACATCATTTCCCGCTTTCGGTAATTGGACTTGAACCCGGTTGGCAATCTAAATCATATCCTTGTACTTATGAATGGGATAAAGACAGGTTCCCAAATCCGGCTAAATTTGTTTCACAATTGAATGAAATGGGTGTTAAAACAAATCTCTGGATTAATCCTTATATTTCACCTGAGTCTGAAATAATTAAAAAATTATTGCCTTATACTGCTTCACATACAGTATGGAGTGGATATGTTCCCGATTATGGACTGCCTGAAACCAATCAGATTATTGGTGATCAGATGAAGAAAGATTTACTTTCCATTGGTGTAAATGGATTGAAAATGGATGAGAATGATGGTTACGACAACTGGTTATGGCCTGATGTAACTCTGTTTCCTTCAAAAATTCCCGCGGAACAAATGCGTCAGCTATATGGGGTAATGATGCAAAAAATGACTACTAAACTTTACCATGAACAAAATAAACGAACTTATGGATTGGTAAGGTCATCCAATGCAGGTGGAACTTCATTCCCTTATGTAATATATAATGACTATTATAGCCATCGTGATTTTATTACTGCTTTAATCAATAGTTCTTTTATAGGTGTGCTTTGGACTCCGGAAGTTCGTAGTTCCAAATCTGCCGAGGAATGGCTTCGTAGAATGCAAACTGTATGTTTTTCACCATTGGCTATGCTCAATGCATGGTCCGATGGAACCAAACCATGGTCGTTTACTGAAGTTGAAAAACAGGTCACCGAAGTAGTGAATCTTAGAATGCAACTGATTCCATATCTGTATACTTGCTTTGCAGAATATGCTTTTTACGGACGTCCGCCAATTCGCGCAATGAATTTGGTTGATGGTTTTACTACAGTGGATAAAATAGAAGACGGAAAACTAAATTCAACCGAAAATCCGTATGCCGAAGCCACTAAGAAAGAAATGAAAGATCAGTTTATGGTTGGCGACAATTTATTGATTGCACCTCTCTTTACTGGTGAAACAAAGCGGGAAGTAATTCTGCCAAAAGGTAGATGGTACGATTTCTATACCGGAAAATTGGTTGGCGAAGGTCAGGTAATTGAAGTATCTCAAGGCTTAGATCACATCCCGGTTTTTGTTCGCGATGGTGGCATTATTCCTATGGCAGCAAATTCTGAAATCAAAGGCAAACAAAATCTTGTTATCCGTTATTATGGTCAAAAACTATCAGTCTATAAACTTTATGACGATGATGGAGAAACTTATAATTATGAGAAAGGTGAATATTCCTGGCGGACTGTTCAGGTTAAAAAGGATGCAAAAGGTGTTTTGGTTGGGTCGATTTCTATTGTAGAAAAGGATAAACCAAACTCTTTTGATAAAATCTCTTTTGAATTTATGACAAAATAGTTTCAGAACTGTTTGTTTGATAGTTTGTCAAAAAAAATCGTCTGATAAGTATTGAGATAATTATAAGTAGAATTAATCACGTTTTAAATTAATATAATGAGAAAAGTTTTATATCGAAGTATTCTTCTATTTCATTTTATATTTTTGGTTAGCATCATAAATGCTCAATCCATATCTACTCAATATATTGATCTTGCGCAAGTTTTCGCAAATCCTCCTGAGGCTGCCAAGCCCGGAGTTTTGTGGATGTGGATGGGTTCAAACTTAAGTAAGGAAGGGATTACGAAAGATCTGGAAGCCTTAAAGGAAACCGGATTTAACAGAACTACCATGTTTAGCCTGGCAGATGTCACCACTCCTTGGGCAGGTGAAATAAAAAATAGTCCTACACCTGATATTATATCATGGACAGAACCTTGGTGGAAACTGGTGCATTATGCTGCCGAAGAATCAAAACGACTGGGAATGGATTTTGGTATGTTTAATGGCCCGAGTTATGAATCGAGTGGTGGAACCTGGATAACTCCGGAACTGTCCATGCAGGAAATCTGTTGGTCTAAACAAGAGGTGAAGGGTATGAGTCATGTAGATTTAACCTTGGAACGTCCAAAAGTAGATCCACGTGCTAATCAAATGTATCCTGTTTACAACCCGGAAACAGATAAAGTTGAAAAACCAGTAATTCCGGCACGTAAAACATATTATAAAGATATTATGGTATTGGCAGCTCCGGCCGAAGGCAATGTCCCGACGGACAGTATTATTAACCTCTCGGATAAAATGCAGCCAGATGGTCATTTGGAATGGGATGCACCTAATGGGAACTGGATTATATACCGCTTAGGACATACTACGATGGGTACATTGATTCAACCTGCTCAATGGAAAGCTACCGGCTTTGAATGTGATAAAATGAGTCAGGAAGCTGTTGATTTTCACATGGATCACGTGATTGGTGAAATCCAAAAACATTTAGGCGATTTAATAGGTACAGGTTTTACACATGTTCATTTCGATAGTTATGAAGCAGGAACTCCTACCTGGACACCAAAAATGCGTGAGGAATTTTCAAAAAGAAGAGGTTATGATTTAGCACCTTACTTGCTAACCTTTGCAGGAAGAGAGGTCGGAGGTAAAGAAAATACTGCTAAATTCAAAAATGACTTTGGTGCTACCATAAAAGACTTATACCGTGATATTTATTTTACCACCATCTCAAAGAAATTGCATAAAGCAAATCTGAACTTTTTATGCGAACCGTATGGAGGTCCATGGCGTCAGGAAGATATTATGCCTAAAATTGATAAAGTTATGACCGAATTCTGGACCCATGGAGGGGTTTTCTCACCTTTTGAACTTGAACCAACTGTATCGGCTTTAAGGAAATCGGGACAGAATATTGTTGAAGCCGAAGCTTTTACCGGACGTCCGGATGACAGCAAGTGGGATGAAACTCCAATATGGTTAAAACCTATCGGAGATGCGGCATTCTGTGCCGGGGTAAACCGCCTTGTGTTGCACCGATTTGTGCAGCAACCCTGGGACAATCGTTATCTACCTGGTGCAACCATGGGGCAATGGGGAACACATTTCGATCGAACGCAGACATGGTGGAAAGCTGCAGGATCGTTGGTTAAGTATTGGCAACGCTGTCAGGCATTATTGCAATGGGGGAAAATTGTTATAAAGACCGACACAGATTTTATTGCAACAAAAATACAGGGAGAGGTAGAAATCAAATCTATTCATCGGAGTCAGGGCAACAAAAATGTTTATTTTGTTGCGAATACTTCTCATAATAGAGGCTCGGCAATTTGTACCTTTAATGTATCAGGAATGCAACCCGAACTTTGGGATCCAGTAACAGGAGAAATGCGTGATTTAACACAATCAACGGATGTCAAGGGTAAAACCATTTTGTTGTTGGAGTTTGACGATGCTCAAAGTTTTTTCATTGTTTTCCGAAATAAGGCAAAAAAATCCGGAAGGATTGAAAAAAGTAATTTCCCAATTGTGAATGAAATCCTAACTATAACCGCACCGTGGCAAGTTAAATTCGATTCAGTTTGGGGTGGTCCGGCTAAACCGGTTACATTTGCAACTCTCGAAGATTGGACTAAAAATTCTGTCAATGGAATTAAATATTATAGTGGAACAGCAATTTATAACACAGTATTTGATTTGAATTCAATAGCATTTTTAAATAAAGATTCGGAGGTATACCTGGATTTAGGAAAAGTAAATTGTGTTGCTCGAGTAACTCTTAACCACAAAGACCTTGGATGGGTGTGGACTGCACCATGGAGTGTAAAGTTGCCTACCGGATTGCTTAAAATGAAAATGAATCAATTGGAGATTAAAGTGTCAAATGTTTGGGCAAACAGGCTTATAGGCGATGAACAGGAGCCTGCCGATTGTGAATGGTTACCCGGTCATTTTGGTGGAACTTTTTTGAAGAAATTTCCCGACTGGTTTATTAAGAACGAACAGCGTCCTTCAAAAGGTAGATTCTGTTTTACCACCTGGAATTATTTTACCAAAGACTCGCCCTTAATTAGTTCAGGTTTGTTAGGACCGGTACAAATAATGGTCGTGAAATAATGGAAATATCAATTATCATTGCAACATTATATTCTTATACTAGAAAAGAATTTAAATTAGTACTAATTTTTGTAATTTAGATTTCACTATAATCAGTATTTACACTATTAAAATTAAAAATCATGAAATGTAGTCACATATCTTTTTCGTTTAAATTTTTCGTCGTTTTTATTATCCTTTTTGGAAATATTACCCCTCAGGTTTTTGCTCAATTACCTAAGGAAACAGCTATTCAGAAAACTCAGAGGTTGCAATGGTGGACAGATGCCCGCTTTGGAATGTTCATTCACTGGGGTTTATATTCATTGCCTGCCCGGCACGAATGGGTACGTAATTTCGAACGTATCACCAACGAAGAATACCAGAAGTATTTTGATATATTTAATCCCGACTTGTATAATCCCAGGGAATGGGCTAAAATGTGCAAGCAGGCAGGTATGAAGTATGCCATTATTACGACGAAGCATCACGAAGGATTCTGTTTATTCGACTCAAAATATACCGACTATAAATCTACTAATACACCTTATGGGAAAGATATAGTGAAAGAATGGGTAGACGCTTTTAGAGCTGAAGGATTGAAAATCGGGTTTTATTATTCTCTTATCGACTGGCATCACCCTGATTTTACAATAGACAAAAACCATCCACTACGTCAGAATTCCGATTCAGCATACGTTCGTGTTAATAAAGGCCGCGATATGGCTAAGTACAGGACTTACCTGAAAAATCAGGTTCGTGAATTACTGAGTAATTATGGTGAAATAAGCATTCTTTGGCTCGATTTTTCGTATCCAGGCAAAAATGGAAAAGGACACGATGATTGGGATTCGGAAAATTTACTTAAAATGGTACGTCAACTTCAACCCAATATAATTGTAAATAATCGCCTGGATCTTGAAAATGTTGAAGGTGGTGATGATTTTGTTACCCCTGAACAATTTAAGGTGGCTAACTGGCCTGAAAAAGATGGTAAAAAATTAGCCTGGGAAACCTGCCAGACATTTTCCGGCTCATGGGGATATAACCGAGACGAAAATACATGGAAAAATACATCTCAGCTATTGGAACTCCTCATCGAAACGGTAAGTAAAGGTGGTAATTTATTACTAAATGTTGGTCCAACTGGACGGGGTGCTTTTGATATCCGGGCTCAGGACAGGTTAAATGCTATGGGAGAATGGATGAAATTCAATAGCCGATCCATCTATGGTTGTACCCAAGCACCTTCCGGTTTTTTGGCTCCTGCTAATACCTTGTTAACCTACAACCCCACTTTAAACAGATTGTATATCCACTTGCTGACTTACCCTCTGGAACGATTAGTACTTAAAGGAATGGCTGATAAAATAAAATATGTTCAGTTTTTACACGATGCTTCTGAAGTGAAATTTGCCAAGCCACATTGGTCAGGTTTTACCGATAGCGAAAAAGGGGATCTTGTTCTTGAATTGCCAGTAATAAAACCTGCCGTTGAAATTCCGGTATTGGAAGTGTTTTTAAAATAGTTTAATGGGGGCATTATGTAAAGTTTATTTGAATTTTACGTTATTTATAATATTAATCGAAATAAAGTTTAATAAAAATTGTGAATATGAAATACACAAAAGAAATTATTTTTTTTCTATTTTTTCTATTGAATTCCAATATTATCAATTCACAAAATCAAGATATTCTATGGTTCAATAGCCCCGCTAAATATTTTGAAGAAACACTTGTATTAGGAAATGGTAGAATTGGAGCATCGGTATTCGGCGATTGTACCAACGAAAAAATATATTTAAATGAAGCTACTCTATGGTCGGGCGAACCTGTTAATGCTGCAATGTCACCCGAAGCATATAAAAATATACCAATTATTAGAGATGCTCTAAAAAATAATAATTATGCACTTGCCGATAAATTAAATAAAAATGTTCAGGGCACTTTTTCGCAAACGTACTTGCCACTTGGTACACTAAATATCCATTTTAATCAGGTCGGCAAACCAGTAAATTATTATCGTGAATTAAATTTGAATAATGCTATTTCAACAGTTAGTTACGAGATTGATGGAGTAAAATTCAAACGTGAATACTTTGTTTCATACCCCGATCAGGTAATGATTATTAAACTTTCGAGTACTAAGAAAAACACTTTGAATTTTAACCTACGATTTGAAAGTCTGTTGCAGTATAAAACAACAATACTTTCAAAAACATTGCAGGCTAACGGTTATGCACCCTATCAATGTGAACCCAATTACCGGAATGTGAAAGATCCGATACGGTTCGACGAAAAAAGAGGAACCCGCTTTACGTCACTTTTCAAGATTAAAAACAACGGTGGATCCATTATTCAAACCGATTCAACTATTGGCGTAAAAAATGCAACCGAAACTATTATTTACATTTCAATGGCAACCAGTTTTAACGGATTTGATAAAAATCCGGCAACAGAAGGTCTAAACAATTCGGTCATAGCACAAGCGAATTTAAAAAAGGCATATCCACAAAATTATGAAGTACTTAAGTCGGCACACATTAAAGATTATCAATCGTTTTTCAAAAGAGTAAGTTTAGATTTAGGTCCCTCAAATGCACCAAATCTCCCGGTAAACGAAAGGCTGAAAAGGTATGCAGAAGGAAAAGAAGATAAAAATCTGGAGATTTTGTATTTTAATTTTGGTCGTTATTTATTGATTTCAAGCTCCAGAACGAAAGGTGTGCCGGCCAATTTACAAGGGATATGGAATCCATACATTCGTCCACCCTGGAGTAGTAATTACACCTCCAATATTAACCTCGAAGAGAATTATTGGTTAGCCGAAACTACCAACCTTTCCGAAATGCAATTGCCTTTAATCGACTTCATTGAAAATATTGCCAAAACCGGTAGTGTGACTGCTAAAACGTTTTACGGTGTCGGTGGTTGGTGTCTTTGTCACAACACGGACATTTGGGCCATGAGTAATCCGGTCGGAGAATTTGGTCAGGGCGATCCATCGTGGGCTTGCTGGAACATGGGTGGAGCCTGGATAAGTACACATTTGTGGCAACATTACCAATTTACTGGCGATATTGACTTTTTGAAAAATGAAGCATACCCGTTACTGAAAGGTGCTGCTGAATTTTGTGTGGAATGGCTGGTGAAGGATGACAAAGGAGATTTCATAACATCGCCATCTACTTCTCCTGAAAACAGGTTCATTACACCTGATGGTTATCAGGGTGCCACGTTATATGGAGGAACCGCCGATCTGGCTATGATCCGCGAATGTCTGGAACAAACTATAAAAGCATCGAAAGTGCTTAATATTGATACAGAATTCAGAACAAAATTAGAATTTACGTTAACGCATTTACATCCGTATCAAATAGGCAAAAAAGGGAATTTACAGGAATGGTATTACGATTGGGAAGATGTGGATCCACAACATCGTCATCAGTCTCATTTATTCGGACTTTTTCCGGGATCTCATATTACTCCCGATAAAACGCCTGAATTGGCCAATGCATGTCGCAGAACTCTTGAAATTAAAGGAGACGAAACAACAGGATGGTCGAAAGGTTGGCGCATAAACCTTTGGGCACGACTCAGGGATGGAAATCATGCTTATAAAATGTATCGCGAATTATTGAAATACGTTGAACCTGATGGAGTAAAAACGGATTATGCCCGTGGTGGTGGAACATACCCGAATTTGTTTGATGCACATCCACCTTTTCAAATTGATGGAAATTTTGGAGGTACGGCAGCTGTGGCTGAAATGTTACTTCAATCAACCGAAAGTGAAATCAGACTATTACCGGCATTGCCCGATGCATGGGATCTTGGTGAAGTGAATGGATTAAGGGCCCGTGGAGCATTTGAAGTCTCAATAGTTTGGAACAACAATAAGCTTGTTTCTGCCAAAATTAAATCAATCAAAGGTAATTCTTGTACCATAATTGCTAAAAATCAGTTTGAAGTAAAAAGTCTTGGTTTGAAAGCATCCAAAATGGAAGATGGATTCTATTCTGTAAGCTTTGAAACCAAGGTAGATGAAGTATATCAGTTAAATGCTCTTCATGAAAATATAAATTAGAGTTTAATTGAATTAATTTATATGATTATTTTGATTGACCATCAAAGAGCTAAATTTCTTTTCTCAGTCGGTCAATTTTGAAAAAAATGTTAATTATTTAATTTATATCATTTTTCTTATTTTGTCCTCTTCAAGTATTAAAATGTCCTCTTCAATTTTATTACTTATGTATATTTTTGTGACGAATTTATTGAAAACAAACCAACAGGAATATTTTGATATTTACGTTATTGTTCATTTAATATAGTTTTGGACTCAAAAGCGCACAAATTTAATAGACATTAGGTATTTATATGTTCTTTATCCCTGTCAATGTGTATTGTGAATTTATCATTTAAGGTCAAGTAAAGTGCAATTGCTTTATGCAATGGTAAAAAAGCTAAGTATGTATTTAAAAGGACAAAAAATAAATACATGAAGTTCACGAATGAAATAAATTCAAAGAACTAAACGATTGATATTATAACGATAGGTAATTTAATAACAGAAGAATCGGTTGCCATGGGATTGAAAATTATATTGAAAGCAAAAGAGATGAAAAATAAAATCGCTAAGTCTTTAATCGTGTTCCTTTGATCAATGCTCTCTGTTTTAGTATTATATGTCATATGTTGAACAATTATACGATTATTATCACATTACATCAAAGAAATGGTGTATTATATTATTCTAACTAATTTAAATAAACTCTAATGTCTAACTAAAAATTTAAAAATCATGAAAAAAAATTATTTACTCGCAATTGCACTGTGCCTAACAATATCAGCAGGTGCTCAAACTCTTATTTACTCAAACAACTTTGAAAGTGGTGTTGGTACCGCGACAATAGTGGGCAACGGTCAAATTGAAACTGTTGCAACTACTGGATTCGGTCATGTGTTTCATAATGCTGCAGGCGGACAAGCTATAAGGGCAAACTATTTATTGTTACCCGCAGATGTGTTAGCAAATTTACAGACTTCGGGAAGTAAGGAATTATCCATCGCATTTTGGGTAAATAAGAGCACTGCCACTAATAACTGGTGGTCTCCATTATTTTCAGCTTATGGTGCAGCTCCGGTTGCCGGAGCAAACTCATGGCCTCTGATGATTCTGCAGTCGCGATTGATTGCACAAGTCAATTGTGCCGGATGGACCGATTTTGCTAGTGCTGATAATGTGTCTGGCACAAATGCTGAAACTGCCGCCTGGCTGGATGATGTAGCATGGCATTATTTTACTGCGACTTTTACAGAAACTTCTGTTAAAATATATGTTGATGGTGTGGTAATGAATGCATGGACACTGAACGGTTCAGATGGCCATTCAGTGGGCGGCTTGTTTACAAACGGATCCGATTTGAAATATATCTGTCTGGGCGGAAATCAGGCATGGGATTGGGCCGATCCTGATCCAGCATATATGTATGATGATTTGGCTGTCTATTCCAATGCACTAACAGTTTCGCAAATCAATGCCATCATGTTAGCCAAAACTACAGCTACCGCATTAAAGCCAATATCTTTAGATACTAACGGCGGATTGATAGGCGAAGAGTTCTTCACCATCAACGGTACAAAAGTGGGTTCTGACTATAATAAACTCAAATCTGGTTGCTATATCAAGAAGGCAGTCTACAGCAATGGGGTTATAAAGAGTATCAAAATAGTAAAAATAGAAGCTCAATAATTACTTCTACTTTTACTCTTTTAAAATATTTCAAAATATAATATCTGAACATCTCTTACTTTGGTAAGAGATGTTTTTAATATAATTTTCAAATATTAATATTGTTAGAAATCTGAAATTCAACACGTGTAACCTATTTGTATTAAGCAATATGAATTAATCCACTTATTAACCATTTATCCACACTGCAATCGGAATATTTTACTTATTTTCGTACCTTACTATTTTAAATAATCAATGAAAAAGTCATTAATTCTGTTCACATTCTTACTTTTAAGTATTGTGACGGTTTTTTCAATCTCATATAAAATAAGTTACTTGACAGCTGATAACGGTTTATCAAGGAATATGGTGAATAATATTTTTCGCGATAGTAGGGGGTTTATGTGGATTTCTACCAATAATGGACTTGATAGGTACGATGGCTATGAATTTATACATTTTAATAGCCAAAACTCTGAAAATCCATTGCAATGCGATAATGTTCGATGTATTCAAGAAGATAATTATGGAAATTTCTGGATAGGAACTGAAAACGGACTTTTATTTCTGAATTTTAAAACAGGGGAAATAAAGCGAGGTGACATTAAACTAAATTCAACGTTAAAATTTTTAACTCGAAATATCAGCTTTATAAAAAAAAATGATCAAGGCGATTTTTGGATCGGTTACGATACTGGATTAGCAATGCTCCACTTTATCTCCGAAAGTGATATTCAAACTGAAGAAGTTTTCCAGAGCTCATTTAATGTTTCAGCTCTTCTACAGTTTAATGGAAATATATTCGTTGGTTGCAATAATGAAGTTTTCCGATTGATAAAAGGTAGTGATGGGAAATACACCAAAGTGAGTGCCGGTGAGCGATTGAAACAATTCAACGGCTATGTAACCGTGTTATATTACGACAAGGGCATGATTTGGATTGGAACATCAAACGGTCTTTATAAATATGACCCTTCTACAGAAGCATTAATTGCATATCAATCCAACCCATTGAATGTCAATACACTTTCATCGAGTTTTGTAAATGACATTAATAAAAGTCAAAATGATCAATTACTGATTGGTACGTTAATTGGATTGAACATTTATGATTATCAAACCGATAAATTTGAACATATTATTTCTGAAAATAATGCCGATGGATTATCGCTTAATAACAATTTTGTTAGCTGCCTTTTTGTAGATAATAATTCTATTTGGATTGGCACCGATAAGGGCGGAATTAATCTGTTGACTCCCGATTTAAAAATGTTTAACAACTTAAGTCATTCTCCCGAAAATCCTTCAAGTTTATCAAAAAATCCAGTAAATTCTATTTATGAAGATGAAAATGGAGACCTTTGGGTTGGAACTGTTGAAGGTGGACTTAATTTACGCAAGAAAGGTAGTTCTTCATTTATTCATTATTATAGTCAATCGGGAAATCCTAAATCATTGACTCATAATTCTGTGAGTAGCATTTGCCGTGATTATAAGGGCGATTATTGGTTTGGAACTTGGGGCAAGGGGTTAAACAAGTTGAAAAACAAAGATAAAAACGCTGGAATTTTTCAACAATTCTATACCAATTCAACGCCGAACAATTCTATTTTAAGTAATTTTATTGCCGCTTTAGTACCCGATTTTAAAAGTAGAGGATTGTGGATTGGTACCCGCGATGGGTTGGATTTTCTGAATTTTGAAACAGAACGTTTTACTCACATATTAAACTATTTACCTTATGATAAGTCCCTTCGATTTATAACCGAAATGTTTATAGACAAAAAACAAAGACTTTGGATAGGAACCGCCAATGGACTTTTTTGTATCTATTTAAACAAATGTAATATAGAAAAAAATAAGGTCTGTTACCAACATTTTCACTATAAATTATCCAATCCTTCGACGAAAAAAATCGAAAAAATTAATTGTATACTTGAAACAAAAAACGGTCAAATGTGGTTTGGTAGCAGTGGAGATGGAATTTACTGTCTAAATGAAAAAGATAGCACAATGAAGTTTCAAAATTTTGATGAAAGTACAGGGTTATTAGATAATGTGATTTACGGAATGCTTGAAGACGAAACTGGAACCTTGTGGTTAAGTACCGATAAAGGACTCTGTGCATTCAATACGCATCACAAAAGCTCAATATCTTTTACCAAAACAGATGGACTGCTTTCAAATCAATTCTATTGGGATGCTCATTTTAAAGGAAGTAACGGGAAAATGTACTTTGGTAGTGTTGCGGGATTAACCATTTTTAATCCTTTGAAACTGACCATCAATAATCTAAACAATAAAGTTAAAGTTACCCGGATTAAAGTGTTGAATGAAGACGTACTACAATCTAAATCAAACAATCAATCGCAGAATTTAATTTTCAAGGACAATATGCTTTCAGGAATTTGGCTGCACGAATCCGACAAAACCTTCAGTGTCGAATTTTCAGCACTTACCTACTTACAAGCCGACAAAATAAAATATGCATACCGCCTGAAAGGATTTGATAACAATTGGACTGAAACTTCGTCCGAACGCAGGTTTGCAAGTTTCACCAATATAAAATATGGTAATTATGAATTGGAAATAAAATGTACAAATTCTGATGGCACATGGTCTGACCAAATTACTACACTTCAAATCAAGGTTATTCCTCCTATTTATAAAACATGGTGGTTTTTGCTTTTACTTTTCAGCAGCCTTATTTTTGGTACTTACCGCTATTCAATATATCGTTTGCGTCAATTCCGCAAACAACAAATTCATCTCAAACAATTAGTTGAAGAACGTACCAGTGAAATCGAGATTCAGAAAGTGACACTTGAAAATCAAGCTATTAAGCTTCAAACAAATCTAAAAACCTTAACTGAACACGAGAAAGAAGTCTCCCGTCAAAATGAGGTACTTACCCAGCAAAATATTAAAATCAAAAATCAAAAAGAGCAACTAATTACGCTTTCCAAAAAGGTTAAAGAAGCCAATTTTGATAAAATATCTTTTTTCACCAATATTACACATGAATTCAGAACTCCGATTACACTTATTCTTGGCCCCGTTGAACGGTCGTTGAAATTAAGCACAAATCCGAAAGTGCTTGAACAACTGAATATTGTGCATCGAAATTCAAGGTTATTATTGACTTTGATAAACCAACTGATGGATTTTCGTAAAGTAGATTCCGGCAAAATGGAATTGGTAAAAACGCAACAAAACTTCATTGAATTTTTGGATGATATTATTTTACCTTTCGAAGATTTAGCCAAAGACAGAGGTATTGTTTTTCGGACACAGTATCGCATAAATCCACCGGAATTTCTTTTCGACCGCGATAATATGCAAAAAGTTATCGGAAATTTATTGTCAAATGCAATAAAATTTACGCCCGATAGAGGACAGATTACAATAATTGCGAGTACCTATACCGACAAGTCTGACCAAAAGGAACGCCTTTATGTGGCAGTGAAAGATACCGGAAACGGAATCCCGGACGTGGATTTGAATAAAATTTTCGATCGTTTTTATCAGTCGAAACAAAATCAACCTTATTCAGGCTCCGGACAAAGCGGTACAGGAATCGGACTTTTCCTTTGTAAACGGATTATTCAACTCCATAAAGGCACTATTGAAGCCCGAAATCAAAATTCAGGAGGAACCAGTTTCCGGTTTATAATTCCAATCGAACGTAGAATCAGCACAGTTGTATCTGTTGACGGAAAACAAATTGAAATGTTGGTCTCCAACCCTAAAATTGAGCGGGATATCATTTCGGTAGAAATATCGAAAAATAAACTGACTTTGTTAATTGTTGAAGATAACAGCGACATGCGGCAGTACATTCGTTCAATCCTGAGCGATGAATACAATGTGCTTGAAGCCCCAAACGGAGTTGTCGGACTGGAAGTTACGAACCGGTATCAACCCGATTTGATAATCAGTGACATCATGATGCCCGAAATGGATGGAATGGAATTTTGTAAACGTGTGAAAACCAGTTTTACCACTTCACATATTCCTGTCATTTTGCTTACGGCCAAATCTTCGACCGACACACAGATTGAAAGTTTTCATTTGGGAGCCGATGCGTTTTTAATGAAGCCATTTGATGAGGAATTATTGATAGCCGTGATTCGAAATTTGAGCAAGAAGAGAAAACGGATTCAAATGAGTTTTGCAGAAAACATGGATACAAACGCATTAAATTTTGATGATGAATCGTTGGACAAGAAATTCATTGATAAAGCGTTGAAAATTATCACTGAAAATTATACAAATTCCGACTTTGATGTGGCTGAATTTATCGAAACCATGGGAATCAGCCGAAGTTTGTTGCACAAAAAACTAACAAATTTGACTGGACAGTCTGCCAGTCGGTTTATCAGGGTTTACCGCCTGAATATCGCCCGTGAACTGATTATTAAAAACAGAAAAAATCATTCGCTCAATATTTCGGAAATTGCTTACGAAGTTGGTTTCAACGATCCAAAATATTTTACACGTTGTTTTACGCTACACTTTGGAACACAGCCTAGTGTTTTTTTGGAGAAAGATGTAGATATTAATTAGTGATGATATATGTTGTAAGTATATGAAATAAAAGTCGTTTCTAAGTAATAAAATCCAAAATTTCAGCGATTTAAAATTAAATGAACCTCAATTTTTGTCAGCTACACGTATTAAACTGCAACAGTTTATATTTTAGTTTAATATTTTTACCTTGTTGGGAAGCTTATATAAGTAGTAAGAAAGATATAATGTCGCATTTCCAATTTTGACCTCTACCTAAATCTCTCTCCCAGGTGAGGAGCTTTGCTGAGTGCAAGGTTGAAAATTATAAGACATTATTTACTTCCTCTTATTTATCTATTTTTACAACCTATGGTGAATACCGTAGAACAGATGAATCTCCCCGCCGCAAGCGGACGGGGTATCGGAAGTTTCACTAAAAAAGTGACAATTGGACAACCTTATGTAATACTTTATACTGTTTCTCAACACCTTGTTCTCTGACATATTTAGAAATTACATCTTCATTTCCGTGTTTACTAACAGTATTTACAAAATAACCATCTGTCCAAAATTCACCACTCCAAAGTTTCTTCTTAACTTCTGGGTTTTTACTTAGTATTTCCCTTGCGGTAATACTCTTTATTATAGTTACTATTTTAGTCGGACTATACGTTGGAACTGATTGAACCAAAAAATGAACATGGTCATCGTCTGTTCCTATTTCTAAAAAGTATATTTGATATCTTTTTGATATCTCAAGACAAATGTCTTTCAGAGTTATATCAACTGAGTCACTAAATACAACTCGTCTATATTTTGCTGGACATACTATTTGATATAATAACAATGAAACATTGTGTGACTTATGAATATATTTGCTTTCTCCCATGCAAAAAGGTACAATTTTCGCCGCTAGCGACGGGGAATTTACCCAAAGAGATTAAAAGCATCGTAGAGATGATGTTTTCCTAGACATTGAAACTATGTTGATATTTATTCTTCTTAATATGAAGAATAATCCATTGCAACAAGCTCACGTAACTTCATTCAACATGAATCAACCTCAGGTGAATTTTTAGATACACCTGTTAAAGAAAATGCTGAATTCTACTTTGGAAAAGGCAGATTGCATCCCATATAGAACAGTAGATGCATTAAATAAATTACTTGATCGAAGTATAGGATGTTCTTATCTAAGGAACAGAACATCCTATACTTCGACCAAGCGATCCAGTTGTTCAAAAAGAGTTTTATAGTGGCAAAAAAACACTTAATTAAAAATTTGATTGTTAATAGTTAAATTCTCAATAAAAATAAATTGCTGATTTCCCAAATATTTAGATTGTTTTTTCTGAGTAATAAAATTTCTTCTTGATTGAGCAATAATAAATAATTTGTTCCTACAGTTTTTTATTTAATAAGTTAAGATTTTCTTGTTAAAAAAGACAAGTTTCTTTATTTTAGTCATAGTTTTATATGAACCCCAGCTAATTTTGCAGCTTCAGATAATTTGAAACCCTTCTTAACTTTTCGGTTCTTAGGTTTATCAAGGAAAGCGTGTACACCTTCAATTGTTCCTTTTTGTCTACCGTTGTAAACTCCTTTTAATTTCGCAATTTTAATTCCTTTAAGTTGCCGTTCTCTAATTTGGGATTTTTCCATTTCACTAACAGTAGCTAAAATCGAAATCATTAATTTAATAAATCTAACTATTAACATTTAATTTTTTTCACTTAACGAGACTGTCTTCACTTGGAGGATAGTCTCGTTTTTAATTATTTCCATTCTTATTGCTACTTGCAATTCAGACATTCAATCGATTGAGTTTGATTCACAAAAAATTGTCATACTGATTTTTTAATCATTCATAACAGAATTAACAGATAGTAGTTAAATCAGCAGATGGGATGTTTGTCCACCCAAAATTTATTTTTGTCCGCTTTGTTAGCTTTTTTTTCCTTTATTTTTGTCATTCAGAAAATTGTCTCAATATTTTCTTATTTCATAAAAACAATTCATTCAAAACTTCTATCATGTTGAAATCTTCTTTTTATAACACTCATTTATTCCTGACAGCTTTGTTTTTGATGATTAGTTTTGCCTGTCAATCCGCTAAATATCCCGAGAAATCTACTAACCCATGGAAAGACGATTACCGCGATATTTCTTCTCTGGAAAATTATAAAAGTTGGGGGACTTATAATGTGCATGATCCTTCGTGTCTGAAGATTGGAGATACATATTACATGTATTCCACCGATGCAATTTTCCGTGGAGGCAGAAGAACAGATTCCGACAAAAATATAACTGTTGGATTTATTCAGGTCAGGACTTCCAAAGATTTAGTTCAATGGAATTTTGAAGGTTGGGCATTTCCTAAAATACCTCAGGAAGCCAAAGACTGGGTACTTTTACACAGCAATAACAAAGGTGCAACCAATATTTGGGCACCTTACATTGTGGATTATAAGGATAAATTCCGGCTTTACTATTGCGTTTCAGCTTTCGGATTGCAAACATCGTATATAGGGCTGGCAGAAGCGAATTCTCCTCTTGGTCCCTGGACACAAAAAGGGGCTGTTGTAAAAACCAAACAAGGTGATAAAATGAACGCCATCGATCCAAGTATAGTCAGTGATGCAGATAACGGCAAAATGTGGATGCATTACGGTTCGTATTTTGGCGGGCTATTTGCAGTGGAACTGAATCCGGAAACCGGTTTAACCACCATACCGGACGATCAGGGACATAGTACTGCACGACGTGCCAATATGCGAAAAGACAATATCGAAGCACCTGAAATAATTTACAATCCAGCTTTTAAAAAGTATTATCTCTTCATGTCCTACGATCCGTTAATGACAACTTACAATGTGAGAGTAGGTCGTTCTGATAAACCTGAAGGCCCGTTTCTGGACTTTTTCGGGAATGATTTGCGGGACACTATCAACCATTATCCAATACTAACCCATCCTTATCAGTTTAAAAATCATCCCGGTTGGGCCGGAACCGGACATTGTTCGGTTTTTAAAAATGGTAAAGGTGATTTTTACATGGCACATCAGGCACGTTTATCTCCTGAAAATCAATTGATGGACTTACATATTCGTGAAGTAAAATGGACCGATGCAGGTTGGCCGGTTGTTTCACCGGAACGTTATACCACAACAAAACAAACAAAAATCAGCAAAAATGATCTTATCGGCACTTGGGAAATAATTCGAATTCAGGATGCAAAAACTGACCGGAAACTGGAATTTGGACAAATTCTATGGGGTGAAAATAAGTTGAGAAAAACCGAGATTGATGCTTCAAGAGTTGTTGATTTTAATAATAATGACAACATGAAAGGTTCTGACGGGAAATGGGAATATGACGCAAAGAAAGGACTCACATTAATATTGAAAGATGAAACCATCCATAATTTGATCGTTTTCGCAGGTCATGACTGGGAAAATGAAACCGAGACATTACTTTTCACAGGAATGGATAAAAACGGTTGTTCGGTGTGGGGAAAGAAAACGCTCTAAACTAATAAATACTTAATTATCTTACATTATTCCATAAACAAGCGAGGCTGCCCTTAAACGGAGAGCCTCGCTTTTAGTATTTGACAATAATTCTACTACAACTTAATTGTATACAAATTAAACGATTTCGGAGCAAGTTCCAGTTCCAGAGTATTGCCGGAAACATTGAGATCTTTTGTCACCGGTATTACGGCATTCGGATTATCGAGTGTATTTTCCAAATCCAGATTATCCGATTTCAGTACAGTTTGAGTCCCTGTTCGCCCGGCGGCTTTCAATCCATTGAAAGTATAAGTTACTTTTTGAACTGCATCGGAAGTATTGGCTATTTTCAGGATAATTTCTTTTTTATTTTTATCCAATGCAGAAGAAGCATAAAGTCCATCTTGTCCTTCGAGTGGCAATTTATCTTCAACGGTCGTCAATACATTGGTTCCAACATTCATACCGTAAAGTTGCTGTACGTAATAATTCACTGACTGTACACTGCGAAGATTATCGAACCAGATAAGATCAGGTTTCCATTGCCAACCCTGCACATGTGCAAAAAGCGGTGCATAAGTACATTGATAAACCACGTCGGCATTGCGTTCAAATCCGGTCATAAAGGCAGCTTCACTAAGTGCTGACTCGAAATTATTTATACGGTTTTTAGGATGACAGGCATATTCTCCCGCAAAAACTTTAGGTCCTTTTCGGTCGTACTTATCGTAGCGGTTAGCATTTGACAAAAACCATTGCGGATCTCTGTAATAATGCTCGTCAACAAGGTCGGCTTTCATTTTTTTCATTTGAGCCCAACCATAATCAAAATCTTTTCCATCAGGACTTGGACCGGCAGTTCCAATAATTTTAAAATTCGGATACTTGGCACGAATGGCTTTCATAAACGGTTCGAGACGTTCGGGATACAAACTTCCCCATTGTTCGTTACCGACAGCCATCATTTTTAGATTAAACGAAGCCGGATGTCCCATATCGGCACGCAATTTTCCCCATTTAGTTGTTACATTTCCATTGGCAAATTCAATTAAATCCAACGCATCCTGAACATAAGGTTGGATTTCTGAAACCGGCACATTAGCTTTATCGGAGTGATTTTGAAACTGACAAGCCAGACCACAACTTATAACAGGAAGAGGTTCAGCACCAATATCTTCCGAAAGTTGAAAAAGTTCAAAGAATCCCATTCCGTACGACTGGAAATAATCAGGGAAAAAACGATTCGGGAAAGTATATTCCCAACGGTTTTCGTTCAGTTTTCTGTTTTCAACAGGACCAACTGAATTTTTCCACTGGTAACGGGTGTTCAGGTCGGTTCCTTCCACAATGCAGCCGCCCGGAAAACGGAAAACGCCGGGATGTAAATCGTATAATGCCTGAGCAAGATCTTTGCGCAAACCGTTTTCGCGACCTTTCCAAGTATCAACGGGAAATAGGGAAACATGATCCAAATCAAGGGTATTTTTAGATGTCAAAAAAATTCGTAGCCGACCTTTTAATTCTGTTTTGGATGCTTTTATAATCACCTGATATTTTTTCCATTCTTTGGAGTCAATAGTCAGTTTTTGTGAACTGAAAATATTGCTTTCCGAATCAATAAATTCAATTCGGATACTACTGTTTTCATCTTCGGGTAAGCGTGCCCAGACAGAAAAACGATAATCTGCATCTTTCTTTACACTGACACCGAAAAAACCTTCATTATCCAATCCTGTTCTCTTTTCATCGTGCCCTGGATACGAAAGACGAACATAATGCGGATTGTTCGGAAATGCAGGATCATCAGTCCGAACTTCAACATTTCCGAACGAAGTCCAGCCAAGAAGACTTTGAGGGAATTCAAAGGAGCGGTTTTTAATCATTTCGGCATATAAACCACCGTCAGCACCATAATTTATATCTTCGAAAAAAATGCCGTACATAGTTTTCTGAATGGGTGATCCCGGCTTTTTGAAATCAACCTGAATGTTGTGCGTCTGAGCAAAAATAAGCTGGCTTCCCATTGCAATTGAGAATATCAACAATACTAACGATTTTGGGTTTTTCATGTTGTTAAATTGAAGTTTTATAATATGATACAATAGACATTATTTCGATTAAAATTATATA
>DIZI01000013.1 GCA_002427885.1 Paludibacter sp. UBA6032
AACACCGACCGCCTAACACACGCCTTGTTCGTTAGCAGTAAGTGTACAAAAAAAGAAAGATCAGAGATCCCCGAACAATTGAGAGTAGAAAAACACAAAAATAGCACGCTGACGCAAATGACGTAAATATGACGTAAATATGACTTAAGCATGGCGCAACAAAACAATTATATTAAACATACTTTTGTTCTGAATTTTAAAACAACATAGAATGAAGAACAAAGAACTCGCTCAACGGATTAAAGAATTGAGAAACCGAAAAGGTTTTTCTCAAGAAGAATTGTCAGAAAAGACTGGACTAAGTTTACGCACAGTACAGAGAATTGAGAACGGAGAGACAGAGCCTAGAGGCGATTCTCTTAAAAGACTTGCAATGGCATTTGACGTTTCTCCAGATGAAATTATTGATTGGACAGTTCAAGAGGATAAAGGATTTTTGATAAGTTTAAATCTATCTGCTTTAAGCTTTTTCTTATTTCCTCTTTTGGGAATTATAGTTCCTTTAATAATATGGATATCCAAAAAAGACAAAATTCGTAATGTAAATGAAATTGCGAAAGAAATTTTGAATTTTCAAATAACCTGGACAATGATTCTTTTTATTGGATACATTGGTATCATATTGAATGCTGGGATTAGAATGAGAACAACGGGAAATATTAACCCAACAGTAGTAACTTCGATGATGATGTTGTATTTCCTTCTCTTGGCAGTGATGTATTTATACAATTTGACAATGATTCTGATTAATGCTGTCAGGATAAACAAAGAAAAGAAAGTATTTTATACTCCTAAGATTAGATTTATCAGAAAATAAGTTAGCCAGAATTGAAACAACACATAAAGAATAAAATGGAAAATCAAGATTTTGAAATTGGAATTAAAACTATATGGTTTGCGGCAATTGGAAGTCTACTATTTACTATAGCAGGAGCGTTTGCAAAGATTAAGAATTGGGAGTACTCGCAAGTAATTCTATCTATAGGTTTAATTTTTTACTTAGCGACTTTAGTGATAATGGTCAGAGATATAAACAGGAGTAAAATTCACGACAAAGAATTTTGGATTATGTTCATGTTTATTGTTCCTTACATTTCACCGATACTTTATATAACAAGAAGAACTAAAATGATTAAACTTAGAAGGAAATTTGGTCATTAATATTTAGACAAACTCAAATTAAGACAAAACTAAACACCTAGCTGCTAACACACGCCTCGTTCGTTAGCAGCAGCCATAAAAAATAAAAAAAGAACAGACAATGAAAAAATCAGACATTTACGAATTTGCGATTAAAATCTTAGGACTTTATTTAGTAGTCTCAGTGATTGATCATTTAAGAGAAGTTATTACTTACGTGACAGTACTAATTCAAGCACACGACAAGCCAGAACTATTTGGTGGTTTTAATCAGACACCTGTTTTTATTGTGACTGTATTCAACTTTTTGTTAATAACAACATTTACGTGGTTATTAATCTTTAAGACAAGAAAACTGACAAGTCTAATCTGTACAAAAGAAGACTATTCAGAGACAACTAAGTTATTTGCAGACAAAAAAACGATAATCGAAATTGCAATTATACTTGTCGGTTTAATGACTATTATTTGGACTATTCCTGAATTTGGTATTAAACTAAGGAACTATGTATATATGGCTCAAAACAGTTTTAGCTCGACAATGAATGATAAAAGTTTCTTATGGATTGGCGGTCTAAAAATAGTAGTTGGAATTATCGCAGTTTCGTATGCAAAAACGATTTCTTCATACTTTTCAAAAGAGAAACAAGAAAACGATAAAAACAGTGATGAATAGTTGAATTTAAATCTGTTAGACGACATTTCAATAAAAAATGGTATGCTGCTAATACACATAGGACTTCATGTGGTCGGCACACTGCTCAGTTGAGCGTAGTCTGTAAATGTTTGGCGTAGTCTGTGACTACGTCAAGCTAAAAGGAAAGCTCACCGTTTAGACGGATGTACCATCGGCTTTCCAAATTAAAAGAACGAATACAAGGCTAAGCCTTGTTATTAACCCGACCTATTCCGATAGAGACTCCTCTGAACTCAGGGGAAGAAGAATATATTATAAATGAAACTATTTGTATGAAAAAGTATGCAGTAATATTGTTTCTGGTACTATGCACTTTGATTTATGCTCAACAGCAAAGTGATTCCATAAAAACATTAAAAAAAACAGAGCGAATAACTGCGATCAGAACTAATTTTGACTCGAAAAGAACAATGTTTAATGTTGTTTGTGGTGTTGGTACTGGTGTATCTAAAATCTTAATTTTCGAAGGATTTAAAGTCACACCGGAATTTGTTATTGGGCTTGGAACCGGTCAAATGGGTTATTTAAATAATACTGCTGTTCCCATATTACTTAATTTAAAATATCCGGAACTAATATTGAAAAATCATTTATCTCTTTTTGAAATAAGTGCCGGTACTGCATTGACCTGGAATTACTGGACTGGTTTAAATTTTAATGTATATATTTTAAATCCCTCATATTCATTTGGCTTTCCTGTTGGGAAAAAATGTTTTCTAACTTTAGGAGCTGATTGTGATGTTCATTTATTCTCCTATCCAAGTCTGAAACTTGTATCAAGTGTGGGATTAAAAATGGGATTTATTTATTAGAACCCTTCCTAGCGGATATAGCTGGTAGAAGAAAGATAAGAAACCCTTTCCCCATCGGGGACTTCCCAACTTCACCCGCCTTCGACACCCTCTCCAAGTGGAGAGGGATAATAGAAATAGAGGTTTATAAAAGGGAAGATCACTGTATAGGTGTGTTTTCTAAAAAAAAAATAATTGTAAAGACTAGAACCGGTATAGATTTCATTGTTTAAAATAAATTTCAGGCTTAGTAGATGTCCCCTTTGATCCCGATAGCTATCGGGAGGGACGAGCGCATCGGAGGGGTTTCTAATATTTAAAATAAAACGCTCATGCCAACACATCTGAATAATTTACCCGAAATGAAGCCTTTCAGGCGGAAACTTCGTAAGCAGATGACGGCTGCTGAAGTTGCATTATGGCTTATGCTAAAAAATAAACAGTTGGTAGGTGAGCGTTTTCTGAGGCAATACAGTATAGGACATTTTGTGGTTGATTTTTATTGCCCCAAGTATAAGCTCTCTATTGAACTTGATGGTGCAGGACATTTTACTGAAGAAGGACAAAAAAGAGATGCAGAACGAACTGAATATTTAAACTCGGTCGGAGTTAAGGTTATTCGGTTTGAAAATTTCGAATTATTTGAGTACCCTATGCGGACACTTGATGAAATTAAGAAGGAATTGAAATAAAGATAAGAAACCCTTTCCCCTCCTACGTCGGGGACTTCCCTTTTTCAAAGGGAAGATCACTGTATAGAGGTTTCGTGAGTAAAATATGAATTGTAAAGCTTAGAATTTTAGTATAAGATAATTAAATGTAAAAAACTTTCTACTTCCTGGATGCCCCTCGCTGGCGCGGATTTGTAATCCGTGCTATACGAAGAGGAACAGGATAAAATAATAAAAGTAGGAAATGGTCACAGACCTGCGTCAGCGAGGGGGAGAAAAAACTGAGTTGTTTGCATAGGGGAAGTAAACAAAAATAATGTTTTATGAACTAAATCAATTTGATTTAATAGAGGAGAAAAATGATAATTGATACAAATTATAATTTTTATACTGATGCAAGAGGCGGAGACCCCGATAGTACCAGTCCCACACTCCGTACATATCATAAAACTTTATGGAGTAAGCCACTGCCAAAAGCTAAAATGTTTGAATTATCGGAAAATCAACAGGGTATTTATTTATATCATAAATCAGAACTGGGAGAATTCTTTTTGGGGAGTGATGCTATTACACACTCCTATAAAAATCATAAACGTAAAGAATGGCTTTTAAAACAAATTCCGGATGAAGTAAATGAACTTTTTGATGCAGGATCTACCATTGGAGCCTATACTATTTTTCCAACTAATAGAATAGACGGAAATCACACAATTAATCAGGTTCGCGGAGTTAATCCTTTAATCGATGATAGATTCGACTTAACATTAGAATGTATTCGTCGTTTTTATTCAGGACATACAAGTCCGCTTTACGATACTTTATTGAGATACAAAAACTTCTTCGATTTGTTTAATGATTTTATTGGCTTTATTCATTTCTTTTTATTCGAAGATTTGATTGATGAAAATCAAGCGGTTAAATTTTATCTGCCTTTTGATAACTTTAATGCTCCTCCGGTATTTTCCGGTATTGATGAATATCTATCGTATAAAAAAGGAGTCATGAATTTTATCAGGCAACGAAATGAAAGAATAAACAATTATATCCACACTGCCTCTCCCGCTCGTTTGCTCCGATAGCCCCGATTGCTTTCAGGGGAGGCAGAAGGGTTACTGGTTAGGCATTTATAACGCTAAAAAAAACAAAGCTTGCAGCAGGCAGGCGCATATGGAACATGCAGGGTATCGGTATCGCAGGTGTAGAAATAAGCGAATTGTACAATTTTGAAATCATGGCAACGAGAACAAAGATTAAAATAGTTGATAATTCTGACTTAAGGGCAGAAATTGATAAATTGTATGAACAAACTAACCGGATTGATTTGGCTAAATGGGCAATTAATTGTGCAAAAAATGTATTGACTTTATCTGATACAGAAGAACTTGATATGACAGCCATTGAAAACGGATTTAGAATAAGCGAATTGTGGCAGACGGGTAAGGCAACTATACATGAAGTAAGGCAAGCCGGCTTTATAATACACGAAGCAGCTCGACAATGTAAATCAGAAATAACAAAAACTGCTATCAGAGCTTGTGGACAGGCTGTTGGTGTTGGACACATGAGAGAACATGCAATGGTTTGTTCTGACTATGCCATAAAAGCAATACAATTGGCATTCCCAAACCAAATTCACAGAATCACTCAAGAGAGACAATGGCAACTGAATGAACTGAAACAATACGTAAAATAAGAATATGCAGGGAGGGAATATGTTCGAGCCCCCTCTCCTCCTCATTTGCTCCCGATAGCTCCCCCCCGCTCCCGCGCGATTGTATCGCGTGGAAAAATGGTAATTGTAATTTATATCTGCCACACGATGCCCCCCCCGATAGCTATCGGGGCTATCGGGACGTGCGGCAGCGAGGGATTTAAAATACAAGGCCTAAATAATTGTAGGCTCAATCTTTAGTTTTACTTTTGTATCAACAATTAAAAACGAAGAATTGTCATATTCAATTTCAACAATCAAATTTGATTTTAAATGAAACTAAAAAAAAGATCCAAACGTCTGTTAATCATATTACTCTCAGTAGTTTTATTACTCACTTATGCTTCTCTGGAAACAAGATGGGTTAAAACTACCAACATCATTATTGCATCAAAAGATATTCCAACATCTTTTGATGCTAAACGAATTGTATTTGTATCTGATATACATCATGGTGCAGCATTGTCAATAGAACGCGTTCAAAAACTTGTGAAACGAATCAATGATTTACACCCTGATATCATAATACTTGGAGGTGATTATGTTTCACGCGAAGCAAAATACATAAAACCTTTATTCGACGAATTGCGGAATCTGAAAAGCAAGTATGGAATTTATGGAGTTTTAGGCAATCACGACTATTTTGTAAACGGCGATTTGACAAAAAAAATGATGGAACGAAATGGAATCAAACTATGCGATAACAAGTCATATTGGTTAAGGATAAATGGTGATAGTATAAAAATAGGTGGAGTGGATGATCCGGATGGAAGTAAACCGATATTAGACAGTACTGTTTACGATGTACAGCCTAAGAATTTTTGTATTTTGATTTCCCACAGACCTGATTTTATAAAAGAGATAAACGATGGTCTAGTCGACTTAACTCTTTCGGGTCATACACATGGAGGTCAGGTTACATTCTTTGGATTATGGGCTCCAATTTTACCGGATGAAAATGGATTATGGGCCTATTTATCGTTTTCAAGTAAAGAACAAAAATACCGCTATGGACTTATTCATTCTACTTCAACAATGCAATCGTATATTACTTCGGGAATTGGTACACGCTTTCCGAATTTCCGCTTTTTTTGTCGTCCCGAAGTTGTTGTACTTGAATTAAAGAGAAAGTGAAATTATACTATATTTTGCAGTTCTGAAAAAATAATCAGTATAAGACACTGACAAGCCAGGATAGTCTTTAAAATTCAAAACTATAAATAATAAATCAATAAATATTTATATTTAAAACCCATTTTACAGGAGACATTTTATTCTTTTGATTGTATTGATTCCTGAGGCAATTGCAAGAGAGAAGCAATTAAAAATTGAAAAAGAGAATGGAAAACTGCATTTGTTGACAAGCAAAATGCAAATTGGGAAAACCGGCTGATTCGATTGATGTAAATAAAGAGCTTATAGGGTTGTTAAAGTAGTACTATAAGGGGATTGCGGATCAAAGTCCGCAATGACAGTTGAGGTGCAGTTTTCAAGTTTGTTCAGTTCCCGACACGGTAGCAGAAAATTTAGAATAAAAAAGACTGTTCATTAACCTGAACAGTCTTTTATATTTTCCTTCAATATTAAATCATTAGATCATATCAATTACCAAATCTTTACTCTCAGGCTGTCGGGACGCCACATTTTATCACCTTGCTTAACGCCAAAAGCAGCATAAAATTCGGGCATATTGGATAAAGGACCAATCACTCTCCATTTTGCCGGAGAATGTACATCGCTTTTCACCTGATTAGCTGTGGCTTCGGGGCGTGAGTTAAGCATCCATGCCGATGCATAACCGAGGAAGAAACGCTGATCGGGATTTAATCCTGCAATTATTTCGTGGGTTTTGTACTGTTTTGTTTTTTTGAATGCTTCGTATCCCATAACTATTCCGCCCAAATCGGCAATATTCTCTCCCTGTGTCTGTTCTCCATTGATGTGCAGGCTATCGACAGCTACATAACCGTTGAATTGCTGTACAATCATTTTGGTTTTTTGATTAAACCGGATGCTGTCTTCTTTTGTCCACCAGTTACTCAAATTTCCGGAAGCATCGTATTTACAACCCTGATCATCGAAGCCATGTGTAATTTCATGGCCAATGGTACTGCCACCAATAATGGCGTACAATATTGCGTCGTCGGCCATACGGCTTTCGTAACCGGGAACCATAATGTTACAGCCGGGAATGACAATTTCGTTATTCGATGGATTATAATACGCATTGTATGTTTGAGGTTCCATTCCCCATTCCAGGCGGTCGACCGGTTTACCGTGTTTATTTATCATGTAGTTGAATTCCCATTGGTTGGCACGCATCACATTTTTCAGGTAGGAACTGCGATCGATATGCATGCTGCTGAGATCTTTCCATTTATCGGGATACCCCATTTTCATAATCACTGCAGAAAGTTTATTCAATGCTTTTTCTTTGGTGGTTTCGCTCATCCAGTCCAATGCTTTAATATGTTGGGCATAAACCTCCCGGATATTTTTTCCAATTTCCAGCAATTTTTCTTTGGTTCCTTTGGGCAGGTATTCTTTCACATATACCTCACCTATCAATTCTCCCAGTGAACCATTTGTCTGTCCTACCACACGCTTCCATCTGGGTTTAGGTTCCTTTACACCCCGAAGTGTTGTAGAATAAAAACTAAAATCTTCCATATAAGTTTTATCATCCATATATCCGGACAACCCACTCAACATCTGGAATTTCAGGTAATTCTTCCAGTCATCTATCGTGTATTTTTTCAGATAACCGTTCAAAGCGCTAAGAAATTCGGGCTGACCTACAACGACGCTATCCACTTTAGAGAGTCCGGCGGTATTCATAAAAACTTTCCAGTCCAGGTTTGGTGTCATTTTATTCAATGCAGCAAATGTCATTTTGTGGTAGTTGGCAAAAGGATCACGAGTATCTTCCAACTTACGGGATGTCCTGGCCAGGGAAGTCTCCATTTCCATCAGTTTAATTGCTGCCTGTTTTGCCTTTGATTCTTCGTAACCCATAATTTTGAACATGTTAGCCACGTGTACTACGAATTTCCCGCGAATGGTTTTAGTCCGGGCATCGGTATCGAAATAATAACTGCGTTCAGGCAGGCTTAATCCTCCCTGGTAAATATACACCTGATATTTGCTGCTGTTCTTATCATCCTGGGTAATATAAAAATTAAACAGGGGAGCATTTGCTACAGTATGAATATAGGCTGATTCTTTTACAATACCGTTTAAATCTTTTATCATATCTATTGCAGCAAGATCATTTTTCAGATCGCTGATGCCTTTTTCATTCAACCGGGTGCTATCCATACCCGAATAAAAGAAATCACCTATTTTTTGTTTATTGCTTCCCGGTTCAACATCTTTAATGGCTGCTGATGATTCGCAAATTTTACGTACCTGCGTATTTATAGTATCCTGTATCAGTTGAAAGATACCGTTGCTTTGTTCACTTGCAGGTATAGGATTTTGTTTGAACCATAAGCCGTTAGCATACTGAAAGAAATCATCCCCCGCTTTCGCAGTGGAATCGATATGCGATGCTAGTGCATCAGTTTCTTCTGTTGAATTTTTTGTCTGCTTGCACGATGTCAGAATTGTGCTCAGAACGAGGCTGCAAATAAAAACATTGAATAGATTTTTTTTCATAAAGATAATTTGCATGATTAAATATATTTGCATTAAATGTTTCAAAATTAATGCAATACACCGGGTTAATAAATATATGATTAAATGACAAATCTAAAAGAGTGTAAAAGTAACAATTCTTGTTTATTCTTGTTTCTTTTGTATTAATTTTTTTTACCATCTTTGAGCTATAAAAAATGAAGATCAAAATTAAGATTTAATAGAAACTGTCATCGGAATTATTATATGTATTTTTTTGATACTCAAAGTTTATAAATGTCTGACAAACAGGTTCTATATAATTTAAAAATAATTACGAATGAAAAAGCAAACAATAGTAATATTATCCTTATTATTTTTCATCATCCTGATAGATCAGGCAGGAAATAACTTTTTTGCTGCAAACCCGGCGGATGCTGCCAGTTATACAGCTAAAAAAGATAGTATAGATAATGATACGATAACTCAATGTTCGCCTGAAAAACTTGGAATGAAGTCAGCAACACTGAACCGTATCGATTCAGTTGTAAGGGTCGGCATGTTAGCCCGGGCCTACCCCGGATGCAGGGTTTTGGTATTGAAAGAAGGTAAATCGGTTTATGACAAGTGTTTTGGAAGCTATACATACGATGGGTTACAAAAAGTGAAACCAAACACTATGTATGATCTGGCTTCACTTTCGAAAACTACAGGGACATTATTCGCTATCATGAAACTATATGATAACGGTAAACTTAAACTCACCGATAAGGCATCCAATTATCTCACTTTCCTACGGGGAACAGATAAAGAAAATATAACCATAACGGAATTATTGTTTCATGAATCGGGTTTGCCTGCCTATCTCCCATTCTACAACCTGGTCATTGAAAAAAATAACACTCCTCCCTTTATCACCACTTCGAATGACTCGACACATACTGTCAGGATGCCGGGTAAAGCAAATAAATACAAGACGGGCTGGGTTTCAAAAATTCCTTCTAATGAATTTACAATGCAGGTTTCGGATAGTTTTTATTTAAACTACCGCTTCCATCAGGCTGCGATGCAAATGATTGCCAATACAGCCCTGAGAAGTAAGACTTATGTTTATAGTTGTGTGAACTTTATTTTGTTGAAAGAAATTGCTGAAACGGTTAGTGGTACAACTATGGATGTATTTCTTGATAAGGAATTTTATGCACCGATGAATTTACACAATATAGCTTACCTGCCATTGCGAACACATAAAAAGGAAGATATAACACCAACATTGCAAAAAGATTACTTGCGTCCCGGTGTATTACAAGGTTTTGTAAACGATCCGGCTGCTGCTTTTTTGGGTGGTGTCTCGGGGAATGCCGGTTTATTTGCTTCGGCCCGGGATGTTGCAATATTATATCAGATGTTACTGAATAATGGTGAGATGAGAGGGAAACGGTATCTGAGTGTAGAAACATGCAGGCTTTTCACAACAACTGTTTCGGCAAGTGGAAGACGTGGACTGGGTTTTGATAAACCGCTTCCAACAAATCTGGTGCACAATCCCTGTTGTCTTTCGGCACCACCGGCAGTTTATGGTCATACCGGCTATACCGGAACCTGTTGTTGGGTCGATCCGGTTAACGATATGGTCTACGTTTTTTTAAGTAACCGTACATATCCCTACGATGGTATAAATAAACTGGCCAGAATGGGTATCCGTACCCAAATACAAGAGTTGATTTATCAATCAATGAAATAATGCCAATCATGAGGAAGATTATTTGATTTATATATTTTATAATTTGTTAGATGAGTATTTACAGGTTATCAAATAATCAGTTTAAATAAATAGTGGATTAAGATCAAAGAAAAAGCATAAGTTACAAATAACAGATTAAATTTAAAGCAATGAAAAAAATAATTACGGGATTTCTCGTTGGAATTATCGCCGGGATTTTGGATGTGATACCGATGATAATTCAGGGTTTAACATGGGATGCTAATATCTCGGCATTCACTATGTGGATTGTTGTTGGATTTATTACGGCATCCATTGACTTAAAACTGAATGCAATCATTAAAGGAGTTTTGATTGCATTTTTAGTTCTTTTACCTTCGGCAATTTTGATCGGTTGGAAAGAGTCTTCTTCATTAATTCCAATAAGTTTAATGACTTTAATTCTTGGCAGTTTAGTGGGTTTTTCAATAGATAAAATTCTAAAATACAAGAAAATAGATTAAAATAAATTGATGTTCATTACACTTTGTAAAATAAAAAAACAGAGAAAGATATTAATTATCATTCTCTGTTTTTTTTTCAAATAATTACTGTAATTACTGTAATTAAATAAAGTAGATTAAATATGTATAATATCATAAATAAAAATTGAATGATAAATGTTGTAACAATTACAAATTTTACTTTTAATTGGCTTTATGAAACAGGGAAAAATAAATCTCTTCAGATCATAGAAAAAAGTGAAAAATATCTGATAGTTATATAAGGACTTCGATAGTATAAAAACGTGGAGACCGGCAACCATTCCAAAAACGGGGCGATACCGAAAAGCCTTACGAGTAGGAAATAAGTAAAATAGAATGAATATGAAAAAGACAATACTACTTTTATCAATAGCATTTTCTATACATGCTGTTGCCCAACCGGTTTTACAAAGTTCAAATATACATACCGGCACAAATCTTTTAGTATATACGTTGAGCAATGCAAATATCAACAATGTTGCACAGGCAGGGGCAAATATAACCTGGGATCTGAGTACCGCAACTTTAGGTTCACCAATAGGCGAATTTGATTTCGTGGATATGGCTTCAACGGGTTATGCAATTCAATATCCGACTGCAAATTTCGCATTGAAATTTGTTATAGGTGGAACTACTAAATATGATGTTTCAGATTTAACAGCAAATGTCCTGGAAGATATAGCTATTAATGTGGGTACTGCCGGTCTTCAAACATTTAGTGATGACCGAACCACGCTGCCATTTCCTTTCAGTTACGGTGATAATATAGTGGATACCTATCAAAAAAACGGACAATCAGCCACCACAGAAACCCTGCATTATGATGCTTATGGTACATTAAAGGTCGGAAATATGACTTTTACCAATTTGGTTCGTGTAATGAATAATGATGTTGGAGCCGGCTCGACGCAGGCTATTTGGTGGAATGCTTATCCAGTTTATCCTGTTTTGTCGGTCAGTAATTCGAGTGTAACATTCTATCAACTCTCAACTTCATCGGGAATTGTACCCGTTAATCAACAATCGCCTTTTAAAATTTATCCGGGCTCCACAAAAAGAACGTTTATTCTTGAAGGAATAGAAGTAAACCAACCGCTAAACATCGAAGTTTTTAATATGCTTGGCAAGAATGTATATTTGAGAAACAATTTCAATCTACTGAATTCAAACGCAATAGATCTTTCAAATATTCAAAAAGGAGTTTATATTGTAAGGGTTAATGAGGGTGATCAATTTTATAATCAGAAAATTATTGTTCAATAATAAATTGAAACAATGAAAGGAAATTGACTTTAAACTTGTTTAACGGAAATACAATTTCAATAACAAAAACAACTGCTCAAATACGGGCAGTTTTTTTTTATCTCAAAACTCAGGTTCATACAGTACTTTTAAATTTGTTTACAAATAATTGTCTAAATAGTTGTAAATCTTAAGTGAAATATATATATTTGTCGGTTGAAAAATTTTACTTAATAAATATCCTGTTTTAAAGCTGTTATTTAATCATATATCAATAAATATAATGCGGTAAGATATGCTTAAATCAGTTTATTAATTAGGGATACAATCTGAAAAAATTCAATTAATAATAAAATCTAATTATGAAAACGAAAAAAAACGGAGGGATTGTCGTTTTTCTTTTTGCCTTTGGTGTTACGGGACTTTATGCGCAAACTTCGCTAAATGTAAAGGAGAAATCTGGTATACAGACATCATTTGTTTTAAATGACCTCAATAAACTGGTATTTTCATCAGGAAATATGACAGTAATAAGAAAAGACTTAAACAGCCGTGTCTTTTCATTAATGAACGTGCGTTATTTGAATTTTACAGATATAACTTCTCTTGATGAAATTGCAATTCCCGGAAACAGTAATATGTTACTTTACCCAAATCCTGTTGTGTCCCAATTACAAATACGTTATGAAACAACAACAGAAGAAAATGTACAAGTGCAAATTATGGATATGCAGGGGAGAATGATATATCTGCAAAACCTGACAAGTCAAACCGGTATAAATTATATTAGCATCCCTTGCGAAACCATGCAAAATGGAATCTATCTGTGCAGATTACAGAAAGGAATTAAAATTGAGATCAATAAATTTATAAAACTCTAATACTTACGAATAAACAGCATGAAAACAATTGGAACAATCATTATCGCATTAATTTTAAGTTGCAATTTAGCTTCGGCACAGGATACATTGTATATTTACAGATCAGGGGTTGTAGTAAGTCAGCGACCTGTATCTGAAATTGACAGTATTACTTTTAATAGAAATTACAACGTACCAATTCCTGAAATAACCACAGATGCCGATGGTAATGTATACCATTCGTTGAAAATAGGGAATCAAACCTGGATGACCGAAAATTTGAAAACAACCAGGTACCGGAATGGTGATTTAATTGGAACGACAAGTTATTTGTATAATGATTTAACTTATGCTGCATCACCTAAATACCAATGGGCTTATGATGGAAATGAAAGCAACGTAGCAATTAATGGAAGACTTTATACCTGGCATGCAGTAACCGATAGCCGGAATATTGCTCCGGCAGGCTGGCATGTGGCTACGTATTCCGAATGGACTACTTTGCAGAACTATTTGATTAAAAATGCTTACAATTACGACAAAACAACAATTGAAAATAAAATTGCCAAGGCATTATCCTTCACTTCACTTTGGTATTCAAGTTCAATAGTTGGTACACCGGGAAACGATATGGTTCATAATAACACAGTCGGTTTTTCGGTGGTTCCTGCCGGTTATCGCGGTTTTGACGGGTACTTCTACACATTTGGTATGCTAACTGATATTTGGACATCAACTGAATTCTCTACAACAAATGCCTGGATAATAAATGTGGGTTACAATGTTCCATCTCTAAACGCACTTGACCGGAATAAAAATTATGGTTTCTCCGTACGTTGTATCAAAGACACAAAATCACTTCCTACAGTTATCACAAATCAGGTAACATCAATAACATCTAATTCTGCAGTAACAGTAGGTAGTATTACATCTGATGGCGGTGAAATAATTACTGAACGTGGAGTTTGCTGGAGTACAAGTCCAAATCCATCTATTTCAACAATTAAAATATCATCAGGTACAGGAATTGGTACTTTTACTTGTTCTATTACAGGTTTAATGCCTGATTCAACATATTATGTTCGCGCTTATGCAACAAATAGTGTAGGAACAGCTTATGGTGAACAAGTCAGTTTCAAAACATTAAATGCCTCAGAACAAACTGTTACGGATATAGATGGAAATGTTTATCATACCGTGAAAATTGGTACTCAAACCTGGATGGTGGAAAACCTCAAAACTACAAAATACAGAAATGGAGACTCTATTCCATGTATTACAAACAATAATACATGGGCAGCTATATCAATTCCGGCATATTGTTGGTACAATAACGATATTACAAATAAAGCCAGTTATGGAGCTTTGTATAATTGGGTTACAGTTATAGACAATCGAAACTTAGCACCTGTGGGCTGGCATATTGCTACTGACGCCGAATGGAGCACATTAACAAACTATTTAGGTGGAGAATCAGAAGCCGGAGGAAAGATGAAAGAAGCCGGTATAAACCACTGGTTAAGTCCAAATACAAATGCAACAAATTCAAGTTATTTTTCGGGATTACCTGCAGGACTTCGAAGTTATAGTAATGGAACGTTTCGTAATTTGGGTAGTAACGGTTATTTTTGGAGTACAACAGCAAGTGATAGTTTACGTGCATATGATCGCGAATTATTTTATAATCAAGCTAATTGTTTTCGTTATAATTTTGACAGTAAGTTATACGGTTTTTCTGTTCGCTGTGTAAAAGATTCGATTTCAAATTTAAAATTGCCCATCTTTGCAATTTCATATGTCCATAATATAACTGATTCTACTGCTCTGTGTGAGGGAAAAATAAATTCCGATGGTGGTAGCAAAATTACTGCATCCGGGGTTTGTTGGAGTACTACACCTCATCCAACTTTATTAAACAATAAAGTTATTGATACCACAGGTGCTAATTTATTTGCCTATAAAATAACAGGATTAATGCCCGAAACAACTTATTATGCTCGAGCTTATGCAACAAATAGTGTTGGAACAGTTTATGATGAAGAAGTTAGTTTCAAAACATTAAATGCCTCAAAACTAACAGTTGCAGATATTGATGGAAATATTTACCATACCGTGAAAATTGGGACTCAAATCTGGATGGTTGAAAACCTGAAAGTAACAAAATATAACGATAATACAGCCATTCCTTTAGTGGCTGATAAATCCTCATGGGCAAGTTTGTCCACGCCCGGATATTGTTGGTATAATAATGATTCTACGAACTCAAAAAAAACTATTGGAGCATTGTACAATTGGTTCACAGTTAATACAGGTAAGTTAGCTCCTAAAGGATGGCATATACCTACAGATGCAGAGTGGTATACCCTTACAACATTTTTGGGAGGAGATAATATTGCCGGTGGAAAATTAAAAGAAACCGGTCTGATCAATTGGACTAGTCCAAATACAGGAGCTACAAATGAAACTAATTTCACAGCCATTCCAACCGGTAATCGAGGAAATAACGATGGTACTTTTCAGGAGATGGATAAAGGTGGTTTTTGGTGGACTTCTACTGACGTTAATGGGTTTTACTCCTATTTCAGAAGTATCGGCTATAGTTCTGCCGGTGTTGGACGAAGCGGTAGCCAAAGAATTAATGGTTTAGCTGTTCGTTGCGTTAGAGATTCACTTCAGATGTTCGCTTTACCAACTATTGCACTTTCATACGTATATGCAATAACTAATAGCTCCGCTTCCTTTGGTGTAAAAATAGGATCTGATGGTGGTTCAACGATTACACAACGTGGTGTTTGCTGGAGTACATCTGATAATCCCACAATATTAAACAATAAAATTTCTGTAGGAACCGGAATTGGAGTATTTGACTGTTCTATTACTGGATTATTGGCTGATTCAACATATTATGTCAGGGCTTATGCAATCAATAGTGTAGGTACAGCATATGGAGAGAAAGTCAGTTTTAAGACATTGAAATCTTTCGAACAAACAGTTACTGACATTGATGGAAATATATACCATACAATAAAAATTGGTAATCAAACCTGGATGGTGGAAAATTTAAAAACAACAAAGTATAATGATGGTTCAACAATACCAAACGTAACCGATGGATACGCCTGGTCCAATTTGACAACTCCGGGTTATTGTTGGTATAGTAATGATTTATTAAATTCAAAAGATACATATGGAGCGTTATACAATTGGTATACAGTTAATACAGCTAAACTAGCTCCAATTGGCTGGCATGTTCCAACACAATTAGAAATAGACACTCTTGCAAATCATTTAGGTGGGTATCCGCTTGCGGGATCTTTGTTAAAAGAATCTGGAAATACACATTGGTATGCTGGAAATAGTGACGCAACCAACACTAGCGGATTCACAGCACTTCCCGGTGGCTACCGGTCAAGCATAACCGGAGATTATCATAACTCAGGAATGTGGGGTGTATTTTGGTCATCAACTGAAGTAAACGACAAGGGTGGTCGATATATATTATCAAATACCAGTTCAGCCTTTGAATATAACTCCGATGGTAAAAAGTGTGGATTTAGTGTTCGTTGTATAAAAGATTCAACAACAAACAGTACACTGCCCTCTTTTGTACTTTCAAATATATCTTCAATAACCGATTCATCTGCAATATGTACCGCTAAAATTGGTTCAGATGGTGGATCACCTGTAACAGCTCGTGGCGTTTGTTGGAGTACAAGTCAAAATCCGACTATTTCTGATAATAAGAGTTATGCCGGAGTTGGAGCAGGTGTTTATAATTGCAATATTGCGGGTTTATCGCCCAATACAACTTATTATGCAAGAGCTTATGCAACTAATAGTATCGGGACAGCGTACGACATTCAAGTGAGTTTTACCACGCTTAAAAATGATTCTGCAGTTCATGTTAAATGGACAGTGTATAATACTTCTAATTCAGGTTTATCAAATAACAGCATTTTTGCCGTAACGATTGACAATATGAATAATAAATGGATTGGTTCAAACTTATCAACAATTATGGATAAGTTTAACGGAAGTAACTGGACTAATTATACAAATGATAAAATTTCAACCGTTCACGGAGGAAATCTTGTTATTGATAAAAAAGGTGACAAATGGATTGTAGGCGAAGGATTAAACAGGTTCAAAGACTCTACCTGGACTAATTACAATACAGTAAATTCCAACTTACCAGACAATTACGTTTATGCTGTTGTAGTCGACTCAAATAATACTAAATGGATTGGTACGAGGGAGGCAGGTTTGGTGAAATTCAATGATAGTACATGGACTATTTACAACTCTTCAAATTCAGGAATCCCTAATACCAAGATATATAGTTTAGCTATTGACAAAAGTGGTGATATTTGGATTGGTACAGCATATTCAGGTATTGTAAAATTTGATGGAACAAATTATACCAATTACACTAGCTACAATTCCCCCTTACCTTCAAATGATATTTATGCGATTGCAGTTGACCCCAATGGCAATTTATGGTTTGGAACATATAACGGTGTTGCCAAATTCAACGGTTCGGTATGGACAATTTATAATACATTTAATTCAGGTTTATCCGGTAATTATATACGTTCTTTTGGATTTACGGATGATGGAAGTGTATGGATTGGAACTGTTGGTAACGGATTGTCGAGATTGAAAGGAAACGAATGGACGGTTTATAATACTTCAAACTCTGAACTGCCTAATGATAATGTATTGTCAATTGCGATAGAAAAAAATCAAAATAAAATTTGGATGGGAACTCAGGGAGGCGGTTTAGCCTCTATAGAATTTTAATTAATGTTGCTTCTAATACATTGAGAATGAAACAATTAGAATTGTTTTAAATATTTCTGTTAAGAGACTGTCCATCAAATGTGGATAGTCTCTTACTTTTTATTTCTAATTTTAAATTCTTTTCCATATAAAAAGAAATAATTAAAGAATTATTTCTTTAATTAAAAAAATGATTACCTTTGCGCCCTCAACTGGTAAAACTAACTAAAACTGAAAAATGGCTTTTGTAAACAACACGTTAATCGTACGAAGAGATTTAATGTCAAAACTCATAAAACTGTACAGTGAGGGAACTTTAATTTCTGAAATAGACCGTCTACCCATAAGAATGTCTCCAAAAAATGTGCAGGCACGAGGTAGATGTTGTATTCACAAAGAGCGTGCAGTACTAAAATACAAAATGTTACCAATTCTGGGTTTTAGTGTAGATGAAGAGGAAGATGAATTGACACCTCTATCGGTTTACGCTCAAAAAGCACTCGGGCGAAAAGAAACCAGAAAGAATATTTTGACAGTTGTAGATGAAGCCTGTACTGCCTGTGTTAAAACGAATTATGTTATAACCAATTTGTGTAAAGGTTGTGTTGCCCGTTCGTGCTATATGAATTGTCCAAAAGATGCCATAAGCTTTATGGAAAATGGTCAGGCTCATATCAATCACAGTAAATGCATAAATTGTGGAATTTGTAAAGAAGCATGTCCATATCATTCTATAGTTTACATTCCTATTCCGTGTGAAGAAGTTTGTCCGGTTAAAGCCATCCAAAAAGATGAAAATGGAATTGAGCACATTGATGAAAGTATATGCATTTATTGTGGTAAATGTATTAATGCTTGTCCGTTTGGTTCGATCTTCGAAGTTTCGCAGTTATTTGATATTTTGTCTGCCTTTGAACGAAAAGAAAAATTAGTAGCTATTATAGCTCCGTCCGTTCAATCACAATTTGATAATTCGATTGGAGAAATTGTCGAAGCAGTAGGTCAGATTGGGTTTATCGATGTTATGGAAGTTGCATACGGAGCAATGGAAACTACAAAGCAGGAAGGTGAAGAACTGCAGGATAAGTTGGAAAATGGTCAGCAATTTATGACTACATCCTGTTGTCCTTCGTATGTTGAACTGGTAAACAAACACTTGCATGAGTGGATAAAACGGAGCATGCTG
>DIZI01000014.1 GCA_002427885.1 Paludibacter sp. UBA6032
TATACTCAAACAGAAATGATATTTTATACACTACAGATAAATAGAAATTAATTAAAAATCTGTCAAGCTAATTAAGGACAAGACACATCGCAGCAAATTGGTCCGTGATCGCAGCAAAAATGTACGACATCGCAACAAAACGGTGCGACATCGCAGCAAAAAGGTGCGTGATCGCAGTAAATTGGGGCGACATCGCAACAAAACGGTGCGACATCGCAGCAAAAAGGTGCGTGATCGCAGTAAATTGGGGCGACATCGCAGTATCTTAAATTTCCTCAATTTACTGACCGTTTAGTTATCAAACACACAAAATACTTCAAAATCAATCGAATTAAAGTTTTTTTTGCGTTCGTATAGATTCTCGCTCGTAAATATTATGTAAATTTGCATTCGATTTTAATTTTAGGGTGGCTATTTTATATTACTTCACGCTTAATAAATTCAATATCAATAATTAGCTCTATGAAAAAAATAATTTTTTCTTTCGTTCTACTTTCGAGTATCTTTCCCGGAAAAATGGTAGCTCAAAAAAATATTATTGATGAAGTAATCTGGGTAGTAGGCGATGAATCCATCTTAAAATCAGAAGTAGAAGAAGAACGTCTGCGGGCCCAATACGAAGGAACACCTATTCAGGGCGATCCATATTGTATAATTCCTGAACAAATAGCCATTCAAAAATTATACCTGCATCAAGCCGCTTTGGATAGTATAACAGTCAGCGAATCAGCCGTGATGAATCAGGTGGAAAACCAGTTGACCTATGTCATTTCTCAAATCGGGTCGAAAGAAAAAATGGAAGAATATTTCCATAAAACCACCACCGAAATACGGGATGGTTGGCGCGATGCGATTCGTAATCAGCAAATCATACAGCAAATGCAACAGAAACTGGTTGGCAACCTGAAATCGACACCATCGGAGGTACGCCGGTTTTTCAATCACCTGTCGGTAGATAGTATTCCTACAGTTCCGGCTGAAGTTGAATTGCAAATCATAAGTTTTGAACCACCCGTTTCCATCGAGGAGATAAACAGAATTAAAGATCGCCTTCGGGATTTCACAGAACGCATTAACAATGGGACGGCTGATTTTTCGGTGTTAGCCCGACTCTATTCCGAAGATACAGAAAGTGCCAAACGCGGAGGTGAACTTGGATTTATGGGACGCGGACAACTTGTTCCTGAATTTGCAAGTGCTGCTTTCAATTTATTGGATACAAAAAAAGTTTCACGCATTGTTCAAACTGAATTTGGATACCACATTATTCAATTAATTGAAAAACGCGGTGATCGCATAAATTGTCGCCATATCCTGCTTAAACCACGCGTATCCCTCGCTGAAAAAGATAAAGCCATTCATGTGCTAGACTCCATCTCAAACTTGATTCGTGAAGATAAACTAACTTTTGAACAAGCTGTTATGAATTTTTCTCAGGATAAAAATTCTGTCATGAACGCTGGTTTAATGCTGAACCAAAAGAGTGGAAATTCTAAATTCGAATATCAGAATTTGCCCCCTGAGGTAGCTAAAGTTGTTTATGGTATGAATGTTGGTGAAATTTCAAAACCATTTAGCATGATTGATCCGACAACGAATAAAGAAGTTGTAGCAATTGTAAAAGTAAAATCCAAAGTAGAAAATCATAAGGCTAACCTTATGGATGACTATCAGTTGATCAAAACTATTTTCGATAACAAGCAAAAAGAAGAGTTTCTGAAAAACTGGATCATTAAGAAACAAAAGGAAACTTATATCAGTATTGATCCTGCCTGGCAAAATTGCAAATTTCAATATCCGGGATGGATCAAAAAATAAAAGCCCACTGATAACCTTTGATACTCTCTCAAATGGAGATTTAAGGAAGGGCCTGAAATTGTATGAAATTACCAACTAAAATATTTTCAAAATTCCCCGTTAGTGGATTAGGAGCTTACAAGCACATCGTATTATTCGGTGTGCTTTGTTTGTTTATAGTTTTACTACAAGCACAAATTCAACCAAAACAGTTACGTAAAGAAGTACTTCAAAGCCAGTTACCTCCGGTAAAACATGAGGGCAAAGCAAAAAAAACCAAGAAAAACAGGATTCTGTATAATACAAAACCAATTGCTCAGGTTGTGGACCCCCTGAAGGACAAAAATGCAAAATTGATTTATCTGGAAAATACCGAGACTTTATCATTTGACCAGCTTTTGCTGCCTGATGTTCAGGTATTGAAAGGGAATGTTCGTTTTCGACATGATAATGCACTTTTGTATTGCGATAGTGCCTATTTTTACAAAAATGATAACTCGTTGGATGCGTTCGGTAATGTACGCATTGTACAAGGAGATACCCTTTTTGTGTACGGAGATTTACTTTACTACAATGGGAATACAAAGTTGGCCCGGATGCGTTACAACGTTCGAATGGTAAACCGGAATACCGTACTCACAACGGACAGTCTGAACTATGACCGGCAGGCTAATTTAGCATATTATTATACCGGTGGAAAAATTGTAGACTCACTCAATGTGCTTACCTCGGTTTGGGGTCAATATTCTCCAAATACAAATCAGGCTTTGTTTAGGAAAAAGGTCCATTTAATCAACAAGAACTTTATATTGGACTCCGACACATTAAAATACAATACTAAAACCAATATTGCGAATATTGTCGGAGCAACCCATATTTTATACAACAAAGAAACTGACATTTACAGCAATCGTGGATGGTATAATACAGCCACTGAACGCATGATGCTTTTAGACAGATCGTTGATAAAACAAAAAGATGGGAAAACCATGGTGGGTGATACCATTTTTTATGACAAAAAAGCAAAATTTGCCGAAGGTTTTAAATGGGTCGTGTTGAACGATACCGTGCAAAAGGCCACTTTATTGGGGAATTATGTCAATTACAATGAAATAACCGAAAAAGGGATGGCAACAGACTCTGCCGTACTGGTAGATTGGTCGGGCAAGGATACCATGTACGTTCATGCCGATACACTTTATACTTTCAAAGATTCCATTTACGATGTGGCACGCGGTTTTTATCATGTCAGGTTATACAGGAATGACGTTCAGGGACTATGCGATTCATTGACTTATTCCGCCCGGGATTCAATTTTAAATATGAACGGGGAACCGGTTCTTTGGACTGATAACAACCAACTTTCAGGAGAAATTATTAAGGCATTCACCAAAAATAAGAAAGTAGATCACATAAAAATACTAGGAGCTGCCATGGCTGTTCAACAACAGGATTCAATTTATTATAATCAACTTTCAGGAAAAGAAATAATTGCCTACCTCGATAGTGGAGAATTGAAAAAAGTGGATGTAAATGGGAATGCTGAAACAATTTATTATCCCATTGATGATAAAGATTCAACGATTGTAGGTATCAACAAAACCCAGAGCAGTTTTGTATTTATGTATATCAAAAACAAAAAAGTGCAACGAATAGTTATGACTTCGGCCACTACCGGAAATATGTATCCCCTTACCCAATTATCGGGTGATGAGTTATATCTGAAAAACTTTTTCTGGCTCGAAAACCAGCGACCACTAAAAAGTGAAGATATTTTCCTGACTTTCCCGAAAACGAAACGTACCCGAACGACCGGAAGCAGTGGTTCCGAATCACCCACCGGATTAAAATCTACTCCGAAGGATGAAAAAACCAATCAGATAAGAGGGAAAAGAAAAGGACTTAAATAAGAGTAACGGGGAATCAATGAAATAATTGATTCCCCGTTTCTGTTTACCCTAAAATAAATCCAGTTATCGGATTTTGTTATTCGAAAGTTCACTATATTTGCATAATAAAAAATGATGTTAATCATTCATAGCGAGAATAATACTACTAATAAGCGAATGTTTTTTAGCTATAACGGATATGAGTACAATTGCCTGGATTGGATTTTGTCAGAGTTTATTTGCTGCCATACTGATGTTCACAAAGAAAGAAAGTTCACTTCCGGATAAAATTCTATCCGGCTGGCTCGTTCTTTTGTCATTCGATTTTCTATCCTGTGGAATAAATTATGAAATTTTCAACCGACCGCTTCTTATCAGTTCATTTCTCCTGTTCAATCCTGCTTTATACTTGTATATCCGTTCCCTGACTCGTCCTGAATTTGATTTAAAATGGATACATTTACTTCATCTATTGCCTTTTGTTTTTTTCGGGGTTTACACCTATATAATTAAGGAACCGTTTTTGTTGGATACATTTTTCATAAAAGATAAATACTTCCTCTTTCGATTGTCTTTTGCACTCGCCAATTTAGTTTCATGGAGTATTTACAATCCGCTAAGTCTGATTCTGGTTCACAAGCACCGGATGCATTTACACAATGAATTATCTAATATTGAGAAGAATGAAAATCTGGGCTGGGTTCTGGCTGTAGCCATCTTTTATGTTGTTTATTGCTTTCTCGCTTTAATCATTTCAGTTGTTGTTTTCTATTCCTCCGACATAAATCAGTTAACACCCCATATTTACAACTACTTTACCCTTTTAATTTTTATTTATGTCATTAGTTTTTATGGCTTGCGGCAGCAAAAAGTGGCAAAACATCTGCTGATTGATGAACCGCTGATTCCCTATAAAAATTCAAATTTGTCTGCAGAAACAAAAGCGAAAATCAAACAAAAAATCATTACTTACTTCGAAAAGGAAAAAGCTTTTCTTAATCCGGAGTTAAGTATGGATGTGCTCTCCGAATCCCTTAAAATTCAAAAATATCAGATAACTGAAGTTCTGAATACCGAGATAGGAAATAATTTCTTTCAGTTTGTCAATCATTATCGCGTAGAAGCCGTAAAAAATATGTTGGCAGATCCAAAAAATAATTATTCTATCGAAGCGATAGGTTACGAATGTGGATTTTCAAGTAAATCGTCTTTCTATACGGTGTTTAAAAGTATAACCGGAGAAACGCCTGTTACATACCGGAATAAAATCAACTAAATTTATTGCAGCATTCAACCCGGGTATAACTTTCTAAAGTTGTACAACTACTTGTTGTCCGGGTTTTAAAAAAAGGACAGAAACAAAATTCTTTTGGTGTATTATTGCAACAGAAAGCTAATTCTAAAACGATACGCCATGAAAACATTGTTATTATTCTTTTGTTTTATTAGCTGTTACTATACAGCCTCTGCTCAGGGTTTATTCCAATCGGCACTCGATTCCACATCTACTTCCGAACAAAGTACCCCTGTTTCATTGAACGGTTATGCCCGTGGGTCTGTATTTGGCGGAGGTGATACTTACAATCTGGCTTCAACCTTTGCAGAACTCTCACTTCAGGCGCAACTAAAAAAAGGCCATGCTTACTTCATGTCGGATATCCGCCTCAGGAAAGGAGTTTTATTCGGTGGAGATGATCAACAATTGCAACTGAAAGAATTGTATACAGGTTATCGGGGCGACAAGCTGGATGTTTTATTGGGAAATCAAATCATTAACTGGGGACGTACCGATGGCTTTAACCCAACCAACAATATAACGCCTAATGATTATTTTTTCTTATCAGCCAATCCTGATGATCAAAAGGAATCTAATTTTATGTTGCGGTTTAAATATCGCTTTGTCCCTTCCATCGAGCTGGAAGTCATAGGAATTCCGTTTTATCGGGCATCCAATTACCGCTACGATCTTTTTGCTTTGGGTGAAAATGTAAGCTTTGCCAATACGGCATTACCGGCCAAAGAATTAAAAAACGGCAGTCTGGCTGCCCGGTTAAATTTTGAGTTGCCTTCCATAGGCTTTTCAGTATCTTATTTCAGGGGTTACGATCCTTATCACGGGTTCGATGTTCAAAATATTGACTGGTCAACCGGAACTCCTCAAATCACCAACATAGCCACGCCTTATCTAAAAAACACCTTGGGAGCCGATTTGGCAATTCCGGTTCAGAATTGGATAGTGCGTGCCGAACTGGCTTATAACAGAACAGAAAATCCAACTGACAAAATGTATATTCCGTATTCCGATCTCGCTTATGTAGCAGGACTCGAAAGTAACTGGAACGGGTTTACCGTCATAGGACAATATATTGGAAAGTATAGTCCCGATTTTATGGCTCTGACGTCCCCAACACTTACTGATCCGACCAATCCGTTGGCTCAAATGCAGTATGCAAATGACCTGATCAATTATGAAAACAGGCTTTTCAATCGACGGATCTTCTACCAACAGGAAAAAATGAATCATGCTGCCGTCTTGTCGGTCAGCAAATCATTTGGGTACGATGCCTGGAATACAGAACTCGCTGTCTATCATAATTTCACTTCCGATGAATGGTTGGTACGACCAAAAATATGTTGGAAGATAAACGACTCACTGACTGCATCATTGGGTGGCTCGTACATGGCAGGTCCGGTTTCTTCGCTATTCGATTATTCTGCTCCCATTATGAATGGCGGATTTCTGGAGCTGAAAGCAAGTTTTTAAAATACATCTAACGCCTAAATGGGAATAATAAAAAAAATATGAAAAATCTTATCAAAGTGTTGTTAACCGGTGCATCCGGAACGGTAGGCAGCGAAGTGCTTCGCCAACTTGCGGCATTGAATACCGTTAAACTGATTGTGTTTGATAAAAAAAATGCACTCTCATCCAAACTATTTGCAACCTATAATAATCGCATTCAGATCATTTACGGTGATTTATGCAATGATGAGGATTTAAAGCAAATACCCGGTAATATAGATGTTGCTATTCATTTAGCAGCTGTCATTCCACCTTTAGCAGATGAAAAACCGGAGCTGGCTTATAGGGTGAATGTTGCCGGAACAAAAGGAATTATCCGTATTTTAGAAGAGAACTCGCCCAATGCCTTCCTGCTTTACAGTTCGTCTATTTCAGTTTATGGTGATCGTATATCAAGTCCACACATTACGACAAATGATGCTTTACAACCAAGCGATGGAGATATCTATGCCCGCACAAAAATTGAGGCGGAAGAATTAATTCAAACCAGCAAACTCAATTGGTCAATATTCCGGTTGACAGCCATTATGAAGAACCATAAAATTTCAAAATTGATGTTTCACATGCCTTTATCTACAAATCTTGAGATTTGTACAGCTCAGGATGCGGCCAAAGCCTTTGCGTCAGCACTAACAAAAAGGGATGTTTTATCAAAAAGAATATTCAATCTGGGAGGTGGAGATAAATGCCGCATTACTTACGAAAAGTTTTTAGAAAAATCTTTCAACCTTTTTGGATTGGGAGCCCTGAATTTTCCTCCAAACACTTTTGCATTAAGAAATTTTCATTGTGGTATTTATTTGGATGGTGATTTACTCGAAAACATACTTCATTTTAGAACTGAAACGCTGGAGACTTATTTTACAGATACAAAACAATCCATTTCCTTCTTTACAAAAATGAGTTGCACGTTGTTTCGTGTTTTTATTAAGAAAGGTCTACAAAGTCAATCCGAACCTTTTCAGGCATTTAAAACTCAGGACAAACAAATGCTGAATCATTTTTTCCTGAAAAAAGATTATCCGGTAAATGCATAATTTAAAACGTTGAGATATGAAAAAGTCATTATTTATTATTCGATATCGTTGGTGGATTATTATTGCTACGGTTTTATCTGTGCTCGTTTGCATTATCCCGTTGACACAAATCCGCATCAACCCCGATCTGGAAACTTATATGCCTGATTCGATGCCTTCCAAGCAAAATAACAAGCTTATCAGCGACGTTTTTGGAAAAGAAGAGCCTATTTTAATTTTATTTGAAAGTAAGGATGTGTTGAATCCAGGCACATTAACACGAATCGAAAATATCAGTCAGGAATTTTCACATATGTCTGAATTTAGTCGGGTTTTTTCATTGTTTCAGACTAAAAATATTCGCTCCGAAGAAGGAAATATGGTGGTTGATCCGGTGATAAAAAATATCCCTGCGACGACTGTCGACCGTGAAAAATTGCGATCAGCTATCAAAGCAAACGATTTGGCATACAAGCTGGTGGTTTCCGACGATTTTCATTATGCCCTTATCATGCTCAGTTCCAATAAAAGTAAGAATGATGTGGATATGATGCAGGACATTCATCAAACCCTGAAAAAATTCTCCGGTCCGGAAAAAGTATACATGACCGGACAACCTTACTTGCGGGATGAAGCCAATAAAAAAATTATTTGGGATTTAATGTTTTTACTTCCCCTCGGTTTATGCTTCATGTTTATTTTTCTCTGGGTTTCTTTTCGTGAACTGAGTGCGGTATTGTTGCCTTTCTCGGTGGTGGTTTTTTCCATTATCTTTTGTATGGCACTTATACCAATTTTCGGCTGGCAGCTCAGTTTAATCGGGATTCTGATTCCGATTATGATGATAGCCATTGCCAACAATTACGGGGTATATTTTATTGCCAAATATCAGGATTTAAATGCCACTGAGCCCCATTTGAGCATGACAAAAATTGTCGAAAAATCTATTCAGTATCTGTTTACTCCCATTATGCTTTGCGGATTGACCACCATAGTCGGTACGCTTGGATTGGTAGCGCACTTATTACTTCCGGCCAGTCAGATGGGTATAGTTTCAGCCATTGGTATTGCTTTTGCCTTGTTGGTGAGTCTTATGTTTGTTCCGGCAGTTCTATCTTTATTAAAGAAAGGCAAACCACACAAGGATTTGGTGGAAGAAAAACATGGATTTTTCGGGAAATTACTCTTTAAAACCGGAAAACTCGTCACAAAACATCCACGCAGGGTGGTTGTATTTTTTGCCGCATTCTTTGTGTTGTCAACGCTGGGTTTAATATTCTTCAAAGTGGCACCCGATTCAAACAGCGTAATGCCTAAAAATCATCAGTTCAATCAAGCTATCGATATTGCCAATAAGCATTTTGGCGGAAATAAAATGATAACGGTGATGTTCGAGGGAGATATAAAAGATCCTCACTTGCTTATGAAACTCGATAGGTACGAAAAAGAATTAAAGAAATTACCCAATGTTGGAAGTGTCACTTCACTGGCCACCTTAATCCGAAAAATGAGTACTGCTTTGAACGACTCCACCGATTCGGGATTTAACCGGATTCCGCAAAGCAGAGATGCAGTTGCACAGTATTTAGAATTGTATTCAATGAATGGAGATCCGAAAGATTTGGAACAATTTGTAGATTTCGACTATACAAAAACATTAATGACCATTCAATATCAGGCCAATAGTATGTCAGAAATTAATCTGATACTGAATAAACTCGATAAGCTTACCCGGGGCGATTCCATAAAGCATATTGTTGGCGGATATAGTTTGGTGGATAAAGAAATCAGCGAATCGGTGGTAAGCGGACAGAATTATTCCTTGCTTTTTGCCTTTGTGGCCATCATTTTATTACTGGGTTTTATTTTCAAAAGTTTCACGGCCGGATGGTTGGGCGGTTTGCCTTTGTTGTTTGCAGTTTTTTGCACCTTTGGCCTCATGGGATGGTTGGGAATTGAGCTGAACATTGTAACTGCCTTGCTTTCATCCATCTCCATTGGCCTGGGTGTCGATTTTACCATTCATATTTTCTGGCGTATGAAATGGGAATTGGCCCGGGGAAAGAGTTATTCGTCGAGCGTAATGGGAACGCTGAAAAGTATCGGCAGAGGTATCAGTATCAATGCATTTTCGGTTATGCTTGGATTTTCAGTCCTGTTTTTATCGGCTTTCCCAATTATTCAATCTTTCGCTTTTCTGATTATCATTTCGCTTTTCCTGTGTCTGGTTTGTGCACTGGTACTTATTCCGGCACTGTGTCTGATTATGAAACCAAAGTTTCTTACTCCCAAACCGTCTAAAGGTGACTTATCTAATAAACCAATCAACTTATAAACCAATCAACTAAAATGAAAACAAAATTAATTCTAACAGCTTTTGCAATGTTCTTTTCGGTTTCATTGTTTCCACAATCAGCACAGGAAATCATTCAAAAGTCGACTGATCTGATTGATATCAGTTCCATGGAAATGCTGTCTACTCTCAAAATCATGGATGCCAAAGGAAATGTGCGTGAACGGCAAATTACCACAGCAGCGAAGAAGTTTGGCGATGCGAATAAAATGCTGATTAAATTCATTGCACCAGCCGACGTAAAAGGCACCAGTTTGTTGGTGTACGATTACGATACCAAGAGCGATAATATGTGGATTTATATGCCCGCCCTGCGCAAAGTGCGTCGCATTGTAAGTACCGAAAAAGGGAAAAGCTTTATGGGTTCGGAATTTAGCAATGCCGATATGAGCAAACCCAATGTTAACGACTTTTCATATGTTCTGTCAGGAACGGAAAATTATCAGGGAAAAGCTTGTTGGAAGATTATGCAAACCGGGAAAAATCAAACTATACAGGATGAAAATGGTTATAGTAAAAAGATAAGTTACGTTGATAAAAGTAGTTACTTATGTTACAAAGTCGAGTTTTACGATTTCTCTGGAAAATTGCAACGTGTTCAACTGCTGAGCAACTATAAAAAACAATCAAATGGTAAATACTTTGCCTTTTTGATGCAAATGGAAAATCTTCAAAATGGAAGAAAATCGATTATGACAGTCGATAAATTTCAGGCCGGCTCACAACTGCCCGAAAGTGCTTTTGCACCGACAACTCTGGATAAATAAAAACACAAGGACTATTTTTCCTGATAAAGATGAAAACAAGGTTTAAATTTCTGTTAATGATTCTCTTGTCGGGATGTTCAGGCATGATTTGCGCTCAAACACTTGATGTACATATTACTAATATACGAAACACAAAAGGTCAGCTTTGTCTGGCAATATTTACAGACGAAGAGGATTTCAAAGATGAAAAAACATGTTGGGTGATGAAATGTGATAAAAAAGACCTTGTAAACGGAGAATTTCAGATCAAAATTGAGTTTCGCTCCGGGACATATGGAATGTCGGTACTCGACGATGAAAATTACGATGGTAGAATGGATTATAATTTATTAGGAATTCCTCGTGAAGGGTTTGGATTTTCCAATTATTTTCACAAAGGAATTTTAAAACCGACATTTGACGATTTTAAATTTGATATTCAGAAAAACGAGATCAAAAAGCTATTAGTGAAAATGAAGTATTTCTAAAAAATAATTTATCAATAAAGTTTCTTCTTGAACCAAAACGCCACATTCACCAATCCAATCATAACCGGCACTTCTACCAACGGACCGATAACGGCAGCAAATGCTTCTCCCGAATTAATGCCAAAAACAGCAATGGCAACAGCTATGGCTAATTCAAAATTATTACTGGCAGCGGTAAACGACAAGGTTGTTGATTGTTCGTATGTAGCACCTGCTTTTCTACTCATAAGGAATGAACCTACAAACATGATAACAAAATAGATCAGCAATGGAACGGCTATCAAAACCACATCGAATGGAATTTTTACAATGTATTCGCCTTTGAGCGAAAACATGACGATAATGGTAAATAACAATGCAATCAACGTCAGTGGTGATATTTTAGGTATAAATTTGCTGTGATACCATTCTTTGCTTTTTACCCGAATCAGAATAAAGCGTGTCAGGAAGCCTGCAATAAATGGGATTCCCAGGTAAATGAAAACACTTTCGGCAATTTGTCCGATGGTAATTTTAGAAACTGCATCGCTTGTAGGAATTCCGAACCAACCGGGAGCAATGGCAATAAAGAACCAAGCATAAACCGAGAAGAAAAGCACCTGAAATATGCTGTTGAATGCCACCAAACCGGCTGCATACTGTGTGTCACCTTTTGCCAGGTCGTTCCAAACGATGACCATGGCTATACAACGTGCCAGTCCAATCATGATAATTCCATACACATAAGGCAGGTTGGAATTATTCTCTCCGGGGAAAAATTTAAAGAGTAAAATTGCAAGTGTGAACATCAAAACCGAACCGATAATCCAGTTTTGAACCAATGATAATGTAAGAATTTTGGTGTTGCGAAATACTTCACCCAATTCTTCATACCTAACTTTTGCAAGCGGCGGATACATCATCACAATCAATCCGATAGCGATAGGAATATTAGTTGTACCCGATGACATACTGTTCCAAAATATAGCAACAGATGGAAACATCCAGCCCGAAAACACGCCAAGAAACATGGCCAGGAATATCCAAAGTGTCAGATAACGATCTAAAAATTTAAGTCTTGTTTTCATTGAGTTATTTATTGATTTGTGTACAATTTTAAATAGAACTCCGAATAATCATTCTAATTCTTTCATCATACATACAGCCGTCGAAGGACACACTGAGGCGAATTCACTGGAAAACGCTATGCTTTGCGGGACTAATGTCCGATCGGTATTGTTCCAACCTATTTTTGGGAAAAACCCGGCAGCGGTCGTGGTGAGCAGGTAAAGTCTTTTCAGTCCGTTGTCCCGACTCCAGGTTTCGGCTTCTGCCACCAGCTTTTTTCCGATACCTTTTCCACGAAAATCATTGTTTACGGCCAATGAGCGTAATAATCCGGCATCTCCGTAAACCTCCACGGCTACGCAACCAACAGTTTTTCCTTCCAAGAGTGCCACCAGAAACATCCGTTTCCCTACACCGAGGTCACTTAGCGCTAAGTTATTTGTTTTAAGTAATGCTACGATTGCTTCTACATCCTCTTCACGAGCCAATCCATAGTCTACCGTTTTTAAGGTACTTTCGGAAACATACGAATCAGGAACAATCGGGATATAATCCGTTTCATCTATTCCCGTTGAATTTCCGCCACAAGAATACTGTACCTTTATCAAACTGTTTTTTGATAGTTCGGTATATTGTTCGAGTAAGGATTTTTTTGATTTTTCTTCAGGCATACTGTAAATTTTTAAAAAGATTCACATTTTAATTTTTTCAGCAGAAATAGTGATACTGAAAATCCCAATTTCTTTATTCTTGAATTTAAGAATCTCTGTATCTGTCAAATAGTTTTTCAAAATATCAACCGGAAGTTCAATCTCTTTTTGTTTGTGAATTTCAATATTATGAAAACCTTGTTCGCGGATAATACCCATGTATTTGTCCATTTCAATCGCTCCTGAAACACAGCCTGCATACATTTCGGCATCTTTTTGAAGCTTCTCAGGCAATTCACCTTTTATCACCACATCCGACACACAAAAATGTCCTTTCGGTTTGAGCACGCGGTAGATTTCCGAAAATGCATTTTGCTTATCCGGCACTAAATTTAACACACAATTTGAAACAATCACATCAAACTGATTGTCGCCAAACGGCATTTCTTCAATATCACCCTTAACAAATTCTACGTTTGTAAAACCAAGTTTTTCAACATTCCGTCGTGCTTTTTCAAGCATAGCATCGGTAAAATCAATTCCGGTTATTTTGCCTTTTTCGCCTACGATGGCACGAGCCACAAAGCAATCATTTCCGGCACCACTGCCTAAATCCAGTACCGAGTCGCCTTCTTTTATTGTTGCAAACTGAGTCGGAATACCGCACCCCAGCCCTAAATCAGCATCGGGATTATAACCTTTTTCTTTATTGTAGTTTTCACTAAAAATCGTGTAATCTACGGTGCAACAGCCACCAACTCCACAACACGAAGTTTCGTTTTGGATTTTAGATTGTTTGGCTATTTCTCCGTATCTTTCCTGTACAACGTATTTTAAATCTTCAGCCTTCATAACTGCGGTTTGATTTGTTCTACATAGAATTTATAAAACCCTTCTTTTATCTCATCCCGGACACGAATAAATTCACTCCGGATAAATGCTTCAGTCCCTTCGGCGTGACTTGGATCGTCGTAACCCATGTGTAAACGGTGTTTTACTTTTCCAAAAAATGCAGGGCATTCTTCATTAGCTCCACCGCAAACGGTTATCACGTAATCCCATTCATCTTTCAGGTATTTATCTACCGAATCGGAAGTATGGTTGCTAATGTCAATTCCGGCATCTTTCATGGCGGCAACTGCTTTTTGGTTTAGTTTGCCCGAGGCTTGTGTACCAGCCGAACAAACGGTAATGGTTGAGTCGAAGGATTGTAAAAAACCATGAGCCATTTGGCTGCGACATGAGTTTCCTGTGCAAAGAATTAATACTTTCATATATGTGTATTTAAAATTGTTTCTTTTATTGTTTGTAATTAACTATGAATTTCTCAATTTCGGCTTTAATCATATCTCTTACTTTTCGTGTTGCGGCTAGTATTTCATCATCGGTCCCGGTAAATTCGACAGGATTTGGGAATGACCAATTTAATCGATTACAAATACCGGGGAAAACAGGACATTTCTCTGCATTTGCGACATCGCATACTGCAATTACATAATCGAATAATCGTCCTTGTTTAAAAAACTCAAATACGCTGTCTGTTTTATTTTGAGATATGTCAATGCCTTCTTCCTTCATTACCTGAATTACGTAAGGATTTAATGTTCCAGCTTCTAAACCTGCGCTTTCTGCATAAAAACTATCACCTGCAAGCGTATTTAGAAACGCTTCAGCCATTTGGCTTCTGGCGGAATTGTGAACACAAACGAATAGTACTTTTGTTTTTGTCATAATTTATATTTCTATTGGTGATAAATTCAATTTAGCAACAAGAATCCGAAGATCCACTGCCACAACCACAAGATGAAACCGGTTTTACCATTGAAAACGACCGGTGAGCTCTCTTCACAGGTAACTTCGTATTTTCCCATGCATCAATGCCACCCTGCAGACTAAATATATTTTCAGGATTCCAACCATTATATATCAGGAACTGTGCAACTCTATAACTTCGGACCCCCAGATGACAAGCAATAACCAATTTTCGATCTTTTGGAATATCCTGATAATTTTCATCAAACCGGCTGTAGGATACATTTAGCACATTCTGTATATCAAATGCCTCTTGTTCCAACTCATACTTTTCTCTTACATCTATTAATAATGCGCCCGTATTGATATAAGCAAAAGCTGTCCCGGGGCTTATTTCATTTATTTCTTCCATGATATCTAAAATTAAATTATAAACATACCGATTCAGTCGAACAGGAAATATTGGCAGATTTTATCGGCTCAAAAAAATAGTCAAACTTTTCCAGATACTCTTCAATCGTTGATCCGCACAAGCAATAATTTATTTTCAAACCGTCAATTTCTCCATGTATCAATCCCATATCACGCAATTCTTTTAAATGCTGCGAAACGGTAGTTCGACTCAAAGGCAATTGATCTGAAATATCACCCGAAATGCAGGTTTTAGTCTCAGCTAAATACTTCAAAATGGCTAATCTGGCAGGGTTAGAAATAACCTTTGCAAATTTAGCCAACTCTTGCAGCTCAATATCAAATACTTCTGTTTTTATCATATCTTTATGTTTTATGTCGCAAACATACGACATAGTTTCGAGATGACAAAATTTTTAGTGATAAATTTTAATTACAAAGTACATCTTTGAGTTTTTCTGATATTTATAACAATACTATCTCAAATAGATAATCTATTATAGATAGTCTGTTTTAGATAATTAGTTATTCGGCTGTTTTACTGTACTATATATAGCTAATGATAGGGTAATAATACCCGAAAACTTTATTAATAATCAAACCGGATAATTCTCGTTTTATTTGTGTTATTTTGTGTGTTATTTAATTCCTAAAGAATAATTTTTAATTTATTTCATCTCCGATGTTATATTTTCTTCAATCAATCGTCATTATAGTAAATGAGTCGGGAACGATATAAGGCAGAGATATTGCCCATACGCGAAAAGCTATTTCACATTGCACAACGGATACTTGTGGAGGAGCAGGAAGCTGAAGATGCCGTACAGGAAGTTCTTCTCAAGCTTTGGCGCATGCGTGACTCCTTAGACAAATATGACAGTACGACTGCATTTGCGACGACGGTTACAAAAAATCATTGTCTGGACAGGTTAAAAGTCAAAAACCGGCAGGATTTGCTCGACGAATCATATTATGCCCGGGCCGGAAATGATAACCCGTACCTGCAACTGGAGCGAAAAAACACAGACGAAGTTCTGCGAAAAATAATTGAAAATCTTCCGGCTTTACAACAAGCCATTATCAAAATGAAGGACATGGAAGATTACGAAGTGGAAGAAATTGCAGAAATAACGGGAACAAATGTAGAAGCAGTAAGAGTAAATCTTTCGAGGGCAAGAAAAAAAGTTCGGGAAGAATACCTAAAATGGTCAAGCGTATGAAAATTAAAATGAAATATAAACTGAGCTTTAGTGAAGCTGACAAGCTGATAGAAAGGTACTACGAAGGATTGACAACCGGCGTGGAAGAAAAACGGCTGATGGATTTTCTTTCACAGTCAAACCTGCCAGACCGGTTTAAACCCGAACAGGCTATCTTCGGCTATTTCAATCAGAAAAAACAGAAACCTCATTTCAGCGTAAGATCTTACATCAGTTGGATAAGTGCTGCCGCTGTAATATTATCGGTCGTGTTTGGATTACAATTTTTAGAAGCCGGTAACCGGGGGGATTATGCCTATATCGATGGAAAAAGAATAACGGATATACGGGAAGTGAAATCACAGGCATTAGCTTCCTTGAGTGATATTGATTCCGGAACAAATGAAGTGGAAGAATCATTTAAAAATCTAAATAACAAAGATTTAATTAAAGATCAACTCAATGTATTTTCCGGACTATAGTAATAAAATTTAGCCTTGAAACAGGTAATAATCAGATGACAAGTAAAAAAAATAATGTTATGAGATCAATTAAAAAGTATTTAATCCTAACGCTTCTGGTTGGATTCGGAATTGTACCGGCTCTACAAGCGCAAAACGATTTGCAGATAAGCAGGGTTTTTGATCAATACGGAGAAAAAAAAGGAGTCGTAATGGTTGAACTCACCGACGAAATGCTGGAAGGTTACGACTTCTCCCTTTTCAAAAGTATAACCATCACAAACAATCCTCAGGCAGCAGACTTTATTCGGAATTGTCTGGTCAAAGATGAAGCGGGTGCAAAAAAAGTAAAACAGGTGGTTTCCAACGGAATTCCAACGTCCATTTATTTGCAACTTCCGCGAAAGAATGAACTATACCGGCTCATTTTGTTCAACGAATCCTTTAAACCCGAGCAAAAAATTACCCTGATATATATTGAATCGAAAAACGATTCGGAAGATGTTCTAAAATTGATATTAAAAAAGAAATAAGTATAAACTATTAATAATTAAACAAAATGAAAAAATACATTCCATTTCTATTGGGATTCTTTATCGGAGTTTTACCCATGCAGGCAGCCGAAGTATTTCAAAATGACACGACTATCTATTTCAACAAAAAAGTCATTCAACTCGAAGACAGTATCGGACAGATAAAAGTAAAAGTCTATGATAATGACGCAACCCCATTTAAACCGATTTACGAAGGCATTTTCAGCGACGGAAAAAGTTACGAAAAATGGACGGTTATGGAAGCCATTGGCATTCAATTACCATTTTTAAACAAACCGAAAGAAAAACATCGTCACAAATATTCAATGGATGCACATTGGGCAGGAATTGGCTGGGGGTTTGCCAATATCTCCGATCAAAACTATAAACTGAACAACATCAACGGTGTGTCTTTGAAATCGGAATCTTCAAACGAATTCTTCATTAACCCTATTCAAAAAATTATGCCACTTTTCAGAAATAACCTGGGACTCACTTCCGGTATTGGCTTTGACTGGCATAATTATTTTCTGGATATGAATACCCATATGGTTGATGCAAACGGAATTACTTCGCTTGTAAATGCTCCGGCAGGTATAAGCTATGAATACAGCCGGCTCAGAACTTTCCACATTACAGTTCCTTTATTACTGGAATGGCAACCGACATTTGGAAAAAATCATAAATTCTATATGGCTGCCGGTGTAATCGGAGGTGTGAATACATTTGCTTCATACAGGGTCAAATATAAAGATGCCAATGGGAATATGCTTGAAAATGTGGAAGGTAAGGGTTTGAATGTAGCTCCACTTTCACTCGATTATTTAGGGGAGATAGGATATGGATCCTGGACTATTTATACCAAATACTCGCCTTTCGGTATATTTCAGTCGACTAAAGGACCTGATGTCAGAGCAGTTTCGCTGGGAGCAAAATTGAATTTTTAAAACGAAACTCTCCCATTATAACTTTCCCAACGTTTAAAACTTTGGGAAAGTTATGTGTTTTAAAATTTTACAAAAAGAAAGTAGAAACTATACTTACAACTATCAAAGTTGCGAAACCCAATATAACTTTCTTTCGTATGGTCGAAGTCCCCAGAATCAGTATATAAATCATTTTCACAAGGTTATTACTGGCGGTGGCAATAATCGTTGCATAAACGATGGTGCTGAGTTGCAGATTTCCACCAATATGCTGAAACAGATTTAAAACATAAGGATCAATATCAGTCACACCGACAATAAATGAAAGTATATTTACACCCATATTGCCATAATTGCTAACCACAAAATTGGTGAGAATGGCAAAAAAACCAAACAAAAATCCAAAAATGAGAGCTGTTTTGAATTCCAATGGATTTTGCGTATTATTTTCCTTCAAAGAATTTTCAGTAACCGTTTTGTGTTTAATATTTAATACCAAAACAATCGCAATACTGGCAACCACAAAAACCAAAAAGTACGGTAATAAAACCATGGCAACCTGCTGATTGAAAATCCAGGCTAAGATTAAAATCCGGATATACATCATCCCGGTAGCTCCAAAAATACCCGAAACTATTTTTAAATCACTCTTTTCTTCTTTGCTTTTACGGGCAAGAATAATAGTTGTGGCTGTACTGCTGTACAATCCGCCTAAAATAGCAGACAAAATAATGCCGGAATCCGGGAAAACAAATTTTCGAAGCAAATAACTGAAATACGAAATCCCCGAAACAGCCACTATCGATAACCAAATTTGATACGGTGAAATACTGATTGTTTTTGAAAGCGATTCGTGAGGAAGTAATGGAAGAATTATTCCGGCTATTATAATAAACTTGGCAAGTAGCGTGAATTCATTCCGGTCAAATTTTTTAGAGAAATTGAAAAGACTCTCTTTCATTTCCACCACTATCAGGATAGTTACAACAACCAGCATAACTAACCAAAGCGGCTGCAAATCAACCAAAGGTGTGAGACAATAAGCAATTAAGGCAATTACAACAGAGGTAAAGCCCCATTTATTTTTCAGCTTTATTTTCAGGTAATAATAAATTCCCAGTAAAGCGGCAACAATCACCCCACCACCGTAATACAATCCAAGCGAATCGGGCAAAACCGTGTAAAGAATAAAACCCAATATTCCAATAAGCGTGATTGTCCGGTCTGTTCCAAAAAGCGATTCGGGTTCTAATTCAATATGAAGCCTTCTTTGCTCAAGACCAATAAGTAAGGAAAACAGTACAACCAATAAGAAGTTGATTAACTCTTTGGGTATTTGGGATAATATTTCCATGGCATCATCTTATTTTGCACCAAAGTTATGCAATTCTTCTATAAAAACAATGCTTTGATTATTTTTATAGTTTTTACGGATAGCTCATTTCTTATAAATAATTATAAACCAGACAATAATCTTATTGAATATCGTCCGGTTAATAAATTCTATTATTTAATCAACAATGTGTTTTGCAAGACTTTTTTTAATGGACGGCATCGCAATCATAACCACCGGAAGAGCGACTATGTAAGACAATGCCCACGATTTCATCCACTTGACAACAAACCCGGTATGATAACCAAAGTTTGCGGACACACTTACAAATGTTACCACAAAAGTCATAACTAATACCATGAGTATTAAGACTACCTTCATTTCATGTTTTCTCCTGATTTTCATACAAAATTCTGATTTTTATTTTTCAGACAACATTCGCAATGCATCCGTGGCAGCGCTCATCACGCTTGAGGCTTTTACGAAGCGAGCCAAAATTAACGCTTCAACGATTTCTTCTTTACTCACACCGCTTCTCAAAGCCATATTGGTGTAATTGCTTATACATTTTTCGGCACCCATAGCGGCAGAGGCGGCTAAATTGATTAATAACTTGTATTTGGGTGGAATGTGCGTGCCCGACATAGCAAAGTTTTGGTTTGCAACATGTTCAAATACCGCACTTTCGTTTACTTGCGATAGCAACACCATTGTTTCGGGACTTTTGCCCATTTTAGCTGTCATTGATTCAAGCAATTGCTCAATACTCATTGATTTTTTTTCTTCCATGATTTTAATTATTTGTGTTTCAATTATTTTTGATTAATATCTCACTATTTTTTTTCTTTTTATCCACCATATAGGCAAACATCGGCACAAATATCAGAGTCAGCAAGGTTCCGATTAATAACCCGCCAATAGCCACATCGGCAAGCGGACTTAAGCGCTCCAAACCTACAGCTTGTTCCAATGCAATTGGAATCATACCGGCGATGGTACCAAAAGCAGTCATCATCACCGGTCGGAAACGCACCCGAACACTTTCGATGGCACTATCGTATGCCGACTCACCACTATCACGGTGCTTCTGATAAAAGTCGATAAGCAGAACGGCATTTTTTATGATAATACCAAAAAGCAGTAAAATTCCCAATAAACTTGGCATACAACTTGGTTTGTTGAACAACAACATGCCCCAGGCAGCACCAATCATCGAAAGTGGCAGCACCAAAATCATGATAAGAGCCATTTTTACCGATCGGTAAATGGTGATAAGAACCATAGTCAGCAGAAAAATACCGATGGCAATTGCCTTTATCATGCGGTTAAAGCTGTCGTTAACTTGGGCTATATCGCCTTCCTGTGTAATAATGACGTCATCATTGCTCTTTACCTTGGTAAGTGCCTGTTCTGCATCATCGGTAATATGCGAAACCGGACGATTGGAACGATACCCGTTTACATCTACACTATACAGCATTTTGTCACGTTCAATTTTTGCAAAAGTCAGATTTTTTGAAATTTTTGCCAACTGTCCCAAGGGAATTTCACCGTTTGGCGTATGTATTGGAAGCAATCGTAAAGTTTGTTCATTTTCGCTGAATTTTCCTTTAAAATAAAGAGTTACAGGTTGTGTATTCAGCGATTGCAAGTTGGCGTTTAATCCCACAACCTGACCTTTTGCCAGAATTTGTGTAGCAATTTCGAAAGGCGTGATACCATAACTCAATGCGGTGTTTTCGTTGATATTCAGCGCAATTTCAGAAAAATCCTTGTCCCAACTGGTGGAAACCGAAGTTAATCCTTTCACGTTTGCCAACGCATCTTTCACTTCTTGCGATTTTTGCGCCAATCCATCCACATATGGCGATTTAATTCGCACATCCAGAGTTGCTTTTATGGTTGAAAGAGCCGTTGCACCAAAATCGTACACATCATTCCGTTTAATGCCTTCCAACTGCGAAAGTTTATCGCGCATGATGGTTTCAATTTGCCACATGTTCATTTTTCGGTGGAAACGGTCTACGCAATTCACCGTAATGGTAGCTTCGGCAGGTAAATTACCGCTTCCCAAGCTCAACACTCCCATTTCATTGCCAAACGCCACGGAGCTTTTATCTGCCCAGGGTTGTTGGTGAAGCCACTTGAGGAAAGGTTGTAACTTTTCTTCGGCACTATTGGTCGTCTCGTTAGAGCTAAACTGAATCTGAGCTTTCACAATTCCGGTATCCATGGGTGGCATGGCATCTTTACCAATGGTTGGCATAATGGTTTTCATGCTCACCAGCAATAGTAGAACTACTCCGACCGAAAGTAATACCCGGCGAAGTACTTTGCGTTTACCATTCGAAAATTTGATAACGCTCACATAAGGTTCAACAAGGCGACCCATTGAATTATTGTACAACCGATCAAACCATTTTTCCACTTTATTCTTATTATGCCCATTTTTATAAAATAACTCTAAAAGTCTTGGAACAAAAGTGATAGAGAGAAAAAATGAAATTAATAGCGCGATAATCAATGTAAAAATCAACGGTTTAAATATCTTTTCAGGAAAGCCTCCCACAAACATCAACGGACTAACAATGGCAATGGTAGCCATAGTTCCCGACCAGATAGGGGCAATAACTTCTTTTGTTCCTTTTTGAATGGCGGTGTGTAAATCTTCTTTCAATACATTGAGATGCCGCTCCACGTTCTCCAGCACCACCACCGCATCATCAGTGAGCATCCCCAACGCAAGAATAATAGCCGTATAAATTACAATATTAAGACTTCCACCGCTTAACCAAATTACCGCCATTGTAGAGAAAAAGACCATGGGAATGGTGATAGCTGCGGCTGCAATGGCTTTGAAATTCCCTATAAAAAACAGGATAATAATCAATGTATAAATTATGGCATCGCGCAATGCTATCAGCATATTGTCATTTGCCAGTTCAATCAGATTCCGTTGCGTGTCGGAAATCTCAAACTGAAAATTAGGATATTTGGCCTGCAGTTTTTTCATTTCATCACGTGCTGCATTGCTTACGCTCAACACACTCCCGCCGGGAGTACGCTGTATAGCCATGGCTATAGCCGGTTTTCCATTTCCGAAATAACCGCTTGTACGTTTTTTATAGCCCCATTCCACAGTAGCCACATCGCCTAACATAACATTGGGAAGAATAGTGATTTGCTTTAGTTTTTCAACCTCGTCTTTTTCACCATAGAAAGTAATGGTGTAAAAATTATTGGCTCCTTTTACAAACCCGATAGGCATATCACGATTAAGAACCTGAAGTGTCTTGGCTATTTTGTCAAAATCCACATCGTAGCGTTTGGCTTTAAAAGGATCTACTTCTATGTTGATGGAACTTTCGTAACCACCGAATACTTCCACATTTCCAATATTGGGATTACTGAGCAGATGAGGTTTTATAAACCCATCCACCATTTTCCGTATATCGCCCAATGTAACTTTATCATTCTTTGGTGAAACAGAGATTACGTCAACAGGCAGTGTAAAATCACCGGCGGTATAGATGGCCGGATTAGCGTCAGACGGTAGATTTCCTTTAGCAATGGATAACGCATTCGACACGTCAACAGCTGCAGCATCCAATCCTTTTTCATACTTGAATTCGACCTTGACGATGGAGAAATTAGCTACGTTTACAGAGCTGACATCTGTCAATAAACCTAGCCGGGAAATTTCCTGCTCAATGGGTTTTGAAACTGTGTTGGCGGCTACCTGAGCGGTTGCACCTGGCACTTTGGTAATCACAATTACCTGTGGAGGAGTGGAATCGGGGAACAGATTTTTAGGCAATACTACCAATGCCATTATTCCCATGATAAAGAAGCCGAATATCAGCGAATAAAGCAGATACGGGCGTTTATAAAAATAATCGAACATGGTTTACTCCTCCTTTGTTTTAAGTGAAACACCTGTTAAAATTTTTAATAATACATCTTGTTTTTCAACCACAATTTCTTTTCCGGCAAGTCCTTCGTTGCTTACTACAGCTCCGTCTTCGCCCGATTGAATAATGTTTACTTCGGTGGCAATGGCTTTATCGTTGTCTTTTACAAACACGTAGTTTTTACCTTCGCGGTTTAAAATGGCATCAAAAGGAAGTTTAATGGCTTTTCCGCTATACACGATTACATTCAATTCTACCCGCTCACCGGTCATCAAATCTAAGTTGTTAGCTACAACTTTGTATTCGGCCAGGCTATTAAATGTACTGTTAAGCGCAATGACTTTATACACTTTATTGTCTTTGCTTACGCCATATACTTTTAAATCGGCAGGAACACTTAGTTTTAAATATGACCCTTTATTGGAACTGATAACAGCAATGGGTTGTCCGGGCATGGCCATATCGCCGATATTCAGCATGGTTTTGGAAATGATTCCTGCCGTAGCTGCTTTTATAGTTGCATAGGACTGATTGTTGTCAACGTCTTTAAACGATTGCTTCAACGATTCAATTTTAGCTTTTGAATTGGCAATTTGGCTTTCTTCCGTTTCCGATTGTTCCATGGATGCACCTTTTACGGCAATTAATTCTAAGGTGCGTTGGTGTGTTGTTTCTAAATTTTTCAACCCGATTTTGGCTGCTTCAATCTCTGATTTAATGCTTTGCATACCACTTGCAATGCTTGTATTATCGAGCCGGGCAATTACTTCGCCTTTCGAAACAGCAGTACCACTTGGTTTTAAATAATTGATGCGTGCACCTATTTTCGATGAAACCATCATGTCTTCATCGTTCTGTACCAAAGCCAGATAAGGCAAAGTAAGCGTTACCTCTTTCAATTCGGGTTTCACTGTGCTTACTTCTAAACTGTAAACCTTTGCTATGGGCGCATCTGCGTCCCGCTTTTGGGCTCTTTTTACTGCAAAAATACCTCCGGCCAATAGTACTATCACTACGGCAATTGCGATGATTGTTTTCTTTTTCATTTTACGATCTCCTCAATATTATTACCATATATTACATTTAGTTTCATTAGCGTTTGCCATTTCTGGGCTTGTGCTTTGTATAATTTTGATTGTTCAAGAACTACATCGTCCTCGTATTTTAAATAATCTTCCATCGATAAGCGATCAGACTGGTAGCTGACTTTGGCAATGTCTAATAACTGTTGTTTGTCCTTGATGCTGTTTGTATAAAGTTCTATGGAACTGTCCAGCACGATCAGGCTGTTTTGAAGTTGGGCGGCTTGTGCCATCAATTCTATTCTCATCTTGTCCAAATCATTTTTGGTAGCTTCATAATCCCACTTGCTCTTTTTGATTTGGGCGTATTGATCTTTAGCAAAAATTGGAACTCTTAATATCACTCCAAGGGTGGTATAATCGTTGTGAACAGGTAGATTGTTGTTATAGGCGTTGGCAAAATTATTGCTGTAGCTGCCCTGAAAAACGAGTGAAGGTAAAAGTTTTTCCTTTTCAGCCTTTAAGCCCAATCTATCGGCTTCTGCTTTTTCTTGCAAGGGTGCAAGGGCTTTTATTTCACCATCCTTGTAAGTCCCTTTTTGTTCCATATTTACAGCGTCAGTAAGTGCAACACCTGTTAGCGATTGAATAATCGCAAGTACTTCCTCACGTTGTAAAACCAGGTCATTTTTTGAAATATCAACCTGGCTGATGCCATTGTTTATGTTTATAAGGGCAGATTCCGGCGTGCGGCCATTCTTTACTTTAATCGTTACAAATCCCTTGGTTTTCAACAGTGAACTTCTTTTCTGATCCAAAGCTTGTTCCAATGATTTTATATACAGAAGGTTTGAATTAGCCCCAACAATGACTGCTTCATTTTTCAATAAATTGATATATTGTTGATCTTTTGCCGACTGTACCATCTTTTTTGCTTTTATATCCATGGGGAAAATGGAGGCTATAAAAATTGGCATCGAAACCGTAGCTCCAACCCTGAATATGTTTTCACTAAAAGGTTGAGCCATTGTTGGGTCAGTCTTGTAGGCAAACAGTTCGTTGAGTGGCAACGGCAACATGGCTATTGCCTTTGAGGCATAATCGTACCTTCCAAAGAGGTCTACATTAGGATAAAGCTTGCTGTAAGCCATTGTTTTTCCGGCAAGTGCCTGATTCACCAGAATATCATCACTCATACTCGCTGGATGTGTCTTCAGTGAATCGAACAGTTGGCTGATGTGCTCTATTCCCTGTGCCTGAAGTAGCATGGGGAATAGAAAAATTAATAATAACGTCTGTTTTTTCATATTTACCTCCTCTAATATGTAAGTACTTACTTATTTATTTGGATAAAAAAAATTATTTCTTAAGCATTTTGAGAATTAGCTGCATCATTTTAGTACAATAATTATCAGCATAAAATTCACCATTGTGTAATACCAAATCAATATTTAGCGATACCGGAATACCCATATAAAGCATGGCAACACTCTCAACTGAAATGCTTTCGTCCCATTTTCCGCTGGCAATTCCATCCAGAATAATCTTGCTGACCAACATCTTTTGGTTATTAAATATTTGCTGGAGATTCATTTTCAGCATTTCATCATTATTATGGGATGCTTCCGAAAAAAGTAACATGGTAATTCCTTTGTTGTCAGTCAAATACTTCACTGTTTCACACAGGTAATCGTTTAATCGTTTTTCCGGCTCTAATTTTGAGTTGGCAATGGCACGCAATGAACCGATAAATTCATCCTGCACATCCTGTATAATCGACAGTATAATATCTTGTTTAGTAGGAAAGTGCCTGAAAATAGATCCTTCGCTCATCCCTATTCGTTTGGCAAGATTTCGGGTAGATAGATTTTTCAATCCATCGGTATAAATAATATCAAGCACTGCTTGCTTTATTTGTTCTTGCCTGATTTCGGTGCTTTGTCGTGTCATGCTTGTAAGTAATTGCTTACAAAGATACAACTGGGTTATTTATCTACCAACTATTTTTGCAATTATTTTCGAATTATTTTTTGTAAAATAGCCAATATGCAGATATACAACATATTGTAAATTTAGATTAGGCATATTTTTTTATCCGAAAACTAATAGTGTGTTGTAATTTAAATCTCTTATGAATAATTAGTTGACATTCTTTGTCTTCAGCACCTTCACCAATTCTTCTTCGGGGAAAAATCCTTCGTGGCGGAAAAATTCCTTGCCGTTTGCATCCATAAAAACTTGTGTTGGGATGACTTGAACATTGTATTTATCGGCCATTGGCTTACCCTGATCGGTCCATACATCGTAAAATATTACTTTTACCTGCAACCCGTATTTTTCTTCAATGGATTTCATAATCGGTTGCATTTGCCGGCAAGGAACGCAGCGTACCGAACCAAGTTCTATAAAGGTTACTTTGTACTTTATAACCGGCTTCTTTTGTTCTGTGGATATTGCTGACTTAATTTGACCATTGTTGGTTAATAAAACTGTAGTCAGAAGAATCAAAACGATTGATAATCGTCTAAAGTCGATTGTTTTCATTTCTAATGAATTTGAATGTTAATATTAATATTAAAATATATAGTTAAACAGAAATCCTACGATCATAATTCCACCACCCACAATGGCAATAAAAGTCAGAATCAACGGCATTTTCAATACTTTTCGGAGGATAATCATTTCGGGCAATGAGAGTGCAATTACAGACATCATAAATGCCAGTGCAGTGCCAAGCGAAGCACCTTTTTCAATCAATACCGAAACGATAGGAACAATACCGGCAGCGTTGGAATACAACGGAATACCAATCAATACGGATAGCGGAACAGCATACCATACATCTTTACCCATAAAAGAAGCCATAAATTCAGCAGGGACATAACCGTGGGCACCTGCACCGACCAAAATACCAAATGCCACATACAACCAAACTTTGCCGACTATTTCCTTCACGGCTTCATAACCCATGGTAATTCGTTGAGGAAAAGTGATTTTTCCTTCTTCTCCGTCACCCTCGCCTAATTTGGTAGCATACACCCATTCTTCCACCCAGTGTTCGAGTTTGAGTTTGCCGATAATCCAACCGGCTATGATGGCTATGGTTAAGCCTGTGCCAATGTATATGGCAGCTACTTTCCAACCAAACATGCCATAAAGAAGTATCACAGCCACTTCGTTAATCATCGGAGCTGCAATCAGGAATGAAAAGGTAACTCCCAATGGAACTCCTGACTCTACAAAACCCAGAAACAACGGAATAGCGGAACAAGAACAGAATGGCGTTACTATTCCCAGCAAAGATGCCATAATATTACCCATGAATGTTGATTTGCCTTCTAACGCTTTTCTGGTGCGTTCGGCCGTAAAATAACTGCGGAGAATACCCACAAAGAAAATAATCAAGACTAACAACATCAATACTTTCGGAAATTCAAATATAAAAAACCTGATTGTCTCGGTTAAATGAGCTCCTTTTGTCATTCCCAGCACCGAGTCAATAAACCAATCGGTTACGGGTTGCAGGTTTACATAAATCACATACCATACTGGTAAGAGAATTAATGCAATTTGAAAATTGCGCGATTTGAAAATTTGAAGATTCATAAGGATAATTTGAAAATGTATTGATTTGAAAATTATAGTTCGTAATAATACGAACAATTTGAATAAAAAAATTTTAGTTTAGCAACGACCACAACCGCAAGTTGAAGCCATTTTGAATTTTGGTGCAGGCAGCATGGCATTAATATCTGAGGAACAACATTTACCTGAAGGGTTCATTTCTTTACAGTCATTTCCGGTACATGCTCCGGTCATTTCCTGAATGTCTTTCAGCGTTTTTGCTCCATCTGAGATAGCTTTCTCAATTTCACTTTTAGTGACTTGTTTGCAATGGCAAATAATTTCGTCCATGTGTATTTATTTGAAAATGTGCTAATTTGAAAATGTGTCAATTAGAGGAAGAAAATCAGTACATAATAAATACCGACAGCAATAAAAACCACCGAAACTATTCGTCTGAACCACAATTCAAACGTTTTAATTTGATTGTAAAGCTTGCCAACATTCCCTACCGCGTAAGCCAACAACCATGCAAAAAGAATGACAGGCAAACCGGTAGCAATGGCAAATAAAACAGGAAGATACAAACCGCTGGCACTGGCAACAGTCATTGGAATAAGCATCACAAAATACAATACGCCGCTGTACGGACAAAATGCCATCGCGAAAACCATTCCCAACAAAAGCGTACTCCAATAGCTGCCTTTGCTTTTTTCTCCAATTTTATCGGTTAAGCCGGAGAATCCGGGGAATTTGATTTTAATCACATCAAGCATAAATAATCCTATCAGAATAAGAACCGGACCCAGTATTTTTTCACCCCAACCCTGAAATAGCATCGAGATGTTCATTTTACTGGCACCAAAGAAAATAATAAGTGCCAATGCGGTGTAGCTAATCGCACGTCCGAGCGTATAAACCAATCCGTTTATAAAAACCCGACGGCGATTTTCAATATCGCGACTGATAAATCCGATAGCTGAAATATTAGTCGCCAATGGACAAGGACTTATAGCTGTCATCAATCCCAACAGAATGGCTGTCAGAAATGCGTATTGCGAATTTTCTAATATATTTTGCAGTATCTCCATTACCCAATTGTAAATTGTAAATGAATAAATTGTAAATTAGAGAAGTGGATCAATCGCTTTTTTCAACTCCGCTTTCAGCTTTTCCGGACTATTCAAAGCATACATAAAACCTTGTTCAGTTAAGTCAACACGTTTATTACCGCTAATCACTAACAGTGCCTGACCTTCTGCTTTGCATTTTTTTGCTAATACTTCACTTCCTTTGTTATCTAAATTGACACCTGTAAATTTTACTTTGCCTGCTTTAATTTCTTTAGCATAGAGTGAAGCAACAGCTTTTTGCGATTCGGTTTCTACCGCCTGACAGGTTGCACAACGACGGGTAAAATGGAAATAATATACCTCTACTTTAGGTGATCCTGAAATTGTTGCCGATACTTTTTTCTGAGGATTTACAGCACTTACCGTGAAAAGCGACACAACGAATAATACAAATGCCGAGACATAAATGAGCTTTTTCATATCATGTAAATTTTATTGGTTAGTATTTGTTTTAATTCATCCATGGATGGTACGCGGCCTTTGACAACAATTTTACCATCCACAACCAATGCCGGTGTGGTCATGATGTTGAATTTCATAATTTCTACGATATCTTCTACTTTCGTAATGCTGGCATCGATTCCGTTTTGCTCTACAACTTCGCGTGTGGCTTTTTCAAGTGACTTGCACTTTGGACAGCCGGTTCCTAAAATTTGAATGTTCATGATCTTATCGTATTTTATTAATGATCCCAAATCCGCCAGCTGGCGGAGCTTAATGACCAAATTTATTATTTGCTTTGAATTATATCAGCTAAATATTTTAGTTACAACAGCTTATTTTTTCATTTTTCAGCGCAAAGAAAGTTGCGAAATAGCTTTGCGCTTTTTCCCAGTTATCCCGGTTAATACAGTATTTCACTTTGGGCGTTTCAATTTCTCCCTGAATCAGACCGGCATCTTTTAATTCTTTCAGATGTTGGGATACCGTGGCTTTCGCTATCGGTAATTCATTGTGTATTTCGCCAAAATAGCAACTGTCCATCGAAGCAAGGTAATTCAATATAGTGATACGTGCCGGATGACCCATTGCTTTTGCAAACCGTGCAAGTTGTTCCTGATCAAGACCGTATTCTTTATTTTTAATTACATCCATGTTGAAATATATTTATTTGTTCGTAGTTCGCAAAATTACGAACAATAATTGAAATGGCAATAATAATCCGGTTTTTTAGCGAAATTTAATTTTAAAAGTAAATAAATACTTCTGAATGTATGATTTTTAAGCAAAATCCCTGTTAGAATTTTTTAGTATTTAAAATATTCACTACATTTGCTGAATTAATTTATAAAGCAAACCATAAAAACGAACGATATGAAATTCATTGTTTCAAGCACCGACCTACTAAGCCACTTACTGGCCATTAGCCGTGTAATAAACAGCAAAAATTCGCTTCCTATTCTTGACAATTTTTTATTCCAGCTTGAGGGGAATACGCTTACTATGACTGCTTCGGATATTGAGACTACATTGATTACATCCATGGAAGTTGAAACGGTTGAAGGCAGTGGTAAAGTAGCGGTTGCATCACGTTTGTTGTTAGACACATTACGTGAGTTTCCGGCACAACCTCTTTCGTTCAATATTAATGATACAAATTTAGCGTTGGTGATAACTTCAGCTAACGGATCCTACAATTTTATCGGACAGAACGGGGATGAATATCCACGCATGCCACAACTTCAGGAAGATGCCCGTATGTTGACCTTACCGGTTTCTACCTTATCGTCCGGAATTTCGAGAACCTTGTTTTGCACCGCCGATGATGAATTACGTCCGGTAATGAATGGTGTTTTCTTCGATATTAGTGACCAAGGTTTGACTTTGGTAGCTACCGATGCACATAAACTGGTTCGATACAAAACAGTTCATACTTCTGCCACGCTACAAGAAGGAGAAGAAACGGTGAATTTTATTTTACCGAAGAAACCGGCAACCATGTTGAAAAACATTTTACCAAAGGAATCCGGCGATGTTGAAATTCGTTTCGATAAAAAAAATGCACATTTTAAGCTGGGTAATTATACCATGATTTGTCGTCAGGTTGAAGGACGTTTCCCAAATTATAACGCGGTAATTCCTACTTCCAACCCCTATAAAATTATTATTGACCGGGTTACGCTGCTTAATGCTATGAAACGGGTATCCGTTTTTGCCAATCAGGCAAGCAATTTAGTAAAACTGGCATTTAGTATCAACGAAATTCATATTTCGGCTCAGGATATCGATTTCTCTATTTCAGCAGAAGAAACAATTGCTTGTCAGTTTGATGAAGAGCCTATTAAAATCGGATTTAAATCGTCCTTCCTTATTGAAATACTTGGAAATATTAATTCCACCGATATCATTATGGAAATGTCGGATGCTTCACGTGCAGGATTGATTTTGCCATTTGAAAATGAAGAAGGAGAGGAAATTCTGATGTTGTTAATGCCTATGTTGCTGAACGATTAAATAAGAACCAAGAGTAAAGAACCAAGAATCGAGACTGGATTTGCTCTTTATTACAAATACAATGCAAGGTCTAAGGTCGAAAGTCTTTAGACCTTGATTTTTCCCAAAACAATATAAAATACTCTAAAAGAATCCATTGTAACCAAGTCTTGGCTCTTGGTTCTTGATTCTAAAATCTAAACAAAGATGAAACTCAAACTCAAAAATCCAATTGTATTTTTCGACCTCGAGACGACAGGAACCAATATTGTATCCGATCGTATTGTAGAAATAGCCTATCATAAAGTATCGCCAAACGGTCGCGAAGAGACCAAAAGTATACGTATAAATCCGGAGATGCATATTCCTGAAGCTTCGTCGGCTATTCATGGGATTTATGATGCAGATGTAGCTGATTGCCCCACATTCAAGTCTGTTGCGAAAGAAATTGCACGCGATATTGAGGGTTGTGATTTAGCCGGATACAATTCAAATCGTTTCGATATTCCTTTATTAGCCGAAGAGCTGCTTCGGGCCGATGTGGATGTTGATTTAATGAAACGCAAGTTCGTTGATGTGCAGGTTGTATTTCATAAAATGGAACAACGGACTTTGGGTGCAGCCTATAAATTTTATTGCGATAAAGATTTAGTGGGTGCCCACGGTGCCGAAGCAGACACAATAGCAACCTATGAAGTACTGCAGGCCCAACTCGACCGCTACCCGGAATTGCAGAACGATATTGAATTTTTGTCAAAGTTCACGACACAAAACAACAACGTTGATTTTGCCGGGCGTTTGATTTACAACGATAAAGGGGAAGAAATAATTAATTTTGGAAAATACAAGGGACAGAAAGTGGTTGACGTACTTAAAACAGACATCGGTTATTACGGATGGATGATGAATAGCGATTTTCCGTTACACACCAAAAAAGTATTGACAAATATAAAACTCAGAGACTTTAATAAATAAGCAGGCACTTGCGATAATACCGGGATTAAATACAGGAATTTATCGTTGCCAGTTACATCAAATTTTCAGATAAGTAAAAAAACACCGTGGAATTTGGTATTTCTGTTAAAGTCACACTCAGGTATTTTAAAAAGCCTTTCTGGCACAATCATTGCTGCAAATACAGACGGTTTAAATGTCATCCCTGATTTTCATGAAGCTAATTAAAAATATATTTTTTGTTCTGGCGTTAACGTGTTTGGTTTTACCCATATACAGCCAGGAGAATACGTCCACGCCTGAACGCACCCCCGAACAGGAAGCAAGCAGACAAACCGAAAAATTACAACAGGAATTAAACCTCACCGAAGAACAAAGCCGAAAAGTGTACGAAATAAATGTCCGTTATGAACGTCAACGCCAGATTTCGAATTCCCGGAGTGAGGCGATGGAACGCATAAAAAACAAAAACGCGGACATGCAAAAGGTCTTAACCGAAGAACAAAATAGCCGGTTACAGAACAAACGGTATGAGCGTACAACCATCGATTTACCTTCTTCGATACGTAGCCCGCAAAAACTAAATTCATCCGGTTATTCTCCCACCACTGAATATCGTACCCGTACTTCTTCTCCTGTCACGTCATCCGACAGAAGCGTGCGAAGCAACTTCCGTGGAACAAGTACTCAAAACCCGGTCAGGACCGAATACCCTCAGTCTGTTCGCAGAAATACCCCAACAACACAAGGAACACCCCGGATTCAGAGTAACCCGTCTTCAACCCGATCTGCCGTTCCCTCATACAATCCACCGACAAGGACAGAAACAAATTCTGCTCCCCGAAGTTCGCCGACCTACTCAGCACCGACAAGAACGGAGACAAATACAGCTCCCAGAAGCTCGTCGAACGATTCACAACCGTCAAGGACTCCAACCCCCTCCACGACCAATAGAAGGTAATTTTATATGTCGAATACATGGTTTCGTTTCAAACAATTTACCGTTTCCCACCATTTGTGTGCAATGAAGGTAGGGATCGATGGTGTTTTGCTGGGAATCTGGGCATCGGTTGAAAACCCGGAAAGCGTACTGGATATTGGAACCGGCACCGGACTGATAGCCTTAATGATCGCTCAACGCAGTAACGCTGAGATTGATGCAATTGACATTGACGTGAATGCCATTTTACAGGCAAAAGAAAACGTATCGAATTCACCCTGGCCGGATCGGATTCATGTCAGCGAAACTTCACTGCAGAATCTGGCGAAAAATCCGGTTCAGCTTTATGATCTGATTGTTTCAAATCCTCCTTTTTTCATCAATTCTACCAAAACTCCCACAGACAACCGGACATTGGCCCGCCACACCGATTCGCTTTCGCACGAAGAATTAATTGAAAATGCAACACTCCTCCTCAAACCAACCGGCAGAATATGTATTATTCTACCGGTCAATGAGGGTTTGCATTGCATTGCATTTGCTGTAAAAAAAGGATTGTATTGTAGCAAACAGTGTAGCGTCTACCCAAAGCCACAGGCTTCAGGCAAAAGATTATTACTTGAGTTCAGAAAGCAGCAGACCGAAAAAGAAGTTTCGGAACTGGTCATTGAAACGAATGAACGTCATCAATATTCACCGGCTTTTACCGAACTAGCAAAAGAGTTTTATTTGAAACTGTAAGCTAATTTTCAATTGAACAATTTCCAATTGATATTCTCAGGAAAACGTTGTTTGGAAACGAATCAACCAATTAACGAATCAACTTAATTACTTCCTACAACAATGCTTTCACTTTTGCTTCTAACACTGCTTTCTGAGTAGCCCCGATTTGTTTATCCACCACTTTACCGTCTTTGAAAAACAACATGGTAGGGATATTCCTGATTCCATAGGTATTCGGAGTCTCAACCTGTTCGTCAACGTCCATTTTTCCAATGAGTACCTGACCTTCATACTCTTTGGCCAGTTCTTCCACAATCGGGCCGACCATACGACATGGACCACACCACTCAGCCCAAAAGTCAATAACTACAGGTTTTCCACTGTTAATCATTTCTTTGATGTTTGCATCAGTAAATTCTAAAGCCATAATACTTTTAATTAAAAGTCTTCTTCGTCCCCGACGGGGACTGAAAGACCGGGTTTATATAAATATCTATCAAATTAAATTCTAAATAGTTTCATTAAAACAGCTATAAGCGGATATAGTTTTATATTTGAAACAAATAAGCTTATTTATAAAATCTATAGACCAATACTTGTATGTTTCTTTATTTTATTGCATATTAGCAGGTTCGTCGAACATTTAAAGCGCTTTATAATCAAGAATTCCCTGATCGCGCGCCCGCTTTAATATGTGATATACCGATTTATTGATTTGGAAACGATACTGACGGGCAAAAAGCATGACTTTGTTCGGAGATTCCTCATCCACTACCTGAATATAAAGATTCACATTCCCTTTATTCTTTGTAACCATATCGGTCAGTTCAATGGCAAAATCCTCCGTCAATTGTTGCAATGGAATTGTAAGTGTCAGTGTATTGACCAATTGATCTTTCACATCCGAGAACACGTCAATCTTCTGAATCTTCAGTTCCAGTTCCTTCGGCACATTCTGATCGCTTGCAGCCGGTTTATTGTATTTATAGTCCGAACCCCTTTCCTGCACCACAGCATGAATTAAAAGATACAAATCTTTAATCATGTATTTACCGAATTCAATATAGTTTTTCCCGAACAAGGCAAATTCATGTGCTCCTACATAATCTTCAATGGTAAGAATTCCATACGCATTTCCGGCTTTGGAAGTGCTGTGCCTGAAATTGGTTACCATCCCTCCTATCTTCAACGCTTTCCCCAACAACAAATTAAGCTCTTTTAAATCGGCTGTCGTGCAGTTGCATATATTGTTTATTTCAAACTCGAATTCGTCCAGGGGATGAGCCGAGAGATACATACCAATTAAATCGCGCTCCTTATTCAGTTTCTCCAACGGTGACCACTCCGGCGCGTAAGGAATCTCCGGTTTTGAAATTTCCACCGCATCAAGACCACCAAAAAGCGAGTTCCGGCTCATAGCCATGTCCGTTTGGTATTTGTTTCCGTAACGCAAGATGGTTTCCAATACCTGCTCCCCTTTGCTGTTTTCTACAAATAACTGCTCACGCCGCACATCCGAGAATTCATCGAAAGCTCCTGACAATGCCAGACTTTCCACGGCTCTTTTATTACAGGAAGTCAGATTCACCCGCTCGATAAAGTCGAACATGCTTTTGTATTTTCCGTTTGCTTCACGTTCGGCCACGATGGCTTCCACAGCCCCTTCACCAACGCCTTTCACGCCACCTAAACCGAAACGGATATTTCCTTCGGCATTGACCGTAAAGGTCAGATCGCTTTCATTTACATCCGGACCCATGACACTCATACCGAGATTTTTACACTCGTCCATGAATTTACCTACCTCCGTAATGTCATCCTTGTTGCGTGTTAAGTTGGCAGCCATAAACTCAGCCGGATAATTCGCTTTCAAATAAGCTGTTTGATAAGCTATCCAGGAATAACAGGTAGCGTGTGACTTATTGAAAGCATATTTGGCAAATTCAGCCCAGTCGCTCCAGATTTGCTCCAATTTTTCTTTGGGACCAAAACCGTTTAGCTGGCAGCCATCCATGAATTTCACTTTCAGGGCTTCCATCTTATCCACGAGTTTTTTACCCATTGCCTTACGCAATTCGTCGGACTGACCACGTGTAAAGCCGGCCAGATCGCGACTCAGAAGCATGACCTGTTCCTGATACACGGTAATGCCGTAGGTATCTTTCAACCTTTTTTCCATAATCGGAAACGGATACTCTATCTTTTCACGACCGTGTTTCCGGTTGATAAATTGAGGGATATATTGCATCGGACCCGGACGATACAAAGCATTCATGGCAATCAAATCCTCAAACTGGGTGGGTTGAAGATTAATCAAATGCTTTTGCATACCGGCCGACTCAAACTGGAAAGTACCTACGGTCAATCCTTTGCTGAACATTTCGTAGGTTTTGGCATCGTCAATCGGAATGTCATCAATATCCAGATCAAATCCTTTCGATTTCCGGATATTGGCCAACGCTTCTTTGATAATGGAAAGGGTTTTCAATCCCAGAAAGTCCATCTTAATCAATCCGATTTCTTCAATAACCGAACCTTCATACTGCGTTACCAACATTTCCTCGTTGGTTTCCTTGTCGATGGCCGTGCTGAGCGGAACCAGATTGGTCAAATCATCCGGACCGATAATGACACCGCAGGCATGCACACCCACCTGACGTACCGTTCCTTCCAGCATTTCGGCATAACGCAGGGTACTTGACAAATTCTGGTCGTTCGAATTCCGGGCCAACTGAAGTTCGGGAACATATTTCAGGCAATTGGCAATATTCACTTTAGGAGATTTACCATCGGCACCTTCGGGAAATTTATCGGGTATCAGTTTCGTCAGGCGGTCGGCTTCGGCCAATGGCAAGCGTTGCACACGCGCCACATCTTTAATGGACGATTTGGTAGCCATGGTTCCATAGGTAATGATATGAGCCACCCGTTCCTTACCGTATTTCTCCGTTACCCAACGCAACACCTGCCCGCGTCCGTCATCATCAAAGTCAATATCAATATCGGGCATGGATATACGGTCGGGGTTGAGGAAACGCTCGAACAGTAAATCGTATTTCAGCGGGTCAATGTCTGTAATGCGCAAGCAATACGCCACCACCGAACCCGCAGCTGAACCACGCCCGGGTCCAACCGATACTTTCATTTCACGGGCCGCACGAATAAAATCTTCAACAATAAGAAAATATCCTGGGAAACCCATTTTCTTCATGACTTCCAACTCGAAATCGATGCGCTCCATGGTTTCGGGTTCAATATTCTCCCCATAGCGTTTTTTAGCTCCTTTGAGGGTCAGTTCACACAGATAATCGGCTTCCAGTTTTACCCGGATCACTTTCTCAAAACCGCCCAATCTTTCAAAGCCTTCACCGAATTCTTCACGCAACATTTCATCTGTAAACTTCTCACGATATTGTTCCAACGTGGCAAATTCCTCCGGAATTGTGAAAGCCGGCATCATGGCTGCGGAATCAATATCATAAAATTCCACCTTATTGGCAATCTCCTGTGAATTTTCCAACGCCTCGGGTATATCGGCAAAGATTTGCCACATTTGTTCCGGTGTCTTGAGCCACTCCTGTTTGGTGTAACGCATACGGTTAGGATCATCCAAATCCTTCCCTGTACTCAGACAGATTAAACGCTCATGTGCTTCTCCATGTTCTTCTTCCACAAAGTGAACATCGTTGGTTGCTACCAGCTTGGTATTGGTCTTGCGCGCCAGTTTTATCAGCTCCAGATTTTGCCGCTGTTGTTTTTCAAAACAATCGTAGTCGGCGTTGGGTTTATCGGTTTTGTGACGCTGCAATTCGATATAGAAATCATCGCCAAATACCCGTTTGTACCAAAGAACGGCTTTTTCGGCCTCTTCCAGGTTTCCGCTTTCCACTTTTTTGTGGATTTCTCCTCCCAGACAGGCAGTCGAAGCTATTAAACCTTCGCTGTATTTTTCCAGTATTTCATGGTCGATACGGGGACGATAGTACATGCCTTCGATATAGCCCATCGAAACCAGTTTGCACAAGTTCCGGTAACCGGTTTTATTCTTGGCAAGCAATACCAAATGATAACCGCTCCTGTCTTCCGGTCCATCTTTGCTGAGACGACCGCGCCGGGCCACGTAAGTTTCGCACCCGAAAATAGGTTTGAATATCTTTTCTTTTGCAGTTGCAATCTGTTTCAGAATATCCGCTTTTTCTTCGTCGGTGATTCCATCGGTAGTAAGTTTTGCCTGAAGAATTTCAATCTGGTCTTTTACTTTCCCGTTTTTCTTTTTGGTATAATTAAAAAACTCCTTGATCCCAAACATACTTCCGTGGTCGGTAAGGGCAACGGAATGCATGCCGGATTTAGTGGCTTTATCCACTAATCCCGGTATGGTGGACATGCCATCGAGCACGGAATAATGAGAGTGAACGTGAAGATGAACAAAGGAATTCATGTATATATAGTTGTATTTCCGCTTTTTACAAAACGGTATAATAGACTGATTTTTGAATGCTAAAGATACGGATATTTTTCAACCGTGGAGAAAAATAGTTTGGGAAGTTATCCACAATTTTCGGGATAGAAAAACTAAAAAAGCAAAGATTGTTAGAATAAAGGCGTTTGAGGAAAGAAGTGAGGTTTCCAAAAAATTGAACAATAATTGATTCTGCATTTCCATTGCAGGAAATGCAGATTGACTTATTTCTTGTGGTAAAAATGTAATTTTATTTGCAAGGTCCGTGTAGTCCCGCTTTCAAACAAACGCATCCCGACGAATATGCGAACATATCAGCCAGGATGCGATTATTTACAGAATCAGAAGTCTTTATACCATTTTATAAACCAACGCGTTGATGTTCATTCCGGCTCCGACGGAAGCAAAGATCAGAATATCATTTGCAGCAATCCGGTGATGTTCCATTTCTTCTTTAAGAATCATATCCAGCAAGGTTGGTAAAGTGGCGACCGATGTATTGCCCAGGGTGGAAATAGTCATAGGCATCACGTCTTCAGGCGCTTCATCGATATCAAAGAGCGCATAGAGTCTTTTTAAAATGGCATCATCCATTTTCCCGTTTGCCTGGTGGATCAACACCTTATTGACTTGGGTAATCGGCATAGAGATTTTATCGAGACAGGCTTTAATGGCCTGAGGAACTGTTTCGAGGGCATACTGATAGAGTCTGCGTCCGTTCATTTTCAAAAACAAGTCACCTTTCTTTTCAAAATCGGGATTATAGGATTTGTCCATGTACAACAATCCGGCGTGTGAGAAAGTATCCGAACGGGTTTTATGCACCAGTATCCCAACCGGGGTATCACTTTCTTTGGCTTCCAGCACTACTGCCCCTGCCCCATCGGCATACAACATACAATCTCTGTCGTGCGGATCGCTGATTCTTGACAAGACTTCGGCACCTATCACCAATATCTTTCGGGCATCACCCGATTTAATATAGTAATCGGCCTGAATGACGCCCTGCAACCAACCCGGACAGCCAAAAGTCAAATCGTAAGCAATGGTTTCAGGATTTTTAATTTCTAATTTGTGTTTTACCTTGGAAGCCATGGCAGGAACATGATCGGATGCCCGGTTGTCTGCTTTTGTATCACCAAAATTATTCGCAACAATGATATAATCCAACTCTTCTTTGTCAATGCCGGCAGACTTTATGGCTTCCAGCGCTGCAAAATATGCCATATCGGAGGTCGTCAGATCATCTGAAATATAGCGCCTTTCGGCAATGGTGGTAATCTCGAAAAACTTTGCGGTAATTTCCACGCTTGGTTTTTTTATCTTTTCCCCGTTGGTTTCAAAAAACTCATTTTTGTTGAAATCCTCGTTTTTAACTTGTTTTGAAGGAATGTATTTTCCGGTTCCTGTAATGATACTGTAGATGTTTTTACTCATATTTTATTAATGTTCCGGTGATTATTTAGTCTGATTGACCTTCGTTTTAATTGGCTGCAAAGTTAAATATAAATTGAACTAAGTGTTTGTTAAAATAGATTAACATATCTTGTCTGCAAATACGCTTAAACTTTGATTTATTTTCAACTCATTAATCAGATACAGACTATTATGATTTTCAGGTATTTATTTTTAATGATTTAAATCAATTTGCAAATCTGATCCACAACTTCATCAATATCTCCAGAAACCGAATAGGTGGCCTGTTCATAAAAGGGTTCACGTTTGGCAAGTCCTTCGGCAATAAACTGCAGTAATTCTTCGCCCTTACGTTCAGCCAGAAGCGGGCGTTTGTTTGCACGGGAACTTTCCAACCGATCGGTTAATTCTGCGGCTGACAATTTCAAATAAACGGTTGTACCATGGGTATTCATAAAACGGATGTTGTCGAAAAAGCAGGGAGCACCTCCGCCGGTGGAGATAACAATATTCTCAAATTCAGCTACTTCATGCAGGCATTTTTGTTCGATCAGTCTGAATTCACTTTCTCCTTTTTCGGCAAATATCTGTGAAACGGATTTGAATTCTTTTTCTTCTATATGTTTATCCATATCGATAAAGCTAAAGCCCAGACGGGCGGCCAGCAATTTACCGATGGTTGTTTTACCCGAACCCATATAACCAATAAGAAAAATTCGTTTCATACCTGAAAGGATATTCTAAATTAAATCAAATACTTAGCTTTTACGTTTGCAAGGCACAAAAATAGTCATTAATTTTTATTGAACCCCGGCATATTAAAAAAAACGCAGCAATTGAATTCAAATAATCTTTTTGCCACCAAAAACATTATTTTTTTACACTATCTTTGCATTAAATTCTATACAAAATGGGAGTTGACAAAGAAACTGCTGTATTATTGATTTTCACCGGGGGGACTATCAGCATGTCCGAAGACCCGACCAATGGCGCGCTTCGCCCTATCGATTTTGACAGGATACAGGAATTTCTACCTGAACTAAAAAATACCGGCATTCGCTTAAAAACTATTCCATTCCTGCCACTTATTGATTCTTCGGATGTCCATCCACCTGTTTGGGAAGAAATAGCTACTATTATACAAAAAAATTATGACGAATATGATGGTTTTGTCGTTCTGCACGGAACCGACACCATGGCTTATTCGGCATCAGCCTTGAGTTTTATGCTAGAGAACCTTTCGAAGCCGGTTATATTTACCGGGGCTCAGTTGCCCATCGGTATGATGCGATCGGACGCGAAGGAAAATCTGCTGACAGCCATTGAAATTGCCACAGCCAAAGAAAACGGACAAGCCATTGTACCGGAAGTCTGTATCTTTTTTGAAGATACACTTTTCCGTGGTAACCGTACAACCAAGAAGAATGCGGAACATTTCAGTGCCTTCAATTCATACAATTATCCGCCCCTGGCCAAAGCAGGAGTTCATATAAAATATTTCCGTTCGTACATACATTATCCGGCTGCAGGAACTAAACTCAGGGTACGCACACATATTGACCAGAACATTGCCATTCTGAAAATATTTCCCGGAATTACCGAACAGACTGTGAATGCCATTCTTCATATACCCGATTTGAAAGCGATCGTGCTCGAGAGTTTTGGAACCGGCAATGCGCCGCGCAGAGCCTGGTTTTACAATTTGCTGAAAGATGCCACCGAACGGGGCATTCTGATCGTAAATAAAACGCAATGCAGCACGGGGTCGGTGGAAATGGGGCGTTATGAAACGAGTATCAATCTGGTGAATGCCGGTATAATGAGTGGATATGATTCCACTACCGAAGCTCTCGTAACCAAACTGATGTATCTCTTAGGTGAATTTCCCTCACTCGACGATGTAAAACACAAATTGAGCGTGAGTATGTGCGGTGAAATGACTGTAATATAAGCAGAATCAAAAACAGAGAATATTAAAAAGGCCGGTGCAGGATAAAATCTGCACCGGTCTTTTTTGTAGCATTATTTTCTTATCGCCTTTTTAATTCGTACAGATCAAGTCTTCTTTCTTTGAGATTTCTCACCGAACCCTGATTGTGAAGTTCCCGGATCAGATCCAGATCTACATCGGAAATTAAAATCATTTCGGTATTCGGTGTTGCTTCCGATTTTATTCCGGTGGTAGGAAAGGCAAAATCACAGGGCGTAAATACCATGGATTGTGCATACTGTATATCCATATTATGCACATTCGGTAAGTTTCCGACGCTTCCTGCAATGGCCACATAGCATTCGTTTTCGATGGCTCTTGCCTGGGCACAATACCTGACGCGTGAATAACCGTTCTGCGTATCCGTCAAAAAAGGAACAAATAAAATATCCATACCATCGTCGGCTAACAATCGGCCCAACTCTGGAAATTCCACGTCGTAACAAATCAGAATTCCTATTTTACCACAATCGGTATCGAACGTTTGTATTTTTGAACCTCCCTTCATGCCCCAGGCTTTTTGTTCGTCAGGTGTAATGTGGAGTTTTTCGAATCGCTCCACCGATCCGTTTCGATTACATAAATACCCGACATTATAAAGGGTATCACCCACCAGTTCGGGCATACTTCCTGTAATGATATTAATGTTGTAGGCTATGGATAATTTTGAGAATTCTTTCACGATGGGTGAAGTATAATCGGCAAGTTTCCTCATTGCATCGGCTTCGTTCAATAAATTATATTCTGCCATCAGTGGTGCATTGAAAAATTCAGGAAACAACGCAAAATCACTTTTATAACCACTTAAGGTATCAACAAAGTATTCTGCCTGTTGCATCAATTCGGTAATGTCTTTATACGGACGCATCTGCCATTGTACTAATCCCAACCGGACAATTTTCTTAATATCTTTGGCTGTTATTGAAGGCTTCTCGTAATAGATATTTACCCATTTCAATAAAACGGCGTATTCATTGGATGCCGAATCTCCTTCCAGATACCCCTTGAGGACTCTAACCGGATAAAAATCATTGGACAATTGAAAGTTAAGAACCGGGTCCAGGATTTTCTTGGATTTTACTCTTTCAATATACGTTTTGGGACTCATTTTCCCCTGATACTTATGATAATTGGGAATTCTGCCACCAAATTCAATCCCTTTCAGGTTGAGTTTTTCGCAAAGTTCCTTTCGGTAATCATATAACCGTCGTCCCAGCCGGAGCCCTCTGAATTCAGGTTTTATAAATATGTCAATACCATATAAAGTGTCTCCCGATTGACTATGGGTATCAAAAGTAGAATTTCCTGTAATTTCTTTGTATGTATGTTGATCTTCAAACTGCTCGTGGTCGATAATAATGGATAAAGCACAACCGGCAATATGTCCGTTTACTTTAATGACGATTTGTCCTTCGGGAAACTTACTCAACAACGTCTGTATTTCGAGTTCTTCCCAGTAGGGATTGGGTATGGTTTTATAAGCAATAATCATTGCCTGTTTTAACTCCTGATAATCGTCGATTGTCAGATAAGTAAGTTCGATATTTTTTATTTTTTTTGCCATAATAAAATTGTAAATTCAATTTCAATAAACGGATATTGCGCCTGTTTCCATTTAAATCGAACCTTACTGAGTGATTCACCACAGCTTAGTAATCTGTAAATAAAGCTGTGTATTTCGGCTACACATTCCGTTCCAATACAAAGAGAAGATATTTTTTCTCGCTGGCAAATTTTTCAGGATCAATGGAAGCAAGTTCTTTATTGACCTTTTTATTAATGGAATCCTTCAGGTCTTGTGTCAGGTAATAAATCCAGGCCTTTTTATATCGCAATTTTTCGAATGCGTAATGAATAACCGGCTGCAGAAACCTCTTAGCATACATATCTACGAATTTCATGGTGGGCAATGCATTGGCGGTAATATCTTTTTCGTACACGATATTCCATCCAAAATCTTTCGTCTTTTCTATAAAATCTTCAAGCAAATGTGATGACCTGGAAATTCCATCAGAATGGATTCTAAAGAAATCAACAATAATCCATCTCCCATTTGGAAGAAGCAGGTTTTCAACATTCATAAATGCCTTATCCAGAGAAATGTATTGCAATGATTCGGAATTGATAATCGTACCAAACTTTTTATTACTGACAAAATCTTCGAATTTACACTGATGGCTGATTAATTCCGGGTACTTGTTTTTAATGTGAGCAATCTGATTTTTATTCGGCGTTAAAGCTTCTACAGTCAAACCTTTACGTAGCATAAGTGCCGACAAACCGCCCATTCCACAACCAACATCCAAAACCGGATCCTTTGTGTTTTTGATTTTCTCAATAATATTTTCAGCGTATTTTACCTGAGCATCTTCCAGTTGTTTAATCGAAATCGTTTCGGGTTCGATATTCACATCTTCAAAATATCCGTAATGAAGCATGTCATTTTTCAGGATTTTTGAATACAGGTATAATTCAAGGTCGTAACTTGACTTCTCGTATTTTGAATTTTTTTTCTGATACGACCGGGCCTTTATCAGGCTAATGGGATTAATAAATTTTAGAATCGTTTTCTTCATTATCAATGGTAATATTAATTGTTTCAGGGAACAAAGATAAACCATTTTAGTTATTGCTAAATCTTTTCGTTATAAATATAACATCAGGTTTTCCCCTGAATTCCGATCGTTTTCCTCCCAATGTCGATAAGATTTCCGAAGATTCTTATCGACATCGCCGGGATGTGTATCGCTTTTTCCCTGATGTTGATTGACATTCTCAAGATGTTGATCAACATCTTCGAAATGTTAGCTCGCATCTTCTGGATGTTGATTGCTTTTTCCTGTTTGTTGTCTTAATATGTAAATCCCAGCTTTGTCAATCCGGATTGTACGTCAGTATTTTGCATAAACAAATTCCACAACAATCCGGTCCGGTAATTTTCAATCATAACCACTATCGGTCCCTGGTCAATGGCCAGATATGAATCGGCAAACCAGTGTTTATTCAGACAAAATGCATCTTTGAAACCATAATTACCCCAGATTTTGTCGCCAAGCGTATAATAAAAGAAATGCAAGGCACGCATGCTTTCCACAGGTGTATAAGGAAAAGAGGATAGTGCAGCTGTTGGAGCAATGACACCGACATCGTTAGTTGGCGATGAAGCGGTATAGCTATTAGGAATATCGCTGGCTGTCAACCCCCAGCAATTGGGTCCGTAACCATAGTTTCCCCGAGGATTGGCTACGCAATACTGATAATTGATTTGTGCATGGGCCGTATTTTGTTGCCAATAGTTGGCATATGTATCCGATAGATGAGTAGGGTTTAAGCCCAAAAATGAGTAATGAGCAAAGAACATGGGTCCGCCTTTGTCTTCACCAAGCGGGAGCGTAATTCCATAAAAAGTTTTACCGTTTTTCATCGCTCCGTTGTGTGCCCAACCTTCATCGTAAACCGATTTGGTTATGGAGTGAGTTGGCGATGAGGCTGCCAAAACATAAATAATCAATCCTTCGTTCCAACCGGTAACGGGCATATTCATATCCCAGCCGTAAGTTGGAGACCAATGCCAGTAGAGTTTTTGTTGTCCGTTTTGCTGAAACCAGTTCCATTCCACGTTTTCCCACAGGGTTTCAATGTTAGCACACATAGCTTTTTCGGCAGTGTTTCCGTTTTTAAAATAAGACTGAACGGTAAGCAAGCCTTGCATAAAAAATGCTGTTTCTACCAGATCGGCTCCATTGTCTTTTGTGCCAAATGGAATTACTTTGCCGGTCGTTCCGTTCATCCAGTGCGGGAATGCACCGTGAAATTTATCGGTAGTGGAAAGATTCAGGAAGTTGACAATTTTATTCATGCGGTCGAGTCCTTCGGCGCGTGTAATAAATCCTCTTTCGATAGCCACGGGAATTCCCATAATGCCAAAACCCGAACCACCTAATGTAACAATATCGCCGGAATTGTATCTTTCGCGGGCAAGGCCTGATGTTGGATGGGCGTAATTCCAGAAATAATCAAAAGTCTTTTCCTGAACCAAAGTCAGTAAACTATCGTCGGAAATAACGGGGAATTTGGGAGTTGGATCTAATGCAGTAACAAATGAGAATTGATAGGGATCGATGAGTTTCACCCCCAGATTTTCACCGTCAATGATAGATAGTGTATAAGTTGTGTAATAATTCAGTTTCTTCTTGATTTTGAAAGTCAACCTTTTTGAAGCAGTATCTGATAGTATTGTGTATGAAGAATCAACTCCATTGTTGATAACAATTTTGGAAGAATTTAATTTGCTTTTATCGATGGGAGATGAAAAATTCAGTTGAAAAACGATTGAATCTATCGGGACTTCATTTATGCTACCTCCATTGTAAACCCGATTTCCATTAATAGTAGCCAGTTCGATATACGTATTTGTAAGGTTGACAGGTTCATTGGCTGGTTTACAGGAAATAAAAGTAATAATTGAAATCAATAAATAGATGAATCGTATGTTCATGTTCGAAGATAAAAAATACAGGGAGAACAAAATTATTCTCCCTGTAAATATAAAAATAATTAGTTGATAACGGTAATCTCAGCATCGTATAATGCTTTCACTTCAGCATCTGTCAAAGCTTTATTGTAAATCCGCATTTCGTCAACCATACCAGGAAAGAATTTCATCCAATCTTGTCCTGTTCCATCAAGTTGTTGTGGCCATGCACCGATTAACACCTTAGACATATCACTTCCAAAAGTAATTGCACCTAAAGGAGGTTGAACTCCACTTACCTCAGGACCAGCGAAACGAACTGATGTTGCAACAGGTAGTCCGTTTGCATATAAAGTTTCAGTAGATGTTGTTTTATTATATGAATAAACAATATGTACCCACTTATCTGTAGAGAAAGCCTTGTTTTGAATTCTGATATCCTGACCTTTCCATTCAGTAGCTGAGCTGAAAAGATATCCTTTGATATCCAGTGAATCAGCATTTGAGTTTCCTTCAAGCATAAATACCAAATTACCCATAAAGCTATCTCCACCATTTAGTCCGAAAATTTTGGCAGCCCCACCAGCAGAAGGAGTTTTAACCCAAGCGGCAATGGTAAATTCGTTCATCGATTTAAATACATTTGTTGAAGCTAAATCATATTCAAGATAAGCTTCAGTAGTTGCTCCTTTATAAGCATTACCCCGACGACCTACAACAAATGAACCTGCACCACCAACTTTGTTAAAAGTTATACCTGTTCCAATTTCAATGGATTTTGTTGCTGATTCAAATGGAAAATAAGCCACCAAACTGGATGCTGCAACCGTTGAGGGGTTAGTCTTGCCAGCATATGGATCCGGTGTCGGTTCATTTGGTTTACATGAAGTAAATGTCACACTTGCTAATAAAGCAATTACAGCTATTAAGCTGAGAAAATTTGTTTTTTTCATACTGTTTGTTTTTAATTAGTCTTAAATTTAATAATTGATTGTTTTGAAAATAAATAATAGATTAGTTTTTATTAATAATTTGAATTCTGGGTTAAATTAGTATTGAGTAGCATTTGAGCTGTTGGTATCGGGAAAACATTATTTTTTGGAGCTGTAAATCCTTTGCCTGCCAAAACGGTGGCTGCCTGTCCCGTGCGAACCAAATCAAAGAAGCGGTCTTCTTCCATTGCAAATTCAGCCCGTCGTTCGTCCCAAACATCCTGTAATGAAACTGTATTTAGCAGGGAAAGTTTTACCCGGTCACGAACCTTATTTACAGCCGAAAGAGCTGTAAAACCACTTGTATTACCGGTTGTCGCACCATTTACTTTTGCTTCGGCAAACATAAGCAGGACATCCGGGTAACGGATAATATGCACGTTTTGGTCAAAGCCGTATCCGTTATAACTCCATTTATTGGAAGCGGATGGCGTATAAACTTTACCATTATAAACCGGGTTAGTACAAGCCATTTTTATACTATCACCTTCGGGAGTCTTCGTTCCACGATACAAGAAAGTGGTCAGTGCCCGAACCGAATCATGACGGGCCGTAAAGAAATTAATCAGATCTGTACTTGGTGTGCAAAAACCCCAGCCCTGCATATTTCCGGGAGCATTACCCCGGGGACCCTGCACATAAGCATATTCCAGATAAGTTTGATCTCCGCTTGATTTTCCCAGTGTAGAGCTTTGAATTTCGAACAAAGATTCTTCGCTGTTTTTTCCATCCAATGAAAATTCCTTCCTGAAATTAGGTACCAAATCAAAACGACCTGAACTCATAATACGGTCAGTCAGGGAAGCTACCGAATCCCATTCATTTCTGTACAAATAAACTTTGGCCAGAATAGCCATGGCTGTGTATTTAGATATTCTTCCGGCCCAATTAGCAGAATACGATTCCGGTAAAACAGCAATTGCTTCATGCAAATCCTTTTCAATAAACCGATAAACCGAATCGGTAGATTCTTGATTCTTAGCTGCTAATTCATCTGAAGTTAATGATTTATCGATAATTGGAACACGTCCGAAAAGGCGAACCAGATTGAAATAGGCATAAGCCCGAATGGTTTTAGCTTCACCGGCACATTGCTGAGTATAAAATTTGTCACCTACATTTAAAAGTGCAGCTTCAAACAAAGGCATTTGATATAGGGCATTATTGGCACCACTGACTACATTGAAATACCCGCCCCACAATTCATTTAATAATGTGTTACTGGGATCGAAGGTGAATTTGTCCAGTTGTTCCATGGTTGGATTGTCTTCGGGGGAACTGCCTTTATCTGCATTATCGGAAGTAATTTCGAATGCACCGATATAGGCAAATGCGTGTACGCTACCCGACCTCATCGTTGCATAAGCCGCACTGATTGGAAGAAATACATTTTCAGGTTTGGTATAATCCATTCCTGTAGCCGGTACTGTTGCTTCAGGACGAATATCGAGAAAATCGCTACAGCCTGCTAATAAAAAAATGCTCAAAACAGCTAATAATATTTTGCTTTTCATAATGTTAGTATTTTATAGATTCAATTTTAAACCGACACTGTAAACTGCCTGCATGGGATAAACATTCGTGTCAACTCCATTGCTGATAGGCGAACCGCTCACTTCGGGTGAAAAACCGTTATAAGTGAAATAGGTGAACGGTCGTTGTGCTGAAGCATAAACTCTCAGATTCCTCATCCCCAATACTTTGTCAAAAGTATATCCAACCTGAATATTTTGAATCCGTACATATGATCCGTCTTCAACAAAGAAACTGTTGGCTTGTTGTATAAACGAAGTATTATAGGCAGCTGCCGAAGGATATGTAGTGGAATGGTTGATTGATGTCCATGCGTTCTGATAAAAATTCAGATCGTAATTTGCATCTGCAAAAACATCCCGGTTCATACGCTTTGCATTCAGAATTTTGTTTCCAAATTGTCCCTGAATCGTTACGCTCACGTCCAACTTCTTATAATTCAATCCAAAGTCAACTCCGGAAGTAAGCCAGGGAATAGCACTCCCCAAATACACTTTATCTTTATCATCAATCACATTATCACCGTTTTGATCTTTGTATTTGAAATAGCCTGCATCTTTTATAGTTTGACTTACCGGATCACGCAAAGCTTCCGATTCACTTGCATAAACACCGGCAATATCATAACCAAAGAACGATCCGATTGGATAACCAACTTTTGTTTGAGTAGCATAATTTCCACGAATCAAAGCACCCGGAATCGGAGTGTTACGTCCATTTAATGCCAGCACTTTATTGACAATGGTTGTTGCATTGAATCCAATATTGTAGGATAAATCATTATTAATTTTTTCCGTCCAATTCAGATTCAGTTCAATTCCCTGATTTTGCACCGAACCATTATTGGTTAATAATTCGGCTACACCACCGCCGGTAGCAATTGGTGCAGAAAATACTACGTTATTTGTTATCCGGTTATAATAATCCAACGATCCATTCAGTTTTTGATTTACAATATTGAAATCAAAACCTAAATCAAATTCATTTACGACTTCCCATTTCAAAAAACTTTGTACAACCGTCTGAGCTCCAACCCCGGTTACCAATGTGTTTCCAAAAATGGCTGAACTTCCGGCTCCTGTTGTTCCTAATGTAACCGATGAATTTGCCGGGATATTATCATTTCCCAACATTCCGTAACTGGCACGCGCTTTCAGATATTGAAAGAAACTTTGATTTTTCATAAACTCTTCGCCGGTCATAATCCACCCTAAACCGATAGAAGGGAAATAACCCCATTTATCCTGATATTTTGAACTTCCATCGGCACGAAAAGTAACAGTAGCTAAATAACGGTCGTTGAAATTGTATGTTCCCCGGGTAAAGAATGAAAGTCCGTTATACCTGTAAGCACCATCATTTGCATAGCGGTTATCGAACGAACCGGTTGTCAAATAAATGGATTGATCATCAAAGCCGGGAACATTTATGGCAGTTCCGGTTAATGAGGATTGCTTTTCAATACGTGTGGATTGGCCCAACAATATATTGAAACTGTGTTGACCAATTTTATCGGTGTATGTAAGCAGGTTATCGATAATTTGTTTCGTCGTCAGACTGAATGTTTTGCTTAAATTTGAATTCATAACACCTTGTGATCCTCCTACATTGAATTGTGGTGTGTAATTCTGTGATTTATAGAAAACGTAATTCAAGTTATAGGATGATTTGAATTTTAATTTAGGACTCAGCGTAAATTCGGCAAAAGTCGAGAAAATTAAATTCATTCCATCTTCTTTGTTATGATTATAATAGGCTGATGCTAACGGATTGCCGTATTGATTACCAAAACCGTATTGTTGTGGTGATCCAAAATTTACAGGATATGCAGCCGTATTCGCATCATCGTAAGGGTTGTAAACCGGTGGATTGATAAAAGCCTGGAAAAAAGCATCATTGTTAGGTATATTTCTGGTGTAATTTGAAATTACAGTATTAAATCCCATTTTCAGCCAGTCGGTTACGTTTTGATCCAAACGTGCCCTAAAGTTGTAACGTTCATAATCATTCACTGCATTCATGATGCCTTCCTGATAGAAATAGTTACCTCCAAATGAATAGTTCGTTTTTTCACTAGCACCCGAAATATCAAGAGAATGACTATGTGTTAAAGCCGGACGAACCAACTGACTATACCAATCGGTTGAAGTAGGATAATTTGCAGCAACTTTGGGAACATAACCGGTAATGCTGGCATTCGCATCATTCAACATTTGTACGTATTGATCTTTATTCGCCAGTTTCATAATATTGACTGGGACCTGATAACCCACGTAACCATCGTAACTAACATTGACCTGATCCATTTTGCCTTTTTTGGTGGTAACCAGCACAACTCCGTTGGCTGCACGAACACCGTAGATGGCCGCAGCAGAAGCATCTTTCAATACAGTAAGATCTTCTATATCTCCACTACTCAAAAAGTTGATATTATCCACAAAAACACCATCAACAATATAGAGCGGATTGCCGTAATCGCCTATTGACCCCAACCCTCTGATTTTTACATCGGGAGCCTGACCCGGAACGCCACTATTAACAATTTGCACTCCCGACATTTTTCCCTGCATGGCTGACATTGGATTGGAAGTCAGCTGTTTTGTTAAATCACTTCCTTTGACAGTGGAAATAGGAGCGGTCATATCCTTCACTTTTTGAGTGCCGTAACCTACCACCACCACCTCATCCAACAACTCTGTATTCGAAACCAATTGAATCCTCAACGGGGCGTCGTTACTCACCACCACTTCCTGACTGATATATCCCAGATAGGACATGATTAAAACGGATCCCTGTGGAACGGATAGTGAAAACGCTCCATCTAAATTTGTGACTGTCCCGTTCGTTGTTCCTTTTTGAACTACATTGGCACCAATCAAAGACTCACCGGTTTTTTTATCGACAATTACTCCATTCACTCTCAGATTCTGAGCCAGAAGCGTGCCGGTGCTCACAAAAACAGCCAATAATAAATAAATAATCTTTTTTCTCATGATATTGTGATTTGTAGGTTATTCTATTGGGAAATTAGTTATTTGGTAATTAGTTATTTGATAATTATTTATTTTGTTGATTAGTTATTTAGTTGATTGATCTTAAATCCAAGTTTATGTAAGCCTTTGCTTATTTCGGGATTACTCATAAATAATTTCCAGAGTAAACCGCTTCGATAATTTTCTATCATTACAGCAATTGGTCCCTGGTCAATGGCTAAATAACTGTGAACAACTTGTTGTCCTTCCACTAATCCTGAATTAAAAGCATCATAAAAACCATATTTCCCAAACAATTGATATCCTTTATCTAAATAGAAATGATGCAATGCCTCCTTAGAAGCCTGTGCTGTATAAACTATCGATGAGATTGCAGCCGTGGGTGAAATGGTGCCATTTTCATCGTTGGTACCCGGTTGGTGTGAGGTGTAACCTGCAATCGGATCGTCCGATGAAGTAAAGCCCCAACAATTTGCTCCGTAACCTACCTGTTTTTTGGGGTTATCGACAGCATACGCTCTTTGAATCAGGGCATGCGCGCGGTTTTGTTCAAAATAATTTGTGTACTTGTCAGTCAATCCATTCGGATTCAGTCCCAAAAATGAATAATGTGTAAAAAACAGCGGACCGCCATACTCCATTCCCAAATTCAGTTTTATTCCGTAATAACTCTTCCCGTTCAAATAATAACTTGATTTAGTATAACAATTCTCATATACAGAACGTTCAATCGGAAAGGTTGGTGAAGAGGCCGCAAGTATATACGTTATCAACGTTTCATCGTATCCTGATATCCTGTGATTAATTTTAAACCCGTAATTTTTCGACCAATGCCAATAGAGTGAATTGTCAGATCCCTGAGTATACCAGTTCCATTCAACGGTTTCCCAAAGTTTGGTAATCCGGGTGACTAAATTTTGCTCGTCAGCATTTCCATTTCTGTAATACTCTCTGGCAGTGAGTAATCCTTCCATCAGAAATGCCGTCTCCACCAAATCTCCTCCATCGTCGTACTGACTGAAACTGAAAGGTTTTCCCGTTCCGGCATCATACCAATGTGACCAGGCTCCATGAAAGCGTTCGGCTTTTTCAAGGAAGGTCACTATCTTTTCAATCGTTTTAAATGCATCGACCCGGCTAAAATAATTTCGTTCCGACCCTGCAATTAAAGCCATAATGCCAAAACCGGTTCCGCCGGTTGTCACTATATCTCCGTTTACATCGTTACTCCGCTCACGTGCCATACCGGTTTGTGGTTGAGCAAAATCATAGAAGTATCGGGTTGTATAGCGTTGTGTCATATCCAGCAAAGCTTCATCAGTTGCCGGCAGAATAGTTGTTTTCAGTTCAAATTTTATAGCAGCAGAACTTTGTAAATCAAACCCTTCGGGAAGAATCCGGTAAACAAACGTTTTTTCTTTGTCAACCGGCTTGCCAAAAAAGTCCATAAATGATTCCCTGTCCGTTTTACCGGCTTTCGTGAAGCTTCTACCGGCATCTGTCGAACGGTAAATTTCATAGATAAAACCATTTTTGTTTTCCCAGCTAAGTTCAACATGTGCCGGATAAGCCACGGCTTTCAGTGCTTTCGGTACAACATAATTTGTCTGTTCCGCGGAAATTGTTCCGAAGATTATGAATAGAAAACTTATTATAAATGTTCTTTTAAGCATTGTTTTTTTAATATTTCACCTCTAATTCTATGGAAAGGCGTAACCGCTATTTTTTTATACCTGTAAATTAGCAGGACAGGATTAATCCAGTTTGAACTTTGTTTCTTTCAAATCCCTTGAATTTCCACCAATAAACAATTTATAATCTCCGGGCTCGGTGCCATAAGTCATATCCAACCGATGAAAGGCAAGCATATCGGGCGTAATAGTAAAAGTCACCACTTTACTTTCCCCAACTTTCAATGCTATTTTTTCAAAACCTTTTAATTCCTTTACCGGACGGGTTATGCTTCCTACCAGGTCGCGAACATAGCATTGAACCACCTCTTCGCCGGCAGCATTTCCGGTATTGGTTACATTCACCGATGCTTTCAATTCTCCCTTTTCAGTAAGATCAGTGGTTGACAGGCTTATATCCGAATAGGCAAAAGTGGTATAACTCAGTCCGTATCCAAATGGAAACAACGGATCATTCGGACAATCAATATATCTTGATTTGTATTTGGGGTCTTTCAAATAGATGGGGCGACCGGAATTTTTTTCGTAATAGAAAATGGGTATTTGTCCCACATTCCGTGGGAATGTCATGGTTAGTTTACCGGATGGATTGTATTGCCCAAAAAGAACATTCGTAACGGCTTTCCCGCCCATGGTTCCCGGGTACCAGGCCTCGAGCATAGCATCAGCCAGTTCATTTTCTTTTGTCAATGTCAACGGCCGGCCATTCATTAATACCACAACGATGGGTTTATTTAATGCTTTGAGTTTTTCCAGTAATTCGGTTTGTACTCCGGGCATATCGATATTTGATCTACTGGCTGCTTCTCCGCTCCAGTCCCAACTTTCACCTATCACCAGTACAATTTTATCGGCTCTGCGGGCAGCGGCAATAGCAGCGGCAAATCCGCTCCGGTCATCACCCATTTTCTTACAACCTTCAGCATAAATTGTATTCGCGTCACCGTTATAATTTTTCAGTTCTTCCAAAATCGATTGAAGGTAATTTCCGTCACCTGCAGCAATCCACGAACCAAGCAAATCGCGTTTAGAATTGGCGAGTTCTCCGATAACAGCTATTTTCTCCCCTTTTACTAAAGGTAAAGTCTTGTTGTCATTTTTCAACAAAACCATTGATTTCTGTGCCATATCCAAAGCTGCCGCCAAATGTTCCGGAGCATAAAGTTCCCTTTTCTCACGGGATTCGCTACAGTAGCGGTAAGGATCATCAAATAATCCCAACATGAACTTGACATATAATATACGATGGACTGCATCATATATGTCTTTCATAGGAATCAGTCCTTCATTCAATGACTTTTTCAGGTATTTAGCATATACATCGCCCTGCATATCCATATCAACACCTGCTTTAATAGCCAATAATCCTGCATCAGCATCATTATCAGCCACACCATGGTTTACCATTTCGTTGATTGATGTATAATCGGTAACCACAAATCCTTTGAAACCCAGTTGATCTCTTAAAACATCTGTTAGTAAATATCTGCTTCCGGTTGCCGGAACTCCATCCAGTTCATTAAATGACGACATAACACTCATCGCACCTGCATCGATAGCTGCTTTGTAAGGAGGAAGATAAGTATCTAAGAAAACACGACGGGACATGTCGACTGTATTATAATCGCGTCCGGCAAGGGGTGCACCATAGGCGGCAAAATGTTTTACGCAGGCTAAAATGGTTAGTGAGTCGGCTAAATTATCTCCCTGAAATCCGTGTACACGGGCTGCTGCAATTTTCGATCCTAAATAAGGGTCTTCCCCGGCGCCTTCGGAAACTCTTCCCCATCGGGGGTCGACCGAAATATCGCACATGGGTGCAAATGTCCAGTTAATTCCCGATGCGGCTGCTTCAGTAGCTGAAACACGGGCTGACTTTTCAATAGCCGCTAAATCCCACGAGGCCGATTCTCCCAACGAAATTGGGAAAATTGTTTTTTGTCCGTGGATAACATCGTATCCAAACAACAACGGAATATGTAATCTTGATTCTTCGACGGCAATTTTTTGAAGTTTGCGTGTATAAGCTGCCGTGTATGCGTTGAAAATATTTCCACAGTTCCCTTTGCGGATTTCGTCCATATACCCTTTTTTGAGAGATGGGCCGGTTACATCCCAATCGCTGGAGTATAAAACCATTTGACCTATTTTTTCATCCAAAGTCATCAACTCCATCACCGAATCGACTCTTTCATCAATTCTTTTTTCCTGAGCCGTTCTTAAGGAAGGACCGCAGCCTGTGAGTGAAATTGACGCTATTATTGCAAAGACAATATTTTTTTTCATAATGTATAATTTTTAGAACCTAAAATTAACACCACAAAGAAACTGATTGTTTTGTCCAAAAAAAAATTTTATGACCCAATTAGAACCCTACATAAAAATATTGCAAAAAAAAGAAACCCTATTTTAACCCTACAACGGATTAAAACAGGGTTTTAAACTACTGAATAACTATCTATTAGTTACTTTATCTGTTTTGAACAATATTCTCTGAAATATATCAAAAACTTCGTAAATTTCAGGAATAAAGGGATAAGAATCACCAACCTTAGTTATTTTGGACCTAAATTCAACAGCAAAACACCGGATTAAATTCAGGGCAGTTCGAAAAATAACTTGTGTAAGCTATTTTTAGTCTTTTTATTTGCGCTCCAGAGGCACAATACTCCCGGCCATCTCGCCAATAATGTTTATCAATTCTGTTCCTGAAGGAACTACAATTTTGGCATTTTTGGAGAGTGATGCTTCCACCGCTTCCAGTTTGCGTAATAATTGTGCGTTTCCGACAAAGTATTTATCGGCGGCATCATTCACCAGTCTTATGGCTTCGGCGTCACCTTCGGCATGTAATATTTTCGATTGTTTATAGCCTTCGGCTTCTTTAATCTTAGCCCGTTTTATTCCATCGGCAACCGTTTCGGCAGCCGTGGCCGAATCGATAGCGGCAATTTTCTCATTCTCTGCTTTTACCACCTTATTCATGGTTTCCTGAACATCTTTTGGCGGATCAATTTCTTTCAATTCGGTGCGGACAATCTCGATGCCCCAGGTTTTAGTCTCGTTGTGCAAGGTGTTATAAAGCTCCGCGTTGATTTTCCCGCGTTCGCTGTTTGCCGATTTAAGCGTAAGCGTTCCGATAATATTACGCAGGGTTGTGCGTGCCAGGTTTACAATCTGCCATTTATAATTGTTGACATTATAAATAGCTCCTTTTACGCTTTCTTCATCATTTTTTACCCTGAAGTAAACCTGAGCATCTACGCTTGCATTCAAATTATCGTTGGTGATGATTTCCTGCGGATCGGCATTTACCATTTGCTCCGTTACATTGACAATGTAAATTCTGTCAATCACCGGAATAATCCAATGAAAACCCGGATCTGCAAATTTATAATACTTTCCAAGTCTCTCAATTAAGCCCCGTTCGGTTGGACGTACAATTTTAATTCCAATAAAAAACACAAGGACGACAAAAATTACTAGATACAAATAGATCATTTTTAATTCCCTTTCTTTTCTTTAAATGAATAATGTGTTTAAATGTCTGGTTATGAATATAAATTGCAGTAAAGTTACAGAGAATATTGCTGTATTGTTCTAAATTTCTATATTATTTTCATTCGTTCGCCGTAGTGTATAAAATCCTGCAGCCGATGTCTCAGCTAAAAGGAAAGCTCTAGCTTTCCTTCTAACTTGAACGAAGCGAAAGACGCTTCGCTCAACATACCGAACCAACTAAGTTGCACTGAACTGAGCCGAACATTTAACACCAACCTGCGCCGAACTGAGATACAGATTCTTGCCTGCGACGATAAGAAAAGCAGATGAAACCACCTGCTTTTATTAATCCTACTTAAACTTCCTCTGTTGATTTTCAATTAATTGTTTTCTCATCAACACATCTGAAGCATTACCCCATCTCATCTAAATATGCTCAAATATAGTATTGGTAATAGAATAGGGAGTATTATTGCTAAAATCACCCAAAAACCCCTGCTCAATTTCTGATTCTTTGTTTCGTTCGACCATTTACTTTTCAATACTTTATATCGCTTTCGGTATCTTATGTAGAACATAATAGTTATCAACAACATCAAAACCAAAATTATAGGTTTTCCTAAATCTTTATCTTGATTCCCATATTTTTCAAAAAAGAAAGCTAGGTGTATAAGCCCATATAAATCAATAATTAGCATTGATACAATCAATGAAACAGCCATAATGCCGGTAATGCCAGTTTCACCATCCCACTTCATATAAGCTTTTGTAACCCGATAATAAATGTAATCTAAATACGTCATAATTATTTAATTACTTTTTTTCTTATCAACACATCTGAAGCATTACCCATTCTTCGCTCTTTTTAATGCAGTTTTCGATATAAAAGGGAAAGCCTCTCTTTTGTTTACAATTCTTACATTCAAAAGTTTCTCCAATTTACGAACAACAAGTCTAGTGACTAGAAATTCATCATCGTTTTTTAAGCAAATCATATAATAATAATGTGTTTTCCATGGCATTAGCATTCTGTAAGTATCATCATAATTTTTTGAGTTTATCATTCTTACTCTGTCAACTTCATCCAAGCGAAATGTGAATTCTGTTTCTTTGTCAATTATTTTTACTTCGGTTGTTACATCGTCAATGATTAAAACTTTATTTCTATCAATTATATAGTAGTTAAAGTGGAGTATTAAAGAAGGTATTATTATAAAAAGTAAGAATATAACACCAATAGACATTGCCAAATAATTATTTTCTATGGTAAAAATAATGAACAACTTAATACTAACAAGAAAAAATAAAATAAAAATAAAAATGGGATATATTAATGGTAATATAAACGACCCCAATGACATTCTTTTAACTGTTTCCATATTGTAGGTTTTTTAGTGGGGAAATAAATCCGAATCTAGTAAGTTTTGAGTAGTAAATGCATTATTGATCCAAGACGTGATTGAACACAGTTTGTCATACATTATTTCACCAACAGTAAAAGATGGACCCGCCAAGGGAACATCATAAAGAGCAACACCAACAGCAATGGCTCTATATGCATAACGTTTTCCACTTATTTCTTCGGCATTAAAATATTGATAAGAGTCTTTAACAAAATCCAATGCGGTAGTTATAGGTCCTAATCCTTTCAATTTGGGAAATTTTGATGATAGAACTGTTGTCGCAACATCAATAGCAGGCTTAGCTTTCTCATAAACATTAGTCACGTTTTTTACATCCCCATCTTTCAGCACCTGATCCTTATTTACCGGCACTGAGCTTTGGCTCGTTGAACTTCCGTAGTAACTACCGTACAAACCATCCATAAGTGGATCGCCACTGTTAGGATCACTATGATCGGAAGAATAAAGATTTGCATAATTTTGAGTATCCTTTCCTATCTTGACTGTAATCGTGTCCTGTTACAACAATTTCTGGTCCTCCATAACTATAATCACCCATACCGGTAGGGTCTATCCTGTTTACCGGATCACCACTGCAATACATATACGGACTTTGACTATAGTACATTTCCGCAAGCGGATCTACAGTTGTAAATCCCGGGTTAGCAGCATCCTGCCAACGTGCGCTAAAGTCATACTCATTCAGCCCGTGCATACGGTCTATCTCTTTGCCGCTGTAAAGATAAGGATTTACTTTACTGGTTTTAATAAAAGCAGATGAAACCACCTGCTTTTATTAATCCTACTTAAACTTCATAAATTGATTTTCATATTAATACTTTTGAAACATTGCCACATTATTTATTGTCCAGTTCTTTTATCTTTTTATAAAGTTCTAATGAACTCTTTCTCTTAGAAAAGAAGCCAGCCACTAAACCGATGCTTATTAGCAAGGTTGCAAACGATGACTTTGGAGCAATTACTAAGTGAAGAACAATGGCTGAAACTATCAATATGGTCATCAAATAAATAATAACAGTACCTGTTTTAGATGCAAAGAAACCCGCCAATAACTGGATCTGATCTTCTTCTGTTTTATCGGCATTGTACTGTTTTACCTGATTGTAAAATAAGGTAAGCAAACACTCGTTATTAAGCATTTCATTGAATGACTTTGTGTCTTTAAACTCCTTGTCAAAAAAATTAAACGACTTTGGCAACCCTTTTTTGAAATGAAGTGTAAGAGCCGTGATAGTGGGTGAGGATTCTCCAAAATAAAAGTTATACCCTTGTATTGACGTCCATGGATAAATTCTTTGTTTTTTCACACTTTCACCATCCGAATCTAAATACGAAACAGAAAAAGAATCATTATCCATTTCTAAAAGAACCTTACTTGTAAATATAGCCTTTATCTTTTTTTTGAAAATTAATGGAGAAACAAATAAAAATATGACTATAGGAATCCCAATTATAGACGGTATCTCTAACAATCTGCCAATATAAATCCATAATATGATAGATCCAAAAGGAATAATCCATGCTAAGAAAAAGCTTAAATTTCCATTGTATAACTTTGTATTGTACTGTAATTTATTCATTTTAATAATATTATTTATTTATTTTAGGGATGTGTCATAGTATATGCATCCCACGCAACACCACCCAAAGCCACAGCAGCACTTCCAATATTTACTACAGCACCTTCAGGACTGAATTCTAAAGCAAGAGCCGCGACAGATATTCCTACAGTTATTAAATCATTAGTATTAACACCATTATTCCACATATTTATTGCAGCTGGTACTCCTGCAAGAACAGCTCCAATTATAGTTGTAGGTCTGGTTAAAGCATGCCTTGCTGCGGTTTCTGAAATTTTCACAGCAAGTTTTATATCCGCACCTGCTTGGCTCATAACGTCTGCAGTCATACCTACTGCAGCCGGTAGTTTTTCCAAACGATTATCTTTCAGCTCCGGATCCTTATTTACCGGCACTGAGCTTTGGCTCTGTTGTCCATTTTGGTAATAACTGTACTGTCCATCCATAAGTGGATCGCCACTGTTAGGATCACTATGATCGGAAGAATAAAGATTTGCATAATTTTGACCATCCCTTTTACCTTGACTGTAATCGTGTCCATCACAATTAACGTTACCTAATTGATTATCATCGTGAATACCCATCCCGGTTGGATCAGTAAAATTCACCGGATTATTTACACAATATGCATAAGGTGATATGTCATAATAATATTCCGCAAGCGGATCTACAGTTGTAAATCCCGGGTTAGCAGCATCCTGCCAACGTGCGCTAAAGTCGTACTCATTCAGCCCGTGCATACGGTCTATCTCTTTGCCGCTGTAAAGATACGGATTTACTTTACTGGTTTTAAGAAAAGCAGATGAAACCACCTGCTTTTATTAATCCTACTTAGTGATTTTCAATTAATTATTTTCTTATTGACTCATTTGAACCATTACCCAAATTAATCCGTAATTTGAAAACATTCTACAAAGAAGTCAAAATCACTAAATTTGTAATTTGACAAGTCTTGAAAATAGTTTAAAAACTGTTGATACTGATTGGCATCCACCCCGTACACTTTGTAAATATCTGGGTCATCTTCATCAACATTGATTATAGATTTTAAAAGCTCCAAAGAAATGCTAACAATGATTTCATGAATTAATTCATCATTGTTTTTGTTATATACAGAAATTACTCTCTCTACTTTCATATTTATATTTATTTACAATGCTAATAATAATGGAGTAGCTGCACCATCTGTAACAATAATAAGTATACCTACTCCAATAACAACCCCAACTCCAACTACTACTGGGTCAATTGTACGTCCAGGTACGGGTGGTTTTGTTTGAGTACCATCTGGACTCCAAACTCCTTTATGTTTACCTCTTGGATTATATCTTTCTAACTCACCATGTTGTCCATCCCATTCTCCTATATCGCCATCAGGTAGCTTCCAACGAGGTCTACCTCCTTTTGGTTTGCTTTTTTCTGCATCAGGAAAACCAGGAAGGGAGCGTGGCGGCGGTGTATATGACGGCTTTGTACTCCCATCTTTCAGCACCGGATCCTTATTTACCGGCACTGAGCTTTGGCTATGTTGGCCATTTTGGTAAAAATTATCGGAATATCCATCCATAAGTGGATTGCCACTGTTAGGATTGCTATGATCGGAAGAATAAAGATTTGCATAATTTTGACCATCACTTCTATCTTGACTGTAATTATCTTGACTGTAATCGTGTCCCCAACAATTAACGTTACCCAATTGATTATCATCGTGAATACCCATCCCGGTTGGATCAGTAAAATTCACCGGATTATTTACACAATATGCATAAGGTGATATGTCATAATAATCTTCCGACAGCTGATCCATCGTTGTAAATCCCGGATTAGCAGCATCCTGCCATCGTGCGCTGAAATCGTACTCATTCAGCCCGTGCATACAGTCTATCTCTTTGCCGCTGTAAAGATACGGATTTACTTTACTGGTTTTAAGAAAAGCAGATGAAACCACCTGCTTTTCTTAATGCTTCTTAGATCCCAGTTATTTGTTTTTATATCAATGTTTTTTAAGCATTGCAAGGAAACTTCCCTTGTTTATTCCAACTTTAATATATTAATGATACTTTCATCAAATTTCTCTTCTGAATTAATCATTATCACCAAAAATCTTCCTTGGTATTTGTATAGTAAAAACAATGTAGGAGTTGCTTCACGTTTATAATCGAATAAAACTAAATGTTTTCCCTCCGAATTACTAAACGACATTCTCAATATTTTACCGAAGAAGCCACGATAGTTTTTTCCTTCAATTCGTTTTTTGATAGTTGATGATGCATCTAAGTTTACCTGAAATACATTATTAAACGGTAATTCATACATAATAGATGTTTCCGGTAATGGATATAAAGTCATATTATAAACTTCACCAGAGAAACCATCTAAAAAATTATTCAGATTTACATTATGTAAAAAGGTGATATTCTTTATATTTATTCGGCTTAATTCTCTATATTCAAATATTGAAATTGCAATCTTTGTTTTATATAGATAATGATAATATATATCACTTTTTCTGTTGTGTCCAATACTTACGATAGTATCCAAATCATTTATTGTTGAGTCTTTAAAAAGCCATAGATAAGTTTTGGCTTTGCTCTCTGTATTATGGCTGTTAGAAACAATATATCCAACTTTAAAACTCAAATAAATTACTATTATAATAGCAAGACTATATAAGATATATTTCTTTTTCATATTTTTTTTCGTTTTTGATTTACCAAGCTAATGCAGCACCTGCAAGTGCTTCCGTCGCTGTAACTGCACCAGAACTGACAATGCCACCTACAACTGCTGCCCCAATAGCAATACCTTTTACGAGTTTATCATCTAAATTTATAGTAATTCCAGCATTTGAATTTGTTCCATTTGGAATAGTTATTCCGAGAATAAAATCACCAGTTATTACATTTTTTCCTACAGAAAATGAATCTCCAAATGTAACCGAACCATCATTACCAATAGATAAGCCCATGGTAGACACACTAATTGGGTTGAGAAATTTATCAGTTATGACTGTTGTTTTATTTGACGGATTATTCGTTTTAAAAACATCCACATTGTAAGTGGCTTTTATTAACCCATTATTTATTAGATTTTTTGTTTCTTCCCTAACTGCCTGATTTACATCCCCTGCACTCAGCACTTGGTCCTTATTTACCGGTATTGAACTTTGGCTCTGTTGGCCATTTTGGGAATAACTACCGTACTGTCCATCCATAAGTGGATCGCCACTGTTAGGACTGTCATGGTTATTAGACCAACCAGCTGCATAACCCTGAGCATTTCTATTGTCCTCTTGTTCTTGATTAGGTGTTACAATTAATTCACCATTTTCAATATACCACATCCCCGTCGGATCTATCCTGTTTACCGGATCATCACCACAATAGGCATAAGGACTATCCCACGGAGCTAGTTCCGCCAGCGGATCCATCGTTGTAAATCCCGGATTAGCAGCATCCTGCCAACGTGCACTGAAATCGTATTCATTCAGCCCGTGCATACGGTCTATCTCTTTGCCGCTGTAAAGATAAGGATTTGTACCGGAATTTGTTCCGGTTGGCGGAGTAATTTCCATGCCGAACGGATAGTAATCAATCTGCCCGGAAGCTGTATAGACAGTAGTGGAATGATTTAATTTGTAGTCGCTAGCCAAATTCACGCGCGTATTACCCTGATAATCCTTCAGTGAATAACAATACTTCCAGTAACTCCAATCGGAATACACGCCGCTTGTTTGTATATATCCTTCGGGAGTAAGAATTTTGTCGATTTTCCTGTTGGTATACACGTAGTCGGCAAAGTATTCCACCGAGTCTTTCCGGCTTACATTGCTTGCGGTAAGCTCCATCGACTGTCCCAGCGGGATTTGCAACGAATTGAGTGCCGTTGTATATTTTGCTTTGTGTTTCACACCCACGGCGTCATACATATACTCTATCTTGTTGCCATTCATAAAGTATATCTTCTCGGGCAGATTCAGCAGGTTATACTTAATCAGGGCAATACCTTTATTGGCATCGGCTATTCTATTGCCATTGTTATCGTACAGGTACTCTGCCGTTCGTGAATTATCATCATCTTTAAAATCGTTTTTGGCCAATACCAGGCTTTGATTGTCCGCATAGTCTAGCGTTTTCTGAAGCTGATTACCGCTGTAGCCATTGCCTAAAACATCAATAGAGCCTTCTACTATTCCTCCTCCTAATGAAGAGTAATCGTAAGAGCCATTGCGAATCAAGGAATTGATATTGCCGTTTTTGTCATAATCTTCAACGCTTACACTGTACTTATCAGCAGGCAAATAAGAGGCCTGAGTCAACCGGTTGAGTCCGTCGTACTGATAGTTATACTGTTTGTTCTGTGTGGTGCCTGCACCCCAGGTTACGGAACCTATGCTTCCATTGAAACAAGTAGGCTTGCCACCCGTCCCATCCTGATAATACAATGTTTCGGCAAAAAGTGGTGAACTGATTGACTTCAGCTGATTATGTATATTGTAGCCGTAATCAATGGTTTGAATTCCACCGTGCAGTATCTTTTTACTTGGGCGGCCAAGCTCATCGTATTGTATTGAACAAAGTTTCACCGAATCGGGGTCAGTGTTCCGCTTATGCCAGATGTCGGTGAGCCGGTCGGCAAAATCATACTTAAAACCATAAGCTGAATTTATGGCACCAAAATTAAAGCTTGTGGTATGCATCTCGAATTTTCGCAAAATTTTTCCGCTAAAACTGTACGAGTACCAATCCCGGGTATATCCGTTTAAAGTGTTACGGGACTGGGTTTGCACTACCTGCCCCTTGTCATTGTAATACATGGTGGAAACAACTGTTGCAGAATTGTCTAGCATAGCTACCGTAGTGCCGGTAAGCATTCCTTGTGTAGCAATGTCCACGCCATCTACCACATTACTGTATTTTGCAGTATAACCTGCCACGGTAGTGTAGGTCAACGTACTCTTATAAGCTGAATAAGCTGACAGGTTTAAAAAATCATAGCTATCGTAAAAGTTTTGGGTTAGTATCTTGACGTTGGTACACCAGGTGCTAAAAGTGTTAGTGCTTGTGTATCCTGTCCCGGCCCCATAGGTTTCCACCATGGTAGTGTCGTTGTAGGCATTTTGCATGCCGGCGGCATCGGCAATAGTGGCTGTACCGCTTTGTATAAGCCTGTCGAGCCTATCGTATTTATAGAAAGTCCATTGCTTGCCGTTGTTGTCACGTTGGTTTCCATCCTGTGTGGCTATAAGGTGGTTGACCTTGTCGTACATCATGTAGTTCCAGTCCTTGCCGGGTAGTTTTTTTGCTATACAGCGTCCTTTTTCATCGTATTTATAGGCATAACCATATTGTGCGAGCGGATTGCCCTCTGTATTAATGCCTGCAAGCGAATAAGTGCCTGCAGTAGTCATTTGGTCCGAAGCATCAGGCGAAAGCACAAAGCGCAGTTGCCCCATGTCGTCGTACACATAATATGTATCATGGTTCACACCGTTGTTTATTGCCCGTTGTACCAATGTTCGCCCGAAGGCATCGGTAAAAGTATAGGTGATATGACCGTCTTCGTCTGTAAATTGCACTACATTGGCATTTAATTGACTAAACCTGTCGTTATACAACACCACATTGTTGCCCTCCACTCCATACTGCCTTATAGCCAATTGCGGATTCGTAAAATCATATAATAGTCTGTCTTGTTTCTGTGTTTTATTGCCGTTGTGCCAGGCTCCGCCGGGAGTGCAAAGTTCAGTACGTTGGTCACCTGTAGTGGTAGTGCTTGATTGTACATCTGTTGGCCGGGTAACGGTGCTATAAGGCATGGCATCGGCATAGAAACTTTGTGCCTGCTGTATTACGGCAGCGGGGTCGGGTATGCTTGTTCCTGTTGTGATAGGTACAGGTAACCATTGGTTGGACACCTGTCCGTAGCAATCGTAATTCTGTACCGATACCAGATCCTTCTTTGTATTATAGGTTACCGCCTTTTGTACAGTTATATTGGGACGTCCCAGCCCATCGGTATATTCAACGGTTACCAGACTGTTGTTCGAATTCAACTGACCGTCAACGGTAGTTGCAATTAAGGGAATAGTTGTTTTTACACTGTTTTTTGCCATGGGAACATACAAGTCGGCACTTCGTACAGTCTGTATCACAAACAGGGTTTGCAGCATTAGCAGTAACAGTGGTTTATATATATTTTTAATTTTCATGTTATTTTTTTATTTTTAGACTGCCCCCAACCCCTAAAGGGGAGTAAGAGTAGTTTGTAAAAGGATTTACATTATAAGAATTATAGTACTAAATGAATCTATTTTACATACTCTTTAGGGGCTTTGGGTCTTTAGTTATTGAATTTGAAAACTGTAGTCCATTGTTTCGAGTATCTTTCCATTCGTATCTTTAATGCACTTCAACCGCCCGAACGCATCGTACTCCTTGGTGGTGGTAACTCCATTGGGAGCTGTAACGGAAGTGACCCCGAACTTCGGATCGTAGGTATAACTGCTGATTTGTGTATTTGGCAGCAATTTACGCAGTTTCAGAAAATCGATTGGTGTGGATAAATTGGAACCGGTTATCTGAGTATTTAAAGCATTATAGGTGATATTCTTTACATTAATTAAAGGTTGCTGGATAGCAGCGTCATAGTAGGTTGCCATATAGGCACCTCCTTCGTTGTGATATTGCAGTAAGTTCCCGTAAGTATCATACTGGTCAAAAGTGGTTCTCAGTTGATAGCGAGAATCTCCTTTATCCCAGTTAAAAGTAGGGTGTGTATAGGTTGTTGAGTCTATAGGCCCCTGTATTTCAAGCGCGTACACCTCGCTCGATTTTAGTGCCCATCTGGCCTTCGACATTGAATTTGCCGGTATTTCCTGATAAGTATATTTCGTGAATTGAGCCGCTATTATTTTACCGTTCTTTTTTACAACTTTTTCTACAGGCGCATTTTTCACATAATGCCAATAGTGGTAATCCATATTCGAAGTATTATTATGTCCGGAATATTTCTCATCATAGAAATCACCGGAGTATTTATACGAGGTGGTAGTGGTGTTATAATTGGCATCACTTACATCACCGGCAGTAGCATTGGCACTTATCGAATTGTAATTCAGAGTGGGTTCCATCACATTTACTTCGGTCAGGTTATTTGTTGCGTAGTTATATTTATAGGTTGTCGTGGTATAAAAGGTATTTACGATATCCGTTTTTTTTGCCAGCTTATATTGCGAATATCGGGTATCATAGCTACGCCAAGTATTATGGGATCTTTTAGTAGTACCCGGATATTCATTATATATGAAGGAGTATTGATAATAGCGGGTCATTATTGTTTCCGGGCCATTTTCATATTCATAATTTGTTGTGCTTGTTTCATGCTTTTGAGCATCATATTTTACACAACTGGTCATTTTTCCGGCTTGGTTGATATTGTTATTAATGATGTCTGCCGGACTATCTAGATTCCCATTTGCGTTCAACTTGAATGTTATGAAATTTACAAATTTATAATTTGTAGCTCCCATTGAGCTTATAGTACCCGATTCACCTTCTTTACTTTGTATCACCCATACCGATGAATAACCTACTTGTATAGAGCTAATGGTTGGGTTCGGTAACTGGGCTGGAATCGTGCAATCGTACTCCGTCAACTTTTGCATTCTATAGGTATAACCATACAAGTACTTTTCATCATTTACCCCGGATCTGACCTCCCTGTTTTTTATTCCTGTTGTTCCATTGTTGGCTGCCTTGGCAGGATCCAACTCCGGAAAGTTATCTGTGTAGTAATAGTTTGTTATTAGTGCTTTATCAGTGCTGAAACCCTTAGACACTTGTTTTTTTATTCTGAATCCATCAGACTGGGTTACAAATCCCGGGTCGTAGAAATGTTCTTTTATTTCATTAGAGGTAATATTCATTTCATTAACAGTTGCACTGGAGGCTAAATCGGGCTGTTGTTGTAAAGAGTATGTTTGCTTTTCAAATTCAAAACTGCTGGATCCCCCTGTCGGATAGCTTATGGAATTAAGTACTGCAGGTGCTTCCGTATTATTATTGGGGGTATAGCCAAACTGATAAGCAGGTAATGTAGTGGCTGTTCCGCCGGTTGCAATCCCTGATTCCTGAAGCGATTGGAGTTTTAATGCTTCGGCAGAGTTTTCTATATAAGCAAAATCTATTTTTTTAAAATCATGACTATCACTGGACAATGTAATATTATCCAGTTTATAGTCTGTACCGTATGACGTCGGATAACTGATTGCATTGGAAGGCGATTTGTAGAAATTGACCACAACCGGGTTTGATGTACTCGATATCCTAGCCAGATATACCGGTTCAATGGAATAGCTATCATTAATAGCAGGTGGAGTAGTAACAGTGCTGAAAGATGTAAATTGCCAGCTACCATTTACAAGCACTTTGGCTGCTGAATATATAGTACTCGTTTTCGTTATCGGGTACATGTATTTAAATTCATCCCTTTTCTCGTAATAAAAATTAATTTGATCGCCTTCTGGCGATTCTATTTGTGTGAGAAACCACGAAGTAGCAATTTTAGGCTGGGTATTATATTGACTGTATTCAACAGCTTCATTGTCAGAGCCATTGTTGAAGCCACCAAATGTATAGGTAATTCCATCCGGGGTTTCCAAAATAATTTGTTTTAAAACTCCACTCACAATGCTTGGGTATATCTTGAAATTAACATCGGAGAAAATTTTCCACTCGCCCCGGTAAAAGAGGAAAGTACCCGAATACCCACAAAAATTAAACGAAAATTCATCTTCACCCGATTCGTATAATGTGTTATACATCACGTCCGGGTCAGTTGGATTTGTTTTTGCCACCGCATTATCGGGGTTATACAGCGGATCGTAATTGGAAAAATTTCCAGCCGGTTCTCCGGTAGAAGTATTGGCAAGAGACTCATCGGGTATTCCGTTTACACTCCGGGTAATAGCCCCTCCGGCAGTCAGAGTCCAACCCAAACCTGTCCAACCCGGATGACATTCAGTTAAACTGGTAGCATCTAGTGTGATACTTGACGGTTCTTGGTACGACAATAAACCATATATATTACTAACGGTTCCTACATATCGTTTTCGGGCTGCAATTATGTCAACAGGGCTGTAATTTAAGGAAATAGGAACGCTCAGGTGTTTCGACTTAAAAGTATAAATAGGGATGGAGATATTTTGCTTTCCCCTGAATAAATCAATATTTACATTCTGGGAGTTTGCCGCATTTGGAGTCACAGAACCTTCGGGATTTTCATTTTGTTGTGCCTGTAGCATACCTGTGTAAAAGAGTATTGCTATAAGGGCAATTAGTTTGAGTCTGGAATTCTTTTTTTCTTTCATAAGTTTTATTAGTTCGTAATTGAATTATAATTTTATAATTGTCCTTTTATATATTTTATCATTCACCTTGATATACAGCCCGTAATCTCCTGCATGTAATCCGCTCATCGAAATCTGCTGTTGCTGTAAGCCTGCACTTAATGCCCTGAAAGGCACATTTGCCCATGGCCTGCCGCTTACATCGCATATTAGGAAAGACACCCGGGCATCCACCGATAATTCGTAATTTACCAGTACATCAGTTGTCACAGGGTTAGGATAAGTGTTGCAATTAATCAAAATATCAGCAGGATTGACCGCATCATCTTGCAGGTTTGCATTTGCCAAATCTTCTTGCAATTGCTCCCGTTTTATTGTGGAGAAATAGAATGAGGTAGAAAAATTATCCAATGCACTATCGTTTCGTAAGGTGTAGGTTTTGACGGTTTCAAATACCGGATAGCGACTGCCACGGGCATACCACTGGTAGGTTTCCATTCGCATGGTGGTGCCAATACTGGCACTATCTGTCCCTATGTCCGTAAACTCTTTCAGTCGTAGTACCCTCAACACATTTTTCAGGGTATCTCTTTCGGGAGTAATGAGTTTGCCTGTTGCATCAGCCACTACTTTGGAATATCCCCGGGCTGCCAGATCCACCTTCTGGCAATAGAGTCCTGTTCCGATAAAGGACGTACGCAGTGTATCCCCATACCTGAATGGGAAACGCAGCAAAGCTTCCGGTAGCTGATAGTCCATGGTGGTAGTCCTGTTTTCATACCCTGTAAGCCAAAGTGTATCTTGCCTGAGCAGGTAATGGTAACGTGTATCGTGCTCTAAGCCTGTCACCCTGGTGGTGTCGCCTTTGTTGGCGTTGTAATAAACCAGTTGGTATTTTTCGTTTATCATGTTTACATGTGAGAAATCCCAGATAATGTCTCTACCGGATGCACCGGGATCTTTAAACTCTACTTGTTGTTTTACAAGTTGGTCGGCAGCACGGTACGCGGTACGGTTGGCGGTAAGGATGGTTTGTGCCGTGGCACTTATAAGGATGCAAAAGAAAAAAACGGAAAGCGTAAGTTTATTCATAATTGATAGTTATTTTAGTTTATTTGTTTGGTAGTGACCTTTTCCAATCCGTTAATTAACGGATTGGAAAAGGTCGCTTTAATTGAGAAATTACTTTCTATCCCACCACCAAGGCGCTCACCGTGCTACTCCAGGGGCCGGATTCGCCGCGGGTGTTTACCCACCGTAGCCAGTAGTAAACCGGTTTCCCTACTTTGCTTCCATCAAATTTCTGTACGTAGGGCGAAGCCGTATCAGTAGCCACATACGTTAGTTCCGAAGCATCTTTGGGAGCATCACCATCTACTTTCATGTAAATTTCGCATCCATGCACTCCTTCGGGTTTGGCTTTGCTGCGTGCCGAAGCTTCGTCGGAGAAATGAATGCTGTGTTGTAAGCGTACCGAAAAATCAATAATCCCTACCGGACTTGTTGTTGGCACAGGCGTAGCTGTGTGTGTTCCTGTTTTCACGGTAAGTCCCATGCGTGTACGGTCTGCATCGGCTACTTTACTGTTGTTAGCTAACCATTGTGCCACAAAAACGCGAATTGCTTTTTTGTAATCGGCTCCTGCTTCATCTTTAGCTAATACGTCTGCTGCCGTGCGGTTTTGTTTGTTACTGGCCTTGGCATAAGCGGCTTCCCAGATAGTTTGTTTTGATTTTACTGCTGTAAAGTCGTCTGCTGCAATTCCCCAAGCGGTTACGTTTGGTTCAACAATTACTACTAAATTTCCCTGCCAAACATTCATGTCGGCATCGTTCTGAGGGATGTAATCTGACATAATTTTTTGATTTTAATGATGAATACTAAAAAATAAATCTATATAAAACATGTAAATTTCATATTATCAAATATTTGTTTTTTTGTTGTGATTCTATAGAGTGATATTGAAACTATTTTATCTTTAAGCTGCAAACTTTTATTCTTAAGCTGCAAAGAATTATTCCTAAGCTGGGAACTTTTATTCTTTGGCTGCAAAGAATTATTCTTAAGCTGGGAACTTTTATTCCTTGGCTGCAAACTTTTATTCTTAAGCTGCAAAGAATTATTCTTAAGCTGGGAACTTTTATTCAGTGGCTGCAAACTTTTATGCTTCGGAATAAAAGATTCTTACTTTGGAGGATTTTATTTTCCCCAAAGAACATTTATCCTATTGTAAATATGCCAACAAGTGTAATGCTCCCATAAATAATTTCAAGGGTATAGTTTCCTGTTTCCCAACTATCAACAGGGATATATAATTCATTGGTTGAATTTGTATCTACCGATTGTTGATATATCATAGAACCATTACCGTCTGTAATTACAATATTGACTATTCCTACCTCACTTGTAAAGTTCAGGTATAAATCGGTGTTCGAAAGATCCACCGTTACCGGAATAAGTATAGGTGCACGAGGGCGGGTGGACGTTGGAATAGGATTTGATTTGTCCAGGGGTACATCTACTGCATAAATACCTGTAAATGCAGAAAATAAAAAAAGAAGACAAAATAAAAGAGACTTTTTCATGATAATAATCGATTGTTTAAAAATTGAAGAATATTTATTAATTTTGTACCCAAAGTTAATCAGGTTTTATCGAATTGTCAAAAAAAACATCGGTACAGCAAGCGAATTTCAAAAACATATATTGCTGAATATATGACAAATACATGTGCTTGAAAAAGCAATTACGGTACAGGCATCTATTGAGGAGAAAAAAACAGCATTTTTAACAAACCGAAACAAGGAAAAATGAAAAATATAGAAATATTACTTCTGAGTATTTTTTGTATGCTACTTTCGGCATGTGGAACTCACTATACCGACCATGCCGTTATATTGAAAGCAGAGAGTTTGCTAACCGAACATCCCGACAGTGCACTCAAGCTCTTAAATACAATTGACAAACCCGAACATTTATCGAAGTCCGATTTTGCCGCGTGGTGCCTGCACTATACTCAAGCCCGTTATAAATTATATATGGATATAAAATCGGATAGTTTGATTCAAGTAGCCGTTGATTATTATGCCAAAACAGATTTAAAAAAATACAGTGGAACTTCGTATTATATGCTGGGTTGTGTTTCGGAATTGCTGCATAAAAATGAAAAAGCCCTGTTAGCCTATAAGAATGCATTGTTGGCTTTGGAAAATACCGGGGAATACAACATTTCAGGTTTGGCAACTATAAATATGGGGTACATTTATAAACAGGATAAGAATTATTATGAGGCTAGTCTTTGCTTTAAAAAATCGTTGGAATTATTTAAACTATCCGGGAATAAAAAATATCAGATTTCATCATACTTTGAAATATCTAATATGCTTTTACAATTAGAGCAACCTTTCGACACTGTGATGTATTATTCGGACAAAGCATTAAAACTGGCGGAAGAAGTTAATGATACGGTATTATATTATTATATTACATCTCAACAAGGTGAACTGCTGTACAAAAAGAATAAAAGAGAGGCTATAAATAAAATCCTTGTCGGATTTAATCATTGTCCTGACCTAAGGAGCCGAAATGCTTCCTATCTGGCATACTTATATACAGAACTCAAAAAGCCAGATTCGGCAACTTTCTATATAAGAATTGCCAATGAAGAGAAAGGAATAAGTGAAACAGAAGTTCTGAAAAATCTGGCCGAAGCTGCTGTTTATGAAAAAAGAAAGGATTTCGAACAAGCTTATTATTCTTTCCAACAAGCCTATTTAAGGCAAGATTCCATTTTTTATATAAAACAGAAAAGTCAGCTATATCAAATTGATAAGCAATTCGATCTTTCTGAGAAAGAGAAAGAAAATGCTGAATTGAAAATTGCTAACCGGAATGTAATTATTGGCATTGGTTTTCTGATAATACTGATACTGATAATTGTGCTTGTGTTTCAACGGATAAATATCCGTAATAAGCGAAAACTGACGGAACTGGAAATAAAACAACAAAAAACAGCCTTTGAATTAAGAGAAAAAGAATTGGAAAATAGCAAGAAACAGGAATTGTTATTATTGAAATTTCAGCAAAGAATAGATATAACCGTTCGTTTCAATAAATTACAGCAAGGCTCTTTTGAACCCAAAAAACAGGCAGTGTTTATGGAAGAATTGACAAATGAGTTGATATTGACAAAAGATGAATGGCAGGATTACATTGATGAAGCAAACAGTTTGTTTAACAACCGGATAACCGATTTGAAGGAGAAACACAAAGACCTCACGCCTTCCGATCTGATCGTTATTGTGATAATCGGGATGGGAATTGATATTTCGGATGGCTGCCTTTTATTGAATTTGAGCAAAGAAACTATGTATAAGCGCCGAAAGAGAATCAAAAAACGGTTGGAAATTGAAGAAGACCTTGAAGAGTGGATAATGCAAAATATAGTGTGAATCACACAACCATTATAAAAAGGGTAAATTCTAAAAACGATATGTTTATAGAATTTGCCCTCTTTTTTGTCTACCGGTCTGCTATTGGGTTAGCCAGAAATATTTCATGGTACGATTATTAAAATCTTATTTATTGGGCTTCCCTTAGTAGCTTTGATTTTAAAGAGACATAAATTCCCTTATTTTTAAAATAGAACCTGCATAGAATTCAAGACAGGGGTATTTTAAATCACGGGAGTTAATAAGGGTTAGATCGGTTTATATATTTTCGGCTACTAAGGGAGCTTAAATGAATAAGGTCTGGGGAAAACAATGCCATATTTTATCCATAAAAAAAGATTATAAGTAGCAGGAAAAGTATAATTTACCAGCCTGTCAATTGATTTTTTATTTAAACTCTATCATAAACTCCGTCAGGCTCTTGGTTGATGGAAGTCCAATTTTCTTGCGGATACGCGAACGGGCTACTTCCACTCCTTTGAGCGAAATATTCATCAGGTGCGCAATATCCTTGCTGGATGAATTAAGACGTAAATAAGCACAAAAACGCAAATCATTGGAGGTGAATTCGGGATATTTGATGTGCAGATTCCGGAAGAAGTTCTCATGAATGCGGTCGAAGTTGGTCTGAAAAATGGCCCAGTCCTCTTCCGACGACAGATTTTCGTCCAGCAACCGGATCAGTTTATCGTAGTACTTGTTTGGGTACTGCGAACCCAGGGCTTCTTTCTGATTTATTACTTCTTCTTTAATTGTTACCAGAATCTCATTTTTCTTGATAATCGTCATGGTTGAAACAGCCAGTTCCTTGCTTTTTACAACGAGTTCGGAGTCTAATTTTTCCTTTTGAAGGGCCATGATTTTTTGCTCCCTTTTTTCAATTTCCTTTTGCCGGATCTCTTCCTGTTCGACGCGGACTTTTTCTTTTTTTACATGTATTAACCGCAAAATATACAGATATAAACCAACAGCCAACAGCACAATCAGCAAGGCATAAATAATTTTTGCTGCCGGACTCAAATAGAATGGCGGTTCTACCTCGAACGAATAGCTTACTTCCGAGAGTTTAATTCCACTTTTGGTCAGTACCTGTGCTTTTAACAGGTATTCTCCATGTGGTAAGTAATTGTACACTTTTCGCGATGAAGCCGTCGGATCACTCCATACGGCATCCAAACCTTCCAGTTTATAGCGGAATTTTATATTATTTAAGTTTGTAAACTGCGGATAAAATACAGTAATAACAATGTTATTTCGTTTGTATGGAGTTGATGTAGGAGTTTTAGTTGAAATGGGAAGATAGACCGTTTCCTTCGATTCGGCATCGGAGGTTTGAATACTCTTTATCATCAATTTTGTATTCAACGCTTTTCCTAAAGACTTGTGCGTGCGATACAACGCCAGTCCGTTTTCAAGTGTAAACAGACATTCATTTTCCGAGATGGGAATTATATTTTGATAATCGTCGACGGTCTGATTCAGGAAAAGGGAATATTGAACCACATCCAATAATTTAATGGCACCCGGTTTTACCTGAACCAGCGCCGATTCACCATCACGAATAAACCAATACAAATCAGCGTTGAAATAACAAACCCGGTACGCATGTGAAAAATAACCCAGGCTTTTATTCAACTCGTCATAAGGTACAATCTTTTTCTTTATATCATCGTAGGTGTAAAAAGCCGTATTATCTGTAAAAACCACACGGTTGTTGATAGAAAACACATTGATCGGATATTCGTGTTTGTTATCAAGCGTTTTAAATTTTGTTACGTGTTCAATTTTATGTAAATCGGGAGTCAGTTGAATGGCATACAATCCCTGATGCAAATGGCTCGCCCAAATTGTTCCGGTATAATCAATTTCGAGGTAACGAATCGGATTCAGAAAGCCATCGACGGCATGACTGAATGTCCATTTCCCGTTCACTTTTTCATAAATACAAAGTTGTGTATAAGTGCCTTGTACCAGCACCTCTTTTCCATGAATGATTCCTTTCCTGATACAAATTCCACCTTTAACGGGCGAGAGAATCTGAGTCTCCCCGGGAGTTATAGTATAAGTTTCTTCATTATTCCCGCAAATTTGCTGGTTATCAAAACTATTAATACTCCATACCTGACCCTTTATTTTGGGTTCCAAGCGCAGGTTTTTGATGCTTTTATTGCTTAAACTTAAATCGGCTCTGTAAAGTCCCTGGTTTGTCCCGATAAATAAATCGGGCGCACGATAGCTAAGCGAATAAACAGAGCCAACAGAGGGGTTAAATGAACGGATATAGTGAATGGATGAATTGAGTTGCAGAAGCGAAATACCTTTATCCAGGGCTAACCATAAATTATTATCCCGATCGCAAAACATACCCAACACGGTATTGTTTTGAAGCACATTGGATGTGTTCAGTGTCCAGCGTTTTTTGCCCTCCCGGTTTATCGCCGTAACACCGTTTAATATTGTGCCGACCACAATTAAACCATCCGGTGAAATAACTGCCCGGTTTACTTCCCCTTTTTTTAATTCATCGTCGGCTTCGGTGGCAAATCTCGAAATGTTGACGCCATCGAATAAGAATAAGCCATCCGACTGTGTCACTAACAGAGCATGAGACTGATCAAAAGTCAATACAGAGATAACAGGGCTCTTTAAAATCTGATTTTTAACCGGGACAAAATTATTGGTCTTGAAATCAAAAGAACTAAATCCCAACTGATCGGTATGCGTATAGATTTTGTTGTTGTATATATTGAAAAAAAGAAAGGTAAAAGGGCATCGTATTCCCTCCATCACGCCATCTTTGTACGTAAAATACGAAGTAAAAGATTGAAAAATGAGGGTACCGTTATAATCCAGGATATTCCAGATTTCGTCGTTCATCATTTTATAGTTATGCAATTTGGCCGAGAGGGAAGTATAAATCAATTGTCCATTCCCGTTCTTCTCAAAATAACCGAACTCCTCGAATGAACCGACAAAAATCCGGTTATTCTTTATCAAGAGGGAGCGAACCGTTTTATTTCCGGGTATATTGTACAGTTGCCACAACGAACCATCAAACTCCAGTAAGCCCTGGTTATTTCCAAAATATAACGTGCCATCTTCACTTTGGGCTACAGCCCAGTTCTGATTGGATGCATTGTAGTCTTTTTTACTAAACTGACTAACTATCGGTGTGAACTCCTGACCAAAGGAAAAAAAAGAACTGAAGATCAATAAATAGAGCAAATGTTTTAAAGACGATATATTCATGTGTGATTAAGATTAACTCTGATAGTATGAATTCGGATTACAAATTACGTAAAGTTCTTTGACATGACAAAATTATTTACTTTTCAATTGCTTTTTGCATCGAATAAGATCTTATTTCTAACAGGTTTACGAAAAATCAAGCAAAAATCATTCGGATTTTAATTTAATTTTCGCATAAACCGGTATAGATTTTGTGCATTTCCCAATCAATTTTAATCAAAATACAGGGATTGCCCTGAACTGAAATATAAATTTATAAACAATTGGCTTTCATTTATTGAAAAAACTATAAATACATTGTAACTTTACCTCGGATAAAAATATTAATTGATTAAAATACATACTTTTGTAAAATTTTTTTTTAGTATGCATTATATAACCGCCCTGCATTTTGTAGTATAAATAACTTATAATCCAATAAATACAATTATGGTACTTTCACTTATTCTTCAAGTCAAACCAATAATAGATACTGTTAGTTCAGCTGTAAACTCAATTCCTGTTGTCTCAAAACCGGCTAATGTTTCACTTTGGGATATCATCCAAAAGGGAGGGGTAATTATGATTCCGATTGGGATTCTTTTAGTAACAGCCATATATATTTTTATAGAAAGGTATATTACCATTCGTGATGCATCAGCAAGCGAAGGTAACTTTGTGAATGATATTCAGGTTTTGATTGAGACCGAAAAAATAGATAAAGCCCTGGCGTTATGTGAAAAAAACACCATGCCTATTGCCCGCATGCTGGAGAAAGGTATAAAAAGAATCGGACGTCCCATTAAGGAAATTGAAGAATCAATTGAAATTGTAGGAAAGTTCGAAGTCTATGAACTTGAAAAAGGACTACCTGTTCTGGCGGTTATTGCAGGTATAGCACCCATGTTCGGTTTTTTGGGAACCATATTGGGCGTAATTAAAATTTTCTTCGATATTTCTCAAACCAGCGACGTTAGTATTGGGTCAGTATCTTCTGGTCTTTATGTAAAAATGGTTTCAAGTGCATCCGGACTTATTGTAGGCATTTTAGCGTTTGTTTTTTATAACTGGCTCAACATTAAAATTGGGAAGATTATAAATAAAATGGAACGTAACGCGATGAACTTTATCGATTTTTTACAGGAACCAAAGAAGTGAAATCATGCCATTTATATAGTATGTTTTACATTTTCCTATCAAAGAAAATTATTAAACTATGAATCTACAGTCAAAAAAGAAACTAACTGCGGAGATATTTACATCTTCAATGAATGACATTATGTTTTTCCTAATGTTGTTCTTCATAATTGTATCCACGCTTTTAAATCCGAACGTTATTAAACTTAATTTACCAAGTGCCAAGAATACTCAGTCCATCCATAAAAAAGAAATTCTGTTATCGGTGAATAAAGATTTGCAATATTTTGTAAATAACAAGCTGGTTCCTTTCGACCAACTACAAAATGTACTGGCCGTCGAAACCGGTAAAGACAAAGAAGCATTCGTCGTTTTGCGTTGTGACAATACATTAGCTATTCAGCAATTGGTCAATGTGTTGGAAATTGGGAATAAACTCAATGTAAAAATGATTTTGGCTACAAAAAAAGAATAGTAAATTGATTCAATAAACAGAATCAAATCAATCAATCGCTCTTCATTACTCATTTAGTATAATAAACGTTGAAGATAATAATCGAACCCTGCAAACAATGAGTTTTCCTACTAAGTATAAAAGCCGTATTATTGCAGCATTCGTTACTCTTTCCATTCAATTATTGCTTTTTGGCCTGCTTAGCATCGAATTTTCCGGAGAACAAACATCTTCATTATCCAATGCCGAGTTAGATGATTTAGAGCTTCAACTGGAAAACTCTACCCCCGAAGATATACAACTCACCCCCCCGGGAAAAGATCCGTTTACCGACCAAAAAGATAAATCGTCCGAAAGTCTATCGAAAGAGAAAGGTGCGCTGAAACCACAACAAACCGAACGTACCCCTGCCGACCAGGAAGCACAGGCTCAGGATATTCCCGATACACTTATTGTACCCAAACCCGAATTTGTTCAATTAGTAAAAAAGGATTCACTTGAACAGGTTGCCAGGGATTCGGTCATTAGTACTCAAATCGCAAAGTTACAGAAAGCTTCAACCCGCCCGGATGCCAATAATCAGCGCTACCAAAAAGAACGGGAAAAATATCAGTATTACGCTAAAAACTACATAAACATTCGCAATTTCAGGAAAGTTTACCCTTATGCACTCAAAACCCGTGAGATTATTGAGAATCTAAACAAACAACTCAGTACTATGACGAATGAATCTGACCAGAAGAAGTTAATCAGGGAAACCGAAAAAACACTGTTCAAGGAATATGAAAATGCCGTGCGCACCATGACAAGATCACAAGGCGCACTTTTACTTAAACTCATTGCCCGTGAAACCAATAAAACCGGTTACGATATCATTAAAGACTACAAAGGAGGTTTTTCTGCCTCGTTCTGGTATGGAGTAGGAAAGATATTCGGAACCGACCTCAAATCCGAATTTCATAAGGAAAATGAAGATTCCGTCATAGAAGATATTGTTGGCAAATATAAAAGTAACGATTTATATTGAATCGTGATTTTCACACCTGTTGTCAATAATTTTTAAACTTCTATTATATACACTCTGCGAATTGATGTTTTACTTATCATCGAAGCATTGCACATCTGTGACTTATTTCAATGAAAATAATCATAAATACTTCTTTAAATGCACAATCAATTCGTTTTTTTTGTATTTTAGCAGCCAATATCTTTATACATGTGATTAATTGTTTTAAAATAAAAATCATTATTGACAAATATATATTTCCGGGTTAACTAATTTCCAGATTTTCTCAATATCAGAGTATTTCTCAACATCCTGAATTAAAAATAAATATCAATTTTGATCCTGAATATTTCCCCTGTATTCATTCTAAAATTTATCATTATGAAAAAAAGATTTACTCATTATGGCAGAAATCTGCTTTTTTTAGCGGCAGCATTATTAACCTGTCAAACAGGTTATGCCCAGTTTACACCCGGCGCAGGCGGAAGTCTGCCTGTATTTACTCCTTTTACTGAAGTTCCGAATAAAATCAGCGGTTTTTTTGTAAGGCACAGTCAGCGTGAGAATAACACATTTTATACCGGCACAAGAAACGAGGTCGAGTTAAATTTCCCCGAGCCATCGGCTTTCGGAGCAGAAACATATACCTTGCAGTATTCAACAGATAATGGTTCACACTGGAATAATTACCAAAACAATGGAACTGATCTGACATCGAATTATAATAATTTCAGTTTGAATTTTGATGCAGAATACAAATTGAGACTACTTGTTAATGGCGGTCCTAAAAACGGATATACATCGAATGAAGTTTATGCACCGTTATCCTCTATTGACACCCGGTTTGCCGGTTGGGGTCTGGACGAGAGCTTTTATTTAAGCGGAATTATGTCACCCAATATCGGACGGGGTATTTTAGCTTCATTTACTGTCAAAAAATTGTCAGATGATACTGCAATAAATGGATTCTTAAGTTATCAATGGTATCGGGTAAATCCGGTAACATTTGAAATGACGGCTATCCCGGATTCAACCAATTTAAGTTATACTACCACGATTGCAGATGCAGGATACCAGCTTTTAATTAAAGCAACCGGCGACGGAATTCATGTTGGAGGCTTCGCTCAAATTTGGGTGGCTTCACCTAACATAGTTGCAAATAATGCATTTGCAAGCAATATAACCGGCAATGGATTTACACTTAATCTCTATAAATCAGTTAGCGGCTTAACGACTGACCTTTTAAAATTATTTGATAAAGATTCCAATCCTGTTACGATAAATTCAGTCACACAAGGAAGTAATGCTGCCATCTACAATATTGCAGCCGCCCTGGATGTTAGCAAGAGCCCGTATTATTTGACCAATGTTTCAAGTTTTTGGAATATAGTAACTATTATGGGTGAAGGACAATTTATTATGTCTATGCCTGGAGTATCCATTGATTTGACAACAGGAATTAAAACATTAAAGGAGAGTGATTTTAATATTTATCCAATTCCGGCAACTGACTTTGTAAACTTCAGGCTTAATTGCCTGGTTTCTCAGGCTGAGATTCTCGGTTTAAACGGTCAGTCTATAGTCAAGACTTCAATAAATAACAATGAAGGTAAAATGAATACGTCAGGATTAAATAATGGCATATACCTCTTGCGTTTAGTCACTTCAAACGGAGTAATGATAAAAAAGTTTGAAGTTTTCAGGTAATAATAGCATGTTGAACAAAAAAAAGGCTGTCCGTATGACAGCTTTTTTTTGTTCAACCGGTAGAACCAATTTATTATGTCTTCATTCAAAAACAACTTCCGGTTCAAAACTTTCCTGTTTTAAAGTATAGTTTACAGAGTCCGGTTAGTTCAATCGATGATGAGTCAGACATTATCTCCCTTCATACCACTAGAGATTATTCACTCACATTGTCGCATGAAAAGTAAAACCGTTTTTTATTCTGCTCAGTTTATATTTCATTTTTGAAAATTCAGAATGGTTTATCTGATGCTACAGCAAGAGTAATAATCGTTCTGTATTAAAAGAAAAAGCCTTACCAATTTCTCGGCAAGGCTCTTTCGGGCTTTTATAAAACAAATATATCAGTGAATTATTTTTTTGTGATTGAAGCAATTTTTTTCAGTCTTCTTCCTTTCACTAATTTATCCATTTCCACCGTAATTGGTGAAGCGATAAATACAGACGAATAGGTTCCGATAAAGATACCAAACAACATGGCAAAGATAAAGCCACGAATAGAATCACCACCAAAAATAAACATCGCTAACAAAGTTATAATTACGGTGAATGTTGTACTGAAAGTACGTCCTAACATTTGGTTTACAGAGTCATTGATAATCGAAACCCTGTCGCGTTTTGGGTAGAGTGTCACATTTTCACGAATACGGTCATAGTTGATAACCGTATCATTGATAGAATATCCAAGCACCGTCAGAATAGCCGCTATAAACGATTGATCAATTTCCATTGAGAAAGGAAGTAAACCCCATAATAATGAGAAAACACCCATGGTAATAACCACATCATGAGCCAACGAAATGACAGCTCCAAGTGTGTAACCCCATTCGCGGAAACGAATTAAGATATATAATCCAATACCGAGAATAGCCAAAAGCACCGCCCAAATGGCGGAAGTTTTAATATCATCGGCAATGGTTGGTCCAACTTTGGATGAGCTTTTAATATTGTTAGTTTTAAACTGAGCTTCAGTAACACCTTGATTTAATAGTGGTTTCAAACCATTATATAATTTCGATTCAATCTCATTATCAATATTTGAGCTATTGTCGGTAATTTTATATTTGGTAGAAATTCGTACCTGATCATCATTTCCAATTGTAATTACCTGTGGAACATCTCCCTCAAAAACTCCCTTTAATAAGGATTTTACCTGCTCTGTTTTTACAGGTTTTTCGAAATTGACAATATAATTACGACCACCGGTAAAGTCAATTCCCAGACTAAATCCGCGGGTTGCAAATGATACAAAACTTATCAGGAACAAAGCTGCCGATAAAACATACATGTATTTACGAATCTTCATAAAATCAATTTTCGTATTCTGAAGCCAATGTTCCGATATTTTGGTATGGAAAGGAAGTTCTTTTGCATCCGGACGGGCAGCATAGGTTTCAACCATGTAACGGGTAAGAAATACAGCAGTAATAAATGTAGTTAAAATACCAAAACTTAATGTGATACCGAAACCTTTAATTGGTCCCTGACCGAAAATTACCAAAACAATACCCGTCAACAGGGTGGTAACGTTTGAGTCAATAATTGCAGTTAAAGCATGTTGGAAACCTTCTTTGATAGAAGTTCTCATATTTTTACCGCCCCGCATTTCCTCTCGAATACGTTCATAAATAAGCACATTGGCATCCACCGCCATACCCATAGTAAGAACAATACCCGCAATACCCGGCAATGTCAAAACTGAAGCGAATGAAGCAAGAATTCCCAACAGGAAGAAAACGTTGGCAAATAAAGCTATGTCGGCAATAAGACCCGGGATAAAACCATAATAGAAAATCATATAGGCTAAAACGAGCATAAATGCAATGATAAAGGAAATCAGTCCGTTATTAATTGCTTCCTGTCCTAACGAAGGACCAACAATATCTTCCTGCATAATATGGGCTGGAGCCGGCATTCTACCCGATTTCAAGGTATTCGCCAAATCCTTTGCTTCTTCAACGGTGAAATTACCGGTAATTTGTGAACTACCCCCTGAAATCTCGGTATTTACTGTTGGAAATGAATAAACGTATCCGTCCAATACAATGGCAATAGATTTACCAATGTTATCTTTGGTCATTCGGGCCCATATTTTAGAACCTTCCTGATTCATTGTCATACTTACATTTGCATAAGCTGAAGTCTGACTAAAGTCAGCACGGGCATCGGTAATTACATCTCCACCTAATGGAGCGCGTCCGTCACGATTAGTAATTTTTATAGCAATTAACTGGAAAATCTCGCCCTTGGTATCCAACGCTTTAACAGACCATCTTAATCCTAAATCACGAGGTAAAACTTCTTTTACCTGTTTAGTTGCGAAATAAGAATTTACCAATGCAGTATCTTTACTTTGAGCCAAACCTACAACCGGACCGCGTCCACCTCTTGCGTCAACCTGAAGCACAGCAAATAACGGGTTTTCTTTTCGGTTCTTTTCCAACATTTTGGTAGAATCAACAGTTGATTCAACTTTCTTTCCTAATTGAGCCTTTAAACTATCAACGCTGTTTTGTGGTTTTGCTGTTTCTTTTAATTGAGCGACTTTGGTTTTCGTTGTATCTGTTTTAACTCCGGTATTTGTTCCTTGAGTTGATTGAATTGTATATAACACCGAATTAGCCTGAACTAAATTGTTATAAATCTCACTTAAATCATATGTTTCCCAAAACTCCAGATTAGCAGATCCCTGTAATAATTTACGAACACGTTCGGGTTCTTTTACGCCCGGAAGTTCAATCAGAATACGACCATTCCCTAATTTTTGAATATTAGGTTGCACAACACCAAATCTGTCTATACGTTGACGTAATACATTGAATGAATTACTAATTGCACCATCAACTTCAGTTTTTAGAACTTTAACAACATCTGCATTTGAAGTAGTCAATAAAATCTTGTCTTTAAGTTCAAATGTACTAAAGATAGTTGCTAACTTAGCTTGAGGATCAAGTTTGGTGTATGACTCTACAAACAAATCAATAAAACTGCGTTGACTGTTGGTCTTTTGAAGTTCAACAGCGGCGTTCACAGCTTGATTGAAAGTTGGATTCGGGTTGAAATCGGATAATGACCGGATAATATCTCCAACGGATACTTCCATAGTTACATTCATACCACCTTTCAAGTCGAGACCAAGGTTAATTTCTTTTTCGCGGCATTGTTTCAGGGTGTAACCCAACCACACTTTTTCGCTTGATATAGAATCTAAATAGTTAAATTCCTTCATTTTGTCTCCGGAAGCATATTCCTTAGCCTGATTGTTGTAATGGCTGGTTACAACACTAAATGATAGGTAAAATAAACACACTAAGGTAAGTGCTATTGCAAAAAGTCTGATAAGTCCTTTGTTTTGCATGGAAAATTTTTATTTAAAATAAGACATTAAATTATTTCGGTTTTTTTTACGAGCTGCAAATATAGCATTTTTTTCATTATAAACATAAAAAACTCACCATACAATTCTTGAAATGCACTGAATTACAAAAAAAAGTTGTCTCGTTTTAAACAGCTTTTATTATAAGTTGCGGAGGCTCGACTCGATTAACGTCCGTCAACTGGCGGATATGAGCTCACGATTATTCATTCTTGGGAATAAAAGTTTTAATAAATTCTCTGCCTTTAGCCGATTTGAGTTGTTTTTCCCTAATCATAGCTTCAAATTTATTTTCATATGTTTCCTGATAAATAATCTTCCAGGGTTGAAATTTTTTAGTCCAACCTTTATTACCTGGATGATTATGTGCAATTAAACGATTCTGAATATCAGAAGTATATCCAATATAAATTTTCTTGTAACTTTCACTGTAAAGTACATACACATTAAACATAGGCATATGATTAATGAAAAAAGAACTCATGAAATTAATCACGAATTCTTTATTTAGTTGCGGAGGCTCGACTCGAACGAACGACCTTTGGGTTATGAGCCCAACGAGCTACCACTGCTCCACTCCGCGATATTTTGTGACTGCAAAAGTAATGCTTTTATTTGAATTGGCAAGCATTTATAATTGTTTTATCATAATTTAATTTGTCGGCTTGTTATTTATTTGACAAATAATAGATTAAAACAAGAATAGTATGTTAAAACTATTCTTTGAAGGCTGCTTGCCAAGCGGCAGATGTTTTAGAAACTTAAGGCTGAAAATAGTTCAATCACCCTAAAACAAGCATTAGAATGGTAATTGAAAAATAAACACACTATAAAAAAAACAGGCTGTCTCATAAGAACAGCCTGTTTTTTATTTAATTCAATATTTACAGTACTACCACGAATCCCCCATTGGGTTTTATTTCCACTTCTAATTTATGTGTAGTTATATCAACTTGATTTTGAACGAAACTTCGGTTCGAATCCCCGTCGGTAATCAGCGAAACAGCTTTTAAATCAGTTTTGAACGGGCTTAAGTCTATGGTTAGTTTTTGAGTTTCAGTTTGAGAGTTAATGCCTGCCAGATACCATTTGCCTCCGCTTTTACGTGCTAAAACAACATACTTTCCCGGGAAACCATCAATAAACCTGATATCATCCCAATGACGTGGCAAGTTGCGCATAAAATCAATTATATAAGCCGGTTGTTTCACCATACTTTCCGGTATGGTAACAAAGTGTTGTACGCCGGATTGAAGAATAACCGAAAGGGCAATTTCCATTCCATTGCTTGTTTTGCGGTTTTTACCCATAATTTCGCCAAAGCAAACTGGTGTAAAATCCATTGGTCCCACCACATTACGGGCATATGGTATCATGGTCAAATGTTTTGGTGCTTTGTCGGTATCTTTCTGATCGAAAGTCGTAAATTCAAAACCACGAACAGCTTCCATTGATACTAGGTTAGGAAAAGTACGCGACCATCCGCGTGGAACAGTCGTTCCATGAAAGTTTACCAACAAATGAAAATCAGCAGCATCTTTCATCATATCATAATAATATTGGATTGCAGATTGTCCATCACCCGGCCAGAAGTCGACCTTTATGCCGGCAATGCCCATTTTATGAATCCGTTCAAATTCTTTTCTTCTGGCATCTCTATCAATCAATGCATTCTTTGGTGAATAAACGGTTGTATTCCATGCACCCGATGAATTATACCATAAAATCAAACCTACATTTTTAGTTTTGGCATAATCCGCCAGTTCCTGTATTTTATCGTAACCTATTTTTCTATCCCAATCTGCATCTATCAGGCAATAATCCCAGTTCATATCAGAAGCATAATCGATAAACTGTTTTTGAACAGGGTAAGTGGTGTAATCGTCATGCAATACGCCCCAACTCCAGGAAGCAATTCCGGTTTTCACCCAACTAAAATCAGCTTTCGGATCAACGGGGAGTGACAGGTCGGTAACCATTTGTGATTCTACCACAGTAGCGAGCGATCCGACAATAATAACACGCCAGGCTGAAAAAATATTCTTAGAAACAGGATATTCCGGATCAGTGGGATGAGTGGTTTCACCCTTTTGAGGAAATGCAATACTATATTCTCCTTCGAAGGATTTTTGAGTCAAACGGGTTCCAACATAATCCGGAGTTAAACCCGCTTCAGTAATAAGCACCCAGTAATCTGTCGTTTTAAATAAAGCCGGAAAAGACCACCCTGCCGCTTCGGGTGCGGTTGTTCCGACAGGGATATCATATTCATATTGTTCTTCATAACTCGGTTGCGTTTCACACCAACCCTCTTTGACATTAGCATGTGGATGCAACCAGGCTTTGGTCGATATCGCAAATTTAAAAGATGTTTTTTCCGATTTAACGGCTATCGGTTTTTCAGCCTTCAGAACATACCGAAAAGCAACTCCTTCGTTAGTGGCTTTAAACTCAATAGTCAGTTCCTTTTTGTTGGAATTCATGAGATTTAAACTTGCACAATTAGCTGTATAAGTCCTATTTACCCTTTTCTCAGCAGGTGTACTGTACGTTTCCTTCATTTTGGATACAGGAGAAATTTGTGAAATTATGACTCCCCTGGTAAAATCGTCATTGTCTGTAATTAATCCCAAAACAGACGGTTGAATGACAACCGTATGGTTCCTTTTAACCGAATAAACAGCTTGTCCCTGTGCATTTACTTCGGCTTCAATGGATAATTTAGCATCAGGAGAATTCAGAACCAACTTTTGAGAAACAGCAAATACAGACAAAAAACCAAACGACAAACAGATTGTCGCAAAAACGTGCTTTTTCATTTAGATATAATTTTGATAAGTTGTTTATTTACCGCAAAGATAAGAAGAAACAATTAGTAAAAAAAACAAACCCATCTCGTTTAGAAACGGGACGGATTTATTTGTCAAAATATAAGAATCAAGTCTTTTATGAAATTAAATCTATCGAACGATTTAAATTTAGTTCGCTAAAAGCATATCCAGTTTTTCTTTTACGGCTGGTAAATCATTTACTGCAGATTGTGTGCCGGAGAAAACGATATTCAGGCTTTTGTCAATTATTACAATACGATTGTAAGTGGTTTTATAATTGGTTGCAACATTCCCTGCATCGAGTAAAAGAGGAATTGTCAATCCTGTTATTTGCCTGAATTTCCGGACTAAATCAGGATCCCCATTCCAGTAGTCGAGTCCCAAAACAATAATATCGCTCCGATTAACATACGGATTGATAAGTTCGCTTTCAATTGCAGGTCCTTCTGATATACAATGAGGACAATTATTCCCGAAAAAATACAAAACGATTATTTTGTCTTTGTAGTCAAAAAGATGAACCTGATCTCCGACCGTTGTACTAAGTGTGAAGTCGGGTGCTTTCGATCCGACAATTCCACTCAAATCAAAATCTTCAACCTGGCAGGCACTTACCATCAAAAGCATGGACAGTAAAAAGCCCAGTTTTTTTAAAACAGAAGTAAATTCATATCTTGAGTCTTCGTGTTTCATGTTTTCTTTCCGAGAGGATTTAAAAATTCTATTTTGTAGTGTCTTTTATCCAATAAAATGTGGTTATAAATCACATTACAAATATACGAACAAGCAACTAAAATGCTAATTATTAGAACTATGTAGCACATATTGCTATCTCGCGTGGCAATTATTATTAAGATTAGCCGTTAGATTTATCTAAACGCTGTATTAAATTGATCAAATGATCATTTCAATTTTTATCAAAAAACTAACTTTCTGATAAATTGATAGTTAATTTATTGGTTTATATTAATTCATCTCAAAAAAAACTATTTCATTTTAGTAATAAATACTATCAGCCAATAATTATTACTAAATAAAAAAAGAAGGAAATATAAATCAGAAAGGCTTAAGGCATTTCCAAATCAATAAAAAACATACATATGTTAAATACACTAATCGTCAGCAGGCAGTTATTATGTTTTTTTAACCTTTCATTGGCAATTTTGAAATAAAAAAATTGAGATTTGCGCATTTTATCATAAAAATTCGTAATTTCGGCTGGATGAAATGCTACAAAAAAAGCAATTCTGAGCCGCCATGAAGCTGAATAATAAAGAAAAGCCTGCCTCAAAAAGGCAAGCTTTCTTAAATATTCCACTTAATAACTCAAGTGTTGGTGATTGTGAACTGAAAATGTTGTTTTTGCTTATTCTATTTTCAAAATCTTTTTTGTGTACATCTTGTCACCAATATAAATCCGAACAAAAAAGATTCCATTGGGTGAATTTGCAAGGTCTATTTCATTCGACATAGTTGTTGTTGGATAAACTTTAGCTCCGGTTACATTGAAAATGTCGAAACTTAAAGCGTCAAAACCAGAATAATAAATATGAAATTTGCCCTTTGATGGATTCGGTGCAATGTTGATATTAATATTATCCGCGATATTTGAAATCCCTCCGGTTTTCATTTTCCATTTGAACTTCAAATTATCAACTTTCAACACAGAACCTACAAAAGAGATCTGTTGATTTTCCCAAACAGAAGATTGTATGTTAACAATTACAGAGTCTGGAGTTTGCCACAGACTAAATGGTAATTCTGCATATTGATAGTTTGTAGCAGCTTTTAAAATAATTCTTTCAAAAGCAAAAGAGATACCAGCTTTTCTAAATTCCAAAGAAATTATCGCACTATCATTAAGAGTTGGTGCATACTTATACCAAAACGCAAGTGTATCAACAGTATGATTAAACGGTACTCCACCTTTTTGACAATTACAATTTTTATCCCAATAGCCAGTAGAAGAATATCCGGGTTGTGCTCTTGGAGTTCCATTTTCTTCACCCAAATAGGTCGTAAGTTCAAGTGCGTATTGTCCTTGTTTAGCATCGGTGGTTCTGTTTATTCCTTGTGAATTCTTATTATATTCATTCCAACCGTCAAGTGCAGAGGTTGTAATTTGTTGCCAGAATTCAAAATCGCCGTTCATCGCAACAGGTTGGTTTGTAACACCGGTAAACGATACACTATCTATTTTTAAGATACTCCCCGGCACTCCATTTTCATTCTTCATATAATCGCTGGCTACAACCCCAAATACTACGGAATCAGGTGTTTCGGTCAGAGCCGGAACCAAAGGCAGGTTGAATAAAGTGTATGCCGTTTTTATTCCACCAACTTTATTCTGATAAGTGCCAAGGGTATTTGTCCCTTTTCTAAATACAAGTATTATCATTGCCGAATCGGCCGTAGCTACATTATATTTATAATACCCACGAATTCCAGTGGGTCTTTCATTTATGCCCATACCTCCGGTCCACAAACTCATGTTGCCGTTTTTAGCGGGAGTGTTTAGAAAATATCCCATGTAAGTTCCAAAAGAAGCAGTTAAGGTGCTAACTTGCACTGCTGATTGTCCATGATATGCATCTGTGGTCTTAATCACATTAAAAGATGATGATACATCATATAATGCAGTTTCATTTGAAGTATAAGGGTAATTGAGCGGATTTTCATACATCGTTGAATTCCACGTCTCAAAATCTCCATTGGGAATGGAATCTTGTCCATAAGCCAGAAAAGCAAGTGATGCTAAGGACAGCAGAAGTAATTGTTTTTTCATATAAGTTTATTTTTTGATGTTTCTTACTCATAAATCATTTCTGTTTGAAGTCTGAAAGCTTATTTGCCACCATCAAAAAATAATCTAATGATGCAAATCAAATCAATATTGTTAAACTTAGATATATCATATGAGGAGGTGAACCTCGTCTTATTTACCAGGATATAATTTATAATACATTAATTAAACATTTTTTACTATTGTTTTGTTTAGAATTATCGTCATCTTTCAGTATAAGCAGTATGCAATAAATGATGAGATTTATCACCCAGAGGCTCTACCAGAAAATGATCATATAAGTATTGAATTTCGGGATTCTCGTGTGACTTACGAATCACTTTTTTGAAATCTTCCAGATAGATGGATTCCGCGCGTTTTTTTCTGATGTCAGCATTGGTAGGAATCGGTTGTCCACCTCCACCCAAACAACCACCCGGGCAGGTCATCACTTCAATAAAAGTATAAGGAGAAGTTCCCGCTTCGATTTGTTCCATAAGGATTCGGGCATTTTTCAGGGTATGAGCCACAGCCACTTTAATCTTCGTTCCGTTCAAATCAATTTCAGCTTCTTTAATTCCAACCATTCCGCGAACGGCGTTAAAATCAATATTTGGCAGAGTCAAACCGGTAAAAACTTCGTAAGCCGTACGTAAAGCAGCCTCCATAACACCTCCGGTTGCCCCGAAAAGGACAGCGGCACCCGTGGATGTTCCTAACGGACTATCAAATTGCTCCTGTGGTAAGTGACTAAAATCCGATCCGTTTTCTTTAAACATCCGGGCCAGTTCACGTGTCGTAAGTACAGCATCTACATCGTAAAAATAGGATTCTTGAGTCAGGTTCATTTTGTCTTTCCAGTAATGGAAAGCACCATCCATTTCAGGACGCCGGGCTTCAAATTTCTTGGCTGTGCAAGGCATTACTGACACAACTACTATATTCCGGGGATCGATGCCTGTTTTTTCGGCGTAATAGGTTTTGGCAATGGCTCCAAACATTTGCTGCGGCGATTTGCAACTGGACAAATGTTTCAACGATTGTGGAAAGAAATGCTCAATGAATTTGATCCATCCGGGCGAGCACGAAGTTATCATTGGCAAGACACCTCCGTTCTTGATCCGGTTAATTAATTCGTTACCTTCTTCAATAATTGTCAAGTCAGCAGTAAAATTGGTATCGAACACTTTATCAAAACCCAATCTCCTCAGTCCGGCAACCATTTGCCCTGTAACAAGGCTTCCATTAGGCATCCCCATGGCCTCACCAATGCCGATACGTATAGCAGGAGCTGTTTGCACCAACACCACTTTTTCGGGATTATGCAAAGCTTTCCAGACTTCATTTACTTCGCTTCGCTCGGTTATTGCAGCAGTTGGACAAACCAACGCGCATTGTCCGCAATTGGTACAAGCCACCATGCCCAAGCCTAAATCAAAAAAAGTGGAAATTTTAGTTTTTAAACCACGACCGGAGAAATCAATGGCTTTTACAGTTTGCATTTCACTACAAACCGCCACACACCGGCCGCACAGAATACATTTCTCCGGGTCACGAATCAATGAAAGGGACGTTTTATCTTCATGTACATATTCTTTGCGTGTACGAACGAATCGTTTTTTGTCAATACCCAGATCGAATGTAAGTTGTTGTAATTCGCAATTCTGATTCCGGTCACAAATCAAACAATCCTGCGGATGGTTGGCCATAAGCAGTTCCACATTTACTTTTCGTGATTCCATGACCCGCTGGCTGTTCGTTGTAATTTCCATTCCTTCAAAAACAGGAGTGATGCACGAACGTAACAAGGAACGAGCGCCTTTTACTTCCACCACACAAACTCCGCAAGAAGCATTCGTTGACACATCCTTCAAATAACAAAGTGTTGGAACATTGATCCCGATTGTTTTACAGGCTTCCAATACAGTTAAACCTTCCTGAACTTCCCGGATTTGATTATTTATTGTAATTTTCATAATGATAGATATTTAAACTACGACCCCTGCCCCCAATCCCGATAGCTATCGTGGAGGGGTTCAAAGACGAAGTCTATAAGATTTGATATTTCAAGATATTTCAAGATATTTGATGAAAGTTGATTATAATATGTATTAGCAGAAACTGTCTTAAAACCTCCGCCAGCTGGCGGATTTTTCGGGGTTTTAGCATTTTACGTCACATCTCAGACATCTGTTTACTTCATTTCTGGCCTGTTCTCCTGAATAACCGATTTCAACTTCATGGAAGTTTCCAAACCGCTCTTCTATCGTAAGTTTTTCAGATTTGTTTTTTACACTTTTCTTTGGATTGATAGGAACCTTGTTTCCATATTCGAAAGTTCTGAATAACTTATGGAATCTTTTTTCCTTCATCAATACAAAATCAATTGATTCGGCAGCTTTTTTTGCCATTCCCATAGCTTCAGCCGCAGTAGCCGGCCCGGTTACGGCATCGCCACCGGCAAATATTCCCGGAAGTGACGTTTGAAAAGTAAACGGATTGACTATTAACCGGCCATCTTTTCTGGTTTCTAGTTTTATTCCTTCTTTTGTTATAAAATAATTATCAACACGTTCACCCACAGCCAGAATAATTGAATCACACGGGATTTCTTCGAATTTTCCTGTCGAAACAGGCCTTCTTCTTCCCGAAGCATCGATACTACCACCCTTCATTACTTCTACTTTCAGCGATTTCACATGCCCTGTTTTATCCGAAATAATTTCATTTGGTGCAGCAAGAAAATGATAGTTGATTTTTTCAGCTTCCGATTCGAATATTTCGGATGCATTGGCCGGCATATCCGCTTTTTCGCGGCGGTAAACCACGGTTACTTCTTTTCCCATTCGCCAGATACTGCGTGCAGCATCGATGGCCACATTCCCGGCACCGATAACGACAACCCGCTGTCCGAGTTTCGGTGTTTTACCTAAAGCATGTTCTTTTAAAAATTCAGTCCCTGCAAAAACACCGGCTAAGTTTTCGCCCGGAATATTCAGATCAATATCTTTCCAGGCTCCAATGGCAAGATAAACCGCATCAAATTCGCGTTTTAAAAAATCAAACGACAGATTTTCCCCTAATTTTTGGTTAAAGCTGAACTTAACACCCAGTTTCTTTATAAATTCAACTTCTTTTTGTAATACTGATTTCGGTAAACGGTATTGCGGAATACCAAACCGGACAACGCCACCTGCTTCAGGAAAAGCATCGTATACTGTTACAACATGACCCAACCGGATCAGGTAATAGGCAGCTGTAAGCCCGGCAGGTCCGGCACCGACAATGGCAATTTGTTTTCCGGTAGAAGTAAGTTTTTCTTTAATTAACTTATTGTATATTTCGCTCTCCTTACCCAGTTTGTACATCGTATCCGCCAGATACCGATGAATTTCACCTTGAGAAACCGGTTCATCCAATTGATCACGACGACAACGCATTTGACAATGGAAGTGACATATTCGTCCTATTGTTCCGGGAATTGGATTATCACGTAAAGTAAGTTCAAAAGCCTCTTCAATCCGGTCTTCTTTAATAAGTTCAATATAGCCGGGAATATTCATATGAAGCGGACAGCTGTTTTCGCACAAAGCTAAATATAAGGAACCACATGTTCCTGCATAGCAGCGCCTGGCTTGTATATGTTCTTCATATTCCTGTCTGAAATACTTCAGGGTAGTGAGTATCGGATTCGGAGCAGTTTGACCCAAGCCACAAATTGCTGTGTCCTTAATCGTTCTGCTTAACAGTTCAAGCGTCGTAATATCCTGATGCGTTCCCTGACCTTTCGTTATTTTAGTAAGAATAGCCAACGCCTGAGATAAACCTTCACGACAGGGTGTACATTTTCCGCATGATTCCGCCGAATTGAATTCAAGGAAATACCTTGCTACATCTACCATACAATTGTCCTGATCCATCACAACCATTCCACCAGATCCCATAATGGCTCCCAAACTTGACAATGATTCATAATCAACAGGAGTTGAGAAGTGTTCCAACGGGATACAACCGCCTGAAGGTCCACCCGTTTGAACAGCTTTTACCCGTTTTGAATTTCCGGTTCCTTCTCCAATCTGAAAAACAAACTGTTCGATGGTGGATCCTAAGGGTAATTCTACCAATCCTGTATTTTTGACCTTACCAACCAACGAAAAAACTTTTGTTCCTTTACTATTTTCCGAACCGGTCTCAGTAAACCATTTACTCCCTTTTTCAATAATAACTGGAATATTGCACCATGTTTCCACATTATTAATGCTCGTTGGTTTTCCATACAATCCACGTTGCGATGGATAAGGTGGCCGTGGGACAGGACGTCCCGCTTTACCTTCGATGGATGCTATCAATGCAGTTTCTTCCCCACAAACAAATGCACCGGCTCCTTCAACAACTTCGATATTAAAATCGTAACCTAATCCAAGTATATTATATCCTAAAAATCGAATTTCTTTAGCCTGTTCAATAGCAATTTTAAGCCGCTTAACAGCCAAAGGATATTCAGCACGCATATAAACAATTCCATGTGTAGCACCCATGGCAAATCCACCTATCAGCATCCCTTCGATAATCGAATGTGGATCACTTTCAATCTCATTACGGTTCATGTAAGCACCAGGGTCACCTTCATCCGCATTGCAGATAAGATATTTTTCATCTGAAACAGCCTGATATAAAACCGTCCATTTTTTACCCGTGGGATAGCCGGCTCCTCCGCGTCCCCTGAGTTTTGCATCCAGCACTTCACCAATAACCTCCGAAGAAGTCATAGAATAAAGGGCTTTTACAAAAGCATGATAACCCCCAATGGCAATATAATCGTTTATTGATTCAGGATTGATAAGCCCGGCATTGCGTAAAACTATTTTCTTCTGGCCTTTGAAGAAGGGAATCTCGTCCCAATGAGGTATATCTTCATAGCCTTTTCCATACTCAATTTCTGCTGTTTGGTGATTCCATGAATCTATGCGGCAAAGTATATTCTTTGTATAAGCTTTCCCTTTTATCAATCCTCTGACAATAGCGGAAGTGTCTTTTTCACTCACCTGACTATAAACTAATAACGGTTTCCCAAGCTGATAAACAGTCACAAGCGGTTCCTGAGAACAAAATCCAAAACATCCGGTTATTTTTAATTTGCAGTCGAAGTTATTGGATTCAATTTCTTCCTGAAGACGATTAAAAATCAAATCTGCACCATTACCAATTCCACATGTACCCATCCCTACCATAATCATGGGTGTTGATGGAAGTATATTTTCTAAACTCTGCTGTCTTAGTATTTCTAGTTTTGTTGCGTTCATATTGCTTTTTATTTAAGAACCACTGACCCTCTTGATTATTAATCAGGATAACCGGAAAAGGAAACGGGTTCACTACAATGTAAATATTTAGTGGTATTTATTGATTAAGTAAAGATTTTACGAACTAGTTTTCCCTTTAGGCAAGGGGTTCTCGTCCACTATTCAAGGATTGGGATTCGACTTTACTTTCCTTAATATTTTTAGTAGCTTCTGTGAATTTACATTGCTGTACATAATTCCATCCACCGCAACAACCGGTGACTGAGCACACTGTCCAAAACAGGCGACCGTTTTAATCGTAAATAAATTATCAGGCGTTGTAAACGAAGGATCAATTTCGATTTCTTCAGTTCCGAGCCCAAGAATAGGACCTACTTCATTGAGCAGCGCCTTGGAACCTTTGGTGTGGCATGCTGTTCCGCGACAAACAATAATGCTGTGCTTTCCCTGCGGCTTTAAATTAAAAAACGAGTAAAAAGTAGCCACACTGTAAATCTGTGTGTAGGGAACATCTAATTTCCTGGAAACAATAGATAAAGTCTCTTTTGAAAGAAACTTCAACGGATTTATTTCCTGCACTTCTTCTAATGTAGAAAGCAACATTCCCGGTTTATCCCGGTACTTCAAAATTATTTCATCAATGACAATTTCGGGAACAGCTGATGTGATTTGCGGATACATAAGTATGTTTGATAAAATGATTATTTAGAAAATACATATTAAAAATAAGGAAAATGCTCTATTTGAAGTTGTTAAATACAAAAAAGTATATATTCATTGTATTGGCAGCAAAGTTATAAATAAAAAACAGAAATTACGATCTATTTGCAGAAATTTTTCTCTAATTAAATGAAAATAATTTATAAATTTGGACTAAATTCCCCACTTATGCTTGGGGAATTTTTTTTTACATAAAAGAACCCCAAAAGTGTTCGTCTGACTTTTGGGGTTCTTTACATTCAGAGACAAGCTCTATTACATGGTCTGGTTTAATTTTATTTTTTCATCATACTCTTTAAGGCTGATTTTTCTCCTACAATGACCTGATAGAAATATACTCCGGCAGGATATTTACCACCAATTATTGTTTGTTGATGAATGCCAGCATTCATGATTCCAAGATTGAATATCTCAACAACTTTTCCAAAGACATCGGTTATCCTTATTTCAACCTTTCCCTGATCTGTTACTTCAAAGCTAATTCTTGTTGAAATATCAAAAGGATTTGGATAATTATTGATATTTAGTTCATTTTGGACATTGAAAGTATTATCAAAAGCTGTAACAACTTGATTTGACTCAGTTTGGGCACCACTTCTACGGTAATTTCCCTGATAAGTTCCCCATTGTGGAAGTTTACTCACTGAACGGACTCTTTGAATTAAGCCGGGAGCCAGAGAAGGTGACTGATATCTCCAACCATCATAAATCTTATACAATCCACCCTTTTGTGAAGTGAAAATAATATTTCCATCCACATAGGCAGTTGCATTTCCAATTTTACTATCTGCATTATAAAACCATAACTGATCGCCTGTTTCAGAAATTGCATACATTTTACCATTTTCAGTTCCTATATATACTATACCAAACTCGTTTATTGTAGCAGTTGTTGAAATTGGAGCATCAAATTTCTTTGTCCACTTTAAATCTAAAGAATTACTTGTACCATCAAAAGCATATAAACTTGAATCTTTTGAACCCACATATACTGTACCATCATAACCAATTACCGGTGAGACTTCAAATGAACCATTTGTACTAACCTCACCTGTTTTGATATTACTACCGGATCGTATTATGTATCTTAATAATCTGCCATCCAGAGTCGTTATAAATAGATTTTTATTAACATCTATTGCAGGAGCAGATTTAAGTGATGACCCAAGATTAAAACTATAAAGTGGTGTTAATTGATCACTTAAAACCTGACCATCTAAATTAAAGATATAAGCAACACCAGCATCGGTTAACGTCAACAATAAATCTGAGCCTAATATAACACAGGGTTGGTTGATTGGACTTGTTGTACGATAATACCACTTAACCTTTCCTGTGATCCTATCAATTGCGAAAATATTATTGTTACTAACCCCTACATAGATTAAATTCCTCTTAGTATCAATAGTAGGAGTTGCCTGCATGATACCACCAATGGGGTAATTCCATTTAGAAATTCCATTCCTATCAAAGCTATAGACACTCTTGTCTGTAGATGCCAAATACATAACAGTATCTGTAGAAATAGAACTTACAGACCCAATCTCTCCACCTACAGCAACATCAAACTTATTGGTAAAATCATTGTGCAGTATTTGCATCTTACCTGCTTTTAAGGGAAGGAAGATATAATCATTTCCGATAGTCGATATTCCTGCATTGCCGGTAGTTGCATCAGTAAAGGATCTGTACTTAGAATCTATATTCACAAAGAAAGAAGTTGAATCTTTTCCTCCATCGTTATCGACAATAACAACTTTTACCTGAGAAGTTCCCTGTTCAAAACTAACAAGAGGATTTTGATTATTTGTCACCAAAACTCCATTCTTGTACCAATACGCATTATCTATTAACCCGTCAATATCAAGTGATTCCCCAATATTTAATTGCATATTTTTACTCGATGTTGTAACATCATGCAATGTTATATCATCAAATTGCGCAATAATAGGTGGTATATTATAGGGTTGTCCTATTATTAGTTTTGAGTGAATTCCTTCATTCCTATTAGTATCTACACCACAAACTGTATAATAGTACGTTTTTGAATTAGCAACTGATATATCTTTATAACTAGTTGCTGACTTTGGTAACGAGTCAAGAACAGTAAGATTATCACTGGTTAAACCTCTATATATTCTATATTTATTTAAATCCAATTCAGTAAGTTTATTCCATGAAAAACTTACTTTTTTATTAGAGGAAGAACTTGAAGTTATTGTTGGTGCTACAGGACCAACTATATCTTTTGCAAATATTGAGATTGATTTAGAACGAGGACCTTCATTCGCCGGATCCCATGTTGGATTCAAACCTAAACTGTCTACAGCAGAAATGGAATAATAGTATTTAGTTCCCAGCATAACCACAAAATCATAATAATAATTAGTTCCTTTACTAATTTCTTTCAGCAAAGTCATATTGTTCTCTGATGTTCCTTTATACAATCTGTACTTCCAAAAATCAGCATTTGAACTTGCTGTCCACCCTAATTGAATGACATCTACCGATCCGGTTGCGAATAAATTTCTCACTGAATCCGGTGCCAAAGCATCACCTGTTAAAATGGAAATCGTAGTCTGCTGACTTTCGTTCCCCAACGTATCTAACGCTGTTACATAATAATTGTAATGTGTCTGATAGTTTAAATTAAACGAATCTTTTAAGTTAGTTGCAAAGGTCTCGTTTAATAAGGATTGAGTACCACTTCCTACAGATCTGTAAACCCGGTAATTCTTTAAATCTTTCTCTGTGTTAGCTTTCCATGATATTTTTACTTTTCTGAAATCATAAAGCTCTGCGGTTACAAGAGTTGGTGCATTTGGAGCAAGTTGATCTTTTGCTTTGGCATACACCAAATTGCTTGCAACACCTTCATACGATTTATCCCAGGCTATTGAAACTCCTACACTATCAACAGCAGTAACTTTATAGAAGTACCATACTTCCGGCGTTAAATTGGCATCCAGGTAAGTCGATAATTTATTATCAACTTCAGCATATAAACTCATAACATCAGGAGCAGTTCCTCTATAAATTTGATATTTCCAAATATCATTTTCTTTATTTTTTGTCCAATTAAGTTGAATGGCATTTGCAATTCCCTGTCCTAACAGATTTCGAACTGTATCAGGCATTAAGATATCTCCTGTTTTCAGTGATACATATGATTTATGACTCTCTTTTCCAACTGAGTCAACGGCAGTAACTACATACATATACCATGTATTATATTGCAAACCAAGAGAGTCTTTGAAATTGGTAGTAGCATTCAAAACCTTCACGAACTTAAGACTACTGTCTTTTTCTGCTCTATAAACATTATAGCCCGAAAGTTTTAGCTCGGGGTTCTTATCCCAAACAAGATTTACTTTAGTATATCCGTATAAATTTGCATTAAGATTAGCCGGAATTTGCGGTAAATCTATTATTGAAGAATCATTAATATTAATAAGTATCTTTTTTGCAATACTTAAACCGCCAATATCAGTTGCTTTTAGTCGAATACTATAGATTGAACCTATTGAAAAAAGAATTTTCTTATTAGTCAGCAAACTATCTCCTTTTACCTTAAAGTAGGAGTTTTGAACATCTCCATCGCCGACTACCAGTGCAAAAGTATGACTGTCATTTTTATCGTAATCATATGCTTTGATTCTTGCGACTAACTTATTCTCAGGCGTATTTTCATCGACATTGTTTTTAGTCAAATACACACCGAAAGGAGATTCATTTACATTTGAAATCTTAATCACTTTCTCCTTTGTGATTGATTCAACAAAACTATTTGTAGCTTTAATATTTATTTTTAACGAATCAATCTGTTCATAATCATAAGCTGCATTTGTCAATAAAGAATCTCCTTTAATAACAAACAAATTATTATCATTCGCTGTAGTACCATTTACCAAAGCAAATTTATAACTATCGTATTGATCGTATTGAACCGGTCTGATTTTAGTTATAAATGTATTAATTGGTTGTATCTCTTTAACAGTATTATTATCCAGTGTAATATCGCTTAATTCCACTGTGCTTATTTTAACATAAGCTTGTCCATTAGCAGTGAAGGTCTGCGGATTTATTTTTACATTGCTTAGATAAAAATCAGCCAATGCATTATACACTTTACTTGCGCTAGCATCCCAAATCTTAACTCTGATGTTATGACCTTCAGTAAAGCCATTACTTAATCCGGATTCGGCCATTGAAGTAGAAACAGAGACAAATGGTGAAACAATTGGTAATACTGAATTAAGCCGGTATTTACCAACACATATATTGCCATCAAAAATAGAAATCACATCTTCCGGTTGCAATAAAACTCCTTTTATTTTTGCATCCTGCACATAGAAAGTCATATTGTTATTCCCTGTTCCGGTGTAAGGTAAGGTAAATGGATCTCCAATCAGCACTTTTATTGCCAATCGTTTAACACTTTCGCAAGTCGCTAATGTTTGAGTAGCATAATATGTAGTGCCATTTACGATGGTGGTGGTTGAATCCACTACATTACCACCCACTTTTGCATCGTACCATTTAATATTGGTTCCAAAAACTCGTACAGTTTTTAATTTAGATCCATCGGTTACATATTGCAAGGTATCACCTGTGGGAGGTGATATTGAAGTTACTAAAATTGTCACACTGTCTTTGTAAGTTCCACTCTCATTTGTGTAATTAACAGAATATTTAGTTGTTTGAGTAGGTGTTATTACTTTAGTTGGAGTGGTTTCTCCAGTTGACCAGACAACAGTACTACCACCATCATTCACCGTGATAGCATATTTTTGATCATCGGCTGCTACACTTACCAGTGAAAGTGTAATGGTTTTCCCTTCACAAATATCATTTTGCGTGGCAATAATTTTTATTCCTTTCATTCCAAATGGACGATCGAGCCACTGCGCATAATTTACAAAAGACATAAGCGGGTTATCCTGTTTGTCATAAATCCGGGTAATGTTCTTGGGATTTACTCCCGTTGCCATTTGGGTGGTAACCGTCTTGCCCCAGTAATTAAAACGGGCATCTACCTGATCCAGGTTTCCTGTATTGCAGTAAAATTCCTGTGTGTTGAAATACTGAGCGGAATTCTGATTGTAACTTATTGTATCGTAATTGTTATAGATATTGTTGTAATTAAACGGCATACGGGTATAACCGTCTAATTGAACACCTCTTGTATAATTATAGGTGATGGTGTTGTATTGGATACTGTCAGTTGTCGGATTTTCAAAGGTACTGGTAGCATAAATACCTTTATCAAATCCACTTACTTTATTGTTTTTTACCAAGGCATTGGACTGGTTTAAGGAAATCCCCGTACCATCAAAACCTCTTGCCGTAAATATATTATCCGTTATACTGGCATTGGATACGGTACTCAAACTACAGCCGGAACCATTGTTGTTGTTGCTATTTGCAGTGGTGGTTGAATCAGCCTGACTAGTTAAATAAAAACGGTTATTTTTCACAGAAGCTTTAGAAACTTGACTCATTGAGATCCCAGACTGAGAAAATACATCATTGTTTTCTATTTCTGCTAATTGAAGGTTTGAATTATTATAATAAGATAAATTGAGAAATTGAGACCCTTTTCTTATTGTGTTTCCTTTAACAGAAACAGTTCTATTGGTATTATTACCTCCATAATCATAGAAGAAATTTCCCATCATGGATGTTCCACTATTTATTCCCTCATAGTAATTATTCAACAACTCTATATTCCCATTTGCGTAGTTTGATGATAGAAAATAACCATACCCGGAGCATAATACCTGATTTTGTTTAGCGCTGATTTTCTTGATATATTGTACATTAATTACATCCGAATTCGTCTTTATAGTATTTGATTTAAAAACTAAATCACATTGTGTTGGATTAGTTCCGTAAAAAAATCTTCCGCTACAATTATAATTGTTATAACTTACATCGAAAGTCGCATAGCTAACCGAGTTAACTAATATCCCAGATCCATCATTTACTATCCGGCAATTTTGAACACGAATCGTATCGCTGTTTAAATTTACTGTATTATACGATAATACTTGTGTGGCATGTTGCAGTACTGCATATTTAATGTTGGAGGTCGTAAAGCTTTCATAGCGGATACCGTACCAATCGCCTATGGCCGGATTATCGGCATTGGACATAAAACGGACACTGTCGGAGGCGGTTCCGTTGACATTGAACTTACCGTTCACAATGATTTCAATTCGGTTCACATCGGTACCTGCTGCTTTATCATCCTTCAATGCTGTAAAGCGGATTTCTGTGCCGGCCTCGACATTGATTATATATCCTTGTGGAATAATAATATCCCCGGTTAGTAAATAGGGACTTTTGGCCTTGGTCAGACTTTCTACAATAGTACCGCTCAACACGGTTACATTAAAATAGACTTTAGCTGTTACAACAACCGGATTCCCGAAATCATCGGCAGGGTCGTTGTATTTCACAACTACTTTCTCGCCCTTTTGGACATCTAATTTGCCATTGCTGGCAGAAGGGGTCGTGGACACATTAAATGCCAGACTTCCCTTGAAAATACCGGTATTAATACCTGTCTCGGTTAATACCACACTCTCGCCCAAAGGCTCGGTGATACTCGTAACCAAAACCGTGATAGTTTCAGCCGATAATGCATTTGCATTACGATCTGCATCTGTAATTCGGATGAACATCGATTCGGTAGAAATATAAGTGAGTTTTACATTTCCTGTAGCATCAATAAGATCTATTGTAGCAGTTTGATTCGAGGCATATTTAAGGACATCTGCCTTAGTAAAGAAAGTGGAGAAACAAACAAATAATAGAAAAACATTCCACTTAAGCGATTTGATGTAAAGATTTTTCATTGTAATAAGTCACTACTGTCCGGTTATAATCA
>DIZI01000039.1:0-11530 GCA_002427885.1 Paludibacter sp. UBA6032
GTGTATAAGAGACAGCGAATATCGTGGGTAGTGTATTTCTTGATATTGACTCCATCCATCAGTATTTCACCTTTAACGGGATCGTAATAACGTGGCAATAAATCGACCAGTGTCGACTTTCCGGAACCGGATTGTCCCACCAAAGCCACCGTTTTCCCTTTTGGAACAACGATATTGATATCTTTCAATACCCAATCGGTTTGGTATTTGAAACTTAAATTGCGGAATTCGATTTTGTCGTTGAAAGGATGAAGAGTTTGCGGATGTGCCGGTTCTTTAATGGTGTTTTCGCTCATCAGTATTTTGTCAACACGTTCCAATGAAGCCATTCCTTTTTGAATACTATAAGTGGCACGCGACAATTCTTTGGCAGGTGCAATAATGCTGTAAAAAATAATGATAAAGTAGATAAATTCTTCAGCTCCTATCGTACTGTTGTTTGCAACAATAAGCACACCGCCAAACCAAAGCAGAATAGCTATAACCATGGTGCCAAGAAACTCACTCACGGGATGAGCCAGATTATACCGGCGATTCAACCGGTTAAATGTACGTCGTAATTTCTCATTTAATACCGAAAAACGAGCTTCGAGTTTCCTTTCGGCATTAAAAGCTTTCACCACGCGTAAACCTCCAAGCGTTTCTTCAATTTGCGAAAGCAATTCCCCCGTTTGTTCTTGTCCTATTGTTGAACGACGTTTCAATGACTTTCCTATTTTCCCGATCAAATAACCGCTAAAAGGCAAAAGCATTATTACCACAATGGTAAGTTGCCAGCTCATAGCGAACATCACGCCCAGATAAATGAGAATCATGATGGGGTTTTTAAAAACCAGATCCAGTGAACTCATAATAGAGGCTTCCACTTCGCCCACATCACCGGTCATACGTGCCATGATATCGCCTTTACGCTCATCGGTAAAGAACCCAATCGGTAAACTGATGATTTTTTTGTAGAGTTGATTTCGCAAATCACGCAAAACCCCCGTACGAATTGGAATCATAAAATAGGAACCAAAATAAGAAGAACCTACTTTGAAAGCCGTCATTAAAACCAGAAATAATCCTACATAAAGCAGAGCCAGATTTGGACCAACAAGCTCTATCAGTCGCTCTATAGAATAATAAAGATTGTTTTTTATGGCCGCTGTAATCTCTTTCAAACTTTCACTCCAGGTCCAGACAATATAGGTTTTATTTACCACTTCTATTTTAAACAGAATTCTAAGTACAGGAATTACTGCTGCGAATGAGAATAAACTAAACACAGTGGATAGCAGGTTAAACAACAAGCTTAGAAAAACGTATTTTTTATAGGGCGGAATAAACCGCTTAAGTAATGAAATGAATTTGAACATTCTTTGTTTTTTAAGAAAGTAAGGAGTAAGAGGTAAGAAGGTAAGTACTACCTCATACTCATACGTTTTTTTATACTCCCGTATAATTCCGCGGTGTAATGCGTCTTAATTCTTCTTTTACCGATTGGTTTACATCCAGCGTTTCAATAAAATCCCGGATGGATTTTTCATTAATGCCTTCGTTGGTGCGGGTCAATGATTTCAATGCTTCGTAAGGCGCAGGGTAAGCCTCGCGCCGTAAAATAGTTTGAATTCCTTCGGCAACTACTGCCCAGGTATTGTCCAGATCACGGTAAATGGCTGTTTCGTTAAGTAACAGTTTGCTTAATCCTTTTATAATGCTTTGAGTGGCAATCATTGTATGAGCAAAAGGAACCCCTACATTTCTGAGAACGGTACTGTCGGTCAGGTCACGCTGCAAACGTGAAATGGGTAATTTTCCCGACATAAATTCCAGCGAAGCATTGGCGATAGCCAGATTGCCTTCCGCATTTTCGAAATCAATCGGATTTACCTTGTGAGGCATAGCCGATGAGCCTATTTCGCCGGCTTTGATGCGTTGTTTGAAATATTCCATTGAGACATAAGTCCACACGTCACGACAAAAATCAATTAATATTGTATTAATGCGTTTCATGGCGTCGAATTGCGAAGCTAAATTGTCGTAATTGGAAATCTGTGTTGTCCATTGTTCCCGTTGTAACCCGAGTTTATCGTTTACAAAGTGATTCCCGAATGATTTCCAGTCGATAGACGGATAAGCAACCTTATGTGCATTGAAGTTTCCGGTAGCACCGCCAAACTTTGCCGAATTGACTGTCTGTTTCAAAGTTAATAACTGTTGATTAAGCCGGTTGACAAATACCATCATCTCCTTACCCAGACGGGTTGGTGAAGCGGGTTGCCCGTGTGTTTTGGCCAGCATGGAAACATCACGCCATTCGTCAACCAAACGATTCAATTCCTGCAACAGCTGATCCATTTCGGGATAGTAAACATCAGCTAATGCTTCTTTTATTGAAAGCGGCACAGCGGTATTGTTTATATCCTGTGAAGTCAGACCGAAATGAATAAATTCTTTGAAAGCTTCCAGTCCAAGCAAATCGAATTTTTCTTTAATAAAATATTCAATTGCCTTTACATCGTGATTGGTGACTAATTCTATATCTTTAATTTTAAGGGCATCAGCTTCAGAAAAACCGGTATACATTTCCCTTAATTTTGGAAAAACGGAGGCGGGCACTTGTTCCAGTTGTTTCAGCGGAATCTCACACAAAGTTATAAAGTATTCAACCTCAACCAAAACACGGTAACGCATCAATGCGTATTCAGAAAAATAACCGGCATAAGCTTCCGTTTTCGTACGATAACGGCCATCTATGGGAGAAATAGCAGTAAGCAAAGATAAGTTCATATTAATTTTTAAATTTATTCCCGGTAGCCCGGGATTGTAATTGCCATTCTGATTGAGACTGGTACAAACAAGTTAGATTAGATAAAAATACGAATGGCAAATATTTGTTTCAAACGCACCTTTTTTTGAGTGATAATCCGAAAATAAAACGCAAAGTTAATCAATTCTGCCGAATTAGAAAAGTTTAGTTGTCTTGTTGCAGCACTGATTCTTTTTCTATACTTTTGTTATGCATAACAGATAAATTCGTTGGAACATGTTCACCTTAAATACTTCTGTTTTTTTCAATTGAAACACCCTTAAATATAAATGAGATACATTAAAATACATAAAGAAGGTCGATTAATAATTGGTTTGTTAATTTTAATTTTATTATTATTAAACCTTTATTTATACACGCAAATACCTTTGGCTGCATTGGTAGCTAACATTGTTGTTTCTGCTTTCCTGTTGTTTTTCTTCCTGTATTTCTTTCGCAATCCTCCACGAAAAGTAAAAATAGATGATGTGAGTCTTGTGGTGGCTCCTGCGGATGGGACTATTGTAGTGGTAGAACCGGTTGATGAATTGGAGTATTTTGGAGAGAAACGGATACAAGTTTCTATTTTTATGTCCATTTTCAATGTCCATGCCAATTGGTATCCCGTTAATGGTACGGTTATTAAAGCGGTACATCATAGCGGGCGGCACATAGCTGCATTTTTACCCAAGTCGAGTACCGAAAACGAACGTTCAACTGTTATTATTGAATCGGAAGGAAAAACACAAATTCTGGTTCGTCAGATTGCAGGTGCTTTAGCACGCCGTATAGTAACCTATGCTCATGCAGGTAAAAGCTGCCATTTGAATGAACATCTTGGTTTTATAAAATTTGGTTCACGTGTTGATCTGTATTTCCCAATGGATACCGAAATTTTTGTACAGGTGGGTGATGCCACAACAGGGAATGAAACCATAATTGCCCGGTTAAATGAATAAATTAATAACGTTGGATGATGCCCAAAAACAAGTGGACGAATGGATAAAAACATTCGGAGTCCGTTATTTTGGAGAGCTGACCAATATGGCTATCCTGACCGAAGAAGTAGGGGAACTGGCCCGGGTAATCGTGCGTACTTACGGAGAACAATCTTTCAAAAAATCGGACGAAGGTGCCAATCTTGCTGACGAAATGGCTGATGTATTGTGGGTTTTGATCTGTCTTGCCAATCAAACCGGAGTAGACCTTACAGAGGCATTTGAAAAAAACATGCTAAAGAAAACGGAACGCGATAATACGCGGCATTTGAAAAATGATAAGCTGAGCTAATTGACGGATAAAGAAAAAAATACAAGTTTCAAATCCCTGATTAACCATTCAACGAATAAAACAATCAACAAAACATATGAGTAAATTTGACGACCTATTTAAGCAATACAATTGCGAACTGAGCGATGAAACAGTAAAACAAAACATCTCCGGCATTCTGGATAAACATTATGCGGATAATGATAATGTATCGGTTTACAAACAATGTCTGAACCAGATTGACCTGACTTCATTGAACGGAACCGATACGCATGCTGAAATCATAGCGATGGTTGAAAAAGTGAATCGTTTCAAAACTGTATTTCCACATTTACCCAATGTGGGAGCCATCTGCGTTTATCCGGCCTTAGTGCCCGTTGTAAAAAAACATTTGACTGAGAATATTGGAATTGCTGCCGTATCTGCCGGATTTCCTGCTTCACAGACTTTTATAGAAATTAAAGTGGCAGAAACGGCTATGGCAATTATGGAAGGTGCTACTGAGATTGATGTAGTTATTTCAATTGGTAAATTTTTAGAAGAAAATTACGAAGAAGTCTATGAAGAATTGTCGGAACTAAAAGCGACTTGCCGTGAAACACACCTGAAAGTAATTCTCGAAACCGGAGCTTTGAAATCTGCCACCAATATCAAAAAAGCCTCCATTCTGGCAATGGCTTCGGGTGCTGATTTTATTAAAACTTCCACCGGTAAAATCCCCGTGGCTGCAACCCTGGAAGCAACTTATGTGATGTGTCAGGCAATAAAAGAATGGTATGAAAAAACCGGTGTGAAAGTGAGTTACAAACCCGCAGGCGGAATTGTAACTACCGAAGATGCGGTAAAGCACTATACAATCGTAAAAGAAATTCTGGGTACCGAATGGTTGAATAATACCAGATTTCGCTTTGGGGCGAGCCGTTTGGCTAATAACTTGCTGAGTTCAATCGAAGGAAAAGAAGTGAAGTATTTTTGATAATTAATTTTTACGGGATGCCGCAAATTCAGCACAAAGAATAAGCGCTTTTTTTACATCGCTGTCAACAAAGCCATTGAGTTCTTCGATGGCTTTGTTTTTATATTTATCCATCTGTTCTTCGGCATAAACTACTCCGCCATTTTCGTGAGTTAATCGGGTGATTGTTTGAACTATTTCAGATGTATAATCTTTATTTTCAATCAAAGAAACTATTTTGTTTCTGGTACTTTCTTCCGAATGTTGCAAAGCATAAATCAACGGTAAAGTTACTTTACCATCGCGAATGTCATTTCCTGTTGGCTTTCCAATTTGTATATCTTCGTAGTAATCGAAAATATCATCCTTTATTTGAAAACAGATACCCAGATATTCTCCAAAATTACGCAAGTGATTCAGAGATGACTCATCAGTATTTACAGAGAGACAACCAACTTCTGCACAGGTAGCGAATAATAAAGCTGTTTTCTTACGAATGATCGAATAATAGTTTTCTTCTGATGTTTTTGAAAGGGTATTGTTTGATATTTGTAATAGTTCTCCATCGGCAAGCTCTTCACCAAGTACGGCTATAGAAGTCATAATTTCCAGACTTTTCGTGTAAATACCCCAGATAAGTGATTTTGAGAAAATATAGTCACCGGAAAGTACGGCTATTTTATTTGTCCATTTATCATTCACCGATGGATTACCTCTTCTTTCCAGTGTATAGTCTACAACATCATCATGAATTAAGCTGGCTGTATGTAAAAGTTCCAGCGAGATTGCCCCGTTAATCGTAGCTTTATTGACAGTTCCACACAATTTAGCCGACAATAACACAATCATTGGGCGTAATTGTTTTCCGCTTTTTTGAAGTACAAATTCATTTACATTCAGAAGTAACTCATTGTCTGTGCTGAGTGACTCAGCAAATGTTTTTCCAAACAATTGCATTTCCGCCTGTATCGGTTTTCTAATGTTGTCGATATAGTTCATGTGAACAATTAACTATTTATGATTTGCAAAAGTAAACAATTTTGTCGTTTGTTTGGTTCATTATGATAAATTTTGCGCAATTTTTAATTACTTTTACGGACACAAAAGATCAGACTCTCAATGTCTATCTACATAAGCTGGTTTTTTTTCCCCCTTTGATTCAAGATTTTATATTATGAAAAAACTATTTTTAATCGATGCATACGCAGTTATATATAGGTCCTATTATGCATTTATTCGCAATCCCCGTGTCAATTCGAAAGGGCTGAACACCTCTGCCATTTTCGGTTTTGTCAATACGCTGGAAGATGTGCTGAAACGTGAAAAGCCAACTCACATAGCTGTGGCATTCGACCCCAAAGGAAAAACTTTCCGTCATGAAGCTTACGATCTTTACAAAGCACAACGTGAAGCAACTCCCGAAGATATCCGTTTGGCAGTACCTATTATTAAAAAACTGGTGGAAGCATACAATATTCCTGTGCTCGAAGTACCCGGTTTCGAAGCCGACGATGTGATTGGTACAATGGCAAAATTGGCCGAAAGAGAAGGTTTTGATGTTTTTATGTTAACACCGGATAAAGATTACGGACAGTTGGTTTCGGATCATATTTTTATGTACCGACCTAAACACACAGGTGGTTTTGAAGTTATGGGACCCGATGAAGTGAAAGCTAAATATGACTTGCACAGTCATGAGCAAGTCATTGATTTATTGGCACTAATGGGCGATAAATCCGACAATATCCCGGGTTGTCCGGGAATTGGAGAAGTGAATGCAGTGAAACTGCTTCGTCAGTTTGGAAGCATTGACGAATTGCTTATTCATACGGACGAGATTAAAGGTGCGAATAAAACAAAAATTGAAGAAAATAAAGAGCAAATCATTTTTTCCCGTTTTCTGGCAACTATACGAATTGATGTGCCAATTGTTTTCGATGAAAAAAGTCTGGAACTTGAGCCAAGGAACGAACCTGAACTTCGTGCTTTATTTGATGAATTAGAGTTTAGGACTATGTCTGCAAAAATGGGAACAAAACCATTTACTTCATTCCCTCCCGATCAACCGGTTACCAGCATTCAATTTGCAAAGAAGAAGTCTGTTGGGCAAATGTCGCTTTTTGATGAACCTGAATCTGTAGCTGAAAAAACAACTGTTTCTCAGGCATCGGTTATTGAAGAACCTGAAAATTCCGATGTACAAAATGGTTTGAAAACAATTTATGATAATCCCCATAAATATTTATTGGTGGATAACAAGATTAAGCGATCCGATTTAATCTCCCGGCTTTTTATGCAAAAGTCCATTTGTTTCGATACGGAAACAACGGGACTGGATGTTTTTCATGATGATTTAGTCGGGATGTCATTTTGTTTTAAAGAAGGTGAAGCGTATTATGTTTCGTTACCCGAAGATAAAACAGAGGCGAAAGCAGTTGTACATGAGTTTAAAGTTGTTTTTGAAAGTGAGCAGATTGAAAAAATAGGTCAAAACATAAAATTTGATTTACTTATGCTGGCTCAATACGGCATTGAATTAGGTGGAAAGCTTTTCGATACCATGATTGCCCATTATTTGGTTCAACCCGAATTGCGTCACGGGATGGATTATCTGGCAGAAATTTATTTGAAATACCGTACCATTCATTTTGAGGATATTGTCGGTGCAAAAGGGAAAAATCAGGCAAGTATCCGTTCTGTAGAATTAGAAAAATTATGCGATTATGCATCGGAAGATGCGGATATTACTTTCAGGTTGAAGCAGATATTAGAGAACGTATTGAAAAACTATGATCTTGAAAATCTTTTTTACGAGATTGAAATGCCTTTATTGAAAGTTTTGGCTACCATGGAAAGAACCGGTGTCCGTATTGATAGTGACGCATTGGGGCAAAGCTCCATTATTTTGACTGAAGAAATGGGACTGTTGGAGAAAGAAATTCAACAACTAGCCGGAATTGAATTCAATGTCAGCTCACCCATGCAAGTGGGCGAAATACTTTTCGATCGGTTGGGAATCGATGATAAAGCCAAGAAGACCAAAACCGGACAGTATTCCACTGCTGAAGATGTATTGGAAAAATTGCAATCCAAACATCCCATTATTGGGAAAATACTTGAATATCGCGGACTCAGGAAATTGCTAAGTACTTATATCGATTCGCTGCCTTTGCTGATTAATCCGCAAACCGGAAAAGTGCATACTTCATTTAATCAGACTGTTGCTGCAACCGGACGCTTAAGTTCAACTAATCCGAATTTACAGAATATCCCTATTCGCGATGCCAGAGGCAAAGAAATCCGTAAAGCCTTTATTCCGGATTTAGATAGTATTTTTCTAAGTGCCGACTATTCTCAGATAGAATTACGCATTATGGCGCACCTTAGCGGTGATGCAAATATGATGGAAGCATTCCTTAGCGGGCACGATATTCATACAGCAACTGCAGCCAAAATATATAAAATTCCATTGGATGAAGTCACCACGGATATGCGACGCAAAGCCAAAACGGCAAATTTTGGAATCATTTACGGTATATCTGTTTTTGGACTATCCGACCGCCTGGGAATTCCCCGTACCGAAGCGAAGGAATTAATCGACGGTTATTTTGCTACCTATCCCGAAGTAAAAAAGTATATGGACAATGCTATTCAGAAAGCGAAGGAAATGGGTTATGTAGAAACTTTGCTCGGTCGTAAACGCTTTTTGCCGGATATCAATTCTCAAAACAGCATCGTCCGTGGTTTTGCCGAGCGAAATGCAATCAATGCTCCTATTCAGGGAACCGCTGCAGATATTATCAAAATTGCCATGGTGCGTATTCAAAAACGTCTGGAAGAAGAAAACCTTCAGGCAAAAATGACCATGCAGGTGCACGATGAGTTGGACTTTACTGTACCAAAGACCGAACTTGAATCGGTTAGAAAATTGGTAGTAGATGAAATGGAGAACGCAATTCAACTCAAAGTACCCCTTATTGCCGACTGTGGAGTAGGGGCCAATTGGTTGGAAGCACATTGAAATAGTCTTTAAATTCTCATAAACTCGATTTTCTATTGTTTTTGATTAAAAAGTTTCTTTTTTATAAAAGAAACTTTTTTTTATTGATGCTCAATCTGTACTTATGCAACTATATAGTTATTAGACACTATGTTGTGTAATTTATGCCAACATTTCTGTTATTGATTTATTTAGAAACTATAATAAATTGCGATGTAATATACTACAAATGTTATAGGATTAGTATTATTGTAATATATTTGACCTGTAATTACTCCAAATTACTGAAAATAAATAGAATAAATTCAGTTAAGATTGTGACTTGATATTGAAGAAGTAAACTTAATAAGAGATTTATTTAGATTGTAATGAACCTTCTTTTATTCAAAGAAACGTCAAAGCATAAACAGACCGTTTTATTTTATAAATATAAAACATGAAGTCAATTTTCTTTAACAAAATATTAAATAGTTGGATAGTAAAAGTTTGTTTTGCTGTTTTTTTGACTTCGATAATTCCAGAAAATGTAGTTGCTGCTGGAGTAAATTTATACGGAAATGTCTATAACGATTTAGATGGATCGGGTGGTTCAAACAAGGTTGACGGTACCGGAATTGGATCACCGGGAGGAACACAGTTGTATGCCACATTAGTTCAGGGAGGTATTACTGTTTTATCCACAGCTGTTGATCCAACCGGTATTTTCTATTTCATGAATCAAGCTCTTGGTAATTATACTGTTTTGATTTCAACTACCAATTATACAACAGGATCAATTAATCCCACACCTTCACTACCTTCGGGATGGACTTTTAATGGTGAAATCAATAACGATTCAGGTAATACTTTAACGGGCAATACAGCACCAACCGATGGCATACTTTCCCTCAGCGTTACTACGTATGATTCAAACATAAATATTGGAATCATCCAATCAGGGGCCGGTGCAACAGTTAATCCAGGTGGTCCAGATAATGTTTGTCAATCGGCAGCTCCATCTGCAATGACTTTAAGTGGTGCAAGTGTTGGAGGATTGGCTACTACAGGTGCATGGTCAATCACCTCCCCTTCCGGAGGTGGAACATTAAGTTCTACCGCCCAGACAGCTACTCCTTCAACAGTGACCTATACCCCTGCAGCAAATTTTACAGGGACAGTGACCCTAACTTTAATAACAAATTCGAATGGTTTTCCAGCAGTAAGTGGAACCAGAACAATAACTGTAAATCCTTTACCATCATCATTTATAGCAGCATCGAATGATGCTTGTGTTGGTTCTTCAATTGTATATACGATACTAGCTGGTATGAGTAACTATGCGTGGACAGTTTCGGCAGGTGGCACTATTACTGCCGGAGGTGGTAGTAGCGATAATACTGTAACGGTTAGCTGGAATACTGCAGGCACAGAAAATGTATCTGTAAATTTTATCAACGGGAATGGTTGTACAGCTTCAGACTCACGAAATGTTCCGGTTAAAGCCTTACCAACCTGTTCAATTACAGGGCCCGATGGTCCACTTACACCTTCTTCAAACGGGAATATTTATACGGCACCAGCTGGAAAGAGTTATGTGTGGACTGTTTCGGGAAATGCAACAATAGCTGGCAGTACAACTTCACAAACTGTTTCAGTCAGTACCGGAGCAAGTTGTGGCGTTTCGTTCACTCTTTCTTTAGAAATAACAGATCTCCCCAGTCCAATTATCTCGTGCAGTTCAATTTGTAATAAAGTTGTGGATGTTTCTATTAATTCAATTTCTGCAATAACTGGATCTACAATAGTTTGTGTAGGATCAACTACTGAGTTAACAGATGCAACCAGCGGTGGAACATGGTCAAGTGGTTCTACAGGAATAGCAACTATAGATGCATCAACAGGTTTATTAACCGGATTAGCAGCAGGAACAGCAGTAATTACTTATTCAGTTACTAATGGTTGTGGTACAACCCTGGTAACATCGACAATAACTGTAAATTCTTTACCTTCAGTTGCAGTAATTACCGGGTTAACTACTGTATGTGTTGGATCAACCATCACATTAGCAAATGCAACAAAATTTGGAGCTTGGTCAAGCGCAAGTCCGAGAGTTGCAACAATTACCGCTGGCGGGGCAGGTGGTCCGGGAGGTTTAGTTACAGGAGTTTCAGCCGGGACATCATCAATTACGTATACCGTATCAAATGGCAATTGTTCTAATTCAGTAACTCAATTAGTAACGGTGACAGATATTCCGATCGTTAATGGAACTCATGATGGATCAGTTTGTGGAACTGGAACAGTAACATTGGGTGCGATGTCACTTGCAGGAACAATTAATTGGTATGATGCATTAACAGGTGGAAATTTAGTAGGTTCTGGAAGTTCATTTACAACTCCGGTCATTTCGGCTACTACCACTTATTATGTAGATGCTACAAATAATGGTTGCACTACAGCTTCAAGAACTGCTGTAGTTGCAACCGTAAATATGCGACCTACCACTCCAATCATAACTTCTGTCACACAACCAACC
>DIZI01000039.1:11729-11966 GCA_002427885.1 Paludibacter sp. UBA6032
CTGTGCTGTAGGAACCGGAACAATTACTGTGACCATTCAAAATGCAAGCGAAACTTATAGTTTTGATAATGGAGTCACTTTTCAAGCGGGAAATATAAAATCAGGATTAGTTCCCGGAAATTACCATGTGATTATAAAAAGCATGGGTGGTTGTAATTCAGTAGCTACTCCGGCAACGATTAATTCCCTTCCAACCACTCCTTCAACACCAATTGTTGGAACAATTACCCAACCAAC
>DIZI01000009.1 GCA_002427885.1 Paludibacter sp. UBA6032
AAACAAATTTCAGGACGATACATAGAAAAACAGCAAAATATAGATTATGAGGGGCGTAGCCCTGAAATCTAAATAAATTACTGAATATGTGTAGATTAAGATATCAGGGATAACGCCCCTTCGTACCATTTTGTTCCATTATACTACGAAGATATAAGGGCTACGCCCTTAAATTTGAATATAAAAATAGTACCATAAAAAATGAACCACAAATACGAATTTTTTTTAAAATAATGTGTTAATCAGGGATAATCATTATACTTTAAATGATTATCCCCAAAATCTCTTAAAAACATCAAACACTATAATTAGGTTTATAATTTTTCATTAAGGGTAAACATCTGAATTTGTAACAAAAATTCGTATTAATACTTGTACATTATATTTTTCCACTTAGTTCTGTGTATTAGACATTATATATGTTATATGTATTTGAATAATTGACTATTATGTTTTTATATAAATGAATGGAACGCGGTCCCGATAGCTATCGGGGTCGGGGCTGATTTTAAAATCTAAGTCTTTATCTTCTCGCCAAAGGCGAGATAAAATCCGTATTTAATCCGCTATCCCGATAGCTATCGTGGACAGCGTATCCCGATAGCTATCGGGACAGCGTGCTATTCTTTCAAACTATCAAACTTATATAAACTCTATTAAAAACGCACAAATAAAAAAATATAACATATATATAGAGTAATAAAAAACCTCCCTAAGCTTCACAGCTGAGAGAGGTTGTCATTTGTAGATTTCGTTCTTATTGTACAAACATAAATAGAGCTTGCCCACAAAACAAGCCACATTTAAATTAAAAAACGGTTATATCATAGCTTGGTTCGTTAACGATCTCCGAAACCTGTTCGGTGTACAGAACTTTACCATTTTCATCAATGGCAACTACTGAACGTGCCATTAATCCCTGAAGCGGACCGTCTGTCAGCAATACCCCGTAATCAGTTGCAAAACTATTGTATCTGAAATCGGAAGCCGTAATAACATTTTCAAGCCCTTCTGCTCCGCAAAAACGACTTTGAGCAAAAGGTAAATCTTTTGAAACGCAAAGTACAACAACATTTTCTTTCCCGGAAACCCATTTATTGAAATTCCGTACCGATGCAGCGCAAGTACCTGTATCTAAGCTTGGAAAAATATTTAATAATACGCGTTTCCCTTTGTAATCGCTTAAATGAATCTCCTGTAAGCCGCTGCCTACCAGTTTGAAATCGGGCACCTGACTACCTACTGCAGGTAATTGTCCATTTGTGTGCACATCTGTTCCTTTGAATTTTACTGTTGCCATTAAATTTATAATTTAGTTTAATATTAATTTTCTTACTGTTATGAATAACAAGGATAAGGGGATTATTGTTTATATTTGCAAGTGATTTTTCCTGATTTTTTTTATATGACTCAAACCAAATATTTCTTTTTTCTTATTCTGCCGCTTCTCTCTCTTGTATCCTGCAAAGACACGAATGAATACCGTGTGGGTTCCGAATTTGAGGTTTACGTACAACGTTTTGAAACAGAGGCTTCTGCCCGGGGACGTACTTTCGACACGAAAGCTACCGGTTTGATTGTGGAATTTGCTGATTTAAAGGATAATACGGCAGGGTTGTGTCATTACGAAGATCCTATCCGTATTGAAATTGATAAAACCTACTGGAATGCAATCAGTAAAACCGCCGGATCCGATTTGATGAAAGAAGATTTACTTTTTCATGAATTGGGACACGGATTACTGGGTAGGAAACATCTGAATGACCTGCTCGAAAACGGGGACTGGAAATCCATTATGTGTGGTGGCGATCAGGTGGGTGACAGGCCCTGGAACATTAATTACAGAGGCATTCGCCGGAACTATTATGTGGATGAATTATTTAATGAAAGTACTTATGATAAACCTGAATTTGCCAGCACTCAACTGTTAGTAGATACCACCGGCTTTAAAACATCATACCTTAAAAGTTTCGATAGTCCGGATCAATCGGGTTGGGCACTGGTTGACAATACAAAATATAAAACAAGCCTGGTAAACGGAAGATTATGTTTTCAATCAAAAGTTGATTCTTCATATATGGTTTATGCGACTATTTCGAACCCTATATCCAACCTCTCTGATTTTTCGTATGAATTAACTCTCGAATATCCATCAGCCGATCAAACCAATCAGTATGGAATTCTTTTTGGTACGATACCAGGTGGATCGGACGGTGTCAATGATCCGATAGAATACTTTACGCTGAATAATAATCTGAAAATGTTTATGGGGAACCGTACATGGTACAGCTATTATACTGAATTATCTGAATCGTCCATTGTAGCAGCAGGATTAAATAAACTCAAAGTTTTCAAAATCGGAAAGATGTTGTATTACTTTATTAATGATGTTTATTGCTATCAATCTGAAATGGAGACAACTACAGTATTCAATCAGTTTGGTTTTATGGTGCCGCCCAAAGGGACTGTTTACCTTGATAACTTTAAAATTTCTTTAAATAGTGCCAGCAGTAGTTCTTCTAAAGTAAAACAAAATTTACAAATTGAGTTTAAAGTTCTGACAACTGATAAGTTCGATAAAAATAAAGTCAACAATCAATAGTTTAAAGCATATATATACATTTCATGTCAAAATTTGTAATTTATCAGGTAATTCCACGACTTTTCGGGAATTTCAATACAAACAATAAATATAACGGAACCATTGACGAAAACGGATGTGGAAAATTTAATAGTTTCAGTACAAGGGCTTTAAAGGAAATAAAATCACTCGGAATTACCCATATCTGGTATACAGGAATTATTGAACATGCTACTAAGACAGATTATACAGACTTTGGCATAAAGAAAGATCATACTGCCATTGTAAAAGGTAATGCGGGTTCTCCTTACGCCATTAAAGATTACTACGATGTGGATCCCGATCTGGCCGAAAATCCTGAGAATCGAATGATTGAATTTCAGAATTTGCTCAAACGGACTCATAATGCCGGAATGAAAGTGATTCTTGATTTTGTACCCAACCATGTGGCACGAGAATATAAATCTGATGCAAAACCCAAAAATGTGCTTGATTTGGGTGAAAATGATCATAAAGAATGGGCATTTTCTCCATCAAATAATTTCTATTATATCCCGAATCAGAACTTTTCACCACAATTTGATTGTAATGATTATTATGAATTTCCGACAAAAGCTACCGGTAATGACCAATTTACAGCATCACCAACTATTAATGACTGGTACGAAACAGTGAAATTAAACTATGGTGTAAACTATGTGGAAGGTCATCAGACTAACTTCGATCCGATACCCGATACATGGATAAAAATGCGTGATATCTTGCTTTTCTGGGCAGCAAAAAAGGTGGATGGTTTTCGCTGTGATATGGCCGAAATGGTTCCCGTGGAATTCTGGAACTGGGCCATCACTCAGGTAAAATTAAAATATCCCGAAATAATATTTATTGCAGAAGTATATAATCCGGCTGAATACCGTAATTATATCAGTAACGGTAAATTCGACTATTTGTACGACAAAGTGGGTATGTACGAAATGCTGCGGAATGTAACCAGTAAAAACTATCCGGTGCGCGATATTACCAATGCCTGGCAATCTCTTGGAGGAATTGAAAATAAAATGCTCAATTTCCTCGAAAACCATGATGAACAACGCATAGGTTCCGGTTTCTTTTCCGGTAACGGACGATTTGCTCAACCTGCAATGATTGTTGCTGCTACATTAAATCAGGCACCTGTAATGATTTATTTCGGTCAGGAACTGGGTGAATTAGGAATGGATTCCGAAGGTTTTAGTGGCGTGGATGGACGAACAACCATTTTTGATTACTGGGGTGTCAAAACCATACAGGCCTGGGCTAATGAAGGTAAGTTTGATGGTAAAAATTTGACAGATGAACAAAAAGACTTGCGTGAGTTTTACAGGAATCTTTTGAATATAACGCTAAATGAAAAGGCTATAACAGATGGAATTATGTATGACCTGGAATTTGCCAACTACGACAATCCGAAATTTAATTCGCACGAACAATTTGCCTATTTTCGTAAATTTAATAATGAGTTGTTATTATTTGTCCTGAATTTTCATGATAAACATCTCGAAACGGAAGTTCGTTTTCCACTTGAAGCGTTTCAATTCCTTGAAATTAATGAAGGACAAAAATTTACTTGTCGGAATCTTTTGGACGAAACGGATGTTATTGCTGATTTTACACTGAGTTCCAAAGAGGTTTTCCGCATGGAAATTCCTGCCTGGACAGGTAAAATCATAAAACTGACACAGGTTTAAAATTCGCGACAGAAGGTAATGATGATGAAATTGTATAGCTTGTTGTTTTTAAATCATTGAAAATAATTCGATTGTAATTGGAAATTGGACAATATTTAATCTATGAAATTGAACAAAATTGATCCCGATTGAATTATATTATTACAAAATATCACTGGAATAGAATGTAATAAAATGTTTAATTATGAAAACACTATTTATTCATTTTGGATTAGCCGCTCTGCTTTTCCTTGTTTCTTGTTCATCTTCTAAAACTTTACCCGCCACCGTTGATAAAGTAACACAAAAAGTTCAATCAAAAGACTTTGTAATAACTGTCAACTATGCCAATCCTTTGCGTGGCCAACAAATTTATTTGACTTCCGATTATGATTTGAGAATTAAGAACGATTCTGCATTCGCTTATTTACCTTATTATGGAGTTGCTTATGTAGCACCCTACGGAATTTCTGAAGGCGGGATTAAATTTTCAGAACCGGTGAATGACTATAGTATGGTTCCGAATAAAAAAAATAATGGTTGGGATATCCGGTTCAAAATCAACACCAAAGAGTATCAGTATCAATTCTTTGTCAACATATTCAATAATGGTAGATCTTCATTTACTGTAAGTTCCAGTCAGCGAGATGTCATATCATTTTCAGGAGAACTGAAATGACCGGGAAGGTTGGAACTACCGAGCGGGTCGCTTTGAGCGACCCTCTCGATAAAAAGTCGATAAAGAGTAGAAATTGAATACCAAATTCCTTCAAAATTTCAATTAAATCGCTATTTTTGTATATCATTTACTATCAAGCAGGTCGCTCCAAGCGACCCGCTCGATAAAAAGTAAAAAATTATGCAATTTGAGAAAGGAGAATTGTATCATATATACAATCGTGGAAATAATCACGACAGGGTTTTTTATACCCATGAAAATTACCTTTACTTTTTGCGTAAAATAAATACATACATTAAACCATACGCTGATATTATTGCCTGGTGTTTAATGCCAAACCATTTTCATTTAATGGTTTATGTAAATGAAGTTTCTCTTTCGAACGTTTCGCTCGAAGCGACCCTATTGAGCGGGTCGCTGAAAGCAACCCTATTGAGCGGGTCTCTCAAAACGACCTTATTGAGCGGGTCTCTCAAAGCGACCCGCTCAATAAACGGATCGAAAGAACGAACTCTAAACCAATCTATCGGTATTATGCTTCGTTCATATACCAATGCCATTCAAAAACAAGAACATAGAACGGGAGCTTTATTTCAGGAAGAAACCAAAGCAATTTTGTTGAGAGAAAATGTAAAACTGACTCCGGCATATTTTGATACTGCCTTTGGAAGTAAAATTACTGTTTTTGATGATACAAAAAGTTCGGGACAACGATGCTTTAATTATATTCACCAGAATCCAGTTGTTGCAAAATTAGTTGCAATGCCCGAAGATTGGCCTTATTCCTCCTATCAGGATTATTTGAAGATTAGAACTGGTAAACTGATTGACAGAGAAAAAGGGAAGGTGTTTTTTGAAGAAAGGAGCGGGTCGCATGAGGAGACCCGCTTGTTAGCTACCGACCCGGTCGCCAAAAAAGCGAACGGGTCGAAAACGAAAAGTTTGAGTGGCTCAATACACAATTTTGAATTCAGTCTCCATCACGAGCATGAACAAACCGCTCATGCGGATACTTTTTACCGGGAAGTACTTCATGTGACGAATATCAAACGGTTTAATTCCGATTCAGTGATTGACCTGGAATTTCAGCGACAGGATGTCGATGTGTTGATTTCGCTGAATGGAATAGACTATCGGGTTTCTGAAAAGTTCCGTGATAAGGATTATGGAGATATGTATCTGGAAGTTTACAGCAAATACCCGAAAACGCCAGGCTGGCTGCATACCGGAACACCTAATGCAATATTATATTTTACTCCAAAATCTGTGTATTGGATTACTCATAAATCTCTTACTTCTTTCTGTTTTACCAAACTCTTTCCATTAATTCCTGAAAACTGGTATCTTGATATTTTTCTGTCGCATAAACCCTTCATTTCAAAGCAAATTACGTTGAATCAGCAATCAATTATAGTCAATTTGATTCAGGCTCACAATTCATTACCCGATGGTTCACATTGGGAAACAATCGGTATTACGATTGCATTTGAAGTTCTGGAACAACACGGAGTACAAATAAAAAAGTACGCCAATTTTATGTCCATATAAAAGAAAACAGAATTTTATACTCCTCTCCAATAGTTCTGTTTCAGTTCCTTTTTTTCTATAAAACCTATCTTTACTTTTTAGAATCTTGCTATTTGAAAAGTAAGTTCAAAATTTATAAAAATAATTAGAGAAATATTTCTCTAATAAGCGTATTTAATGGAAAAAATGTCGGATATTTGCATAATAAATCAGAACGATGGAAAGTTATTTGAATATGTCTGATAATTATGAATTTAAAAAAATAAAGAAGAAATAAATACATAATCTAAAATTCAATATATCATTAAAAAATGAAAGAAATTAAATTCAGTCTTGTTTACCGTGACATGTGGCAATCGTCGGGTAAATATGTTCCCCGTAAAGACCAGTTGGCCAAAATTGCCCCGATTATTATCGAGATGGGATGCTTTGCACGCGTAGAAACGAATGGTGGTGCGTCCGAACAGGTAAATCTGTTGTATGGTGAAAATCCAAACGATGCCGTTCGTACATTTACAAAACCATTTAATGATGCCGGTATTCAGACTCACATGCTTGACCGTGGGTTGAACGGATTGCGCATGAATCCGGTTCCGGCTGATGTTCGTGAACTGATGTACAAGGTAAAGAAAGCACAAGGTGTGGATATTACAAGGATTTTCTGCGGGTTGAACGATGTGGCCAATATTATTCCGTCCATTCATTATGCCAAAGCTGCCGGTATGATTGCACAAGCTACCTTGTGTATAACTTATTCCGATATTCATACAGTTGAATATTATGTAAACATGGCAGAAGAATTAATCGCGGCCGGTGCAGATGAAATCTGTTTGAAAGATATGGCCGGAATTGGTCGTCCTGAAATGTTGGGGAAAATTGTAAAAAGGATCAAAACAGCTCATCCCCAAATAATTATACAATATCATGGACATTCAGGTCCTGGATTTTCAGTTGCTTCTATGTTAGAAGTTGCAAAGGCCGGCGTTGATTATTTGGATGTTGCCATGGAACCGCTTTCCTGGGGAATGGTTCATCCGGATGTGATTACCATTCAGGCTATGTTGAAAGATGCAGGTTTTAAAGTTCCGGAAATAAACATGAATGCTTACATGGAAGCCCGACGTTTAACCCAAAGTTTTATAGATGATTTCCTTGGATATTTCATTGATGAACGTAACAAATACATGTCCTCCTTACTGGTTGGCTGCGGGCTTCCGGGTGGTATGATGGGTTCGTTAATGGCCGATTTAAAAGGAATGCATGTCGCAATAAATTCATATCTTAAAGAACACAGTAAAAAGGAGTTAAGCACCGACGAATTATTGGTTATGCTATTTGACGAAGTGAAATATATCTGGCCAAAGCTTGGAAATCCTCCATTAGTTACACCCTTTAGCCAATACGTAAAAAATATTGCCTTGATGAACGTTATGTTTTTAGTAAAAGGACAGCACCGTTGGGGAATGATAGATAAAAATTCATGGGATATGATTCTTGGAAAAGCCGGAAAATTACCCGGAAAACTTGATAATGAAATACTTGAATTAGCAAAGAAAAATAAACTGGAATTTTTTGAAGGAAATCCGCAGGATAATTATCCGAATGATTTGCCACGTTTTATCGAAGAAATGAAAGAAAACGGGTGGGAAAGAGGCTTGGATGATGAAGAATTATTCGAATTCGCCATGCACGAAAAACAATACCGTGAATTCAGGTCTGGTGAAGCAAAGAAAAGATTTGAACTGGAACTGGAAAAAGCCATTATTGAAAAATGTAACTGCCATAACTTTGAAATTCCTGATATCCGGGTTTTAAAATATCCAAATGCAGAACCTGTTGTATCTTCGGTTAGTGGAAGAATTTTGTGGGAAGTCGATTTTAATGAACATTCTCAGGAACCTGTACACGGTAAACATGTGAAAGAAAATGATACTTTATGTACTATTCAAACAAAATATGGTCTTGAATTAGTTTCAAGCTTTTGTAACGGACGTATTGTAGGTATTGAAAAGAAACAGGGTGCTTTGGTAACTAAAGGTCAGGTATTGGCCTATGTTGAAAAAGATTAAGATCAAATTAAACTTAAAAACAAAAGACACCCAAAAAAGGTGTCTTTTGTTTTTAGATTAAATTTCGTAGTGTCGTCGCGAAGCGAATGATTTCCTCTTCGGTTGTATCAAATGAACACATCCATCGAAGTTCGTGAGTTTGCTCATCCCAGACATAGAATGGAAATTGTTTTTGTAAAGGTTCAATAGCAGGGGTCGGAATAATTGCAAAAACAGCATTCGCCTGTACTTTACGGGTAATAGTAACGCCCGGAATTGCCTTCATTTCATTGGCCAGTAACTGTGCCATACTATTAGCGTGTGTAGCCATTCTTTGCCATAAATGATTAGTCAGTAAGGCCGTAAATTGAGCGGCAATAAACCTGTTTTTTGAGAAAAGCTGGGCTGATTGTTTTTGAAAATAAGGTGCATTTTCAACCAGTTTATCATTGAAGATCAGGACAGCTTCACCGATCATCAAACCGTTTTTAGTTCCGCCAAAACTCATAATGTCTATTCCGCAATCCACAGTAGCTTCTTTCAGACTTACGCCCAAAGCAGCTACTGCGTTTGAAATCCGGGCACCGTCCAGATGTACATACATATTATTGGAATGGGCAAACCGACACAAGGTTTTCAGTTCATCAATAGAATAAATCGTCCCTAACTCTGTACTCTGACTGATGGAAATTACTTTAGGCTGTGTATGGTGCACATTGCCTGTTCGCGAGAGTAAAGGTTCTACAAGCTCCGGAGTTAACTTGCCGTCCGGAGTTGAAACAGGGAGGAGCGTACAGCCAATGCTTTGAGTAGGTGCACCACACTCATCAACATGAATGTGTGCAAATTCGGAACAAATAACTGACTGGAACGGCAAGGTGCAACATTTCAGAGAGATAACATTTGCTCCTGTCCCGTTAAAGGCATACAAAACGGTCACTTTTCCAAATTCTTTTTCGAAATTATTTTGAGCTATCAGCGTGTACGAATCGTCTCCGTATGAAATTTCGTGTTGAATATTAGCCTGTTGAATGGCTTCAAGAATTTCGGGATGTATGCCCGAATAATTATCGCTTGCAAATGATTTCATTATTTTTCTGTTTTATTATTAGGAAATTAAGACAAAAGAAACCAAGATTAAAAACAATTCATAGTTTGTATTATTGTCTTTAATCCTGGTTCAAATATCAGTATATAATTTAAAATTTAAATTTGTCAAAGAAACTTTTCGACTTGGTTTCATCGGTCGGAGTCGTCTCACTTGTTTCCGTTTCTTTATATTCACGTTGTGTTGCTTCTCCCTGCTCACGTTTGATAAAACTCAGGACATCATCCAACCCTTCAGAGAATTTATCAAAGTCTTCTTTGTAAAGGAATATTTTATGTTTTTCGTAAGTAACCTGAGCATCTTCATCAAAGCCAACCACTTTTTTTTTGCTTTCTGTTATAGCTAAATACAAATCCTCATTTCTGCTTTTCTTCACATCCAAATAATAAATCCGTTTCCCGGCTTTTATTGCTTTTGAATAAATGATCTCATTGTCTTTCTTCTCAATTTCAATTTTTCTTTTTTCTACATCCATAATTCTGGTATTTTTCAAGAACATTATAAAATTCACGATTCATCAATTTTCATTTCTCGTTGAGCGAATTTAATTTTCTTTTGATGGAGTTCAATTTTAGCAAATTGTCATCATTTCAGCAAATTATTGAATTCCTATTTTTAGAGTCCCCAAATTTCCGTATTTTTTTTGAATATATCAAACAAATAGATATATTTTGTTGTTTAAAATTGAAAATCTTTCATTTTATAATGAATTATGTTTCAACTGCCTTATTTTTTTTAAACAATTTTTTTTGTCATCAAAACTCTGATGAAACAGAAAAAAACAGTACCTTTGTTGCGAAATAAAAAAGCGATCACTGAATTTTTATGATTAATCGAGTATTATTACGCACAAAGATTGTCCAAATCTTGTATTCTTATTATAAAAGCGATAGCAAATCGTTGCCTGTAGCTGAAAAAGAGTTATTTCACAGTATCGATAAAACATACGATTTGTATTTTCATCTGCTGCAATTGTCGGTTGAAATTACCCGTTTTGCAACTAATCTTATCGAAACCAAACGAAATCGACTTCGTCCCACGAACGAGGATTTGAATCCTAACACGAAGTTTATAGATAATTCATTTGTAGCGCAGTTATCAAAGAACGTACAATTCAACGAGTTTTTAAAAGCACAAAAGCTTTCCTGGGTAAATTATCCCGATATCATTAAGGAATTGTATGAGGAAGTGATATCTACTGATTTTTATAAGGATTACATGCAGTCAGCATCGACTGATTATGCTGGTGACAAAGATATTTGGCGTAAAATCTACAAGAAAGTAATTTTGATGAACGAAGAATTGGATGATTCAATTCAGGATCAAAATATATACTGGGCGGATGATATCGAAATGGTGGTCAGTTTTATTATCAAAACGATTAAACGATTTGATTTGGCAAATGGTGGTGAACAAGTCTTATTACCCATGTTCAAGGATGAGGAAGATGCCGAATTCGCACGCAAGCTATTACAAAGTGTCTTAACAAAAGGGGATACGCTCCGTGAAATGATCGATATTAATACCAAAAACTGGGAACTGGATCGTATCGCATTCATGGATATAATCATCATGGAAGTGGCATTAGCCGAATTGTTAGACTTTCCAACCATTCCTGTTAATGTTACGCTTAATGAATATATTGAAATAGCGAAAGCATACAGCACTGAAAAGAGTAGTACCTTTATTAACGGAGTACTCGATAATATTGTCGGGCAGTTGAAAAAAGAAAATAAACTCATTAAAGTCGTGATGTTTAGCGAAAATAAAAAAAAATAAACTATATTTGCAAGTATAAATTTTAAATAATAAATAATATGAATCTATTAAGCATTTTATTACAAGCTCAAACAACAGACGCTACCGGAGCAGGTGGTATGGGTAGTTACTCAGGTATTTTGATGATGGTCTTGATTTTTGTGGTTTTCTATTTTTTCATGATTCGCCCACAAAGCAAACGCCAGAAAGAAATTAAAAAACAACGTGAAGCTATGAAACCGGGTGATTCTGTAGTAACTTCGGGTGGTGTTTACGGTAAAGTAAAAGACATCAAAGAAACGACAGTTATTGTTGAAATAGCTGATAACGTTCGTATTAAAGTAGATAAAAACTCTGTTTTTGCAACTGCTGAAGATATTCAAACACCAGCAAAATAAAGTTTTAATGGCTGATAACAGCTTCATAAAATTACTAAGGTATTATTCTCAAAAGCTTAAATCATTCTTTTTATCAAAAGATATTTTAAGCTTTTTGCTTTTTCTTGTCTTGTCATCAGCTTTTTGGTTCGTCAATGCATTGGGTAAAGAACGTGAAACAAATATTGTTGTCCCTGTTCGTTATGTAGGGTTGCCTCAAAATATTGCCATAACTAACCATCCACCTTCCGAAATAACTTTATATGTAAGAGATCAGGGAATTCAGCTTTTTTCGTATTCCAGAAATCACCTGACTCCTTTAACCCTGGATTTAACCCGGAATTTTTATGAAAAAGGAGAAATTCTGATTACACCGGATCAAATAAAGGGTAAATTAGAAAGGTATATGTTGCCCAGTACTTCCATCCTGGAAATTCATCCGGATTCAATTTTAATTCAATATGCCCGATTAAAAGAAAAAACCTTACCTATTCAACTTATTTCCAATATTGAATTGGCTCCACAATACATGTTGACAGAAAAAGTGCATCTTGATCCTGCACACGTAACTGTTTTCGGAACAAAAAAAGATCTCGATTCGTTAAAATTCATTCCTACTGAAATTTTGGAAATAAAGAATTTAAGTGATACCACTACAGTTCATTGTAAACTCAAACCGATACCATCGGTTCGCTTTTCAGTGAATGGAATCAAAGCAAGTCTTTATGTTGAGCAATTTACAGAGAAAAAAGTACAGATTCCTGTTTCAATCATCAATTGTCCAGCCAATTTGTATATAAGAACTTTCCCGGCAGTTGTGAATGCTACCTATATTGTTGGATTAAGCCATTTTAATTCGCTGGATCCGAATGATATACAAGCCAACCTGGATTATAACGAATTGAAATTGAATAAACTAAAAAAACAAAAACTCATAATTGTTAATAATACTTCGCATATTTCCAATATCCGGATTGTACCGAATGAGGTGGAATTTATTTTGGAAGAAAAGTGATGACTGCCTGATTCATTAGGTAGCAAATAGGCTATGAAAAAAATACAAATGGTTGACTTAAGAAGTCAGTATGATAAGATTAAAACCGAAGTTGATGCAGGAATACAAGAAGTAATTGATTCTGCATCATTTATTAAAGGAGAAAAGATTAATATTTTTCAGCGGGATATGGAAGCCTATTTGAATGTGAAACATGTCATTCCTGTTGGGAATGGTACAGACGCACTTCAAATTGCATTAATGGCATTGGGTCTTAAACCCGGGGACGAAGTGATAACCCCTACATTTACATTTATTGCTACTGCGGAAGTGGTTGCTTTGTTGGGTCTGACCCCGGTATTAGTGGATGTCGATTTTGATACGTTTAATATATCGCTGGAATCTCTGAAAAAAGCAATTACTTCTAAAACCAAAGCTATCGTTCCTGTTCATCTATTCGGACAGAATGCAGATATGGAAGGAATATTGGCACTGGCAAAGGAAAACAATCTTTATGTAATTGAAGATGCCTGTCAGTCCATCGGCTCGTCTTATACTTTTTCGGATGGAAGAAAGTTTCATACCGGTTGTATGGGCGACATTGGCTGTACATCATTTTTTCCTTCCAAAAACTTAGGTTGTTTCGGTGATGGTGGAGCTATTTTTACCAATAACGATGCCCTGGCAGCGAAAATGTGGGCCATTTCAAATCACGGGATGGTGGTGAGGTATCATAACGATGAAGTTGGTGTCAATTCACGCTTAGACAGTATTCAAGCAGCAGTTCTGGAAGTCAAGCTGAAACATTTAGATGAGTATTGTGCTAACAGACAGGCAGCTGCAAAATACTATAATACTGCATTTGCCGGCAATAATAAGATAATTACACCAATGCAGATGCCTGATTCGACCCATGTTTTTCATCAGTATACATTGAAGCTGGTTGATGTTGATCGTGCCGGATTAATCAGGTATCTGGCAGACAAGGGCATCCCGGCAATGGTTTATTATCCTATTCCGTTACATTTACAAAAAGCCTATCAGGATGCCCGTTACAAAGCGGGTGATTTCCCTGTGGCTGAGAAATTGTGCGATTGCGTTATTTCATTGCCAATGCATACGGAATTGGATTCAGAGCAATTGGAGTACATAACTAAAAGTGTTTTGGAATTTGTTAGATAAAAAAAATGAAAAATGGCAATTTCAGAACATGACATTATTTGTCTATCATGTAAATATAGAAAGTTCGATTTAGATGAAGGATTATTATGCTATATAACAAATGATAAATCAGATTTCGAAACTAGCTGTATAAATTTTATTGATGAAACTGAAATTAGGAAAACAGAAAATTCCAGAATTGTAATTAATCAACAAAAATCGGAAAAAGGGAGAAAGAAATTTATAATATACTCTGGTATTTATATCTTTATTAATCTCCTCGTTGTTCTAATCAGTTTCTTTAATTCCGGAAATTATTTTATCCATTTACTTGACTTATTATTAAATATATTGTTTCTTTATTATATACATAATGGGAAAAATTGGGTTCGAATACTATTTACTATATTCATAATATTTAATTTAATACAATTTGGGATCGTGGATTTAATAGTAGAAGATAACGATTTTAATGTCATAGGATTTATAATTTTAAATTCGAGTTTTGTATATCAAATATATCTTTTATTTATAGATTCAGACTTTAAAGTATTTTTCAAACAACAAAGAATATTAAACCAACGATGAACGAATATTTTGCACACGAAACCTCCGTTATCGATCCGGATTGCAGCATTGGAAAAGATACAAAAATATGGCATTTTTCACATATTATGTCGGGCTGCAGCATTGGAGAATGTTGTAATATCGGGCAAAATGTAGTAATTTCGCCGGCCGTAATTTTAGGTCGGAATGTAAAGATTCAGAATAATGTGTCGGTATATACGGGTGTTATATGCGAAGATGATGTTTTTCTTGGACCATCGATGGTATTTACCAATGTGATTAATCCCCGCAGTCATGTCAACCGTAAAAATGAGTATGCTCAAACCATCGTAAGGAAAGGAGCCAGCATTGGAGCCAATGCTACAGTTATTTGTGGAAATGAAATCGGAGAATACGCGATGATAGGAGCCGGGGCAGTTATAACAAAACCTGTAAAAGCATTTGCATTGGTCGTTGGAAATCCGGCTAATCAAATTGGTTGGGTTAGCGAAAATGGTCACAAACTGGATTTTAATACTAACGCAGAAGCTGTTTGTCCTGAAACAGGGCAGATATATAAGTTAGTTAATGGAAATGTTACAAAAATTTCCAATTAATTAATTTTCAATTTCCAATTGAAATGAGTAACTTAATAAATACAGATATGGAAAAAGAAAATGTTATTTTAGAGAAGTCGTTTCAATTTGCGTTAGAAATAATTGATTTTGTTGAGCTTTTGAATGAAAATAAAAAGTTCGTATTAAGTAAACAACTGATGCGTTCAGGAACTTCAATTGGGGCAAATGTTCGTGAATCTCAACATGCTGAAAGTATAGCTGATTTTATTTATAAATTGAAAATTGCGGCTAAGGAAGCTGAAGAAACGGAATACTGGTTGTTACTGTGCAAATATTCAACTTATTATCCGACAAACGATAGTTTATTATCCAAAATTGAAGAAATTCAGAAAATATTGACAAAAATAATTTATACATCCAGGAATCCAAAGTAAATATAATTGGTAATTGGAAATTAAGAAATTGATAATTTGATAATATGATAAAATTTGCAGTAATAGGACAGGGGCATATTGGAAAACGTCATGCCGAAATGATCAGACAAAATCCTGATTCTGAATTGGTGGCAGTATGTGACGTATTGCCGAAAGAACAACTTGGATTAAGTAATATCAAAGAAGCTTTTTTCTCAAACATTGATGAATTGCTAACCTATGATTTGGATATAGATGTAATTAATATTTGTACTCCAAATGGTTTTCATGCAGAATATGCCATTAAAGCTTTGCAGGCACAGAAACATGTGGTGCTTGAAAAACCGATTGCATTATCAAAACATGATGCTGAAAAAATCTTGTTTAAATCACTGGAAATGTCCCATCATGTTTTCAGTGTTATGCAAAACCGTTATTCACCTCCTTCGGTTTGGTTAAAGGAAATTACGGATAACAAAATGCTCGGCGATATATTTATGGTTAAGCTTGATTGCTACTGGAACCGTGATGAACGTTATTATAAAAAGGGTAACTGGCACGGTGATGCGAAGTTGGATGGCGGAACCTTATTTACACAGTTTTCGCACTTTATCGACATCATGTACTGGCTATTTGGTGATATTCAAAATATCCGCGGAAACTTTGCCGATTTCAATCATAAGGATTTAACTGACTTTGAAGATAGCGGTGTTGTTACTTTCGATTTTGTAAACGGAGGTATGGGGAATTTAAATTATTCTACCGCTGTTTGGGATACCAACCTGGAAAGTAGCATTACGATCATTGGATCGAAAGGAACCGTAAAAGTTGCCGGTCAGTATATGAATGAGGTAACATATTGTCATATTAAAGATTATGTGATGCCCGAATTAACTGCTTCAAATCCGCCAAACGATTACGGTTTATATAAAGGTTCGGCTCAAAACCATCATTATGTCATCGAGAATGTAGTTGAAAAACTGACAGACAAGGGTACCATTACAACCAATGTACTTGAAGGTTTGAAAGTTGTTGAAATTATAGAACGGATTTATGCCGTGCGCGATGCACAATGGAAGAAGTAATTTTACTTCATTGAGATAGTATTAACTTTAGGAAAACAGGCTTTTCTTCATTCAGATAAATCATATTTATAAATTAGTTATTCATGTTACAAAGAATTCAGACCGTTTATTTATCTCTTATTGTCATTTTATCGGGAATCACAATATTCTCTCCTCTTGCAGGTTTATACAACAAAGCTGCATCGTTGGAATACATTATGAATTACAAGGGAATTTTTCTTCTTCAGGAAGCAGGTGAAGTTTTTCAGTCGAGTGTTTGGGGTTTAACAGCTATTGCGATACTGGTACCCGTTATTTCACTCATAACCATATTCTTGTATAATAAAAGAATACTTCAGTTCCGGCTTACCATTATCAATATGATATTGATGCCGGGTTTTTATGCTTTATTGTTTGTCTATATATGGTTTGCAGGCCAGAATTTAAATACTGAATGGTCGTTGAAACTTGTCACTGCATTTCCATTGGTCAATCTGGTTTTAAATATTTTAGCCCTACGTGCTATTTCCAAAGACGAAGCGCTTGTTCGTTCTTTAAACCGGATACGATAAACTTATATATTTTTTAATGGATGAATAAATAAGACAAATAACGCCTCTTTTACTGAGGCGTTTGTTGTTTCTTCATTCAATCCGAACAAAGTTTTACTATCATCTGTTTATTATCCAATTAATATATACGCACGATGAAATTAAAATTTATATTCCCTATCATTGCAGTATTTATGCTTTTAAGCCAAAGTGCTTGCAGTCAACAGTCAAAAAAAATGAAATATAATCCACTTACTCCCGAAGAACAGGCTGTCATCTTACACAAAGCCACCGAAAGGCCTTTTACAGGCGAATATGTAAATACAACGGCAAAAGGAACCTATGTATGTAAACAATGTGATGCTCCCTTATACCGTTCCGAAGATAAATTTGAATCGGATTGCGGTTGGCCCAGTTTCGATGATGAAATTCCGGGTGCAGTGAAACGTATTCCCGACGCTGATGGTCGTCGTGTCGAGATTATTTGTACGAATTGTGGAGCCCATCTCGGACATGTTTTTATTGGAGAACATTATACTCCGAAAAATACCCGTTATTGTGTGAATTCGATTTCAATGAAATTTATACCCGATAAAATTATGAATACTTCAACAAAAAATGAGGAAACGGCTTACTTCGCTTCCGGGTGTTTTTGGGGAACCGAATATCATTTCATGAAAGCCAAAGGAGTGATTAAAACAACGGTCGGTTATATGGGCGGACACACTAAAAATCCGACTTATAAGGAAGTTTGTACTGGTGAAACAGGACATGCCGAAACTACCGAGGTTGTTTTTGATCCTTCAAAAACCACTTACGATGATATGGTCAAATTGTTTTTCGAAACACACGATTTTACACAAATAGGAGGGCAGGGACCGGATATAGGCGATCAATACCGGTCGGTCATTTTTTATACTTCTGAAAAGCAAAAGGAAACAGCTGAAAAATACATCGGTATTCTGACTGAAAAGGGCTACAAGGTTGCCACTAAACTACAACCCGCACCGGAATTTTGGAAAGCGGAAGATTATCATCAGGAATATTATGATAAGAAACACGGTTCACCGTATTGTCATATTTACAGGAAAATCTTTTAATTTACCATTCATTCATTTACTATTTACCATTTTGAGTTTTGAGAACAATTTATCTTGAAATGGTAAATAGTAAATATGAAAATGGTAAATGATGTCATTCTTCTACTTTCACTTTATATCCTGCTTTCTCCAGTAGTTTAATCAAACCGTTTTTGCCACCTAAGTGCAAAGCATCAACTGTCACAAAACAACCGGACTCTTTAAACAGAGCCGGTAGTTTTGTCAACCAGTCTTCGTTTCTGTTATCTACCAGTTTAATGTATTCTTCTTCTGTCATGCTAGTTACATTTCCTTTCCTGTTCGCAATTTTCACCAACTCATCAATTTTTCCTGCTTTGTAAAGTTTATTTAAATGAATCATTTCATTTAAAACACTATCCTTATGATGAATTGATTCAAGCAAAATATCCGCTTGCCGTTGCAGGCTTCCATTCCCGTATAATATACCAATATGTTGATCTATGGAGTCTAATCCGATAATTTTTTTATCCTTTTCGGCAGCAACCAGTTGAAAATAAGAATCAGATTCCACATCGTCGGAAAACCCTGTAGCTTTTTTAAATAATTCCAGTTTATAAAGCGAAAGAATAAGGGAAGGATTCATGATGGATACTTTTTTTAATCCGATTTTCATCACGGATTTTAGTTCCAAATCTACGAATTTATAATCGTCGCTACTTAATAAATCGGACATGTTGATATGTTTCGGCATAATGGCTGCCTGTTGAATTTTCGCCGTTGCATCAACATTATTAAAGACCATTTCGCCAACAACCGTATTGCAGGAATTAAACGCTTTATACAATCCCGGTACGGAATCCAGAAATTGAAGGGAAATAAATTGGTGTGTTCCAAAAAGGTAGGATGGATGTTTCAGCCCTTTACCGGTTATTTTCCAAAGTAACTGAGCCTGAATTGTATAGGAAAGAAACAGCAGCAAGCTTAAAAGAATATATTTTTTCATTTTCTAATCGTTTAGGAGAGCAAAGATAAACAAAATCTTGTATGTCAGTTTTTTTGCTGTTAATTTATAGTATATTTTCGTATGTGAAAATATAAATTGACAACTAACTGAAAGTATTAGTCATCATTCTTACTTAATTGTTATCTTTGTATTGAAAAAGACAACTGATTTCCTCATTATTAAATCAATGTAGTTTAGTTAAGCAAAGGCGTTCTGATTTGTCGTTTAACAAATTAATGCTGACAGGTCCTTCGGACGCTGTCAGGTTCCGACCATTCAGCGTCAACAAAAATCTTTACCCCACGACATTGATTATTAATTATAAATTGTTCATTATGAATTATGAATTATACATTATGAATTAATCGTATGACATTACAACAACTTGAATATGTTTTGGCGTTGGAAAAAACACGTCATTTCGTGCGTGCTGCCGAATTGTGCGGAGTCACTCAGCCGACTTTGAGTGCCATGATTCAAAAACTGGAGGACGAACTGGATTGTAAAATCTTTGACCGCTCCCGAAATCCGATTGAGACTACTGAAATAGGGAGTAAAATTATCCGGCAGGCTCAGGAGATTATTCATCAATCCAATCACCTGAAAGAAACCGTCCAGGCCGAAAAAGAAACCCTTTCAGGTTCCCTCAGTCTGGCAGTTATTCCAACAATTGCGCCCTATCTTTTGCCTCAGTTTATCGCGTCCTTTAAGCAGCTTTATCCCGAAATCTCGTTGAAAATAACCGAGATGCATACTGAAACAATCATCGAAAAGCTGCGAATTGCCGAAATTGACATGGCTATACTTTCCACGCCGCTCGAAGATTCAAAAATTCTGGAAGTTCCGCTGTATTACGAAAAATTTGTAGCTTATATATCCCCTTCCGATCCGATTTATAAACGTACGGAACTGTCGGCATCCGACATGCCTCTGGATCATTTATGGGTGTTGGAAGAAGGGCATTGCCTGCGCAATCAGGTGTTTAATTTTTGTAACGAAAAAACGCAGTATGCTTCCACCTACGAAGCGGGAACTATCGATACATTGGTAAAAATTGTGGATATAAACGGTGGTTATACCGTTATTCCGGAACTTCATACCAAGCTTCTTACCGAACAACAAAAATTAAATCTCCGCGATATCGTGAAACCCGAAGCAACCCGCGAAATCTCGGTGGTTATCCGGCACGATTTTGTGCGTGAAGGAATGTTGAATGCCGTAGCCGAATGTATCAAACAGATTATTCCATCCCATATGCTGGATGCCCGGTTAAAAAAGTTTGCGATAAAGTTGTAGATCTTTCCTGAAACATTACTGACATATATACTTCAAAAAAGGGAAAATATTTATATATTTTCTCTTTTTTTTTGCATTACTAAAAAATAATGTTTACATTTACCCGCTTTTTATAACATTTAAATCTCATAAACTATAAAATGTTTCGAGAAGCGTTGATGAATATACGTAAATATTATTCTCTGATAATCATGTTTTTAAATAATAACAAGTATGAAGACAACCATTCTTATTCTGTTTTTAGTGATTATTTTTAAAGCATTTTCTCAAAATACTAAAATAGATAGCTTACAACAGGAAGTTAACAAGGCAAAGGGTACAAACCGAATTCTTCAACTGAACGAATTGGCTTACACTTATTGGGATATTGATTCGAAGAAATCGATTTCAGTTGGTAATCAGGCGTTACGTTTAGCAGAACAATATAAGTTTAACAAAGCAAAGGCAAGAACGTACAATATTATTAGTTGGGCCTATTTTCTTTTAGATAACTTTCATACCGCCGATAAATATTGCGACAGTAGTCTGGTTGTTTCAAAATCTTATGGAACAGATCTTGACAGAATGAAATCATTGCGTAATAAAACCTCTTTTTATGCACAGGGGTATACAAGCAAAAATTATAGTATTAAAACCTGTTTAAATGAACTTTTAGAGTTAAGTCATAAAAAGAGAGACTATGAGAGATTTGAAGATGCTGCAAGTAATATAATTATTCACAATGCAGTGTATAAAATCAATGATTTTAATACGATTGGATATTTAGATTCATTGTTACTTAAAGCGGATGAAAATCTTAAACCTACCCTGTATTTGTTGTATGGTTATTATTATGAATCGAACCTGCAACATTTTAAATCAATTGAAATGTTGAAAAAGGCACTAATTTTTAAGAATGATCGTGTGAGATTTCAGAGTTACATAATTCTTGGGAGTATTTATAATGATTTAAATCGGTTTAAAGAAAGCAATAAATATCTTCTTGAAGCACTGACAATTAATCTTGATTCAGGGGACTTATTAACTTTATATTTTAATTTAGCAGCCGTAAATATCGGATTGGAGGATTATAAACAAGCCTATAAATATGCAATGGCTTATAATAAATTAACCGGTAATGGATACAAACTTTATAAAGAAAGTGAATGGAGGTTATGCAATAATTTTGGACGAATATATTTAGGATTGGATAGTTTAAAAAAGGCGGTCTTCTATATTAACAGAGCTTTATTGTTGAGCGATAGTTTAAGTCCAAAAGAGTTTAAACTGATTGCTTTACAAACCAAATTTAAACTGCTCAAAAAACAAAGTGGAAATAAAAACCTGGGTGAAACGGTAGGGGCAATAGCTCAAATTATTGATAGTGTAAAGGATGTTCAAATAACTTATGAAGGTTATCGACAACTCACCGATTATTATGAATCCACAGGCGATTATAAAAAATCCCTTCATTATCTGGAGAAATGGGTAGTGGTTAGCGATTCGTTAAAGAGTAGAGAGTCCTTACAGGTTTTCAACGAATTTCAAACAAAATACGAAACAAAGAATAAAGAGCATCAAATTAGTACTCAACAAAGTATTATCAGCCAAAAAGATAAACTGATAGTTTTTGTCGTCATTGCAGGTAGTCTTCTATTTGCTGCTTTGTTTGTGATTTTTATTCTGTACCAAATTAGAAACAAGGCTTATAAACTGTTGGTTTATCAAAATGCCGGAAATATAGGTAAAGCACAACTGGTAAAAACAGAAGACAACACCATTGAAGAAGACAGTATTGAAATAAAAAATGGAAGTTCGCCGTTGGATGAAGAATTAAAAAAACAAATCGAAATTTCATTAAACAAGCAACTGAATATAAAAGTATATCTGGAGTCAAATCTTATATTAAAGACGCTGGCCGAAAAATGTAATACCAATCGTAGTTACCTCTCGCAATTTATCAATGAAAAGTATACTATGAATTTCAATACTTTCATTAATGAGCTTCGAATCAACGAAGCAAAACTAATTCTGGCGAATAAAAGCACTCAAATCCCTTTAAAAGAACTCTACCTCAAGCTCGGATACCATTCCTATTCTGTATTTAACGATGCCTTTAAAAAACATGTCGGTGTAACACCTGCATTCTACCTCAAAACTATTAACAGTCTGTTTGATGTTTCAAATCAAAACTAATTAAACGTATTAGATTTAAAAATTTACTTTTTTAAATTAATTTTCTACGGATTTACCAATCCGTAGAAAATTCTGTTTGATATATTTTGACATATAAGGTTAATTTTATTGCTTTGCAATACTAATTTTTCACAATCCATTTAAATAGAAAGACAATCAACAAAAAAATATCGATCTGTATCCGTATAGATAAGAATTGAACGAAAAAATAGTTGTCCGGATTGGTACAGAAAGAAATTTGACGAAAAAATAGTTCTCCGGATTTGTACAGATAGGAATTAGATGAAAAATTAGTTGTCGGGATTTGTACAGATAAGAATTGAACGAAAAAATAGTTGTCAGGATTTGTACAGATAGGAATTTGACGGTGGAATATTGATCTGCCACCATGCAGATACAAAATAAACATCATCTTGAGAGCTGGAAAAAATTGATTTTCAACTGATAAAATGCATATTATCAATTAAATATATCTGATTTAATAAACCTAATGTCAAATTTAAAAATGAAAAAACATGATCACAAGTGTAAATTATTCGTTGTTTCCGGGTGATGAATTGCTGACCTTTGGCCTGAGAGCAATCAATGCTGTAGATGCTAAGAAATTGCAATTGCCTTCTGTTGTTCCTTATCTGAACAACACGACTGTAAAGTGTAGTACGTTCAAAAGTGCGCTTGAACGTGAATCGAAAAACCCTGTTATCAAAGTGCAGGCAACCAAGTCTAAAGTGTGTGACGATGCTTTTATAGCCTTGCGTAAGTATTTTGAATCGGCCTCTGCCCGACGCAAAGAAGGATGGAGTGTTGCTGCTGAAACCTTATTAAGTGTGATTCGTAAATACGGGTGGAGTGCCCAGCTTTTGGGGTATAAAGCCAAATCGGCAGCGTTGAATAATATTGTGTCCGAAATTAGGACAAAATATCCTACCGAACTGGCTTTGATAGTAGGTGGTGAGTTATTGGACGAAGTGAACGATGCGTTGGTTGATTTTGAAGCCACCGCCAAACAAGTTGTAGAAGTGGCAGCAAGTAACAATGAACCCACTGTAGTGGAAACGCGTCCCGAACTGGTGGTTGCCCTCCGTTCCATGTTTCAGTTTGTCGGACTGCAACAAATTGCTGCTCCAAGCGATGATCTGACTGCATTAATCAACACGCTAAACGAACTGATTGTTACATCACTCAGCACGCTGAAAGCTTCGGATACCCGTGCGGAAAACAGCAAGAAAGCGGACGAAAACAAAGACGGAACAACAGCAAGTTGATTGCTTATTTCTTTTCACGCTAACAGGTATTTAAAACCTGTTAGGGTGAAATTTAAACGAAACAAACCTGAAAAACCGAGAAAGTGTTAGGTAAAGATGTCTAAAATTCAAAATCATTTCTATATGAAAACAACTATCCTCACAGTCGTATTAACTATGGCTTCATTCGCTTGCGTGCAAGCCCAAACTATGATTGCCGTACAAAACGACGCCGGCTCTACGTTTTACGCCAGCTTAGACACAGCCATTGTCAAGGCACATGCCGGTGACTATATCTATCTGCCCGGTGGAAACTTCACCATTACCAAGCCCATCGACAAAAAGCTGCATATCGTAGGGGTGGGACATAATCCCGACTCTTGTGTAGCTACCCGAATTACACAGGTAAGCGGCAGTTTTACCATCAAGAAAGGCAGTGACCATGGCACGATGACCGGAATGAAAATAGGTGGAGGTATTACTTTTTCTTTATCCACCGGCGAAAGTCTAAACTATTTTTCTATTGAGCGATGCAATATTGGTAGTGATGTTAACTTAGCAACCAAGTCTTCACAAATTCTGATTTCGGAATGTGTAATTTACGGTTCTGTTTCAGGAAGTAGTTCGCAAGGATTTTTACTCACAAAATGTATAATATCAGGTGGTGTAAATGGTTTTAGTGCAAATTCGTTTGCCGACAACAATGTGTTCTTAAATACATCTTTTTCTTATAGCGGTTGTTTCTTTCGGAATAATATCTTTTTATGCTCGGGTTCATCTCTCTCAGGGAGCAATATAACAACAGTATTTCAAAACAATTCTTTTACAAGTGCTGTAAGTAGCCTTTACAACTGGCATAACAATATCGTTGCATCTTCATCTGATTTGTTTAAAAACAGTCAGGATTACCATGTTCTTCCCACAAGCACAGCTCACAATGCCGGTACCGATGGTACCGACCTGGGTATCTATGGCACATCAAGCCCATGGAAAGAAGGTTCTTTACCCGGAAATCCACATGTACAAAAAGTACAGTCGAAAACAGTTTCGACCATAGATGGAAAATTAGAGGTAAAAACTAACATTGCTGCACAAGATTATTAATCCTTAAAATAAAAACCTATGAAACGTATATATTACAAATCAATATATTCAATATTGAAAAATTCAGTAAATTACATTTTGTCAAAAATAAATAATGGTTTGAACTTACTTACTCTCCCTTTGGGGGTTGTGGGTTTTTTTTTGGTTCTATTAATTTCTGCTTCAACTTCTGCGCAATCTTTAATTGCTGTTCAAAATGGAAGCAACGCCACCTATTATGCCAGTCTCGATTCAGCCATTACTTATGCTGCTGCTGGAAGTTACATTTACATTCCCGGTGGAAGTTTTACACTTACAAAATCCATCAACAAAGAGCTTCATATTATTGGAGTAGGGCATAATCCTGATTCGTGTGCTGTAACCGGTATTTCGGAAGTTATCGGCAATTTTCTAATTTTGAACGGTAGTGATCATGGTTCAATTCTAGGATTAAAGATTTCAGGAACCATCTCATTTGGTTCAAGTCCCTATACTGATGTGAGTATTAACTATTATGATATTGAGCGCTGTAATATTGGAAATGATATTTATTTAGCTACTAATTCTACACACATACTAATTAACGAATGTATAATACGTGGTAGAATATTTGGAAATAATACGCAGCTATTTCAAATGTCAAAAAGTATAATTGAAACAAGTAGTTTATATTATTTTAATTCAAATGCCTATTTTATTAATAACATATTTTTGGCTAATAACAGCTTTTACCATTATTATTATTGGTCTACAATAAAAGATTCTAACTTTCGAAATAATATTTTTTTAACAATACCCTTTGCCAACAGTAGTGACTGTATTAATAATCAGTTCCAAAACAATTTATTCAATACCATCTATTCTCTACCGGCTTCACCTACAAATGTTTTTCAAAACAATATTACGGGACCTGTAGCTACATTATTTAAAAATCAATCGGGATATTATTTTGATTATAAGCAAGATTATCATATCCTGCCCGACAGCCCGGCACATAATGCCGGTACGGATGGTACAGACCTCGGTATTTATGGTACAGGTACCCCCTGGAAAGAAGGTTCACTGCCCGGTAACCCACATATCCAGTCCAGTTCAATTTCTACGGTAAATGGTAACCTGAATGTGAAGATAAAAGTGGCTTCGCAGGATAATTAATTCTTCAGGTAGCATCACCCCATGATTATAACCCGGATAAAAAAGTACAGGTACGTACTGATTTCGTTTTTCTTGCTGTTTGTTATGGCAAGGAATGGGGTGTGTGCACAAGAACGGCATACTCCTTATCCTATTATTTTTGTTCATGGGTTGACTGGAAGTGATGATAGTTGGGATACATCTGGTGAAGACATTGTAGATTTTTTACAATATGGGGTTACGCCGTTGAAATATGGAGGAGTTCTAAAAATCACTCTCGATCGAAAAAGAGATGAAAACAGTTTAAGTAATACTATTGATGAGGATGTACATCTTTTTACAACTAATCCTATTCCCGCCGATTTTTATGTTATCAATTTTAATGTACATGCAGATGGGGAAATCCCAGCTGGATGTGTAGGACATATTCTGCTTAGTGTACCTATATTAACTACTGATGTTGTAAATGTTGCAGTGACAGATCCAGAAAAATTCGTCGTAAACGACATTGTACGCATAGACAATGAAATTATGCAGGTAACTGGAAAAAATGGAGGGATTTTACAACTTAGCCGAGGTAAATGTGGGTCGGAAGCAACATGGCATTTATCACCGAACGAAGTTCTCAATCTTTCTAACGAAAGTAATCAGGCTTCAATTGCAAAGCAAGGCGTTGGGTTAAAGCAAGCAATTGATGCAGTTAAAAATGCAAATCCAGGTGTAAAAAAAGTAATACTAGTATGTCACTCCATGGGTGGATTGGCAGCCAGAGAATATATTCAGTCAAATTATTATGCAAATGATGTAGCCAAAATTGTGACAATTGGAACACCGCATTATGGTTCAAATCTTTCTGATCTTCCAGTTGCGAGTTTAATGGGAATTGATGGTATGTCCGATGCAGTGAGAGATTTAAGATCATCAATAACTTATAAAATTGATCCTGTAGGTGGGCTTGCAGGAGAAGGAAATTGGGTTAGTCACAATGGAATTTTTCTATTTGGAGGTCCCGAAAATATAATCTCAGGCTATTATAATAAAGATGTAGATGGCAATGGGTTGGAAACTGATATTGTTAGTGGATTGAACGATTTCAGTTTAAATCCTTTTCCAGCAAATATCAGTAAAACTTGGATCGTTTCAGATTGGGGGAATTTTTTTGATGGTGTCGTCCTTGTTAAGAATCAATATATTTATAGCGGTGATACAATAATGACCCATACACCACATGTTCAACAATTAGGAAATCCAAGTGAATCAAGAGATATTTATGCGCTTATACGTGGCTTGGATGAACCTGATGAACCTGAATTAGCTTATGAAATAGGAGAAAATAGTACAAATAAGGGGTTTATAACGTATGGAATATATAATAATCCAATTGATGTCGATTTATTTAAAATTGACCTTAAAAAGGCTGGATTACTCAAGATTAGCTTACTTGCAAGTAGTTTCACGGGAATAAAAACCGTTGATTTAATTAATGACAATAATGATCAAATTGTTCAGACTATATCTGATATTTCGAAAACTATAGAATATCAGGTTGATGTTCCGGGCATTTATTATATCAAAATTAAAGGTATCTCAACAAATAACTCATTTAATTATCCATATACACTAAATACAAATTTTGTTGCTGCTGCTCCTGCATCCATGTCGGTTTCACCTACCAACTTGCAGTATTATGATGTAGTTATAAATACTCCCAAATCAAAAACGATTACCCTTACCAATAACGGAACCAACAGTATTTTAATTACAGGAATAAGTATATCCGATAATACTCAGTTTACGGCAGCCCCAATGCCTCCTTTTGCAGTTACCCCTGATTTACCCCAGAATGTTACTGTTACGTTTAATCCTACGAGCGTCGGTGCAAAAACAGCAACGCTTGAAATAACAACCAATTCAGCCGATATCCCAACAAAAACTGTTACTTTAAGTGGCAACGGAACCGACCATGAAACTCAAATTCTGGTATGCAGCCAAACAACTTCATACAATTTTGGAGATACAAAATTGAGTAATAGTAAAAGCAAAACATTCACTATTCAGAATACGGGTTCGAATACGCTTACTATTAGCAATTTGGCAATCGAAGGTTTGAATCCCGATCCATACACGATTGTTTCACCAACGGTTGTACCTTTTGATATTGCCTCTGGTGCAACAAAGCAAATCACAGTAAAATTCCTGCCACTCAGTTTAGGAACAAAAACGGGCTCATTGGCAATCACTAATAATTCAGATAATTTGTCGCCGAAATATTCTATAGTGCTTACCGGAAATGGAACGCAGAATTATTATACTGCAACTTCAACTGTTTTAATGGAGCTGGAATACTGGTTCGACAATCAATACCAAACAAAGAAAACCGTACAGGTCGGTCAGGAAAGTATTTCCGTATTAGATACTCAAATACCAACAGATGGACTTGCGACAGGTTTACATAGTATCAATATCCGTTATCAGGATATAAAAGGAAATTGGAGTTCCGTTGTCAGTGGCTTCTTCCACAGATTACCATTAACTACATCTGGGTCACCCAAAATTACAGCCAGTGAATATTGGTTTGATGATAATTATTCTTCCAAAGTTTCGGGTACATTTGCTCCCGATCAAAAGATTTCAGTTAATAGTGGTTTTGAAGTCGGTTCATTAGTAAACGGCTTGCATAGTTACCATGTCCGTTACATAGACGATGCAGGTCAGTGGAGTTCCATTGTCAGTGAGTTTTTCCAGAAGATTCCACTGTCGGCATCAGCTACCCGTAATATCACGGCTTACGAATACTGGATTGATGAAGATTATGCCGGTAAAGTTTCTTCAACCGTAACACCCGGTCAGACTATTCTTGTAAACGGCGGTTTTATCACTGAATCTTTATCTACAGGTTTACACAGTTACCACATCCGCTACAAAGATGATGCCGATGAATGGAGTTCGGTGGTCAGCGAGTTTTTCCAGAAACTGCCAACTACAACAACGGGAATACGAAAAATAACTGATTGGGAGTATTGGTTTGATGATAATTTTAGTTCAAAAGTCTCGAGCACGGTTACTCCAGATCAGGCAATTTCTGTCAACAGTAGCTTTATTGTTGATTCATTAGCAAATGGTCTTCACAGTTACCATGTTCGCTACAAAGATGATGCGGGTCAGTGGAGTTCCATTGTCAGTGAGTTTTTCCAGAAAATTCCCCTTTCATCATCGACCTCACGAAATATCACAGCCTCTGAATATTGGATTGACGAAGATTACTTGCGGAAAGTTTCCTCTTCAATAACTCCCGGTCAAACTATCTCAATCAACGGTGGCTTTGTGGCTGATTCAATATCCACAGGGTTCCATAGTTATCATGTCCGCTTCAAAGACGATGCCGATCAGTGGAGTTCGGTAGTCAGTGAGTTTTTCCATAAACTACCAGCCACAACAACGGGCATACGAAAAATAACGGATTGGGAGTATTGGTTTGATGATAACTATAGCACTAAAGTTTCCGCTGTGGTTAGTCCCGATCAATTGATTTCTGTAAATACAGGCTTTAAAGTCGATTCCTTGTCAACTGGTTTACATAGTTACCATGTGCGCTACAGAGATGATGCGGGTCAGTGGAGTTCGATAGTAAGTGAATTTTTCCAGAAAATTCCCCTTTCATTATCGGCCACACGCAATATTACAGCTTGTGAATACTGGATTGATGAAGATTACACGCGGAAAGTTTCTTCCGCAGTAACCCCTGGTCAGACTATCTTAATCAACGATGGTTTTGTGACTGATTCCATATCCACGGGTTTGCATAGTTATTATGTCCGCTTCAAAGACGATGCGGATCAGTGGAGTTCGGTAGTCAGTGAGTTTTTCCACAAACTACCAACTACAACAACCGGAACACGAAAAATAACGAATTGGGAGTATTGGTTTGATAACAACTATAGCACTAAAGTAACAGCTGCGGTTAGTCTCGATCAATTGATTTCTGTAAATACAGGCTTTAAAGTCGATTCTTTGTCGGGTGGTTTACATAGTTACCATGTGCGCTACAAAGATGATGCAGGTCAGTGGAGTTCGATAGTCAGTGAGTTTTTCCAGAAAATTCCAATGTCAACATCAGCCAACCGCAATATTACAGCTTGTGAATACTGGATTGATGAAGATTACGCTCGTAAAATTTCTTCCGCAGTAACTCCGGGTCAAACTATCTTAATCAACAGTGACTTTGTGGCTGATTCCATATCCACAGGTTTGCATAGTTATCATGTCCGCTTCAAAGATGATGCCGGACAATGGAGTTCAGTGGTAAGTGAGTTTTTCCAGAAACTACCTGAAATATCAGACGGTATGCGAAAAATTACAGCTTGGGAATATTGGTTCGATGATGATTATACTACCAAAACTACCAATGCTGTGACAGCAGATCAGATTGTTTCTGTAAATACTGGTTTTGAAGTTGGCGCGTTGGTAAATGGCTTACATAGTTATCATGTACGCTACAAAGATAATGCAGGTCAATGGAGTTCGATTATCAGCGAGTTATTTCAAAAACTTGGTACTACCAACGGGCAAGCGAATATAATCACAGGGTATAGGTATTGGTTCGACCGAAATGATAAGGATATGATAACAGTGAATGTGGAAAATACCCAAAATCCGTATATATTGATTCGAAATCTAAATACCTGTAATTTGTCCTTGGGTAATCACACAGTTCATATTCAGTTCAGGGATCTACGTTTGGGTTGGAGTTCAGCTACGAATAATTCACTTATCAAAAGTGTAAACACAATTCCAGAAATTACATTTACCGGTGCAACTACTTTCTGTCAGGGTGATAGTATTACACTTGTTGCACCAACTGCAGATAGTTATTTGTGGAGTAATGGTGCCACAACACCAACTATCAAGGTGACTGAATCAGGCAATTATACTGTTCAGGTAAATCTGGAAAACAGTTGCAGTTTGTCTTCGATGCCTGTTTCAATCGTTGTGAATCAATTCCCTGATGCTGCAGAAGCTATCATTGGTGCTTCAACAGTTAGCAATAACCAAAAGGATGTGATCTATTCGGTATCTACGATTTTAAATGCAGATTCTTATACCTGGACATTACCAAATGGTGCAACCGGTATCAGTAACACTAACTCTATTACTGTAAGTTATAACAATGCTCCTTTGGGTGAAATTGGTGATATAAAAGTGATGGGCAGTAATAATTGCGGAGCCGGTTTGGAAAGTACGTTGAAAATAACGGTGGATAGAATTACCGGTATTAATACAGAGAACTTGATAGGTGAAATCAGAGTTTATCCCATACCTGTTAAAGACATGCTGAATGTTATGATTAGTAAACCATTTATTGATAATTATAAAGTAGAGCTCTATAACAGTATAGGAGTTTTGATACAATCAATTTTGAAAAGTAATATTGAAACTGAGTTTAGTCTCGATTTAAGCAATTATCCGGCAGGTATGTATTTTATTATGCTCTCAAACAATGGAATAAGCTATCAAAAGAAAGTTATCAAGAAATAAAAGGTAAAAATAAAAAATGGAGTCCAGAAACCATTTAATAAACGGGGCGAAACCGAAAAGCCAATAAATAAGAAAGTGAAAGGACATTATTATAAGTTTGTTATCCATTGTTTATTCCCTATATTAATTGGGATAACAATCTATTTTCAATTTCGAGGTTTTCATTTTATTTTACCGAAACAAAATTATTGGTTATTTTTTTTTTCTATGAAAATACCTAACTCGATAAAATACAACTTACCCGATGGACTTTGGTTTTATGCATTATTGTCAACTATAAGTATAGTTTGGAAAGAATATTCATCGGTCTATTTTGTTAGGTGGATATTTTTGTCAATTGTATTAACTTATTTATCTGAGATATTGCAAGCATTTTATATTATTCCGGGAACTTTTGATTGGTATGATTTGCTTGCATACACTATTGCATTATTTATGTTCTACTTTATTAATTTAAAAGAGATAAACAAACAATTATTATTAACGTTTAAAATTACAAAAACATGAAAACAAAGAATTTACTCTCATTATTTACTCTTGTTGTGTTTGCAATTATGTTCTGGGCTTCGGCTTCACAAGCACCAATAGTAGTACCAAGACAGTTTGTTTTAACGAAATATTCGGATGTTTCTGGGCGTAAAACAGCACAAGATACTATTATTAAATATACTATTCCTAAATTTCAATTGATTGATAACACTTTACAGACTCAAACAAAAGGTGGTGTTACTATTACTTGTGAAATTATTCCTTTTAATATCAATAAAACTGTAACTAAAGGAAATCCCAAAGCCTTTTACAGAAACCCTGATAAACCAGATTTTGATGTAACTCAAACAACGAATATATCAGGAATAGAGATTAAACCAGAGAAAGTTATGTTTTTAGTAACAATTAAAAACAATCAAAATCGCGTTTTGAAATTGAGAGATTGTGCAATGGTGATTTTAATGAATAATATTCAATATTCATTTCCAGATCCCAAAGTAAGATTGGATTGGGAGAATACTCTGGTAATGTCAAATTTTAGTACAAATGTAACTATTCCAGGACCATCAATTAGAGAATTAGATAATCCTAAATCAATAGAAGTTTTTATAAATGATATACCAACTGAAATTGATGATGCAGGTAATATTAAGAAAAGAGAAAATTTTGACTGGTTATTTAGTTGTAGTTCTGAAGAAAAAACTGAGAAGGGAACTATTACTTATTCTTACGAGGAAACGCCTGTTTTAACACAACAATGTCAGGCTTGTTCTGGAAGAGGTTCTTTTTCAGAAATAAAACTTTGCCCGACTTGTAATGGTACTGGCCATTACAAAGGTTATGATGGAAATATTCATGAATGTTACAATTGTAAAGGAAGTGGAAAAGTTAATGTTACTACAACGTGTACATCTTGTAGGGGACTAGGGATATTTAAGTACCCAAAGTCACCATTGCCACCTATAGATTCACAGGAAACATGGTCATATATAGATAATGTGCATGTTGAAACCATTCCAGCAGGTTTAACAGTGAGAATCTTTAATCCACAAGCAAAACAATATCAGGATGCAGGGCAAACACCAAGATATGTTACAAGCGTTTTTTCAGAATCAAAAAGATATCCAATAATTGTGATTTACAATAATCAAGAAGTTAAGATTATTCCTATAGATAAATCTGGAAAAAATATAGATGAAGTTAAAGTTGATTTTTCAAGTGGAAGTCCCCTAATTAAAAAAGGTACAATTGTGGAAATAAATTAGTTTTTTTATCTCTAATAGCAATATCACAAAACAGGCTACTCAAATTTGAGCAGCCTGTTTTTCATTTAGTTTGATTACGCTATTTTTTCTATTTCTTCTTGCAGGTCAATTTCAATTTCCTTTTTGTCGTAAAACTTGTATTGTAAGAAACCGAGCCGTTGTAAGGCAGTTATTTTATCTGTCCTCATGGATATGTCCATAAAAAATGAGTAAAGTTAGATACTTGTTGTTGGGGTTTATTTCTATCGGGATAGAATCCGTTTTCCTTGTCTTATTTAGTCGAAGTGTATTAGCTCTTTTGTTAGGCGTATGGCTCACCTATTCCACACTAAAGTTTTGCATAGATAAAATCGGCTGAATTTCATGCGTGAAGTTCAGTCGATTGTATTTATAAGATATATGGCACTAAAAAAAATAATCTACCAGGAATTATAATTTTTACTTGTTATTCAGCACATCAGTAATGGGTGACCCAATGCAGCCACTTGGCATTTGAATATGTAGTAATGCGGCGAGAGTAGCCGAAATGTCTGTCATATGAGTCGTCCTGTTAGTTGTTCCATGAGCTATTTTCCAACCCATAAAAATCAATGGAATATGTGTATCGTACGGATTCCAAACGCTGTGGGTAGTACCTTTAATTGAATTATAAGGCAACCATCCGGGTAAAGTGATCATCAAAACGCTACCACTTCGTTGTTTGTTATAGCCGTTTATCATCATTTCTTTCAAAGTTGAAGGAATGGATGCCTCTGATATTTTATCCTGATCAACAGCATATTGTATACCATCCTGTCTTTGTAAGTAATTCACGGTAGCTGCTTTAATTTTGTCTATATCCAATTTGAGACTATCAATTCGATTTTTGTTGAAAAAGACCTGAAAATTATCAATACCATAAATCAGTTTATCACTTCCAAATTGTTCTTTCAGTGTTTTTTCAAGATTGGTTTCCATATCTTTTCCCAACAGTCCGGTTGGCATTTTATTCGCCTTCATAAATCCTTCGGCATGGGCGGCTCCGTGATCGGCAGTAAGAAATACCAGATAGTTTCCTTTGCCAATTTTCTGATCGAGATAACTGAAAAATTTGGCCAGATCTTTATCTAATCGTAAATATACATCTTCAATCTCAATGGCGTTTGGTCCGACCAAATGCCCGGAATAGTCGGTAGAAGCACAATTTATAGCTAGAAAATCGGTTGTTTTTTCCTGTCCCAGTTTGTAACCATCTACCGTTGCCTGAGCAAACTGAAGCGTCAGAGAATTTCCAAAAGGCATTTGACGTAAAGAGCCATGATTAGTTGCGTATGCTTTCTGTACATCATATGGAAAAACCGGTTGCGTTGCACCCTTTAGAGTGCCTTCCCATTCCACGTTATCAGCTGTACTTTCTGTATATTGTTCGATGGGTAGCAAGGTATTCCAACCATTTGCCAAAAGTTTATCTATTGGTTTTGAATTGTTGAAATTACTCGCCCAGGCGGGTAGGAGCGACATATAGTAAGAACTACTGATAAATTTGCCGGAAGCATCATCCAGCCAAAATGCTGCAGTTGGGTTATGTCCGGCCGGTAAAATGGCCGCCCTGTCTTTGAGAGAAATTCCGACCACTTTCGATTGAAAATTGGTTGCCAAACGCAATTCATCCGTAATAGTGGTTGATAATAGTTTGTGAGGTGACATTTTTCCGGTTTTGTTATCCGCCCCAATGGTTTGCACTGTTGAATCATCCGTGCAGTAAATTGATTTGCCGGTTTTTGCATCGATCCAACTGTTTCCTGCAATACCATGGATAGATGGCACGGAGCCGGTAAATATTGTACTGTGACCGATAGCTGTCACTGAGGGAATATAATCAATCATTGTATTCTCACATGAAAAGCCTTCGTCTAAAAGACGTTTAAATCCACCTGTTTCGTATTTGTTATAGAAACGGTAGAGATAATCCCATCGCATCTGGTCAACAACTATACCCACAATCAGTTTTGGGCGCTCTATACCGTTATCTGAATTTACTTTCTTTTGAGAAAATAATAAGCTGGAACCCAGTAAGAATAAAATATTTATTGCAAAGAACTTTTTCATTTTTATATTGTCTTAATTTATAAATTAACAGCTAAGGTAGTTGAATAGTTGAAATCAACAAAAAGAGATTGCCATGTTAATAGAATATTCACAGAATATTAATATCAATATTCTTTTAATTGTATAGTAATGCATTGAATATTAATAGAAATACTTTTTGAAATGGAAATGAGGATTTTAATATTGATTAGTATATAATGTCAAATTACGAGAACAGGAAAGAAAGAATTGCCGTGACATTCTAACTTTCCTGATTTATATTTTAGTCGATCCTACTTTTTAAAGCGTTGAATCAAATTATAAGCTTTATAAATTCCCAACTCACCGGCTTTACTCAAATCGGCCAGACCATTTGCATCTTCACCGATAAACAGGTAAGTCAATCCCCGGTTAAAATATGCCTCGGCAAAATCATGATCAACTTCGAGCGATTTTGTGTAATCGGCAATGGCTGTTTTGAAATCTTTTTGAGTACAAAGTATATTGGCCTTATTATAATAGGCAAATGAAAAATCGGGAGCTAAATCATTGACTTTGTCATAATCGCGCATGATGAGCTCTACATCAAACAGGATCTGTTTTTCAACCGTAATTTTTTTAGCACTTGTTCCTACATTTATCAGATTCAAATTGGTATTCTGATCTGTCTTATTTTTCTGATACTCCACTAATTTGTTACGAATATTGGCACGGTAGAAATAAGCCAGCATGAAATCGGGACGAAGGGCTATCGCCTTATTTAAATCGTCAATAGCACTATTAAAATCTAAAACCATTGCAAATTCAATAGCACGGTTAAAATAAATATCCGGATCGGTATCTGTTTTTGCCAATTGGCTGGAAATATTGTTGATAGCCTCGAAATGGCTGTTTATTAATTCTGCAGTCAGTGGTATTTCGTTGTTCGTAATTTTCAATTTAGAACTTAGTTTTCCTTTTTTATTATATTGTTCAAGAATAGGATAGTAGAGATTCGTTTGACGTAGTTCATCAGATTTGGCATAATAAGTTAATACAAAGCTCCGTTCGTTGATTACATCGGTATATTTATCCTGAACGGCTCCACGGGTTTTATCATCATATTTCGATTCAGGTTCTTCAATATCCTGAGCTGCAAATCGATTAAACAAATCGGTTTTATTGGCCGAACTGCTTTTTTGGTCATTGGCGGCCATTTTATTATTCGCAACAATGTTTTCCTTTTCTTTCCGACTTATATAATCCTTGTTTTGCTCCATATTATATGCCAGTTGCCTGTATCGAAATGCTTCTTTTGTTTTTCCCAAAGCATCCATAGCCTGCGCAATACCGGAATATGCCGGAAGAAAATATTTATATTTAGCAATAATTTTTTTATAATCTTCGATAGCATTTTTATAATCTTTAAGCGTCATTTCCAACATGGCTTTACTTAGTCTTGCTTCGGTGTTTGTTGTATCTAATTCCAAAACAGTAGTTAAATCAGTTAGTGCATTGTTGTTGTCGCCTAAGTTAGCCCGTAGTAATCCACGGTTATAGTATGCCAAATCGTTTTTATTGTCAATTTTTATTGCTGAATTATAATCACTAAGTGCCTGATTGTAATTTTTGTTTTGAACATTGAGAATTCCCCTGTTGATATAATCCCCAACATAAGTCGATTTCCGGATAATAGCCTGATTATAATCTTTCAACGCTCCATCCCGATCATTTTTTTGCATTTTCAAATATGCACGCGCACTCCAACCCAGACTACTCGTACTGTCCATCTGAAGAAATTTATCGAAACTAAGTGTGGCCCCGGTAGTATCTTTCATTTCCAATTGTATTCTTCCTTTTTCGTAATAGATATTGGTAGTCATTGGACTAAGCTTGAGATAAGATTCCACATCTTTCATAGCCCCTTCATAATCTTTTGCTTGTTCCCTTGCGTCCATCCTGTTCATTAAAAGATATAAACTGTTTGGACTAAATTCAAGTGCTTTGCTGAAATCAATTATTGCTTCGGGATAATACTCCATTTTTCTTCGTGCAAAACCACGCGCATAATAGGCCTGTGGCAAAAAAGGATTTATTTTCAGGGCTTCTGTGCAATCCTGATCGGCACTCAGATAATCGCCAAGTTGCAATTTAGCAATAGCCCGATACAAGTAGGGTTCTGCCAGATAGGGTTTTATTTTTATTACCTGATTGAAATACTGGATGGAGAGCACGTAGTCCTCGAAATACAAAGCATTTTGACCTATAGTCAGAATGCGGTCTGTATTCCATTGAGCCATGGCAAAGCCCTGACAAAGAAGTGAAAATAGTAGAAAGATAAACTTTTTCAACTGTTTAATATAAAATTAAAACGAATGAAGGACTTTATTTAAATGGCTAAACTTACGATATAATGGATTGTAGAAATATTTTAAATATTAATGAAATACAAAGATAGTACAAGCTTTAAATTTAAATATTGCCTTTAACTTCATTTACAAGCTTTACAGGCTTTTTGTTAAACCAACTAGTTTATGTACGAAAATTTATTATTCAGTAACTTCTACCGCACAACCTGCGTTCGCATCAAATGAACTTGGTATATCAAATTGCTCATTTGCCGAATACCCTAATTCAGGATCAGCTAATACCTTTCTCATGTATAAAGCCCAAATAGGCAGAGCCATGGTTGCACCTTGCCCCTGTGCAATATTATCGAAATGAATGGAACGGTCCTCTCCACCAACCCAAACACCTGAAACAAGTGAAGGAGTATAACCCATAAACCAACCATCGGAATTATTTTGTGTTGTCCCTGTTTTACCACCCATAGGCATGTTCAATCCAAACCGGGTACGAATTCTGCCACCCGTACCACCATCAACCACAGCACGCATCATATAGATCATTTTGTTGGCAGTTGATTCGCTTAATATCTCATGCATCTGGGGTGTAAAAGATGCAATCAGGTTCCCGTTTGCATCTTCAATACGGGTTACGTACAATGGATCTACACGTATACCTTTGTTGGGGAATGCTGTATAGGCATCAACCATGTCTGCAACTGAAATGTCACAAATTCCCAAACACAAAGAAACCACAGGATCTATCTGTCCCTTAATCCCAAATGAACGCATCAATTTCACTAATGATTCAGGAGTAAATAAACTCATTAAATAAGCTGAAATCCAGTTGTCTGAGTTTGATAATCCCCAACGTAAAGTAACGACATCTCCTATTTTCCGGTTTTTTGTTGTAGTTTTAGGTGACCAGGGATGACCATTTCCATCCATCAGTGTTATGGGTTGCCAAACGGTTTTATCACAAGGCCACATGCCTTCTTCCATAGCCAGTGTATACAAATAGGGTTTAATGGTTGAACCGACCTGACGTTTACCGACATTAACCATGTCGTATTGAAATTGTCCGAAATCAGGTCCACCTACGTATGCTTTTACATTTCCGTTGTGAGGATCCATTGACATAAATCCACAGCGCAAGAAAGATTTATGGTAACGAATGGAATCATATGGCGATAAAATTGTATCGATACCCCCATTATATGAAAATACCTGCATTTCAATTTTTTTTCTGAACGAAGCTTCAATTTCGGAATCGCTATATCCGGCAACTTTCATTTTTCGATAACGTTCCGATTGTTTTATCGAACGTTGCATGATAGCATCTATATCTGCCTGACTTACCTGCTTTGAAAAAGGGGCATAACTTCTGTTTTTCTTTTCTTTGAAAAATGTTTTTTGAAGGTCATGAATATGCTCGTCAACAGCCTCTTCGGCATACCGTTGCATTCTGGAATCGATAGTTGTATATATTTTTAGTCCGTCTGTGTAAATATTGTAGGGCGTTCCATCCGGTTTTTTGTTTTTGTTACAAAAGCCGTATAGAGGATTTGAGTCCCAGGCTATTTTGTCTTCATTGTATTGTTCCTGCTGCCAACTGCCATAATTGCTTCTGATTGGCTCTTTTGCCGTTAATAAACCCCGTAAATACTCCCTGAAATACGATGCCAACCCTAATTTGTGGTCGGCTTTCTGATAATGAAGTGTAAGAGGCAATACTTTTAGTGAATCGTATTGTGCGTCAGTTATGAAATCTGCTTTTCTCATTTGATTCAGCACAACATTTCTACGATTTAAGGTACGTTCGTTATACCGAACAGGGTTGAAATAGGAAGGATTTTTACACATTCCTACCAACGTGGCTGCTTCTTCGATTTTTAATTTAGCGGGAGATTTACTGAAATATATTTGAGAAGCGGATTTTATTCCAACAGCATTATTTAAAAAATCAATCTGATTCAGATACATAGCCATAATTTCTTCCTTGGTATATAATCGTTCCAGTTTAACTGAAATAACCCATTCAATTGGCTTTTGTAAAGCACGTTCAATAATATTGTCTGCCTGAGGAGAATAAAGTTGCTTCGCTAATTGTTGAGTTATTGTACTACCACCACCCGAACTTGAATGTTGTAAAATTCCGGTAAAAATGATAGCTCTTATTAAGGCTTTTCCATCGATACCAGAATGGTCATAAAATCGTACATCTTCAGTTGCTACAAGTGCATTAACAACATTTTCAGATATTTCAGCATAGTGTACCCCGACCCGGTTATCTTTATTATAATAATAATGACCCAGAACCTGCATATCTGATGTGTAAATTTCAGTAGCATACTTGTTTTTAGGGTTTTGTAGTTCATCAATAGGAGGAAGATATCCAATCCAACCAATGCTGATGAATATAAATATTAAAACGACACAGATAAATCCGAATGTAAATAACAGCCAAAATATTTTTGTAAATTTGGAACGGTTTCCGGCTTTTTGATTTGTATTTTTCATAATGCACTATACGTTATAAGCTACAAAAGTACAATTTTTTTTGTAACTTACACTTTCATTAGGTCGATTAATATCAGGTTCGAAATTTGTATACCATCGTCTGTCAAACGGAGTTTCCCATCTAAATAGTCTACTTTTTTTGTATCTATATAACTTTTTATGTTTTGCAAGCAATATGTTTTTAAAAGGCTCCCGAATTTACTTTCCAATACCTCTAAATCCAGGCCTTCGGAAGTGCGCAATGATACCATAACAAAATCGTTATACCGATCATTCAGACTTAATTTTTCAACTTCAAAATAGGCTGTATTATTTTCAATTGCTTCTGTATATTCTTTTATAGATGAAACATTCCATTGACGTGATTTCAAATCGTAAGAGTGTGCCGACGGTCCGACACCCAAATATGGCTCCTGATTCCAGTAAGATGTATTGTGCCTGGATTTAAAGTGAGGTAAGCAAAAGTTCGATATCTCGTAAGCATGAAAACCCTTTTGTGCCAATTTACGAATCAGTAATTTGTACATTTCAATCATCGTTTCGTCATCAACAGCGGTTACTTTTCCATCTTCACGTTGTTTCCATAAAACGGTTCCTTCCTCGTAAGTCAATCCGTAGGATGAAATATGTTGAACTTGCAGGTTTAATGCTATATCCAATTGTCTTTCCCATGATTCAAGCGTTTGAAAAGGCAAGCCGTAAATTAAGTCTATGCTGATATTTGCAAAACCAAATTGTTGCACATTTTTTACTGCTTCAATGGCTTGTTGTCCTGTATGCCTACGGTTAATACGTTTTAAATCAGTATCGTCAAAAGATTGTATACCGATACTTATTCTGTTGAAAGGTAAAGATTGAATAGATTCCAGAAAAAGATTCGTCAGATCATCGGGATTTGCTTCAAAGGTTATTTCTGCATCAGGAGCAACCTGGTATATGTCATAAATCGCATCGAATATCTTTTTGAAAGCCTCAACATCTAATATGCTGGGTGTCCCCCCACCAAAATAGATCGTTTGAATTGTAGCATTTTGTACATAATCTTTACGTAAATAAAGCTCTTTCACGATAGAATTGATGATTGAAGGAATAAATTTCGGTGCAACTTCTTTGTAAAAATCACAATAAGTACATTTTCTTTTGCAAAAAGGAATATGAATATAAATGCCTGCCATTGTTAATATTTTATTTCTCAGCTAGTTGGTTATTTAATGAAACACCAGCTTTCTTTTTCTGACAAAATTACAACAAATAGTTTGTAATATCCGAAAAAGAGAGTATCTTTGCACTCGCAATTCAGAAATGATATGCACGGGGTGTAGCGCAGTCCGGTTAGCGTATCCCGTTTTAAGACGGGAGGGTCGTGAGTTCAAAACTCAACAAGAAATTAATTTTATTACAACTATATATTTTCGGGGTGTAGCGCAGTCCGGTTAGCGCACCTGCTTTGGGAGCAGGGGGTCGTGGGTTCGAATCCCGCTACCCCGACAATTGAAAGGCATGATAAACAACTACTTACAGTTGTATATCGTGCCTTTTCTTTGTTTCCCCCTCAAAATCACCTGCCCCCTCACAGGGCTCAAAACAGGTTAGTTCCGATTAACTAAGAATAAAACAACGAAGAAAAAATGAAAACCAGCGAAATAATAGAATAAATTCGATTACCTTTATATAACCGATTGTACTCATAAACAAGCAAATACAGAATTAATCCTATGTTTAATATGTATATACTACAATCAGAGAAGACGGGTAAATTTTATATAGGTTCTACCGGCAATCTTGAAGATAGACTAATCCGGCATTACAAAGGACGAAGCATTGCCACAAAACAGGGTGACCGTGGAAATTGGTTTTTACAGAGGAATACAACTCACGTCAGGAAGCTTTTCATCGTGAAATGGAAATTAAATCGTGGAAGAACCATTCTCGCATAGCACAGTTGGTTAACACATCCCGTTAGGTGGACGGGAGGGTCGAGGGTTCGAATCTCGGTACCCCGACAAAAAAAGGATTTATCGATTTATCGGCAAGTCTTTTTTTATACTATATTCGTGAAATACAACTATCAGGTTTATTTTACTTATTGATGAAAATGCAATGTTTGAATAATGATATAACTCAAAACCTGTCGGAAAATTTTTTTTTCACAAAAAAGGAGTAAATACAAACCAGGAATAAAAAAAATAATCTATCTTTGAACTTAAATATGATTTATAATAAGTTATACAAACTAAAAAAGACCTTATGAAAACACAAGAAGACGATTTATTGGTATATGATGAAGATGATGCAGTAAAATTCATTCTCAATTACATACCTGCCGATAACAAAGAAAAAATCAATGTTGATCAGGTTGAATATGTATTGGACGTAGTATACGATTATTATGAAGAGAATGGTTTAATTGATGAGGACTCTACTGAAGAAGCAAGTATTGACGAGGAAGATATGTTTAAATTTATTCTTAAATGCTCGAAAAAAGACAAAATGAAATTGAGTGAAGATGATATTCAACTTATTTTAGATGGGGAATTTGAATATGGTAAATCCCTCGGCATATATCGTGAAGATGAAGAAAACGAATAATCTTGTAGTTTTCAATTAATTTTCCATAGAATCATTATCAAAATAACACCAGGGCAAAACTGCTTTATCTTGGTGTTTTTTTGTTTGATATTAATTTGAAAACTATTAATAATTCTGTTTCAGTCTGTTTTCTTAATTTATAGTAATTTCTAAAAAAAATATATACCGATGTTTTATATTTTGTACGCATTTATCTGGCTCATCACCTGGCTACCTCTCAGGGTATTATATCTTTTTTCCGATTTTTTCTATCTGATTATTTATTATTTAGCAGGTTATAGAAAAAAAGTTGTTCGTTCGAATCTGGAAAATTCCTTTCCCCAAAAAACAAAAAAAGAAATACTTCGGATTGAACGACGTTTCTACCGTTACTTTTGCGATTTGTTCGTGGAAACTTTGTATGAAATGCACATGAGTAAGAAAGAAGTACTCAGGCGTATTGATTTGGGGAATGTAGAACCTATTCTGGAACAATACAGAAAAGGAAAAAGTGTGATGCTGATGACGGCTCATTATGGAAACTGGGAATGGGCTTCGGCTCTCTCACTGGTATTGCCAAAAGAAAGTCCGCTTCACAGCATTTACAAACAGTTGAAAAGTAAAAGCTTTGATAATTTAATGTTTGAATTACGTTCCAAATTCACCGGTGGAAATATAGAAAAGAAAGATCTTTTGCGAACCATGGTACGCATGAAAAATGAAGGCGTAGTTGCCATGTTTGGAATGATTTCAGATCAAACTCCAACCGGGAACAGCATACATTACTGGACTCAGTTTCTAAATCAGGATACCCCGGTGTTGTTGGGTACCGAACAATTAGCAAAAAAGTTTGATTATCCTGTTTTTTATCTACATATTAACAGAACAAAAAGAGGCTATTATAAATGTGAGTATCACACGGTAACTTTAGACCCGAAACAGACAGCTGAATTTGAAATAACCGAAAATTATATGCGAATATTGGAAAAGGAAATTGAGGCGGCTCCGGAATATTGGCTTTGGACACACCGACGTTGGAAATATCAGCGAGATAATTCATAGTTTTTGCTCAATATATTTCAATTTTACTTAATTATAAAAATTGTCCAACTTATCAATTCAACGCAAAATCACAGCAATGTCTACAGCTATTGTCATATTAAACTGGAATGGAGAAAAATATCTGCAACAGTTTCTTCCTATTTTAATAAAGAATACTTCACTTCCTGAAGTGCAGATTATTGTTGCTGATAATGCATCTACCGATACTTCATTAGAAGTTTTGAAAAATAAATTCCCGGCAATAAAAACGATTGTTTTCGATAAAAATTATGGTTTTGCCGAAGGATATAATAAGGCATTAGCACAAGTTACAGCCGATTATTATGTTTTGTTGAATTCGGACGTGGAAGTTACGGTGCATTGGTTGGAGCCACTGACAGAGTATATGAACAACAATGAAAATGTTGCTGCCTGCCAACCTAAAATACTGTCTTATAACAGACGATCTCATTTTGAACATGCAGGAGCAGCGGGAGGATTTATTGATCATTTCGGATTTCCGTTTTGCAGGGGAAGAGTCTTGGGATTTGCAGAAGAAGATAAAGGACAATATAATAGTATTGCAGATGTATTCTGGGCAACCGGTGCCTGTCTGATGGTTCGTGCTGACGTTTTTTGGAAAGTGGGTGGTCTGGACGGTGACTTCTTTGCCCACATGGAAGAAATTGATTTATGTTGGCGCCTTAAAAACAGAGGGTACAGGATAGTATGTATTCCCGGGAGCACGGTTTTTCATATTGGTGGAGGAACCTTACATGTAGAAAGTCCACATAAAACTTATCTGAATTTTAGAAATAACTTGTTGTTATTGTATAAAAATCTACCGGATAATTTGCTGAAAAAGATAATGCTGTCGCGTTTTTTCTTTGATTATGTAGCAGCTTTTCAATTATTTATTACCGGTAAACCACTCAATGCGTTTAGTGTATTTAAAGCCAGAAGAGACTATCATCGTTTACGTTCGAATTTTACAGAAAAACGAAAAGAAAATATCTTATATACAACAAATGCTGATATTTCGGAAATCATTCAGAAAAGTATTATTTTTAATTATTATCTAAAAGGAAAGAAAACTTTTACTTCGCTTATGAATTAATTCCTTCTAGAAATAAAAAAAAACGAGTCATTTCCGACTCGTTTTTTTTATAAGGGGAGATTATCCACATCTGGAATATCCGCAGTTTTTGCAGGTCAGACACCCTTCCTGATAAATCAATGATTTTTGTCCACATTCAGGACAGGGTTTTTCATTAATCTGAGTGCCATCAGGGATATATTTTTTCAATGCACGTTCGACACCAACTTTCCATGTATTAATAGACTCATTATCGAGTTGAAGTCCTGCTACCAGTTTAATAACCTGATCAATTGGCATTCCGTAACGTAAAACGCCTGAAATCAGTTTGGCATAATTCCAGAATTCTTTATCAAATTTGTGCGATAAGCCTTCTACAGTTGTTTTATACCCCCGTTTATTGGCAAATTGAAAGTCATATCGTTTATTCCCGTTTTCATCAATGGTTTTAATTATCTTACCTTCGGTAACAGTCTTCGGTAGTAGGATTCCTTCTTCATCATCGGCAAGTCCTGTAAAAATTTCGTAAGGGCGATCATTGGAAAGACCTACAAATGCGATCCATTTATCTTTTGCATTTTGGAACCGAACCACATCGCAATTTAATTCCTTAGGGCGTATCAAATGATTTTCATCGTATGGAAAGCAGATAGTCTTTTCATCTTTTTTATCTTCTTTCTTGTCTTCCACGGCAATTAAAACCCCCGAACGCGATCCATCCCGATATACCGTTGCCCCTTTACAACCACAACGCCATGCTTCTTCGTATAATTTTCCAACCAGTTCTTCGGTAGCATCACTGGGTAAATTAATCGTTACACTTATCGAGTGATCCACCCATTTCTGAATTTTACCCTGCATTTGAACCTTCTTCAACCAATCGACATCATTTGCTGTGGCTTTGTAATAAGGTGATTTGGCAACGAGTTCTTCAATTTCTTCCTTTGTATAATGTTTTGTAGTAGGATAGTTGTTCGCTTCCATCCAGGTTACAAATTTATGATGAAAAACAAGGTATTCTTCCCATGAATCATTTTTTTCATCTACAAAATCGACATGTACATTTTTATCATTTGGATTTACTTTGCGTCTACGGGTATAAACCGGCATAAAAATCGGTTCAATTCCCGATGTGGTTTGTGTCATAATGCTGGTTGTTCCGGTAGGAGCAATGGTCAGGCAAGCAATATTTCTGCGGCCATATTTTACCATATCATTGTATAATTCAGGATCCGCATCCCGTAATCGTTGAATATACGGATTGTGTTCCTCGCGTTTTGCATCGTATACAGTAAAGGCTCCACGTTCCTTAGCCATTGTTACAGATGAGCGGTAGGCAGCCAAAGCAACCGTTTTGTGCACTTCTTCTGAAAAATCTGTCGCATCATCGGTTCCATAACGGAAACCAAGTGCTGCCAGCATATCCCCTTCAGCGGTTGTACCAACACCGGTACGACGACCCTGAGATGTTTTAATCTTGATCTTTTCCCAAAGTTGAAACTCCGTACTTTTAATAACATCATCTTCCGGGTCAGTTTGGATTTTATCAATAATTTTATCAATTTTCTCCATTTCAAGGTCAATAATATCATCCATAATACGTTGAGCCAGGCCTACGTGTTGTTGGAATAATACAAAATCGAAAGTTGCTTCGGGTTTAAAAGGATTATTGACATATGAGTATAAATTGATGGCTAATAACCGGCAACTATCGTATGGACAAAGTGGAATTTCACCGCACGGATTTGTAGAAACTGTTTTATAACCTAAGTCAGCATAGCAATCAGGAACCGATTCGCGAATAATAGTATCCCAAAAAAGGATACCGGGTTCGGCCGATTTCCATGCATTGTGTACAATTTTACTCCAAATCGTGTTGGCATCCACTTCTTTTTTATACCAGGGATCTTTCGATAATATCGGGTATTGTTGGATATATGGACGGTTATTAATCGCCGCTTCCATAAAATCATCGTGTAATTTAACCGAGATATTGGCACCTGTTACTTTTCCTGACTCCAACTTTGCATCAATAAATGATTCGGAGTCAGGGTGTTTGATTGAAACACTGAGCATCAACGCACCCCGCCGTCCATCCTGAGCGACTTCACGCGTTGAATTGGAATAACGTTCCATAAAAGGGACAATTCCGGTAGAAGTAAGCGCTGAGTTTTTAACCGGTGAACCTTTGGGGCGAATGTGTGAAAGATCATGCCCAACGCCTCCACGACGTTTCATTAATTGAACCTGTTCTTCATCAATTTTAATTATGGCACCATACGAGTCGGAATCTGCGTCGAAACCAATTACAAAACAATTGGAAAGTGAAGCAACCTGAAAATTGTTTCCAATACCGGTCATTGGACTTCCTTGAGGTACAATGTATTTGAAATTACGGAATAACTCAAAAAGTTCATCCTCTGATAGTGGATTTGGATATTTCTTCTCAATTCTGGCAATTTCTTTTGCCAATCGACGATGCATATCGTCTGGAGTTAATTCATATGTATTTCCATAAGAATCTTTTAAAGCATATTTAGTTGCCCAAACTTTAGTTGCAAGATCATCACCTTTGAAATAATCGAGCGAAGCATCGTTTATCTCTTGAGCAGTATAGGTGATTTTCTCTTCAGTAAATAAATTCATAATAGGATTGTTGTAAGAGTTTTATGTTTTGGTTATCTATATGTAAAATGAGATTACAATGTTAGGCATTTATTTTAAAATATCCAATATTTATTATTAGTTTTTATTACCAAAAATAAAAGTTTCCCAAATTAAAATTCAATATATTGTAAATCTGTAATATACAAAAATTATTTTTCAAAAATATTTCCGAAAAATAAAATTCATATCTAATAACAAAAAACGAATAAGAAAAGTTTATAGGGAATAAAAATGTCACAAAGGAATGAAAAAAGTGACAAAACGAAAGACTTAAAGAAATATTTCACCATTTTCGACCCGAAAAATAGTTGCTTCCTGTTCTAATTGTTGTAAAATTAAATCTAAATGTTCGCGGTTGGTGTCCGTAATGAAAATTTGACCGAAGGTTTCACCTGAAACTAATTCAACAATCTGTTTCACGCGAATAGAATCAAGCTTATCAAAAATGTCATCGAGTAGGAGTAAAGGGGATAATTTATGTGTACGTTTTAGAAAATCGAATTGAGCTAATTTTAAAGAAATCAAGTATGTTTTGTTTTGTCCCTGAGAACCGACACGTTTTATCGGAAAGCCATCCAGTAGCATTTCCAACTCATCTTTGTGGATTCCCTGAGTTGAATAGCCAAGCAAACGGTCACGCTCACGGGTTGCCAACATTCGTTCTTTAATATCATGCTCATCATGTTGTGAATGATAACTCAAACTGATTTTTTCGTTTCCTTTTGAAATATAGGTATAGAAGTTTTGAAAAATAGGAATAAATTCATCAATAAATAGTTTACGTTGTGTATAAATATAACTACCATACAAAGCCATTTGTTCTTCCCAAATATCTAATAATGAATTGTCAACATTTGTTTCGAGCTTGAGCAGTGCATTGCGTTGCTTGAGCGCATTATTGTATTGCAACAGCTGATTGAGATAGTTTTTGTTAAATTGTGATATTACCCCATCTATAAATTTTCTGCGTTCGTCACTTCCCTGTGATATTAATTCAGAATCATCCGGTGACACCATTACCAATGGTAATAGCCCGATATGATCGGAAAGACGTTCATATTCTTTTTTATTTCTTTTAAATTGTTTCTTTTGACGATGTTTCATACCACAATAGATGTCTTCTGTTGAATCACCTACCGAGTATTTTCCCTGAATTAATGCAAAATCGGCTTCGTGGAGGATATTTTGGGAATCAATTGAATTGGAGTGGCTTTTGCAAAAGGATAGAAAATAGATCGCATCTAAAATATTCGTTTTCCCCATCCCGTTATTACCGATAAAGCAATTAATTTTAGGTGAAAAAACCAGTTCAGCTTCACGGATATTTTTATAATTAAGTATGGACAGGGTATTTAGATGCATGAAACTGAGGATTAATTTACTCATGCAAATGTACATATTTTTTGGGCACCCGCAATATTTTCATCCCTTACATATTCTAATTATGATTTAATATTTATTCTGATTATTGTTTAGTAAATTCATCAATTTGTTAAACAAAATAATTTCATTTAAAAAACACGCAGAATTTCGTAAATAATTTCTTAATGTTGTAACTTTGTAGTATAATTTTAAAAGAATACATGACTTGTCATTAGGCATAAAGTTGGAAAATATTTTAAAGATTCCAACGTTTCATCATATTTTTAATTACTTACTGAACTGCCATTATTTAAAATAGACAATATACACAAATTACGATAAATTAGTTTCATATTGATATTTTTATTTGTAATTTTGCGACAAATTCTAAAAATAATAACACATATACTATATATTTTATTTTTTAATTGATTAATTATGGCAAAAGTAACACGAGAAGAAGCTCTTCTCTATCATTCACAAGGGAAACCCGGAAAAATTGAGGTAGTACCCACAAAACCCTACAGTTCTCAACGCGATTTATCTCTTGCTTATTCTCCCGGAGTTGCTGAACCCTGTTTAGAAATTGAAAAAGATCCTGATACAGCTTATGATTACACGTCGAAAGGTAATTTAGTTGCCGTAATTTCAAACGGTACAGCAGTTCTTGGACTCGGGAATATTGGAGCCTTAGCCGGAAAACCTGTAATGGAAGGAAAAGGTTTGTTATTTAAAATATTTGCCGGTATCGATGTATTTGATATTGAGGTAAATGAAACAGATCCAGAGAAATTTATACAAGTCGTTAAAGCCATTGCACCAACCTTTGGGGGCATCAACCTCGAAGACATAAAAGCTCCGGAATGTTTTGAAATTGAAGAGCGTTTGAAAGCCGAACTGGATATTCCACTGATGCACGACGATCAACACGGTACTGCAATTATTTCTTCGGCAGGATTATTAAATGCGCTCGAACTTGTCGGAAAGAAAATTGAAGATGTGAAAATTGTGGTGAACGGGGCGGGAGCGGCTGCCAATTCATGTACCCAACTATATATGATGCTGGGTGCGAAATTGGAGAATATCGTTATGGTCGATTCCAAAGGTGTGATTAACATGCAACGTACCGATTTGAACTCGCGTAAAAAACCATTTGCAACTACCAGGACCATTACAACATTAGCAGAAGCCGTTAAAGATTGTGATGTGTTTTTAGGATTGTCAATTGCCGGAGTGCTTACTAAGGAAATGGTTCAAACAATGAATGAAAACCCGATTGTTTTTGCTTTAGCCAATCCAAATCCGGAAATATCGTATGATGATGCTATTGCCGCCCGAAAGGATATTATTTTTGCTACAGGCCGTTCCGATTATCCGAACCAAATAAACAATGTACTGGGATTTCCTTATATTTTCAGAGGTGCGTTGGATGTTCGGGCAAAATGCATCAACGAAGAAATGAAACTTGCGGCAGTACTTGCTATTGCAGAATTGACTAAACAGGCTGTACCTGATGTTGTTAATGCTGCTTATAATTTAAAACGTATTACTTTTGGACGTAATTATATTATTCCAAAACCATTAGACCCCCGCTTGTTAACTATCGTGGCACCGGCTGTTGCAAAAGCAGCAATGGATTCGGGTGTAGCTCGCAAAGAAATTGCAAATTGGGATACTTATCGTGATAAATTACGTGAAATGATGGGTAGTGACAATAAGATGTTACGCCGTTTTTATGATGAAGCCCGTCAAAATCCAAAACGTGTGGTTTTCTCCGAATCGAATCACATTAATATGCTTAAAGCTGCCGAAGCTGCACTTGCAGACGGAATTTGTTTCCCGGTATTGTTAGGTAACGAAGAAAAAATAGCGAGTCTGGCTAAAGAAAATGATATTGATTTAACCGGAATTGAAATCGTAAACATGCGTCACGACCGGGAAGAAGAACGTCGGGTGGAATATGCAAAAATTCTTACAGAAAAACGCAGCCGCGAAGGAATGACTTACGACGAGGCCTACGAAAAAATGTACGAGCGTAATTATTTTGGTATGATGATGGTTGAAACAGGTGATGCAGATGCATTGATCACCGGGGTTTATACCAAATATGCCGATTCGATTCAGGCTGCTAAAGATGTCATTGGATTGCGGGAAGGATTACAGTTTATGGCCGCCATGCATATCGTGAATACTAAAAAGGGCACTTTCTTCCTGGCAGATACCTTGTTCAATCGTCACCCATGTACCGATGCATTGATAGATATTGCTAAACTGACTCACGACACGGTAAAATTCTTTGCTCACGAACCGGTAATGGCTATGTTATCTTATTCAAACTTTGGATCTGACAAACAAGGAAGTCCTGCCAGTGTACACCAGGTAGTTGAAACATTGCATAGAACCTATCCGGATATGGTTGTTGATGGTGAGATGCAGGTGACCTTTGCCTTGAACAAAGAATTGCGGGATCAAAAATATCCGTTCTCTAAATTAGCCGGCAAAAATGTGAATACATTGATTTTCCCAAATTTGAGCTCTGCGAATACTGCTTACAAAATGCTTTTGGAAATGGGACTTGCCGAGTCAATCGGACCAATTCAAATGGGATTAAATAAACCGGTTCATATTCTGGATGTTGAAAGTTCTGTTCGTGACATTGTGAATATGACCGCTATCGCTGTGTTGGATGCTATTGTTGAAGAACAAATCAGCATCAACAACCTTGATAGAATAGGACAAGTGACCCGAGAATCTTTAAAGGAAAAGGTTGTCACCAAGTGCTGATATTGTTTTGAATAAAAAAAGTTCTGCTCCTAAAAACGGCAGAACTTTTTTTTTGTTCTTTATGCCATTCATGTCTTATTTTCCCATTGTATGCTTAAATTTATTCGACGTTTTTTACGTTAAATAATACAAACAAAAATATTCGGTATTTATTATACTTTATCTGCAATATGCCAGCCCGATATTGACAGATTAATGATAGAAAAGATTTAAGTATTTCAAATACTGCATTAAATGAACATTTAAAATAAATTGTTTTTTTTATACCTTACAAAAAAAGATTTGAATTCAGCATCTTCATTATTCCAATAAATAAAGAATGTTGGCTTTTATTGTTGTATTTTAAAAAAATAGAGTATATTTGTATCATAGTTCCAGTTATTATTAATTCTGACTAAAAAATGCAATTATGAAAAAAACAATCTTTCTAATTGGGGGAGCCGTAATATTTATGTTTGCTCTCAATTCATGTAAAACAGATACTAATGTGTTAGATCTGGACAAGACTTTGAAATTTACCAAATTGACCGTTGAAGAACAAAAAACCAACATTGAACAAAATGCGATTGATCTGGTAAATAAGATGGATGGAATGCAACAAACCAAAGGATTTGTGGCATTATCGCATTTTGCAACAATGCCTTTTCATTTATCGCAACCGGTTTATGTAATTCCGTTTCGTCAATTGCGTGCTGATTTACTGAATAATGATCTAAAAACATTGGATAATTTTAATCGACAAATGAGAGTTGCAAAAAATGTCGGTGATTCAATTTGGGGTGAGTGGAATTGGGATAGTAACTACAACCAATTTACATTATCAAAAAACCTTTCAAATACTGCAATTTTTCATTTCCCTTCGGATTCTGCTTCTAATACAAATGATGCTACATTGACAATTACCTATGTTGAATCAACCATTGCAGTACCCGATAAAGATCCTGTTGAATATATGCCATCAAGCATTTCAGTGGTGCTGAAAGTTGGTACCACAGAAGCATTGAAGGCAGCCTTTAGTGGTTCTTATAATGCAGATGCCACACCAACTAAACTTTCTCAAACACTTACGATTGACAAATACAGTTGGAGTGCAGATTTATCAAATGACAAAAAGAATGTTTCAGCAACTTATGAATTTAAATATGATACGGAAACATTACTGAAATATCAACTTGGTGCAGCCGGTAATTTTAGTGAATCTGTTTTAAATGATAGTACCAGTCGTCCACAGGATATAATTACATCCGGATCCATGTATTTCCAGGTATTTAATATCGCGATGCTGGGCGGATTTAAAGACTTTAAAGCTTTTGGTGATGAAATGGATGTTATCGATGGACAAAAGAACAGTGACAAAGATCGTGTAACGAAACAAGTAGCGGCTATCAACAAATACCTGAAGATGTACGCCTATTTTGTGAAGGAAAATCAAAAATTTGCCGATATAGAGTTTTATGTGGTTGAAAAGACTGAAACAGATTACTCTAATTACAATTTTAATACAGGACAATATGCTACAATGACTTATTATGATATTCAGCCACGTCTGGTATTAAGTGATGGTTCTAAACAGGATATGGAAACATTTGTCAATACAGGATTTGAAGATTTGATCAACAGGTTAAATGAATTGCAACCGATGAACTAATTTGCAAATTATAAAAAAAGGAGGAAAGTCATTTTCTCCTTTTTTTATGGTATAATGTAGGTATAATCAGAATTTCCTTTCCCATACCAAATACCAAAGCCCGGAGTGCTGATATTCGATTTAAGCGCTTCTTTTTCTCCGATAAAGTATATGTTACCAATACCTGTAGAAGCAGAGAAAAGAGTCAACGATTTAAAAAATTGTGTAGAAATACTGTCGATGGTGCTGAACTGAATTTGAATTGTATCGCCTTTTGCAAAATAACTCCCTTCAGAGAAGCTGGAATCTTTTTCCGTCGGCCGGGGACTTATCGTAAAAGTATTGGACCCTGAAAGTGTAAATTCGGAATTATAGAGAAAAGGCGAGTTGATATAATAATTATCTTTTCTCTTTTTTGTAGAAACCCTGTAGCTGTTTTTCAAAGAGGGATCGATATTGAAAGTCATATACAGGATCCTTAATGAATCGTTACCTGAAACAGATAAAACAGTAAATTCATTTATTTTAGTCGCAGTTGGTATTGTTGTTTTTGCATGAATTGAATATCCGCTGTAATCAACAGTCAGGTAATATGTTTTACCTTCTTCACCTCTAATATCGGTTCCCCGGTACACATAGGGAGGAAAGTGGGTTTTATCCCAACCTGAAGTCAGAATCTCTGTTTTTGCTCCCACAGCCTGAGGGTTTAATGAATCGGAGATGGTCACTTTTGCAGTCCTGATAACATTCTCCAGTATGTTTACAGAGTCAACCTGTTTTGAAAGAGGCACATTCAACGATAAGTAGACTTTTGGAAATTCACCGTTGGATATATATCCCTCAACAATGATTTTTTGGGTGTATCCATGTATCTCGTAATTTAAATCGGGGCGACAGGATATGAATACCACTGCAAGCAGGAAATAAATTGTATGTTTTTTCATAATCAATAAATTATAAACTAAATGTCCACGATACGGATGGTATAACCGGTAACAGATATTGCATTTTCATAGTCAGATTTTTGGAACTGAAATATACCTGAAACGGATTGGCACGGTTATATAAATTGTAAATTGAGAAATTTATTTCCGAGTCAATACCTTTCTTTTTCTTCAGTTTATAGTTAGCTGAAATATCCAGACGATGATATGCCGGCATTTCAAAAGCGTTATATTTACCATATTCCATCACGTAGTTGCCGTCAATATAATACCAGCTTAGCGGAAGATTGAGGCGACTGCCTGAAGCATAAACGAATACTGCAGAGAAACTCCAGCGATTATTAAATTCGTACATTCCAATCACTGAAACATCATGCCTTCTGTCATTACGTGCCAAAAAAGGAATCCCAGCATTAATCTGATCAAATTGCCGGTAACTCCACGCCAGATTGTATGAAATCCAACCGGTAAACTTCCCCATGTGTTTACTTAATTTCCATTCGGTACCATAATTCCATCCTTTTCCAACCAATAGGTTTTTTTCAATCATATTGTTGGTAAAAGTTTCTGCAATTCCATTTTTGAATTCCAACTGGTTTTCCAAAGTTTTGTAATAGATTTCAGTACTAAATTCCCAACTGTTATTTGAAAAATTATGAAAATATCCACCTGACAAGTGCCAAGAACCCTGTGGTTTGACAAACAATGAAGCCGGGATCTGCAAATCGGTTGGAATTCCGAATGAAAAAACAGGAATCTGGTTCAGGTACTGAATGTGCCTTGTCGCTGAAAGTTTCAGAGATGATTGGCCATTCAGCAGATATCGGGAATAAAAGCGTGGCTCGACCCCGGAATAGGTCTTTATAATACTGTTGTTTTTATAGATGACATTGCCTGCTTCCTGAAAATTGGTATAAGGTCCGATATGGGCATACAGATTTGCCCGGACTCCAATATTAAACTGCCAATTGTTCTTTGTCCATTCATCGCGGAAATAAACAGAAAGTTGTGTAGAATGAATGGTATTGTGTTTATTATTAACTTCAACAGCCAGAATAGAGTCATTGTGCAGAAAGTGCGGAATTGCAGCATTATATGACATTTCAGTCCCAAATTTAAATTGATGATTACCTGCAATATGAAAGAAATCGGCTTTGTAGTTGATATTATCAAACTGAGACCGTACATCCTGCAATGAATTGTACCAGTCGAAAGTTGACTGTATATAGAATTTGGAATAATTCAGTTGATGGTTCATACTCCAATCGTCGTTGAAAATATGATTGAGTTGTAGCCCGACAGCCGTGTTTTGCCAAAAAGTACTGTTCCCGTTAATTTCGTACTTTTTAATCTCCTGAATTTTCAATTCATCTTTTCCGGTATATATATGTCCGGTGAGTTTGGTCCGCGGAGCCAGATTGTAAATAAAACCAGCATTTGCATCCCAGAACTCATAGCTGTTTTGCGTGAGCGCACTGTCAATACCAAGCAAACTAAGTGTTGGAAGTATTATTGAGCTAATATAACTACCACGTAGAGACGCATAAACTGAAAATCTTGAGTTAAGGGGAATTTGAGTTGATAAGCGGGAGGAAATAAGTCCGATTGATCCTTTGATCTTTATTTTTTCAGGAATCCGGTTGATGGTCGTAATATCGACAATCGATGAAAGTCGTCCGCCGTACTCTGCAGGCATTCCTGATTTAATAAAGCGCATCTGGTCTATTAAATCGGGATTGAAGACGGAAAACATACCCAACACATGTGTTGGATTTTGTATTAAAGTTCCGTTGAGTAGAATCAGGTTTTGGTCATTGTTTCCACCGCGAACATACAAGCCGGAATTGGCTTCACCCGCCTGTGATACCCCACCCATGTACTGCAATGCCTTATAAGGATCACTTTCTCCGGCAAATTTTGGTAATTGTTTCAGTTGTTCGACATCCACATTAATACCTGTCGATCCTGCTTTAATATTGGCTTCTTTTAAGTTCCCGGTTACCTGGATTTCCCGGATCTCAATTGTTTTATTAACTATGGATTTAGGATCCAGGGTATCGGAAATAAGTACATGCTTACTCTGAGCCGCGATATTTTGTAACGAGCCTGAGAGTGTGATAATCAAAAACCACAGTTCTATCGCGGACTTATATTTTCCGCTTATTTTTAGTGATTTAAATGTTGCCAAACAACTTAATGTGGATTATGAATGATTATACAACTTCAGCTTCCAGATTATTCGCACGGATTTTAATGTATATTGTCGATCCCGATTTGCTGCTGGCAGTCTGAACATAGCCCATCCCGATTCCCTTTTTGCTGTCGGGCAGCATGGTTCCGGATGTAACATGTCCGATAACTTCATCGTTTTCATTTACAATCTCGTAACCGTGACGTGGAATTCCCCGTTCTTTTAATTCAAACCGTACCAATTTCCTGCTTACGCCACCGGATTTTTGTTTTTCGAGCAACGGACGGTCGATAAAGTTTTTTCCGTATGAAAATTTGGTAATCCAGCCTAAACCGGCTTCTATAGGTGAGGTTGTATCATCAATATCATTCCCGTACAGGCAAAAACCTTTTTCGAGACGTAAGGTATCGCGGGCTCCCAATCCAATTGGTTTTAAACCGTATGCTCTGCCAACTTCGAAAAGTGCATCCCATATTTTTTGACCGTATTCAGGGTAAAAATAGATTTCAAAACCACCTGCACCGGTATAACCTGTATTCGAAAGAATTACTTCATCAACTCCGGCAAATCCACCAACGGCAAATCCGTAATACGGAATTTGAGAAAGATCGGTTTTTGTGAGTTTCTGAAGCATTTCTGTAGCTTTGGGTCCCTGTACGGCCAGTTGCGCCATATGATCGGAAGCATTTTCGAGAATGGCACCTTCCGTATTATTACTGACACACCAGTTCCAGTCTTTTTCAATATTTGATGCATTGACAACGAGCAGGTATTTGTTTACATCATAATGATACACCAGCAAATCGTCAACAATTCCGCCTTTTCCATTCGGGAAACAGGAATATTGAATTTTCCCGATTGGAATAACAGAGACATCATTGGAAGTCACCTTTTGTAAAAAAGGGAAAGCATTTTCACCTTTCACCCAAAATTCACCCATGTGTGAAACATCAAAAACACCAACGCCGTTGCGTACTGTCAAATGTTCGTCCGAAATGCCGGTAGTATATTCGATCGGCATATTATAACCTGCAAATTCATGCATTTTAGCCCCTAATGCTATGTGGATGTCTGTGAAAGGAGTACTCTTCATTACTTTAATTTATTCTGAAGTTATTTAATTTTTATTCAATCGTTTATGATCGTTGATAAGTCGTTTTTTATTGATAGTTCCAGTATCTTGGAGGTAAATTTATTTCTTTGCCAGGTTTTCAATGATTCTTATAATCACCAGCATAGCTTTTTCCATAGACTGAACGGGAACATATTCAAAGCGCCCGTGGAAGTTATGTCCACCTGCAAAGATATTTGGGCATGGCAGACCTTCGTATGATAAACGGGCACCGTCTGTTCCTCCACGAATCGGTTTTACATCTGGTATAACTCCAACCTGTTTCATGGCTTCAAAAGCCTCATCGATAATGTGCATAACCGGTTCGATTTTTTCACGCATGTTGTAATACTGGTCATGCATTTCCAATTCTGCCGTATCAGGCCCAAATTCCGCATTAATCTTATTAACCAGATGCTCGAATTCTTTTTTCCGACGATCGAAGCGGTCCCGGTCATGATCCCTGATAATATAGCTTAGGGTCGATTTTTCAACTGTTCCTTCCATATTTGTCAGGTGATAAAATCCTTCGTAATCCTTGGTGTGTTCAGGGGTTTCGTGGCGTGGAATCATCCCGATAAACTGATTGGCAATACGCATGGAATTAACCATTTTATGCAGTGCATACCCGGGATGCACATTAATTCCTTTAAAATGAACTTTTGCCCCGGCCGCATTGAAATTTTCAAACTCCAGTTCGCCTATTTCACCGCCATCCATGGTATAAGCCCAGTCGGCACCAAATTTAGCAACATCGAAATGATCGGCACCCTGTCCGATTTCTTCATCAGGGGTAAACCCAACGCGAATTTTACCGTGTTTGATTTCAGGATGAGCAATCAGGTACTCCATGGCAGTAACTATTTCGGCCAAACCTGCTTTATCGTCGGCTCCAAGCAAAGTCGTACCATCAGTAACGATGATATCCTGTCCTTTATATTGCTTGATTTCCGGATATTTCAGTGTTTCGAAAACAATATTCTGCTCCTCATTCAATACAATGTCATTTCCATCGTAATTATATACTATGCGGGGTTTCACATTTTTCCCACTCATATCCGGACTCGTATCCATATGCGAAATAAATCCGATTGTCGGAATATTTTTATCGATATTAGCCGGCAAAGTGGCCATCACATAGCCATTTTTGTCCAGATCGACTTCCTGCAATCCAATGGATTTCAATTCTTCGACAAGGTATTTGGCAAAAGTTATCTGCCCCGGTGTGCTGGGCGTCATATTGGTGTTTTCGTCAGAAGTAGTTGTGAAACTGACGTATTTCAGGAAACGATTGGTTATATTCATACTGTTTTATATATAATTGGTCACAAAAATACAGAAAAAAAGGTATACAAATTCATTTCGGAAGCATTTTTTATTAATAGGCCATTCATTTAAAATCTTAATATTAATATTAGAATATTTACAGGCATTTTTCTTTCAATTAATTACTAAGTGCGTTTGTAATATGCCAATTTATCATTGAATGTAAAGGGCAGTAAATAAAAAAAATAATTGACTGAGGAGGACTGACTGGCATTCATCTTTTTTCGTCCATATAACTGTGATAAAATTTAAGAGCCCGCAGAATAACACGAATTAACGTGAGCCAGTGATAAGTTAATTTGAAAATGTGCTAATTTGTCCCGATACTATCGGGATTGGAAATGAAAAGAATCAAAGAATTACAATTCATTCAATACGTCAGAATTGGCTTAACATAACACTAAATATAATCAGAAACCTAATTTAAAGAAATATCAAACTTTCTGTTTCCGTAGGGAATTTATATCAATAGATTGTGTCCATTCTAATAATAAATTACCGGGGAAAATCATTCAAAATGAAGATGATTATCAATTGATATTCAAGTCTTGACTGACTATATTTCTTATTTCGATTTTATTTTGCCGCTTAAATAAGCAACTAATGAATAGACGGCAGCAATGATGATAAGATTAAACACGAAATTAATCAGTGTGTCACTTACAGAATGTGAACGTCTGTCTATATCAATAAAAGTATAAACGGCATAAATAAGTCCGGATAATAGCATTATCCAACCAATCAGGGATGTTGGAACAAAGAATATACCTTTGCGCTTGAATAGTGGTGATTTCATATTGCACTGATTTACTGTTTTTTCGTTTTGCGTGAGTTCAAATAATCTTCCTTCATTTTCAAAAGATCAATCGTTGAACAGTCAATAATTAATTCTCTGATTATTTCTAAAGGCATATCACTCTCGTTGATGAAATTGATACAGCCCTTCTGAAATTTTGCCTTCAATAAAAGAGTCTTATATTTTGCGTTCAAGGTAGTTGATCCGTAAATTGGCAGGACATGTAATGACATGTAGTTCTTAACACCGGCAAGCCCGTATTTCATGGTACCTTTTCCTTTATAAATAATCATCTCTATTCCCATCATTGATTCTACTCCGGCTATTACAGTTTTATCATTTGCAATAATGGTTTCATGGATAGTTGTCATTATGGCTTGTCTTTTTACCGGTTGATTTGATATGTATGTATTAATTTCCACAGGATTTTTATTTTGTGTGTTAAACCCTGTTCTTTAGTTTGCCCCATTTTTCTACAATATCCGTTTCTCCTTCGAAATAATCCACTTGCGATTCCATTTTAAATACCTCATTGGATGGAGCTAACAGTATTTTTCCCGAATCGGGATATTCGCAGAAATCATATCCGATAAAGGTACGGACATCGAGATAGATACACGGTTCCGTTCCATGATTGTAAAACTGATGGGCGCCTGATTCTCCCATTTCGAAGAAGACAATATCGCCATTCGAAACCACCTCAAGTCCAACGGGTGATCTCAACGTCATGGATCCTGATACAATCATAAATAATTCTTCCGCGTACCGGTGAAAATGGTAGGGAGCCGAAAATTGTCCCGGATTTAATGACCTCAAATCGAAGTTCAGGTTTTGCGGATGTATACCTGCATTCGTTCTTGACACATCGGTGAAGAGACGGAAGTTGTCAATTTTGCCGGGGTTTTCCTGAAACTCCCTTTTATCTCCTTTTAAAATTGTAGCCATGTGACGGAGTATTAAGTTTGTATTTTTAGAAAATACTATAACAATATTCACACACCGGAAGTTTTTATTTAGTTGCCATTAACGAACAAAACAATCCGCCCCCGGCGTTTGGAGCGTCAGGGGCGGGGAGAGAGGGGGAATAGTGATGAATGCAAATCTGTGTTGTTAGCTTATAATGTGCTCTTTCCGCAAACTGTATATCTTCAAACCTAAATGAAATAATCGTCTGGTTCTACTTCATAACAAGCATTCTACAAATAATTTCATCTTTATCGTTAACAAAATGTCAGATTGTCTGATAAGGTATTTCCACTTTCACACTTGTTCCTTTACCCACTTTACTTGTAATATCCAAATTACCGTCCAATAAAAAAACCCGTTCTTTCATGCCAATCAAACCGTACGAATCTTGCCGACCTTTGTTATTCTCATCAAACCCAACTCCATTATCAAAAACTTTAAGTACCAATTTGCCGGCAGGATTTGATAATTGTACCGTCACCAAAGTTGCCTTGGCGTGTTTGATAATATTATTGAGTGCTTCTTGGAGTATTCGAAATAATGCAACTGACTGTTCCAAATCAATATTAAGGTTCATAATTGCACTTTCAAACCGACTGTTTATATGGTGTGTTTCCTCAAAGTCACGCAAGTATGATTTACATGCTTCTTCAAACCCCAACAATTCAATCAATTCGGGTCGTAGACCATTCATAATCCTTCGAGCCGATTTAATGGTTTTTTCAACCAGACCGGTAAGATCATTCAGTTTAGATAGTAGTTCTTCCGAAGTGGTAGCTTCGATTCCTTTCGACAATTTTTTTTCAAACATGCCCAAGTCAATTTTCAAAGCAACTAAAATTTGACCGAGATCATCATGTATTTCGCGGGCCAATGCTATTTTTTCTTCTTCCCGGACATGTTGGAGATGCGTTGCAAATTTTCTTAATTCTTGCTGAGAATTATTCAAAGCTTCCTCCGACTGCTTTTGTTCCGTAATATCGAGATTAAATGTCTGATAATGCTTGACCCCATCCCACAGGACTTCTTTTCTCCAAACTTTTATGTAGCGGATTTCCGCGTTTTTACGTATAATACTTACCTCATAATCAAATATATCATGCCCATTTTTTCTTTTTTCTTTTCTTATCTGATGTTGAACATAACTTTCGGGAGTGTGTCTGTTTATTGCCGGTATACATCTGAATTCTTCCAGACTGTTATATTCATAAATATCAAGGAAGGCTTTATTTACATAAATTGTTTCTCCTTCGATGGAAATAATACGTATCCCCAAAGGAGATTCTGAAATGGAACGATGGTAATTTTCTTCCGATTGGAGAAATGTTTTCTCCGTTCGTTTACGATTAATTTCAAGCTCATTTTCGTGCAGGGCTCTTTTAATTGCGGGAACCAGACGCTCAAGTTTGTCCTTGAGCACGTAATCTGTTGCTCCGTTTACCATCGATTCAATAGCGGCATCTTCTCCCATTGTTCCTGTAACAAATAGGAAGGGTGTGTAAGGATAGTTTTCTCTTACCAACTTCAACGCTTCGTTGCCATTATAATCAGGCAGGTGATTATCGGATAATATGATGTCGATCTTTTCAGTTTCCAGGATATTTATAAAATCCTTTTCGTTATCAGCCAAAAAATATTCATGTGCAATACCTCCACCCTCAATAATTGAGTGGATTAATTCAAAATCTTTTAATGAATCTTCGAGATGTAGAACTTTTATAATATTCTCCATGGTTGTAAGTATAAATCGAACTTTAAATTTAATCTGATTACATAATTGAAGGTGGTAGTTGATTGATAACAGCCCAATATTGTCCCAACGCTTTAATCGCTTCTATAAACTGAACAATATCAACCGGTTTAACCACATAAGAATTAGCCCCAAGCTTGTAACTTTCAACCAGGTCTTTTTCTTCGCCGGATGATGTGACCATGATAACCGGGATGAACTTAAATTTAGGATCGGTGCGAATGTATTTAAGCACTTCTATTCCATTCATCCGGGGCATTTTTATATCCAACAGTATAACAGCAGGATTGCCGTTTCTATAACCGGCAAATTTGCCGCGTTTATGCAGATAGTCTAATGCCTCTACTCCATCTTCAGCAACAACCACTAAGTTTGCAAGATTTTTTTCAGAAAGGGCAGCGATGGTAAGCTCAACATCTTTGGGACTGTCGTCGACAATCAGGATTGTTTTCAGGTCTGTGTTCATAACTTGATTTTTTTATATTATTTAATTGTTTGGTACACTAAAGAAAAATGTAGCGCCTTTGTCAACTTCACTTTCTGCCCAACATTTTCCGCCATGCCGTACTATGATTCTATTCACATTGGCAAGCCCAATCCCGATTCCTTCAAAATCCCTCGCTTTATGCAACCGCTGGAAAACTCCGAATAGTTTATCTGCATATTTCATATCAAATCCGGCACCGTTATCCCTGATATAAAATATTGTCTGGTCATTCTCTATTTTAGTTCCAATATCAATTACTGTTTTTTCTTTGTTTCGTGAATATTTCAACGCGTTGGAGATCAAATTAACCCAAACCTGATTGATTAAGGTTTCGTCACCTATTGCATCCGGAAGTTCAGTTATATTTATTTCAACATTTCTGCCAACTATTTCATCGCTGAAAGTTTTAATCACATTGGTTACAAGGCTTTTTGAATCGATTTTTGTTCGTTGAAGTTCTGCCCTGCTAAATCTTGAAAAGGTCAATAATGCATCGATGAGATTCCCCATTTCAATGTATGACTCTGATATGATGTTCAAATACCGTAATCCTGATTCGTCGAGTTGAGCTGAATTATTTTTAACCAGTAAATCCACAAAACCTCCAATATGTCTTAAAGGTGCCCGCAAATCATGAGAGACTGAATAGCTGAATGCTTCGAGTTCTTTATTGGCTGCTTCCTGTTTTTCTTTTTCTTCATTCTGAAAGACAAGTTCCTTGTTAGCAATGACTAACTCTGCAGCCCGTTTTCCTTTTTCTTTGTTTTGAAAGACAAGTTCTTTGTCAGCAATGATTAACTCTTCGGCACGTTTCCCTTTTTCTTCATTTTGAAATTCAAGTTCTTTGTCAGCAATGATTAACTCTGCGGCCCGCTTTTCTTTTTCTTCATTTTGAAAGACGAGCTCTTTGTTGGCAATGATTAACTCATCTGCCCGCTTTTCTTTTTCCCTATTTTGAAAAGCAAGTTCTTTGTTGGCAATGATCAACTCATCTGCCCGTTTTTCTTTTTCCTTATTTTGGAAGGCAAATTCTTTATTAGCAATGATTAACTCTTCGGCACGTTTTTCTTTCTCCTCATTTTGAAAGGCTAGCTCTTTGTTAGCAATGCTTAACTCATCAGCACGTTTTTCTTTTTCCCTGTTTTGAAAGGCAAGTTCCTTGTTCGCAATGATTGATTCCTTAGCCCGTTTCTCTTTTTCCTCATTTTGAAATTCAAGCTCCTTGTTTGCAATGATTAACTCATCAGCCCGCTTTTCTTTCTCTTTGTTTTGAGAAGCAAGCTTTTTGTTGGCAATAATTAGCTCATCTGCCCGTGTTTCTTTCTCGGTATTTTGAAAGGCAAGTTCTTTGTTGGCAATGATTAACTCATCAGCCCGTTTTTCTTTTTCTCTGTTTTGAAAGGCAAGTTCTTTGTTTGCAACGATTAATTCTGCTGCCCGCTTTTCTTTCTCCTCGTTTTGAAAGGCAAGTTCTTTGTTGGCAATGATTAACTCTGCGGCTCTTTTTTCTTTCTCCCTGTTTTGAAAGAGAAGCTCTTTGTTGGCAATGATTAACTCATCTGCCCGCTTTTCTTTTTCTTCGTTTTGAAAGGCAAGTTCTTTGTTAGCAATGATTAACTCGTCTGCCCTTCTTTCTTTCTCTCTGTTTTGAAAGGCAAGTTCTTTGTTGGCTACAATTAACTCATCTGCCCGTTTTTCTTTCTCTTTGTTTTGAATGGCAAGCTTTTTATTGGCAATAATTAACTCATCTGCCCGTTTTTCTTTCTCTTTGTTTTGAAAGGCAAGTTCTTTATTGGCAATGATTAACTCATCTGCCCGCCTTTCTTTCTCCCTGTTTTGAAAAACAAGCTCTTTGTTGGCAACTATTAATTCGGCGGCTCGTTTTTCTTTCTCCTCGTTTTGAAAGGCAAGCTCTTTGTCTGCTATGATAAGCTCTGCAGCACGTTTCTTCTTCTCTTCTTTTTGAAAAGCAAGTTCCTTGTCAGCAATGATTAGTTCCGCGGCCCGTTTCTTCTTTTCTTCCTTTTGAAAAGCAAGCTCCTTATCAGCGATAATAAGTTCTGCTGTCAGTTTCTCTTTCTCTTCGCTTTGAATGAGAAGTTCTTTATTGGCAATGATTAACTCATTCGTTTTTTTACTTTTTTCCATAGCATGATTCAATAAAATTAACAGATTTTATTTTCAACTCCGATATCATCATACTTTCTAATTCAAAATGTTTTAGAAAATTCGACAGCTGATTATTAAAATACCAGATATACAGCCAAATGAAAATTCTCAATTTGGCGATGAAGATACCGTCTTTTTCCTGATAATGTGTTACATAATTCTGAAAATAATTTACATAATTCACATATTATCTTACCGGGAATATGGACCATAAAAAGAGCGTTATCAGATTGATAACGCTCTATTTTATTCTCCTTTGGAGAACCGGCTTGTTTAGGTAGAACTGAAAACCGAACGGCAAAATGTAAATTATCAGTGACTTAAAAGATCTTTCCCACCTTAATAATCATGGGATCTTTCAGGACGATGGCACTTTCGGGGCACATTTCCTGGCAACAGTAACAGCGGATGCATTTTTTATAATCGTACACCGGAGCTTTGGTTTTGTCTCCATTGAGCCAGTTAATGGCTTTACCATCAACAGGACAACTGGAAACACAGGTTCCGCATTGGGTGCATTTTTCTTCTATAATTACAGGCTTCGAAACCAGTTGATTATTCAAAAAGGTGTTGACCCTGTTCCTTTTCACTGTTTTTACCGGGGTACGTTCCACGTTGAAATCCATGCAGATAAAGTCTTTCAAGGCATCACCAACGATTTCAATCTCATCTTCTTTGAAAGTTCCCGCACCCGTTTGACCACCTACCAGTGTAGTGGGAACATACAGCGGATTCAGGTTAATCATACGGCTGGCAGTAGCATCGAGTGCCACCGGATCGGTAGAGAAAAGCAACACGTTCATTGCACGTGGAGTGCCACCGCGAGGTCCGTTGCCTTCCATGGCCATGATTCCATCCATAATATACAGGCGTGGTTTAACGAAACTATTCAGATCAACCAGCATGCGGGCAAAGTCAGTGGCATCGGGCAACTTTACATGAAATTCGCCTTTACGCATTCCCACCACACAACCAAATTGGTTTTTGATAGCTCCTGTAAACCGTTCCAACGCGTGAGTTTTCATTTTTGGCAGACTGATGAGTCCATCGGCATCGAGTACTCCATTGGCAATATAGAATGATTTATTCTGGTTTCCCTGTTCGAAAAACACTTCACGTCCGTCTTTAAAATCGGCAAGTTCAAGTTTCAATTCTTCGGCTACGTCAGCAATTCCTGCCTTTTTAGCGGCAGCATGGGGTGCACCGAATCCGGGAGAATCGCCATATTGTACAATAGCCCCTTGAGCTGCAAACAACCCGGCTACTGCCCGGAATACCGTTGGATGTGTATTCACACACTTTTCGGGAACTTCACCCACCAGCAGGTTTACTTTCAACAGAATTTTTTCACCCTGCTTTACGAAGGTTTCTGCACCACCCATTAATTCCAATCCACGCGAAACCGCTTTTCTTACCTCTTCCGTGTTGTACGAACCACACCGGACTAATGCTACTTTACTTTTCATGTATTGTTTCCTGACTTACAGATGCGTTATTCTTTTATATACCTGTACTTTACCAGGTATATGATTCTTTACTAATTTGATTTCAAATGTAAACATATTTAATTAATAGTCCAAATTATTCTACAGTAATCTATCCGATTGAAAAGCAGACGTATAGTTATGAATTTAGGTTATCGTGTTCTTTTTGACCTTTTATATTTTTGTATATAAGGTTTTAGTGTTATTTTTACACACTTCAATGCATTCAAATATACTTTAAATTGAAACTGAATTTAGTATGAAAAAAATACCGGTTGTATTCCTGCTCTTTCTGTTTATCCATACAGGTACCTTTGCACAGGGTTATTTGCATCGTAGTGGAACCACCATTGTGGATGGTACGAACAAAGAGGTTATTCTGCACGGCATTGGCATTGGGGGATGGATGCTGCAGGAGGGTTACATGTTCGGCAATAGTGGTAATTACTATACGCAGCATGCTTTGAAAGCAAAATTAGCTGCATTAATCGGAACCGCCGAAACTGAAAAGTTTTATACTAACTGGCGCAATAATTTCGTGCGGAAGCAGGATATAGATTCAATAGCCGCCTGGGGATTTAATTCCATACGGGTTCCGATGCATTATAACCTGTTCAGGAGATGTTTTGCTGCCGATCCGCAAAACGATGAAGGATTCCGGTTGATTGACAGCCTGATTACGTGGGCAACCTTCCGAAACGTGTATGTGATACTTGATATGCATGCTACTCCGGGAGGTCAAGGCGATGATACCGGTATTGCGGACAGGGATGCTACAAAACCTTATTTGTGGACCAGCACAGCCAATCAGGATACCTTGGTTCAGATCTGGAAAAACATTGCTGCCCGGTATGCCACCCAACCTTTTATTGGAGGTTATGACTTAATAAACGAAACCAATTATGCACCCATGAAGCCTACCAATCAGCTTCTGCATGATCTATTCGTACGAATCACCAATGCCATCCGGTTATCGGATACCAACCATATTATCTATATCGAGGGCAATGACTGGGCCAATAACTTTACCGGTCTGACACCTGCGTGGGACGAAAACATGGCATACAGTTTCCATAAATACTGGAATGTCAACGATCTAAATTCCATTCAGGGAATGCTCAATTTACGTACTTCTACCAACAGACCACTTTGGCTTGGCGAAACGGGTGAGAATGGCAATGCCTGGTTTACGGCTTGTGTAAAACTGGCGGAAGCAAATAAAATAGGATATGCTAACTGGCCCTATAAGCCTTATGACCGGATTCAGAGCCCGGTAACCATAAAACCTTTTGCCAACTGGCAGAAAGTGCTTAATTACGTCAATAATGATGCAGTGCTGTCGGCTGCCGATTGCATTCTGTATCTCAAACAAATGACCGATGGGTTGCTGCTCGAAAACTGCCGGATGAATAAAGATGAGATTGATGCCTGGGCACGTCAGCCTTTCGACGATACTACAAAACCGTATGCCAAAAATATGGTCCCGGGAATTATCTTTGCAGCAAATTACGATCTGGGAACGCAGGGTATAGCTTATAATGATATTGTTTTTCAGACTCTGAGTCAATCGGGAGCAGCATGGAATAACGGGTATGCATACCGTAATGACGGTGTGGATATAGAAGCGTGTAGCGATATTACACCTTATAATCTGGGTTATGATGTGGGATGGACAGACGATAATGAATGGATGCTCTATACTGTTGAAGTAGCTTCGGCAGGTATTTACGATCTGAGCTTACGTTGCGCAAACGGTACTACGGTATCGGGCTTTATACATGTAGAAATGGATGGCACGGATGTTTCGGGTACGGTTACTATTCCCGGTACGGGTGGCTGGCAGACCTGGAAAGATTTCACAGTGAAAGGTATTACGCTTCCGGCCGGAAAACATACGATGAAGGTTGTTTTCGATAAAGCCGGTTTTAATATCAATGCCCTGAAATGGACCACATCGGTTTCACCTGTTGTTATTCGTCCCTTGTCAGCCACTGCAGTTAACGATACAACTATCCGGTTAATGTACAATAAATCCGTGGCAACGAATGTTGTACCCATTGCATCCGATTTCAATCTCAACTCAACCATCGGTCATCCGGTAAGTAAGGTGGTTTATGACCCGGCGGATGCAAACTCGCTTTTGATTTATTCGCAGAACACCATCTTTTATAATGAATCATTGACGGTGGATTATTCAGGTTCAAACCTCCGGTCGACTGATGCAGATGTAGTTCCGGCATTTACAACTATGTTTGTTCTCAATAAAATACCTCCCCGGTATCTGATTCCCGGAAAAATTGAATCCGAAAACTACTCTGTCATGTCTGGATTACAGACTGAAACCTGTACCGATACCGGTGGTGGTCTGGATATAGGGTATACCAATGTTGGTGATTATCTAAAATATCTTGTTTTTGTCCAGACAGCCGGGATCTATGATTTGACCTTTCGGATGGCCGGTAATGGTGGTAAAGCAAGCTTATATTATGATGATCCGACTAATACCGCCCTGATAGGCTCTGTTACTTTTACGGCAACCGGTGACTGGCAAATCTGGCGGGATTTCAAACTGTCGGCTCCATTGACAACCGGTGCGCATACATTGAAAGTAACTGTTAATGTGGAAGGATTTAATCTGAACTACCTGAATTTTGTGCTGAATCCTTCAGCCCTGCATTCACCAATTACTACTGACGGTTTCGGATTGTACCCTAATCCTGCAAATGATGAGTTTACACTTGTTTACAACCCCGAAAGCAATTCAGTGAGGATAGATATTCTCAATATACAGGGAAAGATTGTTCTTTCCGACGTATTTACGCATAGTGAACATATCAGCAATAAATACAATGCAACCCATCTTCAAAAAGGTATATACCTTGTGAAAATTAAGGATGGTACTAAATTAATGACCCGCAAACTGGTCATAAAATAGAATACTCAGTAGGCATGAAAGAGACTGTCTTATAAACAAGACAGTCTCTTCGAATATTTAGCATACAAATTGTATGCCTGATCCTATTACTTGCTAACTGCAGCGGTTATTTTTGGAATATCATCATTTTTTGGAATAAAAGCAAAGTTCGAAAAATTAACCATCCATCTGTTATCTATTTTTACAAGATGCAAGGTGTTACGTAACATGATTGGTTTACTCCAACTGGTCATAAATTGTCGAAGTGCAACAGCTGATTTTCCATTTTTATCAATTATAATTTTCCTTTGTTCAACCTTCATATCAGCAGAAGAGCTGGTTGTATCAGAAGCCAACATTTTAGTAATAGTTTTAGTGTATTCCGCTTTATCCCATAATTCAGAAGGATCAGTGCCACAAAAAAGTCCATCTTCGGTTAAAAAAGATAAAAATGCATTAGCGTCTTTTGATTTAAATGCCGCTCCAATACTATCCAGGGTTTTGTTTACTTCGGCTTTTGTTGTTTCAGGATCATACGCAACCGTCTTTGTCTTCATTTGGCATGAAGTGACAACTATCATTGCCACCAGCATTAAATAATAATTTTTTCTCATTTTCAATTGTTGTTTTAATCATTAGTATTATTAAATTTAGTAGGAATAATTATCCGCAATCTGATAATTGAATTCAACAGGGAATTTTATAATATACTCTATCCATGTAGAAACGACTACGAATAATGAATGAAAAAATCAAATTTGTTTTGATTTTCATTCTAAAACAACATGTTTTATATAATGTTCACAAACAGTTGAAAATGACAGAATAATTAGACCCACAAGTGGCAGATAGGAAGTTCCTTAATACTTGGTTCATGCTCCTAAAGTTATCAGGAAAATACTACAGCAAACTATACAAGCCAATACGAAAGGAGGAGAATAGTACAGATTGCGTATTTGATCGAAATTGTAAATTAAAACAATACTGTTTGACAAGTTTCTTATCTATATTTGACTGATTTGTAACGTAAATATTCCGATACAATCTTTATCTTTGCAGCAGTAATGAATAAAAAACCTGTATAGGTGCATCTGAAGCATTGACTTTAATTGAACTATAAATCAAAAATATGAAAATAAGTAAAATCACAGTTTTAATCCTTTTGTCAGTTGGGTTGCAAATAGCTCAAATACAAGCACAGACTACAAGTGTAAGTAACTATCTGGTTGCCCAACCTGTTCCGGACCGGACAGTAAACTATTGTGTGTCGGACAGCGGTGTTTCCAAACCAATCACCTGGGGATTAGATCTTGCCTGGCTCAGTAAAGAAAATATTCAGCGCGGTATTGCCTTTATGGGAGCCGATCGGGTGGATATAGTAAGAGCATCCTTTACACCAACTGCTCCTTTAGTTAATGGCGATCTGCAAGCTTCGCAACTTGCAACACTCAATCAACGATTGGCTATAATTGATTTGTTGGGAACCAATACGGTAGTAATGCTTAATGACGACAACCCCAGCGTTGATGCCTCGTTTAAAGCTAATCCAGTAAATTGGGCATTACTGATGGACGTAACTACGAGACGCGTCCAGGAACATGGTCGTAAAGTTGTTTCAATTGCGCCATTTAATGAACCTGATAATACCGGTACCGGACAAGGCACAACCACCGACTTTTACAATATTGCAGTCGAGCTGCGGAAAAATTCCCGCTTCGACAGTATCCGTATTTCAGGGGGTAACACCCTTAACACAGACGCAGCACTGACATGGTACAACCCTTTAAAGTCTAAACTAGACGAAGGAAATACCCATCAACTGGCAGGAAGTTTCGATAACTATGCAAATTTTTTTACAACGGTTAGAGCCGATGGTAAACATGCCACCAATGATGAGTTGCACAATGTCATGGAGGCCATGGTCGGTGTTGAATACGGGTTGCAAACCGGTATTTGGTGGGGTACGGCTGAACTGGCACGTGGTGAATTTGTAAAAGCCAGTGACGGAAAACGTCTGGGCTATGCCGAACACCGTCCGAACTGGACTGCAGCATCAGTCTATCGGGGTACTGATGGTAAAGTACAAGCCTTCGGTGGCACTTCGGAAAGGCAGTCAGTTACCACCACCTATCGTTTTGTTTCAAAAGACAGGGATGTGTATTACGATGGTTATGGACCGCAGCGCGAATACACGATGGTGTTGCCGGGTGGTACCGGTTACCAGGTAGGGCAGACCAATGCCGAAAGAGTGGTGAATATCACCTGGGGTGATGATATCCAACCGGCTATTAACGGGCGCTATGTGTTGGTGAACCGTAACAGCGGCAAAGTGATGGAAGTGGCCGGTGGTTCTTTGAATGCGGGTGCCAATGTTCAGCAGGGCACTAATACCGGCGCAACCTGGCAACAGTGGAATGTGACTCCGGTGGACTCGCGGATAGGTGGTGATTTTAGTTATTTCACGTTTACTGCAGTTAATAGCGGTAAGGCGGTGGACTTATTAAACTGGTCACTGGTTAATGGTGGTAATATTGACGCTTGGGATGATAACAAGAACTCGTTACAACAGTGGTACCTCGACTATGCTGATAACGGTTGGTTTTATATTCGAAGCCGGTTCAGTACAAAATGCCTGGAGGTAGCCAATGCCAGTACTGCAGCGGGGGCCAATATTCAACAATGGGACAAAGATGGTGGAACAAACCAACAGTGGCGTTTTCTTCCTGTTGGTGCAACCGTGGAGTTTGTTGCGCCCGCAGCACCGGCAAATCCGGTTGCCACAGCGAATGCAGCATCTATCCGGTTGGACTGGTCCGCCAATTCAGAGAGAGATTTGGCAGGATACAGCATTTTTCGCTCGGAAACGGCAGGAGGGTCTTATAATACCATTGCCCGTAACGTGACCTCAAACTCTTTTGTTGATAACACCGTAAGCACGGGTATACCATATTTTTATAAAATCAAAGCTGTGGATATCGCCCAAAACAGTTCCGTTTACTCAAATGAAGTTTCGACAACTGCCACCGGCAACCACGACCTGACTACCCGCCTACGGTTTGACGGAAATACGCTGGATAGTACCCTGAATTTAAATCACAGCGCCTCATATGGTACCGTTTCATTCGTGGCCGGCAAAGTTGGCTCCAAAGCAATTGCACTGAATGGCACAGATGCCTTTTTACAACTGCCACCCAATGTGGCAAATCATCAGGAAATTACTGTTGCTGCGTGGGTTTACTGGAACGGAGGCACTACCGCAGGACAACGCATCTTCGACTTTGGCAGCAGCCAGACAGAATATATGTATTTATCCCCAAAAGTAATTTTTGGTGGGTTGCGTTTTGCCATTATGAATGGCGGCGTTGAACAACAATTGAATGCACCCGCTCTCCCTACGGGCAAATGGACACATGTGGCGGTGACACTGGGTGCATTGGGAGCAAGCATGTATGTCAATGGTGTACAGGTGGCTACATCCAATGCTATTACTATAAGTCCTTTGAATTTTAAACCTATGTTGAACTATATCGGACGCAGTCAATTTACTTACCCGTTCTTAAATGGTTCAGTTGACGATTTCAGAATTTACAACTATGCATTGCCCTCCAACGAAATTGCTCAGCTTTCAGGAATTCTTTCTAAAGTGGAAGATGTGAAATATAACAGCGAAAGCGACCTGACGTTATGGCCATTGCCAGCAAATGATATGCTGAATGTGAGTTGGACCTCTGCAAACAACAGCGATATGTCAACACTTAAGATGTTTGATACCTATGGCAGGCTGGTAATGAATAAGGAGATTAAATATACTTCCGATACGAAACTTAAAGTTTCCGATTTTCCATCCGGTATCTATCTGCTTAAGTTGACCACCGGTAAAGAAACATTTATGAAAAAACTGATCATAAATCATTAATAAATCAGCAGTTTATTATAATTGTTGAATAACGGCATTTACATCAAGAAAATCCATCCCGAAATTGATCGGGATGGATTTTTTTGATTTGTTTTATAAAAGCAGGAGGTTTATTTTTGGTTATTGCGGTTATAACCGAATAAACGGTTGTCCTTTATGTGTTGAAATACTTTCTCGGGGACATAATTAATAAAACTATCGTCGCCGTTCTCAATCAGCCGGGTGATATTCAGTGAGCTAATTTCAAGAGTTTTAGCAGGAATACTCTTCATAACGAGAATCTTTTTGGTAATATTCAGGTATTGCCAGAGTAACTTATTTTCTTCGGAGAAATTCGAGTCTTCGGGGTAGACTACTTCGCCGGTTTTGGTATCGATATGCGGGTACAAATACACTTTTACATTGTCCTGAAACATAGAGCCCATGGCCTCGAGCAATCCTCCGCGTAAATCGGTGTAATTGGAACTGTCCAGTATTTTGTCAAAAGTTGGAAAACCGATAACCAGACGCAGTTTAATCATTTTAAATTGTCCGAAATAATTGACCAGTTTAAAAAAACGGGAGAATCGGGATATCATCACACTTTGTCCCATCATGTTCAGCAGGTCTACGCGGTGCAGAAAGTCCTTTTCGTTCACTTTTTCATCCTGCATAAGGGAGTTGAGCGAAATCTCGCAAAAAGCGATGGTATTATCGGGCCTGTAATCTTCGTCACGTTCAAAAACTGACAGACTGTCTTGCAAAAAGTCCATTCCCAACTGATTAATCGGTCTGAAATTTCCTCTGAGCAGCACCACATTTTTTTTGTGCAACATGTCACCGGGTTGCCGAACCTTTCCTGTCTGGTCGAACATAATGGCCGGGGTCATGCGATTGCTCACCAGCATCAGGTTTAGCAGGCGGTTATCCACCCATGTCATATTGGGTCCTTCCACGTAAATATAATCCACTTCCACACGGTCGGTATCCAGGTTATCGAGCAACGATAACAGGATATTCCGGGGATCTTCCCATTCGAACAGGCCGCCGTAAATCAGGTTGATGCCCAAAGCACCCAACGTGTATTGTTGTAGCAGCGTATCGTTTTCGTGCAATTTTACATGAATAAATATCTTATTCGGATGATACCTGTCGCTGCCCTGTACGGCTATTCCCAGCCATCCGTTTCCCTGGTTTGTCTTGCTGAAATTGAGCGTTTCAACCGTATTGGCAAAAGCAAAGAATTTTTGGTTGTTTTTTTTATCCAGAATATCAATCAGTTCACCGTATTCATAGTCCACCATTTTACGCAAGCGCTCTTCGGCTACATAGCGCGCTGAAGTATCCTGATTGTAAAAATGGTCGCTAAACAGTTTGTCGTAGGCCGAAATGGATTTGGCAATCGTATTCGAAGCACCACCAGCCTGAAACAAATGACGCGCCGTTTCCTGTCCACCGCCAATTTCGGCAATGGCACCATAATACTTCGAATTAATATTGATATGTACCGATTTTTCCTTCGTACTCAGTGTATTTGCCATAGTCTTCAGCTGCTTTTTTATCGTGGTTGTGCCAGGTTATTCTTAGATATGCAAAGTTATTCTATTTTTATCGAATTTGAAAATATAACGTTACAAGTATAATTTAGTTTAAAATGAAAGGCTAAAATTGCCGGGATTTCCGGAATACTTTTCAAACCAATAACTTGTTTACCGGAATGGATTATTTCAGTACCTTTGCAGGCTTATGTCACACTTCTGAACCAAATGACTACAGAAGTGTTTTTTACAGAAAAACTTCATGCAACCTAAAATATATCAATTAACCGATTTTTTACCCACTACTAAAAAAGAACTCGAGCTGAAAGGTTGGGACGAAGTGGATGTCGTGCTTTTCAGTGGCGATGCCTATATCGACCATCCTGCCTTTGCAGCTGCCGTTATCGGACGACTGCTTGAAGCACAGGGTTTAAAGGTAGCCATTGTACCTCAACCAAACTGGCGCGACGACCTGCGTGATTTCAAGAAAATGGGACGCCCCCGCCTGTTTTTTGCTATTTCGGCCGGAAATATGGACTCGATGGTGAATCATTATACCGCCAACAAACGCCTGCGGTCGGACGATGCCTATACACCGGATGGAAAATCGGGTATGCGCCCCGATTATGCAACGATAGTTTATTCCAATATCATTAAAAAACTGTATCCGGATGTGCCACTGGTGATTGGAGGTATTGAAGCTTCGCTGCGCCGTTATACCCATTACGATTACTGGTCGGATAAATTGATGCCCAGCATTCTGCTGGATACCAAAGCCGATTTGCTGGTTTACGGAATGGGGGAGAAGCCCATAAAAGAAGTGATACGTCAATTAAAGGAGGGTAAAGCCATTAGTGAAATGAATGATATTCCGCAAACTTCCTTTTTGTCGAAAGAAATTCCACAACATCCCAAATGGAAAGATATTACCCTTGTTTCGCATGAAGTTTGTCTGGAGGATAAAAAGCTGTATGCATCCAATTTCAAATATATCGAGCAAGAGTCAAACAAATACTTTGCATCACGCTTGCTCCAGAAGACCGGCAATAAATGGGTGGTGGTAAACCCGCCCTTTGATCCCTTGACTCCCGAAGAACTGGATGAATCATACGATTTGCCTTATACCCGGGTTCCACACCCAAAATACAAAGACAAAAAGATTTCAGCTTATGAAATGATCAAGTTCTCGGTGAATATGCACAGGGGATGTTTCGGTGGTTGTTCGTTTTGTACCATTTCGGCTCATCAGGGTAAACATATCGTTTCGCGTTCAAAAGAATCCATACTGGAAGAGGTGAAGCAAATAACCGCTATGCCCGATTTTAAAGGTTATATCAGCGATTTAGGCGGTCCATCGGCCAATATGTACGGCATGAAAGGTATTAAAATGCATATCTGCAAACAATGCAGGAAGCCATCCTGTATTTTTCCAAAGGTTTGCTTCAATCTGGATACCAATCACAATCCTATGCTGGATATATACCGGTCTGTGGATCAGATTCCGGGAGTCAAAAAATCATTTATCGGCAGTGGAGTCCGCTACGATATTTTGTTGAGCGATACAAAAAATTTTGATACCAATAAAAGCCATTCGGATTATATCCGCGAATTAATAACCAACCATGTTTCGGGGCGGTTGAAAATTGCACCCGAACATACTTCGGATGCCGTACTCAATATGATGCGGAAACCTTCTTTCGCCTATTTCGGAGAGTTTAAAAAACAATTCGAACGCATTAACCGCGAAGCCGGACTGAATCAACAACTCATTCCGTACTTTATTTCGAGTCATCCGGGTTGCCACAACGAAGACATGGCTGATCTGGCCATATTGACCAAGAAATTTGATTTTAAGTTGGAACAGGTTCAGGATTTTACACCAACACCCATGACGCTGGCTACCGAAATTTATTATTCGGGCTACCATCCTTATACCTTGGAACCGATTTTCACGGCAAAAAGTAAAGATGAGAAACTGGAACAACGGAAATTCTTCTTTTGGTACAAGAGCGAATACAAAAATGCGATTATCCGTGATTTAAACAAGCTGAAACGACCGGATTTGGTGAATAAGTTGTTTCAAAAATGATTCTTTAACCGTAGCACGACTTTAAGTCGTATGGAGTCGTGGATATTTAACCGTATTTAATCGTAGCACGACTTTAAGTCGTACTACGATTATATACTACCATTTTTCTTTCGCTATTTCCGGCCAAATTCTATTTTCATAAATTTGTTTGATACCGGTCATTTGCATGTCCGATAAATTGTCTGATCGGGAAGCCCGGATATTGGAGACAATCTGTTCGGGACGCGAAGCGCCGGGAATAATACAGCTGACCTGCGAAAACATTAAAATCCATTTGAGTGCTACTGCAGCCAGTTCTATGTCTTTTGGAAACAGATTTTTTATTTCAGCTACAGCTTCCAATCCTTTCAGGTAATCTATTCCCGAAAAGGTTTCACCCTTATCAAAAGCTTCCCCGTTCCGGTTGAAAGCGCGATGGTCACCGGAGCTAAAAGTAGTTGCGGGAGAAAACTTACCGGTCAGCAATCCACTAGCCAGCGGAACACGGGCGATAATCCCCACATTTCTTTTGGCTGCTTCGGCAAAGAATTCTTCAGCCGGCCTTTGTCTGAACATGTTAAATATGATTTGAACCGTTGTTACATTATCGTACTCAATGGCTTTCAGTGCTTCTTCTACTTTCTCCACACTCACACCCAGATTCAGTATTTTTCCTTCTTTTTTCAATGTATTGAATAAATCGAAAATTTCAGGACGATTGTAAGTTTCGGTAGGAGGACAATGCAACTGAATCAAATCAATCGTTTCAAGATTCATATTTTTCAGACTGTCTTCCACGAATTTACGCAGTATGGCGGGTTGATAGGCTTTATCCTCATGCGGTGAAAGTTTCCGACCACATTTGGTAGCTACAAACAATCGTTCGGAACGTGAATGCACAATACGACCGACCGCTTTTTCGCTCTCACCATTACCATATACATCGGCGGTATCAATAAAATTTATTCCACAATCAACGGCCGCATTTAATATTCTGTCGGCATTGGCATGATTGAAATCCTCACCCCATTTTCCTCCGACTTGCCAGGTTCCTATGCTAATTTCGGAAATTTCAAAACCTGTTTTTCCAAGAATTCGTTTCTTCATTTTATTTCAATTATTATAGGTTTATCGTTTGATTTAATTCAGATTTTTATTTCAGGGGACTTTTATCCACTTTCTTTTTCAGGTTTAAGAAGTAATTTTCAAAAACAACTTTCGAAACTGAAGCTACAGAAATTATTGCGATGATAACTATGGAATAAAACAGCAATGTACTGACAGCCGGACTTAACTGAATGAGATATTTTTTCAGGAATTGAATGACCGCAAAAATAATGAGTAATTGGTACATATAAATTCCGTACGAAATTTCACCCAGATAGGAGAGAAACTTTTGCCGGAATTTGAATATATTATTTTCGATTAACGAAACGCCAATGATTAGATAAAGGAACAGAAAATCGAGTAATATGCCCGATAGGATGGGTGTTTCAAATACGTTTCTCCAAACAACATTATGTACATTCCCCTGAAAGATCAGGTAAGCAATGAGAGTCGAATAGATAATCAGTTGAATCGGTTTCTTGTAAATCAACATGTTGGAAAGTACTTCCTTCCGGTTAAAAATAAAATAAGCTCCCAAACCGCCAATGGCCATGGCTTCGAAGCGAAATATATTGACCACATAAACGAACAGCGCATTTTTAATCCAAAACTCAGCAAGGCCCAATAAAACAATCTTAGCGACAATAATGGAAAGAAGTATAGGGAGAATTTTCTTTTTGCCAATTTTAAAAAGAGGTGCCCAAATCAAATAAAAGACTTCTTCAATTCCAATAGACCATAGTGGCTCCAGTAAATGATGTCCGAAATAAAATGCCACTAAACCCGGAAGAAAAAACAGAAAATAATACCAGGTTTGTCCGAAATTATAGGGCATCACGTAATTGATATGCAGAAAATTGAAGACAACGGGAACCAGTAAAGTTCCGATAATTACCAAAAGAAAATAAAGCGGCCAGATACGCAACATTCGCTTTACATAGAAGTGCTTAATGCTGACAGTTCCGGTTTTGTGACTTTCTTTCAATAATAAATATGTAATTAAAAAGCCACTCAGTACGAAGAAAAAAACAACTGCATTTGTTCCATTTCTGAAAAGTCCCAACCATTCAAAATTATAAAGCCCGTTCTTTTCGCGAATGGTCTCCGAATGGTGCATAACAACCAGAAAAGCGGCAAAAAACCGTAATGAATTGAGTCCTTCGAAAAAAGAAATATTTTTGTATTTGTTCATTAATTGAGCGGTCAGAATTTTCGACTGCAAAGATAAACAATTAATTAAAGTCTCAGCAGTGAATTGTCATCCCGGTTTGAATAAATGGGTTTCATATGATTGATATTGTTTAAATACTCCTTGTATCTTTTAATTTCGTTATGCAACTCATCTACCGACGAACGGGCAGGGCCAAAGCTGATAAAAGGAGGTAATACCGTCATTCCCGTGAAGTAAAAAATACCGTGGTGCAAAGGAAATAATATTGTGTTGAGATCCCCGTTTTTTCCATTGGGTCCGTACGCCTGCAATGGTCCGCCCGTTGTAAGTGTAACAAAAGCTGTTTTGTCGGGATAAATACCATTTTCATACACCCCTTTTCCTGCTCCGTAAACAAATCCCATGGCAAAAACGCGGTCAACCCAACCTTTCAGTATAGCCGGCATACCAAACCACCACAAGGGAAAATTGAAAATCAGGATATCGCACCATTCCAGTTTTTCCATTTCGGTTTTCAGTTCATCAACAAAAAGATTATTTTCGCTGGCATGAATCTGTTCCAACTGGTATTTGAAAAAATCAGGGTTATTGATTGATTTGAAATCGGACTTATTCCCAACCGGATCGAAATGCATGGCATATAAGTCACTTTCCATTACTTCATATCCCTTCATTAAAAATGAGTTAACTGCCGTCTGTTTTAAACTCATACAAAAAGAAGCCTTTTCGGGATGAGCACTTACTATCAATACTTTTTTCATTATTTTGTTCTGTTTGAGTATCTTATTTAGCTGTTATTTAATTTGAACCAATGCATCATTCACTTCGTTAACAGGTCGTTGGCACGCACCGTTGCGGCACACATAAATGGTGGTATTCCCTTCAATCAACTTTCCTTCGAGCAAAGTTGAATCTTTATCCGTTTTTCCACCGTATAAAAACACATGCGGTAAATAATGACTGTCAAATTCTTTTCGTTTGGCTTCGCAATCTTCACCAACAATGGCAACTTCGTAAGGATCTTTCGCAAACCAGGCCATCAGAATATCCCAGTTGGCATAATAAATCCCGTTTTCCAATGCATGCTGTTTAATATTGGCAAGCATTTTTTTAGCCATCCCGATATAATCTTCATTGTATAAATATTGCCCCAGAATAAACAGGTTTTTTGCCATTTCGGAATTGGAAGAAGAAATCACATTGTCGGATAATTCCATTTTCCTGGCAATCAGGGCCTGATCGAGATCAGAAGTGTAATAAAACATACCGCTGTCACCGTCCAGGAAATGTTCAATGCTGTAGGAGCAGAGTTGCTGTGCTTCTTTCAGCCATTTTTCATCGAAAGTAGCCTGATATAAAGCAATAAATGCCTGAATGGTAAAAGCATAATCATCCAGAAAAGCATTGATTGTTGCTTTGCCGTTTTTATAGTTTCGACTCAAGCGATCATCTTCCGATTTCATTTCGGTTAAAATGAATTCAGCATTTTTCAAAGCAATTTTCAGGTAGTCGGGATCACCGAAAACCCGGTAAGCATATATAAACGCTTTCAACATAAGTCCATTCCAGGAAGTAAGGATTTTATCATCCAATGCCGGCCAGATGCGTTTTGACCGTTCGTTTAATAAAATACGTTTTGCTTCAAGGATACGATCCGACAATTCAACTTCAGTGAGGTTGTATTTACGGGCAAATTCTTTATCAGAAACTTTTTTATATAAAATACTCCTCTCATGTTCCCAGTTACCTGATCCCGAAACATTATAATAATCAATGATCAGGTCGGCATGGTTTCCGATTATTTCTTTTAGTTCATTTTTTTTCCAACAATAGAATTTACCTTCTATGCCTTCGCTATCGGCATCCAACGATGCATAAAAACCGCCTTTAAGCGAAGTTAATTCCCTCTGAACAAATTCCAGAGTTTCAAAAACGATTGTTTTAAACAATGGATTTTTTGTTTGCTGATAAGCCGCAGTGTATAAACTAACCAGTTGTGCATTGTCATACAGCATTTTCTCAAAATGAGGAACTTTCCAGACTGCATCGGTTGAATAACGGGAAAAACCACCGCCAATCTGGTCATAAATTCCTCCATTTGCCATTTTTTCCAAAGTCAATGTGACTGCCGTTAGGGCATCTTCATTCTTTGTAAGTGAATAATAATGAAGCAAAAACTGATAACCAACCGGCAATGGAAATTTAGGTGCCCCCAACGAGCCGCCTTCTACAAAATCGATATCATTTTTCCATTTTACAAAGATGTTATCGAGGTCATCGAGACTAAATTCATGAACTTTAGCATTAGCATAAATCATTTCATTATTTTGAACGCCATCGGTGAGTGATTTTGCCTGTTCTTCGGCTTTATCGGGATTATTTAGTACAAAACCGGAAACCTGTGAAAGCATATCCAACCATTGATCTTTTTGAAAATAGGTACCACCATAAATAGGCCTTCCATCGGGTAATGCGATACAATTCAACGGCCATCCGCCTCTACCGGATAGTAATTGTACCGCATTCATATAAACCTGATCAATATCGGGTCGTTCTTCGCGATCCACTTTAATCGCCACAAAATTTTCATTCATATACCCGGCAACTTCTTCGTCTTCGAAACTTTCATGTTCCATCACGTGACACCAGTGACAGGCCGCATAACCTATACTGACAATAATCATCTTGTTTTCTTTCTTCGCTTTTTCAAGAGCTTCCGGTCCCCACGGATACCAGTTTACCGGATTGTGGGCATGCTGAAGCAGATAAGGACTGCTTTCATTCATCAGTGAGTTTGTATGTTTGTATTCTTGTGTGTTCATGAATATTATTTATAAATTATGAATTAATTATATCGTCCACAAGAAACCCAGATAAGTGCTTGTATAATTATCATTTACGATGCTGTGGCCGAAAGAAAATATAATATGAAATTTCGCTGATGGATTAAACGATCCGCCAATATTGAATGCGCTAACAGGATTATTACCAATTGCATCGGCTGTATGATAATTAAGTTCGCCACCGAGTGTTATTGCGGGTGAAAAGTCATATTGCAGTTCCCAGCCGTAAAACATCCAGTTTTTGGTATTTATTCCCGGATTAAACCAATATCCGACTCCACCGTAAGTAGTCATCTTTCCCCAGGATTTTTGTACCCATACCGGAAGATAGAATTGGGTTTTTCCATTCCCGAAAGCTGAATTTTTTATGGTTGGAATTTCCAGAATTGGAAAGATACCTATTTGTGGCATGTTTTCTGTTTCCTGAATAAAACGGTATTTCACTCCAAATTCCGTATAGGCATAACCGATCTTAAACCCGTTTTGCATGGAATAATCATAATTCAGGGGTAAAAGAAGATGAACCTGAACATTTGGAACCAATCCGTAATTCACTTCTATATGTGGACTTGTTCCCGAGCCTTCACCCGGACGAAAAGTATTAATGGTAGCTATATAATATTCCCAGTGTTTAAAATCAACCGGCTGTGGATCATCCGTATTAAAAGGAGGACCTGCAACGACTTGTTGTTCTGAGAAGAGAATAACAAACAGGAAGAGAATATATTTGAGCTTTACTTTCATCGCAAATATCCCGAAATCTGTTACAATAGATGACTAAATTTAAATTATATAACAAAAAAAACGGCATTGTGTTTTAAATGAAGCAGGAGTGAGGGGAAATTAAAAAGGCAATCTGTTTAGATTGCCTGATATTAAAAGAGATGAATTGAAAATCAAATTAATTATTTCTTACAATTTCGTTGATATCTCTGCTTTCCAGAATTCTCTTATCGCTTCCTTTAATTACGGCAGCAATCAGCGCTTTCCCAAGTATCGCGGTATTGGTAACCATGCCTTCATAATGCTTTAAAATAAAATAAAACGGTTTGAAAAAGGCGTACATGATTCTGTAAAGCTTTGTTCTTGACTGAATACCGTTCAAAGGCTGAATATATCCCGGTCGGAACATGTAAGCACTTTTAAAAGGCATATGCAACAATGTATTTTCTGTTTTTCCTTTTACACGTGCCCACATGGTTTTTCCTTTTTCCGAGCTATCAGCGCCCGCACCGGATATATAACAAAAACTAATTGATTTATTTGCCTTCAAAACCGCTTCAGCTACCTTTGTTGTAAGTTCAAAGGTATTTTTATGATAATCAGCTTCCGAAAGTCCGGCAGAAGTGACGCCCAGACAATAAAAACAGGCATCGTATCCGCTCAATTGCTTGGAAATAGCCGATAAATCGAAGAAATCGTTGTGAATTATTTCGATTAGTTTGGCATGTGTGACTTTGCATGATTGACGGTTCACAACAAGGACCGATTCAATCTGAGTATCTTTCAGGCATTCGGTCAAAACACCTTGTCCAATCATTCCTGTGGAACCAAATAATATAACTTTCATATCCGTATTGTTGTTTGATCTTTTTTCGGTTTTAAAGCAAAGTAAAAACAGGAAAAGCAATGGTTTTACTTTCCCTGTTTTTTCTTTATCAATAACTCATTTCCACGATTTTGGCTGCATCGGCAGGAGCTAGTTTTTGATGTTCACCTAAGCCCATCCAACCACGATCGGTAAAGCGTTTCGAAACAATTTCGGCTGTTCCTGCAAACTCAGCAGTATATTCCGAAAGTTTGGTTTTAATCCCCACCGAATGGAAAAATTCTTCTGTCTTATCAATTCCGGCTTTTGCTTTTTCTTCGATGGTTCCGTTGGTAACGCCCCAAACACGTTCTGCATATTGAGCTAACTTTTCTTTTTTAGTTTCAATATTATAACGGTAATGACTTGGAGCAATGATAGCCAATGTTCTGGCATGGTCAATTCCAAACATGGCTGTCAGTTCATGTCCCATCATATGTACTGCCCAATCGCCGGGAACACCTTCTCCGATTAATCCGTTCAAGGCCATGGTGCAACTCCACATAAAATTGGAAGCTGCATTATAATCCGAAGGATTTTTTAAAATGGCAGGTGCTATTTCCACCAAGGTTTGAAGAATGCTTTCGGCAAAACGATCCTGCAACAATCCATTGGCCGGATAGGTCATATATTGTTCCATCACATGCGTAAATGCATCCACCAATCCGTTTGCAATTTGGATTTGCGGAATGGAACTTATCACTTGCGGATCGAGGATTGAGAACAAAGGGAATAAAGCCGGACCCCCGGATGCTAGTTTTTCTTTTGTTTCCTTACGGGTTATTACATATCCCGAATTCATTTCCGAACCGGTTGCCGGTAAGGTTAATATGGTACCAAAAGGCATCCCTTTCAGCGATGGTTTTCCGGAAGTAAGTAAATCCCAGGGAGTTTCACCTTCGTATTCAGTGGCTGCCGACAAAAATTTAGTTCCATCAATGACTGAACCGCCTCCAACTGCCAGCAGGAAGGTTATTTTCTCCGATTTAATCACTTTCAATGCTTCCATAAGAACTGCATATTCAGGATTTGCAGGAATTCCTCCGAATTCAACCACATCAAACGATGAAAGTGCTTTCTTTACCTGTTCGTAAACACCATTCGATTTGATACTTCCACCTCCGTAAAGTAAAAGTATTTTGGCATTAGCAGGAATCTCTTTGGAGAGATTTGCAATTTTACCTTTTCCGAAAATAATCTTAGTCGGATTTTTAAACTCAAAATTGTTCATTAGTTTTTCTTTTAAATAGTTGTTTCATTATATTTTTACAATCATTTTCCCATTATTTTTTCCTTCGAAAAGATCGATAAAGGCCTGTGGAATCTGATCAAATCCTTCCACTATTGTCTCGGCATAAGTCAGTTTTCCTTCCTTTAACCAGTTGGCTAACTGCCCCATAGCGACAGGAAATTTGGGAGCATAGTTTCCGATGGTAAATCCCTGCATCAGGGCACTGTTTTTTACTAAAACGGTTTCCACTCTGGGACCCATTGGAACCGAAATTTCGTTATAAACCGAAATAGATCCGCATACTATGATTCTGGCAAACTTATTAATATTCGCCAAAACCCCATCGGTGATGTCACCTCCCACGTTATCAAAATACAGGTCCACGCCATTGGGACATAATTCTGCAATGGCATCCTTCATGTTTTTGGTGGTTTTGTAGTTGATACCTTCGTCAAAGCCAAATTTCGATTTTAGCATTTCTACTTTTTCATCCGTTCCGGCAATTCCAATAACCCGACAACCCAGAATTTTTCCGATTTGTCCGACAATACTTCCAACGGCACCTGCTGCCCCAGAAACAACCAGTGTCTCTCCTTTTTGAGGTTTCCCGATTTCGGTTAATCCCAGATAGGCTGTCATTCCCGTCATTCCAAGAACTCCCAAATAAGCTGATAAAGGTGCTTTAGAAGGATCAACTTTCAGTAAACCTTTACCATCGGACTTTTGGAATTCTTTCCATTCGAGCATACCGGAGACAAAGTCGCCTTTGTTGAAGCCTTCTAAGTTCGATTCCATTACTTCGGCCACCATTCCGGAGTTTATCGGTTGTTGTAACTGAAACGGTGGTACATACGACTTTGCATCGATCATTCTTCCCCGTAAATACGGATCTACAGAAACATAGGTCGTTTTTAAAAGGATTTCGCCGTTACCTGGTAGAGGTTTTTCTCCGTCAATAAATTTAAAATCCGAAAGCTGAGGTCTGCCTACCGGTCTTTTGTCTAATATAATTGTTTTATTCATTTTATTTATTTTGTTGCAAATTGAAATTTCAACTGTAATATTTTTATTTAAGCCCGAATTTTATCCAAGAGTCTGTTTAATTCCAAAACCTCTTCATTGGTAAGATTCTTTAAAAGTGTATCTGCTTTATTTTCACAATCATACATCCCAGATAATAGAGCTAATCCTTTTTCGGTAATTTCCACATCTTTTTGCCTTCTGTCTGTTGGATTTTCTTTCCGGTCGATATATCCTTTTTCGTAGAGCTTATCCACTATCCGGCTGACATCTGAATTCTTGTCAAGCATGCGCTCTTTTAAAAAACCGATTGAAGAAGGACATTCACAATGAAAACCACGCAGAACCTTCAAAATATTATATTGAGGTTCAGTTAATCCGTGTTTTTTCAATGACTGCAAAAAAGTATAACTCAAATGTTTTACAGTAAACATTAGATTTATTAATGCTTTGTGATAGTCATTTGTGAAGCGTCTTTTTATTTCATCTTCAATTTTCATTGGTTGTTATGACTTTAAAAGTTCCGGATTTCTAAGAAAACCTGTAATCCATACCAAAATAAGAACTACTGATGGCGTTATAATGCTCATTCCACCTGTCATGTGAATAATGATGGCTCCACCCATATAAGAACTCAATAACAGTAAACCTATTTTATTCGTTTTAGGAATTAAAAATAACAATGCTGAAATAATTTCTCCAATTGGTATGATAAAGCGCCAATCACCTAATTTCATTTGTTCCATTTGTTCCGGATGTAAAAATTTCGCGCTGGCACTGAATAAAAATAAGGCTGCTAATAAGCCTGAAATCACCCAGGCAATTATTTTACTTGTTTTATTGATTTCTGTTGTCATAATTTAACTGGTTTTTACTTGTAATTCATTATTGTTTGATTTATTTGTCCCCCAGTAATCTGATGACTGAAGCTTTACCCTTATGAAGCTGACCTTCATTTAATTCTGTTTCGGTTTTAGTAATCTGTTTCTCTTTCAAATCATTAAAATCGCGAGTCAGTTCTTCTTCCGAAAAAAGCATCTCTAAATTACGTGGTCCGCCGGAATTATTCACCAGTTGTTCTTTCGAAAATCCTTCCAGAATAATCACTCCACCCGGTTTCAGCAATCGGAGTAGTTTTTGATGATTCTCTTCCCTGTTCATTGTATGTACATAAATCAGAACGATAGCATCAAAACTATTTTCTTCAAATTCAAACTCTTCAATGGAAGCTGTCTGATAATTCAACCTGACATTGTTCTTTTCAGCTAATTTCTCAGCTTTCTTTTTTGCCTCTTCACTACTATCAAATGCAACCACATCCCAACCTTTTATTGCTGCATAAACGGCATTCCGTCCTTCGCCTTCCGCCGGAAAAAGTATTTTGCCGGGTTGAAGTTTCGATAGTTCTTCTTTGTAAAATTCATTCGGATTTACTCCATACACATACTCTTCCTGTGCATAGCGTTGATTCCATATATTTTCCATTACTTCTCATTTATTTTGCGTTCCAACTCATCCAAACGATCATTCGCATCATGTACCATCAGTACAAAACGCACAAAGGGTGCACCCAATAAAAATAAGGCTGTTGATGTGATAAGTCCTAACCATTCAAAATGGATAATATTGGCAACAATACCCACTAAACCTAATAATGTGGCAATTACTCCTCCCGGAACACCCAGCGGGCATCTTAATTTTTTCTTTTCCTGCATTTCTAATATGTTTTTAGTTTATTCAATAATTCTTGTTTTGTTGGAACTGATTTAAATACAATCTCATTGTTTATCAAAAGTACAGGTACGGTATGAATACCTAATTTCATTGTTTTAAACATGCCCATGGGCGAATTTGCCATAGACTTTTTGAATTGAAACCGATCATTAAACTGAGGTAATACTTCATCAAGCAGCCGTTGTAAAATTTTACAATTCGGACAACTCAATGTATAATACATCTCAATCGGAATGGGTTTTGAACTATTCATGCTTTATTTGTTTTAGTAATTTTCAGACAATGCCCGTATTTGAACTATACTCAAAAAATTATATGCGTAATAACGTTATGTGTTACAACATATATTTTAAAAGAATGTTCAGCTCTGAATAAGAACCGAACATTTAAATATTGTATCATCATCCGGAATATAACTGGAATAAAATGATAATGAGTACTATGAACTGTTGGAATGAATCAAAAAAACTTCAGAAAAAAATCATTAATGTTTTTTTTGTTCCAGGTCAAGCAACCATTTCTTTCTCCACAATCCGCCTCCGTAACCGGTAAGGCTTCCATCCATTCCAATGACTCTGTGACAGGGAATCAAAATAGAAATTCTGTTCATCCCGTTAGCATTGGCTACCGCGCGTACAGCTTCCGGTCTTTTTAAAGCAGTTGCCTGTTCTTTGTAGGAACGGGTTGTTCCGTAAGGGATGTTTTGCAGTTCTTTCCATACCGCTTGCTGAAATTCCGAACCGGGAGTAAATAGCTGCACACTGAATTCTTTCCGCTTTCCTTCAAAATATTCATTTAGTTGCAATTCCAACATATCAAAATGCTTATTGGCACCTAAAATGATATCCGCGTTTAATCTTTTGGCTAGCGATTTTAATTCCGTTTCCAGCATTTTACGGTCTGTAAACTCCAAAAGGCAAATCCCTTCATCCACCGCACCGGCATACATTGTTCCCAAAGGCGTTTCAATCCTCTTTATATTGATTATATGTCTTCCTTTACTGTTTGATGGCGATACACCAAAAACGGACTTAAAGGAGTCATTAAATCCACTCAATGATTCAAATCCTGAGTCGAATGCTACTGATGTTACCGATTCCCCTTGTTGTATTTTTTTAAAAGCAGTGTTAATTCGATACATACGTTGGTAGGCATGAAAGGTGATACCATGATTTTTGAGAAACCAACGCCTGATTTTACTGGGTTCAATTCCTTTCTGAACCAAATTCCAATCTTTGAATTTCAGGGATGGATCTGCATTCAGTTCATTCAGAATGTCTTTGATATAATCGGGAGTTTCATCCGGTTTAACCAGCGGATTACATATTTTACACGGTCTGTATCCTTTCAGAATAGCTTCCTTCACAGTGGCGAAAAATTCTACATTTTCCTCTTTGGGTTTTCGGGCGGTGCAGGTAGGCCGGCAAAATATACCGGTAGTTTTCACAGCTGCAAAGAATATACCTTCGTAGGATACATCTTTGTCAACAAGTGCCTTATACATTATTTTATCTGTCAACATAGTTTTTTATGGCAAAATTAGTTTATCGGAAAAAACCATGCAACCGAAAAATTGACAAGTATTTATTCTTTCACTGATTTCCAATCTTTCATGGAAGCTTTGTAATCAGAGCTGACACCCGTATGCCCGGTGAAAATATATTCAGCCTGTGGAAGGCCGGCTATTTTTGCCAAAGATTGAATGGATGTTTTCATGTCTTTCGTGAAATATTCATTTGGTTTATCTATTTTGCCATTTATTAAACTAAATGCATCTCCTACAAACAAAAACTTATTATTTATCAAATAACTCATCGATCCGGGTGTATGACCCGGAGTCAGTATTCCTTTAATACTCAGATTTCCAATTTGAATGGTTTGCTGATCATTTAACAGCGTATATTCACTTGCATCTATCTTGTTGTGCGAATTCAACAGTCTGGTTGTCTTTCCGTTTATCATTTGCTCCTCATTTGTTGAAAGATAAACACGGGCATTTTTAAATAATTTCAAAGCTGCAACATGATCTCTGTCGGTATGAGTCAATAATACTGCTACCACTTTATCAGGGTCAATTGAAAGTATTTTCAGTTCATTTTCAATTGTTTTAATATCATTTCCGGCATCAATGGCAACATAGTTATTGCTGTCTTTTACCAGATACATATTGACATATGAATCTTTGATGGCAAAAATATTGTGCACAACTTCTTTGGTATCAACCACATTTATTTTTTTTGTTTCCGATTTCATTTTTAGCATAAAACCTCCCATTATCAAAGCGACAATAACTATGAGAATACCAATTCCCCACAAAGTCCATTTGAGTGCCTTGTTCATATCCGGTGAATTTTGAGTGAATGATTTGATTTTGATCGTTTGATTGAATAAAAATAAAACAAATCCGGCTTAAACTTGTTTTACTGTTTTGCTTTTTAACTTTAAATTAACAGGCAAAAACCGGGGTACATTTTGTTTATAGCTCATATATTCAGGATATTTATCCATGCTAATGCTTTCGGTAAAGCCCGAACTGCCTGCAAATAAAAGAATCAACAGGAAAGGTCCGCTTAATGTCCAGTTGATCCAAAAACCGGATGCAGCTACTCCGAAAAAATAGAAAGCAACCCAGGTAGCCTGTTCTGCTGCAAAATTAGGATGACGGACATATTTCCAAAATCCTTCCGTCATAAATCCTTTATTCAATGATTCGTTGAATTGACCGTTAACCGGAATCTTATGTTGCTTTTGCAGATGAAAATTATACAGTTGATTATCGGCAACAGTCTCGATAAGAATGAAAAGAAACATGAAAGAAGCTGCCAGATAATCCAACCCAGTCAGGCTGACATCAGCATATTCAGCTGCCAACAGGAGAGGAGTGGAGAAAAGAAAAATGAGTACCTGCTGATAAATTGAAATGAAGAACAAATTAAATAAACTTATGCGAATTCCTTTTTTAAGAATCGGATGTTGTCGCAATATCCCCCAACGATAATCTTCTTCGCCCTTCCAGGGAATAATGTTATATCCTCCTTTCCGATAGAAGTTATAGCTCAACCGGAGTCCCCATGCCGTAACCAAAACAGTCATTAGCCAAAGGCGCGGCGAAAAAGGAAAGGCCGATAAAGTAATCCAACTGTAGGCAATTGGCATAAGACTCCATACTTTATCCACCTGACTGTAATTGCGGGTCAATTCTCCGACAACAAAACAAACAATGACCGTTATAAACAATACTGTTATCCAGGATTGGACAAGATGAACAAAAACGGGTTCGGCATTATCGACTGATATCCAACTATCTAAGAAAGAATTTTGTAAAAGTAAATTCATTATTAAAATGATTAGAGTTAGAGATAAAATTAAAATTTTACAATAAACAACAAAAACAGGATAGAAGTTTACACCCATCAATAAATCAAAAAATAAAGGGGATAAACATTTTCGTATGCTTCATGTAGTCGCTGTATTTATCACCAAAGTAATTGATGCACTCCTTTTCGTCATATCTTGATGTGTAATAAAGCAATATGGTTGAAATAAGGGAAATGACAGATAAAACAAGGGTTGGATTCTTTAGGAAAATAGCCCAGGTCAAAAAGATTAAGGACGCATACAAGGGATGACGCGTGTGTTTAAAAACACCGCTATCAATTAATTCCGTTGTTTTTTCAAATCCAAAGAGGTTCTTTTCGTCGCGTTCATGACTCGGTTGTCCGATTCTCTTTATCAACAGGATGCCGGCAATTGCAAGATAGGCTGAATATAGTAACAATATCCACGAAATGATTTGATTTATACTGAATGGATTGACAAACCAAAAGTGGTAATTTACAGCAAAAAGCCAGGCCATACATTCCCACGCAAAAAAACGATAGAAACCATGTGTTTTTACATTAAACACTGTCCGCCACGAAATAATAATGATAAGTAAACTCAAAACTCCAAAAACGATAAATGTCTTCATATCTCTTTCTATTTAAGTATTAAAATATAAGTAATTGGAAGTAGTTATGGGCTGTAAACCCCAAATATTCAATAGAACCCTTTAAGGGCGATACAATATATTACGCCCTTACAGGGCTTAAAATAATTAGGTCTATCATTTACCCGGTCCCGATAGCTATCGGGAGTTGCTCCGGGCTATGATATATAAGGCTTTCAGCCTTTTAAAATATGAATCGGATGACTATGCTACTTCAGAGAAGATTCCCCTTTCTCTATCTTATTATGAATTATAAATTATGAATTATGAATTAAAAATTATACATCTTACTTCTTTCCACTCCGTAACCAGGCCATAAACATTTTCACTTCGGTATAAGTCAGAAACGCACTCAGCATTTCAAAAAAAGAACCTGTTTCGGTGCCGCTACGAATTAAATCTGCAGCTTTTTCGCGTTTTTCGGGAGAAATAAACTCATTGATATCCAATTCTCCTGAAATTACATACCTTTCAAGATGTGTGATAATGGTGGTTTTACTTAAATTCCGGGTAAAGGCAATTTCATCGATTGTTTTACCATCGTTGTACATGGCCAGCGACATACGCATGGTTTCACCCACCGGTTTTTTCTCCTTTTTTGCTTTTCCCTTTTCTTTTTCGTGCATCAACGATTCCAGCTTATTTTCTTTGCAATAAGCCACGATTACATTCAAAAACTCTTTGCCGTATTTCTCCACTTTAGCGGGTCCGAAACCACTGATCTCCAACAATTCCTTTTCATTCTGTGGCAGATAATCCGACATTTCGTTCAGTGTTTTACTTCCTGCTACCAGGTAGATCGGTAAGTCATTTGGTTCACAAAGTTTGTTGCGAAGAATCAGCAATTCGTAATACAACTTCGGTTGTCGCGTGGTCAATGGTTTATTTGAACTTGTTTTGGCATAAGCATTTACACTAAAATCAGGAAGGATAAACGAGTTCTTCAGCAGAAAGAAATCTTCCACTCCGAATTTGTTCTTTAAACTCTTCATCAGGAAGCTTTTCTGAGCTACGTTCGAGAAAATCATTCGTATCACATCATTATAATCCGAAGCGTTTTGTCTGCTGTCCGTGGTTGCGGGCGATTGACGCAACGTTTCCATAAGATGATTCATTTTTACATTGAAAAAATCACTGGCTGCCGAAATCCTTTCCTGTAAATGTTCTTCCGAAACAGGACTGTTTTCCAGAATACCCTGTAATTGATGTTGAAATTTGGTTGCTACTTCCTGTAAGGCCTGAGTTTGTCGAAGCACATCATTCAAAAAGGGCAGGGTTTCTTCATTAAATGAACTCTGAACTTCTGTTGTTTCCTTTATCAACCTTGAAACCTGTCCCACGGCACTTTTAAAATCGAAGAGCTGCATCAGGATAAAGTTACGATATAGATTTCGTGATACATCCAGTTGTATTTCAAGATCTTCAATAGGTAATTTGTTTCGTTCGTGTTCCACTATCTGACGATCATTCTGTATGCTGTTGGGATTGATTTTGCTCAACAGCACCAATCCTTCCAGGGAACGGCAACGGCTCAATGCAACATAAACCTGTCCGGCAGCAAAAGCCGCTCCGGCATCGATGACTGCTTTATCGAAAGTTAATCCCTGGCTTTTGTGTATGGTAATGGCCCACGCCAATCGTAGGGGAAACTGAATAAACCTGCCCAGTTCTTCTTCTTCTATTTGTTTGGTTGTTTGATTGGTAGAGTAACGTATATTTTCCCATACCGCCTTGCTTAATTCAATGGATTCATCATCGTCCGGGCACTTAATAGTGATCGAATCATCATCAACACTTTCCACCATGCCGATTTTCCCGTTAAAGAATCGTCGGGGTGTTTCAGTATCGTTTTTCAAAAACATCACCTTAGCACCTATTTTCAACAGCAGTTCCTTTTCAGTAGGATAACTCTTTTCGGGATATTCGCCCTGAATTTCAGCCTCGAAGGTATAGGTTCTTCCTTTTACCTTCGCCAGTTCTTCGGCATTGATCTGATCGGCTTTGTAGTTATGTGTGGTAAGGGTAATATAGGTATCGTCGCGTGGTGGTACAAAGAGTGGATTGTAGCGGCTTTGCAACAAAGTCAGTCCTTCATTGGAAAGACAATTATTCCTGACCTCATTCAGCAAGCGGATAAAATCTGCATTCGTCTGACGGAATATCTTATCCAGTTCGATATAAACAGGTTGTTGTTGCAAAATAGCCTGACTGTGGAAAAAATACGGGCTGGAATAATACTGCGACAACAAACGCCATTCATCATCCGTTGCTACCGGCGAGAGTTGAAACATATCACCGATAAATATGACCTGAACGCCTCCGAAAGGTTCATTGTTCCGGTAACGTACATGTCTTAAGATTGTATCTACCGCATCAAGAACATCGGCACGTACCATACTTATCTCGTCAATCACCAGCAATTCAAGTTCCTGCAACACCTTGCGTCTGTTGCCCTGCATTTTCATTTTTTCTATCAGATTTCTCCTTCCTTCAACGGTTGGGATAAAAGGATTGAAAGGCAACTGGAAAAAAGAATGCATGGTTGTTCCTCCGGCATTTATCGCTGCCACTCCGGTTGGAGCAACAATGGCTATTTGTTTTTTGGTTTCTTTTTTCAATTTGCGCAGAAAAGTGGTTTTTCCGGTTCCTGCTTTACCGGTCAGGAAAACAGACCGGTTTGTAAACAAAGCAAAATCGTGTGCAAGTTGATAGTAAGCTGAAGGAGATTCCATTTCCATAAGAAATTAGCTTTTAGTTTGGGTTTTGCAAAATTAGCTAAAACAATTAATAATGAAAAGTTTTTCAGACACAATCTTGGATCCGAACCGTGGCGTAAAAGTGGGAGAAAAGGTACTCTGATAGCACTGTTAACTCCATATCTATAGTAATACCCCAATTTCTAACTGCAACTCAGGATGTAATACAATTATGACTTTATGCCCGGTCCCGTCTTACAGGACAGGCAGCACCGACAGTATAAAGCCTATGTATTAGCCTGGCCTTCATATCTTGTTGATATTTACAGTTATCGTTTTGTTACTAAAATCTTATCAATACGTTGTCCGTCTTTATCAATAATTTCCAGTCGATATGAATCCATATTGAGTTTATCGCCAATATTTGGTAAATTGTTGAATTTGTGAATAAAGAATCCCGCAATGGTAACAAAACTCCCGTTGATTTCTTCTTCCAACTCAATATCAAAGTAATGCAGAAATTCGGTGAATGAATATTGACCATCAACAAACCAACTGTTTTCATCGCGTGGCGTAATTTCATATTCATTTTGGTTATGTTCTGTCACATCACCTATAAGCGCATCCACCACATCATCCATAGTTACAATTCCTTTTGTGGAGCCGTATTCATCTACCACAATGGCATAATGTATTCTTTCTGTTTTGAATTTTTCCAATAAGCTGTATGCAAAAGTACTTTCAGTCAGATACAAAGGTTCTTTTACATAGTCCCGAAGATTAAAGTTCTCATCAATCGAGGGCGTAAATAAATCTTTGAGCAACACAATTCCTATCACTTTATCAATATCATTTTCGCTGCAAACGGGATATGCCGAATGTTTTTCATCTGTGATTTTTTGTCGGATAGTTTGCAAGTCGTCTGTTTCGATGAAGAATACTATATCATTTTTATGAGTGAATAACGAGTTTACTTTTTTGTCGCCAAATTCGAAAACACGTTCAACAATATCCTGTTCAATATCCTGAATTTCTCCACCTTCGGCACTTTCTTTAATAATATATTTTATTTCTTCTTCAGATATTTTGCTGTCCATTGTATTTTTTATCCCAAATATCTTAACAATCAAATCATTGGAGGTAGTCAGCAGCCACACAAAAGGGGAAGTAATAATAGAAAGAATCTTCATGGGTTTTGCCAGAATAATGGCAATACCCTCGGGAAAAGTAAGTCCTAAACGTTTGGGAAACAGTTCACCAAGTACAATAGAGAAATAGGTAATCGAAATTACAATTATACCCACAGCAATATCATGTGAATATGGATTGAATAACCCAAACTGAGTTAGAAATAGCTCTACATTTCGTGTTAAATTTTCGCCACTGTACACACCAAGAAATATCCCTATAAGTGTAATGCCTATCTGAACCGTAGACAAAAATTTTGTGGGATTTTCAGCAAGTTCTAAAGCTGTCCTGGCGCCTTTGCTTCCTTTCTTCTTTGCACTTTCAAGTTTAAATTTTCGTGAAGAGACCAATGACATTTCCGACATGGAAAATACACCGTTTAGAAGTATAAGACCAATGATAATAATTATTTCCAAAATATAAGTGAGTTAAAATAGATATGAATAATGAGAATGTTTCGCTACAAATTTAGTGATTATTTTTTTCTTGTTGCTTGTAATATAATTATTCTTTTCAGGGAGTTTGATTACGTCGATTTCCAAATCACCCCAAGCCTCTCACAACTTGTTCAGCCATTCGCGGGAGAACCCCCCCGATAAATATCGAAAACTTCTGGTACATACACTCGTAATTACATATCCCAACAACCGCACAACCATTTTCTCTTTTATGAACATATCTGGAAGGACGGGTCGTGCCGACCATACGAAGTCCTTCTATGTATTCGTGGCAGTGATTATTTCTTTGGATTTTGTATCGAAAATAATTAAACCTTCTTCTTTGTCTCCAAGTTGCCCAATTAATTCTCCTTTCTCATTCCAAACCGATGATTTTCCTGCACATTCATATCCTCCTGATTTTCCAACATAATTTGCCATAAATGTTAGCATATTTTTATTCTTAGCTATATCAGCTAGTTTTTTTAGTTCAGTATCAATTCCTCCAATTGAACTTAATACACTTGCTATATAAATTGTTGCATTATGTTGGCTTGCATACTCGCAATGTGCCTTATTAGACGTTTCATAACAAATTGCAGGGGATATAACTTCTGTTTCTATATTAAGAACCAATGGATTTTTGCCTGCTGTAAAAATCGATTTTTCTGGTGGATATAAATACTGTTTTGAATAGGTTATTCGCTCCTTATAAGGTTGAAAAATAATCATACTGACAAATATATCCTTTTCTTTTCTTGTTGGCAATCCAACTCCAATTGTGATTCTGTTCTTATCGCTTAGGCTTTGCATCTCATCCAATCTTGTATCATCTTGATTGGTAGCAAGACTCTCTGCTAAATCAGGTTCGTAACCAGATAATGACAACTCAGGAAAAACCACCATATCCGCTTTATTCTGAATTGCTTGTTTTATCCATTTAAAATGATTTTCTATATTTTTCTCAATATCTCCTTTTATTGCCTCTATTTGTGCTATTGCTATTCTCATACTATTAGATATTTAAATTTCCACTCTTCCCCTTGTTTGTTCCCGATAGCCCCAATAGCTATCGGGGGGACTGCTAAGTACAGAGCTTGCCCCGTTCTATCGGGGTCAACCAGCAGGTGAGCCGGCTTGTGTTAGGCGGTCGTTTTTTTATTCGTTGTCGTATTCGTAAATATAATATTCTTTAGATTTGTCTGGGAATAAAACTGTTTCTTTTGTTGGTCTATTATTTTTGTCAATAATGTAACTGGATTCTACTAAACCAATTCCATCAAATTCAGAGTTTACTTCATTTTGTTCTAAGAGCAAATTACCCTTTGAATCATATTCATACATGTTTTTTTGAAACCAAGTGCCATCATCTAAATATTGTATTTCTGAAATTATCTTGTTTTTGTAGTTATATTTGAGCGAATCAATAGAATAAAGTTCTCCGTTAGAATAATTTTCAATAACTTCTAAATTGTCAGTAAACTTATGTTTTGTCGCAGATTCAAGTTTTTCGTCTCTGTCAAAGCATTTTGTTTCTGTTAGTTTGTTGTCTTTTCCGTAAATAAGGATAGTCTTAGTCGATAATTTTCTATTTGAATATCTGAATTCCTTTATTTTTAGATTTCCTTCAAATTCATAAGCGAAACTATCTGTCAAAGATATACCATTGTCTAAATACTGAATCCATTTTGTCTGATTGTTTTGACTGTCAAAACTTTTAAATTCAGACTTGTCAATTTTCTTTCCTTTTGAATCTGCATGCCACTTCGTATATGAATATTTCCGTTGTGAATTCGCATGATTACAAGAAATCAATACACTGAATAAAAGTGTCAAAATTAGTTTGAAGTTTCTCATTGTCTATATCTTATTTTTTTCTAAAATGCCGCCTAACGACCGAGGCGTGTGTTAGGGGCATACCCTTTTTTATTTATTGTCTGTAAAATATACATTGTTCCAATTCATTAAACACCAACAGCACTCTCTCCCTCGTTTGTTCCCGATAACTATTCCGGACTCATCCACCAGGATCAAACTTTACTCATTTAATAAGTATATCCGCGAGGACAGGACAGACTAAGCCAAACATTTACACACTACGCTCAACAGAGATGAGTTGACTTTGACACATCCTTTCACTTGCTTTATACTTTCAGAATCTCTATTATTGATTTTCTGTACTTATCCCATTCCTTGTATTTTAAATGATATGATACTTTGTAATTTGGATTTTTTCCTCTGTAAAGAGCTATCAACGGACGACCCAATTTATTTTTATCTGCAGGAATAGGAATTTCCCTTTTACATTCATAAATTTCTGGAGCAGTGTATTTTGAAGTTTTTTTATCACCCAATACTTCCAACAATAGTTGAGATGTCAACAATACAGGTATCTTTGGGTCAAAAACAGATAATTCTTCTTTCATACGCTCCACCCAAAACTCCTCCGCTACTTTTTTCCAAATTTTATTTACGCCTGTTTCCAAATCAAAATAATTTCTACAAAGATTTTGCGTGTAAACAGTTTCCCATTTCAAATCTATTGCTTTTAATTGCTCCATATGCATTTTAATAAACTGTTTAAATTCATTTCCGGCATAATTATGAGCAAATACATAAGGGAAATGTATATTGTACTTCAGATTGGTGGGGTCACAGCCCAAATAAATGGCTTGTACTGCTTCAATACCACCGGGACAATAGGCTTTCGGTAAATCATTCGTTACTACTATTTGTTCACCGTAAGTTTCGCGAAGTTGGTTGATAAGCTCCTGGTCATTCATAATAGTTTTGTATTAGGTCTTTATAACTCTCTTTTTATTTAGCCTTGTCTATTTATATCTGTCTGTTATATTCCTTACGGATTACAATTTTTCGCTTTACTCAAGACCGTTGGGTCACAACTACCAAGCATATCCGCTAGGTCGAGGTTAGTACTTCACGATACTGTTTTTTTCGTTTATCGACTCCATTATCACCCATATTTCTTAATGCAAGGGGTGAAGGTGAATACAGAATGTGGACTTTATATAGTTTACCATTTATTTTTATTGATTGCTCTTTGGGGTTATTGGATATTTTTGAGTGATAGGTTTTAAAATAATCATTTACCAGTTTTTTTACAAATTCACTAGTATAAATAAGTGTGTCGATTGATGGAAAATCAATTAATATCTGTCTTAAATCTTTATATTCAATTTCTTTTAGTTTATCATCACTTGCCTGATTATTTTCGTGATAACATATTTCAATAATATCAGTTATTCCTATATTTAAACTTTCAAGAAGTTTCTGTCTCTGTTCATTTGATTTGCTGTTATTTAGATATTCAAATTTTGTTTTAAATACTTCTTCAAGTAATGGCCAGAAATGATTATCTCTACTACCATAATAAAAATTCACATCATCCTCTAAAAGGTGATATGGCTCTTTACAAAATCTTGGTGGTGGTATTGTTCCTATAATCAATTTAGTGGAATTAATTGGAATAAATGGTTGAAAAGGATGCTGTGATTTCATATACATATTGTATTTAATTTATAAATCCTCCATTTTTCTCAATGTATTCGAGTATTAAATGTACTACTGCTTTTACATTATTTTCTGGTACAAGAATTTTAAGGTTCTTAAACTCCAGTAAAACATCATTTTCAATTTCGTCCCAATAGAAACTTCCCCCAATACCAATCTTTGAATTCCATATTTCTGAGAATATGTTATCTATATGCAACCAATTATTTAATGATAAATTAAATTCAATATGTGAATTGACATAATTATAAACTTTGATTGAATCGATATTACTTTCGTAAGGATTTTCATCCTCATGAACTTCATTTTTTCTAAAAATATCTATTATCATATATTAAACTCTAAAACCCACGCTAGTTAAGGTAACGACCCATGCAATCCCCGTCCTAACGGAGTTTGACCTGTGCTTCTTTCTTTAATGGCACGGTTTACAAAACCGCGCCTGCTAGGGTTGATTTATTATGCTTAATCATTATTTATTTTTTCAAATGATTTTTTTGAAGTACATTTAAATGCAAATGGACGCGGTGTTTTATCTGCCAAGTGTTTAATTTCTTCCCATCTATTTATTACTAGCTTAACTAAATCCCAATATAAATATCCGTTTTTTGATGGCGGTTTAATGAAGAAAATGCCTAATCCATGTTCTAAATAAAGTAATCGTTGCTGTTGATTACTATTTATTCTCAAATCTTGAGTAATTACAATTGCTCCTTCCTGCCCTGCAATTGGAATCCATTCTTCGTCTTTTACTCCTTCTCCAAAGAAGTCTTTAATAGAAACAATTTCACAACAACACCTTTCTTTATTATTTAATGGCTCTTGCAAATGATGTAAGCCAGGAGCAATTTGAGGAGCAATATTTTCATCAATATATACTTTCATAATTTTCTGGTTTTAGCTAATTAAATAACGATATTGAATCAAATACTTCCTTTTTTGATATTTTATATAATGCAGCTATAAATTCTGGAGATTCACCACCTTTATATAAATTATATAATTGTCTAGCTAAAATGTTTGTATTTGGAACTGTCGGTTGACCAAATTGATGTGAGGGATCAATTACAACATTGACATTTGAACCTCTTGGCCAGAATCTCTTAGCCAGGAAGTCATCCCCAAATTCGATTCTTGTACAAAATGGTAAAATAACTCCTTGAATATTTGTCTGTAAACCTGGTTCTGCATCGATAATAGAATTGTCCTCTTCGAAAAGCACTTTACATCCATCAGTCAAAATTTTTGAACTGGCAAATGGATAAGGTGTGTTTAATTTTTCTTGAATTACATCATGAGCCATAATGATCTTCTTAACTGAGATGTTTTGATTCCTCAATTGATAGAATGTGTAAAATTCTATTAGGGTAAGAAAATTTAACGTTTTGTATCGACCATCACCCCAAGAATAAGTTTCATTTTTTGCAGATGTAATCCTTGTATTCCAGATTTCATCTAACCAACGCTTTACTTTGGGATTTGACAGTCCCAAGAATAAAGAAGTTTCTTGTATTGAAAATACACCAGATCCAAATTGTATACTCATATTCAAATAATTTTAAATAATACAATACAAATAATTTAGCTTATTCTTATTTCTTCCTATACTCCACTTCCGGCTCAGCCGCCATCAGCATCTCCTTATCCGCACTCTCAAAGTCCCCGGAATTTATCCCGATTTTTATCGGGAGGGGGTTGGGGGCAGTTCCCCACACTTTCCCTATCCTGTCTTTTATCTTTTGCTCAAAAATGGCTATCAGCTCCTTATTGGCATTTACCAAAGATTGCTCGTTTTCAATTCGGGCTACGATTTGGCGTTGAATGTCTGACGATGGAATAGGAATATTAAAAGCTCTCATTGTTTGTAGTGAAACATTTTGTATTGTACTTCCAGTTGCCATTCTTTGTGCGTAATCAATAAAATTTGCAGATTGCAGATAAATCTTGACATAATCTTTATCTACATTTTTCTTCAGGTTTATATAGCAAATACTTTTACCCAATACTATTTTTTCACCATTATACAGAGCGACATTGCCTAATGTTCCATTTATAGATACAAAGATCGTTCTATCAGTTAAATCTTTTTTATATTTTAGATATTCTTCTTGTGTGACTTTTTTAGTTTCTGATTTTATCGCAATTTTATTGTCAAGTAAATTATTACCATTGACAAATAAATAATCACCTTCATTTGAATATTCTGGTGTTCCATGTAAACCGTCACCAATCTTTGTTGAAATTGACTGCAATTCCACCATTTCCCATTCTGGATCAATATCAATCTTGGGTTTGTAGTTCTCTACTACCATTTTGGCACCATCTATTATTTTTTGATAGCTTTCTATTTCGGCTACTATTTCTTCCTGAACGGAAAGAGGAGGAAGAGGGATTTCGAGTGTTCTAAAGCTAGAAGTTGATAACTCTTTGAATGTCCCGCCAGTTGCCATTGAATTCATTTTATCAATAAGCTGAGTCATCATTAATGCTACAAAATAGGTATTTGCCTTTTGAAAATCATTAATAATAATATTTTTGAATCCTTGATTTGTTGAACATTCATTCTTAATTATTGCAATTCTTCCTATTGTAGCTCTTGTTGAAACGAGTATTGAATTGATTGGTAAAAGTTTTGCTGATGAATTTTTCAGTCCACTCTCAGTAATTTTTCTAGAAGTATTATATATTGTTGAAATAAACTCTTTTTGTGGTAAGTCTGTCAATGTAGCCCAATTTATATTCCCATTCCAATAGTCTTCAATCTCTGAACTTGGTGTACCTCCAGAAACAACTTTGAATATATTTTCGTAAGATAGTGCCACCATATCATAATTTGAATTAGAGATGATGGTGCTTTTATATCTTTCCCCACTCAAATTATAATCCCCCTTTTCAGCAATTACCAATTTGGATACGGCATGTGCAATATCACTTGCTTCAAAAGTTCCGGCTTTGTAGTGTTTAATAATGTCAATAGCTTGTTTCAGTTGTCCACCTTTTACCGCATTGCGTTGAGCTCCTAAATTAAAGCCGTCATTATCCACTTTTACAAACAGAATTTCATCCCTTGTTTTTGAAAGTTCTTTGTCCATTAATAAAATGGAAGTTTTCACTCCGCTGTACGGATTAAAAATTCCGGCCGGTAAACTTACCACGGCATACAGGTAATTATCCACCAGCATTTTGCGCAGGTCTTTATAGGCTGTTCCGCTCTGGAAGATGACGCCTTCGGGAACAATGATTCCTGCACGTCCTTTGGGGTTGAGGTGTTCGGCTATATAATCCACAAACAGCACTTCGCTGCGGTTGCTGGCAATGCTGAACTTTTTATGCGGACGAATTCCGCCTTTCGGACTCATAAAGGGTGGATTGGCCAATATCACATCAAAGCTTTCGTTCCAACGTTCTTCGCTGCTCAGGGTGTCGTATTCCGAGATGTGCGGATCGCTGAATCCATGCAGATACAGGTTTACCAGACTCAACCGCACCATATCAGGGGAAATGTCATAACCCGTGAAGTTTTGTATCAGCTTTTTACGCTCATCGGGAGTTAGTTCGTTTTTGTTTTGCTCCTTGATATGCTTAAATGCCGATATCAGGAAACCCGCTGTTCCGCAAGCCGGGTCGAGTACGGTGTCTGTCTTACCGGGATTAACTGCTGCCACTAAAAAGTCAATGATATGGCGCGGAGTGCGAAACTGTCCGGCATCGCCCTGCGAGCCCATGACCGAAAGCAGGTATTCAAAAGCATCGCCCAGCTTTTCGCTGTGTGAATATTCAAACTCATTAATTGTTTTCAGAAACATCTTTAGTGTTTCCGGGTCGCGGTAAGGCAAATAGGCATTTTTAAAAATATCCCGAAACAGTTGAGGGATGTTTGGGTTTTTATCCATCCCGGCAATGGCCTCGGCATAGAGCGTCAACATCTCGGTGGCAGTTACCTTGGCATCAAACAAATTATCCCAACTGTATTTTTCGAATTTAATTATCAATAGCTTATCCACATCCTTTGGATCGGGAATACTGTAATTTGAAAAGAACTTCGCCTTTCCGCCCATTTCCACGGCTTCCTTGTCCATGTCGTCCATGAACTTATATATCAGGCCAATGGTAATTTGCTCAATCTGTGCTTTCGGGTCGGGTAACTTGCCTACCAGTATATCGCGGCAATCATCAATTCTTCTTTTCGTTGCTGAATCTAACATTTTATATTTGTGTGTTTCTGTAATTACTTTTTTATAACCGTAGGAGTTTGCTTTGCATAACCCCCGGATTTATCCGGGGGTAGATAATGTGTCAAAGGTAAGAACTCCGGAGGAGTTCACCAATACAAACCTACACTATTCATCAAAAAGAAACTTCTCATCAAACTGAATCCCATTCTCAGTCAACAGATTTCGAAGTTCATCTTCAAATGTAACTTTCCGGTGATGTTCTTTCTGATTCCTGATATAATTTACGATCATATCCTTATCTCTCAGGTTGTAAGTTATGCTACAATACCCTTCGGCCCATGATTCGAATTTTGGAAAATTTCCCGTTTGCTTTATCCATAGATTTGAAGCTGTTTTAATCTCTTTGATAAAGTCAGCCAATCCAATAGAAGAATGTAAATCACAAAAAATATGTATATGGTTTTCTGTTCCGTTTATTCTATATAAAACAGTTTTCCTGTTTTTAATTATGCCCCAGATATATTTATAAAGTTCTTCCTGATGTTCTTCCGGTAATGTGTTTTGACGTCGATAAGTACAAAATACAATATGGTGCAATGATTGGCGGTAACTATTCATTGTATTAAGTTTTTATAGTTTAGGTCAACCCCGCCGGGGTTGTGTTATCTTTCATTTTTCATCCCCCGGTTTCACCGGGGGTTATGCACAGGTAACACCTACGGTGTTTTATATAACCAGCAGACCACTCTTCAAATCCCCTTTAGGGGAACCAACGGTCATCGACCGAAGGGAGATAATTAGGGGCGGTTTTTACGCTGCAAATTTCTCTAACTTCACATAGCCCTTCACATATACCGGTATCACATCCCTGTATTTGGGTGCTACTTCTTTGAATTGAGAAATAGGTAAAGTAGAATTAGTATTCAATGCCTGAAAGTCTTTTGATTCTATAATACTTCGTATATCTTTATCTACAATATACGCTTTAAAGAAGTATTTCAGTGCTCTGATGTTGACATCTTCTTCGGGTGGATAAATGGAAATGAATTTATCGAACTCCTCATCCAGTAATTCATCCTTCGATTTGAATTTAGGTATAATACCGAAAATCTTTTCAACCACTTCACGTATTGAAACTTTACGGTCTATTTTAGCAGCTACCCGCAGTTTTTCTATGTTGAAGTATTCCTCGGGTTTATCAAATATCTCACTTTGAATATGCGATATGACTTCATCCCAATTACCAAGTTCTACATTCTTCTTAATGATATCGTCCATTTTAATCCGGTCTTCGAACTTCTGATACAACATCCGGTCAATCTTCATCCCATTAGGTCCAATTAATTGTTCGTTGAGTATCATCAACGGATCAGGAAGTAAACTGGTGTATTTTTTCCCGGGAGGAGGTGGAGGCCCTTCAAAACCGCCGCCAGCTTTTGGTTTTGGCAGTTTTAATTTCTCGTCGTAATCAAAATCTTCTTCGAAATACTCGCAGTTGGCAAAAAAGTCGAAGAGTTTAAAGAACTCTTTTTCGTGTTGTTCTTTTACTTCTTCACCCAGTTCGTTTTTACTTTTGTGTTCAAAAGTATTTTTGCGCGTACCACGTCCTTTTATCTGCACAAAGTCGGCCGGACTAAAGATAGGGCGCATCATACACAAATTAAGCAAGTCGGTACAATCATAACCGGTGGTCATCATGCCTACGGTAATGCATACTCTTGTCTTACTCGATTTGTAGCCTTCGAGCCAACTCGTTTTTCCGTTCAGATTATTGTTGCTGAAATTTTTCGTCATTTGCTGTGCATCAGCCACCTGCGAAGTTACCTGCAATGCAAAATCAGAATTGTATTTTCCTGGGAAAAGTTGTTCAGCCATATCGTTCAGAATTTCTGCCAACTTACGTGCATGGTTTTGACTAACTGCAAAAACAAGTGTTTTACCGATTTCCATTGTAATTGGATCACGTAAAGCATTCTCTAAAAAAGTCTGACAGAAAATCTGATTTGTGCTTTCGGAAAACAGCTTCTTTTCAAAATCAGTTGAAATAAAAGTCTCGATTTCCTCGCCTTCTTCAGTAGTAGTCATTACCGAATACCCTTTGTCCGAAAGCAACTGTGTTGTTATTTCAGTACGGGCATCTACTACCCACGGATTGACGAGATAATCTTCTCTGGCTCCATCCAACAAAGAATAGCGATAGGTCGGTTCACCGTTTTCGCAACCAAAAGTTACATACGTATCGCGCAACATACGTCGCTCCACTTCACGAGGGTCATTTTCTTTTACTTTATCCAGATTAACTCCTTTCAGATAATCTTTCGGGGTGGCTGTTAAACCTAGTTTATAACCGTGGAAGTATTCGAAAACAGCACGCGCATTGCCGGAAATAGAGCGGTGCGACTCGTCGGATATAATTAAATCGAAATCAGTCGGTGAAAAATCATAGCGGTACTTATCGTTGTACATAAGCGACTGAATAGTGGTAACCATTATATCCGCTTTTTGCCAATCGCTTTTATTCTCTTTATAAATTAATGTGCTGTAATCAGGTTTCAGGTAGTCTATGAAGGCTGTATATGCCTGATCTTCCAGTTCGAGCCTGTCAACCAAAAACAAAACCCGTTTAGCATTTTCAGTACGGAGAAATAAGCGAATCACAGCAGCTGCAACGAGTGTTTTGCCCGTTCCTGTTGCCATTTCAAACAAGAAACGATCTTTGCCTTTACTAACTGCATCCTGTAAATGTTGTACTGCTTTTAATTGATATGGTCTTAGAAACCGCAACCCGTTTTCCCAAATAAAATCGTTACTGTTTTCAATATTCCCATTCCAACCGGGTCTTACAGCATAATCGGGCATTTGAACTGCAACGATATAATCTCTGGCTACCGGCTCATTTGCCAATGCTTTACGGTCAGGATTCCAGGCCTTAATAGCTCCAATTTCAAAAGCTGAAGGAAATTTGTATATGGGTTTGGGATTTCCCTTTGCCAGGTCCCACAGATAATGAACAAGTCCATTGGAGAGAATGATATATTGAGCACCAACGCTATTGGCGTATTTTCGTGCCTGTTCTTTGGCTACAAGCGGATGAAGACTTTCTTTTTTAGCCTCAAGTACACAAGCCGGTTTATTGTTACTATCTACCAATAAAAAGTCTAATGAACCTGCGGTTGTCTTTTCAAAATCATTGCCCCATGTATCCACTTCTTTATGAGTTATCTTTACATGATTTTCGAGCAGGATATTAGCTTTTCCTTTGTCGTCGTCAAAGAATCGCCAACCCGCTTCTTCCAGCAACTTGTTTATTTTTATCCGTGCATGTGCTTCGTTTTGTAACATTCAGTGAGATTATTTCTATTGGAGTCTACGTAATTCTGTTAGTTTTGACGACTTAAGAAGCAATTATTTTTAATCGTCCCCAAAAATACGCATTCTCTAATTAACAACCTAGAAAAACATAATTTATTTGTAAATTAAGTGAAGAATTAATTTGTTTAGTGGGTGTGAAGCATTAAAAAAATCCGTCCAGGATAAGTATACCGGAACGGATTTAGGTTTTCTGGCAGGAAAAGGGTGACTTAGCTTTTTGCTGCAGGCTAAGCCACCGTTTCACCCGGAGCTAAAACATACAATAAGCCACCACCACGGTACTCCACACGATGCGGGGATCGGTACCCAAACCGGCTACCTGGATAGCAATGGGTTCTCCCAGTGGAAGGGAAGTGAGCAATAAGTTGTGTTTACTGGTATGCATTTCCGTCCATATACTGCTTTCGGTTACCGGTGCTTTGGTAGTTCGTACTACATAATTATAAGCATTTTCCACCACGTCCCAGCTTATATTCAAAGTAGCACTTTGTTTGCCGGGTGTAACCTTAACATTATTAGGCATATCGAGCATTCCCACCGGGGTAGGTTTGCGTCTGAGATCAAAGCCGGAACTGAGTATCAGCACTTCGTTTCCTCCACTGATGTCCTGTACCCTATTACCAACTACTTTCGTAAATTCTTCCAAATCCTTCCGGGCCACGTTCTTCTCGGCTGTCAGTAGTTTATTACCATCTACTATGCGTGATAAAAAGCCTCCGAATACATCATTTTTTCCTTTTAAAGTGACTACATCATCAGCTATTGCCAGGTAAGTCCGGTTGCCTGTTAAACTCTCTACAATGGTATTGACTTTAACGTTTAAGGCTTTATCCGAAAAATTGTTGGAAGAAAAATTAATACTTAAATACGATTTTCCCATAATAAATTTAATTTTTGGGTTTTACATTTTTTTTTAATATTCACTTTATCAGCTATTATTTGCTGATTTACAATACGATAAAATATAATTTTAGTCCTTTCCCATACGCTTTAATATTTAGAATTTAAGAATCTGATTAATACTATTTAATCAAAAGAAAAAATCACAAAGACAATGATAAACCACTAAAGCTTTTTAAAAACGAAAATAATTTTTTAACCACGAACCAACGGTCATCGACCAAAGAGAGATAATTACACGAATTATATACAGATATTTTAGTGAATTCCGATAGCTGGCGTGGTTCATATTCTTTCAGACAAGCTTTTATTGAATAGACCCGAATTATCATAATTTATAAGCTCCATTTCATCACCCTGATTTTGATTTTTATACTAGGCATTATATAAGTTGTATATATTTGATATATTGAATAATATATTTTAAAATAAAGAAATAGAACGCGGTCCCGATAGCTATCGGGATTCGCTGATTTTGCGGATTTGCACTGATAAAATGTAGAAACGGATCAATTAATGGATTTTAGCCCCGTCCCGATAGCTATCGGGGTCGGGGCTGATTTAAAGATCTAAGTCTTAATCATCTCGCCAAAGGCAAGATATTATCCGTTTTATATCCGCTAAATCAGCGTCCTATTATCAATATCAATATAACTTATATAAACTCTACTGATGAAACCGGATTTAATCACAATAACTTCGGTTCTTATTCCAATGAAGTCGCTTTTCATTGGAATAAAAGGAATCATCATTCTCATATTAATTTCATTTATTCCACCTGAATGCTTATTATGAAGGATGAAAAGATTCATCTTGTATTTTTGTAACCAAAGTTATGAATGCTTTTTCAAAATGCAAAAAAAAAAATTGGTAAGGGCACTCAAAAACGCCTATCTAAGTTATTGATTTACAGAGTTTCCAAAAAGAGTTAAAATAAAAAATTGGTAAGGCTTGTTTTCTTGTTAAAAAAAGGGCTTATTTAACTAAGCAATTTTGTGCCATTTCCATCTGTTTAGCATTTCATTCCAATGATTTTCATTTTCATCAGCATGAAATTGATTTTCATCACCATGAAATTGATTTTCATCACCATGATTTTCATTTTCATCAGCATGATTCTCATTTTCATCAGCATGAAATTGATTTTCATCAGCATGAAATTGATATTCATCACCATGATTTTCATTTTCATCAGCATGAAATTGATTTTCATCAGCATGATTTCGGTTATCATAGGCATGAAAACAGTTCAAATTACAATGAAACCGGATTTAATCCCAATGATTTCGGTTTTTATTCCAATGAAGACGCTTTTCATCGGAATAGAAGATAGCATCCCTATCATTCTTATTCCGTTCATTCCGCATGAATGCTTATTATAAAGGATGAAAAGATTCATCTTGTATTTTTGTAACCAAAGTTATGAATGCTTTTTCAGAAGACCAAAAAAAAAATTAGTACAGGCACTCAAAAACAGGTATCTAAGTTGTTGATATACAGAGTTTACAAAAAGTGCTAAAATAAAAAATCAGTACAGCTGATTTTTATGTCAAAAAAAGGGCGTTTTTAACCATCCAGTTTTGTGCAAATTTCTTATGCCATCTACCAATGGATATCAGGGCGGAGACCACCCACAAGTTCGAACCTTTGTTCATCTTATCTTATATCTCCTCAGGACAGATTGATACAATCGTACCGGACGAGGATAAAACGGCTTTAGGCCCGGTTTATCCTGTTTCAAAAAGTCTTTTTATTATGTGTTTTATATACGGATTAAAATCCATAGATTTGTATTTTAATCTATTTCGGTAAGATGCCCTGCATATTAACTTTGTAACGAATAAAATCAACAATTTTTTTATCAATAATGAAACCCTATCCAATCCTGAGACTCCTACTTCTTTTTATACTTATTTCATCAGCTGGTTATTCACAAACTACTCAACCTGATGCCACAAAGAGTTATTATTTAATTCATTCGGGCGGAAATGTACTTGGCATAAAGGCCGATAGCCGGACAGTGATTCAGGATCCTGCAGGGGGAGGAGGACAGCAGTTGCAATTTGTTCCGGATGGTACGGGATATTATTGGATTAAACCCGCCGGGCAGAACATGTATATGGCTTTGAGTGGAAGTTGGAACACCTACTTTATAACAGATTCCACCACCAGCTTATCGCGTTATGCCATTGAAAATGTATCCGGCTCTATCGTCAGGCTGAAATGCAAATCGAACGCGAAATACCTGGGCACAGATGCCACCATCGACGGATCGTATGTGTATTCCGATAAAAGCGGTGCCGACTCGAAGAATTACTGGATTATTTCGGAACAGCTGATTCCTTTTCCGGTCGACACAGCTAGATACCTTATAAATCCTGCCGCCACGTTTACAAAACCGTTTGAAGGTTGGGGAGTTTCACTTTGCTGGTGGGCGAATATGTGCGGCAAATGGGACGACACGAAAATCAACGAAATTGTCGATTGGCTTGTCAGTCCTTCGGGGTTGAATTACAATATCTTCCGTTACAATATCGGTGGTGGCGACGATCCGTTAAACCGTCACTGTACGCCTCATCATATGGGAAACGGAAAAGGGTTAAGAGCCGAAATGGAAGGGTTTAAAGATTCCCTTACGGCCCCCTACAACTGGAAAAGGGACGAGGCTCAACGGAAAATCATGCTGAGAATAAAAGAGAAAAGACCCGATGCCATTTTTGAAGCCTTCAGCAATTCAGCCCCTTATTATATGACTTACAGTGGTTGCTGTGCCGGAAATATCAGTGCTTCTGATGATAACCTGAAGCCGGAATATTATACCGAATTCGCTAAATACCTGGTTGATGTGTGTAAATTTTACAAAGATTCATTTGGTATTGAATTTAAAACGCTGGAGCCTTTCAACGAACCTGTTACCAACTATTGGGGAGCTAACGGGGGTCAGGAAGGATGCCATTTCAGTACGACGGGTCAGATTGCCTTTTTGAAAGTATTATCGCCCGTTTTAAAAAGCTCGGGTTTAAAGACCATCATTTCGGCTTCGGATGAAACCAGTACGACACAATCTGTTACCGACTTCAAAGCCTATCAGGCCGATGGTACTGTACTGGATCTTGTGGGGCAATGGAACAGCCATACCTACTCGGCTACCAATCAATCAAGAGCCGCGCTACGGGCATTATCCACCGCCAACAACAAAACATTATGGATGAGCGAAGTCGGATCGGGTGGAACAGGCATTAGCGGCAACCTGAGTTTGACACAAAAGCTGTTTGACGATATTCGCTATATTCAGCCCGAAGCCTGGGTCGATTGGCAATACATGGAAGAGAATGGCGACCAGTGGTGTTTAATCAACGGCAGTTTCAGTGCTCAAACCTATCAGCGGGTGAAAAACTATTATGTCCGCAAGCAAATATCATCGTATATCCATCCCGGTTTTAAGTTTCTGACAGTTCCAAACAATCAGACGCTGGCTGCCTTAAATGAGGGCGAAGATACACTGGTGATTGTTGCATTAAACAATTCCGCCTTTAAATCCTGTCAAAAAATAGACCTCAGCTTGTTTGACAACGCCGGTGCAAACATAAAAGCCGTCAGAACTTCGGCTACCGAAAACAACATAAGCACAACAGATTATTCGGTAAAAGACTCCAACCTGACAGTGACACTTCCGGAGTACAGTATTTCCACTTTTGTTATCCCTGTAAAAAAAAAAGCAACAGCCGAAACCCTTTTAAGGACTAATACTCCTTATCTGATTTTTTCCAGAACCACCACCCTGGCGCTCCAGTCATCGGGAAGCAACGTAATAATCAACAGCTATCAATACGGTGATTCTACCCAGTTATGGAAGCTGACAACTACGGGAAGCAGTTATAATATTCAAAATCTGTCGGGGCTGACATTGACAGATCCCGGATCGTATTTTGTCCTTCCATCAACGGCAGCCGGTATTTCCGGTCAGGCATTCAATATGGAGAATGCAGGGGATGGTTTTTATAAGATTTCGTCGGTCTCCACCGGTCTGGCTCTCGACCTTCAGGGCGGAGCAAATGCCGTCGGTACAAAAGTAGGACTGTATAGCTATGGTACTGCCCCCGATGCGGTTACACGTCAATGGCTTTTTGTTTTACCTCCAAAGGCTAAGTCGCAAGAACTGACGGACGGAATTCCACTCCATGCTGAAGATAACGACCGGGTACGTGTTATCGGAACCGAAAAAGCTCTTGTGATACTCCAGGCTCCCGCAAGCACTTCAAATGTCTTGGTGTTTACCCTGACGGGCATAAAGGTCATTCAACAAGCCGTAAAAAGCACATTCACACGAATTCCACTAACCCCGGGAAACTATATTGTCAGTTACAGCACTGAACCTGAAAATCTGCGTCGTACCACCAAAGTGATTGTTTTTTAAAGATTCCTCCTAATATTTTTTCAACAGACTTTCTTTCGGTAGGGTCACTGAAAAACTTTTGAAAACAAACACTTACGTACAGTGGTTTTTTATGCTTTTGGGGCGATTAATTTTCTATCAATTAGACATCAATAAACTATTGTTTCGTCTGCATTATTTAAAAAATCGGTAAAATACTTTATATTCTTATTTATACTTTTATCAATATTGTGTTTAAGGAATAATGTTTCACTCGCAATAACTATTCTTTTACATTTAGCTCTCGTCAATGCAACATTTAGTCTATTTGGAGTAAAGAAAAAGTCTAAATCGTCGATAGAAGTTTCCATATTACTTCTTGTCAACGAAAAAATAAACACATCTCTTTCTTGTCCTTGAATTCTCTCAACAGTCTCTACAATTATGTTTTCTGACTCGTTGCAGATTTTTCGTAACTCTGTTTTTATTAATGTAATTTGAGAACGATAAGGTGCAATTACTCCAATATCAATAGGTTTTACACCACAATTAATCATTTCTTCAATAAATTCACTTATTAGCGCGGCTTCAGTTTTAGATTTGATTTCATCTTTTGATTTTCGAACTTGTACAACTACATCTACATTCCTTGGATTTAAAACGTCAATATGTTTAGTTGGATTTGAAGTTAGTTTCAGCATCTTCCTTTTGTTCTTTGCTGGTGTAAAAACCTTTCCACTATAGAATTGAGTTGAAGAGAATGAAATTAATTTTGGATTCATCCGATAACATTTAAGAAGTGTAACTCCGCCATATGAATTATATAAATATTCGAAAATTGACTGATTGAACATTTTCTTCTTATAAAGCGGATTGATTCCGGAGTTTCCCAATATAATTGGTTTCATTTGCATGTGATCACCAAAGAATACATATTTCTCGCCTTTAAGCATCCCCAAAATTGCTAAATTCACATGTAATTGACTGGCTTCATCAAATATCACATAATCAAATTTGATATTATGAAATTCAATACGTGTAACTTCATAAGGAGTTGCTCCAACAATCAATCCTATATTACTTGAGTTGTAAAAAAGCGATTTATCAAATCTTTTAGATACAGGTATATCGCTATAAGAATCTGTAAATTCTGTAGTTTTATACTCATCGCTTATTTTTATAATTCTATGTTTACTTTCAGAATGATCCCAAATTGATTTAAGTGCGTTATTTATAGACTTGTGAGTAAAACCAGTCACAAGAATGTTCTTTCTTTTTGAAGCAAGAAAATTACAAAGAAATGCTAAAACCGTAGTCTTACCAGTGCCAGGAGGACCTTGTATTAAAGTAATTGGTGAATCTGCAACAGAATCAATAAAAGCTTTTCTTTGAAATTTATCAAGCGAAATGAACCTTTCTTTTATTTTACCGTCATATAAATCCTTGTTATTTAATTGTGTAAATACGCTCTTATCTTTTTCTATTATTACTTTTCCATTAATAATATTAATTATGATATTTCTCTTTTCATGATTTTCTAATGTGTCTAATGCTTCATTTATTATTTGTCCAGTTATATTAGTAAATGAATAATCAACTATGATTGAAATTTCATTAGTAATATAGAAATTCAAAGAACCCCTTTTTAAAATAATATCGTAATAGTTGTCACCCTCTGCAATGATTTGAGCCTCAGCAGAATTTTGATCAAATTCAATTTCACTATGAATTTTAATATAATCTCCTAACCTGAATTTTGAGTTATTCTCCTCATTACATATCAGTCGATATCTTCCATATGGCTGTAATTCTTGTATTTCTAAATTTGTAAGTGTGATGCCTTTTTTAATTTTAATTGTAATCGGCAATTTGTAGTTGTTTTGGTATTGTTCAGTACTACAGTCTTGTTCGGTTTTTTGAAAAGACTTAAGTTTAGAAATATCTTTGTCTTTCGATGTCCATGACCCCCGAGAAGTATATAAAAGAGGTTTCATTTTTGTTCAATTTGTTGATTGTTCATAGTAAATAATAATACGGTAATTCAAAAATTAAAGATATGAATTTGGTGTTAATGCTATTAAAAAACAAACGTATACTTATATCCAATAACCTTATTATTATCATAATCGTATAAGTTGGTAAGTCCCGTTGTTTTAAATCCTGCTTTTTGAAGTATTTTAATAGAAATAGTGTTAGTAGATTTTACATTTGCAATTACTATTTTAGAATTGTTTTCTTTACAATAATTCAATAAAAGCATAAGTGCCTCAAAAGCAAAACCTTGATTACGGTAAAAAGAATTTATGCAATAATTAACCTCCCAATTATATTCTCTATAATAAAGACAAATATAACCGATTGTTCGACAGTAGGACTTGTGATAAATTACTAAAAATATTTCTTTAAAACGTTTGAAATTTATTAATTTCTGTTCAATTAATTCTTCAACTTGTTTCTTATTTATTGGATTTAAGTTGAGCATTGACATTGTATCTAAATCTCTAAATATCTCATGCAAATCATCTATATCATTTTGAGAAGGTGCTCTTAATATTAAATTCCCCTTTTCAATTGTTGGATATTCAGGCATTTACTATTCAAATTTAAGTTTATATTTCTTTTCAATTTCGAGTGCAATCTGATTTTCGAAAATACCAAATTTTTCAAAGCCTAAATTGTTTGTTAAATAGATATGAATTGATGCCGAAATATCTTGCAGTATCGTAAAATTAAAATTAGATTTTGCAAAATTAACAATAAAGTTATTTTCAGTTTCTGAGATAGTGCAAAAGAATCTAAAAGTAGCAAGATGCAACAAAAGGATAAAATTGTCTTTTTTCAAATAACCTTGAGGACTTCTGATTTCTGGATTTACTTCTTCTAATCCAATTACTTTTTTAAAAGTATCATCGTCTATTTTATACTTATTTCTCAAATATTCCAGAAAAGATTTTTGATTTTCATTTAAACATGTATTCATAATAATCGAATAAGTGTTTATATACCCATTGTTTTCTCTACTTTTAATGATGGATTCGAAAATTATCGGATTTTTCACAATGTCGTTTGAACAGATTGAAAACACATAGTTCAAATGTCGCTTAGATTGTTCTATTTTATTTGCTATATCAAAAAAGGCCATATCTTATATTGTTATTAATTTGGTAAATAGATTTTTCTTAATTTATGAATTTATAGTCTCGTTTCATTTGTTGATATTAGCAGATTTATTTTTTTTTAATGGACCCAAACAATTTATATCGTCACCTAAATGCCCTTATATAAACTTTAGCTTTTTGATTTTTTACTATTATATCTGTATTAATTAGTATATTATAAATTTTTATTTATTAAAGTCCCAAAGATAGAAACTATTCTTCACATGAACGATACATTTTTTAATTAATTTTCAATATATCTAAGGTGCTCTTTATTTAATCAAATTTATTGATAGTGATAGCTGTATCCGTATAGATTTAAGGGGGCTGTCTTTACAAATAAAGAATAAGGGAATTGAAGAGCAGCGGAGCTAATAAAATGCATTAAAAACTTATTTTTGTTGCAATTTCTTCTCCCAACTCAGGTTAATATTAAATTTCCATTAAAATAATAGATAACAATGCTAACTAAAAATATTATGCATAACTTTGCCATCTGATTAAACCTTTTGATAAAAAAACCATCTTACTAACTTATGATAGAACCAATAGGACGTAAAACGGACAAGATAGGCCGGTTGTTTCAGGCCAGACTTCATGATAATCTGGGACATCTGGATATTGAACGTTCGTTTTATCCCTTAATCCTGATTGAAGCAGGAAATGGAATAACACAGCAGGAACTTGCCGGAAAATTGCTTTGTGATAAAGTGCAGGTGGTTCGTATTATCGATTATTTATCGGATAATGGTTATGTGACACGTGTACAAAGTGCCCATGATAAGCGAAAATATGAATTGGCAATAACTGAAAAAGCAAAACTTTTTTTACCGGATATTAAAAAAGCTCTGAACGATGCAACTTCGGTCGCTTTAAAACGTTTATCCGAAAATCAAATTAACGAACTGTATAACATGCTTTCAACTGTTGAGATGAATTTGTTGAAAGACCGGGAAAAAAATAAGTAAAAAGAGATTGTTTTAAGTCATTTGAGTTTATATAAGTTTGATAGTTTGAAAGAATAGCACGCTGTCCCGATAGCTATCGGGATACGCTGTCCACGATAGCTATCGGGATAGCGGATTAAATACGGATTTTATCTCGCCTTTGGCGAGAAGATTAAGACTTAGATTTTAAAATCAGCCCCGATCCCGATAGCTATCGGGACGGGGATAAAATCCGTTTATTCATCCGTTTAAATAATTTTATCAGCGAAAATCAGCTATATCGGCGGATCCCGATAGCTATCGGGACCGCGTTCCATTCATTTATATAAAAACATAATAGTCAATTATTCAGATACATATAACATATATAATGTCTATTAAATAAAACAGATAATTAAACTCCATACATTAACAGATGAAAAAAAAATCAACCTTCTGGATTGCCCTGGTTATGATAATACTGGTCGCATTCTTTTTAAAAATGGGCTTCACCAAATCGACAACAAATTCGAAGGATAAAAATGCAAAAAACAAAACGCAACGAAAGGTCGATGCATTCGTGGTTAAACCCTCCCTGCTTATCAATGAAATATCGGTTTCTGGATCCTTACTGGCATTCGAAGCGGTGGATTTAAAAAACGAGGTGGCCGGTCGCGTGGTGATGATTCATTTACCCGAAGGAAAATTTGTAAAGAAAGGCACCTTGTTAGTCAAACTTTTCGACGATGATCTTCAGGCTACTCTCAAAAAGCTTCAATCGCAGCTTGCCATTCAGCAACAAATATACGACCGTCAATCGGAATTGCTCAAAGTGAATGGAATTACCCAAAACGATTATTTACAGACCGGTTTACAACTCAATTCGTTGAAAGCCGATATTGAAGTGGAAAAAACCATGATTCGTAAAACCGAAGTGAAAGCACCCTTCGACGGAGTTATCGGACTCAGAAGTATCAGTGTGGGTGCTATTATTACCCCTTCCACCCAACTGGCAACCCTGCGTACAGCGAATAAAATAAAACTCGATTTCAGCGTACCCGAAAAATACAGCCCCGAAATTAAAGCGGGAATGAAAGTGAAATTCACCATGAATGATAGCCCCAAACAATTTGGTGCTACTGTTATAGCAACTGAAGAAGGCATTGATGCGGCAACCCGTAACCTGAAAGTAAGAGCAATAGTCAACAGCAGTTCACCTGAATTAATTTCGGGTGCATTTGCCAGTGTTTTACTGCATTTGAGCGAAAACAACAAGGCATTACTAATACCGACACAAGCCATTATACCACGTGAAGAAGATAAATCGGTGATTGTAGCCCGACAGGGGAAAGCACATTTTGTAACCATACAAACCGGTATGCGTCAGGCCTCTAAAATTGAAGTAACCGAAGGTTTGCAGGCGGGCGACACCATTGTTACTTCCGGTATTCTTTTCCTGAAAGAAGGTTCAACGTTGTTGTATTCAACAGTAACTAAATAATTATGACATTATCTGATCTTGCTTTAAAACGACCGATTGGTTCCATTGTATTGAGCCTTGTTATTATTCTGATGGGTGTTGTCGGGTTTAATTTCCTGGGAGTACGGCTCTATCCGGCCATCGATCCTCCCGTTATTACTGTTCAAACAAGTTACACCGGTGCCAACGATGAAATTATTGAATCGCAGATTACCGAACCGCTCGAAAAAAATATTAATGGTATTGAAGGTGTAAAATCCATTTCGTCACAATCGTCCACCGGACAAAGTTCCATAACCGTAGAGTTTAACCTGGGTGCCGATTTGGAAAAAGCGGCCAATGATGTCCGGGATAAGGTTTCGCAAACCATCCGTAATTTACCGCAGGATTTAGATGCACCCCCTACAGTTACCAAAGCCGATGCCAACAGCGATCCGATTATATTTTTGACGGCTCAAAGCAGTTTGATGAATAACATTGAGCTGAGTGACTATGCCGAAAATGTGTTGCAGGATAAACTGCAAACCATCCCCGGAATCAGTGCCATCAATATTTATGGTCTGCAACGACAAGCCATGCGCTTGTGGTTTAATCCCAATAAAATGACGGCGTATTCCATTACGGCTGCCGATGTAAATAATGCCCTGACAAAAGAAAACATTGAAATACCGGGAGGTAAAGTACGTGGAAATGCCACGGAGTTAACCATTAAAACACATGGCAGGTTAGTTACCGAAGCCGACTTTAATAATTTAATTATAAAGCAACAGGATAATCAGATCGTCAGGCTCAGTGATATTGGCGAAGCCGTTCTGGGTCCGCAAAATGAAGAATCGGGTGCAACCATAAATGGTAACACCGGAGTTGTGCTGGTATTGATTCCGTTGCCGGGAGCGAATGATATTCAGATTGCCAACGAATTTTACAAACGTCTTGCCCAGATTAAACAAAACATGCCCAAGGGAATGGATTTGGTTATTGCCCGTGATAAATCTGTTTTTGTAAGGCAATCGGTAACGGATGTGTTGGAAACGCTTTTAATAGCCATTTCCCTGGTTGTGCTGATTATATTCCTGTTTTTCCGAAACTGGATTATTGCCTTACGACCGCTTATTGATATTCCTGTGTCGTTGATTGGTACTTTCTTTATCATGTACCTGTTTGGCTTTTCCATCAATGTACTATCGCTCCTGGGAATTGTGCTGGCCACCGGGTTGGTGGTGGACGACGGAATTGTAGTGACCGAAAATATATTCAAGCGCATTGAGAAAGGAATGAATAAATGGCAAGCTGCCTTTGAAGGAACCAATGAAATTTTCTTTGCCGTTATTTCCACATCACTGACGCTGGCCATCGTGTTTATTCCGGTTATCTTTTTGCAGGGCTTTACCGGAAGGTTATTCCGCGAATTCGGGATTGTGGTGGCAAGTGCCGTTTTAATTTCCGCCTTTGTATCGCTGACACTGACTCCGGTGTTAAACGTTTTTCTGGGTGGAACAGGAACACATCATTCTAAGTTCTACGTTGCAACCGAACCCTTCTATTTGGGAATGGAAAAGAAATACAAACGGTTTCTGGTGTTTTTCATTCAAAATAAATGGATCTCTTTTTCTATTTTAGGTTTATGTATTGCATTGATTTTTGGTATTTCCAGAACACTGCAAACAGAATTGGCACCGCTGGAGGATCATAGTTTTCTACGATCCATGATAACCGCCCCCGAAGGGACCGAATATTCCACTACTCAAAAAATTATTGACCGGGTAGCCAAAGTAAGCATGGAAAAAATTCCCGATGCACGGTTTACACTGGCACGGTACGGTGGTGGAAACAGTTCGGTTGTGAATTCAGGCTTTGTTGTTACTTTCTTAACCGATCCTACACAGCGTAAAATGACGCAACAGGAAGTGTTTATGAAATTATCGAAAGCGTATGATTCAATTCCCGATGCTAAAGTTTTTGCCACACAGGAACCAACCATTTCTACTTCCACTTCCGGAGGATTGCCGGTTCAGTTTGTGCTGCAAAATCTCGATTTTGAAAAATTACACGAAGTTTTACCGAAATTTATGGATGAGGCTCAAAACAGTCCGGTTTTCAGCAATATTGATGTAAATCTGAAGTTCAATAAACCTGAAGTGGATGTTGTAGTAGACCGGTTAAAAGCCAATACGCTGGGAGTTAATGAAAAAGATGTATCCGATGCATTAAACCTGGCTTATAGTGGAAGCCGTTACGGATACTTTTTGAAAAATAATATGCAGTACTATGTAATCGGTCAGGTAGCCCGGGCCGATAGAAATACACCGGCAGATATCTCTTCCTTATATGTCCGTTCAAATTCCGGTAATATGATACAGTTGGATAATCTTGTAACCATGCAGGAAAACAGTAATCCACCCATTTTGTATCATTACAACCGGTATAAATCGGCCACGGTATCCGCCAATCTTGCCGAAGGCAAAACACTGGGTGACGGGATCACCGAAATGCAACGAATAGCCGCTAAATTATTGGATCCAACATTCAATACCGCTTTATCGGGACCTTCGAGGGATTTTGCCGAAAGTAATTCCAATATTTCGTTTGCCCTGGTATTGGCTCTGGTGCTTATCTATTTGATTTTGGCTGCGCAGTTCGAGAGTTTCCGCGATCCGTTTATCATTATGCTCACCGTGCCAATGGCCATAGCAGGAGCCATGCTTTCGCTCTGGATTTTTGGACAAACACTCAACATTTTCTCCGAGATCGGTATGATTCTGCTGATTGGTATTGTAACTAAAAACGGTATTTTAATTGTAGAATTTGCCAATCAGAAACGAAAGTTGGGAATGAACAAACGCTTAGCTGCCTTTGAAGCTGCTTCGGCCCGTTTTCGTCCCATCTTAATGACTTCACTGGCAACCATATTCGGAGCCTTACCTATCGCTTTGGCTCTGGGAGCCGGTTCCACCAGCCGCATTCCGTTGGGAATTGTAGTGGTTGGTGGGTTGTTATTCTCATTAATGCTTACTTTATTTGTAATTCCGGTTACCTATATTGTATTGTCAAGTAACAAAAGCAAAGTAATTAAATATGAAAATTAAAAGAGTGATGGCGTACCCGAACATGAAAATAGTGTTATCGCTGTTTTTGATATTGATTCTTCCGGCAGTAAAGGCACAAAAGGTGCTGACGTTGGACGATGCCATTCGCATGACGATGAAAAATAATTTTGACATTCTTATATCCAAAAACGATGCTGACATTGCCAGAGTAAATAATACGCCCGGAAATGCCGGAATGCTACCAACCGTTGCCTTTACCGGCACTGCAAGCTACAGTGAAAGCAAAGCCAGTCAAAAAACGGGTAGTGGAACCGTAAACGATTATCCGGCTTTGTCGGGTTCTTCATTAACTGCCGGAGTTCAGCTAAACTGGAATCTGTTCGATGGCGGAAAAATGTTTGTCACCAAGAGCAAGTTGAATGAAATTCAGGCTTTGGGTGAAATTCAGTTTAAAGATAGAGTGATGCAAACGTTATTCAACGTCATTGCGGCGTATTACGATGTTGTTCGTCAAAAACAACAATTAAATTCAATTAACGAAGCATTGAATTATAATCGCGATAGGGTTACCATAGCACAAGCCGGATTTAATGCCGGTTCGTTGTTGAAATCCGATTTGCTTCAGGCAAAGATTGACTTGAATGTAACCACCGAAAACGCCATCAATCAACAATTTGCCATCGATGTTGCTATAAAAACACTGAATCAGTTGTTGGGCAAAAACTACGACGAATCAATAGAAATTTCCGATTCCATTCCATTGGGTTATTCTCCCGATAAAGCTGGTTTGATGAAAAAAGTCAATTCATCAAACACAAGCATTCTTAATTTCCAAAAGCAAATTGACATTGCACAATTGGCCTTAAAAGAAAGCAGGAGCTACTATTTGCCAACACTCAACTTCAGAGCCGGATATTATGCATCGCAATCGGCCAATTCAGCCGGAACAATTTTAAGTAGTAATTCTATGGGACCGCAGGTAGGAGGGACGTTGGTCATTCCAATTTACAGTGCCGGAGAAACCAAACGAAAAGAAGCAATGGCTAAAATTCAGGTACAATCGGCGGAATATGATTTACAAAACATAAAACTGCAGGTAAATACTGAACTGAGCAATATGCTGACAGAATTTGATAATCAGCAGAAATTACTGGATATTGAAACTGAGAATAACGAACTGGCGAAGGAAAACATTCAAATAAGCATCGACCGCCTGAAACACGGTCAAACAACCTCTCTCGAAGTTCATTTGGCTCAGGAAGATTATGTACAGTCGGGTACCCGGTTGATTAATTTTCGTTACAACCTGAAATTGGCCGAAACAAAACTGAAACAACTTGTTTCCTCATTATAAAATGTTTCTATGCTGATCAGGTGTGAAACATGTAACTTTCAAATGAAATTATGTAACACATAAGGAATTAAATAACCCGACCTTTGTTTCGTGAAAATAAATTCACAAATAAAAGTCAATCATATGAAAATATTAAAGTTTAGTTTAATAACAGCATGTATGATGTTGTTATTAATTCCCACACAATTGAAAGCTGAAAACAATACAAATACAGCAGCAGTTACAACAGTTACGAATGTTGAAGCAAAATCCGTTGCAGTATCGGAATCAAATGCCGTAACAGCATCAGAAGCCACTGAAATGGAAGCATCAAACGCTCAATTGGCCCGACTGGAAGAAATTAAAGCCATGGATTTATCAAGCCTGAGTAAATCGGAAAGAAAAGCGTTACGTGATGAAGTAAAATCGATAGACAAAGATCAACAACGTTGGAACAGAAGACATGACAGGGATGATCGCGGTGAATATGGTCCCCGTGAACGCAATAATGGTCATATTTATTTCATAGGCGGAGGAGGTTTACTTCTTATATTGCTATTAATTCTGTTACTCTAAAAATTAATTTCAGAAAACAAGAGTAATTTGGAAATTTAATTTCTAAAAAAAAGCCCATCAAATAAATTTGATGGGCTTTTTAGCAATCACGATTTTAAAAAGCAAACGAAATTATTTCAACATGGTCAACATTAAACCTGCAGCAACAGCTGAGCCTATAACTCCGGCAACATTTGGACCCATGGCATGCATTAACAGGAAGTTACCCGGATCAGTTTCCTGGCCAACAACCTGCGAAACACGTGCTGCCATTGGTACAGCCGAAACACCGGCAGAACCAATCAACGGATTGATTTTATCTTTGGTAAATAAATTCATGAATTTAGCTAATAATACACCTCCGGCAGTTCCAAAAGAGAATGCAAGGACGCCAATAACCATAATTTCTATCGTTTGAAGATTCATGAAAGTTGCAGAAGTAGCCGTAGCACCAACTGTAATTCCCAGAAAAATAGTAACTATATTCATTAACTCGTTTTGTACTGTTTTACTCAAACGTTCTACAACACCACTTTCACGCATCAGATTACCCAGCAACAAACTTCCAATCAGAGGAGCTGCAGGTGGTAAAAGCAAAGATATAAAGGCTGTTCCGAAAATAGGGAAAATTATTTTTTCCTTTTTAGAAACGATACGTAATTGTTTCATTCGTATACCACGTTCCTTTTTGGTAGTTAACAATCTCATAATAGGAGGTTGAATCACAGGAACCAAAGCCATATATGAATAAGCTGCAACTGCAATCGGCCCTAATAAATGTGGAGCCAGTTTTGTAGTTAGAAATATAGCCGTTGGACCATCGGCACCACCGATAATTCCGATAGAACCTGCTTCCTGTGGTGTAAATCCAAGACCTACAGCAGCCAAATAGGTTACAAAAATACCCAATTGAGCAGCAGCACCCAGAAGTATACTTTTTGGATTGGCCAACATTGGACCAAAATCGGTCATAGCACCCACACCCACAAAGATAAGACAAGGATAAATGCCCAGTTTTACACCTAAGTACAAATAATCAAGCAATCCGCCTTTTTGTACAAACGTGTCCCAATGAACCTGTCCTCCTGCGAATAATTCAGCATTGAAAAGCCCGGCACCCGGAAGATTCGTCAACAACATACCAAAAGCTATCGGTAATAATAACAAGGGTTCAAAACCTTTTACAATAGCTAAATATAACAATAAACATGATATAAAAATCATGAAAACGGTTTGCCAGTTAAGAGCGGCAAATCCGGTGCTGTCAACAAAGTTAAAGAAGCTGTCTTTTATATAGGCCAGCCCCGAAGTAGGTTTATCTACCCTTTGTACTTCGGTTGGCGAAACTTGAGACGTAGTTGTTATAACTTTAGCCGACGAATCGGAATTAACAACAGTTTGAGCAGAAACATTGGTCAGGATACCTGCAAATAATAGAGTAATTAGTAAGAAAATATATTTTTTTGTTCTCATTGATTTATTTTATTTACAGATATTTTATTCCATGTCAACCAGAGCATCCTCCTGCATCACCGTTTGACCGGCTACTACATGAATAGCTTTAATAACTCCACTTTTTTCGGACAAAATGTTATTTTCCATTTTCATCGATTCCAATGTCAATAAAGTATCGCCACGTTTTATAGTTTGACCTACAGTAATATAAACTTTGATTACACTACCGGGTAAAGGCGATTTAACAGTTATTGTTGCAGCTGTTTTTGGAGCAGGAGCAGAAACAGGAGCAGTGGTTGTGGTAGAAGTCTGAGCAGGAGCCTGTACAGTTGTAGCTGTGCCTTCGAAGTCAATTAAAATATCATCTTGCAAAACACTTTGACCGGGTTGAACATATACAGTTTTAATGACTGTATCCTCTTCTGCCAATATATTGTTTTCCATTTTCATTGATTCCATGGTTAGCAGTACATCCCCACGTTTTACAGTATCACCGGGCTGAACAAGTACTTTTACAATCACACCGGGAAGGGGTGACTTTATAGAACTTGCTGAAACAAGTCTTGTTGGTGTTGTGACAGGGTTTACTTTACCGGCCGGTTTTCGATTTATTGATAATACCGACTTTTCCTGTCTTTCAATTTCAACCGTAAAAGGAGTACCATTTACTTCTATCTCAGCAATATTTTTATCTATTTCATTGACCGAAACTTCATATTCGCTTCCGTCTATTTTAAATTTGAATTTCTTCATACTAATTATTTAACAAGATTATTTAAACCGTAAATTTTCGAACTCCAGGGAGAATAACGCCTCTCAACTGTTTTAATAGTTATAATCGCACTTTCTACGTCGTGTACGTCCGTATAATATAAATGTAAAGCCAATGCTATTGCAGCACTGTCATTTGCAGATAAATGATCTTCAATGTATTCTTTTTCAGAATTTTTTGTAGTACCTGATTGATTGACTAACTTTGGTTTGTGAACCCGAACTTTGGGTGCTACAAGTCTGCTGAAAAGGTTTAATACGATAACAATCATTACAAGCAGGACAAACACCATAGTGAATGAGAATCCAACTACATCGAGGGCATTGCCCCAATCTATTGCTAATATTTTCATATCCGTACGATTATAAAGGTATATTGGAATGTTTTTTCAACGGATTTACCACCTTTTTAGTTTGCAGTGCCTGAAAAGCCCTGATGACGCGAAAACGGGTATTACGTGGTTCAATAATATCGTCGATATAACCATATGAAGCAGCCTGGTAAGGATTGGCAAACTTTTCTTTGTATTCATCCACTTTCTCAGTAATGTAAGCACTTTTAGTGCTCTCATCGGTCATTTTCGATAAAGCACGACCTTCGAGGACTTCGATGGCACCTGCAGCGCCCATAACAGCAATTTCAGCCGTAGGCCAGGCATAATTAAAGTCTCCCCGAAGTTGCTTGGAACTCATTACATCATGGGCTCCACCATACGATTTACGAAGGGTAACGGTTACTTTAGGTACGGTAGCTTCACCAAAAGCAAACATCAGTTTGGCACCATGAATGATAATACCACCGTATTCCTGAGCAGAACCGGGTAAAAATCCGGGAACATCCACCAAAGTCAGAATTGGGATATTGAAAGCATCGCAGAAGCGAACAAAACGAGCTGCCTTGCGTGAAGAATCACAGTCAAGGATACCGGCCAGGAAGTTAGGCTGATTGGCTACAATACCGGTTGAAACTCCGTTGAAACGGGCAAAACCAACAATGATGTTTCGGGCATAATCTTTATGAACTTCCAAAAAATCACCGTTATCAGCAATCCCTTTGATAACTACCTTCATGTCGTATGGAGAGTTGGGGTTATCAGGAACTATTTCATTTAAGGCATCTTCCATTCGGTCAATAGGATCTAAACATTCTTCTACGGGGGCATCCTCCAGGTTATTTTGAGGCAGATAAGAAATCAGTTCCCTGATTTTTATCAGACCGGTTTCTTCATCTGCCACCCGGAAATGAGCAACTCCCGATTTTCGGGCGTGAACATCGGCACCTCCGAGTTCATCAGTTGTAATTTCTTCTCCGGTAACCGATTTCACTACTTTGGGACCTGTTACAAACATATAGCTGTTTTGTTCTGTCATTAATACAAAGTCGGTGAGGGCAGGAGAGTAAACAGCACCACCGGCACAGGGACCGAAAATGGCTGAGATTTGTGGAATAACACCCGATGCTAATATATTACGTTCAAAAATCTCTGCATAACCGGCCAGAGCAGTAACACCTTCCTGAATACGTGCACCACCCGAATCGTTTATACCAATAATAGGAGCACCCATCTTCATGGCCATATCCATTACTTTACAAATCTTCAGAGCCATGGTTTCCGAAAGCGATCCGCCAAAAATGGTGAAATCCTGTGCAAACACATATACACTGCGACCATCGATGGTTCCATGACCAATGACCACACCATCACCCAAATACTTTTCGTTTTCCAACCCAAAATTATAACAACGATGGGTAACAAACATATCCAGTTCTTCGAAACTCCCTTCATCCAACAACCTTTGAATCCGTTCACGAGCCGTAAACTTTCCTTTTGCATGTTGTGAAGCAATTCTTTTTTCACCACCTCCCAATTTAGCCTGAACGCGTAAATCGATAAGATTTTTTACTTTTTGTTGATTTTCCATTATTTTGATATTAATATAATGCCCACATTCACCGAAATCAGGATCACGTGCCTGATTGCTTCTTTGCAGGTTTTTTTTCAGATAATTATTTGTTTGGATTCTCGCACAATTCAGTTAACACGCCAAAAGTTGATTTTGGATGTAAAAAGGCAATATTCAAACCTTCGGCACCTTTACGGGGTTGTTTGTCAATCAAAAGTACACCACGTTCGGCAGCCAGATCAAGTTTCGATTGTAATCCCTCTACAGCAAAAGCAATATGATGGACGCCTTCACCCTTCTTTTCAATAAATTTTCCGACCGGACCTTCAGGATCGGTCGATTCCAATAATTCAATCTTTGTTTGTCCTACTTTGAAAAAAGCAGTTCTTACTTTTTGTTCCGGAACTTCTTCCACGGCATAACAAGTTAATCCCAATACGTTTTCGTAGTACGCAATCGCTAATTCAAGGCTTTTTACTGCAATGCCTAAATGCTCAATATGAGTTGGTTTCATAAATATATAAATAAAATTGTTTGAAAATTTATCTTCTGAAAAACTATAATTCAACTTTTATCCGATAAAAAAGACAAAAAAAAACAATCAATTACAGAAATTTTTCCGTAATTGGATTTGACTGCAAAATTACATTAAAAATTCTTCATTATCAAAGAAATAGCAAAATATTTTCAATATATTTTCATTCTTGATTATCAGCAAGATAACATAATAAAGAAAGCATGAATGCACGTTTTATTAAAGAATGTGCAGATATTCTGTTGACTTATAAGTTAAATTATCAGTTCGTTCATTTTATTAAATTTCAGTAGTTAGAAGAAATGATAATAAGTATATTTTCTATTAAAGTAAAATTTAGATTCATTGAAAATTATAAGAATCATTGTTGAATTTCAATAGAAATATTTTAAAATGCTGAATTTTGAGTATAGTAAAACAATATAAATGATTTTATTACATGTAGATTATTTATCATATATAATAAAATTGACAGTAGTATGTAAGTGGCTAATTATTAGATGTATTATTCAACTTATGAAATATTTATCTAAATTTATATACTTATCCTGATGCAATATTACTTTTCATTTGTTGTATCCATTACAACACATGAAAATCAATAATTTACATATAAAACCGAAATTGTCAATTTTTATTTTAAAACTGACTATTGAGTTGACTGCACTCTGCATGTTTGGAGCATGTCAGGTTGATGACAATGATTTATCAGGTGTTGTAGGATCTAAAGCACCCTATTTTATGCTCACTTCATCGGAAGGCAATCAAATAAATTTATTTGATTATAAAAATAAGACAGTCGTTTTATTTTTCTTTGGAAACGAAAGTGAATCCAGCAAAGTGGCAGCAAAAGATATTCAAAAAAGGCTTGTTCAGTCATATACAAGCAGAGATGATATTGTATTTTTAGGTCTTGATCACTGGAATGGTGATATGGCATTGGTAAGATCCTTTAAATCATCAACAGGAGTGACTTTTCCATTACTTCTTGATGCAGGCAATACTGCAACAAATTATAAAACAACCTACGATCGCTTAGTGATAGTTGACAAAAATGGAAACGTTGTATTCTCGGGCACTCAAAATGCTTTAGATGATATTGCCACTGTAAAACAAAAAGTAGATATTTTGCTGGCACCCTGATATCAATGTTTTATTCTTCACCCATTGCTTTTTTGAATAATTTTTGAGACAATACGTTATCCACTTTTCCACAAGGACCCGTAATGCAACCTCCCTCACAAGCCATAACTTCAATAAAATTTCCCGGAGCTTTTCCTTTTGCATAAGCCTTTAGTAGTCCAATATTTTTCTTCGTTATATTTGAAACCTGAACAGGTTTTATTCCCAATTGAGGATGCATTTGTTGAATGGCTGAAATAACGCCTCCCGATCGTGCAAACCCTTTCCCGGATAATGGTGCGGAAGTGGAAACATGATCAGTTTTATTCATTTCAATGGATAATCCAGAAAAAATGCAATCCAATTCTTCGAAAGTAATGATATAATCTATCAGGTCGTTTTCCGCCACCTCTTTTCTTTTGCCAACACATGGCCCAATAAATACAATTTTTGCATCCGGATATTTTGCTTTAGCCATTTGAGCAGTATAAAACATAGGTGATTTTGTATGTGAAACAAAAGGTTTCATCTCATGTGGATATTCCGGCGATACTGACC
>DIZI01000007.1:0-3013 GCA_002427885.1 Paludibacter sp. UBA6032
CAGAAACAACCCCAACCATAACCATAACTACATCAGGTGATTATTATGTAATCAATACCAACACCTGTGGCAGTATTACTTCCAATCATATTGCAGTAACAGTCAATCCTTTGACCGTTGCCTCTGTAATAACAGCAGGCGGAACAACAACATTCTGTGCTGGCGGTAGTGTTGTCCTTTCAGGAAATGTAGGCGGAACATGGAGTACTAGTGAAACAACCCCAACCATAACTGTAACCACTGCAGGGAATTATTCTGTAACAAATACAAGTGTGTGTGGAGGAAGTGTAACTTCTAATGTAATTGCTGTAACAGTTGCTCCTCCAGTTGTTGCATCAGTAATTACAGCAGGTGGAACAACAACATTCTGCGCAGGTGGTAATGTTGTTCTTTCAGGAAATGTTGGTGGGACATGGAGTACGGGAGTAACCACGGAAACCATAACCGTAACCACAGAAGGTGATTATTATGTAACCAATACCAATGCATGTGGTACTGTAACTTCAAATCATATTCCAGTAACAGTCAATCCATTGCCTTTAGCATTAACAGGTAGTAATGTTGCTATTTGTAATGGAAATAGCGTAACACTTGGTAGTTCTTCAATTGAAGGACATTCATACTCTTGGACACCAGCAACCGGGCTAAGCTCGGCAACTACAGCTAATCCTGTAGCGAGTCCAACTGTTACAACGACTTACATATTGACAGAAACTATTACTGCTTCAGGTTGTCAGGCTTCAAATTCAGTCACAGTTACAGTCGGTGGTGCACCAAGCATTTCAACTTCTGTATGTGTTGGAGGTTCCGTAAGTTTCTCAGCGACTGCAACAGGTACTAATGTTACTTATCAATGGAGAAAAGGCGATGTAAACTTAACAGATGGAGGAAATATTTATGGCGCAACTTCTGCTACATTGACAATTACTCCGGTAAATATCTCTGATGCTTCATCGAACTATAATGTTGTTGTTACAGGAGCTTGTTCAGTAAATGTAATTCCATTAAGTGTTTCTTTATTGGTTTTCGATGCCCCAATCATTGTCTCATCACCTGTTAATCAAGCCCCATGCGTAGATGGTCAGGCAAGCTTTTCAGTTGCAGCATCAGGCATAGGTCTTAGCTATCAATGGAGAAAGGGTACATCAAACTTAACCAACGGAGGCAATATTTCAGGTGCAACTTCTGCAACTCTTACAATTAATCCTGTAACTATTTCGGATGTAGCAACTGACTATAATGTTGTGATTACCGGAGCATGTTCAACTGTAAGTAGGACATCTTCAAATGCTTCGCTTGCATTATGCATCGTTACGGCTTTTGCCCCTGTCAATGCATTGAATGAAAATCAAGTAGTTAATATTTATCCCAATCCTTCTAAAGCTTCAATAAATATTGATATTAGTGATTCATCACAAATTCAAAATGCGGAATTAAAATTGTATGATGCTTTAGGAACAGTGGTAATGAATAAAACTCTGACCAATAAGCTAACCACGCTTAGTACACGTAATTTTCCTTCAGGGATTTATTTGTATAAAGTATTGGATAATGACAAAACCATTCAATCAGGTAAATTGATTTTTGAATAATAATTATTTTCAAAAATAAAGTAGAAGCCCATCACATTATTGTGGTGGGCTTTTTTACTTTCTAACTATAAACTATTAACTTTAGAGGTGTGAATCATGTAACTTATTTCCAAAATTATGTAACACATTTTTGATTGATATAAATGATCTTTGCTACGTAATAATTCAGCACAATTAAAACTAACTAATATGAAAAGAAGATTACTTATTATAGCAGCGGTTATTTTATTTTTAATACCGAATGTAACTTTCGGACAGATAGCACCTAATTTGGGCGCAACATCCAGTTTTGCTTTATTTACCGCAGGTGGCGCATTTGACAGTAATGGAGCAACAAAAGTAACCGGCAATATTGGTAGTTTCACCGTGACACCTACCATTGCCGGTCCGGGAACTGTAAACGGGACTATTTATACTGTGGGAGATCCGGCTTTGAATCTACCTTTTGCTGATGTTAGTACTGCATATAGCGATTTGACACAGGCTGGCACTGTTATAGGTGTTACAGTATTAGATGGCTTGGTTCTTACCCCGGGTGTTTACACCGTAGGAGCAGCCTCATCATTAAGTGCTAATGGAGTTTTAACATTAAATGGACAAGGCGACCCCAATGCTCTATTTATTATTCGAATAAATGGCGCATTCACCACAGGCACCTATTCAAATATTAATTTGATAAATTCTGCTTCCCCAAACAATGTATATTGGCAAATATCCGGAGCATTCAGCTTAGGAGATTATTCTGTTTTCAGGGGTAATATAGTTTCCGGGGGAGCTATTGAACTATTAGAAGGCTCATCTCTTATTGGTAGAGGTCTTACCACTGCGGGAGCAATTCACTTACATAATAATGTAGTTACTTTAGGGACTCCACCGGCAGCACCGGCTGTCACTTTAACCCAACCAACATGTTCAGTGGGCACCGGGACGATTACAATTACTGCACCAACAGGCACAGGTATGACTTATAGTATTGATGGTTTGACTTATACCAATACTACAGGTGCATTCTCCTCTCTGGCTCCAGGAACATATAACGTTACTGCAATGAATTCGGACGGTTATGTCTCACTAAGGACAACTGTAACGATCAATGCACAACCTTCACCTCCGGCAGCTGCAACCGCCAGTACCACCATTCAGCCTACTTGTTCATTACCTACAGGAACAATTGTTGTAACTGCTCCATTGGGTGCCGGATATGAATATAATATTGACGGTGGAACCTATCAGACTGCAGTAACATTTGCAGGAGTAACAGCCGGTTCACATAATATCTTAGTAAGAAGTACAACGGACAATACCTGTATATCAAGTGCAACGGCAGTAACTGTAAATGCAGCAACAACACCTGCAAATGCAACCGCAAGTACCACCATTCAGCCTACCTGTTCATTACCTACAGGAACAATTGTTGTAAC
>DIZI01000007.1:3263-3693 GCA_002427885.1 Paludibacter sp. UBA6032
AAACTTCTGTAACATTTGCAGGAGTAGCAGCCGGTTCACATAATATCTTGGTAAGAAGTACAACGGACAATACCTGTATATCAAGTGCAACGGCAGTAACTGTAAATGCAGCAACAACACCTGCAAACGCAACCGCCAGTACTACCATTCAGCCTACCTGTTCATTGCCTACAGGAACCATTGTTGTAACTGCTCCATTGGGTGCCGGATACGAATATAATATCGACGGTGGAACCTATCAGACTGCAGTAACATTTGCAGGAATAACAGCCGGTTCACATAATATCTTAGTAAGAAGTACAACGGACAATACCTGTATATCAGGTCCAACGGCAGTAACTGTAATTGCAGCAACAACACCTGCAAACGCAACCGCCAGTACTACCATTCAGGCTACCTGTTCATTGCCTACAGGAACAATTGTTGTAAC
>DIZI01000007.1:3902-80564 GCA_002427885.1 Paludibacter sp. UBA6032
AAACTTCTGTAACATTTGCAGGAATAACAGCCGGTTCGCATAATATTTTAGTAAGAAGAACAACGGACAATACTTGTATTTCAGGAGGAACGGCAGTAACTGTAAATGCAGCAACAACACCTGCAAATGCAACAGCCAGTGTCACCATTCAGCCAACCTGTTTATTACCAACAGGAACCATTGTTGTAACTGCACCATTGGGGGTCGGTTATGAATATAATATTGACGGTGGACCCTATCAGACTTCTGTAATATTTGCAGGAATCGCAGCCGGTTCTCACAATATTTTAGTAAGAAGAACAACGGACAATACCTGTATATCAGGTACAACGGCAGTTGTAGTAACTGCTGCAACATTACCAACACCAACAATCAACGGGTCTATAACAGCTATTATTTTATCAAGCAAAGTTTATACAACACAAGCGGGAATGTCCGGTTACATCTGGACAGTTAGTGCCGGCGGTACAATTACTTCAGGTGCCGGAACAAATGCAATCACTGTTAAATGGAATACTGCAGGTAATCAGACAGTATCTGTAAATTACACCAATGCAAACAGTTGTACGGCAGTCATTCCTACAGTAATTAACGTTACCGTTGGTAGTAATCCTACAATTGATGGGCCTACACCGGTTTGTGTGAATTCTACCAACAATGTTTATACTACTGAAGCCGGAATGACCAATTATGTTTGGACCGTTAGTCCTGGTGGTACAATTACTGCCGGGGCAGGAACAGATGCAATTACGGTCAACTGGAATACTGTAGGAGCTCAGACAGTATCTGTCAACTACACCGATGGTGGCGGTATTACTGCAGCCACTCCAACATCTTATAGTGTTACTGTCAATAGTCTACCCGTTCCTGCAATAACAGGACAAACATCGGTTTGTGCTGTAACAAGCGGTAATCTTTATACAACAGAAACGGGAATGTCCGGATACATCTGGACCGTTAGTCCTGGTGGTACAATTACTTCAGGAACAGGAACAAATGAAATCACTGTTACCTGGAATACCGCAGGTGCACAGACTGTATCTGTAAACTACAACAATGCAACTGGGTGTACTGCAGCGAACTCAACGGTAAAAACTGTTACCGTCAATCCGTTACCAGTACCAACAATTACCGGGTCATTATCAGCTGTGACTTCATCAAACAAAGTTTATACAACACAAGCGGGAATGTCCGGTTACATCTGGACTGTTAGTTCCGGTGGTATAATTACCTCAGGAGCAGGAACAAATGCTATTTCTGTTACATGGAATACGGCAGGTGTTCAGACAGTATCTGTAAATTACAGCAATGCTACTGGTTGCACACCAGTTATTCCTACAGTAATTAACGTTACCGTTGGTGATAATCCTACAATTGATGGGCCGACACCGGTTTGTGTAAATTCAACCAACAATGTTTATACAACAGAACCGGGAATGACCGGTTATACATGGACTGTTAGTGCTGGTGGTGTAATTACTTCCGGGGCTGGTACAAATGCAATCACTGTTACCTGGAATACTGTAGGAGCTCAGACAGTATCTGTCAATTACACCAATGGTGGCGGTATTACTGCAGCTAGCCCAACTGTTTATAGTGTTACTGTTAACAGTCTGCCGGTTCCTGCAATAACAGGACCTACATCGGTTTGCGTTGCAACAGCAACTAATGTTTATACAACTGAAGCAGGTATGACCGCATACACTTGGATAGTAAGTCCGGGTGGTTCAATTACTGCTGGTGGAACAGCAACTGATAATACTGCAACAATCACATGGAATACGGCAGGTGCTCAAACAGTATCTGTAAACTACAACAATGCAAATGGTTGTACTGCAGCAAGTCCAACTGTAAAAACTGTTACAGTTAATTCATTACCAGTACCAACAATCACTGGTTTAACAGCCGTTCCAACTTTATCAAGCACTGTTTATACTACTCAAGCCGGAATGTCGGCATATGTTTGGTCAGTTAGCGCAGGTGGTACTATTACAGCAGGCGGAACTGCAACTGATAATACTGCAACAATCACATGGAATACCGCAGGTGTTCATACAGTATCTGTAAATTACAACAATGCTACTAGTTGTACGGCAGTTATTCCTACAGTAATTAACGTTACCGTTGGTGATAATCCTACAATTACCGGCCCGACACCTGTTTGTGTAACTACAACCAACAATGTTTATACAACAGAACCGGGAATGAGTGCTTACACTTGGATAGTTAGTGCCGGTGGTACGATTACAGCAGGTGGAACAGCAACAGATAATACCGTAACAGTAACATGGAATACTGCGGGAGTTCAGACAGTATCTGTCAACTACACCAATGGTGGTGGTATTACTGCAGCCAGTCCAACGATATATACAGTCACTGTCGTCAGTTTACCGGTTCCTACAATAACAGGACCGAGTCCGGTTTGTATTGCATCAACCGGTAATGTTTATACAACTGAAGCAGGTATGACAGCTTACATATGGACAGTAAGTTCCGGAGGTACGATTAGCGCTGGTGGAACAACATCTGATAATACAGCAACAATAACCTGGAATACCGCAGGTGCACAGACAGTATCTGTAAACTACAACAATGCAAATGGTTGTACTGCAGGAAGTCCAACGTCAAAATCTGTTACAGTTAATTCATTACCAACAGCACCAACCTACACTTTGATTCAACCAACCGGTTCAGTATTAACCGGAACAATCACAGTCACTACACCAACAGGTATAGGTATGACCTACAGTATCGATGGATTAACCTATACCAATACTACGGGTATATTTACTGAGCTACCGGGCACTTACAGTATTACAGCAATGAATTCTACCGGTTGTGTATCAATTCCTTCTGTCGTCATTATTGTGGCAGCCAACGCTGATTTAAGTGTTGTCAATACAGTAAACAATGAACACCCAATTATTGGAAAGAATGTCGTGTTTACAATTGTAGCTACCAATAATGGTCCTGATATTGGGACCGGAGTAACTCTCACCGATATACTGCAAAGCGGATACACTTATGTCTCTTCAACAACCACGACAGGAACTTATGAACCTTCAACCGGTGTCTGGACAATAGGTACTATGAATGTTAGTGCAACTGAAACCTTAACTATAACGGCGACCATAAATCCTTTGGGTAATTATGTAAATACAGCCATAATTGCCGGTAATGAAATTGATGATAATCTTGGAAATAATACTTCAACTGTTATTACCTATCCAACAGATTTCTTTATTCCTGATGGATTCTCTCCAAATGGCGATGGAACAAACGATTTATTTGTAATTAGAGGCATTTTTAATTACCCTAATAATAAATTCGTGATCTTTAATCGATGGGGAAATAAAGTGTATGAAGCCAGTCCTTACCAAAACAACTGGGATGGAAGATCCATGTTTGGATTACGGGTTGGAGGCGATGAGTTACCTATTGGTACTTACTTCTATGTGCTTGATTTGATGGATGGCTCGGCTATTTTTAAAGGAACAATATATCTAAACAGATAAAAAATAAAAGAAAATGAATACACTTTATAAAATATCAATTGGTTTTGTTTTAACCATAGGGAGTTTAAACATTCAGGCTCAACAAGCCCCAATGTATACGCATTATATGAATAATACATTGGTGGTAAATCCGGCTTATGCGGGTAGCAGGGATGCTTTAACAGTAACGGCTATTAATCGTATGCAATGGGTCGACTTTGAAGGTGCTCCTGTTACGCAAAGTTTAACAATGCATTCGCCTTTATCGAACGAGCATATGGGAATAGGGTTATCGGTACTAAATGACAAAATAGGACCAACTAATACGACTTCTTTGGTTTTCGATTATGCGTATAGATTCAACCTTAATGAAAAATCTAAAATGGCCTTTGGCTTAAGTGTTGGAGCAAATTTATTTCAGGCTAATTTAAGTGCGCTTGAATTGGATGTTCAGAACGACCCTGTATTTTTAAACAATATCAATAATCATGTAACTCCTAATATTGGTTTTGGTGCCTATTATTCCAGAGAGCGTTTTTATGCAGGTTTTTCAATTCCTAATTTGTTAGAAACCAGCTATTCTGAAATAGATCAAGGTAATGGAACCAGCTTAATAGGAAAAGAACAAAGACATTACTTCTTTATTGCAGGAGCACTATTTCATGTGACAGAAAATCTGGATTTCAAACCTACATCGTATGTTAAAATGACAGTTGGAGCACCTGTTGAAGCCGACCTTACTGCATCTTTTATTATTCAAAAAAGATTTTTGCTGGGTGCTATGTTTCGTACCGGTGATGCTGTTGGAGGTTTAATTGGATTTGATATTACTGATCAGTTACATTTGGGTTATTCTTATGATTGGTCTTTTGGGTTACAAACATTTAGGTATAATAAGGGAAGTCATGAATTAGTTTTAAGATATGATTTTCTCTTAAATAATAAACAAATCCATTCTCCAAGATATTTTTAATCTCCTAAAAAAATAAAAAGATGAAAAAGATATTTATACCCCTTATAGCAATTATCGTTACATGCTTTAACGTTACAGCACAGGAAAAATCAAATAAAGAAATTAAAGGAGATAAAAGTTCTTTTAATTACTCTTTTGATAAAGCCATTAAATCATATACTCATGACAAAAACCTGAGTGTAGAAGGACAACGAATGTTGGCCGAAAGCTATCATAAAGTTGATAGTAATGCATTGTCCGAAAAGGTGTATTTCACTATGATAAATGCAGACAAAGAAATTGTCCCGGAAGATTATTACAATTATGCCATGGTATTGAAAATGAATGGAAAATATGATGAGTCAAATAAATGGATGGACAAATTTGTGACACTTAAACCGGAAGATTTACGGGGAAGGGACTATGTTGCAAATAGCCATGAATTAGCAAGACTACAAAAAGATAATGGTGAATTTCAAATAAATCATCAGTCTGTCAATACTGATGCACTGGATTTTGGCACTTCATATTATAAAAATAAAGTTGTTTTTGCATCCACCCGTACACACTTTAAATTTTTTGTGCGGAAATACAATTGGACGAATGAGCCATTTTGGAATATGTATATTGCTGAAGTGGATAAAGGACAATTAAAGAATCCTGAAAATTTTAATAAAGGATTGAACGGTAATTTGCACGATGGCCCGGCTTGTTTTAGCAATGATGGCAATTTTATGGCATTTACCCGAAACAATTATCATGATAAAAGTAAAGATCGGGTTATAGAACTTCAAATCTGGTTTAGTAGCTTCAAAGATGGTAAATGGTCGAAACCAATACCTTTTATTTATAATAACACAGCATATTCGGTTGGTCATCCTTGTTTGACATCTGATGGAAACACCATGTATTTTACGAGCGATATGCCTGGTGGTTATGGTGGAACAGATATTTATAAAACCAGTAGAGACGAAAAAGGTGAATGGGGTATTCCCGTAAATCTTGGTAATAAAATAAATACGGAAGGTGATGAAATGTTTCCCTTTTTAGAAGATAAAAGTGGAACCTTCTTTTTCTCTTCCAACGGACGGTTTGGTCTGGGAGGTTTGGATATTTTTATTAGCACTATGAACGGTTCCGAATTTAGCCAACCTTATAATGCTGGTTCTCCCTTAAATACGAAATTTGATGATTTTGCTGCAATAGTTGATGGCAAAATGGATAAAGGTTATTTTTCAACGAATAGAATCGGTGGTAGTGGTGGTGATGACATTTATTCCTTAAAAATAGGTGATCCTGATGCCCGGTTTTCTGCCAATGTACCTAAAGATGTGCCTGTTATACGCAAGATAAGAGAAACATTTCCGCTTCGTAATTACATATTTTTCACCTTGGGTTCAACAGAAATACCCGATCGTTATGTGTTGCTTACCAAAGATCAGGTGAAATATTTTAAAGAAGACCATTTGGAAGAATTTACATCTAAAAATCCGGCAGGTCGATCAAAACGACAAATGAATGTTTACTATAATGTAATCAATATTCTCGGTGACCGTATGGGGAAAAATCCTACTGCAACCATTACTTTGGTCGGATCATCAGAAAAAGGACCGGAAGATGGAAAGGCAATGGCAGAAACCGTTAAGCGATATTTGGTAGGAGTTTTTTCAATAAAAGCTTCGAGAATTAATATCGAAGGACGGGATAAACCTAAAATTCCATCCGAACAGCCGGGCGGTGTACTCGAACTAGTTCTCCTACGTGAAGGAGATCAACGGGTGTCTATCGAGAGCAGTTCGCCAGCCATACTGATGGAATTCCAAAGTGGCCCGGATGCTCCGCTAAAGCCTGTGGAAATAGTTACTACGGAGGAATTAACACCTAACAACTCTGTTTCATTCAACGCTGAAGGAGCAAAAGACGCATTCCCATCGTGGTTGTTGGAATTGAAGGATGAAAAAGGAAAAGTACAGTCTTTTGGTCCTTTTACAGAAGATAAGGTTAATATATCAAGAGAATCCATTATGGGTGATCAACCTCAAGGCAATTATACAGCGACGATGATAGGGAAGACGAAGATTGGAAAGACGATAAAAAAGGACACTTTAATACGCATGGAACTTGCTTTAACTCCAAAAGTCAAAGAAGTAATGCGATTCAGCATAATTTTCGAATTTGATGATCCCAGAGCTATCGCTATTTATGAAAAATACCTTACTAATATCGTAACACAAAAAATTCCTAATGGTGGTAAGGTTATTATACGTGGCTTTACAGATATTATCGGAACTACAGAACATAATCAAATTTTATCATTGGCTCGTGCTAATGATGTAAAAAAGATTATGGAAGCTAGTCTGGCGAAAGCAGGTAGAACGGATGTGACTTTTGAAGTTACCGGTTATGGAGAGGATGAAAAAACAGCTCCTTTCGAAAATAAATATCCGGAAGAACGCTTTTATAATCGAACGGTTATCATTGATATAGAACAACCTAAATAAATTTATACTGTTTAAGTTTACGTTAGTGAAACATAGACTTCAAACGAAGTCTATGTTTTTTTTAGTTATAATTACTGACCTTTGTTTGCTAAGATATATCACATTAAAAGTAAAATAAAATGAAGAATAAATTCCTTATTGCTGTAATGGCGGTTGCTTTAGTACTTATGCCAACTATAAGCTTCGGACAAACGGCACCTGACTTAGGTGTTGCATCCGGATTTGCTTTATTTACGGCTGGTGGAGCTTTCGACAGCTACGGAGCAACACTTGTGACAGGTAATATCGGGAGTTTCACGGTTACGCCTACTATTAATGCTCCGGGAGTTGTAACGGGCACTATATATAATGCATCCGATCCGATTTCAGCAACAGCAGCCTCAGCGGTGAATACTGCTTATACTGATTTGTTTGGACGAATACCAAACGATGTCATTGGAGTTGGATTGGGCGGTCAAACATTATTACCAGGCGTACACAGCACTGGCTCAGGAGCAGCTGCCAATTTAACCGGAAACATAACACTTGATGCCCAGGGCAATCCAAATGCGGTTTTTATTATTCAGATAGATGGTGCTTTGACTACCGCAGTCAACTCAAATGTACTTCTTGCAGGCTCTGCCTCAAGTTGTAATGTGTACTGGCAAGTGACTGGAGCATTTTCGTTGGGTGATAATTCAGTTTTTAGAGGAACGCTGGTTTCCGGAGGCGCCATTGAATTATTGGAAGGCTCATCACTTTTGGGGAGAGCACTAACAAAAGCGGGAGCCATTCACTTGCATAACAATGCAGTTACAACATCTGTATCGCCAAACGCTGCTGCTGGTTCCGACAGAGCTATCTGTTTGAATGAAAGTACTCAACTTGGAGCAGCAGCAGTTGCCGGAAGTACCTATAGTTGGACATCAGTTCCGGCAGGATTTATATCGACTGTAGCTAATCCTACGGTTACTCCGTTGGTAACCACAACTTACACGGTTATTGAAACCATCACAGCTACCGGATGTAATAGCACTAATAGTGTTATTGTAACCGTTAATCTGCTGCCGGCAACTTCATTGATTTATCATAATCTGTAAAGATGAAAAATTGCGAATTATAAATAGCTATTATACAATTAATTAAAGAAGCAATAGTCATGAAAACAAAATTACATTTTTCAAGATGCATTGTGTTGATGATTGTCCTGCTGAGTACATTGGGAGCGTTGGCACAAACAAGTCAAACTTTGACACAAAACGTGTGTCCCGGAACTGAGCCTTATCTGGTTACACCCGGTAATATTGGTGATTCCTTTCAATGGAGCATTTCAACCGGTACTTCCGGTGTCAACTGGACAATTAGCACTCCAACCTTATCAAGTACCAATGTTGTATGGGCTAACCCTGCAGCTCCGGTTACCTACCGATTATCTTTGACAGAAACGAATGGTTCATCATGTACTACAGTAGTAAGCGTTGATGTTACGGTTTATCCGTTACCAACGAATTATACAGTTACCGGGGAGGGGTCGTATTGCGCAGGCGGTACAGGTCTTCCTGTTGGTTTGTCAGGTTCGCAGGCGGGAGTAAACTATCAGTTACAAATTGGTGGTATAAATACCGGCGCTTTAGTTCCCGGAACAGGTTCAGCTCTTAATTTTGGAAATAAAACTGCGGCTGGTACTTACACTGTTGTAGCCAGCACTACAGCTGTTCAGTCATGTTCTGTAAATATGACAGGAAATGCCGTCATTATCATTGATCCACTTCCAACAGTATTTAATGTTACAGGCGGAGGTTCTTATTGTATTGGTGGTACAGGTGTTGCCGTTGGTTTATCAGGCTCGCAGGTGGGTGTGAATTATCAGTTAAAACTTGATAACGTTAATAGCGGTGCTTCGGTTCCCGGAACAGGTGCAGTCCTCAATTTTGGAAATAAAACTGTAGCCGGAACGTACACAGTTATTGCAACCTATGCTTCGGCAACGGCTTGTACAATAAATATGACCGGTAATGCTATAGTTACAATCAATCCATTACCAACACCAACAATCACCGGGCCTATAGAAGCTATTACTTTATCAAACAAAGTTTATACAACGCAAGCGGGAATGTCCGGTTACACATGGACCGTTAGTGCAGGAAGTACAATTACTTCAGGTGCCGGAACAAATGCAATCACTGTTAAATGGAATACTGCAGGTAATCAGACAGTATCTGTAAATTACACCAATGCTAACAGTTGTACGGCAGCTAACCCTACAATAAAAAATGTCACCGTTGGTGATAATCCTACAATTGATGGTCCTACACCGGTTTGTGTGACTTCGACCAACAGTGTTTATACTACTGAAGCCGGAATGACCGGTTATGTTTGGACAGTTAGTGCCGGTGGTACAATTACTGCCGGGGCAGGAACAGACGCAATTACTGTCACCTGGAATACTGTCGGTGCTCAAACTCTAACTGTAAACTACACCAATGGTGTCGGTTATACCGCACCCAGTCCAACATCTTATAGTGTTACAGTTGAGAGTCTGCCAATTCCGACTATTACCGGATCGACTCCTGTTTGTATCGGAACAGTAGGCAGCGTTTATACAACTGAGGCCGAAATGACAGCATATACATGGGTTGTAAGTGCCGGCGGTACTATTACTTCAGGTGGAACAGTTACGGATAATACTGTAACTATAACCTGGAATACCGCAGGTCCACAGACTGTATCTGTAAATTACACGAATGCAACCGGTTGTATGGCAGCAGCTCCAACAGTGAAACCTGTTACGGTCAATCCATTACCAACAACTTCACCTATTTGGCACAATTAATAATAATTCCCCTCTCCGCATGGAGTGGGGATTATTTATTCTGATTGTTGGTTTGAATTTTATTTTTCTTTCCAAAGAAACGTATTTTAAACACTGAAAACCATGTTTGCTCTATACCGATATATACTATTGCTTTGCCTGATCCTATTCTGCAGCATTAAGACTATTGCTCAACTTGCTATGCCCGACAATGTTTATATCGGAACCTCAAAACACTATTTCGTTGATCCAAATTCAATTCCGGGTTCTACCTATATCTGGAAAATTGATGGTGTAACTCAACTGAGTTCTACAACCAATGAAATTGATATAGTGTGGAATACTGTAGGTACTTATTTACTCGAAGTTCAGGAACTTAATGTTAGTAATTGTTCGGGGGAAACAAAATCAGGTCAGGTCGTTGTTAGTCTTTTGCCGGTCGTAATTCCCAGTGCCGATTTAAGCGTCGTAAAGACCGTAAATAATGCACATCCCATTATCGGACAATCAGTTATATTTAGCATTGTGGCAACTAATAATGGTCCAGACAATGCCACCGGTGTAAAAGTGACAGATATTTTACAAAGCGGATATTCCTATGTTTCATCCACAGCAACAACCGGAACGTATGATTCTTCCACTGCCGTTTGGATAATTGGTCTTTTAAGCAAAGGAAAATCCGAAACTCTGACCATTAAAGCAATCGTAAATACATTAGGAAACTACAGTAATACGGCTACAATAGATGGTATTGAAGGTGATGGTGATGCAGGAAATAATACTTCAACTGTTATTACCTATCCAACAGATTTCTTTATTCCTGAAGGATTCTCACCCAATGGCGATGGTACAAACGATTTGTTTGTTATCCGCGGTATTGCAAATTATCCAAATAATACGTTTGTAATTTTCAATCGTTGGGGAAATAAAGTGTACGAAGCTAGTCATTACCAAAACACATGGGATGGAAAATCAATGTTTGGATTACGGGTTGGAGGTGATGAATTACCTATTGGAACTTACTTCTATGTGCTTGATTTGATGGATGGCTCAGCTATTTTTAAAGGAACTATTTATCTCAATAGATAACACCGAAGATTCCTGGTGATGGCAAGGTTATTATACGTGGCTTTACAGATACTATCGGAACTACAGAACATAATCAAATTTTATCATTGGCTCGTACTAATGATGTGAAAAAGATTATGGAAGCTAGCCTGGCGAAAGCAGGTAGGACGGATGTTACTTTTGAAGTTACCGGTTATGGCGAGGATGAAAAAACAGCTCCTTTCGAAAATAAATATCCGGAAGAACGTTTTTATAATCGAACGGTTATCATTGATATAGAACAACCTAAATAAGTTTGTACTGTTTATGTTTACATGAGTGAAACAGAGACTTCGTTTGAAGTCTCTGTTTTTTTAGTTATGAAATGCTCTTTTCTACATCTTTTCCTGGCTCTTCTTTCAATGTGTGAATCATATAACTTATTTCAAAATTTATGTAACACTTGCGATAAATAAGACATCTATCTTTGGTAAGTTGTGAAAACACCTTTTCAACGTAAAAAAAACAAATATGAAAACTAAATTACTTATTTCGTTATCCATCATTCTTTTTTCTATAATGCCAAATGCAAGTTACGGTCAGGCACCTGTCTTAGGTACTACTTCGGGTTTCGCCTTATTTACGGCCGATGGTTCATTTACTAATGTAGGAAATGCAACGGTGGTTACCGGCGATGTCGGCAATCATGTGGGACAATTTACCGCCTTTACTCCCGGAACTTTATACGGACAAAAACATGTGGCCGACGCTGTTTCAACAACTGCTGCTGCCGATGTGCTCACTGCTTACAGCGATTTGTTCTCCAGAACTTGTGGTGTTGTTCTTGATACGTTGTTAGGAACCAACCAGGTTCTTACACCCAATGTTTATTGTATTGGTTCAGCTTCTACACTTAAAGGGGATTTAATTTTGGATGGTCAAGGTAACCCGAATGCTTTATTTATTTTCAAAATAAACGGAGCATTGTCTACCAGCACATTCTCAAATGTAGTTCTGGCAAATCAAGCTTCCCTGAAAAATGTCTATTGGCAAATTGGTGGAGCGTTCAGTTTGGGCGATAGTTCTGTTTTCAGGGGAACTATCATTGTCGATGGAGCAATCAATTTGTTGGAAGGCTCATCGCTATTAGGCAGAGGTCTTTCCACAGCCGGGGCGATTTCATTACATAATAATGTAGTTACTGTTCCATCCAATGGTATTTCTACCGGTGTTGCTACTTTTAGTAATGCAAATACAGTTTCTATAGCACCAAATCCTTTCAGTTCGTATGCCAACATTACACTTAGTGATGCATCAAAAACAGGAAAATACCAATTGAAGATTTATAATATTCTGGGTACTGAAGTGATGAACTCAATCATCACAAAACAATCAATGACATTAAACACCGGAAATCTTCATACGGGAATTTATTTCTACAAATTGATGGAAAATGACAAAGTGGTTCAAACCGGAAAACTGATTTCGAAACAGTAACTAGTCGTTAGTTTTTAGTTGGTAAAAGGTTTTTTAGTCGGAAGTGGTTAGTATGCCACAGTTCAGTTCAAAAATTCAAATAATTTTAAAAAAATTCATTGCATTATTGTAGTGGATTTTTTTCTAAAACTATCCCAATCGTAAATCATAAATAATTAATCCCGATAACTATCGGGAGTAAATGCATGATGTGTGAATCATGTAACTTAATTCCGAAATTGTGTAACACTTTATATTTTAAAGACATCTATCTTTGATTCAGTTAGTATGCTTAATACACTCTCTTAAAATACAATCAAAATGAAAAAAAAATTACTTCTATCATTAACTGCAGTTTTACTGTTTTTAATGCCAAATGCCAATTTCGGTCAAACCATTAATTTAGGTACCGCTGCTGATTTTTCTCTCTTTTCAACCAACGGATCGGTCAGCAATACGGGAATATCTCAACTTACAGGAAATGTTGGATCGAATAATGGTTCCAGTACCGGTTTTGGAAATGTAAACGGTGTTATGCACGATCAGGATGGAGCCAGTGCACAATGTGCTGCCGATTTATTAATTGCATACAATCAATTAAATGCAGCTATCCCTACATACTTTCCCGCTCCTTTGATGGGAAATGGTACTACTTTAACACCCGGTATATATGCAATATCTGGTGCATCGACTCTGAACTTAGGTCTTACTTTGGACGCACAAGGAGATCCGAATGCAAAATTTATTTTTCAAATTGCAGGAACATTCTCTGCTAATGCCGAATCAAAGATTCATTTAATTAATGGTGCTTTGGCTTGTAATGTTTTTTGGAAAGTGGAAGGAATGGTCAGTTTGGCTCCCGGTACTTTCATGAAAGGAACTATTATTGCTAACAATGCAGCCATCAGCATTACCACCCGCGACACGATTGAAGGTAGAGCCCTTTCAACCGCAGGAGCTATTACTGTTGATGGAGCACTTGTTTATACACCTACAGGTTGTGGAAGCCCTTATCTTACAGGTCCAACAGCCCCCGATCTTAAAAGTACTGCCTGTTTTGCATTATTTTCGGCCGATGGTCCGGTTTCAAATACAGGAATAACTACTATCAATGGAAGTGTCGGCACAAATGTCGGTTTAACGACCGGTTTTGATCCGCTTTTAGTAAGCGGTAACATTCACCCGATTCCCGACGTTGTTACAGCTCAATGTGCTGCCGATTTACTTACGGTATATAATTACCTGAATGTTTTACCTGAAGATATCGAATTATTGTATCCTGCACAATTTGGACGCAATCTGGTTCTTACTCCGCATACTTATATTATGAAAGCGGCTGCGGTCTTCACCGATTCATTATACCTCAATGCTCAGGGAAATCCGGATGCAGTTTTTGTTATAAAAATCAACGGTGCCCTGACAACCAGTACGTATGCAAAAGTACTTTTGATTAATGGTGCCCAGGCAAAAAATGTGTATTGGAAGATTGAAGGTGCAGTTAGTATCAACAATTATTCGGTTTTCTGTGGAACTATTATTGCCAACAACGGAGCATTAGGTGCTATCAATACCGGTGTCGTACTGAATGGTCGTGCACTGACAACATCGGGTGCACTAACTTCGGCTGCAATTACTACCATTATGCCTGCTGTTTGCGTTGCTACAGCTGTTACTACCCTACAGGTGGTTAATACTGCAGTTACAATTGCACCCAATCCGCTAAGCTCAAATACCACCATTGTCATAAATAATGACAGTAAAGAATTTAACTACAATCTGAAGATTTATAATGTTTTAGGAAAAGAGATAATGAATACTTCATTGACAAAAAGAACAACATTGCTGGATACAAAAGAACTTACTACCGGAATTTATTTCTACAAAGTAATGAATAACGATACTGTTATTCAATCCGGGAAATTGATTTCTAAACAGTAAAAAAGTACAATACTGATTTTTGATGATATTTAATTAAATAGAAAAGATCCACAACACGCATGTTGTGGATCTTTTTTATAACAACAATGTTCGAAATCTATTTAATATAAATTGTTTATGTGTGAATGATGTAATTTTTAAATGGAATTTTGTAATGAGTTTAATCCCTAAAAACCTCACCTTTGTTTATTGAAAATTATATACTATAATTGATGAATAAGATGAACAAGACAGAAAAAAATACAAACTGGGAAGTACAAAAAGGGAGACTTTTAAAAAAAATCGCCTATCTGACAGATAATGACCTTTTGTTTGCACAAGATAAGAAAAAGGAAATTTTCGATGTACTCCAGAAAAGACTGGGCAAATCAAAAGAAGAGATACAGAAAATTATCAACGGGGTATAGCTTTATACATTTCAAAAATTAAAAACATTATCTATATTCGAATCGTACATAACATGTGAATTATGTAAGTTTTCATTGGAATTGTGTAACGGATTTAACATAGAAACTATCCATCTTTACATCGTGATAACACTTTCACTATTAACAAATAAAATTATGAATACAACTGAACTAAAAGGAACCTGGGAAGAAACGAAAGGGAAACTGATCCAGAAATTTGCAAACTTAACTGACAATGACCTCATGTTTGCTGAAGGCAAAAAAGAAGAAATGTTAGGACGACTACAAAAGAAATTGGGTAAAACAAAAGAAGAATTACGTAAGATTATTTCCGGACTCTGATTTTTCTCAGACTAAAGGCTGTTTAAAAGATCCGGTATAAAATCAATAGCTTATCTGTTTATTAAAATCAATACTTTAAAATCATTCAAAATGAAAAAAACAATTTTTACCCTTGCCGTAATTACAATTTTTATGTCAGGAAGTCTTTTGACAAGTTGCCAGTCAACGGCTCAAAAAGAACGGGTAGCACAGGACAAAGTGGATAATGCACAGGAAAATCTTGATGTCGCAAAATACAATGCGGATATGGTGGATCAGAAAGTTGCAACTGCTGAACAGTTTAAAACTTACAAACTGGAGACTGAATTAAAAATCAAAAACAATGAAGTCAAGATTGCCGAGATAAAACTAAAGATTAGAAAATCAGGAGCAGCATTCGATGAAGGGTTTGCAAATAAAATTGATTCATTGGAACTGAAAAATAAAAACATGAAATCGCGGATTGACAATTATGAAAAGAGTCATAGCGACTGGGAAACTTTCAAACGTGAATTTAATCACGATATGGATGAATTGGGAAATGCAGTGAAAGATCTGGGTGTAAAAAACAAACAATGATCATTGTCCTGTTAATTAAGAATTTAAAGAGAATAATCCTGTTTTAAACTTAAATATAAACACTAAAAACAAAACCATGAGCAATTTACTTTATATTATCGCCGTCATTCTTATTATTTTTTGGGCCATTGGCTTCTTTGCATACAGTTTGGGTGGACTTATTCATATCCTGCTTATCATTGCAGTAATTGCCATAATATTCAGATTAATAAGAGGACGTTCTCTCTAAGACAATTTGGATTCAGAAAACAACTTCTGAATAACAAAAACGCGAACCGGTTAGACCGGTTAGCGTTTTTGTTATAAGTAACTTGTTTAAAAGATTATTAATTTTCAATTATCGACTATAAACTATAAACTACCGACTAAAAACTAATCCCTAATTCCAACTTTTTAATTGCAGAATTGTTTTATGAGATAAATCAATTTGTTAGCATTGAATATAACTAATTTACCTACTAATTGAAAGCGAAAGTGGAGATCAGTAACCACTTAAATAAACGGAGCGAATCCGAAAAGCTTTATGAGTAAGGAAAAATAGTAAATTCAATGAAAAATGAAAACAAAAATTTTACTTTTAATCCTGCTGTTATCGGCAGGAATGGCCGGATATTCAACTACCTGGCAAATTACGAACAGTGGATTTAGTTTTTCGCCTGCCACTGTTACTATTCAACAGGGCGATGATGTAAATTTCTCGCTTGCCAGCATTCACAATGCAGTTGAAGTGTCATCTGCCACCTGGACTGCTAATGGTTCAACTTCCAACAATGGCTTTCAGGTTCCTTTTGGAGGCGGTAGTGTTGCAGCATCTAAATTGACAGTTGGTACCCATTATTATGTATGTGAGCCCCACGCTTCGCTGGGCATGAAAGGCAAAATTGTAGTGGTAAATGCTACTGCTATCGTTGAAACCAGGGCAGATCAGAGAGTAACACTGGGTTCAAATCCTGTCAGGGATGTCATTCAGCTCACGATCAATGAAAGTAATCTGGTGGGTTCGGCATACAGGTTGTACAACCAACTGGGACAGCAACTAATGAATGATCAGTTATCAGGTAAAACGAATCTGATACCTGTTTCCCAATTGCCATCAGGGGTTTATTTTCTGCAAATTGCTGCAACGGATGTAAAAACGTTGAAGATACTGATTCGGAATTAAAAATAAGATTCCCGTTTATTGTACTTTTTGCAGGATACTTCCCGTTCACTCCCTACAGGATGTTGGACTTTGGCTCATAATTAACCCCCGGTAAGTTACACTTATCGGGGGTTATTTTTGGTCAGCTTCTATGAAGTTGAATTACTATATTTCTAAATTATTAAACTCTAAACCATAAACACGAATCCATTGATAACTGTCAATTATGAATTATGATCCCGATAGCTATCGGGAGAATTATTTACTCCGCTTTTATGCTGCATCCGATAGCCAGTGTAGTTGTCTGTGCAATGGGTTTGCCTGCAAGTAAATCATCCACGGCAGTTTCCACGTATTTGTGGCTTACATCATTTGCATTGGCATAATTATCGTCGATAGCTCCGATGTAACGGACAATGTTTTTCCCTTTTTCTTTCTGCAACACATATACATGAGGTGTCTTGGTAGCTCCGTACTGTGGAAAGATTTTTTGTCCATCGTCGAACAAATAAGGGAAAGTAAAACCTTTTTCCTTCGCCCGTACCTGCATGGCCTCAAAACTGTCATCGGGAACCAGTTTCGGATCGTTGGGATTGATAGCAATAACAGGATAACCTTTGGCTGCATACTTATTGTTCAACGCTATGATGCGGTCCTGATACGCTTTTGCATAGGGACAGTGATTGCAGGTAAAAATAACAATATAGCCTTTGGCATTTTTGTAATCGGACAACGAAACCATTTTGTTATCCACGTTTTTCAACTTAAAATCGGTAGCTGCATCGCCGATTTTGTAACCTTTATGTTCTGACGTATTTTCCATTTTTTTTGCATTTATCTGACCAATCATGGTCAGGATGATTATTAAACTTAGATAAAATCTATTCTTTCTCATATCAATTTAATTTACAGGTGTTTATTAATAATTTGTTCTAATTCATTCTTTTGTAGCCGACCTTCTTTGAATTCCAGTCTCTTCCCGTTCCGGTACAGGATAGTTGCAGGAATAGCTCCCGTCCATTTTGCATCTACCGCTGGAATCCATTCATTCATTCGTTTGTTATCGTCCAGAATATAAACATCGACGTCAATATTATTTTTCAATAAAAACGCTTTCACCTTCGTATCCATTTCAGATGCCAGATCGAGGCTGACCAATACCATTTTGAAACGGGGATCCTTGCTGTAATTCTTATTTACTTCCATAAATCCCGGTAATTCCTCCACACAGGGTTTACACCAGGTTGCCCAGAAGTTAACTACGTACAGTTTATTATCGTTTTTATGAATTATGGTCTTGAGTTCATCAAAGTTTACAGATTTCAGCATATGCTTTTGATTTGTGCCTGTGGTTTTCTTTTCGTTCGTTTTTGCAAAACCGGTCAGGCTTATTGCTGCCATTATAAGAATAAAAAGTTTTCTCATCGTGTCGTTTTGGAGTTTGAAACAGTTTAAGGTCTCATTATGTTTGGAAAGGGTCTATGATAATTCAGATTCCGGTACGATTTTAGAAACTATTTGGGATTAGAGCCTGAAAATTTAGCTTTGTTGATTAATTGGAAGCGTGCGGATGAAAAAATGCGAACCGCTTGGAGTGGTTCGCGTTATTTTTTTGCAGTTAGATCTGCTATACTAAATTAAAACAAATAATTCAAACCATCCCGATAGTCCAGATAGTTATCGGGAACACATTAGGACACGATAGAGAAATACCGAAGGGTATTTCAAGAATATAAACTAAAATCAGATTATTTTTTAAACCTCCACCCTACTCTGAATTCGGCTGAAGTTGCTAACCAGTTGGAGTATGAATATTGTCGTTGATTAATACTGACTGAAGCCTGCAAACCGAATTTACTGATATAACTAAGCCCTATCGGAATTTGAACAAATGAAAGTCCGCTATTTGACCCAACCAGTAAACCGACAAAAGGTGTAATGGCTCTATGACTGCGATTTGAATTCAGATGAAAACGGCTTCCAAGCGAGTAAGTATATCCGTTTTGAAAATTAGACCCCAGATTAAGTTCCATATCAATCTGAGGTAGTAAAAAGTAATCGACTGTAGTGGTAAATATACCGCCTTCTACATCCAAATCCAATGCCATACCTGCACTGACACCAAATGCTCTGTTTTTCCTTGGATTATCGTAACCCATATTATCTACAGTTCCGTTCCGGTATTCAATCTTGAGGATATTAGCTGTTTTCATCCCAAAAACGGGTCCATCGGCAAAACTGTTTAATGTGTATTTTACTTGCCGGTCATTTTTTTCCAAAATACGTACATCCAGTTTCTTTTTGTCGTTGGTAACGATGGTATCCTGACCGAAAGCAGCTTGTAGCATACATCCAAAAAGGAAAATAATGATTGTTTTTTTCATAGGATTTTATTGGTTTTTATATTAACATTTATTCAGTAACCTGACGTCATAGACAGGGAAGTTTTGTAATTTTAATAAGTGTATGATATTCAGCTAATACACTTTTAAACATTGATATAGACACAAAATCAATGATTATAAAACGAAAATTGAATTATCATTTGAAAATCGGGGGTAAAGATAAGAAATGTTACTAAATTAACAAGCTTATTATATTTAAAAAATGACCGATAATCGAATAAACTAAATGAATTCAATTTCGCAGATAAAAAATGAATAAAATAAACATGCTAATTCCATTATTTTTTATAATTTAGCAGCGGAAATCAATTTAATAACGATTCTATCACCTGTTATGCAATATTCATCCAAATATCGTGGCAATATTCTCCACAAATCCGGTAAAGGTTTGTACGAGTGTTGGATGATTTGATATATACAGCCCACCAGTCCACTCCAAAGGGACACTTTTGTAGCCTGCAAAAACAGTATCTTTCTGTCATTTGTTTAGTTATTCTTCCAATTGTACATTTTTCATTTGCACATTAGTCTATGGGTATTATATTTGATATCAAACGTTTTGCCGTACACGATGGTCCGGGAATACGAACAACGGTTTTCATGAAAGGCTGTCCGCTCGGCTGTGTGTGGTGTCATAATCCCGAAAGCATTGATTCGGCCATAAAAACGGTTGCGAAAACGGTTTACATTGGCAAGAAAAAATTTACCGAAGATGAAACTGTCGGACGTGAGATGACAGTGGAAGAAGTGATGACAGAATTACGGAAAGAAAAGGTTTTTATGGAAGAATCCGGTGGTGGAGTAACATTTTCAGGAGGCGAACCTTTATTTCAATCCGAATTTCTGACAGAAATGCTGGAAGCCTGTCAAAAGGAAAACATGCATACAACAGTAGATACATGCGGATTTGCCAAATGGGATGTTTTGGAAAAGGTGGCACGACGTACCGATTTGTTTTTATATGATCTGAAATTAATGGACAATAATTTGCATAAAAGCTACACGAAAGTTTCGAATAATATTATTCTTGAAAATCTTTCCGCTTTATTGAAAACGGGCAAAAGAGTAAGGATACGCATCCCGCTAATTCCGGGTATCAGTTTTACCGGAAACAATATCAGCGAAACAATTGTTTTTCTTAGTAAACTGAATGATCCGGTTGAAGGTATTGATCTGCTTCCCTATCATAATACGGCAGCGCATAAATATAAAAGGTTCGGAATCGACAATAAATTAAACGGACTGAAAACGGTTAATAAAGTGGAACTTTCCGAAGTTATACGTAGCTTTGAAGAAGCCGGGTTTGAAGTAAAAATCGGCGGATAACCCCTAACCCCTATCCCGATAGCTATCGTGGAGGGAACCGGGTTACTTTCGCCTTTGAATATTCTGATTTTAAACATATTAAAAACAATACTAATTTAGTTCCCTGCAATTTATCCAGCTTGCGGAAGGGGCCAAAGGTAAATATAATGACTGAACGAATACAACAATTACGTGAACAGAGCCTTAACGCCATAAACAGAATTTCGGCGGAAAGAGCCTTATTAATAACCGAATTTTACCAAAACAACCTGGCTTTTGGTGATTCGGTACCGGTACAACGTGCCAGATCATTCGAATACATTCTGGCAATGAAAAGCATTTGTATTAACGATATGGAATTAATAGTGGGTGAACGGGGACCGGCTCCGAAAGCAACACCAACTTATCCCGAAATTACGGTGCATTCCATGCAGGATCTGGAAATCCTGCATACGCGCGAAAAAGTCTGGTTTCGTGTTGATGATGAAACACGCAATGCCTTTGAAGAAACCATCATCCCATTCTGGAGCGGACGTTCGAATCGTGACCGGGTGATGAAAACAATGTCCTCTGACTGGCATAACGCTTACGATGCAGGTATATTCACGGAATTTATGGAACAGCGTGCCCCGGGACATACCGTGGCCGGATATAAAATCTATCAAAAGGGAATGATTGATATTTTGCTTGATATTGAAACGAGTGTAAATTCCCTGGATTGGATAAATGATCCGCTGGCTTTCGATAAAATGGAAGAACTGAAAGCTATGAAGATAGCAGCGGAAGCCATAATCATGTTTGCTGTTCGTCATGCACAGAAATTAGAAATGCTGGCAAAAGCCGAAAGTGATGAAACCCGTAAAAAGGAATTGGTTGAAATGGCACGTATCTGTCGGCGTGTTCCTGCCAATGCACCCGAAACATTTCACGAAGTATTGCAACATTACTGGTTTATACATTTGGGTGTGGTAACCGAACTGAATCCCTGGGACTCCTTTAATCCCGGACGACTCGATCAACATTTATATCCTTTCTATAAAGCCGAAACGGAAGCCGGAACATTGACCCGTGAAAAGGCGGTGGAACTCTTACAATCGTTCTGGATAAAGTTCAACAATCATCCTTCACCTCCCAAAGTGGGCATTACAGCCCTTGAAAGTAATACCTATACCGATTTTTCACTGATTAATCTGGGTGGCCTTACGCCTGAAGGACTGGACGCCGTTAATGAAATGACCTTTATCCTGCTTGATGTCATTGAAGAAATGCGTTTGCTTCAACCCAGTTCCATGGTGCAGTTAAGCCGGTTGAATCCCGATGCATTCATCGACCGGGCGGTAAAAATCACTAAAACCGGATTCGGACAACCGTCCATCTTCAATACCGATGCCATTATTCAGGAATTACTGAATCAGGGTAAAGATCTTGTAGATGCCCGTAACGGTGGAGCCAGCGGTTGTGTGGAGTCGGGAGCATTCGGAACCGAAAGTTATATCCTGAGCGGTTATTTTAATTTGCCCAAAATACTGGAAATTACCCTGCACGATGGTTTTGACACCCGTTCGAAAAAACAAATAGGAATTCATACAGGTAAAACTGAAGATTTCAACAGCTATGCCGATTTGCTGGCTGCTTTCAAAGCACAGGTGGAACATTTTGTAAATATCAAAATAAAAGGAAGCAACGCCATCGAGAAAATATTCATGACCTTTATGCCAACGCCTTTCCTGTCGCTGATTATTGATGATTGTGTAGCAAAGGGTATGGATTATATAAACGGTGGTGCCCGTTACAATACCAACTATATTCAGGGTGTGGGCATGGGAACGGTAACCGATTCGCTTACTTCGCTGAAGAAACTGGTATTTGAAGATCGGGCTATTTCATTGCCTGACTTCGTCAAAGTTCTCGAAAGCAATTTTGTAAACAACGATGATTTATTGTACCGAATTCTTTACAAAACGCCTAAATATGGAAACGATGATGATGCAGCCGATGCACAACTCGTGGAAGTATTTGATATTTATTACGATGCCGTCAACGGACATACAAGTCCGCGCGGTGCGGCTTACCGGATAAATCTCTTGCCAACGACCTGCCATGTTTATTTTGGCAGTGTCATGCATGCCGGACCCGATGGACGTAAAGCAGGAATGCCTGTTTCCGAAGGCATATCACCAGTTCAGGGTTCCGATCGCAAGGGACCGACATCGGTTATTAAATCGGCAGCTAAAATTGATCATTTACATACAGGCGGAACCTTACTGAACCAGAAATTCAGTCCGAATTTCTTTGAAGATGAACCAGCCATTCGTAAAGTATCGGGGTTAATACGCGGTTATTTCCGTTTAAACGGTCATCATATCCAGTTCAATGTGGTTGATGCGGCTACTTTACTTGATGCGCAAAAACATCCCGAAAAACATCGGGATCTGATTGTACGAGTAGCCGGTTACAGCGATTATTTTAATGATCTGGGGGTTGATTTGCAGAATGAAATTATTAACCGGACGGAACACGAGGCAATGTAATTTAATCATTTACAATTGATTCATTTACAATTGATAAACAGCCAACTAACAACATATAATTATGTTCAACAAAGATACTTACATACAACGCCGCAAAACGCTGACAGAAAAAATCGGTTCGGGTTTGATATTACTGCTCGGGAACAACGAGAGTTCCATGAATTATACAGATAATACCTATCATTTCAGGCAGGATAGTAGTTTTCTGTATTATTTCGGGATTGATTTCCCCGGTCTGGCAGCTGTAATTGATGTGGATAACCGGCAGGAAATAATATTCGGGAATGATTATACCATTGACGATATCGTTTGGATGGGGCCTCAACCAACCATTACCGAAAGAGTTTCATTGGGTGGTATAAACAAATCCTTACCGGTTTCGGAATTACCAAAGATGCTTCACGAAGCTCAAAAAAAAGGACGTGAAGTACATTTTTTACCGCCTTATCGTCCTGAAAACAAACTTAAATTGCAACAATTGCTCTTTCTGCATCCCGAAGTTATCCAAACGAAAGCATCATTAAAACTTATTCGTGCGGTAGTAAGCCAACGCGAAATAAAATCTGACGAAGAAATCATTGAAATTGAAAAAGCAGTGGATTTGACGGTTGATATGCATGTCGCTGCAATGCAATTTGTTCGTCCGGGCATGACGGAAGCTCAGGTTGCTGCCAGAGTATATGAAATTGCACTAGCCGCCAACAGTGAAATCTCTTTTCCCATCATCGCAACAAAAAACGGACAAACTTTACACAATCATTATCATGGAAATGGATTGAAAAGCGGAGATCTTTTCCTTCTTGATGCCGGAGCGGAGATTGAAAGTCATTATGCCGGCGATTTATCGAGTACTTTTCCGGTGGATGCCACCTTTAGCCCGCAACAAAAATTAATTTACGAAATTAGTCTTCAGGCTCATCAGGCAGCTATCGATGCCCTGACATTGAATGCACCTTTCCGTAATGCACATTTGGCGGCCTGTCGTTCCATTGCCGGAAATATGAAAGAACTGGGCTTAATGAAAGGCAATATTGATGATGCAGTAGCTCAGGGTGCACATGCGCTTTTCCTGCCTTGCGGAACCGGACACATGATGGGACTCGACGTACATGATATGGAAGATTTAGGCGAAGTGTGGGTTGGTTACGATGGCGAACCGAAAAGTACACAGTTTGGGTTGAAATCGCTACGTTTTGCCAAAGCCCTGAAACCCGGACATGTTTTTACCATCGAACCCGGCATCTATTTTATCCCAGAGCTAATGGATAAATGGCAATCGGAAGGACATTTGAATGATTTCTTTAACTGGACCGAAATAGAAAAGTACCGTAACTTTGGCGGTATTCGCAACGAAGAAGATTATATGATGACCGAAAACGGTGCACGCCGATTGGGAACGAAAGTAAAACCCAAAACGGTGGAGGAAGTGGAAGCGGTACGGAAATCGTAATTTTTCAGAACGCAATACTGATAGCAATTGGAAACAATAACAAAAAGCAGAGCCAATGAGGTTCTGCTTTTTGTTTGCTTCTAAGTCCAAAGGAGTTAATTTACCGGTAAACTTCTTGAAATAAGATTACTTCTTCTCTCCCACTTCACTCCAACCCTGAGGGTTAATATCCATCAGGTTTTTCACGAAAAAATCATAGCGTTTATGTTCCCCATAGTCTCCTCCCATGGTATGTCCAACACCGGGTAATACAATCAATTCAAAGTCTTTATTGGCTTTAATCAACGCGTCACAAACCTGGTAAGTTGATGACGGATCCACGTTGTCATCCATTTCACCCACCACCAGCATCAGCGGACGGGTAAGTAAATGTGCATTTACCACGTTGGAACTTGCGGCATAACTTGAGTCAACAGGATAACCCATCCACTGTTCGTTCCACCAAATCTTATCCATGCGGTTGTCGTGACAACCGCACGAAGAATAAGCGGCTTTGTAATGTTCGGGATGAAACAACACGGCACCCATGGCCGATTGTCCTCCGGCCGAAGCACCGAAAATACCCAAATGATTAATATCCATATACGGATACTTTGCAGCAGCTGCTTTGGTCCATGCAATGCGGTCCGGAAATCCGGCATCTTTCAAGTTCTTATAACAAACATCTTCGAAAGCTTTGGAACGGAAGGAAGTTCCCATGCCGTCCATCTGGATCATGATAAATCCCAACTCAGCCATAGAAGATAAGTTGCGGTTGTATGAAATAAACGTTTTAGGTACATACTGACTCCCCGGTCCGGCGTAAATATACTCAATAACAGGATATTTTTTTGTCGGATCGAAGTTTGTCGGACGGTAAATGATACCCCAGATATCCGTTTTTCCATCGCGTCCTTTTGCCACGAAAGGTTCGGGAGCAATCCATCCGGTTTTCAATAGTTCGGTGATATCTGCTTTTTCGAGCGGTAGAATGATTTTGCCATCAGCGGCATTTCGTAAAACAGCTACCGGTGCTTTGTTGACTGTGGAATAAACATCCACCAGATACTTTTTATCGTCCGAGAACCAGGCCTGATGCATTCCTTCTTCGGGTGTAAGACAAGTCAGTCCCGTTCCATCAAACCGGATACGGTAATAACGTACCAGATAAGGATCTTCGTCCGGCACCATACCGTTGGCTGAAAAAGTGATCTCGCGTTTCTTTTCGTCAACGTTTATAACATCACGCACGTACCATTCGCCCTTTGTAATTTGATTTATGACTTTTCCCGTGTGGCGGTCGTACAAATAAAGATGATTCCAGTTATCCCGTTCACTCATCCAGATAATTTCGTTTCCTCCGCTTAGATTTTTTCGAAAATAACGATTGTAATTAACAAAGGTTTTGGAAGTTTCTTCTATCAACGTTTTTACTTCAGCTGTTTCAGCATTGATTTCAAGCACCCGGTAAACCTTATGTCCCCGTTCATTGTATTCAATCAACACCGATTTACTATCGGCAAACCATTCAAAACCTTTTAAATCTATCTGGCTTTTAAAAAGATCATTGGAGGGAATCTTTTTGTTCCCGGTTGCCAGATCAAAAATTACCGGAGTTCTGACCGGCAATACATCACCCGGTTTCACGTAATCCCTTGTTTGCAGTTTGGGTTGTAACCCATCGGCAGGTGATGATTCAATCAGATAGAGTTGCCGAATCGTTGCAGCATGGATACGCATGACAGCCAGCTTCTTCGAATCGGGGGAAAAGGATATATTGGTTGAATAATAATCTTCTTTGGTGCCATCGGTACTCAGCGCTTTTTCAGTACCTGTTTTCAGTTCCCGGATATAAATGTTGTTTTCTTTTACAAATGCAACTGTTTTTTTGTCGGGTGAAGTCACCGGCTTTCCTTCACGTTCTTCATCCACCGTTCCCCAATATCCGGACTTTGTAGATACCACTTTATCTCCTTTTTTGAGCAAATTATTTTTTATTGAATAAATCCAGTTAAAATCATTATATACAAAACGCAAGGTGTCCAATGATTCAGATACTTTCATCGAAGTAAACGGCAAGCGGTTGGCATCAATTGTTTTGTCGGTAGCTAAAGTAAGTTCAACCGCCAGTTTATTTTGATCGAAAAGATCCGTTTGCTTTTTTTGCTTTGCATTGGTCAATATGTACATTTTTCCCTGAGGGCTATTGCGGACATACCAGAAATTGTCGGAGTCCCCTATCCATTTGGGCGTTACATCCGAGTAAAATACTTTATCTTTTAATTTGTTCTGAAGTGAAAAGGCACGGTTGTAATCATCGGCTGTGCCCTGAGCTGTCAGTGACCGACCGATAAACCAGACACAAAGGGATAGTAATGTAAGTTTTTTCATCAATATAATCGGGTAAATTTCATTTTAAATTATTTATAAATATAGCTGTCAAATGATAGTTGAAGACGGATTCTATTTTTCGTGCACAAAAATAGTTTTATTTTACTTAAACAGCAAAGTATATTTTTTTGAAGATTTATAATTGTAGAATTTTAAAAATCTTATCCATCTGTTAATAGATAACCGACTCTGATCATTTAAAAGAGTAAAAACAGGTATTTACCAGGTGTTATTTTTTTCATTACGTAATGAATTGCATTGAACTTTTAAATATTTATACCAATTAATGCCCAAAATTCAATGGTTTTATTACTTTTGTTCTGTCTTGGCATACGATTATCTTTTCGGGGGAAAATTGAAACTTTCATTCCTGTAAAGAAATGTGCATTTGTTCATTATTAATTGCTTATGAATTCTCCAAACATCAAGAAATTATATTTTAAAGACACGTCGTTTGCCAACCTGATGAGGCATCGCATTTACAATGTCTTGTTGTATGCCAGCAAATACGATGCATTTATACTGGAAGAGGACGGGCGGATTGATGAGCAGATATTCAACGAGTATACATCCCTTAATCTTCGGTATCCGCCGCGTTTTACTCTTGTTTCGAACGAAGAAGAAGCGAACGCTTTACTTAATGAACGTTCCTTTGAGTTAATCATTTCCATGCCCAGTGGCGATAGTATCAATCCGTTTGAGTGGGCTAAACATGTAAAGACCCTTTTTCCGGATATACCGATTGTTGTATTAACACCTTTCTCGAGATATGTTTCCAGAAGGATTGCACATGAAGATTTAAGCGCTATTGATTATGTTTTCGGCTGGTTTGGAAATTCAGATTTGTTACTGGCCATCATCAAGCTGATAGAAGACCGGATGAATGTGGATGAAGATGTGGAATCTGTTGGTGTTCAGGTGATACTATTTGTGGAAGATTCCATCCATTTCTATTCATCCATTGTGCCGCACCTGTATAAGTTTGTTTTCAAACAGTCGCGTTCGTTTATGACCGAAGCATTGAATGAACATGAACAAATGCTTCGTATGCGTGGTCGTCCGAAGATTTTGCTGGCACGCACCTACGAAGAAGGTCTGGCCATATATGAAAAATATAAGAAAAATATGCTGGGGGTGATAACTGATGTCAGCTACCTTCAAAACGGAGAAAAAAACAAACTGGCAGGCATTAATCTTTGCAGGGAAATTCGTAAAATTGACAAACATATCCCGCTCATAATAGAATCAACAGAAGAGAAAAACCATCAGGCAGCCGATGAGGTGCATGCAGCTTTTCTGAATAAAATGTCCAAAACATTACTTATCGAGTTGAGACAAAAAATCACGGATAATTTTGGTTTTGGCGATTTTGTATTTATCAATCCGGATACAGGTATCGAAGAAGCACGGGTTGAAAATTTACGCGGATTACAGGAAAGTATTTTTAAAATCAGTGACGAAACACTTTATTATCATGTTTCGCGGAATAATATTTCACGCTGGCTATACTCCCGTGCCATGTTTCCATTGGCCGAATTTTTAAAAAACATAAATGTTGGTAACTTTACCCCGACTGATCTGGTAAAAGTTCGTGAAATCATATTCGATGCCATCGTTCATTACCGGAAAGTGAAGAACCGGGGTGTTGTGGCGGTTTTTCAACGTGAGCGTTTTGACCAGTATTCAAACTTTGCGCGTATTGGCGAAGGTTCATTAGGCGGTAAAGGTCGCGGTCTGGCATTTATCGATGCCATGATAAAACGTAACGAAAGCTTTGAGAAGTTTGAAAATGCACAAATAACGATACCCAAAACGGTAGTATTGTGCACGGAGAATTTCACAGACTTTATGGAGCTGAATCAACTCTATCCGATTGCTTTGTCCGAGTTGAAAGATGATGAAATACTGAAACATTTCCTCAAAGCCCACATTCCGAAACTTTTAATTGCCGATTTACTTGCTTTTTTGGGTGCCATTAACGGACCTATTGCAGTCCGCTCTTCCAGTTTACTGGAAGATTCACACTACCAACCCTTTGCCGGGATTTACACCACTTATATGGTGCCTTACAATGCCGATAGTAAAACACAGATGCTTGAAATGCTGACCGAAGCCATTAAAGCGGTTTATGCATCCGTTTTTTACAGGGATAGTAAAGCGTATATGACGGCTACCAAGAATGTAATCGACGAAGAAAAAATGGGCATTGTTCTCCAGGAAATTTGCGGGAATGCTTACGGTGATCGTTTCTATCCCTCTTTTTCGGGCGTTGCACGTTCGCTTAATTATTATCCGATTGGTGCAGAAACACCCGAAGATGGCATTGCAAATATTGCGTTGGGTCTTGGAAAACACATTATGGATGGTGGCACAAGTTTGCGTTTCTCTCCCGCTTATCCAAATAATATATTACAAACCAGCACGCTGGATTTTGCCCTGCACGAAACCCAAATCTATTTCAACGCACTGGATTTAAGCCAAACCGAATTTATTCCGCAAGTTGATGATGGATTTAATTTGCTGAAATTACGGGTTTCGGATGCTGAAAAAGATGGAACCCTGCGTTACATTGCGTCAACTTTAAATTTGCAGGATCAGGTCATTCAGGATGGATTGTATGAAGGTGGACGGAAAATAATCACTTTTGCCAATATTCTTCAACATAATGTATTTCCCCTTGCTCCGATTTTGAAAGAAGTATTACATATTGCCCAACTTGAAATGGGACGACCCATTGAAATTGAATTTGCCGTTAACCTGGATTATTCATCCAAAAAACAACATGTTTTTTATCTGCTGCAAATCCGACCCATTGTCGATAGCAAAGAAATGATCAATGAAGATATTGGTTCAATACCAGAAGAAAATACCATTTTAAGCAGTAACAGTGCTTTGGGACATGGAATTACAACCGATGTTTTCGACCTTGTTTATGTGAAACCCAATTCATTTAATGCGTCCAAAAATTTACTCATTGCTGCCGATATTGAACAGGTGAACCGGGAACTTATCAAAGAAAACCGACACTATGTATTGGTTGGTCCCGGACGTTGGGGATCGGCAGATCAATGGCTTGGAATTCCTGTAAAATGGCAGCAAATAAGTAATGCCCAAATGATTGTGGAATCGGGATTATCAAATTATCGTGTCGATCCAAGTCAAGGAACGCATTTTTTTCAGAATCTCACTTCCTTTGGGGTGTCCTATCTTACCATCAATCCTTATTTGAATGACGGTGCATTTGACACCGGTTTTTTGGATGCTCAACCTGCAGTTCATGAGTCGGAATTCGTGAGGCATGTTCGTTTCGATATGCCAATTGTAATGAAAGTAGATGGACGCAAAAATAAAGGTGTGGTGATGAAACCATGAGATCAGTTGACAGTTAACAGTTAACAGTGTTTCGAAATTAATTTCATTCTTACATTTTCTCATTATCACATTACCACATTAACACATTAACAAATTAACAAATTATCTTATTATCTAATTAACTAATTAAAATACTATGTTTAAAAAACACCCAAAAGGCCTGATTGCAGCTTCTCTTGCAAATATGGGCGAACGCTTTGGTTTTTACACCATGATGGCGATTCTCGTACTTTTTCTAATGTCAAAATTCGGTTTGGACGAAACACAAGCAGGGCTTATTTACGCTGTATTTTATTTTTCCATTTATATTCTGGCTTTTGTCGGAGGTTTGATTGCCGATAAAAAACGAAATTACAAAGGCACCATTCTAATTGGTCTGATTTTAATGACAGTCGGTTATTTCATAATGGCAATTCCGACACCAACTCCCGTTCCGGAAGGTTCATTTGGTCTGTATTTGGCAATGACATGTTTCGGATTATTAGTAATTGCATTCGGAAACGGTCTTTTTAAAGGAAATCTACAGGCATTAGTTGGTCAGATGTATGATAATCCTGAATATTCCAAACAACGGGATTCGGGATTTTCGTTATTTTACATGTTTATCAATGTAGGTGCCATTTTTGCACCATTTGCAGCTGTTGGTATGCGTAACGGTTGGTTGAAATCACACGGTTTTGCTTATAATCCCGATCTTCCTGCGTTGTGTCATGAACAATTAAATTCAACTATTTCAACTGATGCAGCATTTCGTTTTCACGATTTGGCAACAAAAGTGGGTTATTCGGGCACTGATTTAAATGCTTTTGCAAAAGAATATCTGAATTTATTTACTACCGGATTTCATTATGCTTTTGCCATTGCCATTGGTGCCATGATAATATCACTTATTGTATATTTGATAAATAAAAAGAATTTCCCCAATCCAAAATCGGCTCACGAAAAATCGTCATCAACGGATGTGGAAATGGATGTAGCTGAAATAAAACAACGTTTATATGCACTTTTTGCTGTATTTGGCGTGGTTATTTTCTTTTGGTTTTCCTTTCATCAAAATGGTTTGACACTTACCTATTTTGCAAAAGATTATACTAATCTGAGCGGCTTGGTTTTGGATTTAGGTTTCACAACCATTCAGGGAGCTGAAATTTTCCAATCCATAAATCCTATATTTGTTGTACTTCTAACGCCTATAATTATGTCGGTTTTCGGATTTTTACGTTCAAAAGGTTGGGAACCTTCAACACCGCGCAAAATAGCAATCGGAATGGGAATTGCGGCTTTAGCGTATGTTACCATGTCAATTGGCTCGATGGGTTTGCCAACAAAATCAGTTATTACTGAAATGGGCGGATTACCTGATGCTCAACGTGTAACGCCATTTTTATTGATTGGTACATATCTGATTTTGACCATTGCGGAATTATTCATCAGTCCGATGGGAATTTCGTTCGTTTCAAAAGTAGCACCACCAAAATATCAGGGAATTATGCAGGGAGCATGGCTGGGAGCTACAGCAGTTGGAAACCAGTTACTTTTTATTGGTGCCATTTTTTACAAAAGTATTCCAATTTCAATGGTATGGATAGTTTTTGTTGTGGCTTGCAGTATTTCGATGTTTACTATGTTGGGTATGTTGAAGTGGCTCGAACGAATTACAAAATAAATTTTTCTCCCCTTTGGCGAGAGGATATTGCTTCAAGTTTTTGATAATCATATCGCTTTCAGCGATATGATTATCCGTTTTTTAAATCCGCTCAACCAGCGGAAATCCGCGTTCTATTCATCTGTTTTTTTGTTTGATTATAGGACATTATTTATTTCCACGTATTTAAGTCTTTAATCTTTGGTTTTTTTTTTCTACTTCTGATTTTCTTCGGTTGCAACAAATGGCAACTTTTCATCGGCTTTCAAATGTAAGGTTTGTGTTGGAAATGCAAACTGAAGACCGGCTTTATTAAAAGCACTCAAAACTGCTAAATTCACCTGAGAAATGGTTTCAGGTATATCCGATTTTTTTTTGATGAAATAGATAAATGTAATTATCATGGAATAATCGGCAAAGTCAGAAAAATATACGAAAATGTCTTTTGAATCGATACCTGCAACAGTTTTAGGCATGTTTTTCAAAATTTCCAGGGCCTGATTCATTTTTTCAGGAGTGGTATCATAGGTCAATCCAATTTTGGATAAAACACGTCTCATAGGTTCCTCCGAAACGTTTTCTACCGAAGCTTCCACCAATTTGAAGTTTGGAATAGTTACCAAACATCTGTCCATAGTTCTTAACCGGGTACTGCGGATACCTATATCTTCAATTATTCCATCAAAACCATCAACCTTTATGCGGTCGCCGATACGAAACGGACGGTCGGAAAAAATAGTAATACCACCAAAAATATTTTTGATAGTATCTTGCGCAGCCAGAGCAAATGCCAAACCACCAATTCCCAAACTGGCGATCAATGTACCAACATTAAAACCGGCATTATTCAAAGCCATTACAATTCCTATTGCCCAGATAATTCCCAATAATGACCGCCGAATGATGGGTAAAAAATTGTTATCGATGCGTTTATTGTTTGGATCATTGGCAATGGGGGCTAAATATTCTTCAATCAGCGAATTTACTAACCGAACCGCAAACCAGGTGATATTGATAACAATAAGTATCTGATATGCTCTGAATAAAAACATATCCAACGATCTATCTAACTCCAATCGGCTTGTTGCTATCCAGATAGCACCTAAAGCAATGCCAAGCAGTACCGGAGCTTCAAGCATTTGAAATAAAATATCGTCGAGACGATTTTTGGTTTTGGATGTAATTTTATGAATGACATGCTTATTGAGCAACACAAAACCCTTATTCAAAACAAATGCACCCAAAATAATCAGGACTGAAATTATCCATTGATGTATCGTATTTCCGTAAAATGTTTGTTCAAGCATATGTAAAAATTTGAAAATGAACTAATTTGAAAATGTATCAATAAGAGTTTAAACAATTAATTGTCAACACTCAGGATAAAAGCTACCGCATCACTCGGCATACGCCATTCTCCACGAGGAGAGAGATTAATTGAACCCACTTTGGGTCCATCAGGCATACAGGAGCGTTTAAACTGTTGCGAGAAAAAGCGGCGAAGAAAAACTTTCAACCATTTCTGTAATATTTCATCAGAATAAAGATCTGCAAAGGCGTTTTTAGCTAAAAAGAGTATCTTGTCCGGTGAAAAGCCGAAACGAACAAAATAGTAAAGAAAGAAATCGTGTAATTCATATGGTCCGACAATTTCTTCTGTTTTCTGGGCAATATCTCCGTTATGATCAGCCGGCAATAATTCCGGACTTACCGGTGTATCAAGCACATCCTGAAGAATAGTTTTGGATGTTTCATCCAATTGATTTGAAGCCCAATCGACCAGATAACGCACCAGAGTTTTAGGAACACCGCTGTTCACGCCGTACATCGACATATGATCACCGTTATAAGTTGCCCATCCAAGCGCCAGTTCCGATAAATCACCGGTACCAATCACCAATCCGTTGTGTTTATTGGCAATATCCATTAAAATCTGCGTACGTTCGCGAGCCTGTGTGTTTTCATAGGTTACATCGTGCGTTCCTACATCGTGATTAATGTCTTTGAAATGTTGAATACAAGCCTCCTTAATAGAAATTTCGAGGGAAGTAATGCCCAGAGATTTCATCAGATTCAGTGCATTATTGTACGTTCTGTCGGTCGTACCAAATCCCGGCATGGTAATGCCCATAATACGTTTGCGGTCAAATCTGAGTTTATCGGCGGTCTTGACACAAACCAACAATGCCAGAGTTGAATCCAGTCCGCCTGAAATGCCAACTACCAAAGTTTTTGATTGGGTGTATAACCAGCGTTTAGCCAACCCGCCAACCTGAATGGAAAATATTTCCTGACAACTTTCGTTTCGGTTATTAATGGGTGGTACAAATGGATGTATCCCAAAAGTTCTTTTTAATTCAAATTGAGTATAATTTGCTTCTGCAATTTTAATAGTCCTGAAATTTGGTTTCGATTTTTTCTGATTAAAATTGGTATTTCGAATCCGGTCGGCTATCAAACGCTCAATATCAATTTCAGTTACAATTAACTGTGGTTCAAATGAAAAGCGCTCTGATTCCAGCAAAATTTTACCGTTTTCAGCAATAATTCCATTGCCCGAGAAAACCATGTCGGTTGTTGATTCTCCGGCTCCTGCAGATGCATATACATAACCGGCATTGCAACGGGCTGACTGCTGCTCAATGAGTTGTCTGCGATAACTTTGTTTACCAATTAATTCGTTACTCGCCGAGAGATTGAAAATAATTTCGGCACCCTGAAGGACTTGTTGTGAGCTGGGTGGAATGGGAACCCAAAGATCTTCACAAATTTCAATCCCAAATGTAAATTTAGTATCGGAGAATAATAAATCCGTTCCGAATGGAACCAGTTCGTCCGACAAAGAGATGGTTTGTAAATCGGTTGCCAAACCAGACGAGAACCAACGCTTCTCGTAATATTCATCCTGATTGGGAATATGTGTTTTTGGAACTACTCCTAAAATTTGCCCGCTTTGAAGTACAACGGCTACATTAAAAAGCTGATTTTGAATACGGACAGGCATGCCGGCAATAATGACACAAGTGGTAGGGGAAGATGCTATTTTTAATTCGCCTAATGCTTTTTCGGCATCAGCAAGTAATTGTTGCTGAAAAAAAAGATCGGCACAAGTATAGCCCGTAATTGACAACTCAGGGAAACATACAACCTGTACTTTTTCCTTTTCAGCCTGAAGAACCAAATCAGTCATCCGGGCAACATTAAACACACAATCAGCTACCCGAAGTTCGGGAACTGCTGCAGCCACACGTACAAATCCATTATTCATTTGGTTGATTTGTTTACTTGTTAATTGGTTGAATGGTTAATTCGTTGATTTGGGTAGATCTTTCTGTTTTTGCAGAAATCCTATATATCCATTTAATAATTTCATACACTTTTCATGTATCATCCTGAAATCATCAAGTTGTTCTTCAGTTATATAATTCTCGTCAAAAGCACAAATTAAATGATCCAAAATTTCTGATAACGAGCCTCTTGATTGTCGGCAAAACTGTATATTTTCCTGAAAATGGTAACGTCCGTGCCCTTCAGCTATATTAGCTGTAACAGACCTGCTTGCCCTGATTAATTGATCTGTAAGCCTGTATTTTTCTTCACTTGGAAATGTTTTAACAAGTGTCGAAATCTGATTTCTGAAACTTCGACATTCTTTCCAAACTTCAAGCGATTCAAAATTATTAGCCATTTTTTCAAATAAATTGAATATAATTTAAATAACTTCAATCAAATCTAAACCTTCTAAACCAATTAACTAATTAACTAATTAGCCAATAAACTGATGAACCATTTAACTAATTCTCTAATTTCTCCATATCACTTAAATAAATTTCAAGCGATTTAGCTGAAATTCGAATTTCCATAACAGAAAGAGTCAGTGAAATGATGAGTAAAATCAATGCTAAACCAAAAATATATACTGATATGACTTGTAAACCAACATAGATAAAAAACATAGTAGCCACACATAATAATAAGCTGGCTACACCCAATAATTGCATATTCTTTGTCAGGTATAATCTTCGTCGCAAGTTCATAATCTGAGCACGAGTCAGAGCCGATTGATCTTCCATATAACGATCCTTCAACGTCCGTACCAATTGAGCGTACGATAAGAACCGGTTTGTATAAGCCAACAGTAAAAGAGAAATCGCTGAAAATAAAAATGTTGGCGTAATAAGCGTTAGTTCGACCATGATAAATTTTGATTTTCAATGAATATATAATTACTTAACCACAATGTTGGCTTTCCAGATAAGGCAATTTTACCAGTTCAGCCACTTGATGTCCAAGTTCCAGTAAAGCCTGATAGTTTTCAGTTTTCAATCCCTGTTTTTCTTCAACTGAAATTTCAGCAGTTGGCCATTTCATTGTTTCCCCAAATGTTTTAAGCCGTTGATTGGCAGCTCCTGCCCAGGTGAAAGATCCAAAATAACCGAAAACCCGATTTTTTACTCCACGGATTTCTATTTTCCGAAGTAACGATTCCACTTCCGGATATAATTCGTTACTATAAGTCGGACTTCCAACAATTAATCCTTTGTATTTGAATATATCCTGCAAAATATACGAAGAATCCGTTTTGGAAACATTATGGATAATGATGTCTTTTATACCAGCTTCTGCAAGGCCTTGGGCAACCGTTTCCGCCATCAATTCCGTATAGCCATACATGGAGCCATAAACGATTACAACACCTTCAGCACCTTTATAACGACTTAATTGATCATAAAGATCTACTACTTCGGAAATATTTTCTCTCCATACAGGGCCATGGGTACTGCAAATAGTTTCAAAATCAATTGGTGTCAGTTTCTTCAATGCTTTTTGTACAGCTGCACCGTATTTCCCAACGATATTAGCATAATAACGAACCATTTCATCCCAATAACGGTTCACATTCATATCCGTGTCAAGTACAGCACCATCCAGTGTTCCAAAACAGCCAAAAGCATCTCCTGTAAAAAGAACTTTCTCACCCTGATCATAAGTCATCATGGTTTCGGGCCAATGAACCATTGGGGTAAGGAAAAACTCCAGTTTATGAGATCCCAGCGAAAGAATTTCTCCATCTTTAATTTCTTTGACATTTTCGACCAAACCGTAAAAACCTTCCACCATACTCAATGTTTTGGCGTTTCCTACAATAATGATTTCGGGATAATACTGGCGGATAATGCGTAATGAGCCGGAATGATCCGGTTCCATATGATTGATAATAAGATAATCAAGTGTTCTTCCCTGTAATTGTGATTGAATTTTGTCAATAAACAGATCACCGAATGAAATATCAACCGTATCAACAAGAGCTGTTTTCTGATCCATTATCAAATAGGCATTATACGAAACCCCATTTGTCAATGGAATCATATTTTCAAATTTATGCTTTTGCCGGTCGTTAACACCTACATAAAAAATATCATTTGCTATTAGTTGATTCTTAAACATGAAAATTAATCTTTTGTGAATTTATACCTTAATAATACCCTTAAATTGCTATTTATTTTGACTGCAAAGATACAATTTTTTTACGATTTTTCATAAAAAAGCGATAAGTCAAATGTAACAAATTAAAAAATCAGGTCCTTCAAATGCGAAAGAATTTCTGTACTTTTGCAAGATAATCAGAAATTCTTGAAGTTGAAAATTCATGCTTCTTTAGTTTCAAAAAAAAATCTTATTCTGACTTTTTACTTTCTAACTCCTAACAAAAAAAGATGATTGTTTGTATTGCCGAAAAGCCCAGTGTAGCAAGGGATATTGCAGAAGTTCTTGGTGCTAAAAACAGAAAAGACGGATATATCGAAGGAAACGGTTATCAGGTAACCTGGACCTTTGGGCATTTGTGCGGCTTATTGGAACCACATGAATACACACCTGAATGGAAACCATGGGCTTTAAGTCATTTACCCATGATTCCTCAACGGTTTGGCATTAAAGTAATGAATGATAGTGGTATTCAAAAACAATTCAAGACAATTGAAACCTTGATGGCCAGTGCAGACGAAGTGATTAATTGCGGTGATGCCGGTCAGGAAGGAGAATTGATTCAACGCTGGGTCATGCAAAAAGCATTATGCAAATGTCCTGTAAAAAGATTATGGATATCATCCTTAACCGAAGAAGCCATACGGGAAGGATTTACCAAACTCAAAGACCAAAGCGAATATCAACGACTTTACGAAGCCGGACTTTCGCGTGCCATTGGCGATTGGTTGTTAGGCATGAATGCCACACGGCTTTATACACTGAAATATGGAAAAAACCGCCAGGTACTTTCTATCGGACGTGTTCAAACGCCCACTTTGGCTCTTATCGTTAACCGGCAATTGGAAATTGAAAACTTTAAACCCGAAGCCTATTGGGAACTCAAGACAGTTTATCGTGATACTGTTTTTTCAGCTTCAAAGGGCCGTTTTTTGAGCGTTGAAGAAGGAACTACTTTTTTAGATACCGTTCGAACAGCAGAATTTATTGTAACAGATATCAATACAAAAAAAGGAACTGAATCGGCTCCTCGCTTGTTCGATTTAACTTCACTACAGGTTGAATGCAATAAAAAAATGGGTTATTCGGCTGACGAAACCTTGAAAATAATTCAAAGCCTTTACGAAAAGAAAATAACAACTTATCCGCGTGTTGACACAACTTATCTGACTGACGATATTTATCCCAAAATTCCTGATATTCTGAAAGGGATTAAAGATTATGAATTACTTACAAAGCCTTTACTTGCCGGGAAATTACCGAAAACAAAAAAAGTTTTCGACAACTCAAAAGTAACTGATCACCACGCCATTATTCCGACAGGAATTCACCCAACTGCTCTTACCGATACTGAACGGGCTGTTTTTGATATGGTTGCACTACGCTTTATAGCCAACTTTTATCCTGAATGTAAAATTTCGACGACAACTGTTTTAGGTGAAGTGGAAAGCATCGAATTTAAAGTGAATGGAAAACAAATACTCGAACCCGGATGGCGGGTGGTATTTACGAAGGCAAAAAGCCAGAGCGAAGAAACCGAGAGTGAAGATGATGAAAAAACCTTACCGATTTTTGTAATAGGTGAAAGTGGTCCGCATGAACCAACTTTAGCTGAAAAATGGACGTCACCGCCAAAATCACATACAGAAGCAACCTTACTCCGGGCTATGGAAACAGCAGGAAAACTGGTTGACAATGAAGAGCTACGTGATGCTTTGAAAGAAAATGGAATAGGACGTCCTTCTACACGCGCTTCGATAATTGAAACACTTTTCAAACGCGAATATATCCGCAAGGAACGTAAGAATCTGATTGCTACCAATACAGGAGTCGAACTAATTGGAATGATTCAGGAGGATTTACTCAAATCAGCTGAACTGACCGGTTTATGGGAAAAAAAACTCCGGCAAATAGAAAAAGGCGAATACGAAGCGAAAGTATTTTTAGACGAAATGAAATCATTGATTACCGAAATAGTTTTTAATGTAAAAAGCGATAACAGTAGAATCACTCCTACCCTGACTCATTCCACTCAAACAGAAACAACTGAAGGTAAAATCTGCCCACTTTGCGGAAAAGGAACTATACTAAAAGGTAAAACTGCTTATGGGTGTAGTCGGTGGAAAGAAGGTTGTGAATACAGGTTACCATTCCAACAACAATAATTTCAGAAAAAAGTCTTACTTTCATGTAAGACTTTTTTTTGTCAAATTCAAAACTCTACAATACAATTTTTGTTCTTCGATTACCTGCCTGCAATATATAAGCCTGATTACGTGGTAAATCAGTTATGGTTACCACATTATAATTTGGCGTTATACTACGAACCCGTTGTCCGATGATATTGTAAATATTAATTATCACATCTGTTTCAGGAACTATAATTGTGACCGTCCCATCTTTAGAATAGGCAATAAGGACATTGGTTTTCGATTTATTCTCCAGTGTTTTTGTCTGAATCAGATTAGAAAAATCGGTTATATTTTCATATTTTATCGAGCTGTCAGGATTCAACGTTTTATCACTTGCTCTTACTTTATAAAAATAGTCCCTACTCGAAACCAGATTCATTAAAGTATCAGAAGTTGAAGTTACCCATTTTTCACGGGCATTGAATTCCAGATTTTGAAACATTTTAACTGTAATATCGTCAATTGCAACAGAACCTGATCCTTTTGTGAAGGTGAAACGGAATCGGGTATAATTATTTTCAGCATTAAATGAATAGTTATTTACTCCGTTCAATGAACTATTTACCGTAATGTTGTCCACTGTATTCCAGTTAGTACCATTCCATGCTTCCACAAGCAATTTACCATTCACTTCAGCAAGTGATCGTGTATAAAATGATATATTCTTAATTGGAAGTATATAATTTTCCGTTTCAATGAGTTCTCCTGTATTTTTAAACTGAATGGCAGGAATTGATTTTCCACTATAGCTCACAGAGGTTGTCAAGGCTCCGGCATTTATTATCCAGTCTAAAGGTGCAACTAAACCCTTATCAAATCCCTCTGTATATTCCGATTCGCCTTCCGAAACATTGTAAACAGTCAAATAATACCCTGAAGCATCAAATACCGGATCCCAATTCGCGATAAAACTGCTGATATTTAAATCTTTCGGATTAACGGCAACTGGCGGCTTAACATATACGGCACGTGTTGAAGTCCCGGACAAACTGATTTGAACTTTTTCAGCATTCTGTGATGTCATAACTAAAAAATCATTTTGAATCGCCCCAAATGATGGTACGGTAGGATTATAACGAACCAAAATCTTTACATTCGTAACAGTCGAATCTACAGGAGTAATAATTAAACTTTTATACCAGTCAGTACCCGGATCTGATTCCTTTTTCATTTCAAAATGCGAATTTAAATCGAATGAAAGCTGTATATCTGATTGCAATCTTTCACCACTTATAATGACTATCTGTGAATCTGTTGGTGTTCCCTGCACTGTGCTGAAAGTAGTTATTGTTCCGACTTCACTGATGGTTGGCTGATAGGCTCCACCCATTAAATTAAAGGTAATGTTATCGGCATTCTTTAAAATTGAACTCACAGCACGGTTAATATCTGTACCTGACCATGTTGTTGGTGTATAGGACCCGGTTGTAAATGCTGTTCCGGGTGTGGAACTGGAACCATTTAAGGGCTGTAAATAAATCCGCATATGGCTACTTGCTGTTTGTGAAGTACCAGTGTAGTTATTTGGTGTGTTATTGTCCCAGGCTGATTGATCATAATCAATATGCCAAATCAACAGCCCTTCGGCTGGCAAATAAGCATCCCAACCGGTTTTCTTTCTGTATTCCAGCAAAAAAAATTCTTTTGGATTCGGATTATTGCCTACCAAATTATGCGTCGAGGCTGAAAGTAAAATAGCCTGATTATTCGTATTTGGAATTTGTGTTTCGCCTTGATAAATAGGCAATAAAGTTAAATGAGAAGGGGAACTAGCTTGCTGAGGTGTCAGATAACCCAGAAAGAACCTGTCGAAGGCAGAATAAGTTGGTGGTGTACGCCCACCATTGTTATATGCACCTGCATCCATGATGTCCCAACTATCCAGTGTGTGACTTTGTTTTCCAGAAGTATCGTAGTAATCAACAAGACCCAACACGTGTCCAAACTCATGACAAAATGTTCCGATTCCACACATTGTTCCATTGGTGGTTCCTTTCAATTCAGATGTACATGCATAATCCAATAGTCGTTTGCCATCGAAGGTTATTGATGCTACTGTACCGGAATAATTACTACCGGGATAAACTCCCCAGCGATGCGGCCAAATGGTATTGGCAGGTGCACCTTCAGCCTCATTATATCCGGCATAATAGACAAATACATTATCTAATACACCGTCATTATCCGTGTCGTATTGCGTGAAATCCAAACCGGCAGCATTTGCTTGTGTACAGGCATCAACAATCATTTGTACCGCATTGGTGTCATTACCATCAGCATCATTTTTCCCATAATAATCTAATGTTTGAGGCAGAGTTACCGGCCCAACGACATCAAAATCAGGTGAAAATTTACCATAAGTACTTGACATAAAGTAGTCACGCGCCGAACCGGTGCCTGAATTTACATTATATCCTGACTGATTCAACAAATTGGTAAAGGCAGTTTGAGGTGAGGTTGTCACAAAACTTTTATCTTTAAAATTTACCAGAATAACCAGTGATTTTGGAGAGCCGGTTAATGGAAAACTCTTTTGGGGTTGTGTAGTTGAATTAGCTGAAGATGCCCTCAGAGATTTTTGCGAAAGATTTTTTATATTGAAATTAAAATTAGGGTTCATATTTTTTATAAACTCTTTTTCAGAACTTAATCGCCGTTCAATATTATTCGTTTTTACATTTGTACTTAATAATTTACCTTCTGAATTCAAACTGGCATAAGTTAACACACCTTTATTATCGGGCACAAGTAAGTAACCATCTAAAGTAGTTTTATAATGAAAAAATTCATTTCCATGCATTCTAATCGTTATTTCAGTGCCATCAGGCTGAGTGATTTTGACGGGGTATGGAGTGGCAGGCACAGCATATAAATTTGATACAGAAAAAAATAATATCAGGGATAGAAAAACAACGAAAGAAAAATTTTTCATAAATCAAAATAATTTTACTTGCAAAGATAAGAATAATTTGACTGATAATGCCCCTTTAGTTCAAGCATATACTGAATAAATGAATGATTTCATTGAGAGAAAGAAATCATTTCTGTAAAATAAATAGACAGAAAGCATTAGAAACAAAACAAACGACGAAATTGTTTTTTCAAAAAGTATATTAATTAACATAAATACTAGAAATAACGTAAATACCGCTATTATTATTGTTTCTGAATATTTATTTATCAAATTAACAAATATGGGCAATTTAGTAATAAAATCCAATCAGTTTAATCGGGACTCATTAAATGTGTTAGGTAAAGATTAATAATCTCTACTTTTTTAATTCGTCCTCCAAATTCTTCTTATAATCTCTTTGTGCTTTTACCGGTAAATATTCAGCTTTCACATTTTCCATCGCCGCCCATAGGGTTTCACGAATATTCGGATTCAATTTTTCCAACTCCTTCAAAAGATTTTTTGCATCGCTACGTGAAGATTCTTTTTCATATGGACAGTTCTTAGTCTGCTTTTTAAAGTTCCTAATCTTTTCCATGGCTAACATTTCGCCTTCAGAGATCAAAGCTAAAGGTCTGATAATGGTCATATCGAACTTATTCATCTTCAACTTGGGTGGCATACTTCCAAAAGTCCCTTGAAAGACCATATTAAGCAATAAGGTTTCAGCAATGTCATCCAAATGATGACCCAGAGCTATTTTATTACAATGCAGCTCCTTAGCTACTTCAAACAATGCTTTTCGCCTTTTCCATGAACATAAGAAACAAGTGGATTTATTCGTTTCAGTACAGTCATCGAAACGGGTAATATGATGAACAAATGGAATTCCAAACTGTGCCGAAAAAGCTTCCAGATAATCTAAGTCCGATTGGTAGGGAATATTTTCAACAGTTATATGAACTGCAGTAAGTCTGAATCTTGGAACAATCATTTTCATACGTTCGCCCAGTAATTCAACTAAAGCCAACGAATCTTTTCCACCGGAAAGTCCTATAAGTATATGGTCATCATTTTCAATCAAACCGTACTTATTAATCGCTTTAACAAACTTTGATTGTATCTTCCTAAGTGTTTTCGTATTTTCCTTATGCAGTTCATCCATATTCCAACTTATTTTGGAGCGTAAAAGTACAAAATCTACTTCATTTTTTGTGAATACGAAAATTAATTTTGCTCATTGTTTATTGAAGCTATCTAAATGTCAGTTGCATTGACCTTATTTGTTTCGGATAATCCTATATCGAATCAAAATAAGCGGTTTTTTTTCATTGAAATATTTGTGAATTATCAAAAAGAAAGTATCTTTGCACCACAATTGAAAAATAGTACTTCAATTGTAAAGGGATGGTAAAAAGATACCATTTAAAATAATTGCGAAAATAGCTCAGTTGGTAGAGCACGACCTTGCCAAGGTCGGGGTCGCGGGTTCGAGTCCCGTTTTTCGCTCATTTAATTTTAAGAACAGCGAAACAAACGTGTTTCGCTGTTTTTCTCTCAATTGATTGCCCAAATGGTGGAATTGGTAGACACGCTAGTTTCAGGGACTAGTGGCCGTAAGGTTGTGGGGGTTCGAGTCCCCCTTTGGGTACAATAATAATTTCCAATTTTGAATAAACAGGGAATTTTTCTCGCGCAGATGGTGGAATTGGTAGACATGCTACTTTGAGGGGGTAGTGCCGGTTACGGTGTGTGGGTTCGAATCCCATTCTGCGTACAAACAAAAGAGTTTCTCCGTTAAAGGAAGAAACTCTTTTGTTTTATATATTATATCATTAGAATACGATGGCTAATCAATTGCAGCAATTTTCCATTAGACAACTCTCTTCCGTGGTTTCAAACTCAACGGTAACATGTTGAATGCCCTTCTCCTGCAAAGAAGTCCGTATAGTATCTTTCAATTCTGCCAATTTTTCCATAGTTAATGTTGCACTTAAAACAACATGTACGGTAAGTACATTGTACGTTCCATCTACCGACCATACATGTAAATCGTGTACATTTTCAATTCCTTCCAGTCGTTTTAAATGTTCCGAAATATCAGTAATATCAACTTCCTCCGGTATTCCCTGCAAAATAATATGCAAACTCTGACGAACATTCTTGTAAACATTGGATAAAACAAAAATCGCAATTACAACTGACATAATCGGATCAATTATAGGCACATCGAAAAAATACATGATAACCGAGCCCACCAAAATAGCCGCCCAACCTAATACATCTTCCAGCATGTGTAACGATACGACTTTCTCATTTATCGAATGTCCCTTTTTGAGACGAAGAACGGCTGCTCCATTGACCAAAACGCCTACAATAGCCAATAAAAACATGCCTCCAACATGTGTTTCCTGAGGATGAAACAAACGGGGAATTGCTGCCGTAAGAATAAAAATACTTCCTACAACCAATACAATTGAATTAATAATGGCTCCCAATAACGAAAAGCGTTTATAACCGTAAGAGTAGGAATTATCATTTCCTTTTTTAGCCATTTTCTGGAAATACCAGGCCAGTCCAAGTGAAAGTGAATCACCCAAATCGTGCACCGCATCGGATAGAATGGCAATACTATTGGTGAAATATCCACCAACAATCTCTAATAATGTAAATGCGATATTCAGGAAAAAAGCAAATTTAATATTTTTTACATCAGCGTGATGATGGTGGTGATCATGACCATGACTATCCTTTATTATTGAGTTTTGAGTTTGCGAATTATTATCCGTTATTAATGCCATAGAAAAAGTTAGTAAGAAAAAGTGAAATTTATATTTTGAGTGAATTAAAATCTTTCGATTAACGCAATGGCATATCTGGTTTTAATTAAATCAAATTTTGATATGTAATAACGTCTGCAAGATTATAAAAGTTTGGAAGTTTAGTTTATATAAATCTTATCAACGTTGCAAAAGTACAAAAAAAGCGTGTCACCTTAATAATGACACGCTTTTAATAATACATGAACTTAATAAGTACAAGTATAAAACAAAAGTCAAATAATAATCTTTTCCAAAAATTTATTATTTACCAGTAGTAAGTAAATTCCAGGAATGTAGTTAATTGTTGATATTTTTAATTCGTTTTTTTCATTCAGGTTACTGCTGGTCATAGCCTTACCAAGCGAATTGTAAAGTTCAATTTTTGCCTGTTTTTTGATGTTAGATCTGATTACAATTGAATCTTTTAATTTTGTAATTTCAACTATTTTATCCGGACTAACAACTGAATTGGATGTAATTGAATTTTGATAAATCTCATATTCAACACTGGCCATAATAAAAGGGCCTACCCCTTTGAGATCATTCGATACTATCTGACCGGCATCGCTACCGTTCAGGTAGTAATTAATTGATCCATCACGGGTTAAATTGGAAGCCGGGCCCAATCCCGCCGATTTACAAATCCGGTTCAAAGATAAATTACCCTTCGAATCTTCAGAAATAAAATTATCAATTAATCCCTGATATGCCTTTGTGGCAACAGGTAAATAATCTGTTTTCGAAATAAATCCTAAACGAATGGCTTTAAGTAGAGCATAAGTAAACATGCTTGAGGCAGAAGCTTCGATATAATTTGCTTTTCCGTTAGAAGTGAGCGTGTTGTCATATCTCAGTAACTGGTACCAGCAACCACTCACAGGATCCTGCCAACGTTTAATGCCGGCAGTAACCTGATTAAGTATATCAACCAATTCCTGACGGCGGGAATAATTTTCAGGTAATACTTCCAACACATCGACCAAAGCCGCCGCATACCAACCTAAACCGCGTGCCCAGAATTCATTAGAACAACCTTTAAACGGATCGGTTTGATTTGCCCAAAATGAATTGGCATCGGTTGGTAAAGCTGACCATGCATGATAATTCAGCTGATAAGCCGGATCATAGGTTTTGCTATGAATCAGCACAAACTGATTAACTACATCATCGTATGCAGCACCGTTATTGAATGCTTTTTCGTATGCAGCATAGAATCTAGCTCCCATATAAAGACCATCGAGCCACATTTGATGTGGATATGAACTTTTATGCCAAAAACCTCCCGTGGCACTGTAGTTTGTACGTGGCTGTTTGCTAATTTGCTTGCGTAGCGTATCTAAAGCCGTTTTGTATTGAATAGATTTTTCAGTTTCATAAATCTGCATCAAAAACATGCCCGGATTAATATTATCCAGCGTATATGCTGTAAAACTATAACCGGCTGTAATTTTACCGGTTGTGGTATTCACACAGGCTTTTGCATAATTCAAAGCATAGTTGTAATAAGTACTACCACCATACATATCATAAACTTTCAGAACAGATTCTACAAACAATCCGTTTGGATAATCCCAGGAAATCAATCCACCACTCCGGGCCATTTGCGATTGTGCCATGCGCTGGGAATATAGGAGCGAATTATCGGCAACGGCAGATAATGTAAAGCCCAGAATCAGAAATAGAATAAATTTCAATTTTGAATGCTTCATTGTTATAAGTTTAAAATATGTGATTTTCAAGGACATTTTTATGTATATGTAAATCTAGCTTTACTTTGAATAAAGAAGAAACGAAGATTAAATGACAAAGTTACAAAAAATACTCAAATAACTAATTGAGTAAGATAGATGCATGAATATTGAATTTCAACACCTTAACAGCTTTTTATCGAACAATAATAATCTTGTTTGTTTTGGTCAGGTTTCCAACAACCAACTGGCACAAATAAACACCATTTCCAAGTATTAAAACCGAAACCGGAATAAAATATTCCACTCCTGGATCTGCTTTTCCTTCGTAGGCTTTTGACAGAATCTGACCATTCAGATTACAAATATTTATAATAGCATGGCTTGAACTTTCGGTGCTGAACTTCACTACAACTTCCGTTTTACATGGGTTTGGCAAAACAGTAAGATTCAATTTTGCATTCATATTCATAATAACCTGCAAACCTGAATTAATGTCACCTTCCTGTAATTCAAACGGACCCAAATCTCTGGCTGTACCATAAATTGGTTGAGCTAAAAACGGAAACTCTGTTGTATATGGCATATTATAAGGTAATCCTTTATCAACCAAAACACTTCCGGTTTTAAGTCTGGCAAATTTTGCAGGTAAACTTCCGTCCATACCACGGGGAGCTTTGGCATCGTCTTCACTTAAACTGACATAATCGGAAGCTCCGAAACCACGGATTACGTTGGTCCAGGCTTTATCAGTTATAGATAACATAGCGTTATTGCTGTTTAATCCACCTGCAATTTCGATATTACCGAAACAAACATTGTTATAATATTCGCAATTAGTTGACGATTTTTCGAACATAAAATCGTAACCGCAACCGAAAGCCAGACAGTTTACTAACTTCTCTCCTCCTCCATGACTGTTTTGGTCAAAACCTTTTACAGAGCCGGTTTTATTGCAATTGAATGCTACACAGTTCCATGCTTCATGAATTCCTTCCGATGAACCACCGGTACCGTTCCCACCCATTTTAATTCCATTGCCATTGCCCGCAAATGAACCTGTATCATTTGCCCACAGAAAGTTCTCAGCACGTCCCGAACCCCATGCCCAACATTCTATAATCTGAACTGCATAGTCCGTTTCATATAAATCCCAGCCATCATCGGCATTGTCCCACGAACGGCAGCGGATAAAACGATTGCCCATTCCGTTATGCATTTTACAGGCAAACCCATCCGCATCGCCACCATTACTATCTGCATCATAATTCAAATAGGAATCACAGTCAATAATATCATTATAAGCACAATAACTGCCATCATTCTTTGAAATTCCCGGCCAAGAGTCCGAAAAAACATGACCAAATCCGAGTTGAATACCGGTATCATCATTGTAACTGAGTGTACAACGTTCGATAATATTGTGATTGCCTTCCAGTTTTATTGCGTTGTCACCTGCCTGAGTGATATGAATACCTTTTATATGCCAGTAACTACCATTCAACTGGAAGCCGCGAATTCCAAGTTCTTTCGGTTGATCCTTGAAATTAAAAATCGGAAATTCATCGGGATAGTTCTTGATAGTAAAATATTTTGCAGTTGTTCCTGTGGTATAAATCCGGACAGTAGTTTTGGTTCCATCCTTCATCATATCAGGATAATACGTTCCCCCACGGCAAATAATTGTATCGCCGGGTACAACTGCATCAACAGCTCTTTGAATATTGTACCAGGGTGAATCAAAGGTTCCTTCACCGCTATCATTTCCGGTGGGAGCTATGTAATATACCTTAGCGTCGGTATTGGAACCGGTTCCAAGCAATTGCAGTTGCGTTGAGGCACCACCACCTGTTAAAGTAAAGTTATAACTATATGATTGTAAATCGGTCGGTGAAAATTGAACATAAATTGTATCAGTTACTAAGGCATTTGCCGTGTAAGGCAAATTAAGTGACGAACTGAAACCACTTGAAGATGTTGTTGAAATCAGAAAATTGGAAGAAGCTTCAAGCGTCATATTTCCAAGTAATATATTTCCATCGGATGGTGAAAGATATTTGGCTGAAACGGTAAAACTTCTTTTAGAAATTGTTCCTGTTTTTACCGATCCAAAATTGATTGAAGACGGATTTACGGTAATACTGGGAATTTCAGATGTTTTTTGATTTATCTGACCGAAAGTTGAGGTTAAATAATTAGTATTTTCATTCGCTCCATTATACTCAAAAACAGCAAAATAGTAAGTTTCACCTGCTTCAAGACCACTTACAACCACATGATCATCATTCCCTGAATAAGCCACAAATACATTTGTATCCAGCATTTTGGGCAAATTCAGGTAAGCAGTTCCATCGGTTGGAGACCAGGTTACAGGACTTCCTTTTGAATAAACAAGCAAACGACCTTCACCATTTCCCTTTGTAAAATTAATTTTCATTGAAGTACCGGTCACTTCACTGGCCGAAATGGAAGCCTGAATTGTTGGTTCATCGCCCATTGTTGAAGTGGTAATAATCACATTATCAATATAAATAGTCGCCGAACCGCATGTAAAGCGAATGAGAACCCCTTTTGTACCGGCTTCACTGATAGCCATATTGCTTGATCCATATGAAGATGAAGAATTCACCGTAGCCGTTCCAATGCTTGTCCAACTTAAACCGTTGTCGATAGATTTTTCAACGGTCAGAACTTTTCCACTTCCGCTCCCGCGATGATTAAAACTAAGTGAAACAGGTTTATCGATGGCTGGTGTGATTGCATAACCGGCAGTATTCATTGCCAGACGGTTACTTCCGTTATCGGCTTTACCAAAAGCATTTTTAATTTTCCATACTCCGGAGTTAAGAGTAGCAGTAACTTCAGTTGATGGAGCTAAAGTTGGTAATCCTGTTTCAAAAGTTTCATTTATTTGTGCAGAAAGAAAACATGCAAATAAAATATTGAACAAAAAAATAGTGATTTTTCTCATATAATTTTATCTTCTAAGGTTTTAACAATATATTAACACAAAATATAGTCTTAAGAAAATGGAAATTTTATTCTATAATCTTACATCTAAATTTAAATCACAAACGGATATTATTGTATGTTAAGTCAGTTTTACATTTTTTCAACTGATTCTATTAAAAAAATGACAGTAAATAGTTTTTATGTAAACTATTTACTGTCAAGATATAATGTAAATAGATTACAAAAGCGTTATGTTTTTTTGACCCTTGGAACCAAATCGGTCAGATCAGCTATTTTCACCGGTTTTCCTGAGTCACAACTTTTACGCGCTGCAATACCTATAAGAATTGCAAATGCACCATCACGAACGCCCGCTGCTTGTTTAAACGGATCTGCCTGATTGCTTTTGAAAATATGATCATGTAAGATTTTATCTCCGCCACCATGTCCTTCACTCTTTGCAATACGAAAATAATCCCGTTTACCAAAGTTATGTGTGATCATGATCTCGTCATAATCTGCTTCATATGTTGGATTTTTCTCTTGTATCCAGGCGTCAATTCGTCCTTTTGTTCCGTTGAATGCAATTCTGTAACCTTCATAAGGAGCATAAGTGACAACCGAATAAGCTACCTGAACTCCATTTGCATATTTTATGGATGCTGTCATTTTATCAAAAATGTCAATGTCTTCTTTAAACACGCAACCATCGCGCAAATAACCATCATACTGCTCATTATCAGTATATAACATTTTGTAATGAGGATTTGTATTGACATCCCAATAAAAATCACAAGTATCTTTATGATTACAACTACGACAGTTTACAGCACGTTGTTTTCCATTCTTTCCATAAAATTCAAGATTACCAAGTGCAAAAACCTCTTCAGGTTCAGAATCTATCCACCAGTTTAGCAAATCAAAATGATGAGAAGCCTTATGTAGCCATAATGAACCACTAAATTCGCGTTTCCGGTGCCAGCGACGAAAATAATCGGCACCATGACTGGTATCTAAATACCAATGAAAGTCAACAGAAGTAATTTCACCAATTTCTCCATTTCTGATTAATTCCCAGATCTTTGAACGATGTGGAGAATAGCGGTAGTTGAAAGTGACAGTTAATTTTTTACCTGAACGTTTTTCTGCATCCAGAATTGCCTGACACTTTACTTCGTCCGTTGTCATAGGTTTTTCTGATATCACATCACAACCCAGATCGAGTCCGCGAATAATGTATTTATCATGCAAATAATCATTTACAGTAACAATCAAAACATCTGGTTTTACCTCTTTCATCATGGTTTCGAAATCGGTAAATGTTTTACAGGTAGCACCCATATAATTCTTTGCAGCTTCCAGTCTTCCCGGATTTATATCACATAATCCTACATATTCCACATAATCGCTGTAATCTTTAATTACATCCTTGCCCCACATGGTTGTCCCCCGCGATCCGGTTCCAATAAGAGCTACCCGTTTCTTTTTTGGTAATGGTTCCCCGTTTTGTTTGCTGTTTTGGGCTTCAGTAATTCCGGGAATTGAGCTCAACATAGCACCTGCAGCAGCAACGGTTGAAGCTGCAATAAAATTACGTCTGTTCATGGTAGTAGATTTAAAACAATATTTTCAATTTAATAAATTAAAGCTATATTATTTAGTCGGATCCCAGTTATCGTATCCTTTTAATACATTTTCGATAGTATATTCAGTCGCTTGGTTTTTGGTCAGAATTTTTGACCAACTGGCACGACCTGATGTTTCGGCACCTTCGCCTGTATTGTTGAATTCCATGTAACGGGCTGTTTTTTCATTTTCAGGATTACGCCAGTTATCCCAACCAATGGATCTTATTCCTTTCGGCAATTGACAATTCATATACAAAGTCATGGCATATGCCCGCCACGGACGACCCAGATACATATCGGTCACATGATCGGCAAGAATTATTTTGCATTTATCGAAAATATATCCGTATTTAATATTTTGAGGTGTGCTTGCAGCAGTAATATAAGAATTACGTTTACAAAGAATTTCGCAGTTTTCAAACCATACAGTAGACGGCCCGAATATAAAATCGGTGGTTCCTTCTATGTGGCAATCCTTGAAATATTGACGCATATTTTCTCTTCCGGTATAAATTGTGTCCTGATTTCCAAGAAAACGACAATTAACGAATACTGCGCGATCGCCTTCAACGTGAAGTGCAACAGCTTGTCCCAATTGTGCGGCAGTATTTTCAACAGTCAGGTTTTCGAGATGAATATCGTTTCCACAAATTTTCAGCGTATAGGTGCGGAAAGTACCCATTTTATTAATGTTGGCGTGATCGTCGTAATTTATAATCGTTTTATCACGATCTTCACCAATCAGGCGGACATTGCAAATATAAGTCGGGATTACCAGTTTTTCTTTATAGAATCCTTTTTTAATAAAGATTGTAACCGTTCCGGCCGGATTAAAAGCACGAACCGAATCGATTGCCTGTTGTATATTTCGAAAATTTCCTGTTCCGTTACGGTCAACGACAATATAGTTTTGCAGTTGTGAATAACTAAAGATACTTCCTGATAAAAACAAAAATAAAAGAAGTTTTTTCATGATTTAAGGACATTTAAATTATTATTTATTTTGATCAGTTATTATATCCTGAACCAGACTATTGATGTACAATTCCAAAAAGGTATAGCCCTGAGGATTTAAATCTGTTGCTGATTTCCCGGGGTAGTTTTTTTCTAACCAGCCATCAGGAATTCCATCTATATTTGAATCTGTTGGAGCAGCAGCTGATTTATATTCCGGCCATCCGCCCACATCAGTTTGTGAATCAATCAGTCCGGGTTTTCCGGAAACAGATCCTTTAAAAGTTGAAGTACCGGATCTAACTTCATTAGTAACCCGCCTATCAACTGTGTCTCTTTTAAGAGATGCACCTGCATAAGCCAGTACTTTTTCGAAAGCAACTTCTGCTGTTTGTTGAGTAATTGCAACAAAACTGTATGGTTTAATTGCCTTACAATCAGGCTGAACCATATTTTTCTTATACACTCCTTCCCAGTTGTTTTGTGTAATCAGGGAAAACCCAAATACATAATTATCGGTAATGTAATACTTTCCATATCCCGGAGGACATTTTGTTGGATCTGCATCCATATCAATCTGTGTAATACGATCTTTTATCTTAGGATTTGTCCCTGTACCAGCTTTAAAATAGTTGGCAACCAGGTTATATTTCCCGCTCTCACCACCATATGAACTATGCGTTCCCCAGTTATAAATCACGTTATTTCGGAAATCGACCCGTTCTTCATCCTGTACGTTTGTATATTTAAGTCCGGCACGTCGCAGACCATTAAAACGTGGATTCCGACTGCTATTATCGGCAATCAGATTGTGATGAAAACTGGCATTTTTACCGCCCCAGATTCCACCAAAACCATGTGCTCCTTTAGGGTGTTCCGAATTATTCAAAGCTTCCGAAACAATACACCATTGCATCGTAAAATTTTCATTGGAATAGAAAGAAGCACATTCGTCTACTGACCAACTGGAAGAACAATGATCAATAATTATATTTTTCTGGTCCTTACCACCATATGCATCAGGTTCGTGATCTTTCACTAAATCTCCAAGGCGGAATCGCATGAAACGGATAATTACATTGTCCGCGTTGATATTTACATTATAATCTTTAATACAAATACCATCACCCGGAGCTGTTTGTCCGGCAATGGTCAGGTTGCCATATTTTATGGAAAGTGGTTTAGTTAAACTGATTATTCCTGAGACTTTAAATAAAACAGTCCGTGGTACCTTTTGATAGACTGCCCAGCGTAATGTTCCTTCAGAATCATCATCAGCAAGAGAAGTTACATAAAGAACTTTGCCACCACGTCCTCCGGTTGTATACATTCCACCTCCTTCTGCTCCTGGAAAAGCAGGCGTTTCAGCATTAGAAATAAATCCAAAAAAAAGGAGAAAACATAGAAAAATAATTTTGTTCATAAGACTAATTTAACGAGAGATGGTTATTCTTTAATCAGCATTTTTGGAATTGAAATTCCATTTTGCAGATTAAGCTTAACAATATACAATCCCGGTTGCAAATTGTCTATTGGAAACGAGAAATGATTTGAATTTGGAATCAATTCATTCATTTTAATTCCATTGATTGAATATATTTGAATAATATTAATATCACCTTGTGAATCAACATTTAAATTTCCAACTTTGACCGGATTTGGATACATTGAAATTGAGTTCAAGGGAAGATCCTGAATTCCGGAGGATGTACCACCGGATTCCACATCCGTAATTGATTTTACCAGTTCGTTCAAATAGACTTCCACATTCGTAAAGCTTCCAACTAATGAAGTTGTTGAACCATCAGAGGCACTGTTTGGATTAAGTCCGTGAGCCGTTTCCCAACTATCGGGCATACCATCACCATCGGAATCGGCAGGAACAGCATTAAGGTCATAATTATATTCCGGCCATCCACCAACATCTTTTTGGGAGTCGATAAATCCACCTGTACTTCCATTACTTCCGGCAGTACAAGATACTGTACCATTCAATATATTATTAATAACACGCGTATCAACCGCATCACGTTTCAAACTTGCACCGGCGTGCGATGTTACACTTAAAAATGCATCTTCAGCTGTTTGGGTTGTCAAAACAGGAGAATTAAATGGAACAGTTGCTTCTAGATCAGCTATATTTTTAGTTCCAAGACTAACAGGTTGAAATCCAAGCCAATTATTTGATGTTACTGCTGAATAATTATGCATCACATTCCCTTTTAAATAAAATGTACCCCAAACTCCTGCCGGTTGTGCATTTCCTCCTGCATCGGCATTTGGACTGAAAATCCTGTAACTAACAGATCCTGAACTACCTGTTTTGGAGCGATAATAGTTATTAATCATATTGTATGAACCACCTTCTCCAGCATATCCTGAATTTCCACCCCAGTTATAAACTACATTATTTACAAAATTCACCAATTCGGTAGATGGGCTGTTAGTATAACGACTACCACAAAACCGTGGATTTCGACTACTATGAAATGCCAAAATATTATGATGAAAAGTAGCAGGTTCACCACCCCAAATGCCACCATAACCATGAGCACCCTTTGAGTGGACTGAGTTTTGCATACTTTCAGCCATTACACACCATTGCATGGTAAATTTTTTATTATCGTAAAATGAAGAACATTCATCAATATTCCAGCTCATGGAACAATGATCGAGTATAACATTTGTCATATCCCGTCCCCATATAGCATCGGCACCATCCCAACCATATGAAGTATCTCCTGCTAATTTAGCAGCTTCCGCAGCTTCGTCACCCATTCTAAAGCGCAGAAATCGGACTATTACGTTATTTGCCTGCAGAACTACCGGATAGTTTTTAATACAAATCCCATCTCCGGGAGCACTTTGTCCGGCAATAGTGAGATTCCCATTTTTAATCCTGAGTTCAGAAGTTAATGGAATTAAACCGGCGACCTTAAATAAAACGGTTCTTGTCCCCGATTGATTTATCGCCCAGCGCAAAGTTCCGGTAGTACCATCATCAGTCAATTTGGTTACATATAGTATAGTTCCGCCCCTTCCGCCGGTTGTGTACATCCCATCTCCTTCAGCACCGGGGAACGAAGGTGTTTGTGCGTTAGTACAATTTAATATTGCAATTAATGCAAATAGAGAAATGATTTTCTTCATTTTATTTGTTGAAAAATTGAGGTTTTAGTCAGTTTGAATATTGAATATTATTTATTCAATAAAACACTAACCATCATGAAAGGAGCTACGGCTTTCGGATCATTATCACGTTTTGGTTCGGAAATATAGTATTCAAAACTACCATCGCGGTATTTTTTGTCTCCACCCAACCCGGCGACTGAACAGGCATTAGTTATCGAAATAGTTTGATCGGGATTTTCCTTTACAAATTGTTTTACATATTGAGCATAGCCTTTTTCTCCCTTTTTCAAAAATGATTTTGGCAAATAGCCTTTTTGAGCTCCTTTAACCCATGTATATATAAACATGGCTGAACCACTTGATTCTATATAGTTTCCTTTATCGCTACCTTTATCGGTAACCTGATACCACAAGCCTGTTTTTTTATCACGATATTTATCGAGTGATTGACTCAAATTTAGCAATATCTTAATTATTTCAAGTCGTTTAGGATGATCAGCCGGTAAATAATCCAATACGTCAACAATAGCCATCATGTACCAACCTATGCTGCGTGACCAAAAATTGGGAGATGTTCCGGTTTCAGGGTTCGACCAACGTTGTAGGTGACTTTCGTCCCAACCGTGGTAATACAGACCCGTTTTAGCATCATAAGTGTGTTTTGCAACGGTAAGAATCTGGTTGGCAACATCATCGAACAATTCTTTATCGTTATTTCGTTTGGCATATTCAGCCAAAAAAGGGGATGCCATATAGAGACCATCCAACCACATCTGATGCGGATAGACTTTCTTATGCCAAAAACCACCTTCGCTCGTGCGGGGATGTGTTTTCATTTGATCACGCAAAAGCTCAATAGCTTTTTGGTATTTCTCGTTCTTTGTAACAGCATATAAAGGGAATAATATTTTACCTGAATTTACGCGGTCAATATTGTAGTCTTGTAATTTATAACTGATTATACTTCCATTATTTTGAATGATCGTATCAGCATAACTATTTACATAATTAAAATACACCGGATTTCCCGTTTTTTTCCAAACACTGTAAATAGCCTGCAATTCCAATCCATTGCAATAATCCCATTTTAATTTGGGAGCAAAATCCAGCATCCAACTTTCAGGATTTCGTTTTATTTCCGAATCAGCAATTCGTATATAGTATTTCACATCAGACGCTGTAACGAATGATTGAGCGAAGAAAATAATGACAAAAATATAAACGAGATTTTTTTTCATAATTTTAGGTTGAAATAAAATTAATGATAGTTAGGAGTTAAACAATTACAATCCGACAATTTTATTTTTAGGAATACTAACCGGTAACTGGATATTGGAAGAATTACCCTCTACTTTCACAACTTCTGTTATGGATTCAGGATATTCAAAATCTTTCAAATTAAAGTTCTTCACATCGGTAAGTGTTATTGCGGCACCTGTTTGTGGTATGATATGAACATTTTTAAAATTGATTCCATCCGATTCGCTTAATACAGCTCCAAACTGACAAGTAATAAAAGCATTTTTTATATTAATGTTAGATATGTTCATTTCGGGTAATCCATTAAAAAACATAGCTCTGCGGGCATTCCTGGAAACGATATTCTTTACATAAATATTACGGAATGAAGGTGTCTCATCAGTAACAGGTACTGATTTATTTTCTTCAGGGGTATTATCTCCATCCACCAATGCTTCGGAAGCCGATTTGCCACCATAATACAGATCGAACAAAAATGAATCAGTAGCAATATTGAACATATAAATATCACTGATATATATATTTTCAACCAAACCTCCTCTGCCCCGGTTACTTTTAAAACGAAGACCAACATCAGTTCCTAAGAACTGACAGTTCTTAACCGAGATATTACGAACTCCGCCGGACATTTCACTTCCGACTACAAAACCGCCATGTCCCTGAAAAACTTTACAGTTATCAACGATTACATTCTCTGTTGGCCGGGCCCGTAACCTGCCTTCGGTATCTTTTCCGGACTTAATACAAATGGCATCATCGCCCACATCGAAAGTACTGTTGACAATTAAAACATTTTTACAGGATTCTACATCTAAACCATCGCCATTCTGCGCATAAGCCGGATTTCGGGAAAAAATATTATCAATAATCAGGTTTTCACACATCAGGGGATGAATATTCCAACTGGGTGAATTTTCAAACAACACGCCTTGTAATAATACATTTTTACACTCGATAAGACTTATCATTACCGGACGTAAGAAATCTTTTATTTGTAACCACTGTGAATCGGTCATATTTCCACGGGGCACATTCATATCGCTCATCGATTCCCCTAATAAAGAACTCTTGGTTGGGAACCAATAAGTTGGATCTTTCAGTACGCCACCGGATTTAACAACATTTTTCCAATAACTATCTGTCACTTTGGCTTTCTTTAAAGGACGCCAGGCTTCACCCGAACCGTTTATCGAACCTTCACCTGTAATGGCAATGTTTTCCAGATTTCTGCCGGAAATGGGTGACTGACATCTACGGGTTTCCAATCCTTCGAAACTGGTATGAACCAATGGATACAAATTAAAATCGGCAGAAAACAGAATAAGAGCACCTTTTGCAAGGTACAAATTAATATTCGATTTCAATTCTATAGGGCCTGTAAACCAGATACCTGCAGGAACAATAAGTTTTCCTCCGCCTTTTTGGGAAAGTGCATCAATCGATTTTCGAAAGGCATCGGTGTTTAGCGTATAACCATCGCCGACACCACCAAAAGCGAGAATTGAAATCGTATTGTCCTTAAAAACAGGGACATCAATTTTCTGCATCGGGAAAGGAAGATCCTTGTAGAGTTTATCATAAACATTTTCAGCGGCAATCGTTTTTGTAAAACAACCTAAAACCAAAATAGCTATCAGATTTCGAATATTTTTAAAAGAGTTCATTTTGTGTTTTTTTGATGAAAATTGAAAAATTGAATGACTGTAAATAACTGAGAATAGAATCTAAAATAATGTATTTTAGTACTTTATTAAGGCTTGAGGATCGACTCTCACCTGATACTCTCATTAAAATGCGGATTTGGAGTAGGGCGTGAAGATAGCATCTTCTAAAATTATGCGATTTAATTTTCAACGCATTACTTTAAGAAGAGTCAATAAAGAATTATCAATAAAATCAATGAGATATTTGCGTTACAAGCGCAAATATCTCATTAAATTACTATTTCCACCAACGCGGATCACCAACTTTATTAACAAGCTTAGGATCTGTAACTTTAAAATTATATTTAGCCGGATCAGTATACATAGGAATTGTATTAACACCTAAATCTACAAAGTCATCTATTGGGTAATTAGGAACCAAAGTAGTAGCATTAACTGCCCATCCTAAATCAGATGCTCTAAAGCAGTTGGTCACACTAATACTTGTAGCAGCACTACGAATTCCATTAACAAGTGCAGGTGCAGTACCATTACCAATTCCAAATACACTATTACTTATCATTACACCTCCCGGAATTGTATTTGTATTATAATCCAGGAAATACTGACCTGCAATAGGTGAATAACATGTAGTTATATGATCAACTGTTATTGAATTTATTCCTTTTGTCTGACCACATACAAACAATTTATCGGCATGCGAAACGGTAGAATTTGTAAATACAATATCCTTAATTTCAGATGCTGCATTTCCATTATTTATTAATCCATATCCTCCAATTGAATCGAAAGTACAATTATTTACCGATATATAATTTATTTTTGCACTAGTCTGCATACGTATGAAACCACGTTTGTATTTAATATCACAATTCTCAATTTTCAAAGAGTCCAGATTTCCACCTGACTGATTGAAATTAAACAAATAAGTTCCACCATAATTTGCATCTGTTTTTAATTTACCTGGAATATTCCCCTGATCAAAAAATACATTTTTAAATCGAATCGATCCAACTGGAGTTGCTAAAGTAGGAACAGCGAAATTACCATTTATGGCCATAATTGCTTTTCCCTTAAAACTTAATCCGGTAACAATATTAACATTAACAGAAAGCATTACTGTAGCGATAGTGTAGGTAGCACCTCCGGATAGAATCATATTATATCCGCCTGGATGTGCCAGTGCAAGACTATCCATAAATGTTTGAGTAATCAATGTTTTACTTTGATCATCCGTATATTCACGAAGATCAACAACATCTCCTGTAAAAACCTGTGCGGCAGCTGTTTTTACAACTTTTTTACCCATATAAGCATCGCCATCATAAATCTTCAGATAATAGGTTGTTGCCGGATTGAGTCCTGTTACAATTTTAACTCCGTCAATATTATCCTGAGCTGAGAGATTAATGCTTGCTACTGCTGCTGAATCCTTATTTATACAAACATCAATTCTGGAATAAATTGTAGATGTTACGTTCCAGCTTAATCTGACAGAATTATCAATAATATCAGAACTTAATGGGGTAATTAACTTTGTAGGATAATCAAGGGTTGTTATATCCGGCAAAACATAATACTCAGATTTAATTGTATCTCCGTTTGCCATAATACTATCACCATATGATCGTATACGAATCTGATATTTTTGATCCATTTTTAGACCGGTAAATGTGAATTGAGTACTGTCAGTACGTTGTAACCTTACTACATTTTGGAACGAATCGACTGAAAGAGTAATTTCATACGATTTTGCACCGGTATATCGATCCCATTCAAGTTTAATCCAGGTAGTATTATACGTAGCCGTTTTTACAATAGGTCTGAATAAACGATCGGGGTTACCCAATACATTCTCATCTTTACAGCTCATAAATATTCCGGCAGAAAGAATAACTAACAGGAATATTGTTTTGAAATTTAATCTATTTTTCATCTTAATATCGTTTTAAAATTAATTAGAACCTGTTACCAGACCATATCCATCATTATTTAAATAAAGACTTGTCGCAACTGTCTGACTAGGAATTGGCAACAAATAGGGAACCGCCGATAAACCGGTTGGATCGGTATAGCCTCTCCAACAATTAGCCGTATAATCTGCAGTTGCATAACTTACAGTTCCATCAGTTGCAGTAATTTTTTTGTACATTGAATTACACCAATTGGCAACTGCATAAGCATTTTCGTTACCGGTAGTACCTAAAAGACTAACATCAACTATCTGATCAGGAATAGTCGCAGGATTATATAATGTATTAAGGAATACAATATTCCCACCATCCTTTTGATAGTAAAGTTTGGCAGCGTAATTTGCATATTTAGCTACTTCCGGATTAGTCAAATCTTGTCCGTTTGCAGCTTTTCCAATGTTATCCATCATTGTTTTTGTTTGAACAATTTTCTGACCATAAATATTCCAACGTCCTAAATCGAATTTACGTAAACATTCTCCACCAAATTCCCAGGCACGTTCATTAACAATAGCATCAAAAAATGCGGCAGAAGAACTGCTGACACTATCAGTATATGCCTGAACTTTTACACTATTATCGGCAGCACTAAATGCACGGCTTCTTACTCTTTTCAACATATCCTTTGCCAACAGAGTTGGTCCGTTTAACTGATTTTCAGCTTCAGCCAACATTAACAAAACATCTGAATAACGCATGAGTGGCCAGTTAATACCAGTTCCTTTTGAAGAAGTTGCCCCCGGATTATTAGTCAGGAGAAGACGATTCCATTTTGCAATTGCCAAACTGGTTGTGCCAAGCATTACCTGATTTACGTCAGAATTATAACTGACTCTTGAAACTGTTGCATCACGACGAATATCTTTTGGGTCGAACGAATAATAGTAAGTTGGAGTCAAACCTGTTTGAATAGTGGTTGTACCTTTAGAACTTGCAGTTACCGGTACACCTATACACCAACCAACATCACCTCCACCATTAGTACTTCCAAAAGCCACTTCATATAATACATCATCATTTACAGTTTTAATCCACTTACATTCATTCGAGAATATTGAAGCAAAATCAGGATTCAGCGGACGATCTCTTAAGCTAATCAGTTTTTGGGCGTAGTCTTTTGCCAACTGGTAGTATTCATTCGATGTACGGGCAGTTTTTTCAACACCATCAATGGTATATTTAACAGCTAAACTATCATTATTGGCTACATCAAGATAATTATCGGCACGTTGCATAGAACCATCTTTTGTAGTACCATATCCTGCACGGAATAATGCAAGTCGGGTTATCATACCAATGGCAAATTCACGATTCATGCGTTCAATGCCATCACTGAACTGATCGGCAAAATACATATCGGGTTCACAATTGACCAAATCCTGTATCATTCCTGAATAGATAATATTTTTATCTGTTTTAGGGATATCCAACGCCATACCGGCTTTTGCAGCTTCACGGAAGTAAGGCACATCACCAAAATAATTAATCAGCATAAAATACCGGTATGCACGCAAGCAATACGATTCTCCAAGCAACATTTTCATGTCTGCAGTATTAGCAACCGGACTTTTTTGAATACCTTCAATACATTGATTGGCTCGTTCTATAGCCAGATAATCATCCTGCCATGCTTTAAAAACATCACCAAAATTAGCTAAAAGACCCCCCTGAAGTGACCATACATCACGTCTTGAACCATCAGGTTGCACTCCCGGAGCTGTTGCTTCTACATCAGTATTTTGAAGCCAAACATTGGATGCACGTGAAGTATATGAATCTTGCGCAAATAAGGCATAAACACCTAATACCATCTTTTTGGCATCACCTGAATTCGAAAACACGTAATTCGAGTCAAAAGTCGAAGGTGATTCAGGCTGGAAAAAATCAGTACACGATGAAAGAATCATCGCGATTGATGAGAATATTAAAATATATTTTTTCATTTTCATGAGTTTTAATGTTATTTCATTGAATTATAAGAGATTAAAATGTCACATTTATACCAAATGTCCACGAGAAACTCTTAGGATAACTGGAATAATCCACACCCGGTGTTAAACCTGATGTTGAACTTGATCGTACAGGTGAACTCACTTCAGGATCGTAACCGGTATAATTAGTTAAAATCCAAAGATTATTCATTGTACAATACAAACGTAGCATATCACTTCCAACAACTTTTGATAGTTTCTTTGGTAAAGTGTATCCAACAGTAACATTTTGTAAACGAAGGAAAGATCCATCCTCAACAGCCCACGAATCAGTTAATACACTGGCATTTCCAAATGAGAATGGTGACCAGTATTCTTTTGCATTTGCACCTTCATTCATAGCTGCGAGAGTGGCTAAATCGGTTACAATTGTACCGGTTGTATTATCAAGATAAGTATAACGATTATCCTGACTCATAAAGGCCAGTAAATTAGGGTTTGTAGTACGATATTGTTGAGAAGAAGCAATCTTATTGGCATTGTATATTTTATTACCATATACAAAATTAAAGAGCATAGAAGCATCAAAACCATAAAAAGTTGCATTTAAACCAAAACCACCGGTAAATTGTGGAGCTGTTTTACCCAGGATTTGTCTGTCATTATCATCAACCACACCATCTCCGTTTAAATCTTTTAATTTGATTGTACCCGGGCGAATTCCTATTTTACCACCTAAAAGTCCGGTTGTAGGAACGCCATCTTTTAAAATGTATTTACCTGTAGCTGCATCGTAGGATGAAAAGTCGTTTGTAGTATAATAGCCATCATTCACCCAACCATAAATTAAACCGACAGGCTGTCCAACTACTACCCGATAATCATTAACACCCTTCAGGTCTGTGCCGGCCCAACCCGAACCATATTCCTGAACTGTGATGCCATTTGCTAATTTATCAACATTCGAATTATTGAACCCAATATTAAAATTAGCTGATAACGTGAAATTTTTCTTATTAACTGCCAATGCATTTAATGTGACTTCCAAACCCTTGTTAGATGTCTGTCCTACATTCATCATGGTTGTTTTGTAACCGGGAGCAACAATAGGAATCTCAATTAATAAATCCCTGGTAGTATTTTGATAAACTTCAACAGTACCTGTTAATCTTTCGTTAAAAAATCCAAAGTCAAGTCCTGCATTTCGTGTAGTAGTAGTTTCCCATCTCAAATCAGGATTTGGCAATTGTGTATTTGCATTCGCAAAATAGTTATTTTGCCCATCACCTGAGCCATAAGTTTTAGTTGTTTGAATAGAATAAACCGGTTTAAAAAGTCCCGGGCCAATTCTGTTATTACCCACTTCACCGTAACTTAATCTTAGTTTTAAGTTTGACAACCAATCCTTTGCATCTTCCATAAATTGCTCTTCAGAAATTCTCCAACCGGCAGATAATGCAGGGAAATAGCCCCAATTATGACCTAAATCAAATTTTGAAGATCCATCAGCACGGAACGTTGCCTGAAATAAATATCTTTCTTTATAATTATAATTTACACGTCCAAAATATGAAAGCATATTATCTGGATCGTAATGTTTACTTGTTAAGTTTTTAGTGTTACCACCAAGGCCTAAATTATCAAATATTTTATCCGGAGTTAAATCAAATCCAAACCCTGTTGCATACAAATAACTATTACCGCCATTTATAGTGTTAACTTCCTGACCAACCATAACATTAAACTTATTATCGCTATTAATATTGAAATCATAAGTCAGCGTATGGGCAAGTCTTGCCTGATAACTGTTTGATTTAGTCCAGTCGACCAAAGGCATACCATCAACATAGGATGCATTTGAACTGTATCGTCCCCAATAGTTTTGTATTTCACCAAATCCATATTCATAGCCTCCTTCAACACGATAAACCAGGTTTTTAATGATTTCCCAATCCAAACTACCGGTAAAATTAAAGTTTCTGGTATTTCTACGTTTCCAGTATTGAGCTGCTTGTTGCGTCAATGACAAATTGCTTTGCACCCATTGATCGTATTCGTCGCTTGATAAAGTATTCGGATCGACAATTATCATTCCACTTAATCCTTTGACAGCAGGTGAAGTTATAGCCTGGGAAGTACGAATTTTATAATTACCACCGGATGTTCCCGAACCATTAACCTCCGTATCGGAGATACGTGCATTGAAATTAAATTTCAGATTTCTGGAAATTTCGTGGTATAATTTGAAATTGGTATTGTATCTCGAATAGTCATTGCCAACCATTAAACCACCATCTTTGTTGTATGTTGTACTCAGTGCGAATCTGGTTTTATCATTTCCACCAGTAATACTAATATTATGTTGTTGAGAAATTACATTTGATCCAAACATGTCTTGTTGCCAATCGTGACCTTTTTGATATTTATATAAATCAATATCAGAATAACTACCAAATGTTTTTTCGTATGTAGAAATACCATCTGCTCCATCTAAAGCATTATATTCGTAGTTCAATTTTACATATTCATAGGGATCAAGCACTGCTAATCGTTTCGATAATGTCTTCGTTTGCATAAAACCATTATATGAAACAACGGTTTTACCACCTTTGGCACTTTTAGTCGTAATCATCACAACACCATTTGAACCCTGAGATCCGTAAATGGCAGTTGAAGATGCATCTTTTAAGACATCGATTGACTGAATATCTCCCGGTGCAATATCGTTGATATTATTTGCCGGAAAACCATCTACTATATATAAAGGAGTATTATCACCGGTTACCGAACCACCACCACGAACACGAACGATTAATTCAGCATCAGGTGATCCATCAGCTGTCGTAATTTGTACTCCGGCTAACCGACCGGTCAAAGCTTGTCCGGCACTTGTAACAGGTATCTGTGCAATAGTTGCCCCTTGTACAGATGAAACAGATCCGGTAAGATCCCTTTTCTTTTGAGTTCCGTAACCAACAACGACAACTTCGTCCAGGTTCAGGGCATTACTTTTAAGTGTTATATTTATTACACTCGATGTAATTGGAATTTCTTGCTTTTCCATTCCGACGTAACTAATCACCAATACTTTTCCATTTGCCGGAATACTTAATTTGTAGTCACCATCCATTCCGGTTACCGTACCAATTGTTGTTCCTTTAACAAGTACCGATGCACCAATAATTGTTTCACCCGATTGGTCCTTTACAACTCCCGAAACCGATTTAATCTGAGCACTTACCGTACTGAAAGTAAATAGAACTGCGAGAAATGAAAGCACTGAACGTTTGAAAAGTAGCCTTTTTTGTTTTTTTGCTTCTTTCATTGTTTTTTCATGTATTAAATTATGTGTTTTTAATGAAGATTTATGGAACAAAAGTAAGAATTTATTTTGTTTTAAGGGTGTAAAAAATGACATTTATAGGTGGAATAATTGACTTATTGGCATTTTTTCATAGTATAAAAGTTAAGATTCAGTAGTTGAAGAAAGATTACTAAAACAAAAAATAAGTTGCTTTTAGCTATCCTGTAAATACTTAAAAACCTAATAGCAAAAAAAGAGGTTGTTCCAAAAAGAACAACCTCTTTAATTCACTGAGATTTTACAAAATTATTGAATAAGGACTTTTACTGTTTTCTTTCCTTCAACATCGTTTACTATGACTATCCACAGCCCTTTGTTTAATGTTAAATTAGCATCAACTTTCGTTTCAAGTGTTTTGTACAATAAACCATCTACTCCGAAAACATCGATTCCTGTATTCGATTTTACATTCGAAACAAATAACTTATCTGCTATTGTATAAATTTTTACAGATGAAGATTGTGGTACTAAAATATCAGTTACAGGATCATTCCCAATTAATGAAGGAATCGGATCCCAGTTATCAGTACCTTTTGTAAAATTAAAAGTAGTAATATTTGTTGCATCGGTTAAAACTGCTGTTGTTAATATAGTCGACCAACTTGCCCGACTTGCCTGATTATTTTCACCCGACAATTCAATGGTTCCAAATTCGTACATCTTGCCCGATGTGCCGCCCAATGTACTTAACCAACCCTCCGGCGCAATCAATGATTTTCCTGCAAAATCCGGATTATTCGTGGGTTCAATTGTTGTATTGTAAAATACCACTTCACTGGTTGTAGCTTGCCAGGGACGTCCAAATTCACCCGGTTTAGACAAATAGGTTGATGCAGTTTCCGTACCTGGAATTGCAGAAGTCACCGTGCAATTGTACATTAAATAACCTCTGGCTGTACTTTGTTGTGCAGCTGTAATATACGATACATCAGTACTGACTTCACTTGTATTCATTGCCAGTTTACTCTTATAAGCCACCAAGGTCATACCACCAAAGATATAATCGGTACCTCCCATAATGACACCCTTGTAATTAACAACGCGGGCACCTTCTGCACCAAAGTATGAATCCTGACGGCCTACAATTCTACATTTGTTGAGTATACTCTTGTCACCACTTTTAAGATAAGCGACAGCAGCAGCTCTTTCTACAAAGCTTTTATTCTGAACAGCCGTATTTCCTAAATCTGTAGGTCGCGTTCCTTTACCACCTGTTGCCCATTCCTGAACTACATCTTGTGATTCTTTTTTCGAAATGTATTGGTTATATGAATTTTCAAAGATAATATTATCAGCCTGGAAACCAGCTCCTGAAACTATAACCGTTGCATTCCAGTATGAACCATTGGTTGTACCGCTCCCGGTATTGGTATAGGTTGTGTAACCATTTTCCTTGTTCACTCTCAAGGCATCGGCACTCCATTTTTGATCAGTACCCATGCTGTAATAGTTATACCCGTGTCCGTAGTATGAAGTAATTCTGACTGCATTGGCATCAATATCAACACCCTTATTAGCTAAGGCTATACTTGGAGTTGATGAAGCATTTACAATTGAAACACTATCAATATCAATCGTCAACATTTCTTCGTAGTTACCCGGATCAACCATAATTTTCACGCGTTCTTTATTCGGACGAATCATTGCACGCGCTGCGGCCAAAGCATCATTAATAGTCTGATAGTTTTTATCCGTACCTACAGTAATGGTTGCCGAATAAGGCAATGTCGTTGCTACTTTTACATCGGGTAAATAAGTTGTAGTACCGGTAATATTGGTAATAGTCATAAAGCCCGGAGTTGTTCCTGAATAAATATATTCTTTTGTTTCGAGTGTATTCGTACTACCACTTGAAGTTTTAACCGTATCACCTGCCACAACAACAAATTTTGCCGAATAATAATACGTAATAACAACTTTTTGTCCCGGATTTACTGGTACCTGAGCAGTTCCGGTTCCGGTAAGTACCAGATGTCCACTTGCAATCTGGTTGGAAACTGTTCCCGTAAAGAGCATACCCTTGTAGGAAGTAGTTGTTCCACTTGTAATTGTTGCATCGTCAAACGACCAGTCCGTAACAGGCGTAAAGGCCAATGTCTTTGATGTTGCAGCACCGGTTACTTTCAAATTAGAAGTAGCTCCCAGTTGCAATGGATAGGCATCTAAACCTGTACAGGTGATTTTATAAACACCATCTCGTAAATTTATTCCACTTAAACCTGTGAAAGTATAAGAATAACCGGTTTCATTCAGATTGGTAAATGTGGTAGTTAATAGTGCTTTCTGAGGATCGGTCAAACCATCTGCCGTGATTGTTATCGGATAAACCGGTTTAGCCGCGAAATTAATTGATCTGACAGAATCACCCTTAATGTTAATCGTGTCTACAGTAATATAATAATCGTTGATACCTGTAGCAGCAATCTTATACTTACAATTAGGTTCAATAGAAACCGAATAGGTACCTGCTGTAGCATTGATTACCGGTGCCGGAACGAAAATCTTTGCAACAGTTGGGGTAAAGGTTAGAGATACTTTAGCAAGCTGTGTGCTCGTAAGACCTGTTATTGTTCCTGACAGTACATTCGTTATCACTTTCTTGATAGCGATTTCGTGTGTTGCATCAGCAGTAAGCGCAATCGAAGCTCCGTTCGTAATGATATAACCATTGGCATTGCCAAGACTAAACGAATAGGTATATCCGGCCGGAACCTTCAAACTGTAACTGGTGCTACCTGAAGGAATAGTATCACTAAAGGTTTTACCGGCAGGATTTGTCAAAATAACGCTGTATCCTGAAGGAATTCCCGGAGCATCGGTCAAATTAAGGTTACCACTAAGGGTTATATACGTTGCATCTTTTCTCAAAACCCGGAAGTAGAAAGGTTTGTCAACGGTATCATAAATATGATAAGCACCTGCCTTTTTAGCTACATATTTGACAATAGCTACAGTCGTTGTAGTATTTGCAACATCTTTTTGTGTCGCATCACCCATATATTGGAAAGTAAGTTTTCCTGCACTACTTCCAGCTTTGGTATACAATGTAACTTCATCGTCAGCACTCAGGGTCAGGCCTATATACCTGCTTGAAGATGCAGCTGAATTTACATAAATGGCACCGGTCAAAGTATCGGTTTTCGTACCGGTTGTAACGTATGAAGGACAACTATTTGCATCATAACGGGTCAAACCGGTGTTGGAAGTTCTCAAACGGTCGCTGGTAGCGGAACCTACCCAACTCAGCACACCGGATGTAAATGGAGGAAGAGTATTACCGGTTGAACCCACAGTAATAGTAGTGGCATACCATCCGTTGATAGTTGCCATGTTCAACTTATTATTGTATTTAGCTGTATCCAACTGAGCTGCGCCAAAGTCCCATACATCAGTTTTAACGGTCTTCACAATTTGGGCTGCATTTTCAATAGCTACACCGTGAATATAGATTTCTCCCTTTGGATATTTCGGACTTTTCAATGTTGCTGTTAACAGACCGGCTGCCCCGGTATAACTTATACTGTGTGTTCCTTCTACAGCAATTGTATCTTTAGCCTGAACAGTACCCAATACATTGCCTCCGGCATCTTTAAGTTCAAAAACGGCATCTTTGGAACTACCATACTGGCAGGTACTAAAAGTAATGGTTGCATTTCCGGCTACAATAAAATTCATCGAGTTGCCCGGGAACATTACAGCGCCATGAGCGGAATCATGATAGCCAAACTGTTGTGCAATGGTATCATTATTACTCTTCATTGTCAGTATACCATCATTGGAAACAAAAGTTTTGTACCTTAACGAACTGTAAGAAATCTGAGGTAGTACACTTCCATCCATAAACATATAGCTATAGGTTTGTCCTGCTACCGCCGAAACGGAAGTACTGTTGTCCTTTACCAGCATCTTATAACTGTATGGTTTGCTAGCAGCATCTGCATAAGTTACTTTAAGTGTATCACCACTGACACTTACGCCGGAGATATTACCCGAATAAGTAGTTGCTACACTGGCCAACGATTTTCCGCCCAGATTGATACGAATAGAAGCAATATCGGGGGTTGCACTGATAACTGTTCCTGCAGCTACCGTCACCGTTGGATTAGCTGTAACGTTAGCTCCGGCCGTCAGACCAACAGTAACTCCGTTTACAACTATTTCACCTGTTTTTTGTACCCAGGGGGTTAATTCTACTGCATAAGGAGTAGGAACTATTGCTATGTAAGGAATATAAGTAGTCCCTGAAAAACTCAATGTTACAGTACCCGCTGTTCCTACATAAAGAAAATCGATAGTTGATAATGGATAAGTAGGAGAAGTTGCAGCTTTGGTTGTAACATCAAAGCTACCTGTAGCACTTGAAATACTTATATTACCGGCTGAATATTGGTCACCACCTACTTTTATAGATGAATTACCGGCTACCTGTAAAGTTATCTGATTTCCCGGTTTCAATATCGAACCATGTTGGGCTCCATTGTATCCGTAAGCATTTGAACTGCCAACTGTCAGACTGAAAAGACCAGTTGTTATTGGAGTATTTCCGGTTGTAGTCGTTGGTATAATACTTCCATCACGTAAATCAAAATTGTAAATAATATTTTTCACTGGTGTTGTAACACTTGTTCCCAATTGGGCAGGAGTGACAACAATAGTAGGAAGATAAATGTCAGAACCTGGTGATACTGCAGTAAATATTAAAGTATCTGCCACACCATTATAGACAAAATCGTAGGTGGTCGTCAGGTCGGTAGTAGTTTTGGTTACCTGCGTTCCTAAATCAACTCCGGTTTTTGATGTACCCTGTAGGCTCAGGGATGAATACTGTGATCCAAGAAATTTCAGCGTACTGCTTCCCGAAACGGCAATTTTAATTTTACTGCCTACTTTCATGTCAATACCGTAAGTTGCACCATTGAGACCTATGGTACCGCTTATTTTAAGCGAGCCATCAGTACTCTGCTTATTCGTGAAAATGGTTCCATCTCTGAAATCATAAGTGGTTTGCCCTTGCGCAAAGCCAAAACATAGCAAAAGCGCAAAAATTGAACTAAAGATTTTGTTTCTCATAAAATTATTTTTAAAGTTAACATTGGTGATTTCTAAACGCTACAAATATAGAGGGGAATTTTTTAATCAATGTGCAATTTTTATCATTTATGGTGGATAATTTGACGTTATTTTAATAGTATAAAATTACTTATGACAGCTACATCAATTTAACAGATTGATATTTGAGTGACAGACTTCGTGTCGGGACAACTAACTCATATACTCATATTTCTTAATTATGAAACTAATTTTTCTTAGTTTTATGAAAACTGAAAATAAAAAAGTACTGAAAATAGAATGCATTTGTCCGACAGTATTTATTCTGAATTCAATAAACAGGCATGAAAAAAGAAATCCTTCCGTGTCCGTACACAGAATAATAATTTCGGGGAAAACAGACTCATATTTTGTAAATATAAAATTATTCGTATCTTCGTGGGCGAACACGGAAAGCGATTTTAAACAGATATTTAAATCTATATTTTTAATTAGCTGCATTTTACAAAGTAAACGACAGAAAATTATATTGGACTTTCATGCAAAACCTTATAAATTGGTTTTCTGAAGTCATTTTTCCTGCCTTTATCAGGATTAATTCTTGCTTCATTTGTTGAATTTTCTCTTTCAAAACTGTACATCCGGAATTTTAAAAACATAATATTTCTCAAAATATAAGATCATGAAGAACTTTTTAGACGACAACTTTCTGCTGCAAACCGAAACAGCACAAAAACTTTATCATGAGCATGCATCGAAGATGCCCATTATCGATTATCACTGTCATTTAATTCCTTCGATGGTTGCCAACGATCATCAATTTAAAACACTCACAGAAATCTGGCTGGGCGGAGACCATTATAAATGGCGCGCCATGCGTACCAATGGAGTAGACGAGAAATTCTGCACCGGCAAAGACACCAGCGATTGGGAAAAGTTCGAAAAATGGGCCGAAACGGTGCCTTATACCATGCGAAATCCGTTGTATCACTGGACACATCTGGAATTAAAGACAGGTTTCGGGGTGGAAAAATTGCTTTCTACAAAAACCGCCCGTGAGATTTACGACGAATGCACGGAAAAACTTCAGACCCCGGAATATTCAGCCCGGAACATGATGCGGAAATATAAAGTGGAAGCGGTTTGTACCACCGACGATCCGATCGACAGCCTCGAACATCATATTAAAACCAGACAAGACGGTTTTGAAATTAAAATGCTTCCTACCTGGCGTCCCGATAAAGCCATGGCAGTAGAAGATCCGACTAATTTCCGGGCTTATGTAGAGCAACTTTCCAAGGTTTCCGGAGTGAATATTTCAGACTTCGACGATCTGATTGTGGCTCTGCGAAAACGTCAGGATTTCTTTGCCGAACAGGGTTGCAAGCTTTCCGACCACGGTATCGAAGAATTTTATGCCGAAGATTACAGTGCTTCCGAAATTAAATCAATCTTCAACAAAGTATACGGCGGACATGAATTGACTCATATTGAAGTGTTGAAGTTCAAATCGGCCATGATGGTTATCTTTGCCGAAATGGACTGGGAAAAAGGGTGGACACAACAATTCCATTACGGAGCTATCCGCAACAATAACACCCGCTTATTCAACCAGCTTGGTGCCGATACCGGTTTCGATTCCATCGGATCGTTTAATACTGCCAAAGCGCTGTCAAAATTCCTGAACCGCCTGGACTCACAAAACAAACTGACAAAAACCATTCTATACAATTTAAATCCGGCCGACAACGAAATGATTGCCACCATGATTGGTAATTTTCAGGATGGAACGGTTGCCGGAAAAATTCAGTTCGGTTCCGGCTGGTGGTTCCTCGATCAGAAAGATGGCATGGAAAAACAAATGAACTCTTTATCCGTACTCGGATTATTGAGCCGCTTTGTCGGCATGCTGACCGATTCACGGAGCTTCCTCTCCTACCCGCGTCACGAATATTTCCGCCGCACACTTTGCAACCTGATCGGCAATGATGTAGAAAACGGCTTATTACCTTATCAGGAACTGGATTTCATTTGGAAAATGGTAGAAGATATCAGTTATAATAATGCTAAATCATTTTTTAATTTCTAAAATCAATCAATTAGTGCACTAAATGTGTCATTTTTTGAACAGAGAACCGACTTATTTGAATTAATTTTGTCAGGATATTCAATAAAAAGCATTACTTTTGGTCGACCAATTAAGAAATACATTTTTAATAATAAATCAGAAAGAACAAAAGATGAGTAAAAAGATTGTGACTTTTGGAGAAATTATGCTTCGGTTAGCAACTCCCGGGTTCGAACGTTTCAGTCAGGCAACACAGTTTAACGCAACCTTTGGAGGTGGCGAAGCAAATGTAGCTGTATCACTGGCCAATTATGGAATGGACACTGAGTTTGTAACACGTTTACCTAAAAACGATATTGCAGATTCATGTATCATGAATTTACGCAAATATGGCGTTGGAACAAAAGAAATTTTACGGGGTGGTGACCGAGTAGGTATTTATTTTCTCGAAACAGGTGCAGTAGCACGATCCAGTAAAGTAGTTTATGACCGTGCTAATTCGGCTATTGCCGACATTAAGCCTGGAATGGTAAACTGGCGTGAAGTTTTTAAAGGAGCCGATTGGTTTCACTGGACAGGTATCACTCCCGCCCTTTCGCAAGGGGCTGCCGATGCCTGTCTGGAAGCAATTCAGATTGCCAACGAAATGGGCATAACGGTTTCTACCGACCTGAACTTTCGTAAGAACCTGTGGAACTACGGAAAATCCGCATCAGAAGTTATGCCTGCCTTGACTGCCGGCTGTGATATCATTTTGGGTAATGAAGAAGATGCCGAAAAGGTATTTGGAATCAAACCCGAAGGTTTCGATGTGGCTCAAACAGGTGGCGAAGTAAATGCCGCCGAATTCGAATCGGTTTGTACACAGATAATGAAAAAATTTCCCCGTGCCAAAAAAGTAATTATCACCTTGCGTGGTTCTATCAATGCCAATCACAATACCTGGGGTGGAGTTTTATACAGTAACAGTACATTATTTCAATCCAAACGTTATGATATAACACACATCGTCGATCGCGTGGGTGGTGGCGACTCATTTATGGGAGGTTTGATTTACGGATTACTGACTTATACCGGCAGCGATCAGAAAGCTTTGGAATTTGCAGTGGCAGCTTCCTGCTTAAAACATACTATTTTTGGTGACTATAATCTGGTAACCATCCCCGAAGTGGAAGCATTGATGGGTGGTGACGGAAGCGGAAGAGTGAGCAGATAAATTACAAGGAACCCCTAACCCCTAAAGGGGAACTAAGTTACTATCGGTTACTTGTTTTCGGCAATAATATTTCTATATACAATATTTAGTTTTAAGTAAAATAATGTTTCACTGTACTATTTTAGTTCCCCTTTAGGGGCTAGGGGTAGTCTCAATTTATAAATATATGCGTTTTAACAAACTACAGGTTCTCACCGCTATGAAAGAAACCGGCATGATTCCGGTATTTTATAACAGTGATATTGAAATATCGAAAAAAATCGTAAAAGCGTGTTACGATGGTGGTGTGCGTGCATTTGAATTCACTAACCGGGGCGAATTTGCCCACGAAGTGTTTGGCGAACTGGCAAAATATGCCGCCAAAGAATGTCCCGAAATGATTATGGGTATCGGTTCCATCGTGGATGCACCCACGGCCGCACTTTATATTCAGTTGGGTGCTAACTTTATCGTTGGTCCTTTATTTAATCCCGAAGTGGCTAAAGTGGCTAACCGCCGGTTAGTTCCCTATGCACCCGGTTGCGGATCGGTTTCCGAAGTTGGTTTTGCGCAGGAAATGGGTTGCGATGTATGTAAGGTATTCCCGGGCGATGTATTGGGAACCGGTTTTGTAAAAGGATTGAAAGCGCCTATGCCCTGGTCGAACCTGATGGTAACCGGTGGTGTGAAACCCGAAGAAGCGAACCTCAAAGGCTGGTTCGATGCAGGCGTAACCTGCGTGGGTATGGGATCGAACCTTTTCCCTGCCGACATGATGAAAGCCGGAGACTGGGCGGGAATTACCAAAATATGCAGCGATGCATTGGCAATAATCAAAAAAGTCAGAAAGTAAGTAAATTCAATATAAATCTAATAACGAAAAAGGAATGAGTAAATTTAATGAATTAAATGAGAAAATCGGAAAATACAGATGGACGATATGCGCGCTGTTATTTTTTGCTACAACAGTTAATTATCTCGACCGTCAGGTTTTAAGCCTGTTAATGCCCGATCTGGTAAAAGAGTTTGGTTGGACAAATACAGATTATGCAAACATTGCATCCGTTTTTCAATTTACGTATGCCATTGTCATGTTATTTGCAGGTAGGGCCATCGACTGGTTAGGAACAAAATGGGGTTATGCCATAGCACTTACTTTATGGTCATTAGGTGCTATGCTTCATGCAAGTGCTGTATGGATTGGTACCGGTGTTGCTCCTGTCTTTGAACTGGCAGGCATCTTTATTCCTATATCCGTTCTTGGTTTTATGATTTCGCGCGTTGTACTGGCTATTGGTGAATCGGGTAACTTTCCCGCAGCAATTAAAACTACTGCCGAATGGTTCCCTAAAAAAGAACGCTCCTTTGCTACTGGTTTATTCAACTCGGGTGCAAACATTGGAGCCATTTTAGCTCCGCTCACGGTTCCCTGGATTGCCGGACATTTGGGTTGGCAATGGGCGTTTATTATTGTAGGTGGAATTGGTTTTACCTGGTTGGGATTTTGGTTTCTCTTTTACGATACACCTAAAGCAATGCTTGCCAAAGGAAAGATAACACAAGGAGAATACGACTTTATCCACAGTGATAAAGATGAACAACTTATTGCAAAAAATGAAGTGAATGAAAAAGTCTCCTGGTTTAAATTACTCACTTACCGTCAGACATGGTCGTTTGTATTTGGCAAATTTATGACCGATGGAGTTTGGTGGTTCTTCCTGTTTTGGCTACCCGCTTACCTGAATGCTGAATACAGCATTACCGGAACCGATATCATGTTACCTTTAGGCGTTTTATATAGTATGACCATGATTGGAAGTATTGGAGGTGGATGGTTTCCTGCATATTTCATCAACAAAGGAATGGAACCCTATAAAGCCCGCCTCACCGCCATGTTGGTCATTGCATTATTTCCTTTAGTAGTTTTAGCAGCACAACCACTGGGTGGAATGAGCATGTGGTTTCCGGTAATACTCATTGGAATCGGAGCATCGGCGCATCAGGCCTGGAGTGCTAACCTCTTCACAACGGTATCGGACATGTTCCCAAAGAAAGCGGTTGCTTCCGTAACAGGCATTGGTGGGATGGCAGGAGGTATCGGTGGAGTACTTATCACCAAAGCCGGAGGTTATCTCTTCGATTATTATCAGGGTTTAGGTCACATAACCACCGGATATACCATTATGTTTGCATTCTGTGCTGTTGCTTATCTGATTGCATGGGCTGTAATGAAATTACTCGTTCCAAAATTCAGACCAATTACCGATTTATAATAGTTTAATAGTTAGATAAATCATTTATAAAACCTCTTCGGGAAACCGGAGAGGTTTTTTTGTGCGGATTTCGGACGATGCTGCAACGATCCGGGACGACTCTGAAATGATCTGGGGCGGATGCTGCAACGATCTGGGACGATTCTGCAACGATCTGGGACGATGCTGCAACGATCTGGGACGATTCTGCAACGATCTGGGACGATTCTGCAACGATCTGGGACGATTCTGCAACGATCTGGGACGACTCTGAAATGATCTGGGACGATGCTGCAACGATCTGGGACGATACTGCAATGACCTGGGACGATACTGCAATGACCTGGGACGATACTGAAACGATCTGGGACGATACTGCAATGACCTTGGACGATACTGCAAAGATCCGGGATGTGTCTTGTCCTAAATTAGC
>DIZI01000035.1 GCA_002427885.1 Paludibacter sp. UBA6032
TATATAATTTTAATCGAAATAATATATATTGATTTAAATGTTTGGATTGAGAAACACAAATAAAAAGTAACTTTTAATTATTTTCGATATTATGTTGTAAAACATAAAAAATATTTTGGATAATGTTGAAATAGGCTTTACTTTTACCCCCAGATAATTAAGTGTTTTATTTACGCTCGTTTTTTTTTGTAAAAAATTTTAAACGATAGCTAGAAATTGATGGTTAGCCGTTGGTTTTTAAAATCTATTTTAAGTGTTGTAAGGACATTATTTTTTGCATTAAAAATACACACGTGTGAAATATAATAGAATATCAATAAATTAGAATTATCAAGTGTTGTTCGGACATTTTTTTTTAGCATTAAAAATACACACGTGTGATACATAAAAGATATCAATAAATTAGAATTATCATATCTAACAAGTATTAACAATTAAATAATATTCAATATGGATAATACCACTTAAATCTGCAAAAAAACCGGAAAATGCTGTAACATTCTCCGGTAGTAAAGTTATCAAAATAATCTGAAAAATAATCGCTTATCTGAAAACATTGCAAAGGTACTGTTTTCAATTCAATGTGTCAGATGAGCTTGTAATAAATTATCTAAAATCATTCTAATACATGAGAAAAACAATTTTTATACTCATTGGGGTAATTTGTATCTCGATGACGGCTTTTTCCCAAGTGAAAAAGCAAGTTACTCCGCAGTCATCCAATGCACAAAGCGGAATGCACAATGTTACAGGAAAGATAGTTGATGAGAAAGGCGATGCTATTATCGGAGCCTCTATCAAAGTTAAGGGAAGCACTAATGGAACTATATCTGATGTTTCAGGGGAATTTTCTTTATCAACAAGTGATGATGCCATTTTATCCATATCCTATGTTGGGTATGAATCTCAAGAAGTGGCAGTGAATAATCAATCAAGACTTTCACTTCAATTGAAAGAAACGACAACCGGATTGAATGAAGTGGTGGTGGTTGGTTATGGTACACAAAAAAAAGTGAATCTGACAGGCTCTGTTGCAAGTGTTTCATCGGCAGATATGGTAAAACGTCCATCCCATAGTGTTGGAAACTTATTGCAAGGGAAAGCATCTGGTTTACAGATTATTCAAAGTTCAGGTGAACCTGGAAATGATAGCCCAGTAATAAGAATTCGAGGTTTAGGCACTTTCTCTGGAGCTGGAAGCAGTCCTTTAGTTCTGGTTGATGGCATTCAAGGAGATTTAGGCAAACTTAATCCCGAAAATATAGAATCTGTTTCAGTTTTAAAAGATGCTGCATCTGCTTCTATTTATGGTGCCAGAGCTGCCAATGGAGTGATTTTAGTTACAACAAAACAAGGTAAATCAGGTACGCTGAATATTGAATACAGTGGCAATTATCAAGTACAGCAACCAACCCGGATGCCAGAATTTGTTACTAACTCAGCTAACTTTATGACAGATTGGAATTATGCCAACCAACGAGCAAATCAGCCCAATTATTTCACTCAGAGTGAAATCGATGCATTCCGGAACGCAACGGATCGCGTAAAATACCCTAATTTTAATTGGATGGATCATATGATAGGTAACGGAGCTGAACAAAATCATTTTCTTTCATTAAATGGTGGTAATGAAAAGACAAGGTTCAATGTTTCTCTTGGATTGACAGATCAGACGGGAATTAACTCTGCTTTTACTTATCAGAAAGCAAATGTGATGTTCAATATTAATTCGAAATTGAATAAGGTTGTTAGTTTTGGCTCAAACATTTCAATGAACTATTCAAAGAGAGATGAACCTGTCATGGGAAGTAATGAATTTATGCTTCTTGTTTATACTGCAGGTCCAAACTATATGCCAAAACTATCAGACGGAAGTGGACGTTGGACCTGGAGATACAATAATGCCGCCTGGCATAATAGAAATCCGGAGCAAGCACTTTCTTATGGTAGTATAACACATCCGACCTATTCATTGGCAGCACAGACTTATGTGGACATAAACATCACAAAAGATCTTGTTCTTGAAGCTAAGGGTGCCATAAACTATGATGGAGCATGGGACAGAAGCCATGAAACGCCGGTTGCGTCTTATTTTTATTCAGACAATACTTTAGCAGCAACCACGACAGGTTATAATGTTGGAGTTCAGAATAATTTCGGTCAAAATATACTGACAACATTTTATTCTACCTTAAACTATACTAAGAAAATTTCAGACCATAGTATAAATGCATTGATTGGCTATAGTCAGGAAGCCAATAATTACAGGTATTTAAGAGCATTTAGACAACAATTCCCAACTCCTGAATTGGCAGAACTTAATGCAGGGTCGACTACTAACCAATGGTTGCAGGGATCTTCTGAAGATTGGGCAATGCAATCAGTATTTGGGCGTGTAGGTTACGACTTCAAAGGTAAATATCTTTTGGAAGGCAATTTCCGGTATGATGGTTCTTCACGCATTTATAAAGATAATCGTTGGGGTTTGTTCCCATCGGTATCTGCAGGATGGCGCTTGTCTCAGGAAGATTTCATGAAACAATTTTCATGGATTGATAATTTGAAGTTAAGAGCTTCTCTGGGAAAATTAGGGAACCAGAATATAGGTTTATATCCATATCAGAGCATCCTTAATTTAAATTCTTATGCGTATGGTTCAACTGTCGAGCAGGGTGTTGCTGTAACTCGTCTAATTGACAAAACTTTGAGATGGGAAACCACTTCGGTAACTGACATTGGTGCTGATTTTAGTATGAAAAATGGTCTTTTCTCAGTGACTGCTGACTGGTTTAATAAAGTGACCGATGATATCCTTTATGGGATTGACATTCCTGCCAGTATTGGGTTAGATCCTCCTACGGTAAATTATGCCAAGATGAAAAATACCGGTTTTGAGATTGAACTTGGACATGCTAATAAAATTGGTGAATTAAAATACAGTGTAAACTTCAACCTTTCTGCATATCAAAATGAAGTTTTAAAGGTGAAAGCTCCAAGTTACGGACAAACAACTATTCAGGAAGGATTACCATGGAATTCCTATTATCTGACAGAATGGATTGGAATTTTCCAGGATCAGGCCGAAATTGATGCTTCGCCAAAACAACCATATAATCCAAAACCAGGTGACCTGAAATTTAAAGACCAAAATGGTGATGGCGTTATCGATTCAAAAGATAGAGTGGTGGTCGATGGCGCATTCCCGAAATTTTATTATGGAGGAAGTCTAAACTTAAGTTGGAAAAATTTTGATCTTTCTGCATTCTTCCAAGGAGTTCAGGGTCAAAAGTTTTATGTGAATGGATGGGGTATTGATCCATTTATTCAAGGTTGCCCTCCAACAGTTGATTTTGAAAAAAAAGCCTGGACTCCTGAAAATAAATCGAATACTTATCCGGCTATGTATAGGCAGGATTATGGTCCTGTTTCTGGAACCCCTTCAACTTACTATTTAAAGGATGCTTCTTACTTCAGATTGAAAAATCTTTTAATTGGATACAATATGCCTATTGAGCTAATCAGTAAAATTGGATTGAAAAATCTTCGTATATATGTTTCGGGAGATAATCTGGCAACAATTACAAAGTATCCCTATGCAGATCCCGAACGTACCGGTAGTGGTGGTTTTCAAACCTATCCTCAGTTAAGAACTTATACAGTTGGTCTTAATGTCAAATTCTAAAAATCGAAACAAAATGAAAAAAATAATATCTATCATTTGTATAGGCACCAGCCTATTGTTTCTCTCTTCCTGTGATAATAATTTTCTTGAAAAATATCCAACGGATCAAATTTCAAGTGAAACATTCTGGAAAACAGAAGCTGATGCTACAATGGGTCTGAATGGCATTTACAATGTTATGACCAATCACCAGACATTTAATCATGGACGCAGGTTATGGGACGCTTTAAGCGAAATTGCATATTGCAAGTCATTCCCAACTATTGCTGCGGGGATCATCGAACCATCTTCAGGAAATATTGTATATGGCATTTATGCTGATAGCTATGTCGGGATTTCGCGCTGTAACATCTTTCTTGACAATATCGATAAAGTGGACATGCCTGACCAAACAAAGATGAAATATAAAGGCGAAGCACTTTTCCTTCGTGCTAGCTTCTATTTTATTCTAACTGAATTTTATGGTGGTGTACCGTTATATACCAAGCCGGTTACAGTCGACGAATCAAAGGTTGCTCAAAGTTCCAAAGATGCTGTTATTACTCAGATTCTTGCTGATCTTGATCAGGCTATTTCCAGTCTGCCCGACGATGTTTATACTGGTCATGCTGTTAAAGCTTCGGCATTGGCACTTAAAGCTCAAGTTTTGATGCACAATCAAAGGTGGGCAGAAGCAGCAAGTGCAGCCAATGAAATAATAAGCGGAGGGAAATTCAGTTTATATAGCGATTATCCTGGAATGTTCCTGAAATCGGGGCAGAATAATAATCCGGAAATCATATTCTCTGTAAGGTATTTGAATCCAGATGCAAGTGAGCCCACGACAAATGAAATGAATGCCGATCTTATGGGAGCTCATTCACACGCACTTGCCCCGACTAAGCAATACATTGATGCCTTTGAATGTACTGATGGTCTTCCTATTTCTCAGTCTCCATTATACGATCCGAACAATGAGTTTGCAAACAGAGATCCACGACTGAAGTTCACCGCTATAAATTATGCCGATTTCGTAGCTAAAGCTGCGCCTTTAGGAGAAACCGGTGAAAGTTTTGAAACTGATTACAGTTGTGAAAAAGCAGTTAATTGGGCAAATGCTCCATATTCATGGTCGACTAAAAGTGATCAGGATTACATTATCTTTCGATATGCTCAGGTGCTGTTAATCTACGCTGAATGCAAAAATGAAGCAACGGGTCCTGATCAGAGTGTATATGATGCAGTTAATTTGGTTAGGGCGAGACCGGGCGTAAATATGCCGCCATTACCCACAGGTTTGGATAAAGTTGGAATGAGAAATCGCATCAGGCACGAACGTATTGTTGAGCTTGGTTTGGAAGGCCTTCATTATTGGGACATTAAGCGATGGAAAACTGCTGAAACAATAATTCCAACGGTACAGGATCGTGGTGGGCTATTCAGAATGTTTGATCCTTCAAAAAACTACTTGTTCCCATTCCCATTAAGCGAACTTGATCGAAATCCAAATCTAAAACAGAATCCTGGGTATTAATATTGTTATTGGTTTGATACTATCACGAAGTTGTTTAGTCTAATTAAATAGTTGTATGGGCGGGTTCATTGACTTTGAACCTGCCCTTTTACAACTGAATATATTTTTAAATCACAAGATGTTTAAGATTTTAGTTAATTTATGTTTTATTGTTCCTTAATAAATCGAAGGATGTTAGTGTATTTCTACCTATAGATTTGCGAGTTAGAAAATTTCTAATTTTTTAAATATATTTTAATTTATTAAACATATGTCAAGATTCAACCTATTCTGGGTTGCTGGATTATATCTTTCATTTTCCTTGGGTTAACATCGAAGGTTATTAAAATCAAACCCTTTCAGGGTAGTAAAGAACCAAAAGTCCGAAGGACTTGAATTTGAATGACCTCTGGTGAAACCGGAGGGTGATGAACCAACAAGTTTGAGAACCCCGAAATGGGTTCAATATAAATTTAAATAGTCTCTAAGTAATTTATAGCCTATTACAATACCAACACCAAGTAAATCAAATCGATTATGAATCAAAAAAGGATAAAAATAACAGCCAGATTAGCAAAACTCATTTTTTTGCTGATGGTCAGCCTTATCGTCTCAGGACAAAACACACAACCGTTACCTCCCGGCTTTCCTGATCGTTCGCCCAAGTTGGATGTTCTTCCTGGATTTAAGACTCCACCTAAAGGTTATGGTGAGGTTTCGTTTTACTGGTGGATTGGCGATACTTTGACCAAAGAGCGCATAACCTCGCAACTTGATCAGTTAAAAAACAACAGTATTACCGGCTTGCAGATTAATTACTGCCACACCGATAAAGGCGGTAAAAGCTGGGGTCTGACTTATCCGAGCCAGCCTGCACTTTTTAGTGATGAATGGTGGAAGCTGTTCCAGTGGTTTTTGGTTGAAGCCAAAAAACGGGATATGTCGGTCAGTTTAAGCGATTACACCCTCGGCGCTGCCGGACAAGGATGGTTTGTTGACGAGATGCTTAACGAAAATCCGCAACTTCATGGTTCAAAACTGGAAGCTAAACAGTTCGATGTAAAAGGTAATGAGGATTTCAAAGCTACTGTTCCTGAAAATATCATTTCAGCAATAGCTTTTAAAAATATCAACGGGACTTTCTCTCCTGACGGATCAATCGATCTAAAGCCATTGATAAAGAACGCTGAACTTATTTGGAAAGCCCCTTCAGGCATCTGGAAAATAATTGTTGTAAAAAGAACAACTGTTGAAACATCTTTCGACCCAATGAACCCGCTGAGCGGGCAAAAAGTAATTGAGAAGTTTTACCAGAGGTTCGAGGATCATTGCCCGGGTGAAGGCGGAAAAGGGTTAAATTTCTTTTTCTCCGATGAATTAGACTTCGGGATCAGAGGATTCTTGTGGGACGATGCTTTTGCCAACGAATTCAAAAAGCGAAAAGGTTACGATATTGTTCCAGAACTCTCCAGCTTGTTTACTAATCTTGGTCCAAGATCCTATAAAATCAGAATGGATTACAATGATGTGATGGTGAACCTTTCGGAACTAGGTTTTTTTAAACAGGTGTACGACTGGCATACCAGCCGTGGAATGTTATTTGGATGCGACCATGGCGGACGCGGAAAAGATGTGACCGAATTTGGCGATTATTTTCGCACACAGCGCTGGATGTCAGGGCCTGGATGCGATCAGCCCGGATTAGGCAAAGATATTGTGAAAGCAAAAGTTGCCAGTTCAATTGCCCACCTTTACGAACGTCCACGGACATGGCTTGAAGGATATTACGGCAGTGGATGGGGAACCAGCAGTGAGGAACTTGCCGATGCTACCTTTACCGATTTTGCGATGGGCCATAATTTACTAAGCCTGCACGGGCTTTATTATTCGACCCATGGTAGCTGGTGGGAATGGGCTGCCCCCGACAATCATTGGCGCCAGCCTTATTGGGCAAATATGAACGATTTTCTGAAATGTTCTGAACGTTTGAGTTATATCTTGTCGCAAGGGTATCACCGTTGCGATGTGGCTATGGTCTATCCTGTTGCACCTACCGAAGCGAACCTCAAAGGTGAAGAATCGACCAAAACTGCATTTAAACTGGCCGAAAACCTTTATCCATCCGGAACAGATTTCGATTTTATGGATTTCGAATCCTTGAACCGGTGCAAGGTTCAGGATAAAGAATTGCATGTCAGCGGTGAAAAGTATAAAATCTTGATACTGCCATCCTTGTCGGCTGTACGCTATTCCTCCATTGAAAAGGCGTTGGAATTCTATCGGGCAGGTGGAATTGTGATGGCTGTTGGTTCACTCCCTGAGGTCAGCGAACGGATTGGTGGCAACGATGAAAAACTTCAGGCAATGGTCAAAGAAATGTTTGGAACCACTTATTCTGAAAAGCACGATACGACAACTATTTATTCCCGAAAAAGCAAAACTGGCGGAATCGGCATGTTCCTTCATAGTCCGCTTCAGGTTAAAAGAGAGATTGACCAATTGATTCAGCCCGATTTTAAAGCTTTTTCGGAAGGTGTCAAATCAAGTATTATGCACCGCAAATTAGGCGAACGCGACCTCTACTTTGTGTATGGCATTCCAAAAGGGACAAGTTGCTTTTTCCGGAGCAAAGGGAAAGTTGAACTCTGGAATCCCTGGAATGGGAAAGTCAGTCCAGTAAAAGTTTCATCAGTTTCAGGAAACGGCACAATCATTCAACTTCCACTGGAAAAGAATGAACCTCAACTAATTGTCTTTAGTGCGGGTATGCCTGAAATTGCAGAATCTAAGGGACAAAGCAAAATAGATACCTTATTAGTTGATAATGAATGGGAGTTTGAGCTGAAACCTACTTTGGATAACAAATACGGTGATTACCGTTTGCCTGCATTTGATGGTAAATTGGGTGTTGAAGTCTGGAAAATGAAATTCGCCAAAGAATCTGCTACTTCTCAGGATTGTCAAAGTCCGTCTTTTGACGATAGAAAATGGGCAACCGAAGCGGTTTCGTACGGACCTCAATTTTGGAAACTTGGACCACTGCCTGATCAGGCTGATTTTACCGCAATTGAATCAAGATTATCAACTCTCGAACAGGTAAATCCAGACGAGCCGGTTGAAATAAATGGAGCAAAATACTTTTGGACACCTTATGAATTTTCGTGGCGCTGGGGATTGAAAGATGATGCCGGCCATCAAGGCTACCACGGTTTAAAAGGGCATGTGAATAATGAAATTATTTCGTTTGGAAAGATGGATAAATCGAATGTAGCCATGCCTGTTTATCCACTGAAACCCGAAAAAGAAGGTTCAGTTTATTATTTGTGGTCAACGGTTTCCGCACCAAAACAGATGGAAGCAAAAATTAGCAAGAATGGATTGTTGCCTGTAAAAGTTTATTTGAACCATACGTTAATACTAAACGGACAGGAATCGGCTGAATTGAAATCAGGCAGTAATCCGGTTCTCCTAAAATACAATGCAGTAGGTCGCGGATATTTTGTTTTCGAAGATGCTCAATCCGATGCCGGATGGAAACAGTCTATACCACTCGCAACAGATTGGTACTTAAAGCCATCAGTGCTTGCATACAATTGCATTCCACAATCGAAAGGCGAATTTGGCTGGTATCGATTTGAAGCGCCTCCTGGAACACGCTCAATGATTTTACAAGCTTCGGCTAAACCTAAAGTTTGGGTTGCCGGAACTGAAGTTTTGCCCATGCAGACCGAATCGAAACGGTTTATTGATCCTAAAATTCCGGTTTGGAAAATGGACTTTCCTGAAGGCTTATTGACTTCATCAACCGTAGCTCTAAAAATAGAACAAATCGCCGGATACTTTGGCGGAGTTGCTATTCCGGAACCTATTCTGTTTGAATGTTCAAAGGGCAAAATCCAATTGGGAAACCTCAACGAAAACGAATCCTTAAAAACGTATTCCGGGGGAATGTGGTACCGTAAAACGATAAGATTCGCTCCTGAACAGCTCAAATCGGACCAAATTATCCTTGATTTAGGTAAATTGGTAGCTTCTGCTGAAGTATTTATCAACGGAAAATCAGTTGGTTCAAAAGTGTCATCACCCTGGAAATTTGATCTGACAGGAAAATTGCAACCAGGTGAAAACCGGATTGAAATACTGGTGTACAATACACTGGGGAACCATTACCTGACAACGCCTTCGATGTATATTGGAAGAACGAACTCTGGATTGATCGGACCTGTAAGGATCGAATTTTCATCAGAAAAGGAGAATGATTAATATTTATTGACAATCACGCAAACTGGCAAGTACTTATTTCTTAGAAATACCTATCGCAATTCACAAAATTCAATATAGATAAATCAAAGAAAAAGGTTATATACTCTAGATTTGTAACATTAAGAATCTTAAAAAATCGAAAAGTAGAACAGAAGTATTATACTCTTTTCGGAAATAACCGGTTATCCATTAAAATTGAACCAATGAAATATATAATAATCATCTGCTTTCTACTAGTTTCCGGTTTGATTGGGGCGAAAGAAATTTTAGTTATTAAAGTCACTGATCTAAAATGCGAAAACTTTAATAATCCATTGGGTATCGAATCCAGACTTCCGAATTTGAGCTGGCAGATAAAATCTGATGCCCGCAATGTGAAACAAACGGCTTATCGGATAATCATATCTGACGATGCCAAAAAGCTTAACCTGAACCAGAGTTTCATCTGGGATAGTGGGAAAATTGACTCAGACAATTCAATTCTTGTTTCATATGTAGGAAGTACGTTGCAAGCTTCAAAACAATACTTCTGGAAAGTGATGGTTTGGGACACAAACGGCAAGGCTTCTGAATGGAGCGAAACGGCAAGCTGGCAAATGGGTTTGCTCACACTAGGCGATTGGAAGAATGCCCGGTGGATCGGTTACGAAGATATGCCAGATTCGATGCGGGTCGTTCCAGGCTCTGCAGAAGTTGATGAAGAACTCGGTGCAAAAGCTTTGAAAAGGCCCGTTGTCCCCCTTTTCAGAAAAGAGTTTGAACTGAAAAAGAAAATAGCTAATGCCAGCCTTTTCATTAGTGGACTTGGGCAATACGAAGCCAGCATAAACGGGAAAAAGATCGGAAATGGGTTCTTAACTCCCGGTTGGACAAGCTACGATAAAACAGTACTTTACAATACTTATGACGTAACTAAAAATCTGGAAGCCGGCAAAAACGTTATCGGAGCTATTGTGGGAAATGGTTTTTACAACATCAACCGCGAGCGATACCGAAAATTGATATCGGTTTACGGAATGCCAAAACTGATATGCCGCCTGAAAATCACCTATTCCGACGGATCGGAAGAGAATGTGGTGTCGGGTTCAGATTGGAAAACATCACCGTCGGCAATTACATTTACGAGCATTTATGGCGGCGAAGATTATGATGCACGCCTCGAACAAACGAATTGGGATAAACCTGGTTTCGACGATATGAAATGGAAACCGGTTATTTTTCCAACGATTCCAAAAGGCAAGCTAAACGCCGAACCAGATTATCCGGTGGCAATTATGGAATCAATCGGAACGAAAAAAATTCAAAAAACAGAGACCGGAAAATACTTATACGATTTTGAACAGAATGCTTCAGGAATAATTGAGTTAAAAGTTAAAGGCAAAAAAGGTCAGGTAGTAAAGCTTATTCCCGGAGAATTGCTCACTCCGCAAAAAGAGATCAATCAGAAAGCCAGCGGCGGTCCTTATTATTTTAGCTACACACTAAAAGGCGATGGCATTGAAACATGGCAACCCAAATTCACTTATTACGGGTTTCGCTATGTAATTGTCGAAGGAGCTGTTCCTGAAAGCACGAAGGACAGTAATGATTTGCCTGAAGTTGTTTCGATGAACCTGCTTCATACCCGAAATTCCAGCCCTCAGAATGGTACCTTCAGTTGTTCGAACGAACTTTTTAACCGAATTTACACTTTAATCAACTGGGCAATTAAAAGCAATCTCCAAAGCGTGGTAACAGATTGCCCCCACCGAGAAAAATTAGGCTGGATGGAGCAAACTTTCCTGATGGGAAAATCGATCAATTACAATTTCGATATCAACCATTTGTATAAGAAACTGGTGAAAGATATGATCGATTCCCAGCTTCCTAATGGTTTGGTGCCGGATATTACTCCTGAATTGGTTGAATTCTCTGGAGGTTTTCGGGATTCGCCCGAATGGGGGAGTGCATCGGTTATTTTGCCTTGGTTAATCTATCAATGGTATGGTGACAAGTCTGCCATGGAGCAGGCTTGGCCAATGATGGTCAAATATGTTGAGTATTTGGAGACCAAATCGAATAGCTACATTCTTTCGTATGGATTGGGCGATTGGTATGATTTGGGACCGAAAGATCTTGGTCCGACACAGCTAACCCCCCGTGCACTAACAGCAACTGCTATCTATTATTACGACCTGAAATTATTGGCTCAAATGGCTCAAATCCTTCATAAGGATCAGGATGCAACACGCTTTTTCGATTGGTCAGAAAAAGTAAAAACGGCATTCAATACCAAATTTCTAAATAGCCAAACGAACGTATATTCAACCGGAAGCCAAACAGCAATGTCGATGCCGCTAAGTTTCGGATTGGTTGATGAAAAGATAAAAGATAAGGTTCTTAAGAACCTTGTCGATTCGATTATTGCTGACAAAAAAGCACTCACAGCAGGCGATATCGGGTTTCATTACCTAGTGGAAACGTTAGCGAAGAACGGTCAGTCGCAATTGCTTTTCGATATGAATGCCCGCAATGATGTCCCCGGTTATGGCTACCAGTTGAAGAAAGGTGCAACTTCACTTACCGAATCGTGGATGGCAAATGAAATTTCTTCGAATAATCATTTAATGCTTGGTCACCTGATGGAATGGTTCTACGCTTCACTTGGAGGTATTCAGCAGGAAGATAATTCGGGAGCCTTCAAAAATATAGTTATTAAACCAACTGTTGTGGGTGACATAACGAGTGCCTCTTCAAATTTTGAAACACCATATGGTCTGGTTGAAACCAACTGGAGACTGGGAAAAGCCACTTTCAATCTGAAAGTTACCATACCATGCAATACTTCGGCTTTGATATATATTCCGATAGTTGGAAAGTCATCGGTTTTAGAAAACAATATTCCGGTTAATCATGCGAAAGAAATTCAACTTGTTCAAAAGGAGAAAAAATACTTAGTTTATCGGGTTGGTTCGGGAAAATATGATTTTACAATTAAATAACCGATAAAATGAAGAAAATAAAATCTGTTCAATCTTATATTAATATTTGAAAATGAAAACAAAAACACTGATAATTAGTCTTTTGATATTTCTAACAGACTATCAATTGATGGCTCAGGATCTTAAACTTTGGTATAATAAACCAGCTACGAAATGGGTGGAAGCTTTGCCCGTGGGGAATGGTAAAATTGGAGCGATGATTTTTGGAGGAGTAGAGGAAGATTTGATTCAACTCAACGAAGGAAGCCTTTGGAGCGGTGGTCCTGAAAAAACCAATGTGAACCCGCAGGCAATTACCTTCCTTCCTCAAATCAGGAAAGCATTACTGGAAGATCAGGATTATGCGAAAGCTGATGAACTTGCCAAAAAGATGCAGGGTTATTACTCTGAATCCTATTTGCCAATGGGCGATGTGATTATCCGTCAGAATTTTAACGGAGCGAAACCAACTGCTTATTACCGTGATTTGAATCTCAGGGAAGCTATTACAACCACCCGTTTTACTGTTAACGGAGTAACCTATCAACGACAACTATTTATCAATGCGCCGTCTAACTGTATGTTGGTGCGCATCACTTCTGATAAACCGGGTGCACTTACTTTGTCGGTTTCAGCCAAGTCGTTATTACACTACAAATTATCATTTAATAGTACAAACGAACTGGTATTGAGCGGTAAAGCCCCGAGCCATGTTGATCCGAGTTATTATAATCCAGAAGGGGTGAACCCTGTTATATATGGTGATACAGCCGGTTGCAATGGCATGCGTTACCAGTATCGCATCAAGGCTCTCAATAAAGGTGGCATCATATCGACCGACACAATTGGTATTCACGTTAAAAATGCTACCGAAGTAATTCTATTTGTATCGGCTGCAACCAGTTTCAACGGCTTTGACAAATGTCCTGATAAAGACGGTAAAGATGAAAATGCCTTGACAAAAAACTATGTTGACAATGCTTTCAGGAAAGGATACACCACTTTGTTGAATGAACATATTACTGATTACCAGAAATATTTCAATCGGGTTTCTCTTTTGATAAAAGACACAACGGGTCAGAATATCAATAAAAATCTTCCATCCAATGAAAGATTACGTGCATTTGGTAAAGGAAGTTATGATCCGGCTGTTGAAATACTTTTCTTCCAATATGGAAGATACTTGTTGATTTCTTCTTCTCGTCCGGGCGGTTTACCGGCTAATTTGCAGGGTATTTGGAACAATGAACTCCGTGCACCCTGGAGTAGTAATTTTACCACCAACATTAACACGGAAATGAACTACTGGCCGGCTGAAATAACCAATCTTTCGGAAATGCATCTGCCATTGCTTCGATGGATACAAGATATTGCTAAAACAGGTGCAACCACTGCCAAAGAATTTTACGGAGCAAAAGGCTGGGTGGAACACCATAATTCAGATATCTGGGGATTAAGCACTCCTGTCGGTAATTGTGGAGGGGGTGACCCCAACTGGGCTAACTGGCAGATGGGAGGCAACTGGCTTTGTCAGGATTTGTGGCAACATTACCAGTTCACAGGCGATAAAAAGTTTCTTGCGGAAGAAGCTTATCCGCTTATGAAAGGAGCAACCGATTTTACCCTTGATTGGTTGGTGAAAGATAAAAACGGTTATTTAGTTACTGCACCTTCCACTTCACCTGAAAATAAATTCCGACTTGTCAAAGACGGCCCTGAGTTTTCAGTATCAGTTGCTTCAACCATGGATATGTCGATTATCCGGGATTTATTCACTAATATGATTGAAGCCTCAAAGGTGTTGGGTATTGATGAAGCTTACCGGGATACGCTTATAGTTAAACGCAGTAAACTTTTCCCGCTTCAGATAGGCAGTAAAGGTCAGTTGCTCGAATGGTATAAAGAATTTATAGAAACCGATCCTCATCACCGGCATACGTCTCATTTATTTGGACTCTACCCGGGTATGCAGATTACAGAATCGACGCCACAATATTTTGAAGCAGCTAAAAAAACGCTTGAAATAAGAGGCGATGAAGGAACTGGATGGAGTAAAGCCTGGAAAATTAATTTTTGGACAAGATTGCAGGATGGAAATCATGCCTATCGTTTGTTAAGAGATTTGTTACATCTGACAGATGAAAGTGATATTGACTATGCTGGGGGAGGAGGAACTTATCCGAATTTCTTTGATGCTCACCCACCATTTCAAATTGATGGTAATTTCGGGGCTACAGCTGGCATGGCAGAAATGCTACTTCAAAGTCATTTAGGTTCTGTTGACTTGCTGCCTGCCATCCCTGATGTCTGGAAAGAAGGAAGTGTGAAAGGTTTGAGAGCAAGAGGAGGTTTTGAAGTGAATATTGACTGGAGTAAAGGCAAACTGCTGTCAGCCGAAATAAAATCAATCAATGGTGGAGCCTGCAAGGTTAGGGCAAGAGTTCCATTCCAACTAAAAGGCGTATCTTTAAAATCAGTTTTAGAACAAGGTCATTATACAATTACATTTGATACCCAAAAGGGAAATCTTTATGAAATCTATGCTTTATAATACATATGAAAAATTATATAATGAATTAACGACGACTAAAAATAGAACTAACAATGAAAAAGCAATTAAAATTTATACTAGTTGGATTATTTATAGCTATTGTTTTAATAACAAAAGCTCAAAAAAAAACAGTATTTCATTCAACTTTGAAAGACGATCCGGCTGAGGTTTTTGTAAATCCTCCTGAATCTGCTAAACCCGGAGTGCTTTGGATGTGGATGGGTTCAAATGTGAGCAAAAAAGGTATTACCAAGGATTTGGAAGCCTTAAAGGAAGCCGGATTTAATAGAACTACCATGTTTAGTCTTGCCGATGTAACAACTCCCTGGGCCGGTGAGATTGACAAAAGTCCAACTCCAGAGATAATTGCATGGACAGAACCTTGGTGGAAACTGGTGCGTTATGCTGCCGAAGAATCAAAGCGTTTGGGAATGGATTTTGGCATGTTCAATGGGGCTGGTTATGAGTCAAGCGGCGGAGTCTGGATTACACCCGAACTCTCAATGCAAGAAGTTTGTTGGTCGCAAAAAAAAGTTTCAGGCAATAAACATATCAATATCATTCTAGATAGAGCTCAAGTTGATCCTCATTCAGATGGTCCATACCCTGTTTATAATCCAATAACAGGGGTGGTGGAAAAACCCGTAATTGAAGGCAGAAAAACATATTATAAAGACATTGCTGTATTAGCACTACCTGCAAAAGGGAATGTTGAAATAAGCAGTGTCATCAATTTGACCAATAAGATGCAACCCAATGGACAATTAGAATGGGATGCACCAGAAGGTGAATGGATTATTTATAGGTTTGGTCATACAACCATGGGGACAATCATTCAACCAGCTCAATGGGCAGCGACAGGATTGGAGTGCGATAAAATGAGTCAAGAAGCTGTGGATTTTCATCTTGACCATGTAATTAGTGAAATTCAGAAACATGTTGGTGATTTAATTGGAACTGGTTTTACTCATGTTCATTTTGATAGTTATGAAGCAGGCTACCCCACCTGGACACCAAAAATGCAAAAAGAATTTTTAGATAGAAGAGGATATGATATGACTCCTTATTTGGCAACATTTGCCGGTCGAAAAATTGGAAGTGTACAGGATTCTATAAAATTTGCTCAAGACTTTGATGCCACTGTGAAGGACTTGTACCGTGATGTATATTATGCTACCATATCAAAAAAATTGACTGCTGCTCATCTTACTTTCTTATGTGAACCCTATGGTGGTCCATGGCGGCAAGATGAGATAATGCCATTGGTAGACAAAGTTATGACCGAATTTTGGACACATGACGGCAATTATTCACCTGTTGAACTCGACCCCACTGTCGCTGCATTGCGAAAAGCTGGAAAGAACATTATTGAAGCAGAAGCTTTTACAGGTGATCCATATGATAGTAAGTGGGATGAAACTCCGGCATGGTTGAAACCCATAGGTGATGCTGCGTTTTGTGCAGGTGTAAATCGTTTTGTATTACACAGGTTTGTGGAGCAACCATGGGATGACCGATACAAACCAGGAGCAACCATGGGTCAATGGGGAACTCATTTTGATCGTACACAAACCTGGTGGAAACCTGGGCAAGCTATGGTGAAATATTGGACACGCTGCCAAGCTTTATTGCAGTGGGGAAAAATTACAAATTCTATTAAAGAAGATTTTACAGCAACCAATGTAATAGGAGAAATAATATTGAATTATATTCACCGTTGTAACGAAAACACGAATGTCTATTTTGTTGCAAATACAAGCCGCAAAGCTGGTTCTGCAACCTGTGTTTTTAATATATCTGGAATGCAACCTGAGCTATGGAATCCTGTGACCGGTTCAATGAGAAATCTGTTGCAATTTGAAGAAGTAAATGGCAAAACAGCTATTCCACTTAACTTTGCAGAGGCTCAAAGTTTTTTTATTGTGTTTAGACATAAGGTAGGTAAAAGAGAAACTGTACTTAAGAATAATTTCCCTTCACTCCACGAAATAGCATCAGTGAGAAATTCATGGCAGGTTCAATTCGATCCTGTGTGGGGAGGTCCGGTAAAGCCGGTTACTTTTACCACACTTGATGACTGGACAAAACGGTCTGAACCTGGAATTAAATATTTTAGTGGAACTGCTGTTTACCATACTTCCTTTGATGTTCCTTCATCTCAAATTGCAGATAATCGTCCTGTGTTATACTTGGACTTAGGAATCGTAAAATTTATAGCGAGAATAATACTTAATAACAAAGATCTTGGAGTTGTTTGGACAGCTCCATGGAATGTGAAAATTCCAGCCGGACTTCTTAAAACAACAGGCAATGTCCTTACTATTAAAGTTACTAATGTATGGGCGAATCGATTGATAGGCGATGAACAAGAACCTGCTGATTGTAAATGGTTACCGGGGCACAAAGGGTTTCAATTTTTGCAGGAATTTCCAGATTGGTTTTTAAAAAACGAGCCTCGTCCATCGAAAGGAAGATATTGTTTTACTACATGGAATTACTTTAACAAAACATCTCCATTGATTAGTTCCGGTCTATTAGGTCCGGTACGAATTATGAAAGAAGAATAAATAATTTACAATTTATAAAGTTTTTAAAAAATGACAAAAGTAGGATTATTTGGTATTGGTCTGGATACATACTGGGCACAGTTCGGAGGATTGCTTGATAATTTAATGCATTATCAGGAACAGATAAAAAACAGAATAGGGGGTTTTGGTGTAGAAGTGATTGATGCAGGAATGGTTGACAATCCTGAAAAAGCACAACTGGCAGGAGATTTTTTGAAAAGTAACGATATAGAAATTGTATTTCTGTATGTTTCTACTTATGCCCTTTCCTCCACAGTGTTACCAATAGCAGCAAAGGTAAAAGTCCCTGTAATTATCTTAAATTTACAGCCCGTTGCAAGTATTGATTATAAAAGTTTCAACCAACTTGGCGATCGAGGGAAAATGACAGGTGTTTGGCTTGAGCATTGTCAGGCATGTTCGGTCCCCGAAATAGCTTCAGTGTTCAATCGTTCAGGTATCCGCTACGATTTTGTTAGCGGTTATATGCAGGATGATGAAGCGTGGCGTGAAATTGAAGCCTGGGCTCAGGCTGCCCACGTAGCAAATGTTATGCGTAAAAACCGACTTGGTATTTTAGGCCATTACTATTGCGGGATGCTTGATGTTTATACCGACCTCACAAAACAATCATCTGTTTTTGGAACTCACATTGAGCTATTGGAAATGTGCGAGTTAAAAAAATACAGAGATGAAGCTACATCTGCTGAAATTGAAGCAAAAGTCACTGAATTTCAATGTGTATTTGATGTTGCTCCCGAATGCGAAGAGAAAGAAGTGTTGCGTGCGGCACAGACTTCAGTTGCCCTTGACAAACTGGTAGAAGCACACAGGCTAGGTTCAATGGCTTATTATTATGAAGGTCAGCCAGGAAATGAGTATGAGAATATTGCGACCTCAGTAATAGCCGGGAATACCCTCCTGACAGGAAAAAACATTCCTGTGGCCGGCGAATATGAGATTAAAAATGCCCAGGCCATGAAGATCATGTCTGAATTTGGCGCAGGAGGTTCATTTTCTGAATTTTACCTCATGGACTTCAACGATGATGTTGTCATGTTGGGACACGATGGACCGGCTCACTTTGCCATTGCCGAAGGGCCCGTCAGACTTGTTCCTCTCCCCATCTATCATGGAAAACCCGGAAAAGGATTATCCATTCAGATGTTGGTTAAGTACGGTCCGGTAACATTGCTTTCGGTGGTTGAGAATAATGAAGGAATATTTTTATTGGTTGCCGAAGGAGAATCGGTTTCCGGTCCAACCCTCCAAATAGGGAATACCAACAGCCGGTACAGATTTTCAATAGGAGCAAAAGAGTTTATAAATCGTTGGTCAAAACAAGGCCCGGCACACCATTGTGCTATAGGTGTAGGTCATATTGCTGATAAGCTGGATAAACTGGCGTATTTGTTTGATATTCCTATTGTTCGAATTTGTTAGTTTAGAATATAAATTAACGTAACCAATACTTATTTTAATTGGTGGTCAAAAAGTATATTCCTGGATAAGTTGTGTCAACAGGGTTGAAACTTAACTACGGAGGAAAAAGATATTTTCATATTTTATGAAATTGGAGATTATAAAAATCATAGAAATTAATACTTTACAAAAATAATTATGACAAAGAAAACATTTATCATTATTGCATTCATGATAGCCGGTGTCGGTGTAACTTTTGCACAAAAAGACCGTACACTGGCACTTACACCACCCATGGGTTGGAATAGCTGGAACACTTTCTCAAAGAATATAAACGAAGCAATGATTAAAGAAATGGTGGATGCCATGGTTTCGTCAGGTATGAAAGATGCCGGATACACTTATTTTGTTATTGATGATTGCTGGCTTGATTCAATACGTGATGCAAACAGTAACCTGCAGGCTGATCCTTTGAAATTTCCACATGGAATGAAAGCCATTGGTGATTATGTCCACTCTAAAGGATTGAAATTTGGCATGTACAATTGTGCCGGTACTGAAACGTGTGCCGGATTACCCGGAACTCGTGGGCACGAATATCAGGACGCTCTTTATTACGCCTCATGTGGAGTTGATTACCTGAAATATGACTGGTGCAATACCGATGGCATCAATGCGAAAGAAGCATACACAACTATGAGTAAAGCACTTAGGGCTACTAAACGTCCCATCGTTTTCAGTATGTGTGAATGGGGAAAAAACAAACCATGGGAATGGGCAGAACCTGTAGGGTATTTGTGGCGTACAACCGACGATATTACCTGCCTTTGGAAATATAACAAGCTCAAAGTAAAAGGAGAATGGCATCCGAATGGTGTAGTGGATATTCTGGATCAGGAAGCTGATCTTCGTACCTATGCAGGACCGGGACACTGGAACGATCCCGATATGCTGGAAGTTGGAAATGGTCTTCCTATAAACGAAGACAGGGCGCATTTCTCACTCTGGAGTATGTTAGCTGCTCCTCTAATTGCCGGTAACGATCTTCGTAAAATGAATAAAGAAACTGTTGATATTCTTAGTAACCGTGATGTCATTGCTGTTGATCAGGATTCACTGGGCATTCAGGCTCTCAGATATGAAGTAAAAGACAGTGTGGAAACCTGGGTGAAACCTCTTAAAGGGGGTGATTGGGCTGTCTGTTTCTTTAACCGTAGTTCTCAACCAAAAGTATTTTCTTATAACTGGAAAGCCAATATTGTAAAAGATGATGTGAGTAATTCACAATTGGATGGAAGTAGTACACCTTATACCATTGTAGATCTTTGGTCAAAAAAATCATTGGGAACAACACAAAAAGAGCTGAAGACAGTTCTACCTTCACATGATGTGCTAATGGTGGAACTTTCGGAACTAAAAAAAACAGAAAGGGTACAAAATAACTCTGTTTAACAGCGCAGAACAGTAAATAAGTAATGGTCAAAATATAATGTCGTATTTTGTGCCAAAGTTATTCAATACAAACGACAGTCGATCTTTGAGATTCTGAAAACAGAGATAAGCATCAAGAGGTATCCA
>DIZI01000012.1:0-137 GCA_002427885.1 Paludibacter sp. UBA6032
CTGTATACAAGAGTGGAATGATAGATTTTAAAAGGGCAAAGATACAACTTTAGAACGAAAATGCCTGTAAAATAGGGAAGCACGGATGAATTCGGAAAAGAGTATTATGTTGCAGCCGGAGGTTTCAGGTTCTTGGA
>DIZI01000012.1:339-3512 GCA_002427885.1 Paludibacter sp. UBA6032
CATAGCCAAACAAGGTATCCACCCCCTATCTCGCAGAGACCGGCCAATATAAAAATACCAATTGAAATTAAAATCTTCATGTTCAATTATAATGATGCAAGATATGGATTCGTTTTTTTTAAGTCCGAAAGCATTAATATCAAAAGAAAAAAATCTTCCAGCCCGAACTCCTGTGCCGGGTTTAGTTTTACATATGACAACCTCTAGCGAGTGTTTTTGAATATTATTGCTGTTTAATATACGGCATTTCAACCCGAACAGATGTCCCCTGACCCACTTCACTTGTAATATCCAATGTGCCTTCCAACAAAATGACCCGTTCTTTCATCCCTATCATTCCGTATGAATCTTGTCTGCCACTGTTATTCTTGTCAAAGCCTACCCCGTTATCAATAATTAGCAGAATCAATAAGTCAGCTTCTTTACTAAGTTGAATCTTCACTAACGAGGCTTTGGCATGTTTGGCAATATTCGTCATTGCTTCCTGAAGTATTCGGAAAAAAGCCAATGTTTGTTGCTGACTGGTTTCAATCTCGGAGAGGGTACATGTAAACTCACAACTTATATGATGTCTTTCCTCAAATTCACGAAGATACTCTTTTGTAGCTCCCACAAAACCATGTATTTCAAGCAGCTCGGGTCTGAGACCATTCATAATCCTCCGGGCAGTTTTAATGGTTTTATCAATCAGGGAAACAAGACTGTCGAATTTGTACAACATTTCTTCCGAACCTACAAAGGAGTCGTTTTTTGCTACTTTTTGTTTCAACAAGCCCATATCAATTTTTAGAGCTACTAATATTTGACCAAGATCATCATGTATTTCGCGGGCTAATGCCACTTTTTCTTCTTCCCTAATATTCTGAAGATGCGAAGCAAATTTTCGTAATTGTTCTTCTGATTTATTCAATGCAGTTTCCGCCCGTTTTCGCTCGGTGATATCTTCTTTTATTGCCAGAAAATGTGTAATTCTTCCCTGGTTGTCAAAAATAGGTGAAATAGTGGTGGATTCCCAGTAGAGCTCGCCATTTTTTTTCTTGTTATGTAATTCTCCGTTCCAAACATTACCCAATTTTATGGTTTGCCAGAGTTGTGCATATTCTTCCTTTGGTTTTTCGTGCGAGCTGAAAATTCTTGTATTTACATTTATCAGTTCATCGATGGTAAAACCAGTCAATTCAATTGTTCTGGGATTAACATATTCGATTATTCCATCAGGGTCGGTAATACATATGGCATCGGGGCTTTGCTCTACGGCTCTGGAAAGTTTTCTCAATTGTTCTTCTGCATTCCGTTGTTTTGTGATATTCAGGTTTATTACCTGGAAATGCTGAACACCATTCCACAGAACTTCCTTACGTGAAACTTTAATATGCCTGATTTCCTTATTTTTGCAGATGATACTTATTTCGTAATCCGATTCCTCTTCTCCATTTTTTCTTTTTTTCTTTCTTTCCTGATGTTGTACATAACTTTCAGTAATGTATCGATTGATTGCCGGCGAACTTGTAAATTCTTCCAGACTATTGAATTCGTAAATATCAAGGAAAGCTCTATTAGCATATACTGTATCTCCATCGACCGAAACAATTCGTATGCCTACAGGAGATTCTGATATTGAGCGACGGAAATTTTTCTCCGATTCAAGAAGTTCAATTTCAATCTGCTTGCGGTCGGTAATATTGGTTGCAATCCCATCAACCCGTATTAATTTCCAGTTTTCGTCCAGGGTTGGGTTCATTTTGGCTTCAATCCAATGAATTTTCCCATCGGGATGAGCTATTCTGACCTCATGACGAAGGTTTTTCCCGGAGAATAACACAGGATAACCTGCATCGACAATGGGTTTATCTTCATCAATTATCAACTCATACCACAGTTGTGGATTTTTGAAAAACTCATCCGGCGAGTATCCGAATACAGTTTGGTGGGCAACTGAAGCATAAAGCATCTTGTTATGAACCACATCGACAGAAAAAACAGCTGCATCGATATGATTGTGGAGACTTTCTAATTCATTGGCAGCTTTTTTAAGCGCTTCTTCAGCCAGCTTTCGGTCGGTGATGTCGTGCAGTAGTACGTGGCGGGCATCCCTGCCATTAAAGATGACCGAATGTGATATTATTTCTACAAATATCAATTCTCCATTTTTCTTAATGTGTCTCCATTCACCGGAATTATTAAATGGTTTGCGGGTACGATGTACATCTTCTAAAAGCGAGGGGATATCTTCAACCGGACGAATATCTTTTAATGTCATTGACAGGAATTCTTGCTTTGAATATCCATAATGAATGATAGCAGCCTCGTTTACTTCCAGAAACGCAAGGGTTTCAATATCATAAATCCAATTGGGTTGAGGATTGTCATCAAACATAAAACGGTATTTTTTTTCGCTTTCGCGCAAAGCGTTTTCGGTCCGTTTACGTTTACTAATATCCTCAAAAATGCAATGAGTTTGTTTAAACTGTCCGAGTTCATCGTATCCAATCTTTCCTTCATACGAAACGGTGAAAACAGTACCATCTTTTCGAACCATATCAAACTGATAATCATGAATCTCACCATCGGCTAAAAATTTAGGGAACCGGGTTTTTATCAATTCTGCCGATTCGGGGGTCATGAATTCACTAAAATAATGACCGATAACCTCTTCTCTATCGTATTCCATCGTTTTAAGCCATGTCGGATTAACATCGATTAAACGGGTATTACCGTCTAATGATTGGTAACTTAAAGGGGCATTTTCAAACATAAGGTTGAATTTTTTTTCGCTTTCTCCGTATTGCTTTTCAATCAGTTTGTTTTCGTACAAATCCCGTAGGGAATTATGCTCTTGCCGTAGTTCCTGTAATTCTTTTAAAAGATCTTTGTTAGTTTTTCCGTGATCGTTCATAATTATATAATCCGGCCCAATCGATTTTTCGTATAGGTTAGTTGCTTTAAGGTCTGTTTTTTTCTTTTCGCATGTAAATATACAAAAATATACAGAACACATATATGCCATTTTAATTTTTCAAAGGATTTATTAGTGATTACGTGTGGCAGTTTGTTGATTTTTGATCTACAGACTGCTACACCTAATTTTGTTAAGAATCAGCCATCTCTTATTTTTTACAATTTGTTTCCAAATAGGCGGCAATCAGTTCCTTTTGTGAATCGTCAATTCGGGC
>DIZI01000027.1 GCA_002427885.1 Paludibacter sp. UBA6032
GAATTGGATGTGGCTAAATTAAACGTGCCTGGATGCGTGTCGTGAGAAATGATAGGAGCAAAGAGAAGGCCTGATTCCAAACTAATGACAGGACTTTTAAGAATGCGTTCCGTTTGTTGTAAATCGAGTTGAAGAATCTTGTTATCATTTTTATTTTTCTGAATAAGCGGACTATTCATCCTGGCCTGATCCAGAAAATAGTTCAAATCACGTTGTTGTGCCTGAATTATTCCCGAAATAAGGATTAACATGATTGGAAGTATACATCTTTTTTTCATTTTTTCATTTCATTTTTGCGGGTAATATTAAAACAATGAAGTCTGTTTTTGCTGTAATGAATATCAAGTTGATTTGTTTCGCAGATATTTTTGACAATGGCTAATCCCAATCCAAACGAGTTGGAATTTCCCTTGGTAAACCGTTCAAAAATATTGTCATCCGTGAGCGAATTTTGTTCCCCGCTGCTACAAATTTTGAATTCGTCTTCCGAAATAAGCACATGAATTTCACCATCGGTTAGATTGTGCTTTATAGCATTTGAAAACAAATTATTTATGAGAATTTCAGCCAGTTGTTCGTTTATTTTTACAGCAAAATCATTCAACAGTTCTAATTCAATCCGGATATTTTTGGTCTCAAAAAGGGAAGAAAATTCTTCTGTTTTACGGGTGACTATTTCGTTGAAGATGATTGTTTTGTCAGCAATAAATTGCTTATTTTCAATTTTGGTCAGCAGAATCAGACTTTGGTTCAGGGTCGAAAGCCGTTTCAGCGCATTCATCGAGATAAGTACTTTTTTAAATGTTTCTTCATTTAAGTCTTGTTGAAGAACTTCTTCGAGGTTGAGTAAAACAATGGAAAGCGGAGTTTGAATTTCGTGTGATGCGTTTTCCGAAAATTCTTTCAGCGATAAATAATCTGTTTCCAGCTTTTCTGTGAGGTTGTTCACGACTTTATTTAACCGGTCGAATTCTTCAATATCCGATTTTAAAAGTTGAAGTGGTTTATTGGCCGTGAAACTGAATTGTTCAATTTCTTGCAGGTTCTTTTCAAAATCCTTCCAAACTGTTTTATTGATTTTTTTAGACACAAAAAAGGCAATTATTAAAACAGACAGCAATAAAATACTCAACGTCCCGGTTAAAATAGTAACTAAATCCTCACTTTCGAAGGTTGACTCACGTAACTTTATGGAATAAAAATTATTTTTTACTTCAATTCGACTTGAATATTCCAGAAACTCTTCAAATTCATCTTCCCTTGCGTTTTTGATGACGATTTTTTTAAAAATCGGCTTCGTTACTGAATTCTGAGTATCTTTTTTGACTTCAATAATGGGATAGATATTGGGTAGTTCCGATCTTTCAGCAATTTGTTTTTTTATTAGTGTAGCTTGTTCAATCAGATTCCTCCTGGTATTGTGTAATAAAATTTTATTTAAAATTAAAAACGCCGAACCTGTAACCACTATCAGCGTAACTGTTAGCAGTATTAAATAATTCCGGTTTATTTTCGTCAGAAACTTCATAATTCGGTAAACTTATAGCCCATGCCGTAAATGGTTTTGATATAGTCGTTACCTCCGGCTGTTTTAATTTTTCGACGAATGTTGTTCAAGTGCGTATAGATAAAATCGTAATTATCGGCTAAATCAATATTGTCGTCCCAAAGATGTTCAGCCAAAGCTTCTTTTGTTATAACCCGGTTTTGATTGATAAAAAAGAACAAAAGCAGATCATATTCTTTTTTGGTAAATGTCAATTCTTTATCATTTACAAGGATTGATTTACTGTCTGTATTTATTGATATTTCATTAAATGTCAGTAAATTGTTTCCATCAAACTGACGTCGCCTGATTAATGCTTTGATTCTTGAATTTAGTTCGGATAACTGAAAAGGCTTGGTCATGTAATCGTCGGCACCCAGATCAAGTCCATGAATTTTGTCATCGGTCGAATTTTTGGCCGAAATAATAATTACTCCGGCTTTGCTGTTTAATTTTCCGATCAGTTTAAGCAATTCTAATCCATTCCCGTCAGGCAAGGTAATATCCAATAGAATAATATCGTATTCGTAAATTGATAATTTATTCTCAGCTTTTTGAAAGTTATCTGCTAACTCGCAGATATAATTCTCTTTAGTCAGAAAATTGCTTATTACAATCAACAATTCTATTTCGTCTTCAATAATCAAAATTTTCATACAAGATTAATTGTTGTTTTAAAGGATATAACCCATCGTATTCAACTGCAATTCGTCTTTTATTGCAAAGTAAGGATTAAATTCTAAAGGAAATCTAAAGTAATTTTGATAAACTATAAATAATCATTCGTAAACACAAAGATAAGGGATAATTTTAAATTTTTTAGTTATTCCTTTTCTTCCTTGTGAAAGTGCATTTTGAAATTTACTGTGAAATAAAAGTCAAAATGCCTGATTTAAGATTTTCTCTTGTAATCAGGCATTTATTCAGAAATATAATTTTACAATAACGATCTTGCGTTTTAGAAAATATTTTGTCCTGTTATTTTCTTATTTTTTTTCCATTCATATCAAAGGCAACTTCCACTTTATTCTTTCCTTTAATAAATTCAAATTCATACACTTTCCCTTTTGCTGTTTCCGAAATTTCAGATTCTTTCATTTTGTAACCTGCGTAATCTTTGTCGATAGTTGTTTTCACAACGGCAGGAATTTCGGTTGCAGTAATAGCATATTCAGTTTCGAGCCAGCTACCTTTCGTATCAAAGTTGGCAGAATACAATTTCCCATCCAATTTAAATTCTGCTTCCCATTCAGTTTTCCCTTCTTTGCCCCATTTCACATCGGTAGCTTTCGTAAATTTCTGCGAAAAGGCTGTTTTTACAGGTGCAGGAACATTTTTACTTGTTTGTGCACTTACGCTCAGGCTAATGAAAGCTGAAGCGGCAATTACTAAAATTAAGTTTTTCATTTTTGATAGTTTTTAATTGATTATTCGGCAAAACTACATACTGAATCTAAAGGAAATTTGAAGTTGAAATAGAATTTTTGCAAAATGATTGTTCGCAACTAATTTAAATTGAGGATTTGATTTACAATGATATTTGGATAATCAAAACGTGAAATCCATGCTGATCCGGATACCACTTTTATCAATGTTGGGATGGTTGAGGTAATTCAGTCTCCAGATATAATCAACCCGAAGAAAGTTGAAAATGTTATTCACCCCGATTCCGGCTTCCATGTAGGGAATAGTTCCCATTTTGTACGATCCGGCAGGAAATTCATACAGACCTTTGCTGAATGCCGGATTGTTTTGATTACTTAGACTTCCATACAGCCCACGGAAAGTTAATATCTCTCTTAACTTGAGATATTTCAGCAATGGAATCTGATTAAACAGCAGCCCATTCATATTATAATTCAGATCCCACGAAACATATTGATCGTTGATAAATTCCATGGCATTCATCATCGGATAGGATTCGCGCTGAATAAAGTACGAAAGGTTTGCATTCGGAAGTATCAGGAGCGGGAACGGAACTTTGTTCCACACTTTTCCGGCTCTCAGGATGAAATCCGTATTTCCGTAAGCCGAGAACCAGAATCGTTTCTGAAAGCCAATCTCGGTACGGTTGTAATCGTAATCTGAACCAAGGTATCCTTTTCTGGCAAAAGTATGGGAAAAGCTGAAAACAGGAGCATCGCGCGAGAAGGAACGACGCTTGGTAAGCGTCTGATAATACTTTTCTCCCGGTGCATAACGCAGCCGTACTTGAGCTTCACCCATTGAGTAAGAAGCAATATTTTGTCCGGTGGTATTATCCACGAATGGCATGTAGGGCGTGGCAAATTCGGTACGAACCCTCAGATCTATACCTCCTGAAAATTGCGAGTAGAATTCCCGGTTATAACTTAATTCGATTTTTCGCTGATAAGTAATTCTGTTGTCAATTTGTCTCTTGATTGAAAACAAAAAATTGTCGGCTGAAGAATTCATAAATTGCTGACCGGGGCGGTTTAAATCGTAATGGTAAGTTGCCCGGATTGAATTAACCGGAAACTCATTGGCTTGCTCTTTCTTTTTAGTAAATGAATATTCCAGTTGAGCCAATCCTTTGAATTTTTGATCCTTCAATCCGTACGCAAGATAACCGTTTGCAAACAAATGATCGTTGATACGGGCGGTAGTAAATCCTCCGGCACGGAATCTAAGCCCTTCTATATCGTTTACACTCATGATATTATAGACCGGTCCCAAAATTATTTTATTGTCTTTGGAACCGGTATTCAAATAATCGGTTAGCAGAATGGAAGTCACTTTCTCGGTCACGTAATAAAGCGGATCTTTCCGAAGTTGAACGAGCATTTCTTCCACCGGTTTCGTGTCGACGGGAATAGAATCAGGCAGGTTTTGTTCCGGATTGCTATCTATTTTCCGGGTTGCATTCACTTGCAAAATAGTATTTTCCGGTTGATTAAAAACACTTGAATCGGGAGGACAATCGAACGAATGATGGGTATAATTACTGATTCGTTCGGCATAAAAGCCTTTTGATTTTGAAAGAATGGAGAATTCAATCATAACATCATCCCTCATTAACAGACGCGTGCCATCAGGTGCCCGGTTAAACTCCTGTGCGATGGACATGTTTTGAATAAAGTTGATATTGATGTCTTTTGGAAAATTGAGCTGTACTTTTTTTACAAAATTAGTGGAATCGAGCGTAATGTATAAATGCCCGGTAAATCCGCTCGACTGGGATGAGAATGGAACAAAGCCGAGATCAACACATTTTTCACTGGCAATTTCAACGGTATCCAACAGATAGTATTTATAAAAATCGGGTCCGCCGGTTGAAAGCGGACTGACAAAGCGCTTAAGAAACAGGGTGACATCATTATCGTAAATATCAATATCCCTGAACACATCATTTAAAACCTGATCCACTCCATCTTCCGAAAGCATCTCGTCGATACCGGCACTTTTTTTATCGATTACGACTCTTTTCTCCGAACGGGGAGTTTTCCGGTAGTAATATTCTTCCAGCAGTTCCCGGGTAGATACCGGAAGTATCGGCTTACCGGAAATTTTAGAAGTATCGATGTAATTGGTCAGAAATTTATACTTTTTGAGCAAAGTCTTATTTTTTTCTTTCCGGAAATTATTCAGGGCGATATTGATCTTCTCATCATGTTCATAGTGATAATAAGGCTTGTTGAGCGGATTGTATCTTTCTTTCGATGCAATGACCCGTTTTACAAAATCGACAGCAGGATTTCCTTTTTTCTTGTATTTGTGTTTTTTTGGTTTAACGACTATCTCTGTGATATTATAGGATGTTGAAGAAAGTTGTATCTTTAATTTGATCAGCTTTTCGTTTGGAAGTGAGATGGTTTTATCTTTATAACCGATGGATTTTAAACTTATAAATTTTGAATTGGCAGGGGCCATTAAAATAAATTTACCTGAATTGTCAGTCATACTTCCAAGGGTTGTTCCTTTCAACGAGACGGAAATAAAGGGTAATGCTTCGTGGGTAAGCGAGTCGGTAACTGTTCCCGTTATTTTGATCTGAGCGCTTATTTCGGGAATGAAACAATTTATCAGTAAAAAGACCAGCGTAAATGATAAATAATTTTTCAGGGCCATTGGTTTTAGGTATGTCACACTTATAACTTTTACTATTAATGATTTAAATAAGGGAATAAGGGTAATATCGTGTTATTGTTGGTTGCTACTAAGGGTGAAAAAACAAAAATCATGTTTTCTTTCTTCATAAACCTTATTTATTAACTAACCCTTAGTAGAAATTCATAAATAGATCACCCCTACCCTTATTCCCTTATTATATATCAATTTTGCTGCAATTTAGCTATCAAAAAGAGTATTGTTTCTATATAGCATATCCCGAACTCAGGTTATTATATTACAACAAAACGGAATAATTAAAATTAAGTTCAAACCGGAGCGCATATTCGGCTATAAAGAAAATGAAAAGTTCTTTTTATCTGTTTTTTCATCCCGGGTGTGACAGCTTACTAAAAGAAATGCCTGACAAACAAGATATTTTCTTGTTGTCAGGTATTTAATGCCAATATTAGTTTTAAATACTGGTTGGCAAAGCTATAAGGTGATTCTAAAGGAATTTTGAAGTGACGTTTTATTCTGATGAAGATAACAGTATTTCTAAATTTTTACTCAATAAATATTTCTTTTAGAGTTTTCAGCATCCAGACTAAGTTTCAGGTTCCGGTGAAACAGCTTATACCCTTTCAGATTAATAAAAATCTGTTGTTCGCAGTTGGCCGGAACATCAAAGTACGACCGGCTGTCTTCCACCACCACATTTTTAATATCTGCAGCATTTAATCCGGCTTCTTCCACCAGAAATTCGGGAATGTTGTTTTTAGTAAAGCTTTGGGCAAATCCCATATTCATATAGATTGTAATGGGAGTATTTAAACCTGCATCTGTTACCGGTTCAACGGATAGTAATGTGAATTGAATATTCAGTTCCGATTCCAGCGCTTTGATTTCTTCCAGATTCTCCGATTTTACAAAACAAACGGATACTCCCGATTTTCCTGCACGGGCCGTTCTACCGCTCCGGTGTGTATATTGATCCGTTTTTTCGGGTAAATGATAATGGATAATGTAATCCAGTTCTTTTACATCAATGCCACGGGCGGCAATATCGGTAGCCACCAGCAAATTAATACGTCCTTTCTTAAATCCACGCATCACTTTATCGCGCGATTCCTGATTCAGATTTCCGTGTAAGGCATCAGCCGTCACTTCAAAACCCGCCAGTTGTTTTGCCAACCGTTTGGCAGCCGTTTTGGTACGACAGAACAGAATGCCCCGTTGATCTTTATGTTCCGATAAAAATGCTTTTAAATAATCAAGTTTCTCCCCCTGTTTATAAATCAGGTATTGATGTTCGATCTTTTGGTTTATAAATTCTTCGGCATGGATACGTATTTCAACGAAATCGGGATGCAGATATTCACGGATCAGTTGCTTTACATCGGCGGGCATGGTTGCCGTAAACAACATTTTGTTTATGTCTTTTTTACAGTATTTCAAAATCTGATCAATTTCCGATTTGAAGCCCATATTGATCATTTCGTCCGCTTCATCCAACACCAGGTATTTCAGGTCTTGCAGGCTGATGGCATCCCGTTCGAGCAAATCGATTAACCGTCCGGGAGTGGCAACTACCACATGAGTGGAACGCTTCAGTTTCTGAATCTGATCTTCGATGGGTGCACCACCGTAAACGGCTTCGGCAAATATGCGCGAAAGGTATTTGGAGAAAAGAAAGAATTCACGGGCTACCTGTTGACCCAGTTCACGAGTAGGAACCAGTACCAGAGCCTGAATTTTTCCAACGTTAGGATCTATTTTTTGAAGTATGGGTAAGCAGAAAGCAGCCGTTTTACCCGTGCCGGTTTGTGCCACAGCCACCAAATCCTCGTCGTGTTGAAGGATATGGGGTATTGTTTTTAGTTGAATATCGGTCGGTTTGAATATCTTGTTTCCCTCTAATGCCTGAACAATAGCGGGGTTAATGCCTAAGTCTGAAAAAGTCATTTTAGTTGCCTGTTTAGTTTTTTTTATTCCTCATGCTGAGAAACAGGCAACAAAGGTACTCGTTTTTAATTGATTGGAAGCAGACCGGGCTGTTTTATAACAGGAGACCAGGCTGATTGTTTACTTGCTACACACAAAGGGGCTCAACCATTAATATCTCGTTATAAACGTGGGGGAGAGTGAGTGTTTCATTGCATATTCCAGTATGTTGAGTGTTTTGTCCAACATTTCGATTGAATGGGTAGCTATCAGGCTCATGCGTATTCTGGTTTGTTTTCTCGACACTGCAGGATATAGTATGGGGTTGGCATATATTCCGTTTAGGAACAATTGACGTCCTACATTTTTTGTTTTTTCTTCATCTCTTATCATAATCGGGAAAATAGCTGATTGAGTTTTCCCGTAGTCAATTTGTAAGGTATCAAGTCCATTTTTAAAATGCAATATATTTTCGTTTAATTTCAAATTCCAGCAGGGTTCTTCGTCTAACAGTTCCATAGCCTTAATCACACAGTTAACCGATTGAGGTGTGGCTGAAGCTGAGAAAATATTGGAAGCGGAATAATATTTAAGCAGTGTAATAATCTTTTTATTAGCTGCCACGAACCCACCTACTGATGCAAATGTCTTGCTGAATGTTCCTGTAATCATATCTACCCGATCGTAGCAGTCGAATAAATCGATGGCTCCCTTGCCGTTTGAACCTACAACTCCAATACTATGAGCTTCGTCAACGATAAGAAATGCTTCATGTTCTTTTGCCAGTTTACAGATTTTATCCAATGGTGCTATATCCCCATCTTGTGAATAAACGCCATCAATAATAATAACCAGATTTCGATATTTACCTTTGTTTTGTTCGAGTATTCTTTCTAAAGATTCTATGTCGTTGTGAAGGAAATATTTTTTATTGGTTAACATACACCCTTCTATTACGCTCGCGTGTACTCCCATATCTAATATGGCTAAATCATCATTTTGCATAAGTGCTAAAAGTGTTCCGCTATTTGCTAAATAACCAGCTGTGAAAGTAATTGCATCTTCTTTTTTGCAAAACCCGGCGATTCTTTTTTCCAGGGTTTCGTGTAAGCTGTTTTGTCCTCCAATAAGTGGTGATGAGCCGCAACCGGAGCCATATTTGTCTAAAGCTATTTTCCCGGCTTCAATCATTTTGGGATGTTTTGTAAAACCCAGGTAATCGTTTGAAACGAAACTGATGCAGTTATTTTCTTCCTGTGTGTAGGGGTCAATTAACGACATTTCAGCGCCACTTCCATATTTTGAAACTATCCTGTAATTACTGTGTTTTTTCTCTTTATTATACAGGTAAAACTCGTAAAACTTTTCGGCTCGTTCATTGATGGTCAATTTGGTGTTATTATCAAAATCTTTTAAGCTTAAATCTTTAGATTGGTTTATCATAAATAGTTATTTATTGTGGCAAGTCATTAATTGGTTCTTTTATTCGTTTTATTTTTTTCAATGATAAAAATCTTCCAATTATAGATTGGGAAGTCTTATTATCAAGTAAAACTTTCTTTTATTTACACAGTTTTTTGGACAGTCTTATAGAACTTTATTTCTTCGGAATAAAACTTTCCCGACAAGGAATAAAACGTCCCGACCATGTACGGAAGCTTTTTATATTAGGGCGGAAACTTTCCGCCCAAGAGAATATTCTTTCCGCCCGAAGGAATAATGTTTCCGCCCAAGAGAATATTCTTTCCGCCCTAAGGAATAATGTTTCCGTCCTAGGGAATATTCTTTCCGCCCTAAAGAATAATCTTTCCACCCAAGAGAATAATGATTCCGTCCTAAGGAATAATCTTTCTGCCCAAGAGTAAAATATTTCAGTCCCAAGTCGGAATGTTCAGTCCCAAGTACAGAAAACTTTAGTCTCAGTGCAGAAAATTTCTATCTTTCAGAGAGTTCCCTGGGTTTCTTCTGTTTTTTGTCCTAAATTGTAACCTATTTTCGCTTAAACTAATAAAGTATTTTCTTTAGTCATTCGTTCTTAGTTTCATTTTTGGTTTGTCTATTATACCAATATCTAATCAGCCGAGTGCTTATATATACGCATTCTGTTTGTTCTCAATTCATTCTTCGCCTCAAAAGTAAAAAACATTTTTCATATTAACAATCTTTTTTCTGTAAATATTAATTCAGACATTTTTTATAAAATATTTGTGTATCCCTCAGCTTTGAAGAAGAAAGAACGAAAAGCGCGAACCGGTATCTGCCGGTTCGCGTTTCTCTTTGTTTGTATAGATCACTCCACATAGTGGGAGTACGACTGAAAGTCGTGCCTCACTAAAAAATCTACCCCCGGGCTTTGCCATTGGGCTGGATTATAAGTAGCTTAGCGCCAAAAAATCATTGGCGGTCTATGTGCCTTTCGAAATTATTTTATTTGATTTAAACCAGCCAGTGCCGATTTATCATTGGGTCTCAGTATTAAACAATGATTAAAGAGAATTTTGGCATCGGCCGGTCTTGCCAGATTCAGCTTGGTCCAACCCAGCATGATGCAGGAATCGTAATCCAGCGGATACAGATTGACAATTTTTTCAAAGAGTTTCAATGCGCTCGGGTAATCTTTCCGGTTATAATAAATGACTCCCAGCCAATAAGCCGCCACCGTGTTTTGCGGATCGATTTTCAGAATCTGTAAATACTGTTCTTTCACTTTATCCCAACTTTGGATGGCACTCAGTGGTTTTACGCAGCCAAAACGTGCTTCAATGGCATAGGGCTTGAGTTGAATGGCAATATTATAGTACTTTATTGACTCGGAGTACTCTTTATTCAGATAATAAAGCCACCCCAGCCGGATATTGACGAAATAGCTGTCCGTTCTGTAAATCGTTTTCAGCTCATTGATGGAAGTAGTATAATTACTTTGTTTTTCTGCTTCAAAGCTTTTAATAAATGCTGCCTGCAATGTTGCCTGATTCTGGGCCATGATCCCACCGAATAACAAAATAAATCCGGCAAGGAATGTAATTTTTTTTAAAGTTTCCATATTAATCCTCCTGAGTATGAGTGTTGGTTATAATTTGTATTTGTATCCGTAATTAATTTTTTATCGTAAGTATAGTTCCCGAAGAATATCAGTTTCCGCCCCACATACCAGAATATTGTGCCTCCGGTTCTGAATGTTGATTCGTCCAGCGAATTATAAACGTATAACCCGTTCTTGTCGACATAATTTTTTAAATTGCCCAAGGTCAGGTTTCCTTCCAGCCAGATGGTTTTAAAAAACAGGGCTCCGGCCGATTGTGCAAAAACAACCCTGTTATTATTGGTTTCCAGCATTTGGTAGACAGTGCTTTTTAAGTAAACGTTCGCTTTTCCGGGTAATCTCACCCCCGCCTGCAAGCCTACCTGTCCGAAATTTCCCATCCCGTTACTTAATTCTGATCCGGTTATTCCGACATCAAACCGGTTCAAAGTATGGTAAAGCCCTCCGAAATATAAGTTTCCGGGATAAATGGTTCCATCCACATTGGTACTTAAATAATGGTAGCCTGCATCAAGTGATGTGTGAGCGCTTAAAGACCAGTTCAAAGAAGCAAAATACTCATTTTGTACGGTGGGAACGTTTACATTGACCATCTGATTGTAGGTTGAAACAGTCTGATATAAGTTTAAGCGGTAACCTAATTTTGTATTAAACCCGATACGCTTATAGCTTGGATTGGAGCGCGAATATTCATCATTCATCTTGTAATTATATTCTACATCCACCGCATCGAGAATCCGGAAGGGTTTTATTCCTAATTGGGATTGAAGTTTTTTAGAAAGCTTTGCTGCATGAAAGCGGGCAAGAATGGTATTACCGGTATATAAACCGCAATAATACAGGTAAAGCCGGGTATTTTCATCATTCGGATCGAAAACCAATGCTTTCTCATATTGATGCTGGGATGCATAATAATTTCCTTTTACGAAGTAGGCATAACCCAAGCGTTGGCGTAAGTATTTAAAATCAATTTGATGCTGAATAGCCGCATTCCCGGTTAGAATTAATTCATCCCAGTTGCCTTTCAGATAATACTGATAAGTCAGGCTGTCCACGGAAACAGAATCAACCGCTTCCTGTGCATTCAACTTTATGGACAGAACAAATAGTAGGAAGATGAGAGTTAATTTATACATGTTGCATGAAATTTTGATTTTCCGGTATTATAGCTGAATTCGGTTATTCCTTTATCTGTCAACACCAGTGAACTTTCACTTTCCCGTTGTGATTTTCCAAAAAACGAAACATTAATATTCGTATGGAGTGTAACACAGTTTGTATCGAACGGATCATTTGAAACCGCAATTTTTGACGAATACCCGACATGAATATAATTGTAAAACGGAGCCACCAGGTCCTGTAACCAGATATTCAATCGCCGGTTACGGATATAGCTGAGAGGCATGGCATCTTTTAGTTCCAGATTTTCGGAATTTCCTAAAAAAACTTTATAGGCTGTCAGATAAAAATAATACAGCAAGGATTTCTTGTGGCCATAAAATGCCGTGAAATAAAACATCAGGTTGTCGAACACGTAATAAGCCACCGATTCTGTTTCCTTGCAATACAGGTATTTATTGTTGTATGCATCGGTGTATGAATCCCATTTCTCTATGACTTCCATCCCTTTTTCGTTCACATAGCGGAAACGCAAACTCGTGTTTGGCAATATATCAAACGCATTTCGGAACAATTTATTCTCGAAAATGCCACTCACCTTTGCTCCTTCGGGAGGCTTGCTAAACTGGCGGAGTTCCGATGTCTTTTCTGTTTTCTCAAAATAATAGGCAAAAGGATAATCAATTGTTTTGGATCCCAATAGCGGGGCTGCCTGTACCTGAAAATGTAAGTGCGGCTCGGGCGAACGGCCTGAATTACCGCAATTGGCGAGAACATCGCCGCGTTTCACAAAATTGCCTTTTGAAACCTTGAATGTATTCTTTTTCAGATGGGACATTTGTGTATAAACACCTGTAATATGCCTGATAATAATGGTATTTCCCCAATTATTCAGCGTGTTTATTTTCCCGATTTCATTATCATCAATATTATCAATGATTTCTTCCACAAATCCATCGGCCGGTGCCAGTACCGGTTTATTGTAACAATGATAATCTTCACAAAGCATCCCGGTCGTTTTATAGGTTTTTCCTTCGTCATCCAGAATCATAAAATCGAATGCCTTACCCCAGTCACCAATATGTGTAAATTCCCCGTCGTGCCCTTGTGTAACGGTCCATTCACCCCAAAACGGGAAGTAAATGGGATGATACAGGAAATGGGACAACCTCGCTTTATTGTTATTATACGTATATAAATTTATTTCAGGAGAATAATACTGAACGGGAGTGAGGATTAATTTTGTCGGATTGCTGCGGAGTTTCAGAAAATAGAGAAACAGAATCACTACAAACGCAAAGGGTAAGGAGAATACAGGTAATTGTATAAATCCGAATAATTTATAAAAGAACAACAATACCAATGAAGTCAACGGGATCAATAAAACCGTCCACATATACGAGTAACGGGATGGAATGATAAAAAACCCGCCAATGGCAAAGGCAACCATCATGTAATTGGCGCCGATATTATAATAGGTGATGCTGGCTGCCTCGGAGCCCGAAAATTGTGCGAATAAGTACGCTGCCAGAAACCCGACAATGGATAAGGAGAAAAAGATTCTCGAACAAATCAGTAAAGTAACGGTAATAATTAATCCGGCTATTATATTGCTCTGAAAGAAGATGGAACTCATCGAACGAAGATAAATATCTACCAGCTTGTTGATTGGCAAGGTATCCAGGGTTTGAAATAAATTCAACAGATGACTGCCACCCATGGCGTACATATCATTTATCCAGAATATGCTTCGCTGCGTAAGTCCCAGATTTTCAAATTGAGCCGATGGTAATACAATGAACCAAAAGGAAATTATAAAGGGAATACTCAGAAAAGGTAATCCGTATTTGTATAACCAACCGCCCAACGTGACCGATAAAATCAGGGTTAGCAATGCCGAAAGTGCCAGAAGCGCAAAAAACACCGGGCTCGGATCAAAAAATGTTCCCATGCCGATTCCGGTTAATAAGGCATTAAAACTGTAGATTCCCTTTTTGAGTGAAAACTGATCCAGTCCCATTGAATTTGCAATGAGCACCGTCAGCAGCACAGCTAATAAACCACTGAGTCCGGCAAAAAAATTGAAAAAGGATACAATAAATAAAACCGTTGCAAACAGTTTGTTGTTAAAAAAGAAAATCATCGAATAGCTATTCATCGTTGCCGGAAGAATAACGTTTCGAAATGTATTATACGTGTTTTTTAATGGCATGGTTTTTCTTTTTTTATTGAATGCTGGAAGCCGGAATAAATTATTGTTTTGAATTCGTCTTGACTTTTTAATGATAAAATAATGTCGCTCCTTCGGAGCTTAAAAAACTATATAATCATATATTACTACCTCCCGATAGCTATCGGGAATTGCTCCTAATGGAGCATTTTTAAGAGCTTCGGAGAAGCAATATTATGGTAGAATATTTATTTCAATGAATAAAAAGCTCCCTAGGAGCGACATTATAAAAAATCAAGACGACTTCTTTATTTAAATCATTAGGTAAAAAAACAGTTGATTAAATTTCAGGAGCAATCAAAGATAATTTATTTAAGCGGGTTTTCCTTTAAATGTTCAGGTACCTGTTCCATCGACTCGATATATTCCCTTGTTTCCGCTTTTCTGATGACATGCGTGTTATTCTCACTGTCAATCAAAACAATGTTGGGTCGCAGCGTAATAAATTGCATCCATTGAGTCATATTATAGGCACCTACCTTGTGGACAACAACCTGATTTCCTTTTTCGAGCAGTGGTAAAATAATGCTTTCGCGGACTACATCAATGTTCATGCAAAGCGGACCGTACAAAACCATTTCTTCGGTATAATCCCCGTAAGCCTGAGCCGGACTGACTTTATGATCGTACCACAAAGAAGTAAATAAGGAGTTTAATCCGAAATCGAGAATGGTAGCTCTTCGACCATCCGATAGTCTTTTGGTCGCCAGAACCGTTCCCAATAAATAGCCCGCATCGTCAACTAAGGCCCGACCCGTTTCTAATATCAGCAGGGGCAATTCATCTTGTTTAAAACCGTATCCCAGAATCACATCGGTAATCGCATCGGCAAACTGATCGATGGAAGGAACTGTATCGGATCCGGGTAAATAGGCTCCTTTCAGTGTATTCACCGAAGGAAAACCACCTCCAAGATCGATGTATTGAATATTCCTGTTGTATTTTTCTTTTATACTCCATGCCAGTTCACACAGGTTTCTGGCTGCAATGGCATAAGCCGAAGGGGACAGCATAAATGTCCCGATATGACAATGAAGTCCTACAAGATTTAGATTGCTGGAGTTAATGATTCGGGTTATGGCATTCCACGCCTGACCGTTTTCGAAATTAAATCCAAACCTATCCCATTTAGGATAGATACCTGTATCCATATTAATCCGGATAGCAACGCGTGGTTTCAGCGAGTGCTCTTCACTCAGGCGGATCAATGAATAAAGTTCATCGTAATGATCAATGTGAATCAATGAATTGTTGCGGGCAGCCAATACTAATTGGTCGTCGGATTTGTCGGGACCATTAAAGATGATTTTATTTCCCGGAACGCCATTCTCTATGGCTTTGTCGTATTCGAAACCCGAAACGACTTCCGCCCAGGATCCTTCCTGATGAAATATCTGACATACCGCACTGACGTAATTAGTTTTATACGACCAGGCAAACTGCACTTTCGGATATCGGGTTTTGAATATGCGGATGGCATTCTGAACGTTGCGCCGGATTTGTTTTTCGGAAATAACGAATAATGGTGAACCGTAATCGCTCAATAAACTCTTTACCGGAACACTCTCAATATGGGTAACCGCTTCAAAATCTGTTTTCTTCCCGAATTTATTCATTAAGCCGGTATTCATTTTTAGAATGACCGGTCTTTCATATCTTTCTTTTTTCATAATCATGGCCCCCTTTAATCCCCCAAAGGGGGAATTTATATTGGTTTTTCTACTGTTAGCTCTTTAAGTCCTCCGCCGGCTGGCGGTGATGTAGGGCTGCTATAAACTATATACTTTAAACTGTAAACTCTTAACTAATAAATATATTTTGAACGTAAATATCACATTAAAAAGCAAATCAATAATTTGTTAGTTTCTATTTTTCACTAAATCCATTGGTCGCACTATCCCTAAGTCCCCCTACGGGGGATTTAGGGGGCTGCTATAAACTAATTAAAGTTCTCCATTTCCCGAAATTTTTAAAAACTCACCAATGTCGGTTATTAAATCCCAGGCATACCGGACAAATATTTTTCCCACTTCGTACTCTGTAAATGGTTCCACTTTTTCTCCCATGGCCATTTTTACCAGCGAAGCCGGTTGGTTCTGTCCTGAAGCCGCGGTGAGATATATCCAGGCGGGGAAACGGGGATTTACTTCCATAATATACGATTTCCCATCCGCCGTTTGCATCACCTCCAGTTCACAACCTCCACGCCACCTGGTTACTTTCACAAATTTCTTTGCCAGATCAATGAATTTCTCGTCATCCAACGTTATACCCGACCAGGCTTTCCCTTTGTCGGTAATATAAAGCTTTCGCATGGGGATGGCACTGATTGTAACTCCTTCTCCATCTCCAAGTGCTGCAATATTGATTTCAGTTCCTTTAATAAATTCCTGAACAATAATCGGTAAACCCCATTTTGCCTGGATTTTGTAAAAGGCATTTTCAGCTTCTTCTTCTGTTTTAGCAATTATTGCGTCGTAAAATTTTCCTTTCACTACCAATGGAAAATCAAATTCGTCAATAGCTTTTGAAAGTTCTTTTACATTGTGAATAATTTTATCTTTTGGCACCAATAATCCGTGTTTTTTCCCAAATTCATATAATTTTATTTTATCTCTTGCTTCAAAAGGCTCTATATCGGGTAAAAATGTACGAATGCCCATTTCTTTCAACTTTTCTCTTAATTTAATGAAATTGAAGAGCTCGGCGTCAAAATTCGGTATGATAAGATCAATATTCTCTTTTTCGTGTATGAATTTTAACCGGTTCATTAAACTATCCGTGCCTCCGGAAGGATAGGGTATCTGGTAGGTTTTATCGACCAGGTCATGCATGTACAAACCCGGTTCGAGGGATTCGTAAGATAAACCGATAATGCGAACCTTAAAGTCGGGGCATTCCCGAATGGCACGAATAACGGCAACTCCCGGACCCGGACTGTCAATAGCATTTAATGCGGTTACCGCAATAACTATGACCTTGTTTTTTGATGAATTTTTTGTCATAATCTTAGTCCAGTATGGTGTATTCTTTTAATTGAGAAGTAAAATCATCCAGATCTTTTTCAAAAATGCTTCGATCAACATCGTATTTTTCGCACATGATTTCAATAATTTCATCCAACGGTTTATCTTTTTTCAATAATGCCAGAATTTCTGTTCCAATCGGATTTACAGAAAAGGAATCACCTGTTGACGGATTGAAGATAAATCCTTCTTCGCTCGTTGCAATATTTTTCTTGAGTTTCATAGTCCTGTTTTTATATTTTATGTCGGTTTAAAATCAACCTGCTTTTTACTTGTATCAAAGATAAAAATAGATCATTCTTCATTAAAACAAAATCAGTTAAATGCCTGATTAATTAAACGGAAAGTCTTATTGTTTCTGTTATCCCGGTTTTAAATACAAAAGTACAGAATAATAGTTGATTAACTTGATATTTTAAAATAGCATATTCCTTTTAAAATATTTTAAAACAGAATATGCTATTATCAAAATTTACCCGAAAAACACAGATAAGTAGTTAAGGTTTAGATTAAAAAATGTTTTAAGGCAAAATCATAAAAGTTTGTTTTCAAACTCCCGTTCTATTGTTTTAATTTATTCAAAGATAATAAAGTCCGTGTTTCAATAAAAATGAAATCAATGGAATACCCGGTTTTCTCAGTGAACAGTTGAAAAAGAACGGTTATCAATGAATGAAAAGAATTCTATAATATAAATTTGCGCACCTCACGGGTGGTTTTCACAAGGTAAGGAGATGGTTTCTGAAGAGCTATTGAGATGATTTCACCGGTAGAAACAATAGATTTCAGCTTTATACCGCTAACAGTATATACATCGACCTGTTCGCCGGCTGATAATCCTTCAATGATAAGATTCGTTCCCTTCGCATACATCTTAATTGCATTTGGGTTGGGTGAATGGGTGGCGGTATCGATAAAACTGCCTTCTGCGATTTTTACAAACTCATTCCAATAAGCCGAACTCAGGTATTTCTGGAGTGAACCGTAAGGAACCGTCAACTGGCAAGTCGATTTGTTTACCATATAAAATGTATAGTAATCAATGGTAGTTGGGGTAGGGTTGGCTGCCGCAATATTTTGCAGTGCATTACAAAAATAAAATGCACCGGTACCTATGGTTGTCAGGTTTTTAGATAAAGTCAGCTTTTTAAGGCCTGTACAAAACTCAAAAGCATATTGTTCAATTGTTTGTACGGAGTTGGGTACCACAATTTCAGTTAATGCCGTACAACCATCGAAAGCCGAATAAGCTATATTCGTTACGGTGCCCGGAATAGTATATAACCCCGATTTGCTCAGCGGACAAATGTAGATGGAGTCCCGGTTATGACTTAATAACAAGCCATCTACCGAGGAATAGTAATTGTTGTTCGCATCTACATCAAAACCGGTGAACCCGGTGCATCCGTAAAAAGCATACTCGCCGATCGAAACCACCGATGGAGGGATGCTTATTAATCCGGTAATTCCGATACAGTTTGAAAAGGCATAGGTTGAAATATGATTTACCGTATTGGGAACAGCGTAACTGCCGCTTTTCCCTCCCGGATAAACCAACAAGGTATCCTGATTTTTATTGAACAAAACGCCATTATTCGAAGTGAATTTTGGGCTTTGACTTTCGACGTTGAAGGCGGATAAAGTGCTGCAACCGTAAAATGCAAAATCACCGATGGAGTTTACTCCCGATGGAATTGTCAAACTCCCGCTTAACTGACTGCACTTATAAAAAGCATAACTGCCCACTGATTTCACCGTTGCGGGGATTGTAAACTCAGCACTTTTAGCTCCGGGACATATATACAACGTGTCCTGATTTTTGTTGTATAAAACGTCATTAACGGATGAATAATAAGGATTGGATGGACTAACCTGAAAGGAAGCCAGATTTGTACAATCGAAGAATGCGAAGGCACCAAAATAGCTCAATGTTTGTGGAATATTTATTGTTCCGGTTAAACCGGAACAACCCTGGAAAGCGTCATTCCCAATGGAAACAATGGATCCGGGAATAGCAATATTGCCCGTAAACCCGGTACAATAATAAAATGCGTAATCACCAATTGATTTCAGCGATGATGGTAATGTTAATGTTCCGGTTAAACTGCTGCAACTTTCTAATGCTGAAGCTCCGATATGAAGGACTGTTTGCGGTATGGTCAGGCTTCCGGATTTTGATAAGGGGCAAACAAACAGTGAATCCTGATTTTTGTTGTATAAAACTCCGTCGTAGGATGAATATCTGGTATTGGCCGTTTCAACTGCAAATGCAGATAATTTAGTGCAGCCGTAGAGTGCGTAATCTCCAATTGAAGTCACCGAAGCCGGTATGCTAAAGGTTCCCGTTAATCCTGAACAGTAACAAAAGGCTGAACCACCAATTGAAGTGGCGGTGTTCGGAAGTGCCACCGAAGTAAGCGATGTTTTGTAAGTGAACGTTGTGCTGTTATAAAAAGAACACAAGGGCATTTCATTGGCCGGATAAAAGATAGAAGTTCCGCTGTAAGTTCCATCCGAACCGGTATACGATTTAATTTTTACGGCACTTAAATCCAAAACAGATAGAAATTTGATATTTTCCCTCATGAAAGCAACATCACGGGCATCGATATTACCTTTAACTGTCAGATTGGTGATGGAATTTGCTTCAGTACCTGAAATTAATAAGTTTAACGTACCTGCAGTTGTAACACTTACCGTTTTTGAAATCTGTGCGGAGAGGAGCGATGATAAAGCGATAAAGCAGAATAAGATTGTAATTTTTTTCATAATCCGGATTGTCTAAAGTTGATAATAAATTTGTTAGTAGTATTAAATTTAGAACAAAGTTATACAAGACGTATAAATGGAAAAATGAAATCAGTGAAAAGCACATGAATATAAGTAGAACGATAGTAATTTGCTATAAGTTCATAAAAATGACAGTCTTAAAATTATTTTTGAATATAAATCGGATCGATAGTATCTTTTGGATGAGCAGTTTAGATCAAAAAGGTCTTGTCAACGAATGCCTGAAAATTATCTTTATATTGATCACCGATTGGAATATAAATCTTTTGATCAAAAATGATCCGGTTTCTTTCAATTACTTTTACCTGATCGAGATTAACAATAAACGACCGGTGTACACGCATGAACATTTCTTTAGGCAACTGTTCTTCCATGACTTTAAGACGGATTAAAGTAGTAACCGATTCTTTATTAATCAAATGGATATTAATGTATTCGTTTGCACTTTCAATATACCTGATATCTGAGAGAAGAATGCGTATCAGTTTATATTCCGACTTTACAAAAAGGGAATCTTTTGTTGTTTTAAAAGTTTCAGGTTGTTTGAGGTTCAACTCAAACCAGGTTTTTGCTTTGTTGGCAGCCTTTAAAAACACTCCGTAACTTATTGGCTTTAGAATATAATCGATAGCATCAACTTCGAAGCCTTCTATTGCATATTCGCTATAGGCAGTTGTGAAAATGATTTGAGGTCTTTGCTTCAACGATTTTACAAATTCCATCCCGTTTATATCCGGCATATTGATGTCAACAAACATCAAATCAATATTTTCATTCTCCAGATAGTGCATGGCTTCGAAAGCACTCTGACAAAGCGCAACTTTCTCCAGAAAAGGTGTCTGATCAATGTATGAACTGATTTGCCCTAATGCAAAAGGTTCATCGTCAATGGCTAAGCATCTTATTTTCATAGATTGGAATAGTTAGTAAAACTTCAAATTCATTCTCTTTCTCATTTATCTCCAGCGTATAATCTTTATTGTAGAGTAACTCCAGACTCTTTCTGATGTTGGTCAAACCAATTCCCGAATATTTTTTATTCGCTTTTTCTTTTGACTTATGTTTACTGTTTCTGATACTGCAATTTATCCGATTATCGTTAATCTCCAGTTTGAAAATTACGAAAGAATTGGACTGATAGCTGACTCCATGCTTAAACGAGTTCTCCAGAAACGAAATAAATAACATGGGAGGTATTTGAATATCAGGTATATTTGCCGGAACATCTACTGAAATGATTACTTTGTCCGGAAATCGTAATTTCATCAAAGATATATAACTTTCAATAAATTCAATCTCTTTATTTAAACTTGTATAGCCTTTTGAAGTATCATACAGCAGGTAGCGCATCAAAGTTGATAAGCGGATAACGGCATCTTTCGCAATATCTGTATTTATATCGATTAATGCATGAATGTTATTCAACGTATTCATGAAAAAATGAGGACTAACCTGATGACGTAAAAATGCAAGTTCGGTTTTAAGCTGTTCCTTTTCAATGTCTTTACGCCGCCCTTCTTCAACCAGCCATTGTGACATCAATTTTAAAGTTGTACCTGCCGCTACTATTAGAGCTGCAATAATAAAATTGTCGGTATAGACCATGAAAATGGATTTCTGAGCAGGAATACTGGGAGGTCTGTAACCCATTGGAAGCTGCATTTTTGATCCCAATTCCATGGGGGGCATACCCGGACCTAAATTCATGGGGGGCATAGCTAAAATATCCTTTGAAGATAAAAACAATTGTAAGTTTACGTTTAAAAAGATGACGAATACAATCGTTAAGAGTAAATATATGATATAGAGGAGATATTTTTTTTGAAATAATAATTTGGGAACAAGTATATAGGAATTCAGTACGAATATAATAAGAAATGAAAGCATCCGGATCCACTCCTCGCTAACCTTTTCCCAATTTATAATATCAAACTGACGGTTTCGAAAAAAAGGAACTGAAAATATACCAAACCAAATTAATAGATAAATAATTAATTCGAGTTTCTTGAGATTCGGTGAATTTGTTTCGGTGTATTTCATTTTTAAAATATTGATTTAATAAAAAACAGGGGAAGCTGCAAACTTCCCCTGAGATCCAATTTTGTCAGTTTTTTATAAATTAAAACTATATCAATGGGGCGAAATCAGAAATTCATTCAATTTAAATCCTTTAGCCTTTCTATTTAGCTTTACTCTTTATTGGTATAAATATCCCAGGCTATCCAGTCAATAATAGCGGTGGAGAAACTAGCCTGACGTAATGATGCAAATAAAGAACGGATTGTTTCCACAGATGTTCCAAGTAATTGGCTAATGGTTGAACTGGTTCCATCATCAAAAGTGATTTTTAATTCTCTCTTGTGATTCATTATACAGTTGTCTAAATCTTCGGTAGATGTTAAAGTCGAATCGGTTATATCAACGATTTCCACTTTTGCATTCAACTGTAAAACTCCGGCAACATATACTTTGGCACTATCAAGGCTATTAACACCGTGCCCCTGAGTCCTGACAATTTGAACATCACCTATAGTCAGTGAATATTCCCTTTCGCGGTGTCGGTTATCCTGAGCAGTTTTAATGGCTGTGTATTTTTCTTCGTAAAAAGTTTTGATTCCGTTGCTGATAGCGTAAGTTGCTACGGCAGTATCTCCTGTAGCATAATCGCAGGTTGCTTTGTAACCATCGGCAAATTCAAACCCGGAAGCATATTTATACCCGTTCTTTTTTGAATTTGAAGATTGAATATTCAAATTTCCGGCGTTTACATTTTTAATATTTATGTTTGAGGCCATTTGATAATCCCAACCCAGATAATGATTGAATTTATATTGATAATCGGATAAAGTTACTACATAGTTGTTAACTAAAGCCGTATCGCCTGGTGAGAAATGCATCAAATTCCCCGGTCTTTTTACTTTTTCTTCGGGAAGGCGGACAACCATCAAACTGCTGTCTCCTGTTTTAGTAAAAAAACGCAAAAGTGACATTCCTCCTCTACTGTAATGATTTGCTTTGTACTCATAAACACCTGCAATGTCACTTAACATGATACTGCTGTAAGTGCTGTCGAAAGGTGTAATTGACGATTTGACCAAACTTGGGCTGCTATTGGCGGTGGTGTTTGAAATGGATAATACCTGATAGCCCGGTGTTGCAGAAATTGCTTCCATAGCAGTTGTTAGTTCCTGAACATTTGTTGTAAGTGCTGTTTTAAACGATTTATTGCTCAAGCTATCCTGGGATGTGCAACTCCATGCAATAAACCCCACAAGAAAAAGAGCTACATAAATTTTTTTTGTCTTCATAATTTGTCTTTTTAAAATTGTTAACTATTACTTGACAATTCATAGATTCAGAATTATCGATGCGCAAATATAAAATACAACATCAGTTTATCCAAAAAGATTCAGTGAAACACCCTTAAATTTAAGTAGATTCTTTATTTAATAGTAAAAACAACGTATTAATGCCATATTATTCAATAATTACCCTTTTATTGACAAGGGATGTTTCATTTTAATTCATCTGCTTCTTCCATATCAATATGGTTTTTTTCTTCAGGTTCAGCATGGATATAGACTTCGCTTCTGGGAATTTGCGCTTGAATTTGTGCCTCGATTTTATCACAAACTTCATGCACTTCGCGCAAACTTAACTCAGGATTAAAATGAACATTAAATTTGATAAATGTATCAGCACCGGCTGTCCGGGCTTTCAATCCATGATATTTCAATACTTCAGGAAACTTAACTAAAGATTCTTTGACAATTTGGCGAGTATTAACTGGGGATTTATCGAGTAAAACGTCGATGGCCTTTTTTCCTAACTGATACGAAACATATAAAACAATAACTGCCACGAACAGGGCCGCAATGGAATCGGCTGCATACCAGCCCAAAAACTGATAAGCAATCAACCCGAATAATACCACGGTTGAACTCCAAATGTCAGTTGAGAAATGCAGAGCATCTGCTTCGAGAGCTGCACTATTGTGTTTTTTTGCAACTCGCGATAAAGCCCGTGAACGTGAAAAGTCAATAATGATTGAACTGATTACAACAATATAACTCCACAATGTTACTTTAATAACGGTTTCACCAGAACTAAGCCGGTGAATAGCTTCAGTAATAATCCAAACACAGGTAATGAGCAACAGAAGTGTTTCAATTAATGCCGAAAGATTTTCAATCTTTCCATGTCCGTAATTATGTTCTGTGTCGGCGGGCTTATCGGATACTCTGACTGAAAAATAAGTGATCATGGCTGCCACCATATCAAGTCCGGAGTGTAAAGCTTCCGATAAAATACCCAAACTGCCGGTCAAAATTCCGATAAATAACTTAAATCCGGTAATAAATACAGCAGCAATTACTGATATTAAAGCTACTCTTTTCTTTTCTTTTAGCATGACAAAATAATTAGCAATTGAAAATTAATAGTTAATAGTTGGTAGTAGCTATTTTTTTGTCAAAAATACTCAAAGTATTTATTTTGCAATCAAAAATAAGCACTTAATTACTACCAATTGCTTAATTTAGAATGATACAAATTTGTGAACTACTGAAGATATGACTAAATCCTATTTCTGGATAGTAATCTAAATTTCCCTTTCCATACAGTTTATAATCAGTTTCCGGGAGATGTAAATTATAAAAAAAAGAGTTGCACAAGCATAAAACTTTGTACGACTCCCTTTTTTATTGATGCTCAGGGCGCAACTTGAAGTCCAACCCTGAATTATTTAATTTTAGCCTTTCACCGGCTCAATGCCAAAGGTAAATCCGCCTTTCACGCGTTCAATCAGTTCCGGTAAAATGTCGGTATATTCTCCCAAAATACCAAAATCGGCAAAATGGAAAATAGACGCTTTCGGGTTATGATCGATAGCTATGATTTTTTCGGATTCTTTCATACCGGCAATATGCTGTATAGCTCCTGAAATTCCCACGGCAATATACAGTTTTGGACGAACGGTTTTACCGGTTTGTCCAACCTGACGGGCATATTCCGAAAAACCTTCGTCAACAACTACACGGCTACAGGCCCATTCGGCTTTTATACCTTGGGCTTTCAACGCTTCGGCCAGTTTCTTGATTAATTCCAATCCGTCACCGGTCGTTCCACGACCACCCGAAACGATCACATCTGCATCGAACAGGTTTACTGAATTCCCTTCACCACGAACTGTTTTCAGAATTTCTACGCTGAATTCCTTTTCGGAAAGTTTTGGTTTAAAAGACGATGTAATTCCGGTGCGTCCTTCCACTTTGGCCGGAACTTCGAAGGTTCCTGCACGGGCGGTAGAAATTTGGGGATAAACAAATCCCAATATGGTTGCTAATTTACTTTCGCCGTATGTAGGACGACGGGAATGCAGGATCGGTTTGTTAATCACTTTCTCCTTCCGATTCACATATTCACCAATTTCGAGCCCGGTACAATCGGCTGTTACTCCACTTCCGGTTTTCATGCCGATACGCGGAGCCAATTCACGACCGGAAGTGGTGGCTGCAAAAAGAGCAATTTCCGGATTACGTTCTTTAATCACTTGTTCGAAAATTGATGAGAAAGGAAGTACTAAATATTCTTCGAATTTGTCATCTTCAACCACGATTACTTCGTCCGAACCATGTTCGAATAAGATTTGTGCCTGATCTTTTACATTTTTACCAATGAGCAGGGTCATGATTTTAGTGTCGTTTCCAAGTTGATCGGCCAAATGACGGGCAGGAGTAAGCAATTCGAGCGAAGGACGGGCAATTCTTCCGTTGGCAATTTCTGCCCAGGTTAGAATACCTTTAGCTCCGTTGCGGTTATCATAAAATGGAAATTCCGGTTTTTCAGCCGTTTTCTTTTCAGCCGTTTCCTTTTTCTCCAATACATTTCCGCCTTTTTTAAGGTTGGCTATCAAACTGTCGACAAGCGACGATTCGTTATGACCATCTGACATGGTAATAGGCGCACGTTCGCTTACAATATTTACCACACCGGCCACAATGGTTGGCGATCCGCTTAATCCGATTTTCTCGGTACTTAATCCGATATCATCCACACCGAAAACGGTAATTTTAGCATTACGGGCTTTGATGGCTCCGGTAAGCGAAGGTTTGCGTGGCGGAATTCCGGTAGGAGTAAGTGAGATAGCACAAGGCATAGGCAGTTTCATCATTTGATAACCACCTTCGATAATCCGTTTTGCAATCACATTACCTTCGCCATCGGCTTTTACAGTTTCTACAAAAGTAGCCTGCGGAATCCCCATGCTTTCAGCAACCTGTGAAGGTACGTGGGCTGTATCACCGTCGCTGGTTTGACGACCTGCCAGAATGATAAACGGTTCTTTTGAATCTTTATTAAAACCTAAATGTTTCAACATGGTTGAAATGGCCAGGCCTGTGGCAAAAGTATCGCTACCGCCTAATTTCCGGTCGGAGAGAAGGAATGCTTCGTCGTAACCCATCGAAATAGCCGTGCGTAAAGCCACTTCGAAAGATCCCGGTCCCATGGAACAGGCAATTAGCCGTGCATCGGGATGTTGTTTTTTGAGTTGTAATCCGGCTTCAAGACCAAACTGGCAGTCGATATTTATAATCGACTTAGCTTTTGTTCTATCCATCAAACCGTCCTCACCCATCCTCATTTCGGTGGCGAGGGGTACTTGTTTTATTAAACTTATAATTGTAAGAGCCATTTTATTATTAGTTAGAAAGTTTGTAAATAAATTCATAATTTATAATTCAAAATTCATAATTATGCATTGTGAACTGTGAATTATGCATTATCTACATATTTTGAAAATCCGGACCATTGCCACCATTCGGAACACTCCAGGTAATTCCATCTCCCGGTGTTTTAATGTCGCAGGTTTTGCAATGCATACAGTTTTCGGCATGAATACGCAATTCCTGATGACCGTTTTTATCCGTATGCAGTTCGTAAACTTCCGAAGAACAGAAAAACTGGCACGGTGCGCCGTATTGTTTAATATTAATGGCATTAAACGATTCGGGATTATTGATTTTCACGTGAGCAACCTGTTGTTCATCGTGGTTCACACCAGAAAAATAAACATCCGTTACTTTATCGAAAGTCAGTACTTTATCGAAGTCTAATTTTCCTTTGAATCTTTCTTTAAACGATTTTCCTTTGAATTCGGCCAACGTTTTAGTAGCATCTTTATCAGGATGAGATTTTAATTTTCCGAAGAATCCGGCACCGCCTGTTACCAGAAGGGTCCCAAAATTCAATCCGCCAATAAGTAACCCTTTCGAGAATCCTTGTCTGAAATTACGAACCGGATACAAATCTTTATAAATCACGCTGTCTTTGATAGACGATTCATATGCTGAAAGTGTCTTATCGGAGAAATCATTTTTGGCCAATGCCGTCGCAGCTGTTTTTGCGGCCAGCATGCCGGAAGTAATAGCCAAATGAACTCCTTTTAATGCCGGCATAGCTACTAACCCGGCACTATCACCAACAATCAGTGCATTGTCTGTGTATAATTTCGGAATAGAATACCATCCGCCTTCGGGCAATGTTTTTGCTCCGTATTCAACCAATTTTCCACCTTTCAGAAATTTGGCGATAAAAGGATTTGTTTTCCATGCCTGGAAGGCATCGTGTGTATCGAAAGTCGGATCTTCGTATTCCAGTCCAACCACCAACCCAACAGCTACTTTATTATCGTTCAACCCGTATACGAATCCACCTCCGAACTCTTTCATATTTAATGGATAACCCATGGTGTGATATACTTCGCCCGGTTTAATATTACCTTCTGGAACACTCCACAATTCTTTCACGCCCAGTGAGTAAATCTGACAATTTTTGTCTTTCTCCAGATCGTATTTTGCAATAAGTTGTTTCGCCAGACTACCCCGGGTACCTTCGGCAAAGATGGTCAACCTAGCTTCAATGCGTGTTCCCGGTTGGAAGTTTTCCATCTGGTTTCCGTGATGATCCACACCTGTATCGATGGTTTTAGCACCGATCACTTTTCCATCTTTATAAAGAATTTCACTTACCGAAAATCCCGTATAAATTTCCACTCCTTTTTCTTCGGCTTTTTTTGCTAAATAACGGCAAATCTGTCCCAAAGAAGCAGTGTAATTACCTGCATTACTCATATAAGGTACATGAACCGGTAGTTTAAACGAACCGTTTTCACTCAGTAATACGGTAGAATCGGTTGCAACTTTAGCATTGAAAGGAATCTCACCGAAATCAACATCTGGCAATAAACTTTTGAAAACATCTGTTTTAATAACTGCACCAGACAAAATATGGCTTCCGATAGAACTTCCTTTTTCAATAAGTAAAATCCGGTGGTTCAAACCTTTTTGCTTTAATGTGTCCGCAAGATGAATTGAAGTGGCCAAACCAGAAGGTCCGCCTCCAATAATTAAAATATCCGTTGATACGGTATCAGCATTACTCATTATTATTTGATTTTTAAATTTTGATTATCCTATAATTTTAAAATTGCACTTACATGTGTTTTTTGACAATATTTTCTGTTGAATTTCTCAATAATCGACATGAAAACCGGTTTATTATGCAGTTTCTTCGTGGATGCATAAAAATATCCTAACCGACTGTTTGTTTCGGCTTTCTGGTTGCCTTTCGATAAGAGTTTGATTGAAGTGTATCAGGAAGACCTATATACAATCACAAATGTACATATTTTCCCGATAGAAATGAGGAGTTGTTGATTTAAATTCGAGAAATTCAAGGTTATTTATTGATTTAATTGTTAAAAATACATCGTTTTCAGTTCAAATGAATGGAAACATATTTTGGCAAATTATTTTTTTTTCCGTACTTTAGAATTTCAACGCAAAAATAAGCATTTTAATTGGTCGACCAGCCGAAAAAAGGGCATTGGAAGTTTAAAAAATCCTAAATTTTGCACAAAATATTAATAGTTGTGCATTGCGGATAACTATTGATTTTTTTAATTTTAAAATTAAGAAGCAAGGTTTTGTTATGTACAAGATTTAACCATAGCCCCCAAAACTTTTGACCATTGGCTTATTTTCCGTACCTTTGTGCAAAATCGTATTCTGTCAGGTTTAAAGAAAGAGCTTGTGAAAGAAGAACGGATACGTTAAATATTCTATGACATTTGATAAATTAGATCTTATTGAGCCGATCTTAAACGCTCTCCAACACGAAGGTTATACCCAACCTACCCCAATTCAGGAAATTTCAATTCCAATAGTACTTAAAGGCAATGATTTATTAGGCTGTGCACAAACAGGAACCGGCAAAACGGCTGCTTTCGCTATTCCTATTTTACAACAATTGTACCTGAACAAAGGCAATGAAAGAATTCCCCGTAAAATAAAAGCATTAGTAGTAACACCAACGCGTGAACTGGCCATACAAATTGGTGAAAGTTTTGCCGCTTACGGGCGGTTTATGAACTTGCGACATACGGTTGTTTTTGGCGGTGTGCCTCAAAGTCAACAGGTAGGTGCTCTGAAAATGGGCGTTGATATCCTTATTGCTACCCCCGGGAGACTACTCGATTTAATCAACCAGGGTTATGTGAAATTGGGTGATATCAGTATTTTTGTCCTCGATGAAGCTGACCGTATGCTCGATATGGGTTTTATTCACGATGTCCGGAAACTGATAAAACTTATTCCGGCTAAACGTCAATCCTTGTTTTTCTCGGCCACTATGCCGGAATCCATTCGGGTATTGGCGAGTACCATTTTGACTGATCCGAAAGAAGTAGAAGTCACTCCTGCTTCAACAACTGCTGAAACCGTTGAGCAGGAGATGTATTTCGTGGATGCCGATAACAAGAAGGATTTATTGATTCATATACTGAAAGATAAATCGATTGCAACAGCACTGGTTTTTACGCGTACCAAACATGGTGCCGATAAGGTGCAACGTTTTCTGACGAAAGCCAATATTAAAGCGGAAGCCATACATGGTAATAAATCGCAAAATGCACGTCAAAATGCGTTGCGGAATTTTAAAGACCGTACGACACGTGTGTTGGTGGCAACTGATATAGCTGCCCGGGGTATCGATATTGATGACCTGAATCTGGTAATTAATTACGAAATTCCGAATATCCCAGAAACTTACGTTCACCGCATTGGACGGACGGGTAGGGCGGGGCTCGAAGGAAAAGCCGTATCCTTTTGCGATGCCGAAGAGCGTGAATACCTGAAGGATATCCAGAAACTGATTTCCATCCGTATCCCTTTGGTGAATGATCATCCATATCCTGCGTTAAATATCCCTGAGGATGGAAAAGGTAAACCAAAACCAAAATTACAAACAGCACGTCCTCAAAATCCGAATAAACCCAAAGCAAATCATACACGTACACCGGTAAACAGCAATGCTACAGGGAACTCATCCAGAGTTAGTGGACAACGCAAAGTTGAACCGGCACCACGAAGAACTGAAAATACGCAAAAGAGATCTGAAAATTCTCCACGTAAAACCGAAGGTGGATCAAAGAAATATTGGGGAAGAAATTAAAATCATTCACATGATTTCGTAGGAAGATAAATATTGCCGCTAGCTGGCTAAGATAAAACCGGGGGCAAATGCTCACGGTTTTTTTGAATAAATAAAGTGCTGGAACAAAAAGTAATAATTTATTTTTTTTAGTTCATCAATAATTTGACTCTTTTTTAAACAAAGGAGGCCGTTGTATCGTTATTGATAATTAACGATCAAGACCGGCATGAACCAACTGCATAAAGACATAAAAACATTTACCTTCTCCGAAAGCTCAACGGATAATCCGGATTTTGCGCTCAAACGAATGGAAGATATATACCGGAATGCCAATGGCAGCCCGGACAGTCCGCACAGGCATGATTATTATACCATTATATTTATTGAAAAGGGCGAAGGAACTCATTTTGTAGATTTTACTGAATACAAGGTTCTGGATCGTACAATTTATTTTATTCAGCCCGGTCAGATGCATCAACTCATTTTGACTGCTGCCCCTAAAGGTTGGGTACTTACTTTTACGGAACAATTTTTAATAAGTAATTCTATTCCCGAAAAGCTGATCAATGACATTTACCTTTTCAACGATTACGGTCAATCACCTCCACTTCCCGTAAATGAAAATGATTTTCCGATTTACAATAATCTGATTCAGCAGATAGATCATTTTGCCAAATCGCTCGAAACCTATACGATGGAAGCAGTCGGTTCGTTGGTGAAAATATTCCTGATACAAAGCAATAATCATTGTTCGTTGCATAAAAGCAATAATCCGCAACTGATTGAAGCCGGAAATCATATCCTTCGCACATTTAAACAACAGCTAAACAAGCAGTATGCAACCGACCATATGGTTTCGGATTATGCCGACAAACTTGCAGTTACGAGTGATTACCTTAATAAAACAGTAAAAAATCTTACCGGTAAATCGGCTAAGGTACATATCCAAAGTAAGTTAATTACCGAGGCCAAACGCTCCCTGTTGTTCAGCAATATCAGCAATAAAGAACTCTCCTATGAGCTTGGTTTTGATGAATCAGCACATTTCAATAACTTTTTCAAGAAAATTACCGGTCAAACTCCTTCCGAATTTCGTGTTTTGGCACGTCAGTCCTGATTTTTGCAATCATTCACCCGATTTTATTACTTCCCGGAGCATTTTGTCGCCGTACCTTTGTCGTATCAAAATAATAACCCCTGAAGGGAAACTTAATTACTACAATCTTCATAACAATTATACATGAAGTTCAAATTGAAATAATTGAAGAAACTAGTTTTATTCCACTTTAGGGGTTAGGGGTAAATAAAAAACAAATAATATGAAAACAATATTGCATAAAGCAGAAAGCAGGGGACATGCTAACCACGGTTGGCTTGATTCTCATCATACCTTTAGTTTTGCCAATTATTATAATCCGGAACGTGTCCATTTTGGTATGCTACGTGTCCTCAATGACGACCGGGTGGCCGCGGGCCAGGGTTTCGGAGAGCACCCGCACGACAATATGGAAATAATTTCCATTCCGCTTTCGGGTGATCTTGAGCACAAAGACAGTATGGGCAACCACGGTATAATCACCACGGGTGAAATTCAGGTAATGAGTGCAGGAACAGGAATATTCCACAGTGAATACAATAAAAATAAGGATAAAGAAGTCCGGTTTTTGCAAATTTGGGTATTTCCGGATAAAAAGAATGTAACGCCACGTTATGATCAGATATCACTTGCTGAAATTGCGAAAACGAACGAATTGTACCAGATTCTATCGCCAAATCAGGATGATCAGGGAGTGTGGATTCACCAACAGGCATGGTTCCACTTAGGAGATTTATCAGCAGGTTGGGAAGGCAAGTATGATCTGAAAGATAATAAAAATGGTGTGTATTTCTTTGTAATCGAAGGAGATGTGACTATTTCCGGTCAGAAACTCAATCGCAGGGATGGCTTGGGAATCAGTGAAACGGGATCTGTAGAAATAAAGGCAGATTCGCAGGCGAAATTATTGGTTATGGAAATACCAATGTAATTCATAATTTAAAATTCATAATTCTTAATTAAATAGACAAAATGAAAACAATTAAAAAATTTCTAGTTACTGACCAAAAATCATGGTCATTGCTTTTAGTACGCCTTGCATTGGGCATCACCATTTTCCCTCACGGAGCGCAAAAAGCGTTAGGTCTTTTCGGTGGTTATGGTTTCACGGGAACAATCGGTTATTTCGAATCGATGGGAATGCCGTTTGTTCTGGCGACATTGGTTATTCTGGCCGAGTTTGTGGGTAGTCTCGGACTTATCGCCGGCATCGGAACCCGTTTTATGGCCTGTTCACTTTTTATTGAAATGACCGGGGCCATGATTCTAGGAGGACATATTCACAACGGATTTTTTATGAACTGGTATATGATGCCCAAAACCGGTGAAGGAATTGAATACTTTATTTTGGTTCTTGGAATTGCGCTTGCTGTTCTGATAGGAGGAAGCGGGAAATTCTCGTTCGATAATCTGATTTCGAAGAAACTGAAATAATATAATCTCAAAAATCTGACTTAAGGTGGTTCTGAAAAGAATCACCTTTTTTCGTGTTATAACTCCGGCTTGTATTGAAAAAAATCAAATATTCTAAAACTTAATATTCTGTGAATTGTTTTAATTGTAACTAATTTGCTGATATTTAGAATAAGCAACAAGTTTGAATGGAAATAAATGTTTAACCGTCTAATTTTACAAAAATGAAAAACAGGAGTTCAATTGCAACGCTATTTTTTATAGTGATTGCAGGTTTAGGTTTAGCATTAGCTTTTGCTATCAACAGAGATTTATCATCAGGGGCAAGCGTAAATACTATTGTAATATTTACTCTTATTGGTATTCTTGTAGCCTGGTCTACAAAAGTGGCCGATCAATGGAGTCGGGCAATTGTATTGAGATTAGGTAAGTTTCAATCGCTTAAAGGTCCCGGACTATTCTTTATTGTCCCAATATTTGATTACATACCCTATTGGATTGATATCCGGGTTATAACTACTTCATTTAAGGCCGAAAAAACATTGACAAAAGACACAGTTCCGGTGGATGTAGATGCAGTTCTTTTTTGGAAAGTTGTCGATCCAAAAAAAGCTGCTTTAGATGTGGCAGATTATTCCAGTGCAATAAATTGGGCTTCACAAACTGCTTTACGTGATGTGATAGGGAAAACCATGCTGGCTGATATGCTTGAAGGGCGGGATAAAATCAGCAGTTTATTACAAACAATAATTGATGAAAGAACCGAGCCATGGGGAATAAATGTCATATCGGTTGAAGTGAAAGATGTTCTTATTCCGCAAGGACTGGAAGCTGCCATGTCGATGCAGGCACAAGCAGAAAGGGAACGTCAGGCACGTGTAATTCTGGGTGATTCCGAGCGGCAGATTGCAGAAAAGTTTAACGAAGCAGCCAAAAGTTACTCCGATAATCCTACTGCTTTTCATCTTCGTGCCATGAATATGCTCTACGAAGGGCTTAAAACGAATTCTACCATAGTTATTGTCCCTAGTACCGCAGTAGAAAGCATGGGTTTGGGTGGACTGACAGGAACTATCGCTTTAACTGATGTAGTTCAGAAAAGAAAGGTTGACAATACTGTCAAACCAGAATCAACATAAAAAAAAAGAATCGGTACACCCTAAAGTGTATCGATTCTTTTTTGACTTTGAATTATAATATTATTCAGCTACTACTTCAAATGCAACTTCAACAGTTACTTCTTTGTGAAGTTTCAAAGTGGCTGTGTAGGTACCGACTTCTTTAACCGCATCTTTCAATATAATAACTTTACGATCGACAGTAAAACCTGCTTTCTCGAAAGCTTCTGCTATTTGAATAGGACCAACTGCACCGAAAATTTTACCGGTTGTGCTGGTTTTAGCTCCTACTGACAGGGTCATGCCTTTCAGTTTTTCAGCCAGTTCAAGGCTTTCGTTTTTGATACGTTCCAGTTTATGAGCACGTTGTTTCAAATCTTCTGCCAACATTTTTTTAGCCGATTCAGTTGCCAAAACCGCTTTTTTTGTAGGGATAAGGAAGTTACGTCCGTAACCACTTTTCACTTTCAGAATATCGCCTTTGTAACCTAAGTTAGTTACATCTTCTTTCAATATAATTTCCATACTTTTTCCTCCTTGTTTATTATTTCATCATGTCGGTTACATAAGGAAGCAACGCGATATGGCGTGCTCTTTTCACAGCTTGAGCTACTTTACGTTGAAATTTCAACGAAGTACCGGTAAGGCGACGTGGAAGAATTTTTCCTTGTTCATTCAAGAATTTTTTCAAAAACTCAGGGTCTTTGTAATCGATGTAACGAATGCCGCTTTTTTTGAAACGACAATATTTTTTCTTTTTTACATCTACTGATGGTGGAGTCAAATATCTGATATCTCCGTTGTTTGCTGCCATAGTTTAGTTCTCCTTTACTTCTTTAGATTTAACACTCTTTCTTTTTTCAGCATACTCATAAGCGTATTTATCCAAACGGAAGGATAAAAAGCGTAGTACACGTTCGTCGCGGCGGAATTGTGTTTCCAACGTAGCGATGATGGTAGATTCGGCATCAAATTGAAGCAACGAATAAAAACCTGACGATTTTTTTTGAATCGGATATTGCAATTTACGCAATCCCCAATTTTCTTCATTCGTAATTGTTGCACCATTTTCTGTCAAAATGGCTTTGTACTTTTCTACCGCTTCCTTTGCCTGTACATCAGACAAAACGGGAGTTAAAATGAAAACGGTTTCATAATGATTTAACATACTGTTTGTTAGCTTTTTAGTAATTAATACTTGGTTTTTATTAAAGCGGGGCAAAGATACTAATAATTCTTTGATTGACAAAAGGATCTGAGAAAAAATAATGGCTGTTGATTCGTATAATCCGGAGTCGGAGAGTAAAGTCATTATACTTTGGTAGTTAATAATCGGATAAAATAAAATAAACTTCAAACCAAAGACTTAAGTTAATCTCAACTTTTGTTCATTAACATTGTTGTATCATTGCAATAAAATATCAATATACCTGTTTGAACTAAAACTCGAGGATTCACAAATTATAAAATATAAAAAGCTATGAGTGTAAATGTTGCCTTTTTCGATTCCAAACCTTACGATGAAATCTCGTTTAAGCAAACCAATGAGCATTTTGGTTTTAATTTTAAGTTCCATAAAGGTCATTTGAATCCTGAAAATGTGGCATTGACAAAAGGCGCCGATGTGGTTTGTATTTTTGTCAATGCCGATGTCAACGCTTTTGTAATTGACGAACTCGTTCAAAATGGTGTGAAGTTAATTGCTTTGCGCTGTGCAGGTTTTAATAATGTTGACTTGCTGGCTGCAAAAGACCGCATTAAAGTGGTACGTGTTCCTGCTTATTCGCCCTATGCTGTGGCTGAACATACGTTAGCGCTGATGCTAACTTTGAACAGGAAAATACACAAAGCATATTCAAGAACACGGGATGGGAATTTTTCGCTTAACGGTTTACTGGGATTTGATATGCATGGCAAAACAGCCGGTATAATCGGAACAGGGAAAATTGCTAAAATATTGATTCAAACTCTACGAGGTATGGGTATGATTGTAATAGCTTATGATCTGTATCCTGACCGGGAATTTGCCAGACAGTTTGATGTGGAATATACATCGCTGGATGATTTGTACAGACGTTCCGATATTATTTCGCTTCATTGCCCCCTGACAAAAGAGACCGAGTACCTGATTAATGATGACTCGATTAATAAAATGAAGGATAACGTGATGATTATTAATACAGGTCGTGGAAAATTAATTCATACACATGCACTTATCAATGGATTGAAAAGTAAAAAGATTGGTTCGGCCGGTTTGGATGTATACGAAGAAGAAAGTGACTACTTTTTCGAAGATCATTCCGATATCGTGATGGACGACGATGTATTAGCCCGCTTACTTTCTTTCAATAATGTGATTGTGACATCGCATCAGGCGTTTTTTACGAAAGAAGCCATGGAGAATATTGCTGAAACTACTCTTCAGAATATTCAGGATTTTGTGGATGGAAAAGTACTTGTGAATGAAGTGAAGAAATAAATTATTTGTTATGTGTCCTTTCCGAATAGGTTGATTTCCTATTCGGAAAGGATATAATCTATCGTTAGCTATGTGTTTTTAAAATATGTTCTAAAATTAAAACCCTACTATTTCCCGTAAAACCACTTATGAAGCTCGCCGAAATGCTGTTGGTACATTTTAAAGCTATCTTCCAAAATGTTTAAAGCAGTTTGCTTATCAAAAAACTTCTCAACAACAACGGTTTTGTTTTCTAATTTTTTATAATCTTCGAAAAAACTCATAGTTTCGGAAATTAAATACTGCGGCAGCTCCGAGATGTCGTTGTAATGATTTACACTCGGGTCACCCGCTGCCACTGCAATGATTTTATCATCGGCCTCACCGTTATCCAACATTCGCATAACACCGATAATTTTTGCTTCGACAATGCAAAGTGGAACCACTTCGATTTGGGAAAGTATCAGAATATCCAACGGATCATGGTCATCACAATAACTTTGAGGGATAAATCCGTAATTGTGAGGGTAATACATGGAAGAATACAAAACCCGATCCAGCCTGAGCAATCCGCTTTCTTTATCCAGTTCATATTTGGCGCGGGTTCCTTTCGGTATTTCAATAATGCCTTTTACAACGTCAGTTATATCGGTATGGGGTGATACCTGATGCCAGGGATTAAAATTATTTCTCATAAGTTTTGTCGTATTTTTTCCGCAAATATAGGTAATAAATTGAACTTAGTGTTTTAATCTCCGGTTTATTTCAATGCATAAGAAATCATTTCCTCAATTTCTTTTAAAACTTCCATTTCTTCCGGTTGGTTAAAACGTAATTTATCATGATACAGCCTGACATCTGCATTTAAATGTTTTTCCCATAATGATTTATTCCGGTTGTAATTTGAAGTAAACGGGTCATTATCCGAAAGGACAACTTTCTTAAAATCTATTTGTTTTGAAAGTAGTGGAAAATCAAGGTTCTCTGTCCTGAACCAGGGTTTTAATGAAATCCAGGGTTTATCAACTTCAAACCACCCGGCAACAAATAAAAATCCTCCTGTTTTTAATTCTTTATCTGCTTCTAATTGTTTGTTCAGAAAATGTAGAATAGCAAGGCAACCAACGCTGTGCCCGATAAAGTAAGTATTGTTATTCAGCTCCGGGATTTTCTCAGCCAGAAATTGTGTTGATTTCTCAATATCAGCCTCATTCCAGTCCGGCATTTCGAGTCTCTGTATTTCTATTTGATAGTTGTTTTTAATTTCCAGTTCCAGCCAGTCGTACCAATCTGAATGAATATTTCCGGCCCATCGGGGAATTAAATAAATGTTGGGCTTTGGTGTGTCCATCTATTCACCAAGAATCTGTTCGGCATGAATTTTTGTATTCACTTCTTTTGGCAACATAATACGGGTTATTATTCCACTTTCATCAAGCAAAAAAGTGGTTCTAAAAGTTCCCATGTATTTTTTTCCGTAAAGTGATTTTTCGCCCCAGGTGCCAAATTGTTCCGAAAGTTTTTTGTCAACATCCGAAATTAATGTAAACGGTAAGTTTTGTTTGGTAATAAATTTTTGATGGGATGTTACACTATCGGTACTCACGCCAATCACTTCATAGCCTTCTTTTTTCAACTTGTCATAATTATCACGTAGACTGCATGCCTGAGCCGTACAGCCCGGAGTATTATCTTTTGGATAAAAATAAAGAACCACTTTTTTACCGGTATAATCGGAAAGCTTAATTTCATTTCCGTTTTCATTTACTCCTAATATTTCCGGAGCTTTGTCGCCAACTTGTAATGCCATTTTGTTTTTATTTGATGGTGAAATTGTTATTTTCTTAGTAAAACGTAAAACCGACAAAAGTGTTTAATTGAGATTCAAAGTTTCGATGTTATCATGTTTACTATTCGCTGTAAAATCTTCCTTGCCGGGTATCTCTTTCTTCCATGCGCTTTTCAATTTTATCCACAAATTCAAAATTCTTGAGTCCCCATATAGGAGCAATGAGGTATTTCTCGGGTGATTGCGAAACGAATCGCTCTACAGCTATGTTTGGGTTAAATCGCTCCAAAAAGTCGATGGCTAAATCGATGTATTCATTTACATTATATAAATGAAACCATTCGGGAAATTGCACATACTGTTCAGCCATTTTAGTGCCTCTGACCAATTGTAACTGATGAATTTTCAAACAGGTTAGCGGTAATGCCGATAGTTTCTCGGCATGCGAAAGAACGGTTTCCTTGTCTTCAGTAGGTAAACCCAATATGATATGCGCACCGGTTTTTATACCGCGCCGGGCGGTTTCGCGAATTGCATTTTCGGCGCAGGCATAATCATGACCCCGGTTAATCAACTTCAGGGTTTCATCATTTGTCGATTCAATGCCGTATTCTATCATGACGTAGTATTTCTTAGCCAGTCCGGCAAAATAGTCAAGTAACTCGTCATTTACACAATCGGGACGGGTACCTACCACAATGCCCACTACATTGGGAACTGATAGTGCTTCCTCATAAATTGCTTTCAGCTTTTCAATTTTATCGTAGGTATTGGTGTATGACTGAAAATAGGCCAGATAATGTTGGGACTGATATTTGTGATGAAAAAAAGCAATGCCTTCTTCAAGCTGTTGCTTTACACTTTTGGAAGGTTTGCAATATTCCGGACTGAAGGTTTGATTATTGCAATAAGTACAACCACCTCTGCCTTTACTTCCATCCCGGTTGGGACAAGTAAATCCGGCATTGATGGATATTTTTTGAACACGTTCGGTGAATTCTGTTTTTAAAACTTTATTATAATTGAGATATCGAGTGGTCATATTTTTTGTATTGGTCGCCAGATGAGAGTTTAATCCTCTTCAAGCGGTTCTTCTGTTATTTTATTTTCTTCTTTCGTGTTCATAAAACCGTACATCATCAACAAGGATGTCAAAATGATTACTTGTATGATTAACGATCTGTTGGCAATTCCAACCGTTTGGCTTAATGGGATGGATAAAAATAATAATATGGTAATTAACCCGTTGGACGACATAAAACGGTAAGCCATATTTTCTTTTGAACCCCATTTTTTAAAATCTGTCAACCAAGGCTAATTGGCAACAGTAATTGATAAACATGAGAGGGAATTTCTTTGACAGAGTTGTTTCCCCTAAATTATTTTCATATTAATCTTTTTTGAATATATTCCCAATTCCTTTTCCGATAGATTCAATAGCTTGAATTCCTTTAACTAAAGGTACAGATGATATATCTTCATTTCTTTCAAACACCATGTTATACTGACTTGGATACACAATAATTTTATTGTTTTTAGAAAAATGTTTTTCAATTTTATTCGGAATATTATCAAGATAATTAATGTACGATGCCGCATTTTTTCGGGCAGAAATTAAAACGAATAAATCATCCTCGTTAATATATCTTGATATAACAAGAAAATCTTCCCATTCAGTGAAAACATTAAAAAAAATGGATGTGTTCAGTTTCTTTTGTTGAATTTTATTTTTTATTACATCCTGAGTACTTTTGCTTCCATAATGTATTATTGGGATACTAAGTTCTTTCGATAATTTCGTGATTTTTTGTAGCCATATATCAAAACCATTTTCAAGTTCAGCCAACGGAGTTGTAAGTACTATTATTCTCTTCTGATTTATAAGAGGTTTTTCTAAATGGCAAATAAATATGTTTTTGTCATTATTATTTATAATTGTATAAATTTTCTCGCCAATAAACTTTTCAATTAAACCTGCTTTTTTAGGCCATCCAAGAGCGATTATATCAGCCATTATTTCTCTTGATATTCTGGCAATTCCGCTGGCAGGATTATAATCAATAGTAGCAATCGTGTTAACCATAATTTCAACAGCTGCTCCTTGTATCTTAAATTCTTCAAGTTTTTTTCTTGTGGAAATAATATTGATTTCGGCTTCTGCATCATTGGGGACTACAGATAAAATGGTAACCGGATTTGCTGATTTTATGTCTTTAATTAAAAATGCAAATTCCAAAAGCTTTTGAATATTATATAAATTAGCAATCGGCAAAAGAATGTGCTCATTCCTGAGTAAATTAATCTCATCACTTGTCAATTCAGGATCTTTCTGAATTAAAAGAATTTTCTTTGAAGCTTTTTCAGTAACAAAAGATGAGACTAAGCAGGTTATCAAAATTAGAATAATAGTTCCATTTAAGATGTTTTCATCAAGTATTCCTGCATTAAAAGCTACAAGTACTACTGCGAGAGTAGCGGCAGCATGAGAACTGCTTAAGCCGAAAATAAGTTGTCTTTGTGGTTTGGAATACTTAAAAATCAGTTGTGTAAAAAATGCTGCCAACCATTTTCCAACTAATGCAATTGTTGTCAAAATAACTGCAATAATGATAGCCTTTGGACCACTTAGTATTACTCTTATATCAACCAACATGCCCACAGAAATAAGGAAAAAAGGGATAAATAATGAATTCCCAATAAACTCAATCCGATTCATAAGAGCTGATGATTGGGGAATTAGCGAATTTAGAGCTAGACCAGCAGCGAAAGCACCAATGATAGGCTCCAATCCTGATAACTGAGCCAAAAACGCAGAAAAGAATACTACTGACAATACAAAAATATAATGTGCATGCTTTTCACTTTCTAATTTTTGGAAAAACCACTTGGTAATTTTTGGAATTACGAAAAACATGATACTTGAAAAAATTACCAGTGAAATACCAAGCTTTATCCAAAAATCGGTATTTAGGTTTCCCATATTTCTCCCCATAATTACAGCCAGAATAATAAGAACAGCTGTGTCTGTCAGGATGGTACCACCTACTGTAATTGCTACAGCCTGGTTCTTTGAAACACCTAATTTGCTTACAATAGGATATGCTAAAAGTGTGTGGGTTGCAAACATACTCGCGGTTAAGAAGCTTGCATTAAAATTATACCCTAAAAGATAGTAACATACAGGAAAACCTATGGATAAGGGAAATATGAAAGTGAAAAAGCCAAAAAGTATACTTTTATTCCGGTGTCTTTTAAATTCGTTCATATCCAATTCCAAACCCGCGATAAACATGATATACAGTAGTCCTATTGTTGAAAATAAGTCAACTGCACTGTTTTTTGCTAAAAGATTAAAACCAAATGGACCGATTACCACTCCTGAAATGATTAATCCAATGATTCCCGGAATATGTAGTTTGCGTAGAAATATGGGTGCTAAAAGTATTATAAACAAGATTAATGAAAAAATAAGAACAGGATTTTTCAATGGTAATACAAATTCTTGTCCTAAATGCGCTATAAATTCATTCATCCTTAATGTGTTTAATTAATCATTTTTTTACAACGATGTTATATGTAGTTTTTTGATTTTATCCTACTATTCCAATCCAACTATTTCATTTATATGTGATATTGAGTGACGTTAATTATTGGACCAAATAAAGAAATAATGATTTTTCTCAGAAAAATCAAAAAAACTGACGAAACGATATACGCCCATCGGCAAACTTACATATAAATTTTAGATTTATAAGCAGGTCAAATTTTAAAAGATGACCGCTTTATCACAAAATCTCTGTGAAATTCAGTTAAAAGAATCTATTTGACTAACACGGTCTAAGTCACAATTGTTTAGTTTAATGTAGTAACTTTATGAAAAGAATAAGCATCGGCAATGAAATACACAAAGATAGTGCCGTGTTGTACATCCTCCCTGATATTAAGCAGACACATTGTCATTTTATTTAAGATATATTTTAACTCTATCGGATAATTTTTTATTTTGTAAATATCCTTTACGGGTCGGCAGTTGTCAATAATTTTCTTTCTAATAAAAATTTAAATATAATAATACAGAATGTATTATTGTACACTTTTAAGTCCCAACGATGCGAAATGATTCTGCTTAACCTAATCATCCGTTTTTTTGAATTGATTTTCCTCTTCAATCACGAACTATTATATTATTTTTACCAAATGAAAAACAGGCTGATTCCACATTGTATATTTTAGTAATACTTTGTTCTCTGTTAGTCATTCTTTGTAATCATTTAAAAATATCCTGCGTTGAAAAAGACTATTACAAATATTAGAAAAAGCTTACTTCTACCGGCTTCCCTTCTTTTATTCGCTCTGCATGCGATTGGTTCGGGTAACGGACTTGAAAACCTGAATGATATAAAAATAAACGGTACGAAAGCAGTCACTTACGAAGGGTTTGAAATGACAAAAGAAGGTGCCTGGTGCTGGTTTGCCGATCCGCGTTCGCTGCATTATGAAAATACCGGGGGAACCATTAACAGTACTTATATCGGATACATTGATGTGCATGGAAATATAAAAGCTACACAGCAAAACTTCCTGACTGGTAAAAACAATGAAGTGTTGATACGTTCGTATTTTCAGCCTGACGATCATGATAGTCCTTCCTTTCTGGTTTTGCCCGATGAAAGGATTATGATTTTATATTCAAGACATACCGACGAGCCTTGTTTCTATTACCGTATTTCAAAAAAACCGGGTGATATTACAGCGTTGGGCGAAGAAAAGAAAATTGTAACTGCAAATAACACGACATATCCTTCACCCTTTATTCTGTCCGACGATCCTACTCATTTTTACCTTTGCTGGCGGGGGATAAACTGGCATCCCACCATTGCAAAATTAGATATTCCGGATGTGCATGACAATACAAACATCGTGTGGGGACCTTATCAAATGGTTCAGTCTACCGCTGCCCGTCCTTATTGCAAATATTCTTCCAACGGAAAAGATAAAATTTATCTTAGCTATACCCTTGGTCATCCCGATAATGAAAATCCGAACTGGGTGTATTTTAATTATGTGGATATAAACTCACTGCAGCTGAAGGATATTAGCGGGAATGTACTTTCTACTATTGCCAACGGTGTTCATAATATCAGTGCTACCACTGCTTACCTCACAGATCATCCCAATGCGGTGGTGGATAATCCTTCCTTGCGCGATTGGGTATGGCAAACCACGCTGGATAAAGATGGTCTGCCGGTCATTGCGCTCGTGCAGATAAGTGCAGACAAAACCGTTCATAACTATTATTATGCTAAATGGACAGGAACAAGCTGGCGAAAAACTTTTCTGGCAAATGGTGGAGGACATTTCCACCAGACTCCCGGACTGGAATTATGTTACAGTGGCGGTATGGCTTTGGACGACAGCCATCCGGAAATAGTATATTGTTCGGTACCAGTCAGCGGTACTTCGGGCACTGTGTATGAAATAATGAAATACACTATGGGTACTGATGGAACCATCGCTTCTACCGAACAAATAACTTTCAATTCTACACTGAACAATGTGCGTCCGTTTATTGTGAGTAATTCGGTTCATACAGCCTTACGGCTTACCTGGATGCATGGAAACTATTATGACTGGATTGTAAGTTCATCACAACCAAAGGGATTCTCAACAGCGGTACATTGCGATTATGCGTTACCTGCAGATAGTATCAATCTGACAAATGGATTGCTTGTTAATGAGGATTTTAGCGGAACAGTTACCGGTACTGCGCATACTTCCTTTGGAGCACTGGTTTCCACTAAAGACACTTATGCTACACTTAGCGCTCAAAGTTCACCTGCCTTCTCGGTTTCACTTTCACCTTATATTTACGAAGGAGCTTACAGTGGAACCATTTTCCAAATGGGCAATGTTATTTACGGGCTGAACGGTTCTACTTTAAAACCCGCTGTAACCATTGGAAATACTACTTATACCAGCAATAATTTACTGGGTAATTCGGATAGTTGGCAGACTGAAGCACGTGGAACGGGTGGGATCTGGTGGACTCCAACTAAACTGAAATACTTTAACCTGACAATAAGCTATGAAAATGGCGAATTGAAGATTTACAGAAACGGACTGATTGATCAGGTGATTGAAGCTCCGGGGTTAACATTAAGTGATGTGAAAATCGGTGGATTCGTTGGCTGGGTGAAAGATAGCCGGATTTATAATCGTGCACTTACCCAGGGAGAAGTAAAGCAACTTAGTGATATCACTTTGTCATATACTCTTAATGCAAATCTGCTAACCGGAATAGAACTGGAAGCCCTCACTATTCCTTCGGTTATTTCCACCGATGTAGTTTTGCCCTCACTTACTGCTTCGGGCATTCCAATTACATGGTCATCCGACCATACGGGAGTTATTTCAAACACAGGTTTGGTTACATTTCCTCAAACGGAAACTCAAGTTCAGCTTACGGCAACAATTAATGCAGCGTCGAAAACTTTTTATGAGACTATTTATCCCAGGGATATCAGCAAAAATAAACGGATCGAGTACCGGTTTGATGCATCCGACAGGTATTCAGCCAATGGTCTGAATTATTTGCAGGATAAATCAGGCAATGGAAATGATGCAATTATTTACGGAAGTGCCAATGTAAACGGAACGCTCGATTTAACTGCCAATACAGCAGCCGGTTTCAGTACCAACGGATATGCCACGGCACCAAATGGAATTATAAATAATCTGAGAAGTTGTACTTTTCTGGCTAAACTGAATCCGGCTGGTTTATCAGGTGCTCCGCGCATATTCGATTTCGGGTCGGCCAGTTCAAACAGCATTTTTCTGAGAGCCAATGTTTTTACGGCAGGTTACAAATACAACGGTGGCAGTACCATTTTAATTAATTCGTCAATTAATCTTACAGCCGGGCAGGAAGTGAAGGTAGCCATGAGTTATGATGCAAAAACCAAAACCACGAAGATTTACCTCAATGGCGTTCAGACTGCCTCCGGCACAGCCGTAGCTTACGAACCTTATCAGTTAACTTCTATCGGTGCGGATACCCGTAATTATATTGGTCGGACACAATGGTGGGACACTTCCGTAGCGTCGGCCAATATAGATTATATTGGAACTATTGATGATTTTTTTTTGTATGATATAGCCCTTACTTCTGACGAAATTGCTCAGGTACAATCAAATCAGAATACAGGTTTAAGTGCATTGGAACAACATTTTTTTTCTGTTTATCCCAATCCTGCCGGAATGAATTCAGGTTTTACAATTAATTCTGAAATTGCTACCAACGAACTGACCAATTCAAAGATGGAAATTATTAATTCACTCGGACAAAAGGTACAGGAAATCTATCCCGCTACTTCTTCCATCTTTGTAAATGGATTAACAAAGTGTGGTATTTATCTTATTCGGCTGACTTTGTCTACAAATAAAATTTATACTGCTAAATTAATGCTTGATTAAATTTTAAGCCTGAATGTATATTTTGGTGTAATTTCTTGAGTTTATAATCAATCTATTTTTTCCAATCAATAGTTTGTCTTTTCGCACTCATTCCACCCATATTCTGCCATAATCCATCGAAAAGCAGCAGATTTTGTTCTTTTTTCTGCAGAAATCCAACGAAAAGCAGGAGCTTTTGTATCTTTTCCTGCAGGAATCCATCGGAAAGCTGCAGCTTTTGTAACTTTTCCTGCAGAAATCCATCGGAAAGCTGCAGGTTTTGTACCTTTTTCTCCAGAAATCCGTCGGAAAGCTGCAGCTTTTGTAACTTTTCCTGCAGAAATCCGTCGGAAAGCTGCAGCTTTTGTAACTTTTCCTGCAGAAATCCATCGGAAAGCAGCAGGTTTTGTTCCTTTTTCTGCAGAAATCCATCGGAAAGCTGCAAGAATCGGTCGGAAAGCAAGAGAAATGGGCATTTTATATATGGAAAGTCCGTGAGTGTTGCGCAATTCGGAAATATACAGAAAAAAAAACCACCATTCGAATCATCGAATGGCGGTTTCCTTAGCTCTTACCTTCTTGCCTCTTGCTCCCTGTTAAACTCCCAGCGAAGCACGTACCGCTTCAATCTTTTGATTGGCGGCTGCATCAGCTGCATCGTATCCGGCACGGGTTTTCATTTCGCCACGAACTTCGATATAGAATTTTATTTTCGGTTCTGTTCCCGAAGGACGCACGGATATTTTGGTTCCATCTTCGGTAAAGTATTGCAACACGTTGGAAGTGGCAGGCATATCGAGGACGCTAACTTCGCCTGTCGACACGTTGGTCATTTTCAACGAATCGTAATCTTTAATCAGGTGTACTTTCGAACCGGCAATTTCTTTTGGCGGGTTGCTGCGGAAGTTCTTCATCATTTGAATAATTTCTTCAGCTCCCGATTTCCCTTTGCGGACTACCGAAATTCCTTTTTCTTTACCATAGCCGTATTCAATGTAAATGTCCTGTAATAATTCGAACAGGGTTTTTCCATTATCTTTTGCCCAGGCAGTAATTTCGGCCATCATAGCACAGGATGATACGGCATCTTTGTCGCGGGCAAATTCTTCGGGCAGAAAACCGTAGCTTTCTTCGCCACCACCAATGTATTGTCTAATGCCTTCGTTTTCGCGAATAACCGCTGCAATCCATTTGAACCCGGTAAAGCAATCGAACATTTCCACATCGTTGCGCTCGGCAATTTGTTTAATGATTTCTGTCGTTACAATGGTTTTCACGATGTATTCATTGCCTTTTAGTTTGCCCAGTTCTTTCCAACGACGTATTAAATAATAGACAAAAAGCAAAGCGGTTTGGTTTCCGTTTACCAGTATCCATTCGTTTTTATCGTTTTTTACGGCAATTCCAAGGCGATCCGCATCGGGATCGGAAGCCATTACAATGTCAGCATCGGTAGCCATCGCTCTTTTAACGGCCATGTCCAAAGCAGCCGGTTCTTCCGGGTTTGGTGAAATAACCGTAGGAAAATTTCCACTGGTAATATCCTGCTCGGGAACGTTGATAATATTGGTAAAACCAAAAGCACGTAAGGCACGGGGTATCAACCTGACACCTGTGCCGTGTATGGGCGTATAAACGATTTTTAAATCACTGTTGCGCTGAATGGCTTCCGGTGAAAGCGAAAGGGTTTTGATGGCTTCAATAAATGCTGCATCAATTTCTTCACCAATGCTTTCAATCAATGCCGGATTGCCTTCAAACTTAATCTCATCTATGCTTTTAATTTTAGTTACTTCGGTAATCACGTTTTCGTCGTGTGGAGCAATCATTTGAGCACCATCGTCCCAATAGGCTTTGTAACCGTTGTATTCTTTCGGATTGTGTGAGGCGGTAAGTATAATCCCGCTCTGGCAACCCAGTTTGCGGATAGCAAAGGATGCTTCGGGTGTAGGACGCAGATCATCGAATAAATACACTTTAATACCGTTGGCAGAGAAGATATTTGCCGATATTTCGGCAAAGAGCCGGCTGTTATTGCGACAATCGTGACCAATCACCACACTTATTTGTGCTACATTCGGAAATTGTGCTTTCAGGTAATTGCTCAAGCCTTGTGTAGCAGCTCCTACCGTGTAAATATTCATGCGGTTGGTTCCCGCACCCATGATGCCACGTAGTCCACCGGTTCCAAATTCCAGATCGCGGTAAAAGGATTCTATCAGTTCGGTTTTATCATCAGCATCCAACATGCGTTGAATATCCTTTTTAGTTTCTTCGTTGTAATTCCCATTCAGCCATGTTTGCGCTTTGGCCAGTACTTCTTTTAGTAATGAACTGTCTTCCATATTGTTTGTTTTTTTGAAATACCTATTAAATTTGAACGATAAAAATACTACTTTTTTTTGAATGGAAGAAACGATTTAAAACCTAAACCCAAATTCAAACAGACATTAAATATTGAAATAAATAACCCCATGCAGGTTTTGTCATGGGGTTATATATTTTAAATTCTAAACTTTTTCTCAGAAATGTGATTCATTCAACGAATCAAAATGTCAATTCAATAAGCATCGAACGGAAAATCCTGCTTTTTTATTGTAGTAAGCTTTTATTGCAAAAGTATTATTGTTAGGAATTCCCCTGTAATATGCAGGATTTATATCGAATTGCGTTGAAGTCCACAATTGACCTCTGAAACCAATATCGTCAACTGGAAAAATTCCATCAAAAGACCGACCACCTGCCGGAAGAGCCGTAAATCCGACTTCGTTTGTTGCTCCGGTGTTTGGAGATACCCAATGCACGGTACCGGTTTCTTTTAGCTTACCGCCGGCAACATTATCACCACCCAAAAAAGTTATCAATGTAGTTAATTCTGCATCGGATGGTACATGCCAGCCTATAGGTGCTAACTGATCTCTGTTTAGAGTAAACCAATTATAAAGATGACCATAGATTACTCCATTATTTGCATTATTACTGTGATCGCAGTAAGCTCCCGATGTCAAATTACTCCAGGCAGTATTGTCTGTAACATTTGGAATGTCAGTATTATCGTTGTATTTTGTGGTTCTCAGATTCTCAGCCATCCATGTTTGAGTACCAATAGTCACAATTGTGTAGTTGTTTCCATTTGCATCCTGACAGGTAATAAACCCAAAATTTACAGTTTTACTTCCCGTAGGAACATCAGGAACTATGGTGCTGTAAATGCCGGAAATTCCTTTATAAAGTAATTGGTCGCCGGAAGTATAAAGCATAGATGTTATACCTGTATCGCTTTTGACTTTTTGTCTGTTAGTAATTTCATTCATAGCATCTTCAACAGTAATTTTGGGCTGACTATTTGCGCTTAACTGGCTGATTATTTTTGCAGAATAGGAATAATTGATCCCGGTTATTTGCAAAACAAAATTTCCCTTTGGTAATGATAATTGAAATGAAAATTCACCTTCCTGAATATTTTTTATTGATGAAAGCAGTTGTTTTCCATCAATATTGAAAACATCAATATGTGTTAATCCTGCGTGTTTTGCCAGAAATGACACTTTTGTTTTATTCTCATTCAGGTTGGAATAAAGTAGTATTTCATTTCCTTTCTCATTTAAATAATTCAATGAAGTCCCTACGTCACTCAAATTCAGTATGTTCCCGGCGGGAACTGTTACGGTAGTACCTTTGGTCAGATTCTGAACTACCACGCTGGCAACCGATGTACTTGCACCACTTCCTGTAAAAGTTATGTTGTAGTTAAGTGCAGAGAGTTTTAATGGTAGCATTAACATTAAAACTAATGTTGCAACGATTAATCGAAAATAATAGTTCTTGATTTTCATACAATTTTCTTTTTTTGCTTGAAGGTTTTTAAATTTTTTGGCTCTCTCTGTGAATAATTGGTAGTTCAATTTTATTAATTATTTCTGGTATTAAATGTTAAGATAGTAACTGAAGTATTATACTTTATGATTTTAGTAGTAACTTAATCATTTATTCATGCTCTAAATATCACATATTTTAAATACTTCAATATGAAATTATGAAATTGTATGTAGCAAAAATACAAATTATTTTTATTTTTGATACAAAATGATACTAAGTTTAAAGAATTGCTGTTTGTAATATAAAATTAATTCTCTCTAATTAAAATGATAAATATTTATAAATGAGTATTTTGGATTTAATATGAGAACATAATATTGATAATGATCCGCTGAGTATATTAACGTTTTACGATAGAACTCAACACTATTATAGTTGAAAAAAAATCAATTAAATGTTATTTTATTCCTCAAATTGTGTAAATTTGCCCGTAATATAAATCACATCCACCTAAGTGGACAACAAAATAGTTATTTGGAATAAAAATAAGCAGATTCAAAATTTCTGAAACCTTTCAAACTAATATTATGACAGTACGCCAACTATCCGTTTTTCTCGAAAACAAAACCGGCCATTTGAATCAGATTCTCCGCGTTTTGGCCAAAAACAACATCAATATTGTAGCTCTGACTGTTGCCGATTCCAGTGATTTCGGTTTGCTCCGCGCCATCGTTTCCGATCCTGAAAAAGCTATGGAAGTCTTAAGAGCCCACCAATTTACAGTACGTGTTCATGACATTCTTTCCATCGAAATGGATGCCGCTCCCGGTTCTATGTCGAATATTCTCGATTTGTTTACTGCTGCAGATATTTGTATCGAATATGTATATGCATTTAGTTTTGGAAGCAAATCGATTCTGATAATTCGAACGGATAATCCTGAGAAAGCACTTGAGATTATCTTTAAGAATGGATTAAAAATGATAAGCGAAGAAGAATTAAAATAGAAAGTAGAGCAAAACACAGCACATAGAGCAATTATGATTTGGAATAAAGAAATAGAATGTATGCCGCGAAATGAAATGCGGGCACTACAAAGTGATAGACTGAAGCAGTTGGTATATCATGTGTACAACAACGTGGCTTTTTATCGTCAGCGCATGGATGAAATGGGTTTGAAACCCTCTGATATTCAATCCATCGACGACATTGTAAAATTACCATTTACCTATAAAACCGATTTGCGTGACAATTATCCCTTCGGCTTGTTTGCGGTTCCGATGAAAGATATTGTGCGGGTGCATGCTTCCAGTGGAACAACCGGAAAACCGACAACAGTAGGTTATACTAAAAAAGACATTGAAAACTGGCGTGAAGTCGTGGCTCGCTGTCTGACTATGTCAGGAATTTCTTCTGATGACATTATGCAGATTTCGTATGGTTACGGATTATTTACCGGAGGTCTGGGCGTGCATTATGGTGCCGAGGCAACAGGTTGTTCGGTTGTTCCGATTTCGGGCGGAAATACACGCAGGCAATTACAATTGATGTCCGATTTCGGATCGACTGTGCTGGCTTGTACTCCTTCGTATGCGCTTCATTTAGCAGATGCATTGACTGAAAACGGTTATTCACTGGCAGATATGAAACTCAGAACCGGTGTTTTTGGTGCCGAACCCTGGACGGAAAATATGCGTATGGAATTGGAGAAAAAGTGGGGAATAAAAGCCTTTGATATTTACGGATTAAGCGAAATTATGGGACCCGGGGTGGCCAATGATTGTGTCCATCATGTCGGGTTGCACGTGCACGAAGATCATTTTTATCCTGAAATTGTTCATCCCGATACGAAAAATCCGTTAAACGATGGAATGGAAGGTGAACTGGTATTCACCACACTGACCAAAGAAGGAATTCCCTTGTTACGCTACAATACCCGCGATCTCTCCACACTGAATCGCGAAACCTGTGCCTGCGGACGAACAACAGTACGCATGAAAAAGATTACCGGACGGAGCGACGACATGTTGATAATAAGAGGAGTCAACTTGTTCCCATCACAAATTGAACATGTATTACTCGAAATGGGCGAAACCAGTGCGCATTATATGTTATATGTCGATCGGGAAAATAACCTCGATACCCTCGAATTGAAAGTGGAACTCGATGAATCGAAACTAACCGATACCATCCGGGATCTTCAAAATTTGTCACGCAAAATTGAACACGCACTCAATAGTGCCATTGGATTGAATGTAAAAGTCACCCTGGTTGAACCGAAATCGATTATCCGCAGTGAAGGAAAAGCCGTGCGGGTGGTGGATAACCGTAAAAAGTAAATTGGTGATCAGATAATTAGTTAATTGACTCTCAGCTTTATTATAAATTTGTAACATCTATTCCCATGACAATCATACAAAAGTCTATCGTCGATTCTCTTTTCTCTCAGTTTGGAGTTCCGGATATTTCTCATTTATCCATTCGTGAAGTTGGAAAACTGGTTGCTCAAATTGAAAATGAGAGCGGGGAGGAATTTATTCATATGGAGATGGGTGTTCCCGGCTTGCCTGCATTATCTGTTGCCATTGAAGCCGAAAAACAGGCTTTGGATGCAGGACTTGCAACACAATATCCGCACATCGAGGGCATCCCATCAGTAAAGACCGAGATTTCGCGTTTTGCCAAACTGTTTATGAATATTGATGTAACGCCTTTGAATTGTGTTCCTACAGTCGGGGCCATGCAGGGAAGTTTTGCTGCTTTACTTACAGCAGCCCGTACGAATCCCGAAAAACCATTTACGCTTTTTATTGATCCGGGATTTCCTGTGAATAAATATCAATTGCAATTAATGGATGTCCCGTTCAAATCATTCGATATTCAGAACTTTCGGGGTGAAAAACTACGTGACAAGCTTGAAACATTTCTTCGGGAAGGTAATATCAGTTCGATCAGCTACTCGTCTCCAAATAATCCGACGTGGATTTGTTTTTCTGAAGATGAACTGCGAATAATTGGCGAACTGGCTACAAAATACGATGTGATTGTGTTGGAGGATTTGGCTTATTTCGGTATGGATTTCAGGCAACATTACGGAAAACCGGGCGTTCCACCTTACCAACCGACTGTGGCACATTATACCGATAATTATATTTTGTTGCTTTCAGCTTCCAAGATTTTCAGTTATGCCGGACAGCGTATCGGGATGATGATTACTTCCGAAAAGCTGAGGACACGGCATTACCCAAATTTGAGGAAGTTTTTTAGCAACGAAGTTTTGGGTCACTGCATTACTTATGGTGTGCTGTATGTAACTACGGCGGGGACTTCGCATTCTGCACAATATGCCTTAGCGGCAATGCTTAAGGCAGTGAATGATGGTATAATTGATTTCGTTGACTGTCTTCAGCCATACCGGGAGAAAGCAAAAATAATGAAAACCCTCTTTCTGAAATACGGATTTTATATCGTATATAATGACGAAGAGCGTGAACTCGCCGACGGTTTTTATTTCACGATCGCCTATCCGGGTATGACAAGCGGAGAGTTGATGAACGAATTTCTTTACTATGGAATAAGTGCCATATCGCTGGCAATTACCGGTAGTGAAAATCCTAACGGGTTGCGTGCGTGCGTATCCTTTGTTAGAATGGATCAAATGGCAATGTTAGAAGAAAGATTGAAGGCATTTCAGCAAAATAATAGATAATTCTCAACAGAATTCCAACGTACTTGCTCATTTCATTCGTGTGATTCAGTTATTTGCTGATTGCAAATTTTTCTGATAAATATACCTGATGGTAATTCTACGAACGAAATGAGCAAGTATTTTGAAGTTAAATATTTAGTTCACCGGGCTAAGTTCTACATTTGCAATCAGTGTAACCTCATCGCCGGCCATTGCTGCCGGGAATTTAGTTCCTATGCCGAATTCAGACCGGCTCAAAACTCCGCTTATTGAAAAAACAACAATTTCTTTTTTATTCATTGGATTTGTTACTTTTCCTTTGAACACTGCATCCAATACGACCGGTTTGGTCACTCCGTGCATGGTCAGGTTTCCCTTCAACTTGTAATTGTTGCCTTTTCCGGGCTTGAACGAACTGCTTTTAAAAACTAATGTCGGGAATTGTTGTGCATCAAAGAAAGCATCACTCTTCAAATGTGTGTCCCGTTTTTCTTCATCGGTATTGATGCTTGCAATTTGTGCCGTTAATTCAATGTTAGCGTCACTGAAATCCGGTTTTGATGAAATTGCTTTCACCTCAAATTGCTTAAAATCACCGGTTACTTCTGAAATCATTAAATGTGAAATACTGAATCCCAAATGCGAGTGCGCATGATCGGAAACCCATGTTTGAGAAAATGAAGCAATGGCAAAGAACGTAAGTAGTATGGATAGACTAGCCCTTTTCATAAATTTGTTTTTTAATTTGTTGAAGTTTTATATTGATAAATGTTTAATTTTTGAAACAGTTAAATCGATTATTTGTTCTTTCCTTTTTCATATTTTTATCATTATACAAGTTAATGCCTGTGATGTTAAGATGAATGAAAATCAGGTTGTTGCTAATTAAAATTGAATTATTGAGAAAAGCTAGCTTAAGTATTGTTTGTTTATTTCAACAAATTATGGATATTTATTTGGAGCTATACTTGTCGAAGAGGTTCTGTTGGGGAGGACTGCGTATGCAAAATACCTGAGATCTGACGTAGCATTAATTTCCGGGTTGATAATCGGTTGGAATGGTGGCGCCGGCTTTTTTTCTCGACAGCCTTCCGCCAAACATAATATTATTATCGGGGATTGAACCGTTCGATCTGATTATACAGGTATCGCTAAGAAAATGCAGGCTGGTAGGATTCTTTTTAAATTCATAGTGATCTTGCCAGAACCCTGCAACGGAAGAAAAATCAAACTTTTTGGAGTTTGTAAGATCGATGGGTTTATTCGTGTAATTATAAAAATCATAAATATATAAGGTTTTACCTTTTTGTCCGATTATTTTTACCTGGTCTTCATCTTTATAAGTTATCAGTTCATTGATGTCTACAAATCGTCTTCTGTAAAAATCTGTCGAAACGGTTGAATCGGTTGAATCGGTTGAATGTTCGGTATTATATTCAATTAACAAATAGCCATTCTGTCTTAACTCATTCCGGTAAAACATTAGACAAAAATGGTCCCTTGATTCATAATATGCATCAAGTCTGTTTTTTTTATATTGTCGTTCCATCCGTTTGCTGACTGAATCGTAAGGAATCAAATAATAATAGCCCAGATATTCGCTGATGGAATTCACCTTGTTTCTCAATAAATAGAAACTGACTAAATCGACATATAATTTATACCCAAGCGAAGGTAAATCGATAATTAATGGAGCCTTTGCACTTACTGAAAGTACTGTATATATTTTGAACCGGTTTGAGCTGTCATTTGTTTCAATCTGATATTTTTTTCCCAATTTCAATCGATTGGAATCTTTTTCCAATTTTAAAGTATCATTATCGTTATTAAACACAAGCACCGAATCATTCATCAGTTTTGCCTTTTTACCCCATTCATCCGTACCCAGAAAAAAAGTATTAAATAATTCTACATTTATTGCCCGCCTATCCAAACCTGTAATCTTAACTTCTGACAGTTGTATGGATTTTAATTTTAAGAATATGGTCAATTTATCTTTTTTCGGGTTGTCAAGATTCAATACTTGCAGTTCATAACCAACCTGACGCACCATAAGTTGGCATGGATATGATACATCTTTCAATTCAAATAATCCATTTGAATCGGTTGAAGTTCCTTTGGTGGTTCCATTGATATATACAGTTGCATCAGAAACCGGACTTTCATTCTCCATATTCAACACAAGCCCTTTCACAGAATTCTGTCCGTTTACAAAAGTATTCAGACAAAAAAGCATGACAAGTGTTAGACTTGAAATTGAAAACCTGAATTTCTGCTGACTTGTATACATCAAATCTCAAGTTAATAATGGGTTCTGATTATTTTCGTCATAAAATTACATATTCCATTTTGTGTTTGCAAAAAAAAACTTAACTTTTTTTGCAAAATAATCAGGGACTTAATATTTTATTATTTCTCAATTTCGGGAAACAATGAAATACTGATCTTTATTCCCGCATTTTTGAAATCTAATCCATTAAAAGAGCTGAATACACCAATTCGACCCAGATTATCCACACCAATGGAATATCCGATCTCAGTATAGGGTTTTTCGTTTTGCATTGTCCAGAGTGTATGCGCGTGCAGTGCTTCGTCGAAACCGTAAGTTTGCAAAAATCCGATACGTTTCAATAGTAAATACTCTGAAGTCCAGTTCAGCTGCATTTCCAACCAACGGTTGTTACTGTACGTGTAGTTTTCCAATAAATTAAACCCATCATCGAACGTGCGGTTACTGATAAAAAGTGGTGAGGTTGTAAAATAATTGAAATCGGGAGCATATAATTTTTGTTTTGTCATAAAAGCACCGAAAGCAAACCGGTAAATAAATTTATCAAATTCTGTGGGTGTTAGTTTTTGATGTACGGACAGTTCAATTTTATCGTAAGCACTTTGTTCGTTTACCTTAAAAAGAGGAATTGCTTTTTTATAATCGAGAGTAAAAGTTGGATAATCGGAGCTAACGTATTCCTTTTTGTTATCCTTTATCTTGTATTTATAAAAAGGTGTGTATTCAAGCTTTAACCGGACAGTAGTAGCGGAATGTGTTGGAAAAGCATCAATGTAAGTCTGATCGGGATAATTGGATTGCGGAATCTTTCCAAAGAAATGGTAATTAGTATTATTTTCCAATAACTGACGATTCTCACAGGCAGCTCCTGTCATAAGACGCAATCCATTTAAAATGTCAACCTGATTTTCGACAGACAAGTATTTTTTTTGATAAAAGCGAACGACATTATCGCCAAAGAAAAGTGAAGAAATTGAATTGAATAAACGGAATGTTCCGTTATTACTTTGTATATCTTCGCTTATATTTCCCATTGACAGCCGTAAGTACCCATGATACATGGGAGAATATTTATATACACCGTCTACATTCCAAACTACTGTTTTCCTGGCTGTGGTAAAATAAGCAGCCGGTGAAATGGTCAAACTGTTTGTTTTACTTGTACTCATGGATAATGTCAGTTTTTGTCCCAACCATGCACCGTCGACAAAATTGTATTCTTTTAAAACGCCACTTAATAACCCACCATAGAACAATTTTGATGATGTTCCCATAGCGAAATTTCCTCCCAACAACCATTTCCACGATTTTTTGGAACTACTCCCCAAAGAAATTGTTATGGAATTATTCGTCGTATTCACTGATTTAGAGGGTGGTAAAGTATCTTTTTGCCGGAAACTTTCGGCTTCATCCGTCAATAAGGGCACTTTCCGTATTGTTTCCCAGAAGATAGAATCGCGCTGTGTTGCCATCGAATCTATTTCCAACGTGACTTTTGGAATATCCTTGATTTCTAGTGCTTCTTTTTGTTCTTTTAATTCTTTGGGTTCGGAAGCCAGGGTCATTAAGCGGGATAATTTGATTGCTTCTCTGGTCGTTATCTTATCTTTTTCCGATAATTCTACGATCTTATCCAATGTCTTCTGTCGTTTTGCAGAGGCAGGAATTGTGGTTTTTGTAGTGTTCGAATTGACATTTATTTCAGCAAAGGATTTATTTAATTTTATTGCATTGTATTTTACAGAAGAATATAATCTCGCATATCCTTTTACACCCATGGTTTCGATATCGGTATAAGTTTCATAGGTAATAGGCATAAAAACCGTTGGTCTTATTTCCTGGTAATTTATTTTTGAACGGGTAGTGGTGCCCATTTCGGTAGATGATAAATCGAGAGAAAATATACTCCAATTCCCTTCAAGGATGTATAAATAGCCCGAAAAAAGTCTTTCATTTTTTAATTTAGGAAGTATTTTTATTTTATTAACCAGTTGATTTTCGTTTTCAAATGTGGCATCCAGTTTGAACCGGTAATACTGAAATGCCTGTGGTGATAATGGAGAGATTTTATCCATAAATTCCGCATCATAAATATTTGAAGTCGGTACCCTGACTCCACCTTTTGGTTCCATTTCTTTTGGAATTGAACTTTTATAGGCTATTACTTTTTGAATATATTTAGACGGAGATTGATAGCTGATTTCATTTTTTGATTCCAATACCAGTAGTTTTCCGATAAGCGATTTTAACTTATTGTCAGTGATCATTGCCTTTATCAATGTCGGTATTTTTTCAATCTTGGCACTTCCCTTCAAATAGTTTTCGGACTTGAATTCATTTACCTGGTATAAATGAAACGGAGCCCGGGCAATGGCATGCCGCATGATACGGTAGGCAGGATCTTCTTTGGTTGGAGTAACAATTACTTCTTTTAATGCCAGCGTTTTTCTGACAAGATTAACCTGAAAATCAGTTTCTGATGATTGAACGGTTATCGTTTTTGTTTGCGGCTCGTATCCCAAAGAACGGATTTCGCAAATGTAAGTGCCTGCATTCAACCGGGTCTGAAATTTACCTTGCTCATCAGTCACGATTCCCAATGTAATTTCGTGAATATATACGGTGGCAAAGGGAACAGGTTCACCGTCTTTGCTTAAAACCTGTCCTTTTAAAATTTGTGCAGAAGAAACGAAACTACAGATAATGGAAAGCAGGATAAATACAATTCGGAGCATATCGGCTTACTGGATATAGTTAATGTTAATATTACAAATATATTGATAATTAATAGAATGTATTCAATATTAAAGAGAAAATAAATATAATTTAACTACTCTGGCAGTTGCAGGAATTTCTGTTTTTTTCATTTTGAGAATTTCTCATTTTAAGTGAGTTGTTGTATTCTTATTTTTCCTTATTTATGGACTAAAATCAAAACCAGAATAAAAAAAGAGAATATCAGATTTTTTAAAAATTTGGGTATTTGAATTTTAAATTTGTAAATTTGTACTTTCAATAAAACTGTAAATGACGAAAATAAAAATACTTTTGACAGGAGTTGCAGCCGAGCTGGTACTCGGGACCTATATGCCGAAAGATGCTACCATTTTCAATAATTGGGAGGAGTTTTATCATTTCAACAATTTGATTCATGAATCACAACTTTTGATGGAGCATATCACTGAGATTAAAATTCAACAGGACGAAGAAGTTATTTTTACAGGGAAAATCCCGGCTACAAATATCGTTGCTCAAAAAAGTAGTTCTCCTGTTTTGGTTCAACAAGCGTTGTATCTTCGAACCGAATGTGCCGAACAGGCCGTTTATCGGTGCGAGTTTGAAGCTGAAAATTTTGAAAAGAAAAATTTGTTTTTTGAAACACAGGATTACGGTTTTCTTTTCAAAGTGGGGAGTTCCTTTCTGGCTAAAGTAATCTATAAAGGCACGGAATTAGAACCTGAATGGATAAGTGGAAAACCTGTTGGAAATATTTGTGTACTTTGTCGGAATGCGAATGGTTATCTTGTACCAATATACGATGCAATCAATAGACTGACAACAAATAAATAATCAGTAATTTACTGAAAATGTTTTTTTCAATTTATCAATCTTGAAAAACCATTTCCTCATTTTTTTGTTTTGAAAGTTGCAGACTATTCATTTGAAAAAACAGCTAAGCTATTATGATTTAATTAAAAAAAGAGCTTGTTTTATCCTTTAAAATAATGACTATGACCAGTTGGTTGGCTGGATAAGAAACGTAAAATGCACTTTAATTAAAACGAACACATGAAAACAAGGGATATATTAATTGAATTGATTCAGAATTTACATCAATTTGAAAGTGAGTCTGTTGATTCTGATGTAGACTTAAATATGACCGATTTTTTAGGTTATTTAAACAGCCATCATCGTCCTGTTAATATAAAGGTTAAAAACATTGCTGGGGAATTAGAAAATGAAAACATTCAACAGCAAGATGATTCTAACACCGACATTTCAATTCTCATTGTTTTATTATTCCGGTATGCAAAATCTTATATTCGTAAAGCCTTAAAATCCAGTTTGATAAAATCGGCCGATGAGTTTTCATTCCTGATTACTTTAATTACATTCGACAACTTAACAAAAACCGAATTAATACACAAACAAGTGATGGAAAAAACGTCCGGAACTGAAATTATTAACCGTTTACTAAAACTTGGTTTAATCTCACAATTTAATGATGTTGTAGATAAACGAAGTGTACGCATAAAAATTACTGAAGCAGGCAGGGAACAATTATTTCAGATTTTACCTCAAATGCGTTTGGTTTCTCAAATTGTAGCTGGCAATCTTACAGACGGAGAAAAACTTTCATTGGCCTATATGCTCAGAAAATTGGATAGCTTTCATAATGATATTTATAAAAATAAAAAGGATTTGGAACTGACAGATATACTTTGATTTTTGATAAATAATGACTTGAATTTTATAAGAAATTTCAAACATCATGTTTTTTTACGATCAATACGACAATAAGCTAAACTATGATGAAATATATTAGTTTCAAAAAAATATTTTTCAGGTAAATTAGAACAAAAACATATCAAATATGTTATAGATAGAACAAAAACAAACTAATTAATAATTTTAGAGATTTATGAGAAAGGTTTTAGTTCTATTCTTAATATTATCATTACCCTGGATGGTTTTTGCACAAATGGGCATCATCAAAGGCCGGGTCTTTAATCAAACAACCAATCAGCCACTCGAATTCGCAGCCATTATTATTCAGGGAACTACTATCGGTTCCACGACAGATTTGGATGGAAATTTTATTTTTACAGGCATTGAACCAGGATTTAAACGTTTAGTTGTTAGGTATGTAGGTTATCAAACGACCGTTTCATCCGAAATACAAGTACAGGGAAATCAAACGATTTATGTAGATATTCCTGTACCTGAATCGTCCGTTCAACTGGGTGAAGTGATTGTTCGCCAGAATTTGAATGTAAAAAGAATAGAAAGTCCGATTTCTGTATTATCCATTGGCGTGCAGGAAATTGAAAAAAGTGCAGGTGCCAATCGTGATGTGTCGAAAGTAGTACAGGCATTACCGGGCGTAGGGACAACCGATCCCAACCGGAACGACCTGATTGTACGGGGTGGGGGACCATCAGAAAATGTATTTTATCTGGATGGAATTGAAATCCCGGTTATCAATCACTTTGCCACACAAGGCTCATCTGGAGGTTCTGTTGGTATTATCAATCCTGATTTTGTACGTGAAATTAATTTCTATACCGGTGCTTTTCCTGCCAACAGAGGTAATGCCCTGAGTTCGGTGATGGAAATCCGTCAAAAAGACGGGAGTAAGGATCGTGTTCATACCAAGCTTTCGGTTGGTGCTTCTGATGCTGCTTTGACAATTGATGGTCCGATCGGGAAAAAATCTACATTTATTGTTTCCGCCCGTCAATCGTATCTGCAATTTCTTTTTGCGGCTATCGGCTTGCCCTTTTTACCCACTTACAATGACTTTCAGGTTAAATATAAAATCCAAATTGATCCGAAAAATGAAATTTCATTTATTGGTATTGGTGCAATTGATGATATGGTACTTAATACGGGTATTGCAAATCCTACCGAAAGCCAGAGTTATATACTTTCCTATCTGCCCACTTACAAACAATGGAATTATACGGTGGGAGCTGTTTATAAACACTTTGCCACAACACATTTCGATACCTGGGTGTTGAGCCGGAATATGCTTCGTAATAGCAATTTTAAATACCTTGATAATGATCAGACTAAAGTGAAAACATCTGATTATAAGTCGGATGAAGCGGAGAATAAACTTCGTTTTGAACGTAATTATCCCGATTTACCGGTGAAACTTTCGTTTGGCGCTGGTATTAAGTATTCACATTATACCAATCAGACTTACCGTCAGTATTTCCTGAATGGAATGGTTAATAATTTGAATTACAATACACAAATCAATTTGTTCGGTTATCAGGCTTTTGCTCAGGCTTCCAAAGAAATTTTGAATGAAAGATTGAAACTATCGTTTGGGATTAATTTTGCCGGACTTGATTACAATAAAAACATGCGTAATCCGCTCAATCAGTTTTCTCCACGTTTATCAGCCTCTTATGCTCTTTCGGAAAAACTGGATTTAAATGGAAACGTGGGACGCTATGCCATGCAACCGGCTTATACAACATTGGGATATAAAGATGCAGCAGGAGTTTTGGTCAATCAAAATGAAAGACTTCGTTATATAGTTTCCAACCAGGCCATTATTGGTTTTGATTATCGTCCAATGGATAAAGTGAGAATGACGGTTGAAGGATTTTATAAAGAATATGAAAATTATCCTGTTTCGGTTACCGATGGACTGAGTATTGCCAGCAAAGGAACAAACTTTGGACAAGTGGGCGATGAACAAATTATTTCAACGGGTAAGGGTCGTGCCTATGGAGTAGAATTTCTGGCCAAAATTATGGAGATGAAAAAGCTCAATGTTACTGCCACCTACACTTTATTTCGTAGTGAATTTACCGATTCGACAGGAATTAATTACTTCCGTTCTTCGTGGGATATACGTCAATTATTCAATTTAATAGCCAGTTATAAGCTCCCGAAAAACTGGAATGTAGCCATTCGCTGGCGGTTTGTGGGAGGAGCACCATACACACCTATTGATAATAAATCGTATATCAGAGAAGCCTGGAATATAACCAATCAACCCTACTTGGATTATGCAAAGTTTAACACCTTAAGTTTACCGGTTGCACATCAACTGGATATGCGTATTGATAAAGAGTTTTATTTCAAAAAATGGGTTTTGAATTTATATACAGATATACAAAATGTATACAATTTTAAAACACAAGGGGCTCCTGTTTATACCAATCTGGATCAGAATGGCATGTTGATTCCTGACCCAAATGGTGATCCTACGAAGCAAGAGTTGCGTAGTATTGAAAGTTTAGGTGGAACAATTTTACCAACGATTGGTATAATAATTAAAATTTAAACCCACCTACAATTAATTTATCCTTTATAAATAGATTTATTTTCAACTATATAAATTGTTTTTCAATTAAAAAATGAGAATATGAAAACAAGATTTTTAATAATTATGCTTTTGGTACTGACTACAGTGGTTTCGGCAAAAAGGAAACCGGAAGTTTATACCGAATATACTTATGCCGCAAAAAATGCCGGTACTTCTGTCACTATTCAGTTTGAAAAAGGACCAGAACACAATCACCCTTTATTTGCCATTTGGTTGGCCGACGAAAATGGAAAATACATTCAAACCTTGTATGTATCCGAGAGTATTGGTCATGGGGTATTTAATCGCGCGAGTCGTACATCGGGTCAATGGCTGAACGGAGAAATTCAACGTCCTGCCACATTGCCTTATTGGGCTCATCAACGGGGAATCAAAAATGAATATGGCACGTATATGCCAACGCCACGGCAACCGGTAATAGACGCTTATACCGGAGCGACTCCGGGAACATCATTTATTCTGCATGTTAAAACTGAAAAACCGTTGAAAGGGAAATATAAAATCTTACTGGAACTGAATCAGTCATGGGATTGGAATGAATTCTGGACGAACGATTTATATCCGGATGACAAGGAATATAAGACTTCCAGCCAACCGGCTTTGGTTTATGAGACAGATATAGATACAAATAAACCGGATAAAGCCCACACCATGAAACCAATTGGTCATAGTCATTATTCAGGTGCTGACGGTAATTTAAATCCAGATTTGGGGACTATTACAACTGCATTGAAAATCGCAAAAAATATTACTGTTACGTTGAAATAGGTGTTTTTATTAGGATAATCATTTGAATTTTCAGGAAAAATATACTAAAAAACCTTCAATCCGTCACCGGTTTGAAGGTTTTTTTGCATATCAGTCCAATTATTTTTTTGCTTCCGGATAGACGATTCGGGTATGGTAAATATTTTTGATTTTTTCTTTAAAAACTGATTTCACTGTTTCCACATCCCTGAATGTGATGGGAGCATCTTTAAATTGTCCGTCTGCAATCTGACTGTTAATCATAGTTTCCACCATTTCATTAATGCTTTCTTCGGTATATTCAGGTAAACTCCTTGAGCGGGCTTCAACAGCGTCAGCCATCATCAATATGGCTGTTTCTTTATTATTGGGAAGCGGACCGGGATAAGTAAATGCCGCATCGTTTGGTTTTTGTTCCGGATGTGCATTGATAAAAGAGTTGTAGAAAAATTTGGTTTTACTTAAACCATGATGTGTAACAATAAAATTAATAATTTGCTCGGGTAAGTGGCTTTTTTTTGCTATTTCCACTCCATCTGTTACGTGACTGATTACAATTAGGGATGCTTCTTCAAAATCCATTTCAGACAATGGATTTTTTCCTCCCATTTGATTTTCAGTGAAAAACTCAGGGTGTTTCATTTTGCCAATATCGTGATAAAGTGCACCGGTACGTACCAACAAACTATTGGCACTTATCTTTTTTGCTGCTTCTGTTGCCAGATTGGAAACCTGCAGCGTATGTTGAAATGTTCCGGGAGCAACTTCGGCAAATTTCATCATCAAGTCGCTATTTACATTGGTCAGTTCAACCAGGGTTATCGATGAAATAAGTCCGAATATTTTCTCGAAAAAGTAAATTAAAACATACGCAAACAGTAAGATAACGCTGCTGATCGCAAAATAGATTAGTTGTCCCCAATGTACACTGTTAATATTTCCTTCCGATATAAATTCAAACGCCAGAAACGCCAGACTATAAGTCAAGAAAATATACAATGCCGTTTGAGCCAGTTGTGAACGTTGAGTCATATCTTTCAGGCTGGATACTGCAACCATACCGATAATTATTTGTAACAACACGAATTGGAAAGAATTGTCAACCATTAATGATATGATGAGCATGGTGATTACATGCGCAAATAGGGCTGTTCGTGAGTCATAAAACACACGAATAATGATGGGTAGCAATGCATAGGGAACCATATAATAACTTATGGAGGAATAATGCATCGAAAAAGATGCTAATCCCATAACCATTACTATCAGAATCGAGATAAAGAGCAAATCATTGAATTTGTCGTATATTCTTGGACGAAACAGATTTATGTATAAAAAGAACAGAAAGACTAAACCGCTAATCATAATAATCTCACCCACAACTACTATGGCAGATTGTTGAATCAATTCCTTTCGTTTTTCATATTCAATTTTCAAGGAATTTAATTCCATGAAAATTGCTTGAGTCACAATTTCACCACGGTCAATAATTCGTTCCCCGGTTTGAACCATACCTGATGTAAGTGACAAATTTTTTAATAAATCAGCTTTTGATAATTCTGTTGTTGTACTATCATATTTTAAATTTTCGATGAGATATACATTTAAATCGTAAGAATTTATTCTGTCGGGAGCATTTTTAATTATTTCTTCATAAGCAGTTTTTGGAGTGTATACTTCATCGATAGAGACAGTGTGTGTCATCCGGTTTGGCAGAATACAGGAAATGTTTTTTCGATTGGTTTCCAATAAATTGTTATAATCTTCAACCGATATAATCCCAACCGAATAAATGGATTTAAACTTGCTTTTCAGGTAATTCCTGAAAGCCGGCAATTTCCCCGTTTTGATTTTTTCGTCTGAAAACAATTTATTAATTTGTTTATTTGCCGTTGTAATATCTAGCTGAAAATAAGGCGTAAAGTCTTTCAATAAATCGTCACGTTCTTTGTTGATTTGTTCCTCGCTTTTGTAGATCGGAAAATCAAAAGATGCTGTCATTAAATCGTACGACCAGGGTTTTCCAATCTCAAACTGATATTTAAATGTGTTTTCAGTCGGGAAAAGTTCTGCAATAATGGCAATAAGGCACAAAAACAAGCCTATTTTGCTAATATTTTGCAGCTGTACGGGTGTTATTTTAATCTTCATATTTATCAAAAATTAGGGAGTAAATGTGTTAATACCTAATGCAGCCGAAAATTACGAAAAAAAACGCTAATAGACACGAGTTTAGCAAACTTTTCGTATTTTTGTGGGAAATATTACCAACTGCCACCTGTTTTTTATTCAATGTCATATGGTTAACGTTTAAATTTTGACTTTTGATTTTAACTTTACCTGAAATGACCGGAATTATTACTCTCCCGCTTGTACCTCTCCGCGTAAGTGAAAGCGAACGTAGCGAAATGTGTTCTCAACTCTTATTTGGCGAACGTGTTGAAATAATTGAAGTTGGTGAACGTTGGCTTTTTGTTCGTAACCGATCTGATAATTACAGCGGGTGGGTTGATCGGAAAATGATTCAGATAATTTCACCTGAAGAAGATCAACGGCTTAATTTTGCTCCTTCATATTGTGTACCGGTACCCTACTTAATTTGTGATAAAATTAGCTCAAAACAAAAAATACTCTTACCCGGTGGAAGTATCTTACCGGCTTTTTCTCAGGGTCGTTGTAAAATTGGAAAGGAAATATACCAGATTAGTTTGCCTGAAAATATAAATTTGCCTGAAACACCTTCAGGAAAAATCATAAGACTTGCCCTGCAATATCTCAATGCTCCATACCTTTGGGGTGGTAAGAGTATTTTGGGTATAGATTGTTCGGGTTTTATACAGGTGGTTTTCGCCATGTTTGGAATTCAATTGGAACGGGATGCATCGCAGCAGGTTGAATCGGGGAAGGTAATTGATTTCCTTTTCGAAGCTGCAGCCGGTGATCTGGCTTTTTTCGAAAATGCAGAAGGGAAAATTATACATGTTGGTCTTTTGTTAAGTGCCGGCACCATTATTCATGCCTCAGGTTCAGTAAAAATTGAATCAATCGATTCTCAGGGAATTATCTCCTCACAAACAGGAGAATATACTCACACATTACGGGTGATAAAACGGTTGTTATAAATACTGATTCTGAATATGGATGTATAAATCCATAGGGCACAGTGTGAATTTTCAACCATCTAAAAAGAATCCAAAATTTTTTTTCATCTTCCCTGTAATATTATTCATCAACCTGCGTCATATATATAAAGGCATTAATAAAGCGGTGTTGTAATACATTCGGACTACAAAACAGATAAAATAATCCTGTCATTTGTATTTGCTAAATGTAAGAAGAAAATTGTCAATTATTTCAGGTGTATGGATTCAGCTCAATTCAACAATCAAATACTAACTCTTTCGGATAAGTTGTTTCGATTTGGAAAATCGATATTGCGAAATGAGAATGATGCCCTGGATGCCCTGCAGGATTTGAATTTGAAATTGTGGGAAAAGCGGCAGTATCTGGACGAGGTTGAAAATGTTCCGGCATTCATAATGAGAGCGATGCGAAATCTTTGTCTTGATATGCTGCGAAAAAATCATGGTGATGAAGAATTAAAGGCTGATTTGGAATATGTAGAACTGAATCCTCATCAGCAAACAGAACAAAAAGATACAGTTTCCAGAATCAAAATGCTGATTGACGGCTTACCTGAAATGCAGAGAAGTATCATTCGAATGCGTGATGTGGAAGGTATGGAATTAAGCGAAATAGCCTATATATTATCATTGACGGAAAATGCCGTTTGTGTAAATTTGTCAAGAGCGCGACAAAAAATAAGAGAAAAAATATTGAATGAACACAAAAGAGTGGAGGAAACTGTATGGATAAGATGAATGAATTAATTGAAAAATACTTCAGGGCTGAAACATCACTTTCGGAAGAAAATGAACTGAAACATTATTTTCTTGCAGGGAAGGTACTACCAGAACATGAACCTTATCGGGCAATATTTGAAGCATTTGATGAGGAATTACACGAAACGGTTGAATCTTCTTCAAAGAAAAAAATCCAATTTCAACATTATACAAAGCGATTCTGGATACAAACCATTTCCATCTCAGGGATTGCAGCCACTTTATTACTTGCTTTTTGGTTTATGTGGTCACAACAAAACAATGATTTTGCTATAATGCGTGGAAAACGAATCAATAACGCGGAATATGCCCAACAATATGCCCGTGCTAAATTTGAAAAAGTAAATGAAGCTCTGGCAAAAAGCATTGAACCAATGGAAAGTATTAAAAAAGTAAGAGAGGGAATAAAACCGGTTCAGAAAATTAATGAAACAAGAGAACTAATGAAAGAAATTAAAAACAAACTTCAATATTAAAAATTAAGGTTATGAAAAAAGTAACGATTTTAATTGCTGCACTTTTTATGGTTGTCGCAGCAAATCAGGCACAATCCCTACAATCCCTTTTCGAAAAATATGGTAACGATGAGCATTTTGAGTATGTGTCGGTTGGTAAGGGAATGATGAATTTGGGTGGTCTTTTGGGTGGAATTGCCAAAGACGATAAGGAAATGATGTCCAAAATGCGATCAGTTAAAATTTTGAGTCTGGAGGGTGAATCAAATGCTTCGCTAATGAAAGCACTGGAAACCGATTTAGACAAAGTGTTGGCGAAGGGTAATTTTGAAACCGCAGTCGAAGTTCGTGATAAGGGTGAAAGAGTCAATGTTTATTATCGTGTAAGTGATGATAATAATGCAGACATGCTGATTGTAAGTAAAGAAAAAAATGAATTCAGCCTGATCTGGATTAGTGGAAAAATGTCAAAGGAGGAAATGATGAAATCCTTTTCAGACAAAGGGCAAATGGTTATCGGATTAAGCTAAATTTTTCGTTGATAATCGTTTTTTTATTCGATTTTTGAGAATAATAAAGCCAACTTTTTTTAGAAGTTGGCTTTATTTATTTTAGGAGACTTAGAATCAATCCTACGAAACCAATGCATATAATAATTGAACCAGTAACCTGGTTGATAATTTTTAAATCGCGCATATTCAATTTGTTCTTGAAACGGCTAATCAGGAAAGTAAGCAAACTCCACCAGATCAAAGCACCACCCAGAATGGATAAAATACCACAAATTGAAACGAACAGAGTCGTACCGTTTCCTATAAATTCGAACCGTGCAAAAAGAGCAATGAGTACGAACAAAACCAACGGATTTGAAAACGTTAATCCAAATGAGGAAATGAAATCTCCTAATAGTGTATGTTTTACAGGCTCATTCGGTTTGGGTTGGTTGGCCGGATGACTGGTGAAAATATAATAACCAAAAGCAGCGACGACTACGCTTCCTACCAGTTGGATTATAAACCGATGATCTTCAATAAAATCTAAAACGAAACTCAGAAAAAATAATGTAATTACAGTATAAACCAAATCGGAGAAAGTCGCTCCTAATCCTGTAGCAATGCCAAACTTCTGACCCCGGTTAAGAGTTCGCTGAATGGTAAGCATACCTATCGGACCAAGTGGTACCGATATACACAAACCAATTAATATACCTTTAATAATTATTTCAACCATTTATATTATAGATTCTCATACAAAGGTACATTTTTAATCCATCAACCTACATCAAAATGTGCTTGTTTTTGTTTTCTTTAGATAAATTTTCACACTATTTGGTACTGGTTTTATAACAAAAAATTAAAATCCGAAATCGTCAATTACTTTATCAAATACTTTTGCTTCTTTAGGTTTTTTGGCCGTAATTTGTGTTACGTTACCTTCTATATATATGGCCTTGTAAGGTTTAACCGGACATATCGATTCGCAGGCACCACAACCTATACAAATATCTTCGGTTACTTCAGGAATGGTTAGTCCGTTTTTGTAGTCTATCATGTGCACCGCTTGAGTCGGACAATGTTCCGAGCAGGCACCGCAATCCGTTTCATCGGTGAATACGACGCACATATCTTTTCTGAACTGTGCAACTCCTATTTGAATCAATTTTTTGTCGTCCATCGTCAAATGGTTCAACGCCTGGGTTGGACAAACTGTACTACAAATATTACAATCGTAAGTACAAAAAACTTCGGTGGAGAATTCAAGATGGGGTTGCATGATGCCGGAAATCCCATACTGTAGTGCAGCCGGTTTTAGTACGTCCATTGGACATTTTGTGACGCACAACTGACAACCGGTGCAATGAGTATTAAAATGTTCCAGATTGCCTGCTCCGGGAGGCATAACGGGTTTGCGTGAAAGTATGTTGTCCTTTTTACCTGTTAACTTTTTTGTCTCAGCTAGTGCCAGTGTGGAAATAACCGCACCTGATGTAATCAAAAATGTTCGTCTGCTATTATTGGATGGAGTTTGTGAAGGTATTTCTGCTTTCGGTTTAAAACGGATATTATATTTCACACTCCCGTTTTTACAGGAAGAAATACAATTAAAACAACTTACGCATCTCGAATCGTCAACTTTCATTGCCTTACTGTCAATACATTCCGATTTGCAACTCTTTTCACAGAGACCACAGTGCGTACAGGACGATTCCTGAATTGAAATGTGAAAGAATGACACTTTTGAAAGAAGTCCCAGCGTAGAGCCAACCGGACAAATCGTATTACAGAATAATCGTCCACGAAACCATGACATAATGCCGACCAATATGAAAAAGAACAATGAGATGCCAAAAGCAACCGGCACAAAACTGTTTTGCTCCACCTGGTACAAGGAATAGTTCCCCATTCCGTTTACAATTGACGCTAAACCATTATTGGCTAATATAACTAAAGGTTGAAAAAGCTGCGAAGCCATCCTGCCAAAAATACTGTAGGGATCAAGTTGAATAACTAAAAAGGAACTACCGAAAACAAAAAGTAAAACGGTTGTCGCTAAAATTGAATAGCGCAGCACATTCAGTGGCTTTGAATGATGAAACCGTAATTTTTTTTTTCTTTTACGAAAAAGTCTTGACTTCCACGACAAAATATCTTGTAAAACACCTAACGGGCAGAGCGTAGAACAATAAATTCGACCAAAAAGCAAACTAAGGATTAACAAAATACCTATTATCACCATGTTTAATGACAGGAGGGCCGGAATCCATTGAAACATAAGCAATGCATGTAAATGCAGAGGGACTATGCCTGAAAAATCGATGAAAAATAAAAAAATGGGAATGAAAAACAAAAGAGACAGGACGATTCGGATATTCTTTAGAAATCTCATTGAATGACGGTTTATTCTCATATTATTCAAATATCAATTCCCGGGTTTAGCCGGAAATTAATATTTAATAATGCAATGGATTATAATTTTATTTTTTTTACGTTTAACTTTTCAAGGTTTTGCGTGCCAACTTTTAATTTTTCAGCCAAATCAATATATCTTACATCTTTAATATCAGTCGGTTGAACTTGCGAGAACATTTTCATGGCAGCAGTATCTACTGCAACATAGTCAGGAGACATGATTAAAGATTTCAATGTTACCACATCGGCTTCCGATTTTCCCTGAGGTCCGTTCGATTTCATAATCCGGTAAGCATCAACAATATTCAATGCCGGTTTTTTGTAAAAAGTTGCCGTATCGGCTATACACTGGTGTAAATCGTTTCTGTGAAAAAAACCTCTGTCCCAAACAATTCCCATCAGGTTTTTCATAGAAATGGTGTTTTTTGCTCCACCATGATGTTTAAGAATCGGAACATTAAACCAAACATCGCACTCGAGAAGGGATTTGTGAATCTTGGTCTTCTTTAAATTGACACCATGGGGTAAGTCAACTTCAGCGTAGTACGATTCGTCATTACCGGGAACCATTTTTCCGCCGGCTTTCAATACGGCTGCTTCGATTCCACTGTTGGTGTAGCTTTTTTTCCAATCGTGACAGGTGTGATCAAATACAATGATTTGGGATGCTCCTGCTATTTTGCATTGTTTTACCAATGCTGCAATCAGATCGGGATTCGTATTGGCTGCCAATTCAGGTTTTCTGTCCCAGCCGATATTGGGTTTGATAACAACTTTTTGCCCTTTTTTGACGAACTTGCCGATACCACCCATTTCTTTCAGGGCAACCAACAGCATTTCCTCCGGTTCACCACCCATTACAGCTACCATATCCGTTTTAACAGCTGGGGCTTTACTGCTTGATAAACCGGCTGAAAGTGCATCTTCAGGTTTCAAAAATGTAGCTAAACCGGCTACAGTTGCTGTTTTAAAAAAATCTCTACGTTTCATAATTATTAAATTTTCAGTTACTTATGTATATTGTTTTAGTATTAATTTTATCTTAAAAATTATACTCGCGAATTGAAAAATTTAAAATCATTTTTTTACAACTAATGCGCTTATTTCCCATAGCATATAAATAGGAAGGAAGACCACAAATAATGTAAAAGGATCACCTGAAGGTGTAATAAACGCTGCAATTATTAATAAAATAACAATGGCATGTTTACGAAACCGGGTAAAAAAACTCCGGTGTAAAATTCCTATCTGAGATAAAAGCCACGAAAGCAAAGGTAATTCGAAAACCAGTCCCATGATAAAACATAACATTAAAAAACTGTCCATATATGAATCGAGCGAAACGCTGTTTTCAATGAATGAACTGAGTTGATATCCTGCTAAAAATCGTAATGTAAGTGGAAAAACAAGCAGGTAACCTATTGCTAATCCGATATAAAACAGTATATTTCCAAAAAAGAAAGCCCAACCGGCATTTTTACTCTCATGGCTGTAAAGTGCAGGCTTTACAAATATAAATAGTTGGTAAATAATAAAGGGAAAACTCATCACCAGTCCAAACCACAACGATGTGGACATGTGAATGAAAAACTGTGATGATAAATTGATATTGATTATTTTAACCTGAAATGAACCCACGCAAAAATCCGGAAATACCGGAAATTTCTTGCTCATATTGTTCATCCACTCGTAGAGAAAGAAATTGTTTCGCGATGGTGCCAGAATGACTGCATCAAACAAGTCCTTCATGTATGCAAAAAACACGAGTGTTAGTACAGTTACAAAACCGGCAATTCGAAACAATACTTTTCGTAAATCGTCGAGGTGATCCCAAAACGTCATTTCACTATCATCCGGTACACTCATATTTATTTGTCGGTATCAGATTTTTCGTCTTTAGACACATCTTTTTTAATCTCGTTTTCGATGTCATTCAGGCCATCCTTGAAATTTTTTACGCCTTTCCCAAGGCCTTTCATCAATTCCGGAATTTTCTTACCTCCAAATAACAGCAAAACAACTAAAGCAATAACAATCACTTCGCCTGTACCTAAACCTCCAAGTAATAATAAATGGTTCATATCAATTTTTTTTAATGAATTGTTTTAAATTTAAAAATGAAATATGCTGTAAAAGTACAACTATATTTTAATTCCAAAATACAAAGCAGTATTTTAATTTATATCAAAATTGTAAAGTATATTAAATTCAAAATCAGGTAGTGAGTTTTATGCGAATTATCTCAAATATAGGCTCCAAATCTTCTTTTTTCCTGACTTCGAACCTAAGTGGACGTCCTTCAACATATATTTTTGACGAAGTTAGCTCTTTTTTGATTAAATCCGGCAAATTACTTTGAATGATTTTGTTGTAAGCCTTTTCTCCGATTGCAAAAGCTAATCGGAAATACCCATTTTCAGGGCCAACAAAAACAACGTTTCGCTTTTTGCAAAACAGCTTGAGGCTCCAACCCAGTTTCGGTCCATAATACTTCCATTCAGGATGAAAATCACCAAATTCAGTTTCGATAAACCGGAAAATCGCGACTAATAATTCTTTTGTTTCACCCAGGGTTGATGAAAGCATCTCGTCAGTTGGTTCCTGTTGTTTGTTGATGAAAATATTCGTCATAATGAAGTTTTTTATTCATTGGATGATCTTAATTTTTATCTACCAGTTTATTGCTGTTTTCATTATAACGTGCGCCGGTATTTGGGTATTTCTTCAATAATTCTTCAATTTCTGTCAACTCATGATGACTTAATACCATGTCGATGGCTCCGATATTCTCGAGTAAGTAAGTTCTGCGTTTTGTTCCCGGGATCGGGATAATATTATCGCCCTGTGCCAAAACCCATGCCAGGGCAAGTTGAGATGGTGTGCAGTCTTTTATTTTGGCAATTAGTGCGAACCCTTCTGCTAAAAGCCGGTTGTTTTCAGCATATTCCGGTTGATAGCGTGGCAATGTTTTACGGAAATCACCTTCTTTCAATTGAGAAATGTCCAGTGTATTGGTCATTAGTCCGCGGGCCAATGGGCTAAAAGGCACTAATGAAATGCCGAGTTCAAGGCAGGTTGGAAGTATTTCTTTTTCCACATCACGTGTTAGCAAAGAATATTCGCTTTGCAAAGCGGAGATTGGATGCACGGCATTGGCACGTCTCAGAGAATTGGGGGAAGCTTCCGACAATCCCAGAAAACGAACTTTCCCTTCTTTTACCAATTCGGCCATAGCTCCAACCATTTCTTCCACCGGTACATTCGGATCGATACGGTGTGCATAATACAAGTCTATCACATCGGTTTTCAACCTTTTAAGACTTTCTTCCACAGCTACTTTCATGTGTTTCGGTGAAGCGTCGAACCCCATGGCATATTTATTTTCTACATTCGGAGTAAAACCAAATTTAGTTGCCAGAAAAATTTTATCACGATTTGGTTTTAGTACTTTTGAAATTAATTCTTCATTTTTTCCGGCACCGTAAATATCGGCTGTATCCCAAAAGTTGACGCCAATTTCCAATGCTTTTTCGAGTGTGGCGATGGATTCTTCATCATTTGGTTCGCCATAACCATGACTCATTCCCATACAACCCAAGCCAATGGCTGAAAGCCGGACGTCTGTTTTTCCCAGTTTTCTGTATATCATATCGCAATCAATTTAATTGGTTATTTATGGAACAAAGTTAATCAAAGTTTCAGAAAAACATACTTTCCCAATGTTATACATTATGATTAAAATGAAAAAAAAGAGCTCAGAATCCTTCGATTTTGAGCTCTCATTCTGTTGGAAAAATATTGTTATATCATATCAAATCCAGTATAAGGAATCAGCGCTTTCGGAATGCGGATGCCTTCAGGTGTCTGATTATTCTCGAGTAAAGCCGCAACAATGCGGGGTAAAGCCATTGCACTACCGTTCAGAGTATGAGCAAGTTGTGTTTTTTTGTCGGCAGTTCTGAAACGGCATTTCAGGCGGTTAGCCTGATAGCTTTCGAAGTTTGAAACTGAACTGACTTCCAACCAGCGTTCCTGAGCAGCAGAAAAGACTTCGAAATCGAATGTCAAGGCAGATGTGAAACTCATGTCGCCTGCACAAAGACGGAGAATACGCCAGGGTAATTCCAGCTTTTCGACCAGTGTTTGTACATAATTCACCATTTGGTCGAGTGTTTCATATGATTTATCCGGATGTTGAATTTGTACGATTTCCACTTTATCAAATTGGTGCAAGCGGTTCAATCCACGTACATCTTTGCCGTATGAACCGGCTTCGCGACGAAAACAAGCGGAATAGGCCGTATTTTTGATGGGCAATTCGTTTTCATTCAGAACGACATCGCGGTAAATATTGGTTACCGGAACTTCAGCAGTAGGAATTAAATACAAATCATCCAAATCGCAGTGATACATTTGACCTTCTTTGTCCGGTAATTGTCCTGTTCCATAGCCCGATGCTGCATTAACCACATAAGGTGGCTGAACCTCCAGATAACCTGCTGCCGTTGCATTATCGAGGAAGAAGTTGATTAAAGCACGTTGCAGACGGGCACCTTTTCCTTTGTAAACAGGAAATCCTGCACCCGATATTTTTACACCCAATTCAAAATCAATCAAATCGTATTTCTTTGCCAGGTCCCAGTGAGGAACTGCATCGGCACCTAAAGTTGGCATAATTCCGCCTGAACGTTCCACCAGATTATCCTCAGGCGTTTTTCCTTCCGGAACACTGGCGTGAGGTAAGTTCGGAATTTGAACCAATAATTCATTCAGCTTTTGCTCGGCTGCACTTTGTTGATCTGCCAGATTTTTGATTGATTCCTTTAATTCTACTGTCTTTTCTTTTGCCTGAGTGGCTTCGGTTTGTTTGCCTTGTTTCATTAGCAACCCGATTTCCTTCGACAAATTGTTTAGTTCGGCTGATGCCGTATCCACCTGTACCTGGCTTGCTTTACGCAATCCGTCCAATTCAACAACCTGAGCAATAATTTGGACACCATCGAAATGTTTTTTTGCCAAACGGGCAATTACTTCGTCGGTGTTTTCTGTAATATATTTGAGTGTCAGCATATTTATTTACAATTTAATCATTAACTCCCGATAGCTATCGGGATTACAATTGTAATGATTGTCTTGATTCTAATGTCTTGGTTCTTTTGTCTAATAAAAAAAAATCTCCCGCAATTTTACACTACGGTAAAACAACAGGAGATTTGTGTGTGATGCGAATCGACTAATGTTTAGTTAGCAGCTACTTCGATAGGTTTAATAGATACAAAAGATTTGTTATCTTTCTTTTTTCTGAATTCTACAACTCCGTCGATTAAAGCAAACAAAGTGTGGTCTTTACCCATACCGATGTTTTGACCAATGTGATGTACTGTTCCGCGTTGACGAACTATGATGTTACCTGCTTTTGCAAATTGTCCACCGTAAATCTTAACGCCTAAACGTTTGCTTTCCGATTCACGACCGTTTCTTGAGCTACCAGCCCCTTTTTTATGTGCCATTTTCTTTTAATTTTATCGGTTTAAGCTACAATAATTTCTTTGATTGATAATTCTGTAAAGTCCTGACGGTGACCGTTACGTTTACGGTATCCTTTACGACGTTTTTTGTGGAAAACGATTACTTTTTCGCCACGGACATGTGATAAAACTTCACAAACAATTTTTGCACCTACAACTACCGGAGCACCTACTGTAACTGCACCTTCGTTGTCGATCAATAATACTTTGTCAAATTCAACTTCCGAGCCTCTTTCGGCTTCTGCCATACGATGGATATACAGTCTTTTTCCGGCTTCCACCTTGAACTGTTGTCCCAAAATTTCTACGATTGCGTACATTTTTTAAATGACTTTTCTGATTACATCGGGAAGGTGAGATGTTTATACAGTGCTGCTTTTATACCTTATCCGAAACGAGCTGCAAAATTACACATTTATTTTTAATCTGCAAGGCTTTAGCTGTATTTTTTATTCCGGACCTTAAAAGGGCAGGACCTAAGCATGTTGGATTAAATTTTGTAGTCCGCATGAACAACTTCTCTTATTCCATCCCAATAAGAAGTTGGTTGGAATTTGAACTTCTTCTCAAATTTTGAACTGTTGAAATCATAGTCCCTATCGTACTGATAAAGCATTTCTACCATTTCTTTCATTATCGGCATAAACCATCCCATGATGCTAACCAGAAATTTGGGAGCAACCTGATACCTGGGTTTTACATCCAGTTCCTTTGCAATTTTTTCTATCCATTCTTTACCTGTGTAGGGATTCGATGCGGTTGGTAAATGCCACACCTGATTGAAGGCATCCGCTGTATTCCCTAACAGAGCCGTTGCTTTAGCAGCATCCGGAGTATAAGTAAACGAATGTTTAAAGTTTGCAGACATCATCCAGTTTGCAGCTTTCCCTTTCGACAAAGGTTTAAAAACCATCTCGTTAAGCATGCTGGTATTTTTGATTCCAGGGCCATAGAAATCGGCTGAGCGGGCTATAAGAGCTGTGAGGTTACCTTTTTTGACTTCATCCAAAATCATGTTGGCAATTTTTGCCCGCACTTTACCCTTTTCACTCGATGGATTAACCGGTGTTTCTTCATTCATGCCATCCAAATAGCCGGGATCGTACATGTAGATATTATCGAAGAAAACCAGTTTGACATTCGATTCCATGCAGGCTGAAATGACATTGCGCATTATTCTGGGCCAGTTTTGATCCCATAATTTTGCACTGTATTGAATTCCGGCTGTCAGATATACCACCGATGAACCAGCTACAGCTTTTCGAACATCGGCAATTTCCAATAAATCAGCCGATATAAGTTCATCTGTTTCGTTTACTTTTTTAGGATTTCTGCTTACAAGCCGGATTTCACTTGTGTATTCTTTTAATGATTTTGCTAACTCAAAACCAATAGCACCACCTGAACCTAATATTGTTTGCATAATCTAAAAGTTAATTGATATATTGATATGTTTTACATGAAATCATATAGACTTTTAAAACAGAATGAAGGAAAATATTGTTCAAACGGCTTAACCGATTTTTAGTGAAGTCATGGTTAATGATCCCATCACCGCTTTATCGTTGAAAAATGATAGCTCTTCATTTCCGTTTTTCAATGCCAGAGCGTAAAGCAGAGGTAAATAATGATCCGGAGTCGGAACAGCCATTTGGACTTCTTTTCCAAGTAACGGGTAATTAATCAACTCTTGATGTCTGTTTTCGAAGATGAGTTTTTTGATGATTTCGTTTGCTTCAAATGCCCAGTCGAAACCATATTCGTCTTCGTCTGCTTTATCCCAGGCTACTCTCCGCAAATTATGAACAATATTACCACTGCCGACAATCAGAATTCCTTTTTCTCTGAATGATGCCAGTTCTTTTGCCAGTTCATAATGTTGCTTCGGTGTTTTGTTATAATCCAGACTCATTTCAATTACCGGAACGTTAGCTTTGGGGTACATGTGTTTCAGAAAACTCCATGCACCGTGATCCAGTCCCCATTTTTCATCAGGAAGTACCGTTGAGCCGGAAATAGTTTTGATGGCTTCTTTTGCTAATTCAGGACTTCCGGGTGCAGGGTATTTAACTTCATACAATTCCCGTGAAAATCCCCCGAAGTCATGAATAGTTGGAGGGTTGGGTAATGCAGTCACCTGCGTTCCTCTTGTTTCCCAATGGGCAGATATACAGATAATTGCTTTTGGTTTCGCTAAAGATTCGCCGAGCTTCTTCCATACCTGTACAAATTCGTTCTCTTCTATGGCATTCATCGGACTACCATGACCAACAAACAGCACAGGCATACGATCTGTGCTGTTGTTGGAATTAGTTGAATTATTCAGATTCATTTTGTTTCATTTTTTTGAATCAATGAGTTAAGTTGTATAATGTGTGTTTTAGCTCATGGCAAACTCAACATCACACATTATTTTAATTTTTTCACCGACCAATACACCACCGGCTTCCAATGCTGCATTCCAACCCATTCCCCAATCTTTACGATTAATTTCTCCGGTAACTGAATAACCTGCTTTTTTATTTCCCCATGGATCGGTCATGATACCACCATATTCTACCGAAAGAGAAACCGGTTTTGTAATTCCTTTAATTGTCAGATTGCCTGTTAGTTCAAAAATATCTTCATCTTTTGGAGTCATACCTTTACCTTCAAATTCGATTTTAGGGAAATTTTCCACATCAAAGAAATCGGGACTTTTTAAATGTGCATCTCTGTCTGCTGCCTCCGTGTCGATAGAAGCTGCGTTTATTGACACATTGATAACTGCTGTCGAGAAATCGTTTTCAACCATGCTGGCTTTTCCTTCAAATTCTTTGAAACTTCCCAATACATTCGAGATCATAAGGTGTTTTACCTTAAATTGGATTTTGCTGTGGGATGGATCAATAACTCCTTGAACTAATGTTGTTTCTGTTGCATTCATACTGTTTAATTTTTTATAAGTTTGAATAAAAATTTGTTTCGATTATTATGATGCAAAGATACACTCACTCCAAAGGCAAGGAGTTACACTTTTTTGAAAAAGGGTGGTACTTTTAGGAAATTATTGCTCGCGACATTTCGCGAAAATCACTTGGAGTGACTGATAATTTATTGCGAAAGACGCGTGTAAAGTATGATTTTTCGTTGTAACCCAACTCATAACCTATTTCGGAAACCGATTTGTCTGTATGAATTAAAAGATTTTTGGCTTCGATGAGTTTACGGGTTTCGATGATTTCGGTAACACTTTTCTGAAAGTTATTTTTACAGATAATATTCAAATTCCGTTCCGACATATTCATTTTCTCCGCGTAGAATGCAACACCTTCATCGCGACGGAAATTTTGTTCCAGAATTCTCAGAAAATTGTTGAATGTCGTAATCTGATTATTTTTCAATGTCGTTTCTACCGGAATATTCCGGTTCCGTTCACTTTCAATCATGGAAATCAACCCGGCTGTAAGATGACGAATGGTAGTATAATCAGGATTCTCCTGACTGTATTCCGTGTTAATAATTTGGCAAAGACCTGTAAATCTTTGCATACAACCGGTTGGTGCAATAGGAATATCAGTTGTAGACATGAAATTGGAATAAAAATTTAGTTTAGAGTCAGGAATGAATTCATTTTGATAATTGATTATCCAACCACGCAAATCATTGTGGATAACTACCTTGTGCATTTTACCCAGAGAGACATAGCTCACAAAGGGAGCAGCAATAACTTCAGCCTGAAAGTCGATATAATGTTCCAGACTACCCTCGGTGACAATAATCAGTTCTTCAAAATCATGAAAATGAGGACCTTCAGATTTGTCATGTATAGTCTCTACTAATTCTTTGGTTATTTCGAAAATATGAAATAGTTTTTCCATGCTAAAATATTATGAATACCTTTAATTGCGAAAAGTATTATGCGAACTTAAACGTCGTATTTTTTTGATTAATATAAAAAAATAAACTCCAGCGACAAGAGTTTATTTTAATTGTGAATCAGGATTTCTGTTTATTTCTCACTTAACTTTTTCAGTTTCATAAGTCCGTTATTCCAATCTTTACCCATCGATTTCTCCATGTTCATAAAAAGGTTCATTATATTGAACGGATATGGCATCTTGCCGGTCATGCCCCAGGTTACGTTTGTTGCCGTTCCAACAGTTCTCAGTTTAACATAAGCGTTTCCTTGGCTTTCATGAGGTTTTAAAAAGTTTAACTCTGTTTCAAATAGAGTTGGTTTCTCAATATTCTTAATAACTTGGTTTCCAACACCGACGCCTTCCACATCGCTTACCCAGCTTTGTTTGGCACCAATTGTTCCATCTATTCCTGACATTTCTTTTTTCATATTAGGATCATGGTCATTCCAGGGACTCCATTTATCCAAAGCAGCCAGACTGTTTGTGTTCTCCCAAACACTATCAATAGGAGCATAGATGGTGATTGATTTTTCGTAAGTAAAATCCTTTGAGACAAATAGTGCAACAATGAGAAGTACTGCAATAACTGCCAACAGACCGATACCAATAAATTTTAATGCTTTCATATTATTCTCTGTTTTATTTATCATTAATACTACTTAAAGTTTGGGAAGTTGAATATTCCTCATTTTTTTAGAACGTTTATCACTGAAAAATTGTTGAGCTATTTTTATATTTCTTTTCAAACTTGTTGTATGAAAAAACATTCTATGAATAAGAACGATAAAAGGCCCTGAATAGTACTTAACAAAAAACCTCCCCAAGCCAATAAGGGTTGGAGAGGTTCAGATATTTTCAGGGTGGTGGTATACTTATTTTTCTACATTTGGTTTTTCCAAACCGTATCCTTTCTTTTTATCTTCGGCTTTCAGCAAGAAGGCGAATCCAATAGCCAGCACACCAAAACATGCAAAAATCAGCATAGGAATCGTGTAATTGTACTGAGTTAAATGTTGTTCCTTGCCATCAACCATACGGATAATTGTTCCGGTAATACAGTATTTATCCAATACATAACCAATCAGTAAAGGAACCAACATCAATCCCCAGTTTTGAACCCAAAAAATCATGGCATAGGCGGTTCCCAGTTTACTATGAGGAATAATTTTGGCCACTGAAGGCCACATGGCTGAAGGAACTAACGAAAATGCAATTCCAAGCAACACAACAAGACCGATGGCAATCGGGAAGCTGTTGAGTGACGGAATAGAGAACAATAAATGTACAAATACAAGCAAAATCGATCCGAGAATCATGATGGATGCTGCTTTTCCTTTTTTATCGGAAATACCACCAAAAAGAGGTGTTAATAACAAAGCACTAAATGGCAATAAGGCAGGAATGTAACCGGCAAGACTGTCAGGGACAGTGAACTTCTGAACGATCAGGTTAGTTGCAAACTTGATAAACGGGAAAACGGCAGAATAAAACAATACACAAAGAATGGCAATATACCAAAAAGCACGGTTACTTGCAATTTCTTTTATATCAGCGAATTTGAACTCCTCTTCGGCTTCAACTCCGGCTGCTGCTTCTTCTTTATCCAATCGTTTATCTATAACAGTAAAGAATATATATACCAGCAATCCAATACACAATAATAGTATGGATAACAAAACCGGTGCACTGACATTTTTTGTAAGATTATATAATGGAAGAGGTGTAAACATGGCTAATGCTGTACCGATACGTCCTGTAGAGGTATTTAACCCGATTGCCAACGCCATTTCTTTTCCTCTAAACCAACGAACAACTGCTTTATTAGCCGAGATACCAAACATTTCACAGCCCACGCCAAATACACCAAACCCTAGCCCTGCAATTAATGCTGAAGTAGGTGTGTCCCCCAGAATTTGCCATGAACCGATTGACAAATGAGTTAATCCAACAACATGACCCGAAATAGCCCAATACTTTATTCCGGCACCAATCAGCATAATTCCAATGGCAAGTATACCCGTGAAGCGTGTTCCCAATTTGTCCAGAATCATTCCGCTGAAGACCAACATTAACAGAAATACGTTGAACCAACCGTAACCGCTGGTAAATAATCCATAATCAGTAGCCGACCAAGATAAATTTGATTGTAATTTTTGCTGTAATGGTGCCATTGCATCTGTTAAATAATACATACACATCATGGTGAATGATACCAAAATAAGCACTACCCAACGGGCTGTTTTAGATTCGCGAAGCGAAGAAGAAATTTTCTCAGTCATAAACTATCTGTTATTTAATTTGTTTTCCTTATAAATCGATTAAAAATTGAAGTCCTGCGAACTGAACATTATTTATCAGTTTCGCGCAGCAGCTTTTAGTTCTGTACATATTTAATGATAATTGATTTTTCCGCCCGCAAATCTACTGAAAAAAATCATTTGTTGTGCATAACTGCCAAAATTACCGATAAAAATACCGTTTTTTATTACGGTATTGTTTTTGATCAATCATTGCCGGAATAATTTCTTCAAATTAAATATTAATTTTTCAGCTATTATTCTCTAATCTCAATTATTTATTTCTATTTTTGTCCATAATAAAATATTAACTATATATGACAGTCAACTATTCAGAACAATTGCATAATGTTTTTCTTTACAGTTCACAGGAAGCAGAGCGTTTGGGCAACAATTATGTCGGTCCCGAGCATTTGTTGTTGGGAATTTTACGCAATGGTAGTGGTAAAGCCATCGATATTTTAAATAAGTCTCATGTAAGTTTAACTAAAATTAAACAAAGCATCGAAAGCCAGATTCGTACCGACCTTGAACCAAGCGGACAAGAGATTCCTAACCTGAAAAGTACTGAAAAAATTAAGAAAATAATGGAATTGGAAACACGTTCGTTGGCTGCAGAAACGGCTGATACGGAACATTTGTTGTTGGCCATTCTGAAAGAAAAAAACAATATGGCCGGTGATTTATTGATTGCTGAGCATTTGACATACGAGCAAGCCAAGGCATTTATTGAACAACCGGAAATAATCATGGGTTCAAGTTTTCAGGATGAAGATGATGAAGATGACGATCCCCGCCGTAAAAAGAAATCAACTCAGGGCTCTTCCGGAGCCAAACAAAGCGATACACCTGCTCTGGATACTTTTGGAACGGATATTACTAAGGCTGCACTCGAAAACCGACTCGATCCGATAGTAGGTCGAAATCGTGAAATTGAACGTCTGGCTCAAATTCTGAGTCGTCGTAAAAAGAATAATCCGGTACTTATCGGAGATCCGGGTGTAGGTAAATCGGCCATTGTGGAAGGTTTGGCCTTACGAATTATACAACGCCGGGTGTCGCGTGTTTTATTCGATAAACGTGTTGTTTCATTGGATATGGCTTCAATTGTAGCCGGGACAAAATACCGTGGTCAGTTCGAAGAACGTATCAAAGCCATTTTGAATGAATTGTCGAAAAATACGGATGTCATTCTTTTTATCGACGAAATACATACCATTGTGGGTGCCGGTGGTGCACCCGGTTCGCTGGATGCTGCCAATATGCTTAAACCTGCTTTGGCAAGGGGCGAAATTCAATGTGTTGGAGCAACAACGCTGGATGAATATCGCAAAAGCATTGAAAAAGACGGAGCATTGGAACGTCGTTTCCAAAAAATAATGGTTGATCCGACTACTGCCGATGAAACCTTACAGATCTTGGAAAATATTCAGGATCGTTATGAATATCACCACAACGTACGTTACACACCCGAAGCGATTAAAGCCTGTGTGCATCTGACAGACCGGTATATTACCGACCGTTGTTTCCCTGATAAAGCGATTGATGCTTTGGATGAAGCCGGTTCGCGTGTCCATATCGGTACCGTTTCAGTTCCTGCTGAAATTGAGGAACTTGAAAAACGAATTGAAGAATTACGGAAGGAAAAAATGAAAGTACTTTCCGATCAGAAATATGAATTGGCAGGTCCGATCCGCGATCAGGAAAAACAAACACAATACCAGTTGGAAGATGCTGTGAAACGTTGGGAAGAGGAAGCACAACTTCATCCAGAAACTGTTGATGAAGAACAGGTGGCTGAAGTAGTAGCCATGATGTCGGGTATTCCTGTTCAACGGATAGCACAGGCTGAAGGACTCAAATTGCGCCTTATGAAGGAAGTCCTTCAAAACCGGGTTATCGGTCAGGATGAAGCGGTAAATAAGGTTGTGAAAGCTATTCAACGAAACCGGATTGGTTTGAAAGATCCGAATAAACCGATTGGCTCATTTATCTTCCTGGGACCTACAGGTGTTGGAAAAACGCATTTGGCAAAAGTTTTGGCTGAATTTATGTTTGACAGTTCCGACTCGTTGATACGTGTGGATATGAGTGAATACATGGAAAAATTCAGTGTTTCGCGACTGATAGGAGCACCTCCGGGATATGTAGGGTATGAAGAAGGCGGACAGTTGACTGAAAAAGTGCGAAGGAAACCTTATTCCATCATTTTACTCGACGAAATTGAGAAAGCACATGCCGATGTATTTAATATCCTGCTTCAGGTTATGGACGAAGGTCGTTTGACCGATAGTCTGGGTCGTCGTATTGATTTTAAAAATACGATTATTATCATGACTTCCAATGTGGGAACTCGTCAGTTGAAGGACTTTGGAAAAGGAGTAGGATTTACAGTTTCTACAACATCAGAGGGTGATGCTGAATTCTCCAAAAGTGTCATTCAAAAAGCTTTGAATAAAACATTTGCGCCCGAATTTCTGAACCGGGTGGATGATGTGGTCATGTTCGATCAATTGAGCAAAGAATCGATCGCCAAGATTATCGATTTGGAATTGAAAGGTTTATTTGGCCGCGTAATCGGTATGGGTTACAAAATGGAACTCACACCCGAAGTAAAGGATTATATTGCGGAAAAAGGATACGATGTGCAATTCGGTGCGCGTCCGTTGAAGCGTGCCATTCAAAAATATCTGGAAGACGAGCTGGCAGACGTAGTATTGGCTGGTGGACTGGAACCCGGTGATACTATTTTGATGGTTCTTGATCCGGAAACAAAGATTATCAAGGCTCAAATAGTGAAACCTATAGTTGCATTGCCCGAATAAAGGTTCAAATAATAAACAAAAAATTCCCGCTACATAAAAATGTAGCGGGGATTTTTTGTTGTCGTTTTTAATAATACGTTTCCAGCCTATTTCTTGTTCCGGTTTAAATAACTTTCAATCGATTTATTTCTTACAACCAGCCCGTTGCGCTTCGGTTTGAAATCGATGGAGGATTTCCACAACATGCGGTTTACGGGAGCTGATTTTGCAGCACTGCTTTGAACACCCGATATCCGGCTGATTGCTTTACCCAGCATCGCTTCGCGTGTGTCGCCCAATTGATAGGAATAATCATCCTCCACCCTGAAGTCAGGAGCAAATCCATCGGTAAAGTCGCTTTGATGATCCGTGTTGAAGTATTTCAGAATGATAGGTAAAATAGCCCATTGATTTTTGGTATTTTGATCATCATTCACGAGGGTTGATCCCACGTTTTTTCCCACGGTAGTATCACCAATAAGCACACAGGGAAGAAATGGTTTCAATCCATTGATGACCATTTCACTGGCCGAAGCAGTACCATTACTGGTCAGAAAGAAAATACGTTGCAAATTATTCCCGACATTTTCAATGGAATATGATTGTGTATTTGGATTGGTAATCACTATGTTTGTGGCGAAATTGTTTATAAACGGATTCTCGTTGTATTGTTTTTTAAAATCCGCGCTATTAAAATAATCGGTGTAGTTCTGGTTATATTCAATATATGAGAACACTTTATCGGAAGTGAGATTTGGAACCAACATACTCGCCAGATTGATTGCCGATGACATAGCACCCCCATGATTGTATCGTAAATCAATAATTAATTCCGAAATGTTGTCCTGTTTAAATTTCTCAATGGTACTGTTGAGTTCCAAATCATATTTCATCGATTTGTCACCGGAATCGCCGGTAAAAAAGTTATAGATCAGATAGCCGATTTTTTTATTCTGAACGGTATAAACTGTATCCAGATAGATGGGATCTTCCTGATAATTAGCCGATTTATTTAACGTTACTGCAGCTTTGTCATAAAACGATCCGTTTTGATACGTTGAAAAAGTGACACTTGCACTTGCTGAACTATCCGAGAAGTAATTGATCAGATTGCTGTAGTTGGTCATGGTTATTTGTTGCCCGTTGATTTTTCGAAAAATATCCCCCCGTTTTATTCCTAAACTTGCGGCGGGAGTTCCGGGTTTCAGATACAAAACGATTCCCAGTACATTATCGTTGGTTGAACTTTCTTTGTATAACTGAAAGTTAAATCCGATTTCGGAAGTACTCACCCCGTTCAGTTCGTTTAGAATATTCTGATAACTTTCGAATATGGCCGAAAACCGGTCATCTTTATATTTCAACGTTTTGAAATAATCATTCGGATTCTCGTAAGTGCTCTGAGAAGCCGGCAATTTAGTATTCCAGTAATATAACGCATCCATATTCTGGTAAACCCAGTCATTTACGTACTTGTACAATTCCTGGGTGTCTGTGAGTTTGGTGTCGTCTTTACAGTTCACGAATAATAAACCGACACATAAAAAAAAGAGCATTCGTTTCATAAATGTTGGATATTTGAGTAATCTTTTCTAATATTAGATTCTATTTCGTTATTTTTCTCCTAAATCGGAATTTGATTCTGCTTAAACAAGAATCAACTATTTATAAATTTTCGCACCAAAGATAAAAACATTTATTTGAATTAACAGGATTTTTATTTACTTAATTTATGCGTGATGTGAAGATTTTTAATTTAATGAAATTTGTTGGTTGGTTAGAGTCCGATAGGATAAAATGAAAATCCCTGCTACATTTGCTGTAGCAGGGATATTTAAAGTATGTACCTGTGAAATCGGGTACAATAGTGCAAATCATGCGCACTTTTGGTTTTTTTAACAGATTAGTAGCTTCGAGCCTGATTTATTTACTATCTGATATACCATTAACCATTAACCATTTGCCTTTTGAAAGGTGCCATTCGGTTAAGTATTCACCTTCAAAATCACCGCCGGAATAAAGGCTTACAACCCAACGCCCTTTTTCAACGGCTATCGAATCGCTTATACTGATGGACAGAATACTCAACTCTTTAAACCTGTATCGTCTTGATTCGGAGCTTAAGTAATCATGAATAAACGATTTTCCACAGCCTTTTGCAACCAGGCAGGCATCGTCTCTGTATTGAGTCATTATTGAATCAATTTTTCCATCATTGAACCAACGAATATACTCTTTATTCGATTTCTCAATTATCTTCGTGACATTTGCCTTTGTCTGTGCATGGCTTTCGGTACAGACTGAAAAAAGAACAAAGCCGACGACTAAAACCGCAGAGGATAAAACTGTTATTTTTTTCATTTTGTTTGTTTTTAAATTAAATAAATCAATTAAATATTTATAAAGTTGCCCGAGCCATTTGGAAACGATAAATAGGATTTTATCCAATTTACCGGATGTATTTTCAGGAGAATCATAAATATCATAATCGAGTGCCGCAAAAATGATCTTCAAAGTGTAACTTCGGGGTGATACATCGCCGGCTTCAATCCGTTGAAGGGTTCTCACACTGATATTACATTTTTCCACCAGCTCATCTTGTGTAAAGCCCTTGGCTTTTCGAAGTTCAGCTATTTTTCTGCCTAAATCCGGTTGATTCATAATTCTCTGAAAATTTTGAGCAAAATTAAATATATATTTAAAAACATTCAACGACTTTTGCGGTCATTCTCCTGACATTTGAACGACATTAATTAATCTACTCCATAAAGCTCCCGTTAGTTATCAGGACGGAATTGCAATCTCAAAACATTTATATTCAACTATTTATAGTTAGTTTACGTATTGTATTGGATTGTATAATTTATCCTGTAAAGCCAATGGCGCCGGCAATGGCATTTATACAGCGCAACAATTCAAATAAAATGGGATTGGCTTCGGCTGTGTTTCCGTCTTCGGAATACTGCCGCCACTTTTTCAATAAACGAATTTGATGTTCATGCAAAGGTTCCATTGCCTCGGCCCGAAGCAAGGTAGAATAGTAATGGTTTTCACGCCGTTGCGAAATGGGTACATTCAAGACAATATCAAGCATACGTCTGGTTCGCAAAAACTCGTCGGTCATAAGCGTAACAAAGTCTGAACTCTGCGGAACATCTGCAGCAAGAAGGGCATATTTTCTGAAAATAACTTCGTCGGATGACGCCAGACTCGAATCGATATTTGTAAGCACGTAGCGAATAAAAGAGTCCGTTTTCACAGCCTTTTTAAACCGTTCGAATTTATCAGGGTCCTGCATTTGCATAGTTTCGAGCGTAGTGCCCACGCCGTACCAACCGGTGATATTAAACCGGCATTGGCTCCAACTGAAAACCCACGGTATGGCTCTCAGGTCGGAGAGACTGCGAGTACCGGTCCGCCTCGATGGACGGCTGCCGATTTTACTTTGCTCGATGGCGTCGATGGGTGTGGCTTTTTCGTAAAACTGAATAAAACCGGGCTTTTGCGTCAACTCTTTATAAACAATTCTACTTTTTGCGGCCAGATAATTAAGTTCTGATGCCAACTCGTGTTCTCTGGATTCAGCGGTATTTTGCAACATAGTAGCGGCAAGTGTACCTGCAGCTAATAATTCGAGGTTGTAGACCGCATTATTTTTATTCGCGTATTTTCGTTCTATGGTTTCGCCCTGTTCGGTCAAACGTATATCACCATTGATAGAATGTGGCGGCAATGCCCGCAGGAACCAGTGTGTAGGCCCGGCTCCACGGCTTATGGAACCTCCTTTTCCATGAAAGAACCGTATTTTTACCTGATGTTTTTTTCCTACTTCAATCAATTTGGATTGGGCCTCATAAAGAAACCACTGACTGGCAAAAATTCCTCCATCTTTATTGCTATCGCTGTAACCGATCATAACCTGCTGAACGGGTTCTTCTAACAAACTCAGTTCTTGCTGTAACCTGAGGCTGTTTCTTGTAACGGGATGCGAAAGAAATTCATCCAGAATGAGATGACTCTGTTTTAAATCTTCAATGGTTTCGAAAAGGGGCACAACGGGCAGGGTGGAAGCCAGACCATCGGGAGTATTCAGCATTAAACCGGCTTCGCGTTCCAATAAATAAACCAGCAGCAAATCGGTCACATCGCGGGTCATACTCACGATTAAAGAACCCAATGCTTCCTGGCCGTAGGTTTTTATATGTTCTCTGATGATCCTGTATGAATCGACTACTGCTTTGGCTTCGTTGCCCAATTCCATACTGGGATGAGTAAAAGGACGACTTGAATCCAATTCTTTGTCGATGTAAATTAATCTTTCGGAAGTGTTGGAATTTAAAAATTCTTCACCGTTCAATTGGGCAGCGTCCATAAGTTGTGACAGAGCACGCTCATGGAATTCACTGTTTTGGCGGATGTCGAGTTTTGCCAGATGAAATCCGAAAGTGCTTACAATCCGGATGGAATCGTTCACATCGGCAAAGGCAATCTCTGTGGCACCGTATTGAATAAGACCCTGTTGCAGAATATATAAATCGGCAATAAGTTCAACAGGGAATTTATAACTGATGTTTTCTTCATTAAGGGTTTGAATATGTCCTTCAAAAAGCGTAACCGGCATTTTGGAAATAACAAATTCCAGGTATTGTTTGAAAGCCTCGCTTTTGTAGAATATTTTATTGCTTCCCCGGATTTCTTTTATTTCAGTCAGCAAGCTATTGTAGCGTACCTGAAAGTCGGAAGATAATTGTTCGGCCAATGTATTAAAACTCAGGTTCTTTTGTAAAACCATCAGTTCATTCTTAATCACCTGAAAAGCTTTCAGTCTTAGTTTCTGAAAAGTTATACGTGTGACTTCGGCCGTAACCAGAGGATGTCCATCCCGGTCACCACCCACCCAATTACCAAATGTTATTCTAGGGAAATGGGATGCTTCCCGGATTAACTGCGGGTCAAATCCTACTTCCTCCCAGGCCTGAATAAGATGGCGGTCATGATGTTTTATTACGTCAGGGAAAACCTGCGTCAGATAGTGGGTGATATTATCGAGTTCGGAACCAACATCGGGTTTCTCAGTATATACATCCGAAATCCGCCAAATACGGTGTAAAGCAATTTTAATATTGTTTCGTATTTCGTTTTGCTCCATTTTGCTGTACATCTTGTTTTCCTTATTCACAACCAGTAAATAAAGATTACGCAGATGTTCGAGCATCACCGTTCTTTTGGCCTCGGTAGGATGGGCCGTTAATACAGGTTCTACGTGGATATGGGGCAGAGTGCTAAGTATTTCTTCCGGTGTGAATCCCTTGTCTTTCAGCAGATGCAAATTTTGTGACCACAAACCGTTAATCCCCGCCAACGAAAACTCATCTTCTCTTTTACGTCGGTTTTGTACTGCTCCATTTACTTCAGCTATATTAAGTAATTGAAAACAGGTGGAATAAAGCTGAAGATGTTTCCCGGTATATGTTTTGGTTTTAAAATCTAACGAGGGATTAATCCATGGTATGTCTTTAGCGAGCTCCGATTCGCCGGATTCGATGAGCACTTCTCTTAAACAAATTAAAAGAAATTCGAGATCATCGTACGGTTTTGCCAGCTTGTCCTTAACTAATTCTAATGTGTTCATGTTTTTATTGGTAAGAACAAAACAATAATTCGATTGTTTACAGCACTTCGAAAACTTTTTTTACTATCAGATAAGCGAATTGATATTACAATCTTCTTGTCACACCGAAAGTAGGTACACTCTCGTGTTTATAACGGTTTACGGCTGTCACCACAAAACAATAGTTTCCTCTTAATTTGTGATTGAGTTCGCGCAGGTTGAGACAATTTTCGGTCGTGCGAACCAATATATTGGCCGCATTATTCAAATCGCCCACTTTTTTACCCTTGAAAGCGTAAACCACGTAATAGGCAATTTGACAACCACCTTCTTCTTGCACTTCATCCCATAGCAGATATGCATCCGATCTGTCTTTTACAATTCGGATATTTTGTGGTTGAGCTGATGGTTCACCCTGTATATTCCTGTTAACGGGACAAATAGCCGGATATTTATACAAATTACTTTGCAAACTGTCGTTCAGCCCTTGTTTGTTTTTTAAAAATCCTTTCGCACTGAAATAGACGGCTCCATCAATTTGAGGATATAATTTATTGACATTCAGTTGACGAATCAATTCATTCCCATTCCGCCAGGCAGCATTTGCATCGGACGAACCCAATTGGGAAGCATAGAGACCAATATATAAATTCTTACCGTACGAATTTTCACTCCACCATTTGGCCAATACACTGTAATCGGCTACTTTTTTTCCGATTTCCCAATATAGTTGTGGAACCACATAGTCGATAGATCCTTCTTTCAGCCATTTCAGAATATCAGCATAAAGGTCATCGTAATTTTGTACTCCGGCACGCGTTGCCGAGCCTTTTGAATCGACATTGTCGTTGCGCCAAACACCAAAAGGCGAGATGCCGAATTCTACCCAGGGTTTAATACTTTTGATGGTTTTTTGTAATTCTTCAATCACCATATTCACGTTGTTACGGCGCCAGTCGTCTTTTTGATCAGGACCAAATCCACGAGGGTTTTTCCGGAAAGTGGCTTCATCGGGAAATTCTTCACCGGCAACACGATAGGGATAAAAATAATCATCGAAATGGATGCCATCAATATCGTAACGTTCCACCACATCTTCCACCACACTATTCAGGAACTCACGGGTTTCATCCAGACCCGGTTCGAAATAATACTTACCGCCATATTTTACATATAAATTTTTATTTTTGTAATATAAATTGTTTTTACTCAATATATTCAAGTTGTCGGAGTTCGTCACCCGGTAAGGATTTAACCAAACATGTACTTCAATACAACGTTGGTGTGCTTCATTGATAATAAACTGTAGTGGGTCGTAATAGGGATCTGGTCTCTGACCCTGCTTTCCTGTAAGCCAATTCGACCAGGGTTCGAGTGAAGATGGATAAATTGCATCAGCTGTCGGACGAATCTGAACTACTATGGCGTTGATGTTATTCTGAACCAATTTATCCAACATTGTTCTCATTTCATCGCGTTGAGCCTTTGATGTGAAATTTTGTTTGCTCGGCCAATCGATATTTGCTACGGTGGCAATCCAAACGGCACGCATCTCGCGTTTTTTTTGTTCAGCTGACAGATTGGAAAGAAGAAGAACGAATGAAAGAAGAAGAATGATTGTTTTTTTCATATGAAACAGAATTACAGAAATAAATGGTTTTAATAATTACAAAGGAAATTTTAGTTCGGGATTTATTTTGGCTGTTGTGCATTTATCCACTAAATAGACAATAGACATATAAGGAATTCCGCTATGTGTATTGAGACCTATTTCACAGGTTCGGCTGTTGCTGTAACCTTCTGTGGCATGCGCTTTTTTTATTTGAGGTTTGAGTTTACGCAGACCGTGTTCATTTAAACCTGGAAGTGTAAATCCTTTATCACCGGCAAAACCGCAACAACCGACTTCGGCGGGTACAAGAACATTGTTACTGCATAATTGTGCAATTTTTACCAAAGTTGGCTGTAAATTCATTTTAATGGTGGAGCAGGTGGCATGCACTGTAATGGAATCATTTGTAGGATGAAAGTCAAGTTTGTCGAGTAGAAAATCATTAATAAACTCCACAGGCTCATAAAGTTTCAGGTAGTCCATTTTATGACGCATGCGCAGCAGACAAGGACTTTGATCGCATAATATCGGATATTTGCCATCTTCAGAAACACGATACAATTCCAGTTCCAGTTCAGCCGATTTTTGATCGGCAATTTCGGGCATTCCCTTGCTCTCCCAGATGGTGCCGCAACACATTTTTTCCATCTTCTTTGGAAAAATAACTTCGTATCCGGCTTTGTTCAGGAATGATACCATTTTTTGTACCAACGGTGTCTTATCGGGGTCGTTGTGACTTGTTCCCATCATTTGATTCAGACAACTTGGAAAGTAAACAACTTTCAACGGGTTGTCCGTAACCGGCTGTTCTTTTATTTTTTTAGCCCGTTTTGGCAAGGCTGGAGTCCACAAAGGTATATTGTTTCCACTCATTAAACGCAATCCTTTTGTAAAACCACCCATGATGGTTTTTCCCATGACCGACCGCGCTGCATTAGCCGTCCAGAGTGTTACTCTGACGCCGGTTCCCAGTTTTTCGAAGTTGTCGGAAGCCCAAAGTCCAAGTTCCTGAGCCCGCTTATTATCTTTAATATTTTCTTTCCGGAGAAAATGAATGTAATCACCGACATTAATATCTACCGGGCAGGAAGTGGAACATAATCCATCCGCTGCACAGCTTTTTTCTCCTGCAAAACTAAAATCTTCGATCAGTGATTTAACTCTTTCGGGATTTTCATTTGTTGCCTTCAACCGTGCAATTTCACGTTGAATGACGATGCGTTGGCGTGATGAAAGGGTATAACCGTTACTCACACAATTCACTTCACAAAAACCACATTCTATGCATTTATCGATTAAAGGATGGGTGATAGGAAGTGGCTTAAAATTCTTAAGATGACATTTGGCATCGGGATTGAAAATAACACCCGGATTAAGTAACCCGTTCGGATCAAACAGCGTTTTCACTTCCCGCATGATATCAAAGGCTTTTTGACCCCATTCTTTGCGCACAAAGGGTGCCATATTTCGTCCGGTTCCATGTTCGGCTTTTAATGAACCATGATATTTATCCACCACCAGATTAATAACATCGTTCATCATTTTGTCGTAACGCGCAATTGATACAGGGGAATCAAAAGCCTGATTGATGATGAAGTGAAAATTACCCTCGAGTGCATGTCCGTAAATGGCTGCATCGGTATAATCATGGCGAATCATAATTTCCTGTAAATCGGCAACAGCATTCGGAATATCCTGCAGCTGAAAGGCAACATCCTCTATGATACAAGTAGTACCCGATTCACGCATACTTCCTATGCTTGGGAAAATACCGGAGCGCATGGTCCAGTAAGCAGCATACTCAGCTTCAATGGTTGTAAATCTTGTCGGATGCAAAATATCGAATTTGGAAATCAGGGATGTAATTTCTTTAATATTCCGCTGTAACGTTTTCTCGTCATTTGATTCGGTTTTGATCAGAAGAACAGCTCCGTTTCCGGGTAATGTTTTTAAGAGAGGTAATGAATCCGCATTCTTATCTTCGACAGACCGAATGGCTCTTCTGTCAAATAATTCGACAGCGGTTACCGAACTGTCTTTTAGCTTGATTACAGCTTCGCAGGCAGTTCGTGAATCGGCAAAATAAAGGATCGCACTTGCTTTGTGTGGATAATCAATCACCGTTTTCATGGTGGCTTCTGCCAAAAATGCCAACGTTCCTTCTGAACCGACTATCAGATTCGTTATGATATGAAACGGATCGTGGAAATCGACAAACGGATTGATAGATAAACCGGTTACATTTTTTATGCTGTATTTACGACGTATCAATTCGTTAAGTTCTTTATCCACTTTTACCCGATCGCGAATGTCACAGATTCGACGTATAAACGCCGGATGTGTTTGCCTGAATTCTTCTTTGCTTTTCTCGTCGCCGGTATCGAGTAAAGTTCCATCAGCAAGAATTAGTCTGGCTGAAATCAACATTTTGTAGCTGTTTTGCTTTATCCCGCAACTCATTCCGGAAGCATTGTTTTGAATAATACCTCCGACCATGGCCGATTTAATTGATGCGGGATCGGGTGGAAATTTCTTTCCGAGCGGTTTCAAAATATCATTCACCCGTTGACCGATAATTCCGGGCTGAAGCCGGATGGATTCTCCATCGGGAGCAATTTCATATTTTTCCCAATGCTTTCCGGCAATAACTAAAATCGAATCGCTGATTGCCTGTCCCGAAAGACTTGTTCCGGCTGCACGAAATGTAACCGGAAGTTTATGGCTTGTTGCGGCTTTCAGAATTTCAATTATTTCTTTTTCATTGGCCGATTGAATGACAACCTGCGGTATTAAACGATAAAATCCCGCATCGGTTCCCCATGCCAACAGACGCATATCGTCAGTGTATATGCGGTTGGATGGAATATGTTTTTTTATTTCTGAGAGAAATGATTTTATCATATGAATTACACGAATTAATACGAATTACACGAATTTTAGGTATAGGCATTTTACAAACTTTCAACCTAATCAACCAATTACCCAATCAACTAATAACCTAAATAACTAATTACCTAATCAACCAATAACCAAAATCAACCAATTTACCTGTACAAATAATACTTCTCCGACAATTTCCGGTAACTGTCCACATCTTTGTACCAATAGTCTTTAACATCACTGAATAAATGATTCTTTGAAAACCTCAATCTGATTTGATCGCTGCCACATACTTTATCGAACATTTGGTAACGATCTTTACTGGCATTGTTGAATACGGCTTTTTCCGGATAAAGTTTATTCAGTTCCTGCATGATATAGAATTGTACTTCCGAAAGTTTTGCTTTCCGGTAATCCATGATATGAATCTCTATTCCCTGACAATTCTCGTCTTTGAATGTGGCATAAAACGGTTTAAAATAAATAGGACGAAATTCCAGTCCTTCGAGTTTCAAACTATTCATTGCCCTTGACAATTCTTCGGCTTTTATCCAGGGCGCTCCAACCATTTGAAACGGAAGCGTGTAACCAACTCCGATTGACAAATACCCCAACTCGCCTAAAATTCCGGTAACGGGATAAAAATAGGAGGAACTTTTGTTGGGAATGTGTGGCGAAGCTATAATCCACTCCAAACCAGTATCTTCCCAATTCATGTTGCGATGCCAGCCTTTCATTTTTACGACTGTCAGTTTACACTTCTTTTTCAACATATTCTCACCGTTCAACATCAAAGCCAACTCCCCGCAAGTTTGACCGTAAAGGTAGGGAATTTTAAACTGACTGACAAAAGAAATAAAAGAATCTTCAGTCAGATTTCCTTCTATTTTTTCTCCGCCGAGCGGGTTCGGACGATCAAGTATCACAAATTCAATATTGTTCTCGGCAGCAGCTTCCATAGCCAGTCCCAGCGTACTGATAAAAGTATATGAACGGCAACCTACATCCTGAATATCATAAACCAGCATATCAATGCCTTTGAGCATTTCGGGTGTTGCTTTACGGCTTTTCCCGTAAAGAGAATATACCGGAAGTCCTGTTTTAGGATCGGTTATATTGTCCACTTCATCACCTGCATGGGCATCACCCCGTACTCCGTGTTCAGGTCCAAATAATGCTACCAGTTTTACGTTGGGAGCTTCGTTAAGAATATCGATGGTTGCTTTCAATTTACTGTCCACACCTGTTGGATTGGTTATAAGTCCAATGTGTTTGCCTTCAAGTAACTTAAATTTTTGTTCCCGTAAAACTTCGATGCCCGGTTTAACTGTTTTTGCCGACAGGATCGTTGAAAGGAGGATGGCAGCAACAAAAATGGATTTTTTCATTGAAATTATTATTGGAAATTAAATCAATGCAAACGTTTGCATTGATTTACAAAAGTAGAAAATTTTTCTAACACTGCAACCCTCGATATTATATTTTCATGAACATTTGAAATGTCAGATTGTTTAACAGAAAAAGAACTTAACTTTGTAACATGAAAAATGAAAATCTTATAAGCATGAATAAACAATTAAAAATTGCGTTGGTTGCTCATGACAACCGTAAGGCCGATATGGTAGAATGGGCTGTTTTTAACGCCGATATGCTTTCCAGGCATAAATTGATTTGTACAGGGACTACAGGAAGTTTGATTCAGAAAGCTTTTGAAGAAAAAGGAGTGGATGCTGATATTACCTGTATGAATTCCGGTCCGTTGGGAGGTGATGCTGAGATTGCCGCTTTGGTGGTTCGGAAGCAGATAAACCTGGCTGTCTTTCTAATCGATGATCTGAACGCACAACCGCATGAAGCCGATATTCAAATGTTGCTTCGTCAATGTCGTATTCATAATGTACCTATTGCCTGTAACCGTTATAGTGCTGATTTGATGATAACCAGTACACTTTGGGATAAGGAAGATTATTTGCCGACTGAACCTGTTTACAGGAAATATAATCGCTAGGAATTAAATATGTTTTAACAAAGCAGCATCACCAAAATATCGGGGGGTGCTGTTTTGTTTTAAGATAATAACCGGATATGTTTGGAATAAATGTGTTCAATGCCTGCTTAATAACATGAAATACGATAAGTTGCTATACTATCCATTCTAATTTGTAGTTTGAATAATTATATGTATTTTTGACAAAAATTTTTTCAACCTCAATTCTGTTTTTTTTTAATGAAGAATTTTCTGTTAAAAACATTCTTTGCATCCATTTTCATCATTTGTATTCCAACTAATGTTTTTTCATCAGATAATAAACAATTGATTACTACACTTTCTGTGTTTGATAATGACTCTACTTTTCACTATCAGTATATTTACGATAAACTGGGGAATATTCTGTTAGAAACGAAATACTATGAAGAGGATGGATTATGGTTTCGAAAAACTCAAACTGAAAAATCATATACAGGATATAATTGTAACAATCAATGGGAAAGGGTTTGGAAAAAAGGTTGGGTTACTACTTTTTCAATTGAATATAGCTATAAAGACGGCAAGCTTATTTCTGAGATACAAAACTCTTATTCAAATGGTGTTACAAACCCGGTAATCCTGATTACATATCAATATCCCAATTCAGGCTTAAAAACCAGATCGACTAATTTATGGAAAAATGGAGCATGGTTGCTTTCAGAAGTAGAAACTTTTGCTTTTTATCCTGATATGAAGACTGATTCAGTTTTGACAAGTATTTATCAATTAGGAAATATTGTTAATGAATATCTCTCCATTTATACTTATAATCCCGATGGAACGCTTAATTCGCATTTGATGAAACAGAAAGAAACGGTTGGTAACTGGATAAATACAGAATTGATAAACTGGTTTTATGAATCTGATTCGAAACAGGTTAAATCGCAAAGAAACAAAACGTGGATAACAGAAGGTTCTAAATGGGAAAATACACAAAAGGTTGAATACCAGCATGATGCAGATGATAAACTTTCCTCCGAAACCTATTTGTTTTGGAAAACTATGTTTTGGGTAAATGATGTACGGTACGATTATAAGTACGATGACAATGGCTTGGAGGTAAATAAAATACTTTCATTGCCAATTTATAATATGTGGCGGGGTATCATTTCAATTGATTATTCAAATTTTATTGAAGATAAAGCTAATTTGATGGAATCAAAATATTTGTTCTGGGGCGGTGACACGGGAGAACTTACTACTTCGTACATCCCCTTTTTGTTCAATGATCAAATGTCAATCGAAAAAGGTAAAAGTTTACAAATAAGCTATATCCCACTTGTCGATACAAGCATACCTCAGATTGCAAACTCAAAATCAGTTCATCATATTCCGATATATCCGAACCCTTCAGAAGGCATGTATTATGTCAATGCGCAAGCATATGGCGTTAAATCGTGGACCGTATCCGATTTGAATGGCAGGCAGCTTAAAAACTGGATACAGTCAGATCATTCTAATGTTATTGATATCACCGATTTACCAAAAGGAGTTTATGTTCTCAGGGCATTTACACCGGATGATGAATTTACTGAAAAACTTATCAAGAAATAACCGAAATTATTAGAAAGAAATAATCTGTCCGGCCGAGAATAAAGAAATAAACGAAATGAAATTAATCACACAATTATTATTTTGACAAAAATGAAAAAAACAAAATTAGTAGTAGTTATGGCAATATTATCTGTTACAATGCCTTCAATGGCAGGAAATCCATTTTTCGAAACGTACAAAACACCTCATCAAACTATTCCGTTTAACGAAATAAAAACGGAGTATTATTTCCCTGCTTTTGAGGAAGCAATGAAGCAACATACACAAGAAGTTGATGCAATCATAAACAATCCACAGACTCCGACTTTCGATAATACAATTGTTGTTTTGGAACGTTCGGGTTCATTATTAAACAAAGTCAGCTCACCTTTTTACAACATGTTAGGCTCGGAAACGAATGATGAATTACAGGCGATAGCAGAGAAAATATCTCCGTTGATGAGCGAACACAGCAATTCCATTAATCTGAATGAAAAGCTGTTTGCACGTGTAAAAGCTGTTAACGATCAAAAGGATAAATTGAAACTTAACCCGGAGCAACAAATGCTTTTGAAAGAAACTTATGACGGTTTTGCCAGGAATGGAGCAAATCTATCGGAGGCTGATAAGGCTGTTTATCGTGAGTTATCGAAAGATTTAAGCATGTTGACGCTGCAATTCGGACAAAATGTTTTGAAAGAAACCAACAAATACAGTTTAGTAATTACTGATAAGGCTTTATTATCAGGACTTTCAGATGATTTGCTCGATATGTTTGCAGCCAATGCTAAAAAAGCCGGAAAAGAAGGTTGGCTGATTAATCTGAAAGCTACTTCCTACGTGCCGTTTATGAAATATGCCGATAACCGTGACTTACGACGGGAAATCTATATGGCTTATACTACAAGATGCATGCTTGGAGGCGAATTTGATAATACTGAAAATGTACGGAAAATTGCCAATACCCGATTGAAAATTGCGAATCTGCTCGGATATAAAACCTATGCCGATTATGAATTGGTTGATCGAATGGCCGAAAATACAAAAAATGTATATGACTTGCTCGATAAATTGCTTGCAGCCTATAAACCTGCAGCTGAAAAAGAATTGGCAGAAGTGCAGGAGTATGCCAATTCAAAAGGAGCTTATTTCGTGATTCAACCATGGGACTGGTCTTATTATTCCGAGAAACTGAAAAATGAAAAGTATGATTTGACAGATGAAATGACAAAACCCTATTTTGAACTGGAAAATGTAAAAAAAGGTGTTTTTGGTCTGGCTACCCGCCTGTATGGAATTCATTTTAAAAAGAATCCGAAAATACCGGTTTATAACCCTGAAGTGGATGCGTATGATGTCACTGATGAAAATGGAAAATACCTGGCAGTACTTTATACGGACTTTCACCCGCGTGATGGGAAACGTGCCGGTGCCTGGATGAGTGAATTTAAAGGACAAAAGATGGATGGTAAGGTCGATAGTCGTCCGCAAATTACACTTGTAATGAATTTCACACGAGCAACAGCGACTAAACCTGCTTTGCTAACATTTGATGAAGTAACAACATTCTTACATGAATTTGGACATTCACTTCATGGAATGCTGACCAAATGTACTTATGAGTCACTTTCAGGTACCAATGTGTACCGTGATTTTGTAGAACTTCCTTCTCAAATCATGGAAAATTGGGGATCAGAAAAAGAATTCCTGGATGGTTTTGCTGTCAATTACCTGACCGGTGAAAAAATTCCTGCCGAATTAGTTCAAAAAATCAAAGCCTCTGAAAATTTTAATATCGCTAATTTTTGTTTGCGTCAGTTGAGTTTCGGATACCTCGATATGGGTTGGCATACGCTTGATAAACCATTTGAAGGCAATGTAATCGGTTTCGAAAAAGAAGCCATGACCTCGACACAGGTTTTACCGGTAGTTTGTAATACGTCTATGAGTCCTACATTTAGCCATATTTTCTCAGGAGGTTATGCAGCCGGATATTATAGTTATAAATGGGCCGAAGTTCTCGATGCAGATGCTTTCTCGGTATTTAGCAAGAATGGTATTTTTGATAAAAAAACGGCAAGTTCTTTCCGTGAAAATATTTTGGAGAAAGGTGGAACCGAGCATCCAATGACTCTTTATAAACGCTTCCGCGGACAAGAACCGACTATTGATGCTTTGCTGAAACGTAATGGTATTGTTAAGTAAGATTGTAGAAGGTCGCCTGAAGTAAAATTCATTATTTCAAATACTTATTTCAAATTTTTATTTTTTCAACTGAAGTATTTTATGAAAAAACATTTATTATTTATGTCTCTTATTTCCGGACTATTGATAGGTTGCAATACAACACCCAAGTATGCAAGTTACGACGATTATCCTGTTTATGATGGTACTGATTTGGAGCTGACCTATTCACCGCAGTCTTCCGCTTTTAGAATTTGGGCACCTACGGCTTCCGAAGTGAAATTGTTGCTTTACGATGATGGAAGCGAGGGAGGTGCTTATCTGACAAAAAATATGAGTCGGGCGGAAAAGGGAACATGGACAGCGAAGATTGACGAGAATCTGAAAGGTAAGTTTTATACTTTTCAGGTAAAGATCAAAGATAAATGGCTTAACGAAACTCCGGGTATGTGGGTAAAAGCCACCGGAGTAAACGGTAAACGTGCGGCTATTATTGATTTTGCCGAAACAAATCCTGATGGGTGGGATAATGATGTGCGACCCCCGCTTACAAATTTCACCGACATTATTCTGTATGAAATACATGTCCGTGACTTTTCCATATCTCCGAATTCGGGGATGAAATATAAAGGAAAGTTTCTGGCTTTTACCGAACGCGGAACCAAAAATACCGCCGGGGAAGCTACCGGAATAGATCACTTAAAGGAACTGGGAGTTACTCATGTTCATTTGTTACCATCTTTCGATTTTGCTTCCATCGATGAAACAAAACTCAATGAAAATAAATACAACTGGGGTTACGATCCGGAGAATTATAATGTTCCCGAAGGTAGTTATTCAACCGATCCGTATAATCCGGTAAAACGTATCAAAGAGTTCAAACAAATGGTTCAGGCATTGCATCAAGCCAAAATACGGGTGATCATGGATGTTGTTTACAACCATACTGCTGCAGGCAAAGATTCTCACTTGAATCTTCTTGTCCCCGGCTATTTTTATCGTATGAATGCCGACAGCACCTGGTCAAATGCTTCGGGATGCGGAAACGAAACGGCTTCCGAACGGGCTATGATGCGTAAATTTATGGTAGAATCAGTTGTTTATTGGGCTACAGAATATCACGTCGATGGTTTTCGCTTTGATTTGATGGGCATTCATGATATTGAAACCATGAATGCCATTCGGGCGGCTCTGGATAAAATTGATCCGACTATTTTCATATACGGCGAAGGCTGGACAGCCGGTGCTTCACCACTTGCCGAAGATAAACGTGCCGTTAAGAAAAATGCCAAACAACTGGATAATATAGCTGTTTTCAGCGATGATCTCCGTGATGCATTAAAGGGAAGCTGGCAACATGCTGAAATTCCCGGTTTCGTATCGGGAACCGATAGTCTGGAAGAAAGCGTTAAGTTTGGTGTGGTTGGAGCTACTCAACATCCACAGGTGGATTATACAAAACTTATTTATTCCAAAGCGCCTTATGTGAATAATCCTACCCAGATTATCAATTACGTTTCGTGTCATGATGATATGTGTCTGGTGGATAAATTGCGTGAATCGAAACCGGCCGATGCCACCGATGATGAATTGATTCGTTTCGATAAACTGGCTCAGACTGTTGTTTTCACTTCACAGGGTGTACCGTTTCTGTATGCAGGCGAAGAACTTTACCGGAACAAGAAGGGAATTAAGAATACTTACCAGTCGCCCGATTCCATTAATCAAATTGATTGGGATTCCAAAACTACCCACAAAGATATTTTTGAGTATTATAAGGGTCTCATTGCATTACGCAAAGCTCATTCGGCTTTCCGTATCCCGACACAGGATATGGTGCAGCAACATTTGGAATTCCTGAAATTTTTAGTTCCGAATGTAGTCGGTTTTGTCCTGACCGATCATGTGAACGGCGAAGTTTGGAAAGATATTCTGGTAATTTATAACGGTAACCGGAAAGCTGTCAAGGTTGGTATTCCGGCAGGTGACTGGAATCTTGTTTGTCACGACGGAATCATTAATTTATCAGGTATTTCTGAAGTCAAGTATACAACATTTGTTGTAGCGCCTTCGTCGGCAAGTATTATGTATGTGAAATAGTTTATAGTAAATAGTTT
>DIZI01000024.1 GCA_002427885.1 Paludibacter sp. UBA6032
AAGCTATTTCAGGGAAAGACAATAGGCTTATATAAAACTGCAACAGGCATAATGTATTTTGTAGTAGGCATAATGTATTTCGCAGTAGGCTTAATGTAAAATGCGGTAGTGATAAATAAAACTGCAATTGCCTTAATGACAATTGCAGTTTGAATAAATTAAATAGTAGTCTGCATCTTTTATAATGTTGTCGTGCTAAACAAATTATTTAGCCAATGATTTGAATTCTAACTTCGATACTTGTTTGTATTGGGGGCTTGAAGGACCAAATACGGATTTAATATATACTTTGGTGTCAAATGCTATATCTACTAAGCCTGAAAGCGGTTTGTACATTACTTCATTACGATCTATGCGGGAGTTGCTTAGTGGAGTAGTAGTTTCAACAACTGCTGTGTTTTTAGTTTTTAAATCTTCGTACAAAGCTGTCAGGGTTGATATTTTTAATTCCTCTTCGTTTGGATTGTATTGTGGTATTGAGTTAAGAAGCATCAGTAGCTTATACAAATTCTCTACACGATTGTCGTAGCCCATCTGTGAGGCTGAAATCTGATTTACTTCTTTTCCTTCGGCTTCTAATTGTTTTTTTTCTTCATCCGTAATTTTGGCACTTGCTCTGATACCTTGTAATTTACGAACTAAGGTTTTTACACTTTCATCCACTTGTTCGGTGGTATCAGTGGCTTTAATAGCATTGTTTACGCGAGTAATGATTTTGCTAAGAGGAGCAAATGCGAATTCACGGGCTGAAATGGCATTGGTGTAAGTGGGAAATACAGTGTCAATGTCGATTAATGAATTCTTGGCATTAGCAAGAATTACTTCAAGTGCTTCAATTCTGATAGAATCTTTTGATGGATTGTAGGTAGCTCCATAACCTTTGACGAATGAAATTAAACTTTCGAAGTTTGCCACGTTCTTTGCATGACCGGTTTCTGATGTACTTGCCATAATTGAATAGATTAAAGATTAATAAATAAAATTATTTATGCGCAAATATATATATTTATTTGTATTTAATGACACAATAGTTCAATTTATTTTTAGAAAAAATTCATGTATTAATCTAAAAGCCATTGTAGCGGTTATTGCTTCGCAATTATAAACTTACAGTTCATTGTTTTTTTTGTTTCTAACTGCTTTAATACTTCTAAATGAGCAAAAAAACAATGTACTGTGACCGCTCTGCCTATTATCAAAAAGCTATAAAAGCCACTGCAAGACAACTTCAAAATTACTCGAACTTGCTGTGGCTTTTTTTGCTTTTTGGGCGTTTATATATTATGGGAAAAGTGCGCCAGCGTTTGGATCCCAACAACCAGCACCACCATTTTCTCATTTGATATTCATATCCGAAAGGACAGGAGAAGTTACGCTAAAGCTAAACTTGCGCTATGCTGGGTTGAATATATAAACGGATTAAAAATCCGAAGAATACAAAATGTGGGATTGAAACAAATCCCACCAACCAGCCCAAACTATTTGATCATTTAATCATTATTGCATATCCACGAGGACGGGGTATACTCTTAAAACACTTAAAATTCAGGTGAGCCGACCATTTGACCATTTTATCTCATTAAATAAATGGCATATCCTACTCGCTGGTATTTAACAAAACCATATCTCACCATTTATATGAATAACCGATATTTAATATAATTGGAAAGAAGCTTCGCTGGTAAAGTTTGATTGAACCATCCTCAGCCTTTTTATAAAATAAATAGTAGGCATTCTGGCGATTATAGGCATTATAGATATTTATCGACCAGTTTCTAATACCTTTTTTTAATTGTTTTGAGCGGTTTAATCCAATGTCCAGTCGATGATAGTCGGGTAACCGGTAACCGTTTTTATCGGAATATATTTCCACGTCTGTGTATAGATTTTTATTCGAAGAGTTGAAATAATCATAGTTATAAAGCTGATACTTTGCCGAAGGCAATGTTACACAATTTCCGGTGTGGTAAACCCAAGTTGCAGAAAATGTAATATCTTTCGTAATATTATAGTTACCTACTATTGAAATATTGTGAATTTGATCATAAGTATATGGATATTCCTTTCCCTTGTTCAGGTTTTCGAATCTTCGTGTATTTGATGATAAAGTATAGCCAAGCCAACCAGTTAATTTTCCGCTTTTTTTTCGTAAAAGGAATTCAATTCCTTTTACATTTCCTTTACCTCCGGTTTCTACTTTATGTTCCCAATCTTGAGAATTATTGTACAACAAGACTCCTTCTTTATAATCAATAAGATTGTTGATTTTCTTTGAATACAGTTCAACACTTAATTCATAATCATTATTTGTAGTATGAGCAAAACCAATCGAAAATTGATCGGAAGATTCAGGTTTTATAGTTTCAGTAGAAGGAACCCAGATATCAGTAGGTAGGCCTCCATTGGAATTGGTAAGTAGATGAATATTTTGATGCATATTGCTATACGAGGCCTTCAATGAATATGATGGTAAAAACAAAAAGTTTAATACAATTCTGGGTTCAAAAACAGGAAAGAATGTATTGTCTACAGCATACAAACCAGTTCTGAAACCTGTATTTGTAGTCAGTTTGTCAGCTATTTTATATTCAAACTCAGCATATCCGTATATATCCGCAGCATTTATCCGCTCAGTGGAACCGGATGCGGTAGAATCAGAACTTGATGTGGAGTTTGTTTGAGAATAACTAACCAGACTCGGAATAAATGAATGAGTTCCGGCTGCAACACCAAAGCGAATGGTCAGGTTTTGGAAAGGTATTTCTGCGTCGTTTTTAATTTGGAAATCAGTCGTGCCTGATTGAATTTGATAATCATCTGTAATCTTAGTGTTATCGGCTAAATACTCAGCTGAACTTTGTGAACGATTTATGTACCGGTAGTTAGTAAATGCCAGTGTTGTATTATTAAAGATGCCATTATTAAAAACGTGTAACCACCGTACACTACCTGCCGTATTTCCCCATTTCAGTTCAGATAACCCCGAATACTTTATATTTACATCTTCAACTTTGGTGTCTTTTTCCTTATAATAGATATTATCCTCGCCGCTATAAAAACTCAAAAATAATCTGTCAGACTGAGCCAGCTTTAAGTTGGCTTTAAAATTCATATCATAAAAATAATAACCTTCAGTATATTTCAATCCCTGAGACAGGTTATATAAATACGAATAAATACCAAAGTTACAATTTCGGTAGGAAAGGGCATACGAAGATTCTCCTTTCTTCAACGGACCTTCAAGAAAGACTTTAGCGGATATTAAACCGAAGGCTATCTCGCCTTTTGACTTGTATAAATTGCCGTCCTTATTCCTGATATCCACTACCGACGAAATCCGGCCACCATAACGTGCAGGAAACCCCCCTTTGTATAAATCCATGCTTTTAACCATCGAAGGATCAAATACGGAAAAGAAACCACCCAAATGACTTACATTATACAATGGCACATCGTCAAGCAAAAATAAATTCTGATCCGGCGTGCCACCGCGGACATATAAACCGTTATTGTTTTCAGCACCCATTTGAACACCTGGCATCAATTGATAAGCTTTCAAAATATCCGGTTCTCCCGTAATACTCGGTAAGGTTCTGATGGTGGACATAGGAATATTAATTTTGCTCATTTCTGCTTTCTCTTCCAGTTTTTTATCTGCAACTATCATAACTTCTTTTAATTGAGTAGAAGATGAACTCAATCCAATAGTAAATATAGTGTCTGCATTCAATTGAATACTTATTGTTTTCGTCTCATAACCAATATATGAAATCTGAAGATGATGGATTTCATTTTTAAGTATTGAAAATGTAAAGTACCCGAATTTATTGGTAGAAGTTCCAACCTGTGTTGTAATATCTACAATATTAGCTCCAATAATTACTTCTCCGGATTTTTTATCGACTACATATCCGCTTAATATAGACTTTTGTGAAAATGCAGAAGAAGTTATTGTGAAGAAAAGAAATATGAAAATTGTTCGTCTCATTAATATCTTATTCATTATCAATTTTGCGTAAAGTATAAGGTTGGTTCTCAACATATCCTGCAAAAATTCCATATCCATTCACGATATTATTGAACATAGGCTGTGGCTCTGCCTTATAAATTATACCTCTGAGACCCGATTCGTCGGTAGTTTGATTAAAATAATGACGGGTCCAATACTTACGATACAGATAATAATTTCGACTTATAGATCGTAAAATAACTTTTCTGCTTGTACCGTAACCTAAATCTCTGTTTATTATAAGGGTGTATTTTTGTCCATCAAATAACTCATCGGAAAAGAAATATGTAGTAGGCTTGTATCCAATATCACCTTCGTTTAGCAGTACCGGATCAGTGATTTTATTTTCATAATCGTATTGAGAGTTTCCAAAAATCAGCTCATAATAATTTGGCATATTAGGTGGATCGGAAAAAGTAATACTTGCCTGAGAAATTCGGGTACCGTATCTATCTAAAGCGATTGGTTGTATAATGGTTGCATCAACAATATCCACTCTTTGAGGAACCGTATCATAAGCAAAAACGGTATCAAACCCCTGAACAAATACTTTAAGTTTATAGGTACTGCCCCAACTTGGGTAAATAGATGTCGCCAGCGTATCGGAAAGTACTTTTGTATCCAGTATCTTTCGGTTATCTCCATAAAGCATTATATGGATACTATCGTTTATTGCACTATATGAGTTTGTTGGGTTTTCTGTAAAAGAGAAATGAAAGAAAAATGGTTTCCCGGGTTTGAATATCGAATTCACAACGAGCTTTTTCTCAAAGCCATGTGTATCAATCTCAATTTCTTTGGTACAGGACGAAAAGATTAATAGATAAGAAAAACAGAGTAAAAATAAAGGATAGAAATTGATTTTTTTAGTCATTCTAATTGGAGTTCAGTAGAATAAGAGCAAGGTTTATGGATTTTAAATACGAGCATTAGATTAACGTTTGTTTTGATGTTATATTGTAAAAAATTCTCAATTAAAAAAGATAATACCCTCCTCACTGATCTGCTCATTGTTCATTTAATAAGGATTGTGCATATCCAACTGGAATGGAGCAAAGACGACTGCTAAGTACGATCTGCCAGCAGGTGAGGCGTGCGTTATGGGCAGCTTATTATCTTTTTTGTTATCAGTCTATTAGTCGTGTCTTTTCCTATCAGAATATAAAGTCCACTTTGCAAGTTGTTAATCATAATTGTCTTCTTATTTGTCGTTGGTTGTTCAAAGATGATTTTGCCTGACAAATCTATCAACTTAATTTCTATAATATCTGAGTTGTCAAATGTAATTGTAAAAGAACCACTTTGACTATTTGGAGAAACTCTGATTTGATTTGAATTTGTATCAATACGCTTTACTGAATTTATTAATTCGCAGTTTGTCTGTGAATCTGGATAAAGCGTTTGACTATTCTCACGAAAACAGTTAATCGAAAAGTCTGGAAAGTCAGGAGTACTACCAGGAGATTGTTCAATTAGTCCATATGTAGAACCTATGCCTTCAATAAAATAAATATTATAGTTGCTATTAACCAGCCATCTTTTTCTGTAGGAGTTCCCTACTAGAACTGAGTCTATAGATTTTATAGTGTCTTTTTGAGATAAATTAGCTTGAATGTATCCTTTTACAGTGTCGCCAACTTGTAATGTGAAATCATATAATAATTGTTCTGTTGTTTCAGTTCGTGGTACAAAGTAAATCTTTTTAGCTGTAATGTCTTGTCTGATTGCTCCTTTATAACCTATTAATGCAATTGTATTTGCGAAAGGTGTTGTCAGTTTGTGGTAAGTCAGAGCGTTGATTGTTGTGTCACCAGAGATTGAAATTGAATAATCTTCATCAGCACCACTACTAGTCATTCCTATGAGTGTAAAATGAAAGTTCCATGTTGCATTTGTTTCTGGAAACTGATAATACGATGTAGAGTGAACGTTTGAGATAAATGTTAACAATATCCCAGCAATTAGTAAATGTCTTTTCATTTTCTTCATTTTCTTGTTTTTTTATTTTTTTATTTTTGTTTAAGTTGTCCATAACGACCTAAGAGCGTCTGTTAGCAACATGTAGTTTGTTTTCTTTCAGTCGTTTTTTTTTAGTTTTCAGTCGTTAAAGTCAAAATTAATTCTCTGTTTCGGATAAAATAATTTTGGTGTATTTGAGCTTCTCAATGTGTCGAATAATTCTACATATCCTTTTCCTTTAAAACTAAAATTTTCATATTTGGCATTCTCCCATGTTATCGAAGAGTTTATATTGAAAAAATTCTCATACACACTATTGTTTGAAATAATTATCGAATCAATTTTCATTGAGTTTGCTAGGAAAAATGTTTCAGGTTTCATAAGTTTCGTAAAGATTTGAATTTCTATTGACATATTCTTCTGATTTATAGAGTCACTGAATTCTATCACTAGAACATTTTGGCTTGTAGTCGGTTTATGAGAATAGTAACTGGCAACAGTATTGTTGAACTGATAAATACTGTCAGAAATAATTATTGAAGAACTTGTACTGCTTTTAACAAGATTGGTATAAGGTACATAAACTCCCCCAACGATAATATTCGGATCGATATTGTCAGTTATGTCTTTGTTACATGCCGTAAATATATTTACGATTAAAATCAAAGTGAATAATTTTGTTTTCATATGTGTCTGTTTTAAAATGCGTTATTCGTTATTTTTTTTACTGTCGAAACGAGCAAAATTAAAGTCGAAAAAACTTTCGTATAATCATTCTCTCGACAACTCGAAACGGGTTTTCTCTTTTTCGAGTTGTCAAAGAGAGTTTGTTTTGTTTTTTCTTGTCTTTCTGTCTTGTCAAAATGCGATTTCAGCCCGGAAACGAGCAAATTCTGTTGTTACAGATTTGTCTATTTTTGTCGCAAAACGGACAGTTCGTCTAAGATTTTTCAATCAATATTCAGGCTCTTTTTGTTTTTTTACTACTGCTGCTAACGACCGAGGCGTGTGTTAGCAGCATGGCCATTTGATCCATTGAATTAAACCTTAGTTTTGATTTTCATAATCGTTGTCCAAATGTGTAAGTTTAGGTGTTAGTCGTTTTTTTTCTACCAATGTTACAAGGAGAATATATTTATAAAATCCGTGTAATTTCATGTTGAGTATTTTTAATTTTTAAAAATCCATATTTGTTTGAATACACAATTAATGCTTGTTGATTTGATAAATCATCGAAGAATCTAACATATATACAATTGTCAATTTGCAAATTATTCAAGTTGAATGTTTCTCTTGAGACAACAAAATAAGTTTTGTCTGATTTAATTTCTCCATTTTTATACAAATAGACATCGTATCCTTTTGATTTATAATCAGGATACCAAAAACTTATGCGTTTAGACAGACTGTCTTGCACAAATTCACTTGGTTTTTGCATACTAAAAGCAGCACCGGAAATAAAACAGCTATCTATAGGATATAAACCTATTCCAATCATTGTTCTTGTGGAGGAATGATAACCTAATCCCAAACCATCTGGAATATCATCAATAATTATCTGATTGTCATACTTACAAGATATAATATCTCCATTTTCTGCTCGAAATAAAACTGTGTCAATTTCTGAATAGTTATGTTGATTTCCTTTAAATTGCTCGTAAGAAACATATTCCGAAATTTTATTTTGAAAACCCATAATCGAGTCTGTATTCATGTATATATCTTCTAACTCGGTTCTTTCAAAAAAGTTATATTTCATTATTTGTGTTGATTCATCGCAACAACCCCAAAGGACAAGAGGAAAAATAAGGCAAAAAGTTTTAATAATAAATTGTTTCATAGTTTAAAATCTGTGTATAAGTTTGATTTGCTATTTTACTTCTTTGTATTATTAAGTTGTCATTCTAATATTTTTAAACCTTAATTTTGTTTGAGCATCAATTTTTGATTTGTTGTTTTTCAAAATGCGAGTTAATTTTAGTTGTTGGCTCAAGTATTTGTTTCATTTTTTCGGCTTGCTGCTAACGACCGAGGCTATGCGCATCCTGCGATTTGCGGGAGCATTCGCTGTCGCCAAGTGACAAAGTGAAAGCGGGAGCAAATACTTCTAAGTCAACCAGCAGGTGAGCATAGAGCGTGTGTTAGGCCCTCGTTCTTTTTTATTATTCTTTCGATAATTTTCCTGTTTGCAATAATTTACCGTCTGTAGAAATTCTGTAAAAATAAATTCCTTTAGGAAGTTGATTTAAACGAACTGAATTGTTAGTCTCATTTATTTGTTTGTTAATTACAGTCTTTCCTTGTAAGTCAAATAGTTCAATGTTACTCTTCTCAATATTACACACAAATTTAATTGTAATAATCTCTTTTGTAGGGTTGGGATAAATGGCAAACATTTCTTTTATTATTTGTGTGTTTTTCAAATCGTCTATTGTCCCTTCGCAACAGCCAAAAGTTGCACATAATTCAGAGTTATAAAAAGACAACACTTTTTCTCTGGCAAATGATATAAGTTCAAAAGAAGAATTACAATCACATGTTACATAAACTCTTAGCGGATAATAAAAACCATTTACACTACCTATCCCTTCAATCCAAGTGTCTCCATTACTTATTTTAATTCTTTTCCTGTAATCTCCATTGTACAATTGGATTGTATCAACGACTGATACTTTAGGTAATTGCAAAAAATATCCACTTTGTGCCGTTGAACGTATGGTATCTCCTTTCTTGACATCAAAGTCATATAGCAAAACATCATTATTACTATCATCTGACCATATATATATTTTTTTGTTCTCTTGTCTTATTAGAATCGGAAATCCTGTTTCAGAATAAGATTTCAGATATTTATGGTGTTTGATTAATGAGTCACCTATTATGGAGCTTAGTGCTGAGGTTGTTCGAAATCCATCAAGGATACGTTCATAAACGCTTGCTCTATATGACCAACAAGCACTATTCCCAAAGTAGGAAACAGAATCAACAACTTCATTTGTTGAAGTTGCTAAGTATCTATTTATGCCAAAAATAAATGAACATTGCAGAGACAAAATGAAGATTAAGAATTTCGTTTTCATGGTTTGATAGTTTTTATTTTTTTAGAATGTCTTTATTTTTTTTCGGCTTGCTGCTAACGACCGAGGCGTGTGTTAGCAGCACGGCCGTTTGGTCGTAATATTTATAATTACATGATTAGTTTTTTAGTTGTTATCATTCCGTTACTATTGATAATTTGCAATATATAAACTCCACTCTGTAAGTTCTGAGCATTTATAATATGTTCGGTTGCATTTACAAATGGAGTTTCATATATCACCAATCCTGTAGATTGTATTAGTCTGACACTTCCGGAGAAGGTCGATGAAAATTTAATTTTTATTTCTCTGTATGATAACGTTAAGAGAAACTCATGATTATCCTTTGTTTCACGAACGCCATCACCAACACCATCACAGTTGAGATATAGTTTGCACAATCCAGAAATATTGAAATGTGTAGTAATATTATCCTGCACATTACACATTAGTTTTGAAATATCCGACATATATGCAAAACGATTATAATCGAGAATAGGAGATACATTAGATCCAACTCCCTCTATAAAAGTCAAAGCAGTTTTTGGTTTCTCGAACATATTACTATAGTCTGAATAAAATAAAGCAGAAGTTCTTACATGCTTTAAACCATCCTTGAAATATACACTATCTACCATTGCGTAATATTTATTGTCATAAGTTGATAATTTAAGATTATTCCATAATGATAAATTTGTATCAGTAACGTTAAGTTGAATTGAATCCCCAACATGTAAACTCATATCAGAGACCAATATTTCTGGCGAATATGAAGTGCCGTAATCAGAATTTATTGTATATCTATAATATAATCTTCCGGAAACGGAGTCTTCTCTCAGGTATTGATTTGACAAGGTATTTGCAGGTACTGAGTTAATAGTGTCATTTAAAGTCTCATACATTTCAAATAATAATTGGTAGGTTTTGCCATCAATTATCGTTGTCCTGTTGGCACATGTCAAATAATTGAATGTGTTGGGACAAACTTTTCCATCATAAAGGATGTACCACTTATTGTATTCTTTTCCAAAATAAGATTTGAATGTTTGTGCATTCAAAACCGAAATGAACAAGGATAAAAAGATAATTAATTTTGTTTTCATAGCTGATAGATTTGATTTTGAAGTTTGTTTTTCATGATAATTTATTTTTGTCGTGTCAATACTTACTTTATACGGTATTCGTTTTATCGACTAACAGAATTAATTTTCTCTCATTCAATTCAGTCGTTTTGCCAGAGTTTATTATTCCCGTGAACTGCGTTTCGTTTTTTTTTTCGGCTTGCTGGTAACGACCGAGGCTATGCGCATCCTGCGGTTTGCGGGAGTATTCACTTTCGCAAAGCGAAAAAGTGAATGCGGGCGCAAATACTGCTAAGTGCATGTCAGCCAGCAGGTGAGCATAGGCGTGTGTTATGTGCTAGCAGCTTGTTGCGATTAGTTTGTTTTCCGTTCACGCTGAAATTTTGTCGTTTACGCTAACGTTTCAGTTTCTTTATAGTCGAGTTTCACCTAATTGTCAGAATGTGCAAAGTCTTGTCAAACTGTAAAGAAGTCGTTTTTGTTTCTTTCTTGTCGAAATGCAATATATCCTACAAATCTTTAATCATAACACTGTTTATATCACCATGTGAACTTCGAGGACTTACTTTTGTAGTATCTGTCACAATGATATCATGGTGTTTAAAATCTTCTATCCACTTAATATCAGGTAAAGTATATTCTGAATTATTAATAAAGAATGAGATTCCAAATATGTGAAATGAACCAAAATAAGTATTAGGTAAACCACCATATATTGTGTCAGATTCTGATTTTGGGTATACATAAAAGCGTTTTACACTACCACTTTCGTAATTGTCAAGATAAGTCAGACAGTCGAAATACGTACTACTTTTGTTCACAATCCTAAAACTAAGAGTACCATTATTCACTTTTATTACTTCTGAACTTGTAATTCCATTTATAGTCAACGAAGTTAAGAAGAGACCTCCTTTTTCGTATTTATGAGTCATTTTGTATTTTCCAGTTAAAGTCTGTCCATCTCCAAAATCCCATGAGTATTCATTACCACCAATAGAATCCTTTGCCACAAAACTTACATCTTTTGTAAGATATCTTGACACCTGATTTATTGAGAATTCTGCTGATTTTACCTCTAATCCGTTCGTTTTGTCGCAAGCAACAAATGTCAATAGAGATAAAGTTAAAGATAAGGCTTTAAAAATTGTTTGTCTACGTAGCATAATTAATAATTTTTTGTTGTTTAAATATTTGTTTTATTTCGTTTTGTTTTCGTCATTGTTTTCGTCTTTATTCTAGCAGCAAAGTCGCTCTTTTATTTTTTTGCTGTTGCACATAACGACCGAGGCTATGGGCATTTGGCGGTTTGCGGGAGCATTCGCTGTCGAACCGCTACAAAAGTGAAAGCGGGAGCAAAGCCTCCAAAGTGCAATACTCCCGCCAATGACCCATAGGCGTGTGTTATGTGTAGTTATTTTTTTGTTTTCGGTTGTATTGTTGCTGAATTTAGTTTAACAAGTTTATCCCAGTCTATTGCTCCGTCGTTATCACAAAAGTCGGTTGTAAATTCTTTCGTGAATTTGTTAATCATTTGCGAATACGATTTCATAAAATCATCGTTTCGTTCTTTTGCTTTATGTCCTAGAGGTTCAATAAGTTCAGTGTATAGATTTGTCTCACCAGATATAAATTCCCAAAATTTCTGACCACAATACTTAAAATAATCTCCTTTGTCAGCTTGATTGTCTCTGCCATAACAACAACCATTTACAGCTACTATATTCATTTTTGAGTTGCTTGTTCTTAAAGTCTTTTTTGCAGTTTTAAAGTCTGCCGACATTTTAGCAATCTGAGAACTGTTCCCCCAATTTGGACCAGACTTGATTGTCACAATGTATCTAGTTTCTTCATTGTCAAATTCAAGGTCAATGTTTGTGATTCCGGATTTACGACCGTCATATACTTTCCCGTTTATGAAAATTGCAAGTCCTTCTAACCAATCACCAAAGATTGTTTCTTCGTTTGAGGAAATATGAGCATCTACAATTCCTCTAATAATTTCGTCGGCAGTTAATACATATTTAGCTTTGAATAAGTATGGATTCTTCCTTTTTAAGACCTTTACTAATTTCAAATCGTCAAGACTTTGTATTCTTTTCTCGTGAAATGTACCGATATTTTTCTCAACGTACTGCGCTACATCCTGTATGTTTAGTTTTTTCATACTCTTTTTTGGGTTCAAATAAATATAGTTCTACTGGATTTAATTCTTTTTTTACCATGTCGTAATATTCAGGAATTATTTCAATTCCAATTGAATTTCTTTTCATTCTATTTGCAACAGTTAACGTTGTCCCTGACCCCATAAATGGATCTAAAACAACATCATGTTCTTTTGTAAATAGTTTTATAAACCACTGAGGCAATTCTTCAGGAAAAGCTGCGCTATGATTTTTATTATTACATTCAGTCGCCAAGTGCAAAACATTAGTAGGATAAGCCATATCTCTGTCAATCCAGTTAGAAATGTTCTTTCCAAAACCACTTCCAACTTTTGAATTGTCTCGCACTTTATCAGTTTCAGAAAGATTCTTCATTCTTGTTTTTTTCCAGTCGCCCATTGGAACCATAACTTCTTCTTGGTACATGTTGAAGTGTTTGTCTTTATTAAATTGCAAAAGTCTTTCCCAAGAGTCACGGAAACGATTAGGCCACTTGCCTGGATAAGAATTCTTTTTGTGCCACATAAATTCCTCAGTCCATAACCAACCTTGTTTTCGCATCGCGATAATAAGCTCCATTACATAAGTGCTACGTTCTCCATTAACAACTTTTTCTTTTATGTTTAATACGAAAGTTCCAGTTGGTTTTAAAACTCTAAGTAGTTCTCCCGAAATAGGAAGAAACCATTCAACATATTTGTCAGGGTGTACACCACCGTAAGTACTTTTACGTTGGTCTGCATATGGTGGTGAGGTTACAATTAAGTCCACAGAATTGTCAGGAATCTTTTTTAATTCCTTCTTACAGTCACCAAGAAATAATTCAGTCGTAATTTTCATATTTTATCTTATCTTATAGTGCAAAGATAATATATATTTTCGTTGTTCTTTCAGTCATTTTCGTAATTGTCTATGACGCTGATATTCATTTTTTTTATAATTACACATAACGACCGAGGCTATGCGCAGTGGCGGTTTGCGGGAGCATTCGCTGTCG
>DIZI01000040.1 GCA_002427885.1 Paludibacter sp. UBA6032
ATCAATTAATTCATATAAAGTCTCACTAGTGTCCGGTTATAAATCAAAGATAGTCAGTTGATTATAATCTTGAGTAGTATTGTTTATGTAATGTTGTTTTATAAACAGTTCATTTATAGTAGTTTTCTCAAACACAGACAGACTAAAAGTTTGTAATAAAGTGTAGAGATTTTGCTCTATATTTAGTTTCTTTTTCGTAATTGCAACAAGTAAATATGCAGATATAGCTATCCATATCTGACAGCAGACTGCATTATAACTTGTTCCGTAAAATGCTTTAATTCGAAGATGTTGTTTTATCCATTTAAAGAATAATTCAACCTTCCAGCGTTCTTTGTATAATTGTGCAATTGTTATTGCAGGTAAAATAAAGTTGTTTGTAAGAAAAACGTAAGTTATTCCTGTTTCACTGTCTAAGAATTTTACTATCCTCAAATAATCGGGATAATCCTTTTTTTTATAGTAACCGGTCAACTTAACTTTCTGATCAAACTTTAATCCAGTTGATTTATCAACTTTAGAACTATATACGCGGCGATAAGCCATGTTGTCTTTAGCTCTGGTTACAAAATAGGCTTTATCCTGTGTTACTTTGTAAAGTCTTTTAAAATCGACATAACCCTTATCCATAACATAAATCGAATCGGGTTCAATGAAAATTTTATCTAAGATATTTACATCGTGACAAAGTCCATCAGTTATTTCAATAAATGTTGGAATTGAGCCTCGTAAGTCTAATAAAGTATGCATTTTTACCGCTGCTTTCTTTTTACGAAACTTAGCCCATGGAAAAAGACTTAAACACAAATCTATTGTAGAACTGTCTAAAGCATAAGCCATGTTGTCAATCTCATTCAAAAGTTCGTTGTCTTTTTTATACAGCAATCGTGCTTCTTTGATAAGAACTTGAGCAAAGTCAGCATAAATTCTCCAGTCTCTATTTTCATTAGCCTCTGCTAATGTTGATTTTGGAACTGCGTTCTTTATGCCACTGTGATATAATTTAGTTGAAAAAGCAACCAAACATGCTGCAATATCACGAAGACTTTCTCTGTAAGTCAATTGTGCAAAACACATGACATAAAAATGTTCTAAGCATGTAAAGCTTTGAACTTTATAATTGCCTTTGTAACGTTCAACACATTTTTCAAATTCGTACTTGGAAATGTTTGACATTATTTGAGCAAAAATGGTTTTTCCTTGATTCATAATCCCAAAATTTTAATTTCGGGCAAATTTCAAGAAAAAATTCAAATCGAAAAATTTTTAAAACCTCTGAAATGGCTTATAATAAAGTATTTCAGAACATATCCCGGCTCAACAACCGGACACTAGTGATAAAGTCTAATAATTAAAAGTTATTTTTTATTTGTGTTTCTCAATCCAAACATTTAAATCAATATATATAAGCCTATTAAATAATAAAATGATACTCATATAATAAAATTAGGAGATAAGTCTTTTATTTTATTTTATTATTTCATGAGACTAAAAATACGATATTATTTTTAGATACAAAAGTTATACAGTCAATAATATGTGATTATCAGGACTTATTTATATAATGCTCCGTATATCCGGCAAGCCCTGTAGTCCGAACCTTCCTTATCCATTCCGAAAGCTGCCCACGCACTTGGACGAAATATTTTATCATCTTCAACATTATGCATACAAACAGGAATACGAAGCATCGAAGCCAATGTTATTAGATCGGCTCCGATATGTCCGTAACTGAACGCACCGTGGTTGGCACCCCAGTTATTCATCACCGAATAAACATCTTTAAAGTTACCTTCTCCCGTCAAACGGGGAGCAAACCAGGTTGTCGGCCATGTTTTATTGGTACGTTCATCCAAGACTTTGTGTACTTCCACAGGAATTTCCACTGTCCAGCCTTCGGCTAATTGCAACACCGGTCCAAGACCTTTAATCAGATTTATACGTGCCATAGTTACCGACATTCCTCCTTTGGAAACAAAATGTGAAGAAAATCCTCCACCGCGGAAATAACCGCAATCGGCAGGATACCATGTTGTTATATCGAGTGTTTTCTTTACTTCTTCGTCGGTTATATCCCAGAATGGTTTCATAGCCGGTTGCCCATTTATAGTTTGTTGGCCGCAACCGTCCAGTGCCGCAGAGCCTGAGTTTATTAGGTGAATAAGGCCGTTCGCAGCTTGTCCTTCTAGCTTGTACCCAGTTACACGTTCAACTGCCTCGGGACTCCAATATGTACGAACATCTGCAAAAACCTGAGCAGTGTTGGTTAATAATTTTCCAAATAGCATAGCTACACCATTCAACGAATCGTTCTCAGTTGCCACAACAAATGCCTCACGAATCCCGTTCCAGTCGAACGATGTGTTCAAAATTGCTTCGGCAAAGTCACCATTTGGCATAAAGTCGGTCCATTGACGTTGACCCTGAAACCCGGAAGCAATCGCATTGTGACCCAAAGCTTCCTCTCCAAATCCCAATGCGGCAAGTTTTGGATTTCCAATCATTAAGTCGCGCACGATCATGGTCATTTTTACAACAAATTCCCATTCTGTATCAAGTACTTCGCGCGATTTCTTTTTGTTTTCGTCATTGAAATTGAACCCTTCGTTTGGTTTGCAGTTTTTTATAGTCCAGTCCATTGCTTTCTTAAATTCTACGGGATCGAAGATTCCTAACTGCACACGACGGCTGATTTCGCTCATATCTACCGATTCATTTCTCATACCCAAATATTCCTGAAAGAAATCGGTATTTACTATCGATCCGGCAATTCCCATTGAAACGGAACCAATCGATAAATATGATTTTCCGCGCAAAGTTGCCACTGCAATTCCTCCTTTGGCAAAGCGTAGAATTTTTTCTTTTACATCTTCCGGAATAATTTTGTCGCCACTATCCTGCACGTCACGACCATAAATTCCAAAAGCCGGCAAACCTTTTTGATTGTGTCCGGCTAATGCCGCTGCAAGATAAACAGCTCCGGGACGTTCGGTTCCGTTGAATCCCCAAATCGCTTTAGGTGTATGAGGGTCCATGTCAATAGTTTCGCTCCCATAACACCAGGCCGGTGTCACAGTTATTGTAGCTCCTACTCCCGACAATTTGAATTTTTCGGCACAAGCCGCCGCTTCATCTACGCGACCGATAGTTGTATCGGCCATCACGCATTGAACCGGAGTTCCATCGCTGTATTTTAATGTAGAACTGATTAAATCGGCTACACTCTGAGCCAAGTTCATTGTTTGTAATTCTAGCGATTCACGCACACCACCCTGACGGGCATCAATAGTTGGACGAATACCAATTTTAGGATTTTCTCCTTGCAATCTTCCTGTTTTCATACTGTTTGTAATTTATGTGTTTGTCTATATTATATTATTTTTATTTGCTATGCTGAGCTATGCTGTTTTCTGATCAAAAAAATAATTTATTAATGCTACGATTTTGATTTAGTAGGTTAAACCGAATTTCTAAGAATAAGTCTTGTCTGTAAATACTCTTGAATCGGCTTTTTACTTGTAACAAAACTGGCCGCTTTCTCACCCATCAATCCAAAGTCTATACTAATGGATGAAATTCCGGATTTAATTACTTCCAGAACTGCTTCGTTATTGTATGAAATTAATCCGATATCTTTGCCGATAGTTAACCCCGAGTCATCAGCATCTTTTATTATTTTTACCAAGTCTTCGGGTAAAATACAAAGATAGGCTGTTCCTGCCTCAACTCCTTCCCATTCAGACTCTTTTCGTACGATTTCGAACTCAAATTTTTCATCAATACAGAATTTTGAAAAATAATCGATAGCAGTAACCGGATGGCAAACTTCCTCTGGAAAGACAAAAGTCAGTTTGCGATATTTCTTCAATAGTTGGTTCGCTTCTTTCAGACAATTATATAATGATTGGTCAAAATCCTGACAAATATAAGAATACTCTGATTTTTCAAAATTTCCAAAATCAAGTAATAATAACTTAGCCGAAGGAATATTTTTCAATGCTTCTGAAAACCGCACATTTGAAAAATTCATTACAACATACATGCTATATTTCCCAATACTATCCCGGATTATGGTTTCAAACAAACTTTCGTTGTATTGATGAAAAATCAGGTCAACTTTGTAGTTTTCAGGTAAATTAGCCACAAAGCAATGATACAAATTTTGTTTGAAAGATGAATAAGTGTCGAGAAGCAGCAAAACATGATTCACATTTCCTGTTACAAAATAACCTTTTGTCGGGTTGGAATCAATGACTCCCCGGTGCTTTAGTTCGTTGTATGCTTTAAAAACCGTGTCGCGCGAAACTTTATAATGAGCACTGGCTTCATTTATTGACAGAAGATTATCACCCATTCTCAAATCACCTTGCATAATGGACAAACTTATGCCATCAACAAGGGATTTGATTTTTGAAGTAGAATGAGTGAATTTAATCATCGATTATTATTTCTTTTATGTAGTCCTTTGATTTAGTGTGATGCAACCACATTTTGTTCAGAACCTTCGTATAAAGGTCCGGATGGTGTGCTTCCAAAGAAAGAATAATAGGCGACATAAATATAACTAATTACCGGAATTATCATTGCATAAGCCATGCTATGTGTGCTATCGGAAATCCATCCCATTAGCGGAGTCCAAATTGCACCTCCAATGATAGCCATGATAATCATAGAACCTCCAATTTTAGTATTAGGTCCTAATCCTTTTACTCCCAAGGCAAAAATTGTTGGGAACATTAATGACATAAAGAAGCTGGAAATTACTAATGCCCAAACTCCTAAAAATCCAGGATTTATAATTGCTATTGAAACTAAAACAACATTAATTAAACTATAAAAACCCATTAGCAATTGTGGTTTGAACTTACGCATTAATGCCGTAGAAATAAAACGACCGATACCAAATGCAAAAAGAGCATAAACAAGATAAACACCTGCTTCTTTTTCCGGTTTTTGAATATAATCTTTTACATATTGAATTGTAAAACTCCAGGTACCGACCTGAGCTCCCACGTAAAAAAACTGAGCAATAACTCCTTTTATAAAGTGAGGATATTGCAATAACTTTGCAATATGACCATGGCCATCATCTTTTTTACCTTTACTTTTAGGTGCATTATCTGTTTCTGCAGGAAATTTCACTTTCCAAATTAAAAAAGCCCAAACCAAGATAATCGTACCAATTATCATATAAGGTGGAATTACCCGAAGTATTTCAGTATGCAAATAATCATGATAGGTTCCAGCCGCTTTCATTGTTTCTACTTGTGCATCGGAATGCTCAATTCCTGAGAAAATAAACTGACTTCCAACAAAAGCACCGGTCATTGCGCCAAGTGGATTAAAAGCTTGTGAAAAATTAAGTCGTTGAGCCGATGTATCAGGATCACCAAGTACAGAAATAAATGAATTAGCTCCGGTTTCAAGAAATGCTAATCCACAGGCAATTACATACAAAGCAACTAAAAACAATCCAAATTTACCAACATTTGCTGCCGGCCAAAATAGAAAAGCTCCCGTTGCAAAAAGCAATAATCCGATAATAATTCCTGTTTTATAATTATATTTATCCATAACCAGTGCTGCCGGTAATGCCATACAAAAATATCCTAAATAAAATGCCGACTGAACTAACCCAGCTTGCAACCGGTTCAATTCAAAGGATTTCATAAATTGAGGGATTAAGATATCATTGAGATTATTTGGAATAGCCCATAAATAAAACAAAGCAGTAATTAAAATAAACGGAAGTAAGTTTTCTCGTGCTACAATTTTGTGTTTTGACATAAGGTTATTTTTGAATTCAAGTAGTTTTAATTAAATAATGATGGTTAACGAAATTTTTAAAATTTATCTGTGCTGATCTGTGCTGCAAAAATAGATATTAATTGTTAGATAAACTTGTTGTATTTATATGTTCTTCAACAGAAATAAATGATTTTATATTTTTTTGAGTTGCTGTTATTATTTTGTCAAAATGTATTGAGTCAGGATAACCGGCCTTATACCGATTTCCAAATCAATATTTTTTATTTCTTAAACTTAATAGCAAATGTTACAACGTTAAAGGCCGGCATAAGGATTGGTTTATTGATTATTAACGAGTTTTCTCCTTGTTCCCATTTAATGTTCTCTTTTTCTCCAAGCATTGAAATTGATGCGATCGTTTTGTTGGAATACTTTGAAAGCTTGCCCAACGATTTAACTTCAATATTTTCAACAGGTGTGTTCATACAAAAAACATATAAAACACCATCTTTCGTTGTGAAACGGATATCAGTCGGTTGATAGGCACGTGTATCTTTTAAACCACCAAACTGACCTTTTTCCTGTTTCCCGGTCGTGGAAGGTCCTTCACCATATATTTTCCAGGGACGTGAGCTGTAAATCGCGTCACCGTTTATTTTAGTCCAACCGGCAATTTCTTCCAGTATTTTCAAAACATCAGGCTCAAGATCACCTTCAGGAGTTTGAACAACATTTAAAAGTAAGTTTCCGTTTTTACTTACTATATCCACCAGCATTTGAATGACTTCTTCGGAAGTTTTGTATTTCTGACCGGTCCGGTAAAACCAATCACCGATAGAAGTGTCTGTTTGCCAGGAAAATTCGCTTATTGAATCCAACACCCCACGTTCAACATCTTGAACAAATCTGCCTTTCGAAGGTTCTTTACAGGTATAAACCGCTTCCAGTTTTCCATTATTTTTCTGAATATCTTCATTGTAAAAATGAGCTATTAAACTTCTACCAACCTCGTTGCCAAAAGGCAATGCACAATCAGAATACAGAAAGTCAGGTTTGTATATATCAACCAATTCGCTAATTCTATCGAACCATTCTTTTTGCCAAACAGGATTTTTTGTCATCCAACCGGTGTCTGATGAATCTGCTTTTCCATGATATAATTCTTCATATTTGGGATCATTCCCATCGTAAGGAACGCCGGCTTTGTCACCCGTTTTGTCGGCACTGTGAGCCTTTTGAAACCATGTATAACTGGCTGCCAAATGCTCGGAGACTCCAAAACGCAACCCTTCATTTTTTGCCGCTTGCTGCCACAATCCAACTACATCTTTGTGAGGACCCATATTCACCGAATTCCAACTATGAAGTTTTGAATTCCACAAAAAGAAATTATCGTGATGAGTTCCCATGGATACAAAATATTTTGCACCTACTTTTTTATACAATTTCATCAGTTGTTCAGGATTCCAACGTTCAGCTTTCCACAATGGAATAATGTCTTTGTAGCCGCTTACAGATGGATGACCGTATCTTTTCAGATGATCTTGATAATCTTGAGTTTCCCATTTGCCACCTTCCTGAATATACATATTCCGGGCATACCAATCGCCTTGGCGAGGTACAGCTTGTGGACCCCAATGAGCCCAGATGCCAAATTTAGCATCACGAAACCAATCAGGATATTTGTATTGTTCAAGCGAAGCATCGGTAGCTTTAAATTTTCCTTCGCTACTTCCTTGAGCAACTAAAGTAAAGGTATTAGCTGATATGATAATCCCTAATACTAATTTAAAAATGTGTTTTTTCATGATTTAGTTTTATTTGGTTATTTCTCCGTTCAAATCCCAAAGATCTTCCCAGCCTTTGGCATGTTGCCACAAGAAAACCTGTCCTTTAATTAATCGGCAGTTTTTGTCAATTTTAGAAACTTGTTCCATTTCTTTATCAGTGAGCGGTCCTTCGGTAATGCCTTTTAAATTAGTATACATTTTGTCCGTTTTGACTGAAAATGGAATGGTAATCTGCCCTCGTTGAACTGCCCACTTCAGGCAAACAACTGCCGGATGCACATTTAAACGTTCAGCAATCGCCATGATAACCGGATCTTCCATGTCAACGGTGTCTTCAGGAGTTTTATCGCGTTCGGGACGACCAGGTGAACCAATCGGGCTATAACCAATAACTTCCACACCGTTATCTTTCATGAAATTATATAATTCCGGTTGTTGAAAATGTGGGTGAATTTCCATTTCATTTACAACGGGTTTGATCTTACAATCGCGTAAAATCAATTTCATTTTGGGAATTGTCACGTTGGAAGTTCCAATATTTTTTACTAGACCCGTTTCGACCAGACTTTCCATTTGTGCCCACGTTTTCATATAGTCTGCATGAATGTATGGAACAGAATCAGGCTGACGTGCTGTTACATCACATTTTGGTGCATGAAAGTTTGGAAACGGCCAGTGAACCAGATATAAATCAAGATAATCTAGCTGCAAATCGGTCAACGATTGTTTGAACGATTCAACTACTTGTTTGTGTTTGTCGTTCCAAACTTTGGAAGTAATCCATAATTCTTCGCGTTTCACAATTCCTTCGGCAAAAACTTCTTTCAGGACGACACCAATTTCTTTTTCGTTTCCATAAACCGAGGCACAGTCAATATGGCGGTATCCCATTTTAATAGCTGTTTTCACGGCTTGTGCGATAGTTTCAGCGCTGTAATTATCAGAACCAAATGTTCCTAAACCTATTACCGGAATTTTCGCTCCATTATAAAGTGTTTTATAAGGAACTTTTTTTGAATCTATTGTTTGCATGAGAATTAGATTTTTAGATTTCAGAACCAAGAGTCAAGATTTAAAAATCTCTCAACTCTTGTTCCAATTGTAAATGAATAAATTGTAAATTACTTGATTTCTTCGTCAAAGACTACAGCCACTTTCCCGCACTTCCCTTCAGCCATCAAAGCATAAGCTTCCGAGGCCTGATCAAGCGTAAAACGGTGGGTTACTAAATCTTCCGGATGAATTCCCCAGCGAACAATGCGTTCAACCAGTTCTTCCATTTTCCAGATGGAAGTTACCCATGAGCCATAAATAGTTTTTTGATCATGAATGATGTCCGGACTTGGATTAAATTCCACGGTTCCACCTTCGCCAATCATCACCATTTTGCCCCATTGACGGGTGGCGCGGATACACAATTGGCGTCCTAAGGTATGACCTGAACAATCAACTGTCTTTTCAAATCCTTTACCATTAGTAGTTTCTGCCAATACTTTCTCCAAGGTATCGGGACCTGAAACATAAACTTCGTCAGCCAAGCCAAGATTTTTGGCAATATCGCAACGCTCTTTTACTGTATCAACACCGATTAGTCGTTGTGCTCCCATTGATTTTGCAAGCATCAACGCCGCTAAACCAACCGGTCCCAAACCTGTAACTAATACAGCATCGTTTCCGCTGATTCCGATTTTCTCCAACCCCTCGTAAACAGTACCGAAACCGCAAGCCACTTGTGCTCCGTCAGTATAAGTCAACTCATCCGGCAATAAAACCAGGTCTTTTTCTTCGGCTATCATATATTCACTCATGCCGCCATCACGTTGCCATCCGTAAGCAGCACGCGATTCGCTTGTGCATGAAATCATATAACCACGACGGCAATCGTTGCAACATCCGCAACCCGAAATATGATAAACAACTACGCGGTCGCCTTTTTTAAAACGTTTCATCCCCGGACCGCAAGCAATAATTTGACCTGCAGGTTCATGTCCTGCAATTTTGTTTTGATAACCTTCAGGCCCTTTACCCAAATGTTCGCGATAAATGGCACGAATATCACTACCACAAATGGTTGAAGATTTTACTTTCAACAGAACTTCTCCATGTCCGGGTGTTGGAAATTCTATATCCTTGAATATGACTGTGCTGTTTCCAGGTAAAAATGCACCTTTTGATTTGATTGGCATTGTTATTTAATTATTTAATTAGTTATTTGGTTGATTAGTTGATTGGTTAATTAGAATTGAGATTGAGTAAACATTGCAAGATCCAATTAACCAATTAACCTTTAACTAAAAAGGAGTAACTCCTTTTTTCAAAAGGATATTTCCATATTTAGCGGTTTCCCCTGTCATTACAACGGCAAATGCAGATTTGGTTCTTTCGTAAAATGCAAAACGGTCAATTCTTTCGATATCAGGTGCATTCGGATTGGAAAGATGAATGCTTTTCAGGTACGATTCTTCTACTTTTGGATCAAGCGTATCGCCTGAAACAGCTGCCATCATGGCTAAGGGATGGGGCACATAAGCATCCAGTTCAAAAAGTGGTAGAATAGCTGCTAACAGTTCTGGAATGCGAAGTCCGTCAGCACGCAAAACACGACCGTTAAATGATTCTCCGGGGAAATGAGCATCGGCCAGAATAATTTCGTCGCCATGACCCATACGTGCCAAAACTGCCAATAGTTCGGGACTTACTAAAGGTGAAATTCCTTTTAACATAATAATGATTTTAATAAGTTGTTGATTTATTTACAAATATATTCTAGTGTGTAGAGTTTATAACAAAAGTACCACGCGTGTGAAAGAGTATGTAAAAAAATATTCAGCATGATTCCCGATATTCAATTGTTGCATTTACCACTTTGGTATATTCCTCACCAATTGCAATTTCTTTGTTTATCATTTTTTCTAATAAATCAAATGATAAAGCTGCAATTTCATTTTCCGGTTGCATTATAGTTGTTAGTTGAGGCTGCATTATTGTTGCGCTCAACGGATCTCCAAAAGCAATTAATGCCAGATCGTGGGGGATATTTAGCGACATTTCGCGGGCCTGAACCACCAGCCCCAATGCTAACAGATTGGATGATGAAATGATTGCATCGGGCTTTTTAAGCCCAGACATTAGTTCAACTAAAATATGTTTCCCTATTTCTACAGAAAAATCCTCATTGATAATTATTTGTTTTTTGAAAACCAATTGATGTTTTGTTATTGCATCTGAATATCCATTCTGTCTGTCATTGAAAACATTGATATGAGCCGGACCGGTTAAATGTGCAATATTGCGATACCCCTTTTCAATTAAATATTCGGTTGCCTGAAAAGTAATTTCATAGTTGTTTACAAGTACTTTAGGCGTTATAATATCATTACTAACCCGATCGAAAAAAACTAGTGGAATGCCAAAAGTCTTGAGTAAATTAAAGTGTTTACTCTCAGTCGTGTTTTTTGATATGGATACAATAACTCCAGCGTAATTTTGCTTAATAATGGTATTCACAATTCCAACTTCCTGCTCATAATTTTCATTGGATTGAAAAACCGAAATAATAAATCCTTTTTTGTAAGCTAAGTTGGTCAGTTGACTGACGATGTCGGAAAAAAAGGAATGATTTATATTGGGAACAATCAGGGCGATTGTGTTATTTAAAGTTCCCCGTAATTGCACAGCATTCAAATTGGTTCGATATTCATGCTTTTGTGCGCAAGCCAACACCAGATCCCGGGTCGCTTCATTCACCCTCGGATCATTACGCAAAGCTCTGGAAACAGTAGAATGATGTACATTCAACTCTTTGGCAATATCTTTTATGGTGATTCTTTTCTGCATAAATTTCGAAATACAAACGTGTGCAAAGATAAAAATAATTTTGATTCTGAATATAAATCAGGTTTATATTTTGCTTTATTTAAATGATTCTGATTTTTCTTAAACAAAACGTTCACATAAAAAAAATCACAAATGTAACACTTAATTCATATAAAGTCTAATATATATAATTTGATTAGTTTTTTTTATTCGCCAAACCGGAAATATAACCTACCGGTAAAAGTCTTGCCATTTGAAATATTTTTTTGCCCCTGAGGCCCTTCTTCTTCAGCTTTCGAGAATTTTGTGCCAATGGCACTGATCCCGTTTAGTATGGATATATTGCCCGAAGGGAAAGGTGGATTAACATCTCCTTTTGAGTAGATTGACTTTTCGGGTGTAAACAGATGCAAAAATAAGTCTTTTGAAGCAGATACAATGGTTACCGGTAACTCTTTTGTCAGTAGTTTTACTGCGTAAAAATTGGAATAATACCCTTTAAATTCAGGATAATTCCAGGTTTGTCCGGTAATTGTATTGTTGTATTCTTTGTCGTAAACACCAAACCGGGTTCCTTTCAAACGGTTTTTCCATACATGGTAAGGTCCGTTAGCCATCAACGTAGCACCTTTCACCTGGCTTTCGGGATACGAAAATGTAATTCCGGTAAAGTCAAATGCACCTCTTGGACTACAATCATAATCCAGTTGCAACCAACCTCCCTGAAGCATAGTCCACTTAGCATGGCAGATACTATCGTAAACCAGTTCAACCACATATCCATTAGGTGTCGCGTAATGCTTTAGTTTTTGGAAGGACGTTTTAAATCCGGCAAACACAGGCCCGTTATTGAACGCCAAAGTTTTACCGTTATTCTTCACCCCGGCAATTAACCCGGTTCTTTTATTGAATGTAACGATCATATTATCAGATTGCAAATCCAATAAACTATCCCGTTCGGTTACCACTACTTTGCTTTTGTTTTCCGAAACTATTTGCTTTGCCATTGCTGCGGGACTACTAATATTCCACGACCAGGTATTAAGCTGGCGATTGAAATTGTCGTTTGCAGTTATGTAAAGCACGTCAAATTCCTTCCAGTTTGCAGGTAAATTTAGTTTAAGAACACCACTATCGCCGGGCGCAAGGGTCGGAGATTCGATGACTCCGGTTTGTTTTTGTGAGTCCATGCTAGATAACTGCTTGAATTTTACCAACTCATAACTGAACTTACATGCGTTTAAATTGGTGTATAAATAGCGATTTATAATACTCAAACTGCCAACAAAGCCGACCGGCAAAGTTGTTTGTTTAAAATGAACCGGTGACCAGATTTCTTTGATGGTGTAAAAGCTTCCTTCCTTTTCGTGATTTGGACCTAATATTCCATCAGGTGCCAAATTGCCCTGTGTGTCAATGGAATCATTCTTGTCTCTTCGTTCAATGCCTTCATCAGCAAACACCCAAAGAAAACCTCCTGCCGAAAGTGGTTTAGAAAGCATTAAATTCCAGTAATCATCCAAACCGGCCCCAAGCCCGCCATCGAATAACCCATGTAAAAACTCGGTTGGGAAATAGATTAAATTGCCATTGGTTAGTGCATTATACACGTAATTGTATTTGGGATAATGTTTGGTGTCGGTGCCATTTATCTTCGACCAAGGTTCAATAACCGTTCTGCCTTGTGGATCGTACAGCGCGTAATCTGAACGGACGTCTTTATTGAACCCGCCTTCATTTCCATTGTCCCACAAAACGATAGACGGATGGTTGACATCACGGATAACCGTTTCTTTTACTAACCGGCGGGCTGTTGGCGTGTCGTAGGATTTTTGCCATCCTGCCAGTTCATCCAGCACAAACATTCCCAGGGAGTCACATACATCCAGAAAATATTGGTCGGGAGGATAATGGCTCATGCGCACGGCATTCATGTTCATGTCTTTCATTAAGTTGACATCATCGATGGCCTGTAGTTTGCTGCTTGTGCGTCCGGTAGCGGGTGTAAAAGTATGCCTGCACACTCCGCGGAACATGACTTTTGTTCCGTTTACGTAGATTCCGTCTTTTAGCCGTACCTCCACGGTTCTAAATCCAAATTTCTGAGTCAGTTGATGGATGGTTTTCTTTCCTTTTTTTAGCGTTACAACTACCTGATAACGGTTCGGATCTTCCGGATTCCAGAGTTTAGGATCCGTAATGGTGCCTTTAAGGGTATATTTTGCTGAATCTCCTTTGGAGTTTGAGCTGATTAGCTCTCCAACATTTTTACCATCTAGTGTTTGAATTTGCGCTTCTAACAAAAGGTTTTTTGAATCATTTTGAATAAAGGCATCCAAGTGAAACGAACCGTTGGCTTTGGCATATATTGCCACACGGTCAATAAATATTTCCGGTTGGGCTTCCAGGTAAACCGGCCGGAAGATTCCTCCAAAAACCCAATAATCCGAAATTCGTTCAGCCCTGTTTACACTTGCATTGGCCGATTCTTTGCTGACATTTACTTCAAGCAAATTATCTCCTTGTAACCTGACCAATTTCGAAATGTCATATTTGAACCGGTAAAATGCACCTTGATGAATCGGACCGGCTAATGTTCCGTTTATCTTTACTTCGGTATCGGTCATTGAACCTTCAAAAACAATATACACCTTTTTGTTTTTCCACTGTTTTGGAACGGTGAATTTGTATTTATAAAATCCTTTTTCGTTGGCTGACAGGTTTATCTTCCCATACAAATAGGACCCAAATCCTTGTTGTTCCCATTGTGATGGAACCTGTATTGTGCTCCATTTATTACTGTTCATGCCGTTGGTACAATAGAAATCCCAGGTTACAGTATGGTCTTTATCAGCACCTGAAAGGTATTTAACTTCCGTTTGTTGTGCTTGCAGGTTGAATGCTATTACAAATAGAAAAAGGAAAAATCGTGTTTTTTTAGTCATAATATTGTATTAAAGTGTAATTCCTTCAATTTTGAATGTATAAGCGAAATCACATGGTTTCTCTTTTGGGAATGTTATTTTCAAACCTTCTGAATCCTGGCTAAATGCAATATTTCCGTTGCTTCCTAGCAGGCTGACTTTCTTGACTTTCCCTGCACTTTCCGGTAAAAGCGTAATTACAACCGGTTCTTCCGACCATTTAATTGCTATTGCATACAGATTTCCTGCTTTAGTAGTAAACCGGAATTGACCTTCGCTTTCATTTTTCCAGGCTCGTGTTCCATAAATGCCGTCGCCGTTCACGCTTAGCCATTTGCCGACACCTAACAAAATCTGTTTTTGCTCTTCGGGAATGGTTCCGTCACTTTTCGGAGAAATATTGAGCATATAATTTCCATTCCGACAAACGTTTTCAATCAGTTTCCGGACAATAGAAGCTGCATTTGTCAGTTTCATGCCTTCCACGTAACCGAACTTTTCACCAATCGGGTCATCAACCTGCCAGTAATAGTTGGTTTTTTCTTTTGGTGCGCGTCCTTGTCGTTCGAAATCGCGGATACTTCCGGCCAGATAGGCGTCGCTTTTGGTGCTAATGGAAACCGCTTTACCCCAAGAATCAGCCCGGTTGTAATAATAAGCGGCAAAACGTAATTTTATTGAATCCAGATTTCGACTGTTCACGCCATTGTCGAACCAGAAAATATCCGGTTTGTATTTGTCCACCAATTCCTGACAACGAGCCAGCCATTCTTCTAAAAATGCTTTGCTTTGAGGAGCTACCGATTGATCTTCTATCACTTCTTCGCCCGGTTTTACTTCCTTTCGGATAGGTGGAAGTTGTGGTGGTCCGTAAAAATCGGCATATTTCGGGTCGAACAAATCTGTTTTTACGTCTAGTTTTGGGTACATAAAATCCCAGTTTTCCATTCGGTGATTTGATAGACCGAATTTCAATCCTTGTTTTCGTACAGCCGTTCCCAATTCTCCAATAAAATCGATATGCGGTCCCATGTTTTTAGAATTCCATCGGGTAAGTTTGCTGTCGTACATAGCAAAACCATCGTGATGCTCGGCTGTCGGAACAACATATTTTGCTCCCGATTTCTCAAATAAATCCGCCCATTCATCTGCATTGAATTTATCCATTTTCAGTAATGGAATCAAGTTTTTATATCCAAAAGAGTCTACCGGACCGAAATGTTCTACGTGCCATTTTTGAACACCAGCATTACTGTACATGTGGCGAGGATACCATTCACTGGCATGTGCTGCCACCGTGTAAACGCCGTAATGAATGAAAATGCCGAACTTTCCATCCACAAACCATTCAGGTATTTTATAGTTTTGTTCGATTGATTTCCAGGTGGCTTTGTATGGCCCTTTGGGAATGTCAGCGGCTTTTCCGTTTGGTAATTTAATAGTAACCCGTGGAAGATTAGGTCGGTTTTCGGTAACTTTTTCTTGTGCAAACAAAGACGCTTGGAACAGAATAATTAAACTAAGTAAGATCAATTTGGATTTATTCATTTTCTTGTATTAGTGAAAGTTAGAAAACTTATTTTTTAGACTACAAATCTAAAACAAATCTATGTAAACAGTAATGGATTTATGTACAATGGTATAGATTAAAATACGCTAAAAAGAATTTTAGTATTTCTAATTTGTTTTTGATAATAGCGCAACAAATCCACCTGCAGCATTTAAATTCACGGTTAAATATTTATTATTTGAAAGAATTAGTTCTTCTTTTATAGCTGTATGTTGATCGGTTTTTTCATCTTTGGCAATAATGGCTTTGTATTTTCCTTTGGATAAAAATGAAAGTTTGATTTTAACCTGACGTGCTGTTGTTCCGTTCATAGCCGCAATAAACCATGTATCACCTTTTCGACGGGCAAAAAGTGCTAATTCGCCAATTGCACTTTGGGGCAAAACGATGGTTTCGTCCCAGGTTGATGGAATTTTTTTTATTATATCCACAAACGGGTTTTCGAGCATGCTTTTAGGATCTGCACCGTAAACTAACAGTGGCGAAGTAAACACAATGGCACTCGCAATTTGATGTGCCCAGGATGTTTCGCCGATGCGTTTTCCAAAATGAACCGGTGTGAAATCGGCATGTCCGGCTAAATACCGTGTAAAAGGTAAAATAGTATTGAAAGTTGCCCAAGGCGGTTGGTTTTCCAACCCTCGAATTGCCTCACGGGTCATCTCATTCGGAAAAGTTCGGAATTCGCCTGTTGGTTTATTGGCTCCGTGGAAATCTATCATCAATTTGTATTTTGCAGCATCACGCAACGCATTTTGATAGAAATCAATTATTTCCTGTTTCTCAGAATCGAAAAAATCAATTTTCAAACCGGCAACTCCTGCTGCTTTACATTTGCTGAAAAACTCATGTCTTGAAAGTGAGTCTTTAATACCAGCAATTCCTTTTCTGTCCGGATACGCTTTCCAAACCCATATTTTCACTCCCAATGGTTTGGAATAATCAACCAGTTCGCGTAATAAATCCCATTGAGTTTTGCCTTCTTCTTTCCAGTTACCCCAACCTTCATCCACCAGATTATATTCAAAACCAAGTTCAGAGGCCATTTTCGAAAATTCTTTCATATTTTCGATTTTCACTTCGCGTTTGTCGGCAAGCCATGACCATACACAACGACCGGGCTTTATCCAGTCGGTATCGAAACCTTTCGGAAAAAGTGTTGGATTCGGTTTTGGGGATAAATTTGGTACAAGGTCATTGTTCACCAACGCATTAAGATCGGAAGTCACCATGATAACCCGCCAGGGTGATTGAACCTTTTCATTTACAGAAACTTTTCCAGCCAGATTTGCTTTATAACCGCGGTTACCATCCGACATGAGCGACATTCCGGCAAAATTCACCAAACCGGCTTCAGTTATTGAAACGTAACCATTATTGTCCTTTAGTTGGATAGTTACCGGTGGTCCGGCAATTTCTCCTTTTTTAATAGTGTCAATAAGTTGAGCTTTATATTTACCTTCATAATACTTAATATTATTCTGGCTCCAAATAGTGCTTCCTGTAGGAATAACAAAGGTTGAATTATCAGCAATTATGGAGTCATTTTTCTGTACATCCAGTAAATACCTGAATGCTACACCATCGTTAAATACCCGGACATCAAGAATCCAACTGGAATTATTTTCATTTATCTTTATTTTTGCGCCATTACATTTATTGGTTGCTAATGAATGAACTCCGCGCCAGGTATACGTTTCATCAATTTTATACGTTTCCGGTTTATTCAATACGACTTTTTTGCCAATTTCTTTCGAAATAGTTTTCAAACCAAGGGAGGAATTCTCAATAACTGTCTTGTCATTAAAGGTTACATCATAAGTCAAAAGGCCGTCAATAGAATTGACATTCAAAACTAACAGGCCGTTTGGACTTTTGATTTTGATATTCCCGGTTTCAGCCATAATGGTCTGACAGTTCATTATGAATGAGATAAATAATATTAAAAAAGTTAATTTAAATGTATTGTACATATAATTTTTTTGATTGAAAAGTTATTGAAATTAGTTATTGGTATTGAAATTTGTTTTATAATTTGGTAATGTTGTTTTGCTGACATTTATTTTTTTACTTTTACGGGCGAATTGTAATTATTGCACGTCGATATGCAAACAAGTTTGGGGTTCCATTATCTTGCAATTGCAGAATAACATGAACAGTAGCTGTCTTTTTTGTATCGGAAACGGATAGTGTTACTTTTTCAACGGTGGATGAACTTAAATTACATTTTCCTTTATAGTTTCCGGCTTCGGAGTATATATACCACGAAATTTTAAATTTATTTCCATCCGGATCGGATGAACCGGCGGCAGACAATTCAATATTACTGTTTGGTGTAGTGGTAATCTCAATTACATTTTTGGTTTTGTCGCCATTTAATACAGCTACAGGATTATGATTAGCTTTCGAGTATTCATTGGCAACGCACCAATCCATGCGAGCTGCAAAATCATTCTGAAATTGTTCGCGCCATCGCCAAATTGTTGCCTGATCGGAACATTCAACGCGTCCGCTATCGTCGGCAACACAGTCGCGGCTATCAATGTTGTTTGTCCAAATGGCATGGGTTTCTCCATAGCAACGGTAGTAAACATAACGTCCGCCCCATCCGCCATACGAAGGACTAACAGCCGAACCTAATCCGTTATTTATTAATCCTAAAAAGGTTGGACTGTCACCTTCCATGATATAGGCGAGTTTCCGGTAAAGGCTCCCAAGCGACCCGTGGTTGTTGATAATATTTTCTTCGAGCCAAGGGTTGTCCACCATGTCGAATTTAAAACGAGGCCCGTTCTTGTAGAACCTGTCGCCACTAATGCCAGTCCATGTTGCCCGACAATATTCTTTTCCATCTGGGCTCGATGGTGATACAACATAAAACAAATCCGAAAATTCGCGTCGCAACCAAGCCCCGGCATCATCCTGGTCGGAAATAGAATAAACTTTTAGTTTCTTAATTAATTTTTTAAGATCTTCAGGCGTGCGTTCGGCTCTTGCACCCCAAAGTGCCTGAGCCAGGGTATTCGCTCCACCCCACAGGCAAACCCATATCGGACGCTCGTCGGTTTTATCAGCAGCGGCAAGCAATAGTCGGGAGCCCAAAGTGGATTTACCTTTTCCAACAGCATCCATCCCATAATTTGTTTGACCTGTGGCAACAACTGCAAGCAATTGTTCAATGGTTGGAAAACCCGGCTCATGAACCAGAAGATTGTTGCGTACCTGTCCGTAAGTCTCCACCTGACGGCGGATTAAATCTTCCCGGGTTTTGTTTTTCAACCAGGTAGAAGTGGTAGCTACAATTCCTTCTATATCGTACTGGTTGGAATATACCAGAAACCGAACCATCGATTCTTCATCATCTGGCTCATTAGAAATATCGGTAAGGACGAAGACCCGCTCTTTGATTATCGCTGGTTTATCTTGTAAATTATCTATTGCAAAGCAATTGACTGTTGTAAAGAAGAGAATAAATATGATTGAGATTTTTGTTTTCATTTTTTAGCTGTATTAAATTAGTTATTCACCTTCAACAATTGCAATGTCATTCTTTACTTTAGCAGAATAATCGCTCCAAAACCACGTTTTACCATTGAAATGTACTAGTGAAGACTTTTGATAATGCGATGCAGTTATTTTCACTACATCATACCAATATTGCGCTGCAACTTTAAGGTGCGATATGGCTGCTGTTTTGTACGTTTTCCCTTGTGCTTTTCGGTAAAGCTGTAATTCAATGCCTCCGCGGATCTTTGCAGAAAAATAAAGGCTTAAATTTGCCAGAGTTTTTATGTCGGCAATTTCGCAGGCTAAAGTGCCGGTTGCAGCAATGTCGTTTACAAGTGTAAGTGCGACATTGCCATCGCTTTCGAGTGAGTCCGCTATTTGTAAAGGTGTCGATATAGAATCGTTAAGTGTTATTTTAGCAATTAATGAATCGACGTAGTTTTTGATATTGAGTAACCTATGGTCAAGAGGCTTATATTTAATCATTTTATTGATGTCCATAAAGTCGTTCGAGGCAAATCCTTCGGCGTAAATCGACTTATCCCACGTTCCTTCGAAAAGTGTGGCAAAACGCAAAGGCATACGGCTCGCTAATTGGTAAGCCTTAAGTAGTTGTACGCCATGTTTTCCACTGTAACGCGCGTCGAATGCAGCTTCGAAAGCGGCATTGGGCGTGGAAGGGTCGTACAACAAGCGCCCCCAGGTTGTGTAATAGAGCCATTGGCGTTCAAATGTGTATTTCCACGAAACGTGGTCGCTGTTTTTGATGTGAAAAATATCGTCTGCAGGGATGTATGTTTCTGATCCTATGTAATATCCGGCAACAAAACTTTTACTGTTGTTTGCAATATGTTCCCTAATAAAAGTAGGATCACCCCATCGCAGAAAAAGAATATCTTCATTTCGAATCATCCAAGTCATTTTGTATGATGTTGGTTCGGGAATCCAGAGCGGTGAGTTGTGGTTGACGATATTAGCAGTGCTGGTTCCGTGCGAACGCCAAAGCAACGGGGCGCTCATGCCATGCGAATGGTTAAATTTAAGTTCAACAAAAACAGGTTTGGCGAGTGTTGATGAATCAATTGCATTCCGTAAAAGTTTAATATCAGCTTGATCAAATGGGGCACGGTGTATAAATTTAACAGGGCGTTTTACCTGCTTTATGGCCTCAAAATAAACATCCGAAATCCAATTCTCGATTTCTTTTCCCGACATGCCTTTCATGCGCTCACCCAGACTAGTGCCAAGTCCAGTAAGATCGGGGTATTCGTTGAGTGTTTGGGTGATACATTCGCGGGTATATTGTTTTATTTGTTCAGAAGTATAAACTTTGCCGATAATTGATTCGTTCTCCGACGTGGCAAGGTTGTCGTAGTTCGCCTTAAAACCAGTCGAAACAAAGATGTTCCAGTTTACAAGATATGTTTCGATACCACGTTCTTTAGCCATGCGGAATAGGGAATGCCAGAACTTTTCCCAATCGGAAAGTTCAACATCCGAAAAACTACAAGCCTTGGGGAAACTTGCAGGCCGAACCATATACGTAAATGGAGTGAGATTCCAGAGTGTCAAAACATTAAAACGATTAAGTGCCATCATGTTCAAAAACTGTTTCCAGTAAAGCGTGTCGCGACAGGTTTTGTAATTATCGGTTGTAACCTCGTTTTGCCAGTAAGGCGACCACGGTAGGTTGAATTTTATTGCTCTGAATGATAAGTGCGGACTGACTGTTTTGGACTTTATCCCTTTCAATCCGTTTTGAATGGCAATTTGTTCGGCAACCTCAAACGTACCGTACATAGCACCAGTAACATCGTTCGAACTGATTACTACTGCACCGCTATTGTTCGTAATCCTAAAACCTTCTTTAATAATGGTGGTATCGGCTGTATTTCCTGCGATAATGGTGATATTCTCGTCGCCCTTACGTTTGCTAATATCACGATGAACAGTTGAGAAATTTAGCTTTTTTAAAGAACTGTCTAATGCCACTACAGCCAGTTCAAGAGCAGGGACACCTATGGGATAAGAAATTACAATTGCTGCATCTTTACTTTTTTCAGCCAATACAATGTCTTTATCTACATCGTTTTGGATGGCTTTAACATCAATTATCCGCTGCATACGGGTTAAATATTGCGGCTTGTAAGATTTGCTTAAGGTTTCGGCATAATTTTTCCAGCAAACGGAGGCTTCCTGTAAGTTTTTTATTGCTTCGTTTTTGTATTGTAGTTTATTTTCGAAGTCGATTGCTTTATCGGAAAGGCATTTGTAGGTTGCACCAATTACTTTCTTTGAATAGTATTGCCCGAGACTGGCCATCGCCTTTATATCTTCAATAGTTTGGAGTAATTCTGTATCGGTACTGCTTATTCCTTTTATTAGTGATAACGCCTCTTCGCTGATATTCTGCAAATTGGCGGCTACCTGTATTGGGGTGGTTCCCGTTGTTGCTGTGCTGTTTAATACAGACCCGGCATAATCTGGTATGCCCATTAATCCTTCGCCGCTTTGAGGCGCTGCGGCAATAAATTTATCTATGGAATGAAACCCTGCACTTCCTGAACAAGCCTCGGGATACCACTGATAATCCATCTGACACCCAACGTTATGAAACCTGTTAATCAATGGTATTACTTGCGATGCTTTAGCCCACGCATTGTAAAGGTTTTGAACATTAATTCCTGGGAAACGTGCTTTCAATATATTTACAAAATAGGAATCGGGTGTAGAGGGGTCGTAAGCCAACGTTCCCCAAATATGAAAGCAGTACCAGCGTTTATCATACACCTGTTGATTGCTGAAATCCGAATTTTTACTGATGTTCTCTCGTCCCCATGTGTAACCATCAGGACCCATATAAAAGCCATTGAAATTTTCAGTAGGCATATTTTTGATGTATGCCCTGGTAAAGGCAGGGTCGCTTCCTCCGCGAAGGTAATAGTAATCATCATCCCTCACGGTAAAGAAGTATGCAGAAGTACCGATGCTTTTCAGAAAATTAGTTTTTTGTATATAATCGGGCTTTACCGAAGAATAGACATGTGCCTGCGAATATTTGTAACTAAACTCCAATGAACATCGGGAATTTAATCCTGAAAAAGACTCCATCATAGCTTTAATCTCGTTTGGTCTAATTCCTCGAAGCTCTGCTTCGAAAATTAATTGTATTTTTGCAATGTGAGTGAATATATACATAAAAGCCATAATGTAACAGTCTTACTGTATCATTTTGTTTGCCCGGCTAAATATAGGCGAGTAGTTTTTTCTGACGCAGTCGACAATAGTTTAAAAGAAATTTGCATTAGTATTTCCGATCGTTATGAGATTACTTTTATAGAGATTGGGACAGATAAAGATCATGTTCATTTTTTGATACAGAGTGTTCCTATGTATAGCCCCACGAAAATAATTCAAATTGTAAAGAGCATAACTGCAAAAGAGATATTTAGACTTCACCCAGAAGTAAAAAAACATCTTTGGGGTGGAGAGTTTTGGACAAAAGGTTTTTATGTAAATACTGTTGGCAAACATGGCGATGAATCTACAATACAAGCGTATGTAAAAGGTCAAGGTAGAGAAAAAGAATACAAAAAAATACATAGTCAACAACTGTCTTTGTTTTAATACCTCGTCAGCTCTGCTGCGAGGTAGTTTATTAATAGACATTATTTCGATTAAAATTATATAACGTTGACATTCAGCGTAATTCTTAAATTATGGAGTCCACAAGCAAGTTCTATGACTAAATC
>DIZI01000005.1:0-2537 GCA_002427885.1 Paludibacter sp. UBA6032
TGAAAGCAAATCACAACTAATTCTGTTACTAACCAATGTCTCACACTGTTGTTTATCAAGTCAAAGATACAATTTTTTGAAAGCAAATCACAACAAGGTTATGCAGGTTAACTCAACTATATTTGTTGTTTATCAAGTCAAAGATACAATTTTTTGAAAGCAAATCACAACAGTGCTTTTATATAAGCGTTTGCAGCAGCTGTTGTTTATCAAGTCAAAGATACAATTTTTTGAAAGCAAATCACAACCCGTTTAGACTTGCAATGAGAGCTTTTGACGTTGTTTATCAAGTCAAAGATACAATTTTTTGAAAGCAAATCACAACTAGAACTTAATTATTTAAAAGATGAGGATAGTTGTTTATCAAGTCAAAGATACAATTTTTTGAAAGCAAATCACAACCATATCTTCGAAGTGCTCGCAAGTAGATAAGTTGTTTATCAAGTCAAAGATACAATTTTTTGAAAGCAAATCACAACATCCTTTGACCGCAACCGGTGACGCTGTTGGTTGTTTATCAAGTCAAAGATACAATTTTTTGAAAGCAAATCACAACACTGTATTGCCAATGCAAACAGGCGAAGGAAGTTGTTTATCAAGTCAAAGATACAATTTTTTGAAAGCAAATCACAACATATTGACACAGGTTACTATTGTTTTCCAGGTTGTTTATCAAGTCAAAGATACAATTTTTTGAAAGCAAATCACAACTGTAAACATCAGGTCGTCAGTTCAAGTCTGGTTGTTTATCAAGTCAAAGATACAATTTTTTGAAAGCAAATCACAACGAACAGTGGGGAGATAAACCGGTTAAAATAGTTGTTTATCAAGTCAAAGATACAATTTTTTGAAAGCAAATCACAACGTGCCGTCGTTGGTATCAGTGCCGGTGCCCGTTGTTTATCAAGTCAAAGATACAATTTTTTGAAAGCAAATCACAACTAAAACTTAATTATTTAAAAGATGAGGATAGTTGTTTATCAAGTCAAAGATACAATTTTTTGAAAGCAAATCACAACGAGAAGTAACACCGAAAGGTGGGATTGGAAGTTGTTTATCAAGTCAAAGATACAATTTTTTGAAAGCAAATCACAACTGCAACACAATGCAACAGCAAAAATATGTTGTTGTTTATCAAGTCAAAGATACAATTTTTTGAAAGCAAATCACAACCACCCAATTTTGCTTCTGCTGCTGCAAGCTGTTGTTTATCAAGTCAAAGATACAATTTTTTGAAAGCAAATCACAACAGTGAGTGGAGAGAAAACGCACAAAAAGCAGTTGTTTATCAAGTCAAAGATACAATTTTTTGAAAGCAAATCACAACTAAATTACCCTTGTCATACTGGTCGGCTGCGTTGTTTATCAAGTCAAAGATACAATTTTTTGAAAGCAAATCACAACTGCCCGTGTAAACTTTATCGCATTGGATGAGTTGTTTATCAAGTCAAAGATACAATTTTTTGAAAGCAAATCACAACTGCTACCGGTATGTTGCGTAAGTTAGACACGTTGTTTATCAAGTCAAAGATACAATTTTTTGAAAGCAAATCACAACTGAATACATTGGTTACCCACTGTTCGTCCGGTTGTTTATCAAGTCAAAGATACAATTTTTTGAAAGCAAATCACAACATACTGCACTTATAGCACTATTACACATAGTTGTTTATCAAGTCAAAGATACAATTTTTTGAAAGCAAATCACAACAGTTCACGGAGGAAGCAAAGGACTTCAAACGTTGTTTATCAAGTCAAAGATACAATTTTTTGAAAGCAAATCACAACAGGGATAAGGATGGTAACATTGCTAACAACGTTGTTTATCAAGTCAAAGATACAATTTTTTGAAAGCAAATCACAACGCGCGGACCCTCGCCCCATTGCAAACCTTGGTTGTTTATCAAGTCAAAGATACAATTTTTTGAAAGCAAATCACAACCTAAATTGTACACATCCCAAAGCGTTACAAGTTGTTTATCAAGTCAAAGATACAATTTTTTGAAAGCAAATCACAACAATACACCGATACCTGAAAATAAAGAAACCGTTGTTTATCAAGTCAAAGATACAATTTTTTGAAAGCAAATCACAACTAAAAGCTACAGATATCAATGGCCGTGGAGTTGTTTATCAAGTCAAAGATACAATTTTTTGAAAGCAAATCACAACTCAAAAATATACCAGGCATCTTCTCCACAGGTTGTTTATCAAGTCAAAGATACAATTTTTTGAAAGCAAATCACAACGGGAACTTACCGGACATAACGATGGAAAACGTTGTTTATCAAGTCAAAGATACAATTTTTTGAAAGCAAATCACAACTGTTGTTTGGCCGGAATATCAATCCAAAATGTTGTTTATCAAGTCAAAGATACAATTTTTTGAAAGCAAATCACAACAAATTTGTTTGTTTTAAACTGATATTTTCGTTGTTTATCAAGTCAAAGATACAATTTTTTGAAAGCAAATCACAACACAAACCTACGAATAGTGTAAGCCACCCATGTTGTTTATCAAGTCAAAGATACAATTT
>DIZI01000005.1:2652-186518 GCA_002427885.1 Paludibacter sp. UBA6032
AGTCAAAGATACAATTTTTTGAAGATAACTCAAATTATTTGTACATTTGCATTCTGAATAAAGGAAAGTTGCCGGAGTGGTCGATCGGGACGGTCTCGAAAACCGTTGTGCGGGTAACTGCACCGTGAGTTCGAATCTCACACTTTCCGCTGAAACTAAGAAAGCCTAATGTTGTCTTCAGGACAATGATTAGGCTTTAGGTTTATTTTATCGACCCTCTCGCTTTGAGCGAGAGGGTCGATAAGAAAAAAATTATTCCATCAGCTTGGTATAAGCAAAAATTGATCCGTCAAATAAGCCTGTATCAGTTAGTTTTAGCTCAGGAATAACCAGCAACGACATAAAGGCTACAGTCATAAACGGAGCATTTAAAGAAGATCCCAACTCTTTAGCCCAAGCGTCAACCTCTTCATATTTCCGGGCAATATTTGTACCTTCAACATCCGACATTAACCCTCCGATGGGTAAAGGCAATAAACAGGATTGTTCACCATGGCAGGCAACTATACCGCCTTTGCTGTCAATAATCCGGTTAATTGCCAGCGTTATTTCAGCATCAGAAGTTCCTACAGCAACAATATTATGACTGTCGTGAGCTACTGTTGAAGCAATGGCGCCTCTTTTTAGCCCTATATTTTTAATAAAACCTATAGCTGGTGATGAAGGTTGATAGCGATTGTAAACCACCAGTTTCAAAACATCGTTTTCAATATTTGAAACAACATTTCCATTTTCAATTTTTGGTTCACAAAAGATTGAGTGTGTAAATAATTGACCGTCTTCCACTTCGATAACTTTCAATTGTTTTCCATGCGGTTCAACCCAAAGTTGATCCCGGGTAATTTTGATTGCGTTGAAGTTATTAATCAGGTAGGCAGGAATGTATCTTTCAAAACAAGATTGCCCGTTTTCAGCGACTTTTTCACCTCTGATATAAGTTGACTGAACCTCAAAATCTTTTAAATCACTCACTACTACAAAATCGGCAAAATCTCCTTGTTGTAATAACCCTATTTCTAATTTATAATGTTTGATCGGATTAAGTGAGCACACGCGTAATACTTCTATCGGATCGTAGCCAGCTGCCACTGCCCTACGAGCCAGTGTATCGATATGTCCGTTTTTTATTAAATCGTCCGGATGCTTGTCATCCGAACAAAACATGATATTCCCGGCATGTTTTTCCAGTAAAGGCAATAAATCATCAAAATTTTTAGCTGCACTGCCTTCCCGAATCAGCACTTTCATGCCCAAAGCCATTTTAGCTTCAGCCTCCTCTACGGTCATGCATTCGTGATCGGTTGTAATACCTCCTGCGGCATAAGCTACCAGATCATCACCCATTAGTCCGGGAGCATGACCATCAATAGGTTTACCTGCACGTTTTGCAGCTTCAAGTTTAAGATGAACCTGCTTATTCTTATGAATAACGCCCGGATAATTCATCATTTCCGCAAGAAAATAAATATCATCGCGTTGCAATAATGTCTCCACTGCTTCAGCATCCAAAACAGCACCTGAAGTCTCGAATTTCGTTGATGGCACGCAAGATGGAGCGCCAAAATAAAATTGCATGGGTGAATGCTTTCCATTCTCAATCATGTAATCCACACCTTCTATTCCGCAAACATTCGCTATTTCATGGGGATCGCAAATACAGGCTACCGTGCCGTATATAAGACTGTAACGGGCAAATTCGGCCGGCATCATCATGGAACTTTCAATATGAATATGAGCATCCACAAAACCGGGAATAATAAATTGAGAATCAACATTTTCAGATGGCTGAATATTGTTGATTTTACCATTCTCAATTTGAATGATGCCCTTGTATATAGTCTTGGAAATCACATCAACAATGTGACCAGATATTTTTGTCATGTTTATTTTGTTTTGTATAAGAGAACAAATATACTGAAATTATTCGATGTTTATTAAAATCAGCAATGTGCGTGAAATCAATTTATAGGTAAAAAAAAAATCGGTACATGTTCAGGTCCTGACTTCTTATAAGCCTATTTCCTGTAAAAAATAGATGTGACTTACCTGCTAAATGAATGCTAATTACATGATTCTGTCATTCAAAACTTAAATAGGGTTGTATTCTGGTTAAGCTTTCGGATGTAAATTCTGATAATTCTTTCAAGTCGTCAATATTATTTAGTTTTCCCCTGTTTCTTCGCAGTTCGTAAATCGCTTTGGCCTGATAAAAACTAAGATAAGGATGTTTTCTCAATCTTTCCAAACTTGCAATATTGACTTTAATTTTTTGAACTAAATTCAGATTTACTCTGCAATAAGGTCGGATTCGCTCAAAGTTCTCGGGACGCATGCCATAAATTTCATTCAACTGATCCACCGAAACAAAACCACCTGTTTCACTCCGAAAACGGATTATGCCTTTTGCATACCCACGTCCTATTCCCTTAATCTGCATTAATAGTGTTGTATCAGCCGAATTTAAATCCACTATTACATTTGTTTTTAAATTCTTAGCTTTAGTAGCCAACGAATCACTTTTCGTTAAGGGTTTTTCTTTTATAGTAATGTATGGTTCCAACTCTTTGAACTTCTCAGGTGAAATCCCGTATACTTTTCCAAATTCAGTTGTGGTACGAAAAAATCCGCCTTTATTTCTGTATTTCAATATATTGGATGCAATATAGGGCTTTAATCCCAAGCTGACAAATGTAATTGAATCAACCGTATTGGGGTCAAAAGGAAAAAGAGAATAATCGTTATTCTTCTGGTATGAAGGAAATGGCTGGTACTTTTGATATCGTTCGTCATAAAGGCGCTTCCATTCGACTTGCTTCAAACTGTCAATGGAAACCAATGATTTTTTAAATGAATCCACCTCAGCCAGAAATGAAGATTCCGGTTCATTGGTCGTTGGGAAGAAAATTGGTAATGTATAATTAGCTACTATAACAGACACAATGAGCACTAATAAAACAATGATACCAATTCGTTGACTCTTTGAGAAATAAAAAAAATCTTTCCACATAGCTAGAATTGAGATTTTCTAATTTCGATAAACAAACAAAGGTCAAAAATAGACATTTTTTTGGTTTTAACAAAATCTGCACTGAAAATTTTATGAATACCTATTCCCGATTGATTTAAGTGAGACTTTTTTTTATTCTCTTGTAAAATTAGACTAACTTTGCAGGAAAATATATTTCAATGCAATTAATCTTAAAATACTTTCCGAATCTAAGTGAAATACAAAAGACTCAATTTGAAGCACTTTATGACTTGTATTTTGAGTGGAACTCAAAAATCAATGTAATTTCACGAAAAGACATTGAAAACTTATATGAACATCATGTGTTACATTCACTAGCCATAGCAGAGATTATACATTTTCATCCAGGGTCTGCTATTTTAGATGTTGGTACGGGAGGAGGTTTTCCGGGGATTCCTCTGGCTATACTTTTTCCGGAATCAAAATTTGTTTTAATTGATTCCATCGGCAAAAAAATTAAAGTTGGGATAGAAGTTTCAACGGCTATCGGTTTAAAAAACATCACACTAAAGCACTTACGTATTCAGGATGAAAAGGATAAATTTGACTTTGTTGTGAGTAGAGCTGTAATGCCTCTGGGTGATTTAGTGAAACTGGCGCAAAAGAATATTGCAAAAAAACAAATAAATGCACTTCCAAACGGACTCATCTGTCTTAAAGGTGGTGAACTTCAATATGAAATTCAACCTTTTAAGTCTGTCGCTGAAATGTATGAAGTAAGTGATTATTTCGATGAAGAATATTTTAAAACCAAAAAAGGGGTATATATACCTTTATGAGGCATTAATTTACAGCTAGCTGCTTACATTCTACATGCATAAAATAACTAAGAATAACCACAAATAAAAATGAATAACGAGTTACATGACAATTAAAACATTTACATTCAATCCATTCCAGGAGAATACTTATATAGTTCATGATGAAACAAATGAAGCTGTTATTATCGATGCCGGCTGTTTAAATAAGGATGAAAAAAGTGCAATAATAAACTACTTAGAGGAAAAGAAATTGACTCTTAAACGTGTTATTAATACCCATTTACATCTCGATCACCAATTTGGAAATAAATTCTTATTTGATACCTTTGGAATCAAACCCGAAGCGAATATTGAAGATGAATTTTTAGTGGAAAGTTTTGTGACACAAGCGCGTTCATTTGGACTGCCTGTCAGTGAAGAAGCGCAAGCGATTGGAAATTATATAGCTGAATACCAGGAAATAAAATTCGGAAATTCGATATTTACCACACTGCTTGTACCCGGGCACTCACCCGGAAGTGTGGCTTTTTATTCTGAAAAGGAAGGAATTGTTTTTGTTGGAGATGTACTTTTCAGAGGATCTATAGGTAGAACCGATTTACCAAAAGGAGATTTTGCTACTTTGATTCTGTCAATTACTAAAAAGCTATTCCTCCTCCCCGATTCCACCGTTGTTTATAGTGGACATGGCCCTACAACGACTATCGGTTATGAAAAGAAAAACAATCCTTATCTATAAACTATTGGTAGAGATTGTTTTCAATAATAAATTGATAAACAGAAGGATGTAACCACTGTCTTACATCCTTTTTTTGTGCGATAAAATCGCGGATTTGAGTGGATGAAATATCGAAATAAGGACTGGAAAGTAAAACCATTTGGGGATATTTATCACGAACTTCTTCAAAATTATATTCTCGGCGAGGATAAACCATCACGGGAAATTCATTAAGAATACGAAGATAATCTTTCCATTGATCAAAAACCAATGCATTATCACTTCCGATAATTAAATGAAATTGATTCTCCGGAAATTGGGACGACAGAAGATGCAATGTATCAATACTATAAGATGGAATAGGCATTGTAAACTCCACATCCGAAACTTTGAAATGTTGACTGTCCCGAATAACCAGCATCAACATATCCAACCGTAAATACTCATCAATCAAATCAGTTTGATTTTTCAATGGATTACAGGGAGAAACAACAAACCAGACCTCATCGACAATTTGGTTTTCAATTAAATAATTACCTAGATTTTGATGACCAATATGGATGGGATTAAATGAACCGGAAAAGATTCCGACCTTTTTCTTTTTTTCAACCTTATGTTCCGGTTCCATCGCTTTAAACTGATTCGCTATTTAAAAAATGACGTATAGCCTGCTCAGCCTCATTCTTTGATTTTTCTAAATCATCGTTCACTATCACTAAATCAAATTGAGCTGCAAAAGTCATTTCGAAGTCTGCTTTCTCCACCCTGCGTTTTATCATCTCGGGAGTATCTGTTCCTCTTGTATTCAATCGTTGATGAAGAATTTCAACACTTGGCGGAGCAATAAAAATTGCCAATGCCCGGTCACCAAATTGTCTCTTAATGTTTAACCCGCCTTTCACATCAATATCAAAAATTATATTTTTACCACTAGCGGTTATACGTTCTACCTCGCTGTGAAGCGTGCCATAGTAACAATCTTTATATACCTCTTCGTGCTCAATAAACATTTTATTATCAATCATTTGTCTGAATTTTTCGGCACTGATGAAATAATAATCCTTAGCATCTTTTTCAACACCTCGTGGCGGACGGCTTGTGGCTGAAATGGAAAACTCCATATTAAGACCACGCCCCAATAAATAATGTACCAGGGTACTTTTACCTGCTCCTGATGGAGCTGAAAATATAATTAATTTACCGGACATTTTTTGTCTGTAATTTTTAATTTATAGTTTTTATTGGAAATATTTTTACCTGTAGTTTTTGATAAAGTTAACAGAAACTTTTATCCTTTCCTACAACAGCTGACTATTTGCTTCCGGCTACTTACAAAACATTTAATACCTGTTCTTTAATTTGTTCCAAATCATCTTTCATAAGTACAACGATTTTTTGCATTTCACTGTTGTTTGATTTTGAACCAAGTGTATTTACTTCACGACCAATCTCTTGTGCAATAAATCCTAGTTTTTTACCCGGTGATTTTTCATGTTGCATAGTTTCTATAAAATATTCCAGGTGATTACGTAAACGTACTTTTTCTTCGTTTACATCGAGCTTCTCAATGTAATATATTAATTCTTGTTCCAGACGGTTAGTATCATAATCAATTTTATCGGACAAAGCCTGCAAGTTTTCCTCCAGACGGGCTTTGATTTTTTCTACTCGTTCACCTTCAAAAGGTGCTACATCATCAAGCAATTGACCAATATGGGCAATTTTATTATAAAACACATTTTCAAGCGATTTACCTTCTTGTATACGAAAAAGGGTGAATTGCTCAATAGCCTCAGCCATCGTTTTGCGAATCTCAATCCATTCATTTTCATCCAATTCAATCGTTTCAGTCTTCATTGTATCGGGTAAACGGAGTAATACCTCGAACCAATTGGAAGGAACTTCAATCCCCAGTTTAGAGGATAAATCTTTGATTTGCAAATAATAAGATTCTATAACGGATTGATTGATTTGTGTAACCGATTCCTTTCCCGAATTGTCAACATAGAGAGAAAAATCAATTTTACCACGTTCTAATTTTTGTGAAAGTTCATTACGTATTTCAATATCCTTTTCACGATATAAACCTGAAATTCGCGTTGAAACGTCCAATTGTTTGCTGTTAAGCGATTTAATTTCAACAACGATTTTTTTATTTCCGTATTCGCAAGTGGCTTTACCGAAGCCGGTCATTGATTGTATCATTCTTTATTGTTTATAATGAAATTTGTAGAATCTAATTTATTTTAAACGACTTAATTTGAATTACAAAAATACTATTTTTATTTTAAAGTATCGATTTTGAGATTGATTCTATGAATTATATAGTTTAAAGTCACTTTTTGAATCAAAACGATAAAATAATCGACCATATAATTTCAATTTTGCAAAATTGTTTTTATCTTTGCCACACAAAATTATACAAGATGAATTTAATTGACTCATTATTTTATTGGCGTTGGCAAAACTATTCTTACAAACAATAAGGTTTGGTTTCTTGTATATGCTAATTATTGAAGAAGTCCTGCATAACAGCCTGTTGTTTAAAATAAACGACAGGCTTTCTTTTTTTTAATATTAAATTCAATATAAACTGATAATTAAATTACATCATGGAAAAAACGAAGAAATTTTTATTGCCTGAGAATGAATTACCTACAAAGTGGTACAATATTGTCGCCGATTTAGTAAACAAACCAATGCCAATGTTGCATCCCGGCACCAAACAGCCAATAAAAGAGGAAGATTTATACCCGTTATTTGCAAAAAAACTTGCACATCAAGAATTGAATCAAACAGATCCCTGGATTGATATTCCTGAAGAAGTACGTGAACAGTACAAAATCTACCGTCCCACTCCACTGGTTCGTGCTTACAGCCTTGAAAAAGCGTTGGATACACCCGCTCATATTTATTTTAAAAATGAAAGTGTTAGCCCGGTAGGTTCTCATAAACTAAACTCAGCATTGGCACAGGCTTATTATTGTAAAGAAGAGGGAACGACAAACATTACAACTGAAACAGGTGCAGGCCAATGGGGTACTGCTTTATCTTTTGCAGCAAAAGTTTTTGGATTAGAATTAGCCGTTTATATGGTGAAAATCAGTTATGAACAAAAACCATATCGTCGCTCTTTAATGCAAACGTGGGGTGCACAGGTTATTCCTTCGCCCAGTATGTCTACCAAAGCCGGTCGTCAAATTCTGACCGACCATCCTAATTATCAGGGAAGCTTAGGTACGGCAATTTCCGAAGCAATAGAGTTGGCAATGCAGACACCTAATTGTAAATATACTTTAGGCAGTGTTTTGAATCATGTTTCGTTACATCAAACAGTAATCGGACTGGAAGCAGAAAAACAAATGGAAATGGCCGGTGAATATCCTGATATTGTAATCGGATGCTTTGGTGGTGGTTCAAACTTTTCCGGAATTTCGTTTCCATTTATGCGTCACTCCATTAAAGATGGTAAAAAAACGCGTTTTATAGCTGCTGAACCTTCATCGTGTCCAAAATTAACCCGTGGTAAATTTGAATATGATTTTGGGGATGAAGCCGGATATACTCCTCTTTTACCTATGTTTACACTTGGTCATAACTTTTCTCCTGCTCATATTCATGCCGGAGGACTACGTTACCACGGCGCAGGAACTATCGTAAGTCAATTGATGAAAGATGGTTTGATGGAAGCCGTCGATATTAAACAATTAGATTCCTTTAAGGCAGGTGTTTTATTTGCACAAACCGAAGGAATTGTACCTGCACCCGAATCGGCTCATGCCATTGCAGCGGCCATCGATGAAGCTTTAAAATGCAAGGAAGAAGGAATAACAAAAACGATTCTTTTCAATTTGTCTGGTCATGGATTGGTTGATATGAGTGCGTATGATCAATATCTGGCCGGTGATTTAATAAATTATTCTTTATCCGATGAAGAAATTGCAATCAATACTGATAAGCTTGAACATCTTGTTTAATAAGTTTAATTCTTACAATAAAAAAAGCTCCAAAAAATGGAGCTTTTTTTATTGTTATGAATTAGTTACTTTCTCTTTTTTATAATCGATAAAGGTGATTAATCGCAATGAAGTATCATGAGTTAAATAACTCCATGCCCAATTGAAAAATATCACCAGTTTATTGCGTACACTCAAAATCAACATAAGATGCAAAAACATCCATACATACCAGGCAAAAAGTCCTTTAAATTTTAAAAATGGAAGTTCCACTACTGCTTTATTCTTTCCAATAGTCGCCATCATTCCCATATCATTATATTCATATTCAACCAAATCAAAATTATCTTTTTTCATCGATTTTAAAATATTCTTTCCCAGTGTTTTTCCTTGGTTTATTGCAACATTCGCCACTTGTGGATGACCATGCGGATAGTCAGGCGTTTCCATATAAGCCACATCTCCTAACGCATAAATATTGTCGAATCTTTTGAGTTTATTATAACGGTCTACAATATATCTGTTTTTTAAGACATCCTGTTCTTCTAAACCCTCAATTATATTCCCGGTCACGCCGGCAGCCCAAATCACATTTTTTGTTGGAATTGTTTCTCCATTATTCAAAACAGCCACATTTCCATCATACGATTTGATAAGAGTCTCGGTTTTTACAATAACACCCATCTCTTCAAGGTATGCTTTTGAAGCAATTCTGGACTCTTCACTCATGTTATTGAGAGTATTCTTACTCCCTTCGAGCAGAATAATATTAAATTTTGAAAAATCAATATTATGATAATCTTTTGGTAAAACATTTCTTTTAAGTTCGGCAAAAGCACCAGATAATTCTACTCCTGTGGGGCCGGCACCAACAATAACAATATTCATAAATGCCTGTTTATCTTCAACTCTGGCAAATATTTCTTTTTCAAAACTAAATAATATTTTATTTCTAATATTAATGGATTCCTGGGTGGTCTTCATCGAAAAAGTATTTTCACTCATTTCATTATTACCAAAAAAATTTGTCTTACAACCCGTGGCTATTATTAAATGATCATAGCTTATGCTCCTGTCATATGTAGTCATAAGTTTTTTTTCCTTCGGATCTATTTTGACAATGTCTGCCATTCGGAAATCAACTACTTTACTTTTTTGAAAAATTTTACGAAATGGAAATGAGATACTTGATGGTTCAAGGCGGCCGGTTGCAACCTGATAAAACAATGGTTGAAATTGATGGTGATTTTGCTTATCAACTAGAATAACCTTTAAATCTCCTTTCGATAGAGTTCTGGCTAACTGCAATCCAGCAAAACCTCCACCAATAATCACAACTTTATCCCCCTTTTTAATACCTAATTTACTCATATATTTCTGGTTTTATAAAATCTGTTCAATGATTTAATAAACAACAAAGTCGGGCAATTGTTGATTTATAAAGAAATTTTTCATTATTAAATTATAATTGACACATAAAATATTGGAAACTGGTATTTTATAGAAACAAATCAATTTTAAGATTATTATTTCTATCTTTGCATGTAAATAGTAGGTCGGTTTGTCGCTTTTCCCTTGTGGAAAGGAGGAAAGTCCGGGCAACACAGAGCTCCATATTTCCTAACGGGAAGCTGTTTGTGAGGGCAGAGTAACGTAACAGAGAATAACCGCTCCGACTCGTCGGAGTAAGGGTGAAAAGGTGAGGTAAGAGCTCACCGGTTCGGATGGTAACATTCGAAGCCGTACGTCTTATGGGTTGCAAGATCATGTACACCGACGCAGTAGGGTTGCTCGCCCGATGTCGGGGGGTAGATTGCTGGAGACATAAGGTGACTTATGTTCGAGATAAATGACAGACACTTTGCATTTGCAAGGTACAGAACCCGGCTTACAGACCTACTATTTTTTTCAATGTCAATTTCATATAATTCAATTCAAAAATGTCGAAACCAGTTGCGTTTATCGTCCGAATTTATAATTTTATTCGATACGACATATGGAGAATTACTGAAAATGAATTATCCAGATCCCGACGGTTTTCATATCGTATAGTTAAAACACTAATTTTAGCCGTCAGAGGTTTTATTGGTGATAATCTTAATATTCGTGCTTCAGCACTTACTTATTCCATTCTTTTTGCAATTGTTCCCCTGTTCGCTCTTATTATTGCAATTGGGAAAGGATTTGGAGTGAAAGAACTTATTGAAAACTCTCTAAAAGGTACTTTCATTGGTCAGGCAAGTTTGATACCGACCGTTATGGGATTTGTGGACAGGTACCTGGAAACAACTCAGGGTGGTATTTTTATCGGGGTGGGAATTGCCATTTTGTTCTGGTCGGTTATGAACTTCTTTATGCAGGTCGAAAGTGCGTTTAACGGGATTTGGCAAGTTAAAAAGTCGCGTTCACCTTTCAGGCAGTTTACAATCTACTTTTCTACCATTCTTATAGTTCCTTTATTTATCGTTTTTTCGAGTGGGTTCTCCATTTTTATAAGTAAAGCTTTGTCTCAGACATTTATTTATTCTGTTTTAAGCCCCTTTCTTCGGTTTGGAGTAAAATTCTTACCATACGTAATCAATTGGTTGGTATTTACCATCATGTATATGGTTATCCCTAACACTCGCGTGCGTTTTTACAATGCACTTATTGCCGGAGTAATTGCAGGTAGTGCATTTCAGGCTTTTCAGATGCTATACATCAACGGGCAGGTTTACTTGTCAAGGTACAACATAGTTTATGGAAGTTTTGCAGCCGTTCCTTTATTGTTATTATGGTTACAAATTTCATGTCTGATTGTTTTGTTAGGGGCTGAAATTTCATATGCTTCGCAAAATATCCAGAACTTTGAATTTGAAGCAGACACAAAAAACATAAGTACAAGGTATAAAAATTTTCTGACATTGTTTATTACTTACGTCATAGTAAAGCAACTGGAAGAACGAAAACCACCTTTATCTTCTGAAGAAATTGCATTGAATCAACGATTACCCATCTGGCTTGTCAATCAAATACTGACAAGATTAGTTGAAGTTACTGTATTGATTGAAGTATATAATGAGGATTTAAGAGCCAAAAATTATATGCCTGCTATAGATATCAACCAATTATCTGTCAGAATGTTATTTAATAAATTAGATACCTTTGGATCCGAATTATTTTTAAACAGTAAAAATGAACATTTGGATGCATTTTGGCAAAAGACATTGGAGATGAAAATTCATACCGATCAATATAAAGAGCATATCTTAATAAAAGATTTGTAACCAGTCAATTAGATAGAAAGCGGCACTTACCACTTCTTAAAAATTACAAATACCGCTAAAATCATCAATGCGAACCCTACCAAATGGTTCCAGCCCAACTTCTCTTCTTTAAAAAAAAGGAGCGTAAATCCCACGAATACGGTTAAAGTTATAGCTTCCTGAATTGTTTTAAGTTGCAACAACGTAAATGGGCCTCCGTTCCCTTTAAATCCCTTTTCATTTGCCGGAACTTGAAAAAGGTATTCAAAAAAAGCCAATCCCCAACTGATTAATATAATTGATAACATTCCAAAACCCTTTCCCCATGAAAATTCTTTAAATTTTAAGTGACCATACCAGGCGAACGTCATAAACGTATTGGAAATAATTAAAAACAAAATGGTTGTAAATCCTTTCATAATAATATATACTTTTAATTATCAATCTAAATAAAAATGAAACCTATGAGCATAACTGCATTAAAAAAGCTGCTTTCAACTAAATGAAAGCAGCTTTTTGAGCCTCTTGTCGGATTCGAACCAACGACCCCGAGATTACAAATCACGTGCTCTGGCCAACTGAGCTAAAGAGGCAAGTGGGTAAGCCCCCTACATCGCACCGCTACGACCTTTTACCCTTGCTGCGGTCAAGCCCTGGGGGAGTTCAAAGGGAGCTGGTCGTGTAGGACTTACCCGGCGCAAAAGTACTTCTTTTTAGCAAATACACAATGCTTTTCAACGATATTTCTTTCACAAATATCCTACCCTATTCATTTTCAGAAAGCTATTGTGAATTATTTTTTTTTAAAATGAAAAACCGGGACATAAATGTCCCGGTTTTAAGTATGAAATGCAAATATTATGACAGATAAAAGCTTAATTTCATACTTGTTTCTTTATCATTTGGTACTGATTGTTTGTGTGAATTCAATATTATCGATACATGTATATGCCGGTGTGTTTAGCCAACCTCCCGATTTATCCGAAGAATCGAATGTAAATGTTACTAAATCAACCTGACCTAATGCACTTACATCTACCTTTTGCCAGTTTTTTAAAATCATACTTTTGCTGTCTCTAAAATCGGCTAGATACACATCAATACTTCCGGTCTGAACATTTTCTTTATATCCTTTAATAATAACTTTAAACCAATCACCGGCAGAGAATTTCTTTCCAATTCCACCAATTCCATAATCTCCGGTCTTCATCCCTAAATAAGCATAGGTGGAATTTGTTATGTAAAGACTTTTAATACTATAATAATTAAAGGCTTTAGGAATTAAAACTGAGGCAGAATCATACGCCAGTGCAAATTGTTTTGAATCCATGGCACCCGTACCGGCTGCAGCACTGTATTGATTTCCGTAACCTGCTGTCAATGTATCTGTTTTAGATGAGCACGCAAAACCGGACCAATAGGCCCAATCTGCATTGTAGTTATTTTGAAAAGCAGCGTTACCTGAAATAAATTGACCGGTCGAGTCGGAACCATTCCAGATACTGTCGGAGTTCAACGTTACATTTTCAAAATCCACTACGGTTGTTCGTACCTCATCTTCAGGTTGACAAGCTGTGAAAGTAAATCCAAAAATTGCAATTGCAAAGAATAATTTAATTGATTTCATTTTAAAATTGTTGATTATTAATAATAAGAATAATTCAAATATTAACCGTCAATGCTCCGGATGAGCAAATAAAAATAACAACACGAAATGAAGAATATGTACGCACGGATGAGTCCAGATTCTTTTTGCTATTAATCCCGAAAGCAAAAACGAAAATTTAAATTGGCAGGTCTTCTGACTTACTCCCGTTTTTGAACGCCTTCCCGATTTGGTTGAATGGTTAATTCGTTAATCTGTAAATAGTTATTTAAAACTATCAACTATCAACTATCAACTGTCAACTGAAATTACCAGTGGCAAAAGTGTTGTTCAAAACGTATTCTGTTAATTATAAACTAATAATTATGAATTGAGAATTATTAATTATGAATTAACTTTGGAGCTTACAGCAGCGGGTACTGTTCCGGAATTTGGCCGGATTCCCTTTTATCGATTCAATGAAAAATTGTTTCGATACCAAAATCTGCTACAAAAGTAACAAATTAATCTTATTTTAAAGTACATTTTTGACATCAAAATCTTCAAATATTTATTTAATAGAATAAATTATTATTAAATCCCATAAGATTAAAGTTTTATGTTCATCCTAAAAAAAGATATAGAAAAACAGGCATAACTTTTGTTATTGCAAAAACGTTTAATAGATATTAAACGAATTAAATTTGAAATTTAAATTGCGGGTATATTCGTAAAATAATAATCATTGAATTAAGGCTTATATACAGGTCAATTCAAGCTTAGACAAACTATTTATTCCATGAAGAAAATTTATTTATTATTTATCGTGACTGTTTTTTTTGTTTCTTGTCAGGGACCAATTGGTCCGGAAGGTCCAGCGGGAATTGGAACTAACTGGCAGATAATTAATTTGACGGTTGCCAGTGGTGATTGGGTGGTGAAACATGACAACGACGGAAACATTTATTATGCTGCCCATTTCTCTATGCCGGAAATATCATCTATCGTGTATACCGATGGAACAGTCATAGGGTACGTTGATTTAAACGGGGTTCAAATGACTTTGCCTTATGTAACACATTTTAAAAATGCTGCCAATCAATCGTGGACACGTACAGTTGATTACGACTATTCGGTTGGAGGAATGAACGTCTATGTAACCAATTCCGATTTTGCAGCTGATCCGCCTGCTGCAATGAATTTTCGAATTGTTCTGATGTGGTAAATATCGAGATTTCAAAAAAGAGGTGTTTGATACAAGATCAAACACCTTTTTTGTTTAGCTGCGTACCGGAACTAAACAAAATATATATAACCAAGTTTATTCCTTTATGGAATAAATAAATTAATGTATTTTTGAGCCGAAAATCCGAAAGTATGAATGCTGAAACGAAACAATTTATTATTGAAAACCTGAATGCCGATGTGCTGCAACTGGCACTTCAATCCGGCCGTTTTCCTTTAGTTGATATGCCCTTGGCCATACGGCAAATCGCAGGAAAACAAAAGATAAAATCAAAAGTTCCATTATTCTATAATACTCCTGATATTTTATTTCCCGTCCAGCTCTCTTTGGAGCAATCATCCTCTGAATCAACAGCTAAATACAAATCATGTCTTTGCGAAGGCAATATACTGGTTGACCTTACCGGTGGATTCGGGGTGGATTGTTGTTTTATATCAGAACATTTTCAGCAAGTTAGCTACGTTGAACGACAACCCGAACTTTGTGATTTAGCCCGCCATAACTTTAAGTTGTTGAAAAAAAATCATATTCAAATTATTCAGTCGGATGCGGAAAAATACCTCTCCGAAATGGTACAAGTTGACTGGATTTTTATCGATCCGGCACGCCGGAGTTCAGCAGGTAAAAAAATGGTATTTCTTTCCGATTGCGAACCGGATGTAGCCGCCTTATCAACCCAATTGCTTGAAAAAGCCAACCGGGTAATGATAAAACTTTCGCCCATGATGGATATTTCAGCTGCCATAAGCGATTTGCCAACTACCGGCGAAATACACATTATCAGTGTGGAAAACGAGTGCAAAGAAGTTTTACTGATTCTGGAACAAAATAAACCGGAAAATATACGGGTTATGACAATTAACCTGGGGAAAAACAACGAAATTCAGCGTTTTGAATACAATTTCAATGAAGAATCGGTAGCAGAAGTAATTTGCACATCCGACTTGAAAAATTATCTCTATGAACCAAATGCTTCCATTATGAAAAGCGGTGCATTCAAATTAGTTGGAAAACGTTTTTCATTCCATAAATTACATGTTAATACCCACTTATACACATCACCTAAATTATTACTTGAATTCCCGGGCCGGATTTTTGAAGTTGTAAAGCTTTGGAGAAATTCGAAACAAGAACTGAAAGAATTGCTTCTGAAACATCCGAAAGCCAATATAAGCACAAGGAATTATCCCCTATCGGTTGATGAATTACGAAAAAAACTCAGGATAAAAGATGGGGATGAAACTTATTTATTTGCGTGTACACTGGTAAATGAGCAGAAAGTTATTATTGAATGTAAAAAGATTCTCACTATTTGATCTTATACCTAAGTGTTTACATAAAAAAAATGGACATAAAACCTGAAATATATCAAAAAGTATAGGATGAAAGTCAAAAAACTTAGTATTCAAAAGTGTAAATATAGCTTAATTTGTATCGAATTTTCAAAACAAACAATTTTAAAACCTCTAAAATTTAAAATCATGAAAAAAAATTACGTTTTATTATTAATGTCTTTAGTTTTAAGTGTCTCATTAATGGCTGTGAAAAAAGTTGCTTATGTAACTTTTCAAAAAACAATGGATGCATCGGGAACAACTGTTCAAGCTGACCCTATAATTCAAATGTTAAGTGCTGATGTTAATCTTCAGGTAACTGTAAAAGTACTTACAGCTGTTGCAGTTACAGACGTTATTTCTGATTTGGCAACTTATGATGTTATTATTGTTCAGGAAAGCTTTAGTGGTAGTGCAGGTATGCTAATGCCAGCCGGCGCCTTAGCGCTTAAAACCATTCCTAAACCATTTATTTACAATAAGTCTTATGCTTTAAAATCTGGTAGAGCTCTTACTACATCGTCTGCTGCAGGTGGTAAAGAAGCCACAGCGTGCTTGACAATTACCGTACAACCAACTGCATTAACAAACGATTTATTTAAAGCTTGTACTATAGGAGCAAGTAATGATATTACAATTTTTAATGCATTGATGACAGATACTAGCATACCTACTGGTACGGTTACTACATTGAAAGCACTGAATTATTCAACAGGAAATGTATTAACGCCAGCTACTTCAACTATTTTAGCAGTACCAACAAATTTAAATACTGATTTAACTCCAGTTGCAATATCATTTAACGATATCCCAGCAGGCACTACAATTGATTCTGAAACAACAATTTCGAGAATGATTGCATTTGGTATGAATTTTGGAGCCATCTGTGGTAATGCCGGAAATAATATTACAAGCGATGGGTTGACTATCTGGAGAAATGCTGTATATATGCTAGCTGGTTTAACTGTACCTAATACAAAAGTAATAACTAGGGTAAATACACCAAGTATTTCATCGGAAGTAATGTCAGTTAAATACTATACTACAAGTGGTATAGAAATTAAAGACCCTTCAACTGGTATTTTCATTACAAAAACTGCGTATAAAAATGGCTTAGTTAAAACAGGAAAAGTAGTATTAGTAAACCATACTAATTATTAATTATTGATATCCAATTAATTATTTTAGAAAAAAGAGGTTGTCTATTTAGACAGCCTCTTTTCATTAAATAAACTACAATAATTTCAACTGAACTCTTTTTCTTACTTCATCTACTTCAGTTATCCGCACTTTTACATGTTGATGAACGGAGACTACTTCAGCCGGATTGCTGATATACCGGTCAGCCATATTGGAAACATGCACCAACCCATTTTCTTTGATGCCTATATCCACAAAAGCTCCGAAATTGGTGATATTGGTGACAATTCCCGGCAACTCCATTCCAATTTTCAAATCTGTAATTTTCTTTACATTCGCATCAAATTCAAAAACCTGAATGGCACTACGCGGATCACGTCCCGGTTTATCGAGTTCAAGCAAAATATCATTTAAAGTCGGCAGGCCTACAACTGTTGTTATATATTTTTGTAAATCAATACTTTTCTTTAATTCTTTATTTTGAATTAAATCTTTGACTTCTACTTTCATATCTCCGGCCATGGCTACCACAATGCCATAGCTCTCGGGGTGAACAGCAGAATTATCCAGAATTTGTTCTCCGTCGGGGATACGAAGGAACCCTGCACATTGTTCGAAAGTCTTTGCACCCATTTTGGGTACTTTCAGTAGTTGTTTCCGGCTTTTGAAAGCACCGTTCTCCGAACGAAAATCAACAATATTTTGTGCCAAAAGTGGTCCTAATCCCGAAATATAGGTCAATAAATGCTTACTCGCCGTGTTGAGGTTCACTCCTACCCGATTCACAGCATTTTCAACCGTTTGATCCAACGCTTTTTTCAATTGGTTTTGATCCACATCGTGCTGATATTGTCCGACTCCAATGGATTTCGGATCGATTTTTACCAACTCAGCCAACGGATCCATCAGTCTTCGACCTATGGAAACCGCACCACGAACCGTTACGTCATAATCCGGAAACTCATCACGGGCAATTTTTGAAGCAGAATAAATGGATGCACCGTTCTCACTCACGACAAATAGTTTCACTTCACGGTCAAACCGTGTATTTTGAATAAATTGTTCGGTTTCACGTCCGGCAGTTCCATTTCCAATGGCGATGGCCTGAATATCGTAAGCTTCCACCATTTTTTGCACTTTTCGCATGGCTTGTGAAGTTTCATTGACAGGCGGATGGGGATATATTGTTTCGTTATGAAGTAATTTTCCCTGAGCATCCAGGCAAACAACCTTGCAACCGGTGCGAAATCCGGGATCGATTCCCAATACCCTTTTTTGTCCCAACGGGGGTGCCAGCAATAGTTGACGCAGGTTTTCGGCAAAAACCCGAATAGCTTCTTTATCGGCTTTCGCTTTGCTTTCAGCTGCAAATTCATTTTCTATACTGGGTTTCAACAAACGCTTGTACGCATCGGTTACAGCTTCGGCAACTTGTTGTGACGATTCGGTTTCACCTTTTACAAATATCCGGTCAAGTTTTTCCAAGCAATGATCATCTTCAGGTGAAATATTTACACGTAAAAACCCTTCAGCTTCTCCCCTGCGCATAGCCAACAACCGATGCGAAGAACAACGGACCAGCTTTTCGCTCATATCAAAATAATCGCGGTATTTCTGGGCTTCTTCGTCTTTTCCTTTAATCAATTTGGACGAAATAATGGCTTCACGGCCAAAAATCAGTCTAATAGAGTTACGTGCTGCCTCACTTTCATTGATCCACTCAGCCATTATGTCACGTGCACCACTTAAGGCATCTTCCACATTTTCCACTTTATCATTCACAAATTGAAGCGCCAATCGTTCTACTTCATTCGATTGTTGCTTCATCAGCATCTTTGCGAGTGGTTCCAAACCCTTTTCACGGGCAATTTCAGCCTTTGTACGACGTTTTGGTTTGTATGGCAGGTAAATATCCTCCAATTCGGTAATATCCCAGCAATTGTCAATTCTGACCTTCAATTCACCGGTCAGTTTACCTTGTTCTTCAATGGACTTCAATACTGCAAGCTTACGTTTTGCCAACTCACACAACTTATCATATTGATCTTTGGTATCACTAAGCTGTACTTCATCCATGCCTTCGGTCATCTCTTTCCGGTAGCGACTGATAAAAGGTATAGTAGCTCCTTCATTGAAGAGTTGAATGGCATTTCTGATTTGTTTGTCTGAAAGTTGAAGTGCTGATGATATAAGCGAAATAAATTTGGATGGAATTGATGTGTTTTCGACAGGCATTTAGAAAAGTTTGAAAGTTTGTGTTAAGTAAAAGTCTTGTTCCCTCCACGATAGCTATCGTGATAGGGGTTAAGGGGCATTTAATGCAAAATTTTATATATCAATTCTTTCAACAGATCACCATCATCGGCACTGGGGTTATCAATACCCTTACTCCGGGCATCCGTTTCACGTATATAATTAATGATATTCATGGTTTTCCAGGCCCCAAATGTTTGTGCAGCTTTTTGGTAATCTTTTACAAAATAAGGATTTATCTTTAATTCGGAAGCTACTGCGCCCTGACTTTTATCCGGTAGATAATGATACATCATTAAATCGCTGAAATACTTAAACAATTGTGATAATACCAATACCATTGGGTTCGACTTTTTATTATCGGCAAAATAGCGGATAATCCTGTTCGATTTCACAACATCCTTATTCATCAGGGCATTTTGCAATTCAAACACGTTGAAATCCTTACTAATTCCAATATTCTGTTCGATTAAGGCCGGAGTTATATGTGATTGATTCGCTGGCTTTGTGAGAATCAGTTTATCCAACTCGTTCACCAGCTTGCTTATATCTGTACCCAAATATTCCGACAACATTTCAACACCTTTTTCATCAATGGCTACATTTTTTGATTTGGCATATTTTGAAATCCAGGATCCTATTTCATAATCACGTAATTTGGTTGATTCGTAAATTACAGCTTGTTTACCGAGTTCCTGATACCATTTCTTCCTTTTATCCGGTGTTCCGTATTTATAACAAAATACTAACAATGTAGAATTTAAGGGATTATTGAGATAATATATCAAATCGTCCCAAGTCTTAATCAATTGCGCTTCCTTTACAATCAGCACTTGTTTAGTTCCCATCATTGGATAACGTTTGGCTGCATTTACTATCGTACTCATTTCCAAATCCTTTCCATAAAGAATAGTCTGGTCAAATTCCTTTTCACCTTCGTCCAGGACATTATTCTGTATAAAATCAGATATCAAATCAATATAATAGGGCTCTTCCCCCGTCAAAAAATAAATGGGACGATAGACTTTTTTTCGAAGATCGGTCAGGATTTGTTCGTATGTATTTTCTTGTTTTGCCATAGATAAATACCTCCTTAAAAATCAGGAGTGTTTATTCAAAACGTAAATGTTTAACTGTCTTACTATTATTAATTAATGATGAGAGTGATTTTACACCAATTTTAATATGTTCTTCAACATAATTTGCTGTAACCGATTTATCACTTTCCAGTGTTTTAATTCCGTCTTCGTGTAAAGGCATATCGGAAACCAGTAAGAGTGCACCGATTGGAATACTATTATAAAAACCGGCTGAAAAAAGTGTGGCAGTTTCCATATCAATGGCTATGGCTCTGGTTGCACGTAAATATTCCTTGAACTTTTCATCGTGTTCCCAAACCCGCCGGTTGGTTGTATAAACTGTTCCGGTCCAGTAGTCTTTTCCAAAGTCACGAATATTAGAAGAAACGGCACGTTGTAAACTAAATGCCGGAAGAGCAGGTATTTCAGGTGGAAAATAATCGTTGGAAGTACCTTCACCACGAATAGCTGCGCTGGGAAGTATATAATCGCCCATTTTATTTTTATCTTTCAACCCTCCACATTTACCAAGAAATAAAACGGCACTAGGATGTATGGCCGATAATATGTCCATAATGATAGCCGCATTCGGACTTCCCATACCAAAATTGATAATTGTAATTCCATTGGCTGAAGCGTTTGGCATATTTCCATCACGACCAATTACCGGTACATTATTCCATTCGGCAAACAATTCAACATAATTATTGAAATTGGTAAGTAATATATGATCGGTGAATTCTTCAAGCGGACGCTTGGTATAACGCGGAAGCCAGTTTTCAACTATTTCTTTTTTGGTTTTCATATACTCCTGTATTTAATTAGTTTTAGTAACTTCGCATTCTATTATAAAAAAACGATAGTCCTATAAAAAAGTGGAAACAAAAATACTAAAAAATGTTGCAACTTAACCTTCCCGAGTACAATTTTCGAATAAAAAAAATGAATGAAAAACCGTTCATTTTCGATTCCCAAAGAAAGCGCTATGTCACGCTTACTCCCGAAGAGTGGGTTCGACAGCATTTTATTCGTTTCTTAATTGAAGAAAAGGGATTTCCTTCTGCTTATATTGCCGTTGAGAAACAACTGAATTTGAATGGAATGAAGAAACGATGCGATGCTATAATATATAATCAAGAGGCATTTCCAACAGTCATAATTGAATTGAAAGCGCCTTCTGTGCCCATATCTCAATCTACTTTCGATCAGGTAGCCGTTTATAATTCCAAATTAAAAGTAGATTTTTTTATGATCAGCAACGGAATTGAACATTATTGTTGCCGGGTTGACGTGGAAAATGCCCGATTTGTCTTTTTACCGGAAATTCCCGATTATTCTTTCTTTTTGAAATAAAATTCCCTAAACCAAATTAAACAAATGTATATCAACATAATAATGAGCTATTATGTATTAGTTTGATATACAAAAGTATTTTTAAGCTGTTTTTTTTTGAGAAATTATTACATTTTCATTAAATTTACTCATAATAACATAAACGACTATATTACTGAAATTTACGTTTAATAAATAAATAAGACTTTGTTAATAAAATATTGTAATAACAATCATTAACTCTAAAATGTCGAATTATATGTTGTATAACATGTAATTTTGCATCGTCAATTAGAAATAATATTTTAAGTGACAAATCTAATACAAAGAATACCCGGTAAAAAATCACAGGGAATTCTTTGTTTTTTTTTTATCAAAATGATAAATAAGATTATAAAATTAAATTTTTAGGTTATGAAAAAGATTGTTGTTTCAATTTTAGTTATGGTTGCTTTTACAAGCAATGTGTTTAGTGTTAATCCGAACGAGCGTGTGGCTATCTCCAAATTATATAATCAGTCAAGTTTCGATTCACTGGTTGGTTATTTGGGTGCCGACTCTGTTCAGACAGATCAATTAAAAAATGCATTTTCAATTTCTGATTCAGATTTGAAAAAAGCATTAAAAACAGGAAACGAAATTGCTGCTGATAAAGCAATTTGGTTTAGTTTAGGTAGCGCAAGGCAAATTCTGACTACCAAACAGTACGAAAAAATTATGGCAGTGTTGTATGCTTCAATGAATGACAACAATAAAAATCAATACTTGACTGAGAGATAATTAGTTAACATCAATAACTCTCTGAAAGTATATTTAGTTTAAATAGGTAATACGTATTAAGTAATTAAAAATTAAAAAGTTATGAAAAAGATTTTAGTGTTAATAATGGTAGTATTTGCTGTGGCAACCAGTAGTTTTGCCATAAAACCGGTACAATACGAGATATTTTACAAATTGAATAATGAAAGTAATTTTAATTCAATGGCTCGTTATTTGAACGCAAATGAAGATCAAAAAGATCAATTGAAGTATGTTTTCCTTAAAACAGAGGAAAAAATGAAATATGCATTAAAAAAAGAAGATTTAATGGCAGCTGAAAAAGTATTGTATTTCAACTTAGGAAATATTAAGTCAATTTTAACGGAAGATCAATACAAAAAATACCTGATGGTAGTAAACGTTTCTATTAACAACATCGACAATAACGATGAAATGATAGCAAACAATAATATTAAATAACGAGTAATTATCTAAATACTAAATGGGTATCAATTTTATTGATACCCATTTTTTTGTTTATTTTTTTTTCGTTTAATAACCTTTTCATTATTTAATTCTCTTAAAGTATCAAAGGCTATCCATCGTGCTGATTTATTTCCCTGATTTAGAATTCCCTCTGAAGTTTCAATTCCTTTTAAACGAAGAGTTTCATTTTGCTTATCCATTAGCCTTATAGCCCAATTTACCGTTTTACTGACAAAAACACGCATATATTATGTTTCAAGCTTAATAATAAAAAAGCCTAATCATTTTCTGGCATTTTGTAGAGAATTTATTACATTTTCATTAAATCTGCCAATTACTATATAAAAAACTTATTTACTGACATTTACAAATTACGAGTGATTGGCCCAGTGTTAATTATGCACGTAGATAACAATTATTAACTCATAAAAGTCGAATTATATGTTGTAAAACATGTATTTTTGCATCGTCTAATAGAATTATATTTCTATGGACAAAATCTAATACAAGGAACGCCCACTAAAATCACCGGGAATTCTTTGTATTTTTTCATCAAAATAGTTAATAAGATTGTAAAATTTAATTTTTAAGGTTATGAAAAAGATTTTTGTTTTAATTTTAGGTATGGTAGCCTTTACAAGTGCTACATTTGCGATTAATCCCAGTGATTACGATGTGTTTTACAAATTGAATGACAACACAACTTTTAAATCGTTGGTTCATTATTTGAAAGTAGATAATAATCGTGCTGAACGATTAAAAAATGTGTGTTTATCGACAGAAACTGAGTTGAAGTCAGCTCAAAAATCTGAAGACAATGCAGCTGCGGAAAATGCAATAAATTCAAATTTCGCTAATGCAAAGAAAGTTTTAACGAGCAAACAATACAAGATGTATTCAACTATTGTAAATCTAACAATAAGCAATAGAAACTATGAAGTATTATTGGCCGAAAAATAAACTATGTATATTGATATAAACTGAGGGAGCATCATTCGACACTCCCTCAGTTTTTTTATTGTATTACTTTTGCTTACTATTTACATAAGCTATTACTTTATCACTTTTCAATTCCCTCAAAGCGTCATTAGCGATCCAACGGGCCGACTTACTTTCTTGATTTAAAATATGTTCAGCTGTTTCTATGGCTTTTAAGCGAAGTGTTTCATTTCGTTTACCTATCTGCCTCAACGCCCAGTTAACAGCTTTTCGAACAAAATTACGTTCATCCCAGGCTTCGCGTTCAATAATTGCCAGAAAAGGATAAAAAAAATCGTCTTTGACCTTTTTATCATAAATAACCAAAGCACACATTAAAACAAAAGCAGTTCTTTTTTTAAATTCCTCATCTGCAAAAGAATAAAAGTCAATTTTTTGTAATACAAAGGGTGTTTTTACTAATAAACTACAGCATTGGTCGCATAAATCCCACGAATCAAAATCATTTACCCAACTATCAAACTGTTTTTCAGTTATTGCTTTCGGGTTTTCAATCATCGAAGCTAATATTCGTGCTTCATGAATTTCTGTTGTCCAAAGTTCCAACGCTAAATCATGATTTATCCCAATCTTTTTTGCTAATTGTCTCAGCAAAGGTATTTTGATACCCAATGCTTTTGAGTTATCAATACCAAAATGAGCTAATTTTGCAAAATGCTCGGGTGTTGCATGTGATTTCAATTCTGTTATTACATCATCAAGTTGTGTTCCATTCATAATTACATAATCATCGATTAAGAATGCCCTCCGACTACAATACGCATAATCTTTAAATTAAGCACAAAGAAACGAATCAATTGCAAAAGAAAGGATGTTCTCCAAAATTTTGTCCAACGGGTAGGTTCAGTTGCGAATGATAAATCGCTATATGGTATGGTTTTTCCTCTTTCAGTTTTCATAATTTTAAAATTTAATTTATTTATATACAAATAGTTATAAATTACTCAGGTATCATCCACCACAGCGGATTTGCTTTGGCTTTATACAAAAACATATAATGCATGAATAGTTTCATCCAATGGCCGGCTAATCCAATTTCTCCAACTGTATAACTGATATCTCTACCCCATTTCGGGTATTTTTCCCAATCGGGAACAATTGGAAATACAGTCATTACGGCTGCCTGACCATGCCTGATTCCGTATCCTGCCGACACGATACACGCAGCTCCCATCTTAGACATTGAGGCTTTATGCTTATGTTCTATTGTACCTGTTTTAATTTTATCGACAATATTCATTGCTACAACTCGACCAATAACACCAGAAGGCATTCCTGTACGTGGTGGAGTCGGATTTATTTGCGTTCCATTTTTACTTTTCATTGGTTTGGACATGGGATGTGGTGGCGCAAATGCAATTCCTGCAGCATAAATATTATCATATAATGGTGATTTATAAGTAGACGGCCAATCGGATGCTTTCCATTCTTCATAAACTTTGGGCGTATATTCGGCATCAACTTTCATCATACCATTTGGCACAAAGAGATCTGAAGTTATGTCTTCATCCTTTTTATTGTATGCTTTCATGCCTGCACCGGCAAAACTTGGAATAAGCATGGCAAAATCAAATTCTTGTGTATGATATTCACCATCAAGAGTTTCGTAATGAGCTATTCCTTTTTCTATTTTGCTGACTCCTGCACCTACAATCCATTTAATATTATATTCTTTAAAAATCGATTCTGCAAAAATCTTGGTTGGTGTAATATAGCCGCCTCTTTTGATATAAGCGCCTCCCATTCCAAAATCACCCAGCTCGTATTCATTTGAAATCCAGGTTATTTCAGCTAAATGGTTTAATTTTCGTTTGTTTATTTCAAATGCAACATTCAATGAATACTCAAAAGCAGCTCCCTGACAGGTAGCCAGGGGATGTCCGGTTCCAATTAAAAAGCGCTGCTTTTCGCCTTTTTCCATCTTTTCAAAACACTTTTGCAAACTGTCCCAGGCATGGGAAGCATGTTGAAATGTACAAACTGAATCTGTAAATTTGTCCGGCCCTAAACCTTCTGTTGCTCCAAAGTTTAATTTGGGTCCGGTAGCGTTTATCAAATAATCATATTCCACATTTTCTTCCATATCTTTTTGGTTACCAGTTGTATATTTAACTGTTACGTAACCCTTATCTGTAGATGCATCACCTTGAGGATGAATGGAGACCGCGGAAGCTTGCTTGTACTTAATACCCATTCTTTTATAAACGGGTGCCAATTCAAACTTTACTTGTTCAGTTGTCATTAACCCCATTCCAACCCAGATATTTGATGGAACCCATTGATAATTACTGTTTGGGCTAATCACCTCAACTTCATGATTTTTCCCCAAATTTCGTTTCGCAATTAAAGCGGCAGTGTGACCAGAGATGCCAGCTCCCAGGATAAGAACTTTTGCCATAATCGATGATTTTTTTGTAAAGATTTATACAAGAGAGAGATTATAGTTCTGTTAATTGTTCATTTAAAAAAAATAGTAAAACAGAACTATCACAAAATTAATAATTTATTTGAATAAATGTACTAAAATTCAAAAAAGAATTATTGCTATTTATAAATCAATACATTACTCAGTCTGTCCCGGGTCAACTTATCAAATAAAACCAAAGAAGTGCTGTCTGTAGAAGGAAGGTTAAAAACATTTGGATGGGACAGATATTCTATCGTCGGAATTAAATGGTACTGATATTTTCCGTTTAAAACTCCTCTGAAAACATAAACTGGCAGATACGAAGCACTTTTCAGGGTTTTAGTATTCACATCAATTGCTACTTTCAGCATTATACCTCCATCAGTATTGAGTTGGCGTTGATTGGATATAGAATTGCCAAGCGAATAAAAAACAGGTACAGCAATACTATCTTCAGTATATAAGGTTTCGGCATTTTGAACTACATGAGGATGTGAACCGATAATCAGATTGATTCCATGATAAACCAGGAATTTGGCGATATTTTTTTGAAAATCATTAGCTTGTAATTCATATTCAGTGCCCCAGTGAAGTATCATGATCTTAAAATCTACTGCTGAATCATTTGCCTTCTGAATATCTTTCAGAATTTCAAGAGTATCAATATAGTTTACAAAATTGGGGAAAGTTACAACTCTGGCATTAGTGCCGTAAGTGCAATTTAATAATGCAATTTTTAGTCCTTTCGATTCTAAAATCAAAGGATATGTACTATCTCGTTGAAAATTATCTATATAACTACCTTCATGAAGCATTTTTCTTTTATCAATCTGATGAATTGTTCTTTCCAATCCAAACCTTCCTTTGTCCAAAACGTGATTATTAGCGGTTAACAATACGTCATAACCTGCATATTTAAGTCCATCAAGTAATGCATCCGGACTTGAAAAATTGGGATAACCACTATAAGGCTTTCCGGCAATGGGAACTTCCAGATTTGCAACTGCAAAATCGGCTTCTTCAATATAAGGTTTTACCTCCTGAAAGCAAACATTATAATTGTAACGTTTCGTTTGTGGATTGTAAGCAGCCTGGAATTGAGGGGAATGCCCCATAATATCGCCTGAAAAAATAAATGAAACAGAGTCATTTTGTACTGAAGTAGCTTGTACAATGTTTTCACTGCATAAAAAACTACAGAATAAAATTATACTTCCAACTAATAATAGAATTTTTTTCATTCAGGTTTAAAGTTATCCGATCAAATGGCAAGAATAAAAATCATTTATAATACTTATTATCAATGATATAAATATTTAAGAATTAGTGTTTTCACTAATTTAAACCTCCAATGCCCCGATTATGTCTATAACTGATGAATATCCGTGACGGTTTAAATACTCATCAATTCCATCAATAACTTTTATCGTAACTGTTGGATCAATAAAGTTGGCAGTACCAATTTGAACTCCAGAAGCACCTGCCAGCATAAACTCAATAGCATCTGCAGCATTCATGATACCTCCCATTCCGACAACCGGTATTTTGACTGCTTTTGCCACTTCCCAAACCATTCGTAAAGCGATCGGTTTAACAGCAGGTCCAGAAAGTCCACCGGTAATAGTTGATAAAATTGGTTTTCTTTTCTCACTATCGATTGCCATCCCCAACAAAGTATTTATTAATGAAACTGAATCAGCTCCTTCGGCTTCAACTGCCCGTGCAATCTCCGAAATGTCGGTAACATTCGGCGAAAGTTTAACCATTAGGTCATTTTTATAGACTCTTCGCACCTCTCTAACTACCTCAGCTGCAGACAAACAGCTTATTCCGAAAGCCATTCCACCTTCTTTCACATTGGGGCAGGAAATGTTTAATTCAATACCGGGTAGTTTATCCAGATCATTTAACATTTCGGCAGCTTCTATGTAGTCTTCAAGAGTAGATCCTGATAAATTTACAATTACATTTGTATCGATAACTTTTACTGTTGGATAGATATGATTAATAAAATAGTCAACTCCTTTATTTTGCAGTCCCACAGCGTTTAACATACCTGATGGCGTTTCAGCCATGCGTGGATAAGCATTCCCCTGACGGCTGCGAAGTGTGGTCCCTTTCACAATTATACCGCCAATTCTCGATATATCAATGAAGTCCGAATACTCTGTGCCATAACCGAATGTCCCCGATGCCGTCATCACCGGATTTTTCAGTTGTAATTTACCTATATTGATATTTAAATTTGCCATTTCAGTTTTGTAATATTAAAAACAGGTCCTTCGGTACACACACATACATGTCCTTCGGTTGTGTCGGTAACACAACAAAGGCAAGCTCCAAAACCGCAAGCCATTGTGTTCTCCAGAGAAACCTCACAGAATGTATTGGTTTTAGCCGCATAAGAAGCTACTGCCTTCATCATGGGTGTTGGTCCACAAGTATAAATATAATCGAAATTTGAGTCCTTTAACAGGGAATGCTGGGTTACAAAACCCCGTTCACCATGTGAACCATCCTCGGTTGTTGTAAATACATTTCCGAATTGTTCAAATTCACGGAGTTGCAATAAATTGTCTTTAGAACGGCCCCCGAGGAGAAAATTACATTCAAAATCTTTGTCTTTAAGGTATGCACCTAAAAACAACAGAGGTGCAATACCTACACCACCACCTATTAACAGTAGTTTTGCATTCTTTTGGTTTGGTAAACTAAAGCTATTACCTAAAGGAAACAGTAAGTTTAAGGTCTCACCAACTTTCACCTGGCACATTTTTAAAGTTCCTTCACCGACAATTTGAATTAAAAGCCAGAGTTCATTTGTCTCATAATCAATGTAATTAATTGAAATTGGCCGTCTTAAAAAGGTTGTAGGTGAGTTATCGACCCGGACTTCAGCAAATTGTCCCGGGAACATTTCGGGAAGCTTTTCAGGTGATTTCAGGATTAAAAGAGAATATTGATCGTTTAGCGTTTCGTTCTTTGTGACAATCAAATCAAGCATGAATTTCTTCATCTAATCTATATTATTGTATATCAATGATCTAATGAAACTGATATGGGTAAGAAAATTGTTGATATTGACTGCAAAATTACACAATAATCCCGAAACGACAAAAAGTAAATGACTTACAATGAAGATTGCAATTGTTTTTTATTCTTGTAGAATAATTAATTGTTTAAGACTATTTCTATTATAAATAGACGAGAAACTATTTAGTCTCAAATTCCTGAAAAGTATTATCATTATAATATACTATTATTTTGCGTACAGACTTATCAGACGAAGTAGTAGACATTTTAAAGTCTTGATGGATAATTTCTGCAGATTGATTTGGTAAGTCTGGAATAATGGCCTGTTTTTGCTGGTTGATGTTTACTGGTGATTGAGTTTTCTCAATCGTTTTTGATTCGAAACTACTTGATTTAGATACATTTTCATCTAAAGTATCGAACAAAGTAAGAGCCTGAGATTGCTTTTCCTGACGATACATTGATCCAACGTCCAGAATAAGCCAATCTGAGCTGATAGTTCGAAAGCGATTTAGAATTTTTTTTAGTACATCCAAACTCGGTTTATTACGATCATTCAATATGTGGGAGAGTGTAGAACCCTGGATGCCTATCTCACTGGCAAATTGAAGAGAATTCATTTGTTCTTTCTCCATTATCTTTTCAATTTTCTCCTTTACTTCCATAATGCAGTATATTTTTGTGAAATGTAGAATTGTAAATTCAACACAAAGATATGTGAATTGATTCACATATGCAAATCAATGACATTTGTAATGTTATACTTTTGTTGTTTTACACTTGTAATAATGATTATTTTATATACATTTTATAAATGAATACTGTTTAATCTTTTAAATGAGACACTTACTAACACAATATACACTTACAATTCATTTAAATAAGATAATTAGAAGTATACTTATATAGTAACTAGTAATCAGTAATTTATGTTACAGCATTAATTAAATTTGATCAGAACATGTCTTAATATCACAAATATAATATTTATATTGAATTAAATTATTAGATATTAATCATAATTAGTTGGTATTAAGTGATTAAAGTGACTATATATATGAGTTATAATAGGATTCACTCTTGTATTTGCACATCTGTTATTTTACAATAATAATGTAATATTTCAATTATATCTCTGTGAATTGTACAAACATATTTAACATGTACATTTGTGTATTATTACATATGTATTGTTAATTTGTACTATTTACAATTGTAATTTATGCAACTTTATTTTTAGTCATTAAAATGGCGGGGTATTGAAAGAGGATGATTTTGAGGAACACTGTTCTCACTCCAGGTTTGGTAGTTTTTTTTTTGAAATAATTTTGAATTATGAATTTGTTGTATGTAATTGAAATTTTGATCGTAATAGTGAATAAAATACGGTACTAAACCAATTTTATTTATTAATACTAAAATCAGTTTCATGAAAAACACATGTAAGACACAAATTATAAGACAGTTAAAGCTAATTTGAATACCTGAGAATTTAATATTCGATATTTACCGGCGATTATACACAGATATTGAGGAAATATGACACAAAAAAAAGGAGTTCGAAAATTAATTCGAACTCCTTTAAGTATTTTTTTTATATTCTAGTTTTCCGTATTGACAGATACACCTGCCAGTTCCTGATCGACTAAAATGCGACCACAATATTCGCATACTATAATTTTCTTGCGTAAGCGAATGTCCAATTGACGTTGAGCTGGTATTTTGTTGAAACATCCTCCGCAGGCATCACGTTGTACATAGACCACCGCTAAACCATTGCGGGCATTTTTACGGATTCGTTTAAAGGCTGTAACCAATCGAGGCTCAATAAGAGATTCTACTTCTTTTGCGTGCTCACGTAATTTTTCTTCTTCATACTTGGTTTCAGAAACAATTTCTTCCAACTCCCCTTTCTTCTGTTCAATATCCAGTTTTCTTTCTGATAATTGATCTGCTGTGTTTTTTTGATCCGCCAGCTTAGTTTCAAGAGCGGCAGTAAATTCACGAATTCGTTTTTCGCAAAGTTCAATTTCCAATGTTTGGAATTCTATTTCTTTAGAAAGATTGTCGTATTCACGATTATTACGTACATTCTCTTGTTGCTCTTTGTATTTTGCAATTTTAATTCTGGATTCTTCAATCTCAATTTTTTTACTTGCAATTACAGCTTTAGCTTCGGCAATTTCAGTTTCAAAATTTTCAAGACGTGTATTTAAGCCGATAATTTCATCTTCTAAATCCTGTACTTCAAGAGGAAGTTCACCACGTAATATCTTGATTTCATCAATTTGCGAAACCACTTTTTGAAGTTCATAAAGAGCCTTTAGTTTTTCTTCAACGGTTATTTCTTTTTCTGTTTTGATTTCTGTAGCCATATTGATTACAAATAGTTTATAGGGTTGGTTTTACTGTCCGAAATTTGGACTGCAAATGTAGGCATTTTTTTTGTAATTATCTCAAAAAAAATGTCTTTTGTGAACTGTTCACTTTCAAAATGTCCAATATCGGCTATCAAAATACGATTTTCAGCCTCAAAAAATTCGTGATACTTAAAATCTCCCGAAATATATACATCTGCACCGGCAGAAATAGCATCAGGCAAAAATGAACTTCCTGATCCTCCACATAAGGCCACCTTTTTGATTTTTTTTCCCAGAAAGTCAGTATGACGGATAAATGAAATATCGAAAATTGACTTAATCCGGTTTAAAAAATCCATTTCATTTTCCTCTACATTCAAATCACCTATAACTCCTGCTCCTACCTGATTCCAGTCATTTTCAAGTGAAACAAAATCATAGGCAGGTTCTTCATACGGATGTGTTTTCAGGAAAGCTTCCAGCACTTTGAATTTTATAAATTCAGGTAAGATAACTTCGATGCGCGTTTCGGCTTCGGCATGAAATTTATTTATTTCACCAACATAAGGTTTTGCCTCATCGTTTGCCCTGAAAGTACCTGTACCTTCCATATTGAAACTGCAGGAGTCGTAATTTCCTATCTGTCCTGCTCCGGCCTCAAATAAAGCTTCACGTAATTTATAGGAATGAATTTTAGGAACATAGGTTATTAATTTGAGTAAAGCATTTCGTTTTGGCTGAAGAATCCGAACATGAATAAGCCCGATTTTCTCAGCCATTTTACCACTGACACCATGCAGCACATTGTCCAGGTTTGTATGAGCGGCATAAATGGCGATATCATTTTTTATAGCCATGCTAACACATCGTTGCACTTCGTTCTGACCCACCAGTTTTTTAATTCCGGTAAAAATCAGTGGATGATGAGATACAATTAAATTGCATTTTTTCCGAATGGCTTCTTCAATAACCTTCTCTGTAATGTCTATAGAGATAAGTATTGATGTAACTTCCATTTGAGATTCACCCACCAAAAGACCGGCATTGTCATAGCTTTCCTGCAATGCCAATGGAGCCACTTCTTCAATGAGTTCACAAATAGATTTTACAATCATATACTCATAATTATAAGTTAGTTACAAATATACGATTATTCTGCTGAAACAGTTTCATTTTCTTCGGAAGTAAATTCAGTAATTTGAGCATTAATCAGAATATTATACCAATTCAATAATTTTCGAATATCGCTCGGATAGACCCGGTCACGGTCATAATCTGGAAGAATCTCTGTCAAATAGTTGCGTAACTTGTCATTATCGGCTTTCGGATCAATAGAACAAGTTGCCCCGTTTTCCTTTGCTTTAACACTTTCAAGTACTTGTCCCAACGGCACTTCGGCAGTTTCAGTAAAAATGGCAATATCTCCCAAGGAAACCACTTTATCCTTTGTATAAGCCGGAATCCGTTTTCCATCGATCAATGACTCAACAATCAACATGTTTTTACCTTGCGATATCAATTTGAAAAGTCCGGATTTTCCGGTAAGTGATAAGATTTCTTTCAGCATAAATTCTTTTTAATTAATTGTTTACAATTAATAATAAACGACATTAACAAAGTGTTTGCCTTCATTATTAATTTCAGGGTTTACTAAAATATTCGTTTATTCTTCACTTCTTGAGCCGACAAATTTAGCATAAATTTTCAGTTTTGCAATTCTCAATTCCCAATTTATAATTAATAATCTTTAATTATAAATTGTTGATTATAAACCGGCTCAAATCTTTAAGTTTAATTCTTCCTTCATAAATTGCTTTCCCGGTAATAACTGCGGGTACGGCTGATTCATCCAGTAATTCAATATCGTGTATGGAACTAACTCCACCACTGGCTATCAAATACATATCGGGTTGTTCAAGCAACATTTTTCTATAAAGTTCAATAGCAGGTCCCTGTAACATACCGTCTTTGCTAATATCAGTACAAATTACTTTATTAATTCCCTGTTGAATATAATTTTTTATAAATGGCATCAGATCCAGTTCAGTTGTTTCCAACCAACCACCAACAGCAATTTTTTCGTTTTTCACATCGGCTCCAAGAATAATTTTCTCTCCACCAAATTTAGTTATCCAGGATGAAAAAACATCCGGATCTTTGACAGCTATACTCCCGCCGGTAACCATGGAAGCTCCACATTCAAACGCAATTCGCAAGTCATCATCCGATTTCAAACCTCCGCCAAAATCGACTATTAAGTCGGTTCCTGAAGTGATCCTCTCCAAAACAGCATGATTCACAATGTGATGAGCTTTTGCACCATCTAAATCCACCAAATGCAACCGGCGAATACCTGCATCGGCAAACATTCTGGCCACCTCGAGTGGATTTTCATTGTATATAATTTTTTGTGTATAATCACCCTGAGAGAGCCGAACACATTTTCCATCAATCAAATCGATGGCTGGTATAATTTCTATCACTTCTATTTATTAAAATCTCAACAATTCCATAAAAAAACAGTGAGATGATTTACCTGTTTGTTTAATGTAAAAAGAAATACAAAAGTACTATAAATAGAAGAATACGGCAAACGTGGTTGTAAAAAATAAATTTATTGTTAAATATACTATCTCATATGTAATGAATTTAAACAAAATCAGTCTTAACAAGTATAATAATAAATTTTCTACTCTTACAATTCATGAATTGAATATAACTCAAAAATTATAGATATATTTGCAAAAAAATGATATATCGTGCTTTTTTGAATCTATGTATTTAAAATTTAGATGTTTGAAAATTAAGCAATATGAATTACATGAAGCACTTATCAATATCAATTCTTGCAATTCTTATAGTTTTTGATATTTCGGCACAAAACAAAAAAAGTGTTGAAGCTTATTATATTACTGCACCTTTAAAAATTGATGGTATTCTGGATGAACCGGTTTACCGCAATGCTCTGCCTGCAAAAGATTTTGTTCAGCTACAACCTTACAACGGTAAACCCTCTTTACAACCAACCGAAGCATATTTTTTTTATGACCAAACCGCTATTTATGTTGGTGCCTTGCTTCATGATAATAAACCGGATAGCATTTTTAATTATTTAACTGAGCGGGATAACATTGGTATGTCCGATTATTTTGGCGTTTACCTTGATCCGTACAACCAGGGTCAACTTGCTTATGGTTTTTTCATTACACCTGCTGGAGTTCAGGTGGATATTAAGGCAATAAAGAGTGATGGCGACAATGAAGATGGAAACTGGAATGCTGTCTGGGAAAGCAAAACACAAATTACAAAAGAAGGCTGGACTGTTGAAATGAGGATTCCGTTTTCCGCCCTACGATTTTCGGATAAGACTGTGAGTAACTGGGGAGTGAATATGTTTCGAAATATCAGGCGGTATAATTCTAATAATTCATGGAATTTTGTTGATAGGAAAGTCTCCGGGTTTATTCATCAGGAAGGACAATTGACGGGTATAAAAGATATTAAATCGCCTGCCCGGCTTTCTTTTAGTCCATATATTGCCAGCTATTTTCAACCGAATAATTCTTCCGGTGCTTCGAAATTCTTGTATAAGGGCGGATTAGATTTAAAATATGGAATTAACGATGCCTTCACCCTCGATATGATGTTGATACCTGACTTTGGACAAATTCAATCGGATGATCAAAAGCTGAATTTATCGCCATATGAATTGTATTACGACGAAAAACGACAATTTTTCACAGAAGGAACCGAGCTTTTTCAACGTGCTAATATTTTTTATTCCCGCCGTATTGGTGCAAGTCCAAAGTTTCCGGCTGATAATAAGCTTACTGATAATGAGATAATTACTTATTCTCCCAGTGAAAATCAACTGGTCAATGCAACTAAAATTTCGGGAAGGACAGATAAAGGTTGGGGGATTGGATTATTAAATGCCATGTCACTTACTTCGAATGCAATTTTAAAAGATACTCTGACAAATATTGCCCGAAATGTGATAGTACAACCGTTTACAAATTATAACGTAGCAGTTATTGATAAATCGCTGAAAAACAATTCATATATAAGTCTGATTAATACAAATGTTTCGATGGCAAACAACCCGTTTCACGCCAATGTCACAGCTACCGAATTTCAAATCAGGGATAACTCAAAAACTTACGTAATAAAGGGTAAAGGTGGTATCAGCTCCCGGGGTGATAGTATTATGGAAACAGGCTATTACGGATCATTAACCGTTGAAAAAAATAAAGGACAGTTTAATTGGGGACTTAATGAGTATTTCTATTCCGATAAATACAATCCGAACGATCTTGGTTACATTCAAAGAAACAATCAGGTAAACACTGAAGTTTGGCTCTTTTATCAAATTATTGAACCTTTCTGGATACTTCGTGAATGTCAGGGTGATATATTTGGAGCTTACGATCGGGTTTACAACCCGAGTACATTGTTCGATAATGAGTTTGGATATGATTTATTTATTCAATTTAAGAATAACTACAGTTTGTCTTCAAGCGGTAAGTATTCAACGAATCAGTTTGACTATTTTGAACCTCGCGTTACCGGACGATATTATCAAAATCCCCAAAATCTGAACTTATCCTTCAATTTAAATACAGATCAACGTAAACAGCTGAATTTCGGTATTCAATATATATATGCCACTCAACCACTGATAAACCATTCTACACACGAAACAAGTTTAAGTTGCAATCTTCGAATGGGACAACGTTTTAACTTTAACTACAATATTGATATGAACAACTCCCTGAATGAACACGGATTCGTTGATTTATCCGAAAATAAAGATTCCATTGTTTTTGCCAAACGTGATGTATCTACTCTCGTGAATACATTTTCTACTTCTTATATAATAAACAATAAAACCAGTTTGAGTTTAAGAGCGCGTCATTACTGGTCGGGTGTTGAAAATAATCAATTCTTTTTATTGCAAAGCAACGGCTTACTGACGAATAATTCAGAATATTCCGAAAATCAGGATCAGAATTATAATGCATTTACTGTGGATATGATTTTCAGATGGATATTTGCGCCGGGTTCCGAACTTTCGTTAGCGTGGAAAACAGCCTCTTATTCAAATGAAAATAAAGTAGTTTATAACTATATGAGTAATTTTCAAAAGGCTTGGTTGAACCAAACAAATAGTCTTTCATTAAAAGTTCTTTATTATGTTGATGTAAATAGTTTTAAAAAGAAAAAGACGTAAATTTGCAGCTAAATAAAAAAAGAACGAAAAAAATGGGATTAGACTTAACTGAAATTTTAAAAATTGCTCCTGCTGCTGTTATCGGACTTACAGTCCACGAATTTTCTCACGCTTACGCAGCCTATAAACTGGGTGACAGCACGGCAAAAAATGATGGTAGATTAACGTTGAATCCCCTGAAACATATAGACTGGTTGGGTTTCTTTTTAATTGTTATTGCCGGTTTCGGTTGGGCAAAACCGGTTATGTTTAATCCTGATAACCTGAAGAATAAGCATCGGGACGAAATTCTTATATCCATTGCAGGGCCTATTTCGAATTTCATTATAGCTGTCCTTTTCTTTGTTATTGCTCGGCTTTTATACTCAATGGATTATTTCCATACTACAGTTTTTGGTTTAGAAATTATCAACCTGATAGTCATTTGGGGCGTAATAAACTTTAGTTTATTTGTTTTTAATCTGATTCCCATACCTCCACTCGATGGTTCTCACATTTATCTGACATTTTTAAAGGATATTCATCCCAAATTAATGATGAATATGTACCGATGGGGAACCTTCGGACTCTTTGCCATTATTATTGCTGAAAATCAATTCAATATCAACATTTTGCATCTCTCCGGTTTGATAGGTGGTATTACGTCCTTCTTTTTCAAACTTTTAAATTTCTGATAAATATTATACATGTGTTTTTTATAACAAAATTAATTAAACAAAACAACCCGCTTAATTCGGGTTGTTTTGTTTAATTAGAAACATAAATGATCAAAAATTATTATGTTATTTACAATTCACAAATGTAAATAACTCATTTCTAATTATTTAAAACTGCTATTTGTATTATATATGAATAAAATTATTTACTCAAATTCTATTATTGTATTCTTAATAATATCTACACATTCGAACAATTGTTTTTCAGTTATTACCAATGGAGGAGCAAAACGGATGATATTGGTATGGGTTGGTTTTGCCAGCAAACCATTTTCAAGAAGTTTAAGACAGATATCCCAGGCCAGATTTTTGTGACCTTCATTATTGATAACCAAAGCATTCAGCAAGCCTTTTCCACGAACAAACGAAGCAATCTTTGATGTTTTACAAAGCCCGTTCATTTCCTTGCGAAACATTTCACCCAATACAAAAGCTTTTTCAGCCAGTTTTTCATCGCGAATAACTTCCAGCGCTGAGATTGCAACAGCTGCAGCCATGGGATTGCCACCAAACGTTGAACCATGTTGTCCGGGTTGAAAAACCTCCATGATTTCATTGTCCGATAAAACTGCCGAAACAGGATAAACTCCGCCGGACAAGGCTTTTCCAAGAATTAAAATATCGGGGTGTACATGCTCATAATCGCATGCCAACAATTTTCCCGTGCGGCCAATGCCGGTTTGAACTTCATCGGCTATAAATAATACATTGTACTGATGGCATAGATCATAACATTTCTTTAAATAACCGTCATCGGGAACATAAGCACCGGCTTCACCCTGTATAGGTTCTACCATAAATCCGGCAATATGTTGATTCTCCTTCAGCACCTTTTCAAGCGCATCGGCATTGTTAAAGGGAATGATAATGAATCCGGGAGTAAAAGGACCGTAATGATTACAGGCATCCGGATCAACCGAAAAAGAAACAATGGTAGTCGTGCGACCGTGAAAATTATTCTCGCAAACAATTATCTGAGCCGAATTTTCAGCCAGTCCTTTTTTCTCGTACGACCATTTTCTACATAGTTTAATCGCAGTTTCAACCGCTTCGGCACCGGTATTCATGGGCAGGACTTTCTCGTAACCAAAATACTGTGTTACAAATTCCTCGTAAAGGCCGAGTTGACTATTGTAAAAAGCGCGGGAAGTCAAAGTCAGTTTCTGAGCTTGTTCCATCAGCGTGTTGATAATCTTTGGGTGACAGTGTCCCTGGTTTACAGCCGAGTATGCCGAAAGAAAATCATAATACTTTTTTCCATCCACGTCCCATACAAATACACCTTCTCCACGATCGAGTACGACGGGCAGCGGGTGATAGTTGTGTGCACCGTATTTATTTTCAAGCTCCATCAATTCAGAAGCAGTAAGTTTTGAGTTATTCATACAATATAATTTAATCCCCTAAATCTCCGGGGAAGGATGTAAAAGTTAGCTTTTTTTCAAAATTCATCCCCTTCGGGGAAACGGGCAGGGCTTAAAAGACTTCCGCCATCATGCAACGGACACTACCGCCTCCTACCCTTTCAACGGTTGGTATTGAAATGACAATCAATTTATTATATGCAGTAAGTTTATCAATTTGTTGTTTATTCAGCGAATCATAAGCCGATTGTGACAACACCAACAGCCGTTCAGCTTTCCGGTTTTCAATTTGCAACATATTGCCCGCAAAGTGATGCATTTGATCTTCAGAAATTGTAATAATTTCTTTGTTCGTCTGTGTCAACGCATCAACCACCAGTTTTCGTTCTTCAACATTATCAATTGATTCAAGACAAATGACGGCATAATTCTCCGCCAGGCTCATCATGACATTGGTATGATATATTGGTAATCGTTTACCGTCCAACGACTGATTTGCGGAGAAATAAACAGGTTTAAATTCAAATACTTTGCAAAATTGCAGGAAAACGGATTTATCGGTTCGTTCCGACAAGGCTGCAAAAGCATACCTGTTAACCCTGTCAAAAATCATACTTCCTGTACCTTCAAGAAACAGGTTCTGTTCCTCCCAAAATGAAAAATCATCTATATTTTTTACATTCGATTTTTGACCGGAAACATACTGAACGATATCATCACGACGCTCTTTTCGCCGGTTTTCGGCAAACATAGGATATAAAACTGCCTGTCCACCTTCGTGAAACGAGATCCAGTTGTTCGGAAAGATTGCATCAGGTGTATGAGGTTGCAACGTGTCCTTTACAATTAACACATCTACATCGTTCGCACGGAGTATCTTCACCATGTCATTAAACTCGGCAAGAGCAAGTTCCTGAATATGAGACTGTATGTTATCGTCCTTTTGCTGAAAAAAATTATTTACAGCCGTTTGTTGATTAAACCCGAAACTTACCGGTTCAATCATTAAAATGGTATGTGTAATTTGTTTTGGCATAGTATTTTTACCTCCATCAACCTCAAAATGATCTTTTTGTATGTGCAAATTATGAGGTTTTAATTCAATTTTAAAAACATAAATATAAGCAATTTATTTACTCCCTCAGGAGTCATCTCTCACTAACGGGAAAGTAGAACATCGCAAAAGTCCACCCATCTTTGATATTTCAAAATAGGGTACACGTTCCACTTTTAAACCCCAGTTATTTTCCAAATGTTCATTTAAACGGGTAAACCGCTGTTCGGATACAACCACATTGGGAGAGATAGAAAAGATATTGGAATTCATGTAATACATTTCTTCCAGTGTAATATCAAAAATATTCTTTCGTCCAAAAAGATCGACCAGCAAATGATAATCGGATGGATTCAGAAAACCATCCTTATAAATAATTGCTTTGTCCTTACCCACGGGCATAAATGTACAATCCAAATGCAATATACCCTGACGGGGATTGGTATCGTGTTTCTTTAATTCTATCGGAACAAATGTCTTTTCCGGAATAATTTCCTTCAAAAAATTAAAAGCATACAGATTGGTACGCGCCGTTTTAAATTGAGGATAATCGGCACCCGAATAAAGTCCCACGAAAACTAAATCGTTAAACAGCACCACATCACCACCTTCCACATGTGCCTTTTCGGGAAGATTAAAGATTTTGTTGTACGAAATCTGGTCATAGATTACTTCATACGCCTCTTTTTCATCCTCGCGGTTCGGAATAATATTAGAATTTATGATTTTATCATCAATCACAAAACCCACATCGCGGGCAAAAACCTGATTGCAGTTTTCCAGCGTCCACGGACGAAAAACCTGTACATCGTATTTCAACAGCACTTTCTCAAATGCACTCATTTCTTTGTAGATGGCTTCTTCGGTTGGATAAATACCCTTCAAAACCGATTCGTACGATTTTGCATCAAATGTATTTTCAATCGCAGGCACCTTCCCTATCGAACCCGGCTGTCCAAGCACAACAGCTTTCAGCGTGGAAGTTTCGTTTTTTATGTTTAAATGCATAGTTTTGAGTTTGGACAAAGATACAAATTCAAAACTGAATTTAGAACGATAAAAATAAGAAAATGTCAAATTATTGCATAAATATTTACTATGTTCTAAAGTGCTGGCAAATACAGAACTGAAAATAGCTGAATTTCTGATAAATAATAAAAGATTGTAGTTATATTTGCATTCGCAAGTCTTACAGATTATCAGGCTGATACACAAATATAATGGTCGTAGATCCGTAGATTGAAAGTCGATTACCTATTACTGCATTAAGGCTTTGAAATAAAAACCTTAAAGAAAATAGTGAACAGCTGTTTAAATGATACCCGGAGTAATTCTTTGATTATGAATAATAAAAGCAATTTAATATATATCCATTCAGCTGTATTCTTATTTGGTCTGGCAGGACTCTTTGCTAAATTAATAGATCTTTCATCCACAATCATTGTTTTAGGTAGAGTAACATTTGCAACGCTGGCTTTGGGTATTACGCTTCTTATTCTAAAACAGAGCATCAAGCTTTCAAAGCAAAAAGATTATTTTCTAATGATCGTTACGGGATTTATTCTGGTGATTCACTGGGTATCCTTTTTTCAGGCTATAAAGACGTCAACTGTTGCAATAGGTTTACTTTCGTTTTCAACATTTCCTGTTTTTTCCACATTTCTGGAACCCTTACTTTTTAAAGAAAAATTAAAACTTAAAGCTCTGATTGTCGCATTGATTAGTTTTTCAGGTGTTGTTATGATAATTCCGACGCTTCATTTAAATAATAACATTACGCCGGGTGTTTTGTGGGGTGTACTTTCAGGCTTCACTTTTGCTCTTTTATCTATTCTAAACCGCAAACTGGTTGCACAATATTCAGCGCTGGTAGTTGCCTTCTATCAGGATTTTATTGCTTTCCTGATTTTGTTACCTTTGCTTTTTATTGAAAAACCTCCGTTGAACAGTACAAATATACTGCTTCTGGTTCTTCTGGGTATAGTATTTACTGCAGTAGCCCACTCACTATTTATCAGGGGGCTTTCGACCATAAAAGCTCAAACTGCAAGTATTATTGCTAATCTTGAACCGGTTTATGGGATTATTTTTGCTGTTATAATTTTAAGTGAAGTACCAACCGTCAGAGTAATTATAGGAGGAACTATCATTTTAGGAGCTGCTCTCTATTCAACAATTAATGCCGGAAATTTACCCACATCAAAGAAACGTGGAATTATCAGATAATAAATTAATAATGAAACAGACTAACAGCATTGGACTTTACCTGTCAAACGCATCAAATAAAAATTATATTCTTGAGCAACTCATGAAAAATTCATTTTTGCGGGAATATATCGATTTAAGCTCGTTACAGGGAGTTTTACATTCCACCATAACCATTAACCGTCTGGTGGAAGAAGAGCTGCGCCACGACCGGGTTGTGATTAAGACAGACGAGAATTCAAGTTTGGGTTCCATGTCCAGCGGTCAGCAAAAGAAAGCCTTGCTGAACTATCTTTTTACACAAACACCTCAATACATTGTGCTTGATGATGTGTATAGTAATATTGACAAAGCTACGCAGGAATCAATCACTTTTTCTTTAGGTGAATTAGCCGAATCGACTTTATTAATTCAACTCTTTTTCCGGAAACGTGATATACTGCCCTGCATAGCAAAAGTACTATCAATTGATGAAAACAACCTCATTGTAAACGAACAAGATGCCGAATCGTTCCGGATCATGGAGCCATCGCAGGAGAAAATAAAGCACCAATTCCGCATTCCGAAAGAATATGATGAAAGCCACATCGATATAAATCCGTTGGTTCAACTAAATAATGTTTCGGTCAGCTATATCGGGAAACCGGTGTTAAACAAAGTCTGCTGGACCATTCAAAAAGGGGAATTCTGGCAGCTCGTGGGGCCAAACGGTTCGGGGAAAAGCACTATGCTGTCTGTCATTATCGGTGATAATCCCCGCGGATATGGGCAGGATATGATCCTTTTCGGAAAAAGAAAAGGATCCGGCGAATCGATTTGGGATATCAAGCGACAAATTGGATATTTCACTCCCTCCATGATTCAGCAATTTACACGTGATGATACGGTGGAAAATATGATTGTTTCCGGGTTGGTCGATTCGGTTGGATTATACAATAAACCGACTGACATTCAACTGAATATTGCCCGCAAATGGATAGAAATGTTAGGAACTTCGTACCACAATAAATCCTTTCAACGGCTTTCAATCGGGGAACAACGCATGGTAATGGTAGCCAGAGCCATGGTAAAACATCCGCCCCTGCTCATCCTTGACGAACCAACCATTGAACTTGATGATGAAAATAGCCGCCTGTTTATTGATATGGTTAATGCCATTGCAGCTGAGAAAAAAATAGCCATTGTTTACGTTTCGCATCGTGATGAACCGGATTTGAAGCCGGATAAAGTTTTCGAATTGATTACATCTGCCGAAGGATATACCGGTGTAGTGAGAAAATGAAAAGTAAGATTAACAACAAAGGTCAGAAAGAGTTGTTCTTCCTGACCTTTAATTTGATTCTGCTTTCATGGTAAGCTTATTCCAATACTTCAATTTTCAAGATTTTATCGCCCTGACGAATCAGGTCAATCACCTCCAAACCTTCAACAACCTTACCAAAGCAAGTGTGTTGACGATCCAAGTGGGAAGTATTGTTTCTTGAATGACAGATAAAAAACTGTGAACCTCCTGTATTACGACCTGCATGTGCCATTGACAACACACCTCTGTCGTGATACTGATTACCACCATCTAACTCACAGGGAATCGTATAACCGGGACCACCTGCCCCTGTACCGTCAGGACAACCACCCTGAATAACGAAATCAGGCAGAACACGGTGAAAAGTCAATCCATCGTAGAAGCCACTGGTAGCCAGTTTAATAAAATTAGCCACTGTTTTCGGAGCATCCTGCTCGAAAAACTCAACTTGCATCTCTCCTTTTTCAGTAATAATTTTTGCAGTCTTCATTCTTATGTATTTATAATTGTTTTCAAAAATTGGGAGCGCAAAGTTCGTGATGTTTTTCGTTATATCCAAATATCGGCGATTTTATTCGTTTTATTTAATTGAGACTAACTATTCCGAAATTCAGTACGTTGGAAAAGTTGGACTGATTCACTACACCCACTCTTCTTTCAAAACATCGCCACGGGTACCAATAACAATAAGTTTTACCGGTATTTTACGTCCGGATTCAGTAACCGCTTTTTGAGCTAATCCCAACAATCCACCACAACAGGGCACTTCCATAATGATAACAGTAAGTGTATTGATAGCAGAAAGTTGAATCATAGCTTTGAGTTTTTCAATATACGATTCTTTATTGCTGTCCAGTTTTGGACAAGCAATGGCCAGGATTTTCCCGGCAAGGAACCGGTTATGAAAATCGGCAAAACTAAAGCCGACACAGTCGGCAGTCAGAACTACATCAGCTCCTTTGAAATAAGCGGCCTGCGGGTTCAATAAATGTAATTGCACCGGCCATTGACGGAGTTGTGAAGCATTTTCCCTGACAATGGGAGCTGCAGGCGAAGCCAACCGAAAAGTTGTATTTTTAGCTGCTACCGGAGCAAAAAACATTTCATTGCTACCGGGACATGCACAAACAGCAGAAGCTTTTGGAGCAGGTGCAGGCGCATTATGTACCGATGCAAAGTCAATATGGATATTATTTTGTTTCAACCAGCTGACGCCCTGTTTCAGTAATTCAAACTCTTCGTGGTCCTTCAGATGCCTGAGGTGAGCTAAAATTGTTTTCTCACCTTTGGGTACCATACGCTGCACTACAGCAATTTCATCGTAAGGCTCAGCTTCCCGTTCTTCGAGGGTAATGGCTCCTACGGGACAATCACCGATACAGGCACCCAATCCATCGCAATACAATTCGCTGACCATACGTGCTTTTCCATCAATCATTTGCAGTGCCCCTTCATGACAACCACTTACACAGGTTTCGCAACCGTTACAAAGCGCTTCATCTATCTTTATTATTGTTCGTTTCATAAATCCATTTACTATTTTTTCATTTACCATTTACTATTTATCCCAAAAACGGTAAATAGTAATTTAATAACTTGTCAATTATTTGATCATTGTAAGCAACATTTTGAATTTTTCGACTGCCACTACTGCATGCCGTACATTGGCAGGCATAATAATGCTTTCACCCACATTTAATTCAAAAAGTTTTCCATCGATTATCACCTCACCTTTTCCATCAAGCACCTGAACAATAGCGTCAAACGGAGCTGTATGTTCGCTCAGATATTCGCCTTTATCAAAAGCAAAAAGCGTTACATTCCCTTTATCATTTCGAATAATGATTTTGCTGACTATTGAACCTTCGGCATAAGATACTTTTTCAGTCATGCTGAATTTCTCCGCTGTCGGAAATGCCTTATTCTCAGGTTTTGGTACCATTTTAAGATCATTCATATATTTATTTTTTGTTGTATTTAATTTTATACAACAAAAGTAGTTTGTTTAAAACAATAAAAGTGTAACAATTGTTACACTCTCGGATTTTGTATGTATTTTTGTTTCCAATGTACACAAAAGAAGATAATAAATGGGAAAAGTAGATCTTTCGGCCTGTCCGGTTTGCAGTAAATTAGATATTACAGATGAAACTGCTTTTTTAGATAATTTAAAATGTACAATAAAGACATATCCCAAAAACATACTGATAATCAGACAAGGAGATATTTGTGATGCTTTATATATGCTAACCCTTGGCTCGGTAAAAACGGAAATGATTACCGAAAACGGAAATATACTTGGGATAGAAATTATAAAAGCTCCCCGCCCACTCGCTCCAGCATTTGTATTTTCGGATAATAACCGCTTTCCGGTAAATGTAACTTCGCTTGAAGAAGTTGAAATCATGAAAATACCGAAAGCGGAAATCATGCGCTTGATGATGACTAATCCAGACTTCATGAGCAGTTTTATGACTCACAACGCCAACAGGACTCAATTCTTGACCAACCGGTTACACTTGCTTTCTATCAAAACAATCAAAGGTAAACTGGCTCATTTTCTGTTGGAAAACTCACCCGGTGAAGAAATATCGTTTGTTATTAACCGTAACCAAACCGAGTTGGCTGATTTCTTTGGTGTTGCACGACCTTCATTGGCACGCAGTTTAGCAGAGTTGGTGCAGGAAGGGTTAATCCAAATTAATAAGAAAGAATATATTATACTCAATTCTAATGGATTACGCGAATTACTATTTTGAAATCTTGCAATTTAAAAATTATGTTCTACTTAGAAAAATTATAAGAGAATAGTATACTTATCTTATTTAACTGTTTTGGTGAAATAAAATTATGGTAATAAATTCCAGGTATATATCTTAATTCTATTGAATATTTATTTTTACACCAACCAGCTCCTAATAAATAACCTGCATCTAAATGATAATCTAAATGATATAGATTTTTAGTAGTTTCAGTACTATAAAATTTATAATGTTCTATAGACTCTGTCTTTAAATCATAACATGAAGTGTTGTATAAACCTACATTCAAAAACATTTCTCCATTTCTTAATCTGAATGGGAAATGTGCATATAAATTACCAGTAATTGCATGATATGAGCTATTTAAGGTATTTTCAGTATAGTATTCTGGATTGTGATATTCATTATTGTAAGTATAATTAGTAACTTTTCCAGTATACAGCAGTTCGTAATGTAGTGACCACAAAGAATTTTTAAAAAGAAACTCAGCAAAAATACCAAATGCAGGTGCTAATCGACCTTTATACTCATCGACTAAAAATTCTGTGTGAGTTTCATTAAATGCATTATTAACAATACCTCCTATTAAACCCCATGTAATTTTTGTATTTCTCGGAATAGAAGAGTACACTGGGCGTGTATCTTTTGATAAGTAATAATATTGAAATAAATTTCTCAAAGAACTTAGATTGTAATTAAGCATTCCGAGATTAGTTGAAAGAGTTGTAGTATCATTGAGATAATACATTAATTGACCTACATATCTTTTATTTTCAACTTTAAAGTATTTATCATCAATATATTTCTTATAATATTTTTGTTGTAACAATTTAAGTTTTCCATTTTGCATTATATAGAAAAGATCTTTCTTAAAAGGTGATTTATACTGATATAGGGACTTATTACCATCAATTATTATTTCAAGAAATATTCTTTTTTTTTCTAAAATAAATTCCGGATTGTCATTTAGTGTTGAGGTATTTGTAGGACTAAGTTCTACTTGTACATCAGCACTTATAAAGTGCTGATTCTTGAATTTAAATTCAAGAATATCATCTGGTTTAAATAATTCATATTTACCAAATTCATCTTTACAAAAATAAATTGAAACTGGAGTTGTTTTATATTTGAAAAATCGTATAAATCCTTCCGTTTTTACCGAGTCTTTATCAATAATATAGGCTTTGCTAACAAATTCTGTAGAAAATACGGATGCAGAAGTGAGGAAAAAGTATAATATCAAACAATAAAATCTGGTCATAAATATTTTACTTTGTTATTTATAAAAAAACAAAGATAAAAAGATTATATTTATTAAATCATATTTTATTCGTTAAGTTTTAATAAAAATTAAAGAAGATATTTCTAATTAAAAATCATTGAAGAAAATCTTCCCGAACAGGGCTAAAGGTATCGATCAAAACACCTTCTTCCAGACATTTAACTCCATGTAAAACATTTGGTTCCATATAGAGTCCATCACCCTGTTTTACTGTTTTCGTCTCCTCACCTATCTGAAATTCAAAAATTCCGCTTACCACATAAGTACATTGACGGTGAATATGTTGATGGGCATATCCTATTCCACCTGTTTTGAATTCAATCTTAACCAACATCATCTCCTTATCGTAACCTAAAATCTGACGACGCATTCCTTCATTGATCTGAACCCATTCCGTTTCATTTCCAATTATAAAATTTCCGATTTTCATATTTATTTATCATTAAAAAAAAGTTATGGTTCCTGAATCCCAATCAATTAGTTGTAAAGGATATGTTTTAAGCAAGATCTCTACCTTCGTAATAATTTATAAATGCTTTGTTTACTAGGCGATTACCTCCGGGAGTCGGGTAATCACCGGTAAAATACCAATCGCCAGCATGATTTGGACAGGCTTTGTGCAAGCCATCGATAGTCTGATAAACCAACTCAACAGGGCAATCAACGTCATGCGGTGTTAGCATTTCTGCAATTTTCACAGAGACTTCATCCTGAGTGAACGGGGCATAAATTTCGGTTACATAATTTATTATTTCTTCCTTTGACAAATCTTCCTGAGCTTTGGATTTACGATATACATCGTCAATTATATTTTGTTTGCCGGTTTCTTTCAATAACTCAATAGCGGCACGAAACGCACAAAATTCATTCATTCTGGGCATATCGATACCATAATAATCAGGAAAACGAACCTGAGGTGAGGATGAAACAATCACTATTTTTTTAGGTTCCAGTCGATATAATATTTTCAGAATACTTTGTTTCAAAGTAGTTCCCCTCACAATGGAGTCATCGATTGCAACCAGATTATCCACTTTTCCCCTACGGATAGAACCATATGTCACATCGTAAACGTGAGTTGCCAGGTCATCACGTTCGTTATTATTTGAAATAAACGTACGTAATTTGATATCTTTAATCAGTACTTTTTCAACTCTGATAGCCTGATTGTTCAGTGCCTTTATTCCATCTTTCATTCCATAAAACGCTACTTCTGCCGTATTGGGAATAAATGAGAAAACGGTATTATCCACATCATTATCAATGGCTTTCAGAATTTGCTTCGTCAAGGATTGGCCTAATTTCTTCCGTTCTTTATAAATATCAACATCACTCCCTCTTGAAAAATAGATCCGTTCAAACGAACATTTTTTTAGTTCAGCTGCTGCCGGACGAATGGTTTCAAATTTAATGGTTCCATTTTTCTTTATAATCATTGCTTCACCGGGAGTGAGTTCCTTAATATCTTCCTCTTTCAGGTTCATTGCAGTCTGAATCACCGGACGCTCCGATGCGACAACAACTATTTCATCATCAGCATAATAAAATGCCGGACGAATTCCTTTTGAATCCCTGAAGACAAACGAATCACCATGACCCAGCATACCGCAAATAGTATAACCACCATCCCACATTTTCTCGGATTTTCTGATAAATGAAGCGATATCCAGATTTTCCTCAATTTTTTGAGTGATAGTTCTATCATTCGTATAACGTAGCTTAATCATATCATATTCTTTTTGAACTTCCTGATCAAGCTGAAATCCAAGTGATTCGAGCATTAAAAAAGTATCACCTTTATCACGCGGATGTTGTCCTTTTTGAGTTAAATGATCAAAAAGTTCATCCACATTGGTAAGATTAAAATTTCCTGCAAGCAACAGCGTCCTGTTTTTCCAGTTATGACGACGTAAGAAAGGATGGACATAGGATAGACCGCTTTTTCCAGTAGTGCTGTAACGAAGATGACCTAAATATAATTCACCGGCAAAATCAAATTTGGTTTTACACTTTTGGGCATTTGACAGAACTTCATCAGATTCATTTGCAAGTTTACCGTTTATTGTTGCAAAAATTTCCTGAATCGCATTTTTTCCTTCCACCCTTTCACGCCAGATATATTCTTCTCCCGGAGGCATATCAAGTTTAACGGTAGAAATACCTGCGCCTTCCTGTCCCCGGTTATGTTGTTTTTCCATAAGCAGGTACATTTTTTGCAAACCATACTGCCATGTTCCATATTTCTCCTGATAAAATTCCAGCGGCTTCAAAAGCCTAACCATTGCAATTCCGCACATACCTTTTAAAATGAATAATTATTTCAATATCAATTTGAAAACTAATAATAAAAAAAACAATACCACTACAACAATTAAAAAACCCCAACGATTGACGAAGGGGTTAATTATAACATTATTCAACAGTTACTGATTTTGCCAGATTGCGTGGTTGATCCACATTACAACCTTTTACAACGGCTATATGATAGGCAAACAGTTGTAAGGGAATAGCTGCCAGTAAAGGAACAAGACACTCTTCGGTGTCGGGTATGCTTATGGTGTAATCCGATAAATTACTTACTACTACATCACCTTCGGTAACGATTGAAATTATCTTTCCTTTACGAGCTTTAATTTCTTGTATATTGCTAACCACTTTTTCGTACATTCCGGCACTGGTAGCAATCACTACTACAGGCATTTCCTGACTGATTAAAGCGATTGGCCCGTGTTTCATTTCGGCTGCAGGGTAACCTTCGGCATGAATGTATGAAATTTCTTTCAGTTTCAAAGCGCCTTCGAGTGCTACAGGGAAATTATAACCGCGTCCCAAATAAATAAAGTTCTGAGCATAGGTAAATGTTTTTGCAAACTCGGCAATTCTATCATTCTGTTTTAAAATCTCCTTAATTTTTTCTGGGATTTTTGACAACTCGGAAACAATTTTCAGATAATTTTCATTATTCAATGTTCCCTTCTCTTTGCCAATCATCATAGCCAGCATGGTAAGAACAGTTACCTGTGCCGTAAATGCTTTAGTGGATGCAACCCCGATTTCCGGTCCGGCATGAGTATAACAACCTGAATGTGTATTACGAGGTATAGAAGATCCCACCACATTACAAATTCCAAAAATAAATGCTCCTTTTGATTTTGCAAGCTCTACGGCAGCCAAAGTATCAGCAGTTTCGCCCGATTGGGAAATAGCAATTACAATATCATCCGGATGAATTACAGGTTTTCGATATCGAAACTCTGAAGAATACTCAACTTCAACCGGAATACGTGCAAATTCCTCTATAGCATATTTTCCAATTAAACCCGCATGCCATGAAGTTCCACATGCAGTGATAATTATACGTTTTGCATTCAGAAATTTCTCTTTATTGTCGATAAATCCGGCAAGTGTAATATGGTCTCCTTCAACATTGACCCGACCACGCATGCTATCGCTCAACGTTTTCGGCTGTTCGAAAATTTCTTTAATCATGAAATGAGGATAACCACCTTTCTCAAGTTGACTGATTGTCATTTCGAGTTTTTTTACTTCAGGGGTTTTTTCCACATTTCCAATTGTTTTAATTCTTAACTCTTTACCACGTCTTAGAGTGACAATTTCTTCTTCGCCGATATAAACTACTTTATTGGTGTATTCAATAATAGGGGTTGCATCAGATGCAAGAAAAAATTCATCTTCTCCAATGCCAACAACCAATGGACTTCCCTTGCGGGCCGCCACGATGATATCCGGTTGTCCTTTTTCAATTACTGCTATTGCATAAGCACCAACAACCTGGTCTAATGCCAATTGAACAGCTTTTGTCAAACTTATATTATTCGATTTTTTAATAAACTCAATTAGTTGAACCAATACTTCGGTGTCTGTTTCACTCAAAAAAGAATAGCCATTTTCGATCAAACCTTGCTTGAGCACAGCATAATTTTCAATTATACCATTATGTATGAGAGCCAATTCTTCAGATTGAGAAAAATGAGGATGTGCATTTACCTGGTTTGGTTCTCCATGTGTAGCCCAACGAGTATGTGCAATTCCAATTGTTCCTTCAGTGTCTTTACTTTGAACAAAATGTACTAAATCTGAAACTTTGCCTTTTGCTTTATATACATTTAAATCATTATTGCTATTTAATAAAGCTATCCCGGCACTATCATAACCCCGATATTCAAGTCGTTGAAGACCCTTGATTAAAATTGGATAAGCTTGTCTATTCCCTATGTAACCTACAATTCCACACATAAATTTTATTTTTTTTTATCTCAAAAGAGGATGAAATGAAAAGATAATTATATTTAGCTATTTGTTAATTTGTTATATTCCTTTACGTATTCTGTTTAATGCTTCAATTGTATTTTCACGACTATTAAAGCCGGTAAAACGCATATATCCTTCGCCTGAAGTGCCAAAAACGACTCCCGGAGTTCCGATTACCTGATGTTCATACAATAATTGATTGAAAAACTTCCATGAAGTTTGATTATCTGGTATTTTAAACCAAACATAAGGAGAGTTTATGCCCCCATATACATTCAATCCTAAAGAAAGTAATTCGCTTCTGATTAACGAAGCGTTTGTTAAGTAGTATTCAACCAATTCATTTGTTTCAGCTTTGCCTTTTCGCGAATAAATAGCTTCGGCAGCACGTTGGACAATATATGAAACACCATTAGTATAATTTGCTATTCGTCTGTTCCACAATTTTGCAAGTGGAGTTTCTTCTCCCATTTTAGTATAAACCATCAATTCTTGTGGAAAAACAGAATATCCGCAACGCAGCCCGGTAAAGCCTGCTGTTTTTGAATAGGTTCGTATTTCGATGGCAACTTTTTTAGCTCCCTTTATTTCGTAAATACTTCGCGGTATATTGGGCTCATTTACATAAGATTGATAAGCACCGTCATAAACAATAATACTTTGATGTTCAATGGCATAATCAACCCACTTTTTTAGTTCTGTTTTACTCAGCACCGTTCCAGTCGGGTTATTCGGGTTACACAAATAAATAACATCAACTTTTTCAGTTGGTAATTCAGGGATAAAATCCGTATCGGCTGTACAACGCAAATAAACGACATTACTCCATTTTTGATCGTCATTTAACATCCCCGCACGTCCGCTCATTATTGTTGCATTCTCATAAACCGGATATACCGGATCGGCTATGGCAATGATATTATCACGTCCAAGCACATGCCCTATATTTCCAATGTCAGACTTGGCACCGTCATTAATAAAGATACTTTCCTTATCCAGTATTACTCCGGCTGAACGATAATCTTTCAGAATCTTTTCAATTAAAAAATCATACCCTTGTGGTGGACTATATCCTCTAAAAGAATCTGTATGACTCATTTCATCAACAGCAGCATGTAAAGCCTGAATCACTTCATTGGGTAAAGGGCGAGTTACATCGCCTATGCCTAAACGGATAATTTTCGAACTGGGATGGAGGATTTTATAGGCATTAATGCGCTTCTCTATTTCGTCAAAACAATAGATTTCGGGAGTTTTTAAATAATTCTCGTTTGCTAAAGCCATTCAGTAGAAAAGTTTATAGAAAATGAAGAAGAAATGCAACCTAAAACAAAGTGCAAAATTGCAACTTTTTTTTGATTAATAAAAGCGTTTCGCTCAAAAAGATTTGAAGGTTTTGATAAGCACTTCTTTGTAAAGAGATTCAATTTTTTTTATTATCAGATTAAACTTCTTGTGATTTCATAGTAACAATCGTTCTTCCCTTTAGTTTACCCTGCAGAATTAATTCTAACGCATTTCCGACTTCTTCCAGTGATATTTCGGTATAAAGCTTCAATATATTTTCCGGTTTCCACTCTTTAGCCAATTTGTTCCACAAAGCAGAACGAAGCGGCATTGGGTAATTTTGAGCTGAAACTCCAATGAGCGATATTCCCCGTAGAATAAAAGGAAATACCGTCAAATGTAATTGGGTAGATGACACACTTCCACAGGTAGTAACTGCACCTAACGGAAGCAATGTTTTTAATATATTTTCTAATATAGGTCCTCCAACCGTATCAATTGCCCCGGCATATTTGGCAGAAAGCATTGGTTTTTTATCAATATTTTCAAATTCAGCACGATGAATTATGTCTGTTGCCCCAATACTTCTTAAGTATGGATATTCTGATATTTTTCCAGATACAGCTAAAATCTTATAACCCAATTTATGTAAGATTGAAACAGCAACCGAACCAACTCCACCAGTAGCTCCTGAAACCAGAATCATTCCATCTTCGGGCTTTACCAATTCAGTTAAACGATTAATTGACATACCAGCTGTAAAGCCTGCTGTACCAAATATCATAGCTTCTTTTAAGCTTAATTCTTCAGGCAATTTAACGATCCATTCAGATGGAACACGAATATATTCTCCAAAACCTCCGGATACATTCATTCCCAAATCGTAACCTGTTACAATTACCTGATCTCCTGTCCGAAAAAGTTCGCTTTCCGAATAAACAACTACTCCTGCAGCATCAATTCCGGGGGTGTGGGGATATTTTTTTGTTATACCTTTATTGCCTGTAGCCGAAAGTGCATCCTTGTAATTTATCGATGAATAATGAACCCGAATGAGTACATCACCCGCTGACAAATTATCAGTTTCAAGTATTTGGATACTCTGTTTAAATTTTCCGTCCAGTTCTTCAACGACCAGTGCTTTATATCGAATATTTCCCATAAGTTTGATTTACAATTAAAGAATAAAAAACGTTGAAGTAAATATTTACCTCAACGTTGTTTAACTAACAAGCTCGTTTCTGATTTGTCTCTTATTTTTTATCTTCAGGAATAGTTGTATTACTTTTTACACGCATGGAACAGGTACCATCGAAAACAGCTTCCGGTTCTACTACTAATATTTTAGTTGTAACTTCACCTTTTATAACAGCAGTACTCCTTAATGACAAAGTTTCCGAAACCACAATATCGCCTTCAACTGTTCCAATTATTTCAGCATTAACACAAGAAATTGAACCTTTTAGAATACCTTTTTGACCAATAACAACTTTTCCGTTGCAATTAATCGTACCTTCCACTTCTCCATCAATTCTAAAATCGCTGTCAGCAATAATCTTTCCAACAATCTTACTACCATTGGTTAGTGCATTATACATTGCACCTGTATTATTTACAATTTCCTTTGCCATAAATTTACTGTTTATTTTAAACGTTCAAAATTACTTAATTTTATTTGAATAAAAAATTATTTTTTGGATTATAAATATTATACTAGAATTATATACTTTCTCAATTTAATCTTTACGTCAGATTAACATTCTTTTCTTATTGTTTTTAAGCGAAAATACCTTACTTTTGTTTTGGTTTGTTAAACAACTTCACATGCAGGTTAAACTTATTCAACATAATGATATTGATTACGAACGTTGGGATAAGCACATATCGCAATCAACCAACCAATTATCTTATGCATTTACATGGTATTTAGATATTGTTTCACCCAATTGGGTTGCCCTGATAACTAAAGACTATGAATATATCATGCCTCTTCCAGTAAAACGCAGGTATGGATTACCCTATTTGGTTCAACCAATCCTTACACAACAATTAGGTATTTTCTCCAGACTACCCATTGATGAAAATATTGTCCAGCAATTTATTAAGGAACTTCCATCATTCAGTTATGAATTAAATTTGAATGAAGATAATTTTCATCCGCTTGCAGAAGCTTTACCCAACTTTATTCTAGATTTAAATCAGCCCTATAATCAGATAAGCTCGAAATATTCAAAAAATACGAAACGGAATATTTATAAAGCCATTAAATTAAAATTAAGAGTTAAATTTGATTTATCATACGTCGATTTCTTTTCATTTTATTTTTCAGTATATAAAAACAGTGATGCGCCGTTACAATCAGTTCTCTTAAATCTGGTTGAGAGAGGTATTAACGAGAAAGCAATGAAACTTTATGGTGTCTACACAACCGAAAATGAGATGGTAGCAGCCCTCTGTTTAATACATTCAGAAAAAAGGCTTACCTATTTAATGCCCATTTCGAATCAATTGGGAAAAGATTCTTCAGCCATGTTTTATCTTATAGATCATATTATCCGGCATGAAGCAGAAAAAAATAAAATTTTCGATTTTGAGGGATCACGAATCGAGGGTGTTGCCCGTTTTTACCAGGGGTTTGGAGCGATAAACCAACCCTATTACATACTAAAACAGTTCCGCCCATCGTTTTTAATACGTAAAAAAAATAAAAAATGATAAAAGTACTTTTTATCTCTCAATGGTATCCAAACAGATACGACCCTATGGCAGGTTTGTTTGTACAAAAACATGCCAAAGCTGTTAGTTTGTATTGTGAAGTAAAAGTACTCTATGTTTATGCCGATGAAAATATTGATGATTTTGAAATTAAAAAATCAGGCCACTTGAATTTCTCAGAAGTAGTTGTTTATTATCCAAACAAGAAAAATAAATCATTTTACAAACTTAGTAAAACATTCAATTATATACAGGCCTATTTGAAAGGTTATAAGGAGATTAAAATAGATGGTTTTATTCCTGATATTGTACATGCCAATATTCTTACCCGAACTGCTTTTGTTGCTTACCTACTTAAAATATGGAAAGGAATCCCTTATGTGATTACTGAACACTGGTCAAGGTATTTGCCCAATCGTAATGCATATAAAGGGTTTTTACGCAAAAGAATCACTGAACTGGTTGTAAAGAATGCAAAAGCTATCTTACCTGTTTCGGAGAATTTAATGCATGCAATGAAGACACATAATTTACAAAACTCTAATTATAACGTAATCAATAATGTTGTAGATGATTATTTTATTGAAGAGATTTCAGTTGTACATCGCTTAATAAAACGGATAATACACGTTTCATGTTTTGATGAGGAAGCAAAAAATATTAGTGGAATTTTGAGAGCAACTTATGCATTATCAAAAATGCGTCAGGATTTTGAGCTAATTATAATTGGTAAGGGAGTAGATTTTGAAAATATAAATGCTTATGCACAAACTTTGAATTTTCAACCCGGAATTATCCATTTTATGGGAGAAAAAACGCCGGAAGAAGTTGCAAACTGGATGCAAAACAGCGATTTTTTTGTATTATTCTCTAACTTTGAAAATTCTCCGGTTGTAATTTCAGAGAGTTTAGTGTGCGGGAAACCTGTTTTGAGCACCGATGTTGGAGGTATTTCCGAACTGGTTAACTCCTCAAACGGGATATTAATTGAAGCGGGAAATGAAGCTGAATTACGAGAAAAAATGAATTATTTGCTGGATCATCATTTAGATTATGATACCGAAAAAATTAAGAAAAAGGCTAAAGAAAAATTTTGTTTTCGTCCTGTTGGTCAAAAATTATTAGATACTTACACATCAGCCTTAAAATCATAGTGAAATGTAAAATTACGGATTGTAATTTTAAATTTCACTATTTAATCAACAAAATGAAAAAGAGTACTTATAACAACATAAAAAGTAAAGTCACAAATAACACGAAAGTTATTGAGAATTATTTTTTTATGACTGCTCTTCAAATCATTAATTCTCTTTTCGGCATCCTTATTTATCCATACTTAATACGTGTTCTTGGAGCTGAAAGTTATGGATTATATGTGTTTGCCCTGTCGGTAACTTCCTATTTCATTGGATTTGTTTCTTTTGGATTTAGCTTCCCCGCTTTAAAAGCTATCGTTGAGAACAGGGACAATCAAGAGGCTAAAAATGATATTGTTTCAAGTGTTTTAAGTGCCAAAAGCTATTTAGCACTGATTTCTGCAGTAATATTTTCTGTGTTGATCTTCACAATTCCAATAATGCGTGAAAATTGGATTATTTTCGGAGTTTGCTTTACCCAGATTATTGCCGAAATATTATTCCCGGTATGGTATTATCAAGGAGTTCAAAAAATGCGCATCGTAACTTATATCCAGTTAGGATTCAGGGTTATTTCATTGCCCTTTATTTTTTTATTCATCAAATCATCGGCCGATTGTTGGATTTATGTTATAATCACTTCTCTTTCTATAATTTCCGGAGGTGTACTATCCATGATATTCCTGAGTAAAAATGAAAAAATAAAATTCCGTTTCATTTCAATTCATTCATTAAGAGGTTATTTCCGGGATGGGTTGCCATTTTTTTGGTCTTCGGCCACAGGAACTATCAAGCAAGAGAGTGTTACGATCATAATAGGTACATTTTTTGGAATGAGAGATGTTGCTCTTTACGATTTGGCAAACAAGATAATTGTTTTACCACGGATATTAACTACAAGTATCAATGGTGCATTATTCCCTAAAATCATCAAAAATGTTCAAAATGCAGTTGTAAAAAAAGTCCTTCGTTACGAAACATTAATTGGATTGGCAGTAATTGCCGGCATCGCAATTTTTGGACGTTGGATAATTCTTATTTTGGGTGGAACCGCTATGCTTGACTCCTATCCGCTAGCCATTATTCTCAGTGTAACTGTTTTAGTCTGGTTGGTTGTTGGAAGCTATATCAGCTTTATTTTTGTTCCAGGTAACCGGTATTACTTTGTTACCCAAAATCAATTTGTCGCTTTTGGAACTTTTTTCCTTTTTTGTATACCCGGTGTAATGATTTTTCATAGTATATTGGCTGTTGTAATTGCATTGACCCTTTCAGGTTTATGTGAAATAGCCTTTTGTAATTATATCATTAAAAAGCATAAGTTGTTATGATTCCAAAAGTATCTATTCTGATTCCAATTTATAATGTTTCGGCATATATTGAAAAATGCGCCTATAGCTTATTCAATCAGACTTTTGAGGATATTGAATATATCTTTGTTAATGATGCTACGCCCGATGACAGCATGGAAAAACTTAATAAAATTATTGAAGAATACCCTCAAAGAAAAAATCAGATTAAAATCATTCATCATTTAACAAACAAAGGATCAGCGGCTGCCCGTAACACAGCGATTGATGCCAGCACCGGTGAATTTATTGCCATGATTGATAGTGATGATTTTATCGATTCCAAAATGATTGAAATGCTTTATCAGAAGGCTTTTGATGAAAACGCAGACATTGTAGTATCCGATATTATACTCGAATTTGTCGACAGATCGGTAGTTGTAACTGAATATATATCCGATAATAAAAATGATCATTTTTCAGATATGGTTCGAAACGACCGCTTGCATGCATTTTCTTGTGATAAATTAGTGAGCAGAAGTTTATATACCCGGGTAGACTGCCGGATTCCGGATGGATTGAATTATTTGGAAGACAGGCATATAATGACCCGAATTTTCTATTTCGCAAAAAAAATAGTCAAGGTTGATCAGGCATTTTATCATTACATCCAATACAATGAAAATGCCATTACCAAAACCAAAAACCGTATGCATTTTGAGAATGTTCTGTTGTTTTGGTCTTTGTTAGATACATTTCTCAAAGAAAATAATGAGTTTGAAAAATATAAACAAATAACTGAATTATCTAAAGTTGAAAACAAAGTAAGATTAATGATTGATACACATTCTTCTATACTTCGGAAGGAATTTGCGAATATGTTCTATGAAGAAGAAACAAACTGTCTTTCAAAATTCAAAAATGGAGAGAAATTGATGCTTTTGTTGGTTCGTTTTAAATTTTTCGGATTGGCACAATTATTTCATAATATACTTTTGATCAAACACAAAAAACGATTACGAAAAAGAGTTTGAAAACTTTTATTCTTTTACAGTCTTTACGACCACCCAATTATTCTTTTCTTTAAATTCCAATAATTTTAAGCCGTTTTTATTCGCTTCAGCTTCAATCAATGGTATATCTTCAACGTAAAACCCGCTCATATATAATTCGCCCCCACTTGATAAACATGCTGCATAATACTCCATATCAGTCAACAAAATATTGCGGTTAATATTGGCCAGAATAATATCAAAATGTAAATCCTTCAACAGTTCGGCTCCGCCAAGTTTTACATCAACATTGCTAATTTTATTTATAGATAAGTTTTCAATCGAATTCTCGGTACACCAGGTATCAATATCAATGGCCACTATATCTTTTGCACCACGCATAGATCCCAGAATAGCCAAAACTGCAGTTCCGCAACCCATATCAAGTAAAGTCTTCCCGGATAAATCCATTAACAGCAATTGTGCAATAACCAAACTGGTCGTTTCGTGATGACCTGTTCCAAAAGCCATCTTGGGATCAATCACTATATCATAAGTGGCTTTAGGAATATTTTTATGAAATGAACTATGTATCACACAATCATTTCCAATAACAATGGGTTCAAAATAATTCTTTTCCCACTCTTCATTCCAATTTTTCGATTCTATTTGTGTAACTTTGTAGTCGATAGTCGCTTCGAAAGGAAAATCGGACAATAAGTTCTTAATTTTCAGTTCATCAAAAGCACTCATAGGTATGAAAGCCGATAGTCCCTCCAGAGATGGTATAAAACTTTCGAACCCAATTTCACCTAATTCTAAAGCTAATACATCAGAAATGTATTCTTCATAAGGATAGATACTAAAATTTATTTCAATGTAGTCCATAATATTTAATTGATTAAATTGGGATAAGATTTCAAAATTGATTAAACATTTAATGACGAAATAAGTCTGATATGTTTATATGAACTACAAAAGTACACTTTTTTTGAATATACAACTACTGATTTTTTATCTGATTTTTTTAGCTTAAAAGTAGTTGATACAATACATTTTGATGGCACGATTCTTGTATAATTAATATTAGAAAATAAACAGCACTGACTAAAAATAGGAGGTAATATTATGAAACGATTTAAGTATTTAATTATGTTGGCCCTACTCGTTCCTATAGCAGGAATTTGTCAGAGCAATTCAACGTTTATTGACGATATTTACTATAAACCAAGTGATGCTAAATTGGAACAAACACCACCCGTCAATAAAAAAGTGACAAACAAAAAAAATGGTGCTAAAGAAATTATTTACATCGAACGAAAAGGTCCGGTTACAAATCTAGAAGCCGATACAGCAACAGTTTTAGCACAAGCGAATGACAGTACTGAAAATTACAATGATAGCACCGTAAATAATCAGGATAAAGGACACTATTTAAATGGGTTTAACGGGAACGAATCCGATTTAGAATATGCAGAACGAATCCGTCGATTTCATAATCCTAAATATGAGATTTTTATTGGCGATCCAAGATATAACGATATTTATTTTCTAAACAGTTCCGATTGGAATATCTATATTGACAGTACCAGTACTTATGCCTACGTAACACCTACCTGGACAAATCCGTATTGGTGGGACTATAACAATCGTCCATATAGTTACGGAGGTTGGGGTTATTCTCCTTATTCATATTATAACAGTTGGTATCCATGGGGTTACAATAACTTTTACGGCGCATACGGAATGGGTATGTATGGTTATGGTGGTATGTATGGTTACGGTGGAATGTACGGATATGGTTACGATGGGATGTACGGATATGGATACGGCGGATATGGATATGGTGGATATGGATACGGTGGATATTATGGTTACGGAAGTTACGGAGGATATAATAATTGGGGAGGGACAGGTTATTCATCGTCCAATCCAAATCATTCCGAGTCGCACAGAAGAGATCTTACAACAAATGGTACAAGCCGGTTAAGTGGTACCGGTTCTTCTTCATTATCAAGAATTAATGGAGGCAGGTTAAACTCATCCTCACAAAATCCTTATACGACTGTTGTTGGAGGAAGCTCACGTGGAAATACCGATAATTCAGTTAATAGTGGCAATGGAATGCGCTCTTCCAGATCTAATTTTAGTTCGACATCCGGCTCAACCCGAACAGCGGGAATAGGTGCAGTTCGTTCAACAGGAACCAGAAATGATGGTAGTGTTATGTTAAGAGGGACAAATACAACTTCAACATCAAGAACCGGTATATCATCAATTAATACGCAACCACGAACTTCTACAATTAACACTCAGCCACGTACTTCAACAAGTATGACCACAAATCCTGTTGAAAGTCGAAATGTAACTCGTAGCAGTTATTCAACTAATACTCCTTCCCGGAGTTCAAGTGTACCTGCAAGTTCTTCAAATACTTCCCGCAGTTCGTCTAATTATAGTAGCCCTTCAACTAATTATAGCAGCCCTTCAAGCAGCAGTAGTTCATACTCTGGAAGCAGTTCTAGTAGTAGCAGTAGTAGCGGTGGAGGATCCCGTAGTTCGGGCGGAAGCAGCTCAAGTAGTGGAGGTAGAAGATAATTCGAAAATTATCTGAGAAAATTGAGGTCTTAAAAAGTTGACAATAAAAAAAACATCATATGAAAAAGATAATAATTGCTTTGACAGTCATTCTAAATTGCTCTATGGTAATGGCACAAACCGAATTAGATGCATTGAAATACGTACAAACCGACATTAATGGAACTGCCAGATATATGGGAATGGCTGGTGCTTTTGGAGCACTTGGTGGCGACGCTTCAGCTATAAAGGATAATCCTGCAGGGTTGGGAATTTATCGTAGTTCAGAGCTTTCCGGTACTATGAATGTTATGATGCAAAACAGTATTTCAAAATGGAATGGTACTACAACCAGTGCTGATGATCCATATAAAACAGGTTTAAATAATCTTTCTTTTGTATTGGCTATGCCATCCTGGCAGAATGAAAATGAAGGAAAAAGTTTAATAAATTCTAACTGGTCATTTAGTTATAACCGTCTTAAAAATTTAAATCGCACGGTAAACATTAATAGTGGTGCTTCAAATTCATCAATGACTGACTTTATGGAATATTTCTCAAACGGACTTAGTGAAGCAGATTTATCCGGATCAAATGAACCAAATAATAATCCCTATAACACAACTTATGTTCCATGGTTATCTGTATTGGCTTATAAGGGATATTTAATCAATCCCGTAGCAGGAACAAATAGCTGGGCTACTTTATTAAATCAGGGAGAAACAGTAGTTCCTTCGTTTGATATGGTTGAAAGAGGGTATGTCGATGAATATTCAGTTGGTTGGGCCGGAAATTTTAGTAATATGTTGTATCTGGGTACAACTTTGAATTTACAAAGAATTGACTATACTTTATCAAGTAAATACAGCGAAGAATTTCAAAACGGTGGAAATATGGCACTAAATAATTCCATCACTTCAAGCGGGAATGGATTAAATCTGAATATTGGTGCTATTTTAAGACCAAACGACTTCCTCCGCTTTGGATTGGCTTTACATACCCCATCCATTTATGCTATGCATGACACTTATAATGCAACTTTGAATTATGACAATACACAAAAGGGATCAGAATCAACTCCTACCGATGGTTATAATAACTTCCAGATACAAGGTCCTATACAACTCAATGCGAGTGGAGCTTATATTTTAGGTTCAAAAGGATTAATCAGTTTAGAATACAATTTCACTAATTACACAGGAACACGATTAATGGATGACGTTGGTAGCACACAACCATATAGTGCTGAAAATCAAAGAATGAGTAGTTCATTAAATGATGTTCATACAATAAAGATCGGTGGTGAATATAAATTAACTGATAATTTTTCGTTACGGGCCGGTTATGCAATTTCAACGAATGCCACAAAACCCGATGCACAAAAAATAATGGTTGATTATACAACCCGTACTGATACCGAATATTTTTTAAATAACGGAGCCAATTACCTTACTGCAGGATTTGGTTACCACGAAGCCGGTTGGTTTATTGATTGTGCTTACGTTCATAAAAATTTGAATGAATCTTATATGCCTTACAACTCAAATTTATTATCGACAAATTTAGCTGTTACTCCGGCATCAGTTATTTCTAATTCTAATAATATTTTACTAACTTTGGGGCTTAAATTTTAAACAAGCAGACCGATATAGATTATCAGAGGTTTGTTGCTATTTTCCTTTAATAAATAATTTAGTTTTTTTCAAATATTCTTTTAATAAAAGATATAAAAAACCATAGAATTCGAAACTCGTCCTGAAATCAGGACGAGTTTCATTTGAATATAAATTTAAAACTAATTACGAATGAAAAAGAGCATAATGGCTTTGGTAGCACTTTTGTACTGCACACTCCTGATGAGTCAAACTGAATTCGATGCATTAAAATACGTTCAAACCGACATTAACGGGACTGCCAGATACATGAGTATGGCTGGTGCTTTAGGAGCTTTGGGCGGGGATGCTTCGGCAATAAAAGACAATCCGGCCGGACTGGGGATTTATCGCAATTCAGAGCTAACCGGAACAATCAATCTATTGATTCAACAAACATCATCTGATTGGAATGGGGTAAATACCAAGGAAAATTTAACCAAAATAGGGTTTGATAATTTTTCAATTGTCGTGGCAATACCTTCCAAACAGGGTGAAAGTGGTACAAAAGGACTACTAAGTTCCAATTTTTCATTTAGCTACAACCGGCTGAAAAACTTTGATAGAAGTTTGACTATTAAAGATAAAGAAGGAGGTTCTGAATCATCTATGACTGATTATATGGGAAATCTCACCGGTAATATCTCAAAATCAGATTTGACTTATACAAACGATCATAATCCATTAATTTCAACTGATATTCCCTGGTTATCCGTTCTGGCATATAATGCAGGATTAATAGGCAAATCACAGACCTCTTGGGGATCAACATTAAGTGGTGTACCCGAAACAGTAACTCCATCGTATAAACTTTCCGAAAAAGGATATGTGAATGAGTATTCAGTAGGCTGGGCAGGAAATCTGAGTAATTTTGTTTACTTCGGTGCTACTGCCAATATTCAATCTATTAATTATAGCTCATACGGTCAGTTTAGTGAAATATTTGGTAGCGGTGGTGGAATGAATTTAATTGATACGATTACAACCAGAGGAAATGGTTTAAATTTTAATTTTGGAGCTATCGTGAGTCCTTTCAAATTCTTACGATTAGGGGTTTCGTTCCGCACACCAACACTTTTTATTCTTAAAGATAATTATTATTCAAAATTAGATTTTAAAACTCTAAGTGATACCGGATCAGTCTCAACTCCGGGAGGTATTAGCGATTACCAGCTTAAAAGTCCTATGCAACTGAATGCCAGTGCTGCATATTTACTTGGAAAAAAAGCGGTAATCAGTGTTGAATATGATTACAGTATAATCACCGGTTCACAGCTTATGAGTAAAACCGGTGACAAACAAGTTTTTGCTGAACAGAATCAGGGAATACAAGACAAACTGAATGATATGCATACCTTGAAAATTGGTGCAGAATACAATATCTCCGATAATTTTTCGGTACGTGCCGGATTTGCAAATTCAAATAACACGATCAAACCAGATGTAACCAAGATACTGGCATCTAACTCTATACGGACTGATCCGGAGTATTTTATACATAAAAGTACTAATTATATAACAGCAGGATTTGGATATCAAAAAGAAAACTGGTTTCTGGATTGTGCATTTCAAACCAGTACTTATGATGAAATATTCTATTCATACAGCGGGGAGATTGGTATTGGTCTCGCACTTAAACCGATTCCCGCAAATATAACTACAACAAACAACAATCTGATTTTAACAGTAGGATATCGGTTTTAATACTTACTATTTAACAAGATTCTTCTTTAATTTTACAAGAAAGGTCGGCTGTGAAGCCGACCTTTTTTAAAATTCGGTTATTCTAGAATTCATACGGCAAGTAATGATGAACCGGTTTTGTCTAATCAACCCAAAAAATGTACCTTTGCACTCTCAAAATTTCAACCTAATAAACAAACCGACTGATGAGCTTACTTACCGAAATACAACGACGACGCACTTTTGCCATTATCAGCCATCCTGATGCGGGAAAAACCACCCTGACAGAAAAACTGTTGCTTTTTGGTGGTGCAATTCACGTAGCCGGAGCGGTAAAATCAAATAAAATCAAGAAAACAGCCACTTCGGACTGGATGGAAATTGAAAAACAACGTGGTATTTCAGTGGCTACTTCAGTCATGGGTTTTGAATATCGCGACTATAAAATTAATATACTTGATACACCCGGACACCAGGACTTTGCAGAAGATACATACAGGACATTAACGGCAGTGGATAGCGTTATTATTGTGGTGGATACGGCTAAAGGTGTGGAAGCCCAAACCCGAAAATTGATGGAAGTATGCCGGATGCGCAAAACGCCGGTAATTGTTTTTATCAATAAAATGGACCGTGAGGGTAAAGATCCGTTCGATTTGTTGGATGAATTGGAATCGGAGTTGGGCATTCATGTTCGTCCATTAAGTTGGCCAATTAACATGGGTGCTTCATTTAAAGGAGTTTATAATATTTATAAACAAAATCTGGAACTTTTTACACCCAACAAACAAAGTATCAGTAAATCGGTAGCATTCTCGGACATTAATAATCCTGAATTGGAAAAATATGTAGGAAAACACGATGCACAAAAGCTTCGTGAAGATATGGAACTGATACAAGGTGTTTATTCAGAATTTGACACTGAAAAGTATCTGGCGGGTGAATTGGCTCCGGTTTTCTTTGGTAGTGCTTTGAATAATTTCGGAGTCAGGGAATTACTCGACTGTTTTGTAGAAATTGCTCCATCTCCCCGACCTATTCACGCTCAGGAACGATTAATTGATCCATACGAAGAAGCTTTCTCGGGTTTTGTATTTAAAATCCACGCTAATATGGATCCAAACCACCGTAGTTGTATTGCTTTTGTAAAAATTTGCTCGGGCAAATTTGAACGAAATGTGAACTATAAACACATTCGTCATGGGAAAATGATGAAATTCTCGAGTCCGACAGCCTTTATGGCTCAGAAAAAAGAAACGGTGGACGAAGCATTTGCCGGTGATATTGTCGGTTTACCCGATACCGGTAATTTTAAAATCGGTGATACACTCACATCCGGCGAAGGATTGCATTTTAAAGGAATTCCAAGCTTTTCACCTGAAATGTTTAAATACATTGAGAATGCCGATCCGATGAAAACAAAACAACTGGAAAAAGGAGTAGCTCAGTTAATGGATGAAGGTGTTGCACAGTTGTTTGTAAACCAATATAATGGACGAAAAATAATCGGAACGGTGGGACAACTGCAGTTTGAGGTTATTCAATACCGATTATTACACGAATACAATGCTCAATGTCGTTGGGATCCGATTTCGTTGTATAAAGCCTGTTGGATTGAAAGCAACAATGCACAGGAACTGGATAATTTCAAAAAAAGAAAAGCACAATACATGGCAAAAGATCGTGAAGGTCGTGATGTATTTCTGGCTGACTCGGGTTATATGTTGCAAATGGCTCAGAATGATTTTAAAGATATTCGTTTCCATTTTACTTCCGAATTTTGAGGTATGTTTTAGTTATATGAAAATATTAGGCGGGATTTTTATCCTGCCTTTTTTTTATAAACTGATAATCTCCCATTCGACCAAATTTTGAAATAAACACAACTGCAATTCAAATTAAAGCACTAAATTTGTCCAAAATAAAAAAGTATCACATGATAAAAATAAATCAACCCCTTACAATTAAAGATATTACCTTTAAAAACCGCATAGGCATGTCACCCATGTGTCAATATTCCTCCATAGATGGTTTCGCAAACGACTGGCATTACATTCATTATGGAAGCCGGGCAGTAGGTGGCGCCGGATTAATTATGGTGGAGGCATCGGCCGTAACTCCTGAAGGACGTATCACTCCGAATGATTTGGGAATATGGAGCGATTTACATATTCCCGAATTCCAAAGAATCACTCAGTATATCCATTTACAAGGTGCTGTTGCAGGTATCCAGATTGCACATGCCGGGCGAAAAGCATCGCATAATAACCCTGCAAATGGAGGCAATCAACTATCGGAAACAAATAGAGGCTGGCAAACAGTTGCGCCATCACCTCTACCTTTTACTGAAGATGAAATAGCACCAAATAAACTCGATAAAAAAGGAATTAAAATCATTAGAGGTCAATTTAAAGCTGCCGCCGGACGAGCCATGAAAGCCGGCTTCAAAGTAGTGGAGATTCATGCAGCCCATGGTTATTTGATTCACGAATTTCTTTCTCCATTAAGCAATCAAAGAAAGGATAAATATGGTGGGAGTTTCGAAAACAGAATCCGGTTCTTGTTGGAAGTTATTGAGGCCGTGAAATCAGTCTGGCCAAAAAACTATCCGTTATTTGTCCGTTTATCAGCAACGGACTGGGTTGAAGGCGGATGGAATTTGGAAGAGACCGTAAAACTTAGCGAAATTCTATATAAGCAAGGTGTCGATTTAGTCGATTGTTCATCGGGAGGAAATATATCCACTGCTAAAATTCCTGTTGCACCCGGATATCAGGTACCTCTTTCAGAAGCCGTCCGCAAAACCGGCATCCGAACAGCTGCAGTCGGTTTAATAACTTCAATTGAACAAATATCAGAAATACTTGAAAATGAAAAGGCCGATATGGTCTTTCTGGGAAGGGAATTATTACGAAATCCTTATTTTCCACTTAATTCTACATTGAATACAGAAAGTGAAATTAAATGGCCAATTCAATACAAGAGGGCAAAATAATAATCATACAAATTTACTTTTATGGACTTAATATCATTATTTACAGAAATCAACTGGCTGGCAGTTGCAGCAGTAACTATTTTATCGTTTATATTGGGTGCTTTGTGGCATTCGGTTTTATTCAAAAAAGGATGGAGTGAAGACTCAAATTCAATTTACAATTCCGAAAACCACGGAAATCCGGCTAAAATTTTCGGCCTTGCCGGATTAGCCCATCTGGTTGCAGTTATTGCGTTAGCCCTGTTTATTGGCAGCAGTTCAACAGCAGTTGAAGGTTTATTGAAAGGCTTTCTTGTAAGTATCGTTTGGGTTTCTACCAGCATAGGAGTTACCTATTTATTTGTTGGAAGGACATTCAGGCTTTTTTTGATTGATGCCGGATTTTATGTTGTATTTTTATCACTGGCCGGATTGATTCTGGGTGAGTGGTAATTACGCTTAAAACATAATTCATAATGCATAATTTATAATTTATAATAATGCATTGTTTTTCATAGAATACAAATGAATACTTTCAAAAACCAGCTTGTCAATATTCTCGGTTTAAATGCCATTATACGTTCACTCCATTACCGGAATTACCGTTTGTTTTTTTATGGTCAGACCATTTCGCTGATTGGAACATGGATACAGCGCATTGCCGTTCCCTGGTTGGTTTATCGATTGACGGGATCCGTTTTTCTATTGGGTTTAGTTGGTTTTGCCGGACAGATTCCTACTTTTTTAATTTCACCTTTTGCCGGAGTTTTAATCGATCGGTGGAATCGTCAGAAGATATTGGTGGTCACACAAGTATTGGCATTAATACAAGCTTTAGTTTTGGCGCTTCTCTTTTACGAAAAATCAATCAGTGTCTGGCACATTGCCATTTTAAGTGTTTTTCTGGGAATAATTAATGCCTTCGATATGCCGGCCCGCCAGGCGTTTGTGGTGGATATGATTGAGAAAAAAGAAGATTTAGGAAATGCAATTGCCCTGAATTCATCCATGGTAAACGGAGCACGCTTACTCGGTCCGTCTATTGCCGGAGTTTTAATAGCACTGACTGGTGAAGGTATGTGTTTTCTGATCAACGGTATCAGTTATTTTTTTGTAATCTTCTTTTTGCTCAGAATGAAAATCAGCCCACACGAAATAAAGCTCCAAAACAAAAATGTGATGCAAAATATGAAGGAAGGTTTTAAATATACTTTTGGCTTTCTTCCAATTCGATATATTATCCTGTTACTCTCATTGGTCAGCCTAATGGGAATGCCTTATACAGTGCTTATGCCGGTTTTTGCCAAAACAATACTTCACGGAGGTCCGCATACTTTTGGGTTTATGATGGGAGCTACCGGTATCGGAGCTTTAATTGGTGCTTTTTATATGGCATCGAGGAAGAAAGTTGTTGGTTTGGAAAAATTTATTCCGTGGTTTGCTGCTATTTTTGGTTTCGGACTTATCACATTTTCATTATCACATTACTTTGTATTATCTTTGATCTTATTGTTGATCACGGGTTTTGGGATGTTGATGCAAATGACATCGAGCAATACCATTTTGCAAACCATTGTGGACGATGATAAACGGGGACGGGTGATGAGTTTTTACACCATGGCCTTTATGGGAACGGCTCCTTTTGGAAGTTTATTGGCGGGTACGCTGGCGAGCAAAATCGGAGCACCAAATACATTATTAATCGGAGGAGTGGCATGTATAATGGGTGCATTTGTTTTTGCCCGGAAACTTCCCGAAATAAAATCGAGTATTCAAACTATTTACATTCGATTAGGTTTACTTTCGGGTGAAGTTTCACCTGCGTTGACAAACCAGCTTGAAGAATAAAGTAAAATTGATTGATGAATTACTTCAATTTAGTTACTTTTGAAAAGTTGCAATAGATTTAAACCAGTTCAAACAAAAAAATAAATTATGAAAAAAATAATGATTTCGCTGTTTTTGCTTATTTCATTTTTCTACTCCCAAAAAGTATTTTCTCAACCGGGTTTAGGTGATGCTGCTCCTGTTATTACAGATTTAAAACTGATTGATAAAGAAATGCCTGATTTAAAAAATAAATTCATATATCTTCATTTTTGGGCAAGCTGGAGTGGATCCGAAGACATTATTTTGAAACATTTGGACGTTTTAGCAGAGAGATATAAAAATAAAGTTGTTTTTTTGGCAATTAGTGAGCAAAACGAAGAACAGGTTAGAAGTTTTCTTCAGGGAAAGCAATGGTATAATATATGCTTTGCTTTGGATGACGGGCAGATTAAAAAAAAATACTCCGTAAGCGATCTTCCGCGTTATTTCTTTATTTCACCTGAAAATATCGTGTTGGCAACCGGTGGTTTTACATCTGAAATATCGGATCATGATCTGGATTCTCTTATAATGAAAAATGATTCAACCATAATGCCAAATACCACCAAAATCGTCACATCGCAAGACAGTACCCGCCGAATTGCTTTTGCAAAAAATATCAATAAACACTGGCCAATGCCTTCTCAGATGGAAAATATGTATTCGTTTGACGTAAAGGATGAAGTAAAATCTGTTTTTGAAAATCCGAAAGATATTCGGAGAAATGATACAAATTAAAAAAGAAAAATATTATGAATCACAAGCAATTCTATCTGACAACTAAAATTATCGTTTTTCTTTTACTGCTTCTTCCCCTTCAATCATCCTTTGGAAATAATCCGGTTCAGGAAAAAGACAAATTTCGCTTTCTCGAAATGGATATAAATCAGATTCAGCAGGGATATAAAGACGGAACATTCACAGTACAGGATGTTGTGCAGGCTTTTTTGGACAGAATAAAAGAAATCGATCAATCCGGTCCGGCACTTCATTCTATTATTTTAGTCAACCCCGATGCTGTTCAAATTGCCAAAGCGTTGGATAAAGAGCTGAAGCAAAACAAAAAAGTGCGGGGACCTCTTTTTGGCATTCCGGTGATAATCAAAGATAATATCGATACACACGACAAAATGCCCTGCACAGCCGGTTCACGTGCTTTAATGAATTCGTATCCGTTGAAAGACAGTTATGTTGCCAAACAACTCCGGGCTGCCGGAGCCATCATTATTGCGAAATCTAACCTGAGCGAATGGGCTAATTTTCGTGGTCAGATGTCCACCAGTGGCTGGAGCGGAATTGGCGGATTGACCAAAAATCCATATATATTGACCCGGAATCCATGTGGTTCGAGTTCCGGTTCGGCGGTTGCCGTTTCGGCCAACCTCACCACGATAGCCATTGGTACCGAAACCGATGGTTCCATAGTTTGCCCTTCACAAACCAATGGAATTGTAGGTATAAAACCAACGGTCGGACTTATAAGCCGCACCGGTGTAATCCCCATTTCTTCCACGCAGGACACACCCGGTCCAATGGGTCGAACAGTCCGTGATGCAGCCATTTGCCTGGGTGCGTTGGTTGGAGTCGATTCGGCCGATGTAAAAACATTGGCCAGTCCGGGACATTTTTACAATGATTATACTCAGTTTCTAAAAAAAGATGAATTAAAAGGCAAACGCATCGGCTTATTGAAAAGCGCTTACGGAATAAATTACAAAGTGGATACGCTGATGAACAAAGCGGTTCGTTATTTGAAAAGTCAGGGCGTGGAAGTTGTTGAAATAAATGAAATTGCAGATCCGAAAGTGGATAAATACGAGAATGAAATCATGTTGTATGAATATAAAGATGGTTTAAACAAGTATTTTCGTTCTCTTGGACCGAATGCTCCGGTTAAAAATATAAATGATCTGATTGCCTTCAATAAGAAGGATTCGATTGAACTGCGTTATTACAATCAGCTTTACCTAGAACAAGCCGCTAAAAAAGGAGATTTGAATACGCCTGAATACAAGCAAGCCCTGGACAGCCTGATGAAAGGCAGCCGCGAAGATGGAATAGACAAAGTGATGAATGAAAACAGGCTTGACGCCATCATGGCTCCGACCGGAAGTCCCGCCTGGCAATCGGACTTAATCAACGGTGACAGTTTTCAGATTGGAACGTCATCACCTGCAGCCCAGGCTGGCTACCCGAATATCACGATTCCTATGGGTTTTGTGGATGAATTACCGGTGGGTATTTCCTTTTTCGGCAGAGCCTGGAGTGAACCTGTATTAATTGAAATTGCCTATAGCTACGAGCAGGGAACAAAATACCGGAAGGCACCGGGGTTTATTAAAGAGTAAAAAGAACTACTAAACTATTTTGCTACGGCTTCACTTTATTGTCTGAAAATGACAAGAGTGAAGCCGTTACTCGTTTTACAAACCTGCCTTGAGAATGAACATTTCAGTTGCAAACATGTTAAACAAATACTGAAACTGAAGCAGGCAGGATTAATCAAAAGTCCGAACAATAGTGCTTGTAACAAGAATCTGTTCATTCAAAAAAACGATTAAATGGAAATAGGAATTGATAGTTTTGCCGCCATGATGAGTGGTAATGAGAATAATGCAATAAGTGATGCAGAAGCACTGGCTCAGTTGCTTGAAAGAATAGAACATGCAGACCGTTCGGGACTTGACGTATTCGGAATAGGAGAGCATCACCGTAAAGGTTTTCTTGACTCTGCTCCCACCCTTATTCTGGCAGCCGCCGCAGCCCGTACCAAGCGAATCCGGCTTGCCAGTGCGGTAACTGTGCTAAGCGCCGCCGATCCGGGGTCAGGGTATTTCAAAACTTTGCAACGCTCGATCTTATCTCAGGCGGCAGGGCCGAAATCGTAGCAGGACGTGGTTCGTTTATTGAGGCTTTTCCCCTGTTTGGATATAAGCTGGAGGATTATAATGAACTGTTTACCGAAAAACTAAAGCTCTTATTGAATATCCGCAGCAATGAATATGTCACCTGGTCGGGGAAATTCCGTCCGGCACTTGAAAATCAACCTGTTTATCCAAGACCCTTGCAGGAAACTCTACCTATTTGGGTGGGTGTGGGTGGAACACCCGCATCGTTTGTTCGTGCCGGTTCGCTCGGATTACCACTAATGGTAGCCGTGATTGGAGGCGAAACACAGCAATTTCACCCGTTGGTTGATCTCTATCGTGAAGCAGGCAAAAAGGCAGGTTTTCAACCCGAACAATTGAAAGTGGGCCTGCATTCATTGGGTTATGTGGCCAACACGACGGAAGAAGCCATCGATGATTTTTATCCCGGATATGCAGCATCTATGACCAAAATTGGGAAAGAACGGGGATGGTCTCCTATGACCCGAAGCCGGTTCGAAGCCCAGACAGGACCCAAAGGTGCTTTGCTTGTCGGGAGCCCGGAAGAAGTGGCTGAAAAAATTCTCCGCCATTCCGATGCATTGGGTGGTATTTCCAGATTGACGTTTCAAATGGATTCTGCCGAAGTATCTCATAAGAAATTGATGCAATCCATCGAATTAATCGGAACACGACTAAAACCGTTGGTTAACCGCTAATTCCATGACCGGATCAATATCATTTTTTGATTTTTTTTACCTGAAAACAAGTATATAAACCATGAGAAAACTAATTTTAAAGATGTCCGTATCAGCCGATGGATTTGTGAGTGGTCCAAATGGTGAGATTGACTGGATATTCCGGAGCGCGAACGAAAGCGTTACCGCCTGGATTGTAAAAACACTTTGGGAGGCAGGTGTTCATATTATGGGCAGCCGCACCTTTCACGATATGGCCTCGTACTGGCCTACTTCCGACGAACCCTTTGCTGCACCGATGAATGAAATACCCAAAGTGGTATTCACACGAAAAGGTTTTGTTGAACCAATTCATGATAATCTAACGACAAACGCATTGAAAGATGCACGCATAAATTCCGAGGGATTATTCAATACTTCGGATATACTTTCACTCCATGCTTCGTCCTGGACTCATGTAACCGTGGCAAGCGGCGATCTGCTAACAGAAATCAACCGGTTGAAAGATCAGGATGGTAAATTTATACTGGCACATGGCGGAGCAAGTTTTGCCCAAAGCCTGATACAGGCGGGGTTGGTAGACGAATACCGGCTACTGATTCATCCCGTGATTCTGGGTAAAGGTCTTCCACTTTTCTCAACTGTAGACACTCCATTTGACTTAAAACTGGAAAATTCAATTGAGTTTATGACAGGTACTTTAGCCAATATTTATACGCCGGTGAAAGGTTAAGGCAAATTAAAGACATTTCCTGATTTGACCGTTTTATGCATTTATTCTACTAAAAATTCTTGAGCAAATTATTGTTTATAAAAATATATGTCCGTACATTTGGTCCGTAATTAACTCTAAAATTTATAGCGTATGAATCCGGGTGCGATAAGAGAATTTGCGAATTCATTTCAAAAAAGCAGGATATTATTAAGTGCTGTAGAACTTGATATCTTTACACATATCAATGAATCAGGTGTAACCAACAATCATATTTCAAGTGTTTTGCATTTGGATTTACATTCTTGTGAGCGTCTTATGAATGCATTGGTTTCGTTGGGTTTTCTGACTAAAAAACAGCAACTTTACTTCAACACTCCCGAAAGTTTTACTTTCCTGTCGAAAAACAGCCCGGAATATTTAGGCGGTTTGATGCATACAAATCATTTGTGGAATACCTGGAGCCATCTGACTGAAGTTGTCAAAACAGGTAAATCGGCTCATGCAACTGAAATAAATGAAAGAGGTCAGGAATGGTTACTTTCATTTATTACCGCCATGCACGACAGAGCTAAAAAACAAGCTCCGTATCAATTGGCTAAAATCGATCTGTCCTTAGTAAATTCTATCCTTGATATCGGCGGTGGATCGGGAGCCTACTCCATGGAATTTGTCACTAAAAAGCCCGAACTTAAAGCAACAGTTTTTGATTTACCGAATGTAGTACCTATTACCCAACAATTTATTGAAAAAGGAGGTTTTTCGGCTAAAATAAAAACCGTTACAGGTGATTATACGATAGATGATTTACCAACCGGTTTCGATTTAGTATTTTTGTCGGCAGTTATTCACAGCAATTCACTGGTTGTCAATCAGGAATTACTTAAGAAGTGCTATAAATCGTTGAACCCGGGAGGTAAAATTCTGATTCAGGACTGGATAATGAACAACGACAGAACCCAACCGACACAGGGAACCATTTTTGCCATAAATATGCTGGTAGGAACCGAAGCCGGTGACTGCTTTACAGAACTGGAAGTTACAGAAATGCTGCTGGAGGCTGGTTTTAAACATATCACGAGAATAGAAATAGAATCCGGACTGAGTCAAATGATGGCTCAGAAAATTTAAAAAAATATATACATTTAAATCGAACAAAATGGATTTATTCAGCACAAATAACGCACGCCTGCTCGAATTGTTGGAGAGTTGGGAACCCCGGCTACTCGCCTTGCCGGAAGAGACAATCACCATGCACCGGAATAGTCAGCACAGGAATATCAAGCAAATTGTGGGTCATATGATTGATTCGGCCTCGAACAACACGCACCGGATCATTCATTTGCAGTATAATGCCAACCCGCTTATTTATCCCGATTATGCCAATCTGGGAAAGAACGATATTTGGATTGCCATTCAGAATTATCAGGACGAAAACTGGTATGATCTGGTTAAGCTATGGAAATACAGCAACCGCCATATTATGCATGTAATCAAGAATGTCATTCCTGAAAAACTGGGTAATATCTGGATCTCGGCACTTAAGGAAGAAGTCACACTACACGATATGATTAGTGATTACTTACGTCATTTCGAGCTGCACATCGCTGAAATACAGGAATTATTAGATCAAAAATAAGGATTCCGAAATTAGGACAACAAAGATCCCACCTCAAATAAGAGATTTTCTATTTGTCATAATCGGTTCGGATTTAAAAGGTTTTGAAGACTCAGTTATATAAATAAACAAGTAAGAAGCAGAGCGGTTAAGCAATTAATCGCTCTGCTGTTTTTATGAAAATTGCTGTTTTAAATGTACTAATTACACCTATTATAAATCAAAACCGAAAGTCTAAAGGTCAATAACAGCACATGAATTCCAATAGAATTCACGAATTTTGCCGTTACATTCTGAATGCGCTGACTGCATTTACTTTAATGTGCTTTATTTTCTAATATCAAATATAAAAAATCATGAGAAAAAGTTACCTGGCAGGACTCTGTCTTTTTACATTATCAATTTTATTTTCTGTAAGTACGGCTCAAAACCGTGTTACAACAGCTAATCCTACAGTATCGACCGATACGCTTTATTATGTCGATTTTAAAAATATTCCGGCCGCTTTTAGCACCGGTGATATATTCACAGCATCAACGGGTAATGCCAATAAAGAAACAACGGTGAATGGAGTCATCTTTGGTGCGGGACCTAACGGACAACGAATCAATATGAACACTTCACAAAGTGCTTCGCAGTTCGGAAGTACCGCCACAACTTATATTTCAGCAACAGTCGATGACGATGGGGCAACACCCGGAGCTTTCAGTTTTCTGAAGACCGGAAGCGGATCCGCATCCGGAGGCTATATTATACTTCCCGAAATACAGGGCCCGACAGATATCACAGTCTGGAGTTGTGGTGCCAATACGGGAAACACTCAATCTTATAAAATTCTCACCAGTAGTGATGGTGGTACAAACTGGATTGTGCAAGGCACAACTTCAATTAGCACATTAAAACTGATTTATAAAAATGTCTTTACATACACCGGCAATGACAAAGTGAAAGTGAAACTCCTTTGTACTACCGGAAGCAGTACCAACTGCAATCTGTATATTTACGATGTATTGATGACCAAACGACCATCGCTGGCTTTAAGTTCCACCATAGGAACAGATAACCAAACGGTAACTACTGCGCTGAACGAAGCCATTACAAACATCGTTTACACCTGGGGAAGCATTGCCACAAGGGCAAACCTAAGCTGGACAGGAACTGCCGATGCAAATACAGCCCCTGCAGGAATCAATGTGACCACCGATTCGATAGCTAAAACGGTTACTATTTCGGGAACACCTACAACTTTAGGAACATACAATTATAGTATTACTGCTACCGATGGAACAATGTCTACTGCTGAAATGACAGGAACAATAAAAGTTGTTGATACGCCTGTTCCACTTATTTCACTGACATCGGTTGCCGGAACCAATATTCAGAAAGTAACTGCCGGAAGTACAATGACCAATGTTGAATATACATGGGGAGGATCGGCATTTAATGCTGCAATTAGTTGGACAGGAACTTCGGGTTCTTCTGTTGCACCTGATGGGATAACAGTAACTAAAGATTCTCTGAACGAAAAAATGATCATTACTGGAACACCAACAACAGCTGGGAATTACGGTTGGAGTATAAATTCTGTTGATAGTACATTATCCAGTGTTTCCTTAACAGGAACACTTACAGTAGTTCCACCTCCAACAGTTATGCTTACATCTGATACTGCAACGACTAATCAAACAGTAGCCTTTTGTCAAAAAATAACTGATATAAGTTGTAACTATGGTGGTTCGGCTACTTCTGCTACTGTAGGCTGGAGTGGAACTTCAAGTTCAACAACTTCACCTGCCGGAATAACAGTAACAACAGATAATACAGCCAAAACCATTACAATATCTGGAATGCCCTATTTGACGGGAACATATAATTTCACTATTACTTCAACCGATGGAACATTAGTTTCAGTACCAATTACAGGTAAAATAATTGCTTCCCCTACTGCTGATGCATTACCTTCATTCCCGGGTGCTGTAGGTTACGGTTCGCATGCTACTGGAGGACGTTTTGGATCTGTATATCATGTTACCAACCTGAACGATAGTGGTACAGGCTCCTTCCGTGATGCTGTAAGTTCTTCGAATCGCATTATTGTTTTTGATGTAAGTGGTTATATTAATTTGGCAACAGCTGTTTCCTGTAAAAGTAACCTGACAATTGCAGGGCAAACCGCACCGGGTGAAGGAATCGGATTCCGAGGTGGTGAGATATCGTTTGCTAACCAACAAAACATTATTTGCCGCCATATTCGTATTGTTCCCGGTAGTGAAACGATCAGTTCCAATGACGATGCCCTGAGTTTATACCTGGCTCGTAATGCCATTTTGGATCATTGTACTTTTGAATTTGCTCCATGGAATAATATTGATGGTGTAAGCGATAATTACACGGTTTATCCGGTTACAGGCATTACTTTGCAAAATTGCATCGATGCTGACCCCACTGGACAACAGTTTGGTGCACACTGCGAATCGGTTCTCAGTCAATGGACTTTTTACCGTAACCTGTTTGCCAATTCGCACAACCGTAATCCGTTGGCAAAAATCAATGATCAGTTTATAAACAATGTTCATTACAACAATGAAGCCGGTTATACAACACATACCAGTACTTCATTCAAACATGATATTGTAAATAATTATTTTGTTTGGGGACCGGCTTCCGGCAGCAATGTACCCTGGTTTCAAATGGATGCCAATCAAAGTATTTATTATCCGGGAAATCTCAATGACAGTAACAAAGACGGTGTTTTAAACGGAACCACCACCACGCCATACTGGTATTCGGGAACAGGAACCATTCTTTCATCGGCATGGTCACCATTAACTGCACTTATTCCCACCGTTGATGCTCCTTCCGCATTCCGAACCGTTATTTCAAGCGTAGGCACATTACCAATGAGTCAATTGGATTCTTTGATTATCGGACAAGTAAAAACGCTTGGACTCGGAACAACGGGTTACTCTGCAGGAACAACCGGTCCTTCGGGAGGTTTGTACACCGACCAGACACAGACAGGTTTATCAAACAACGGTTATGGAATTATTCGAAGCGGAGAAAAAGCCAAAGATACCGATAACGACGGCATGCCGGACTATTGGGAAAATGCTACCGGTTCTAATCCGGCAACTGATGATGCCATGCAAATTGCATCGGATGGGTATACACTGATCGAACATTATATCAACTGGTTGGGTGATATTCATACAACTACACTCCCTGATGTTGCTGTTGATATTGATTTAAATAATTATACCGGTGGTTTTAGCAACGTCTCTCCTGTTTTTGCAGTAACTGAAAACGCAAATGGAACTGCTACAGTGTTGACCGATGGTCATACGGTTCGTTTTACTCCTGCAAGCGGATATACAGGACCAGGCAGCTTTAAATTCACTGTTACCGGATCAGATAACACTTCTTATTCAAATGTTATTTCAATTCTGGTAGCACAAAATAGTAATACCGGAATTAAAACGCTCAGAAGTCAGAACGGGTTATATCCTAATCCGGCAACTAACCTGATTATTTTGAAAGATGCAAGTGTTTGTAATTATGAAATTTATGATGCTGCCGGCAAATTAATGCAAAATGGCCGGACATCGCAGGTTGGAACTGAACAACAAATCAATATTTCTAAATTGAATGAAGGTTTTTTCAGTCTGAAGGTAAAGACAGGCAATGCAGCCACCGAATATAGTTTTATAAAGAAAAAATAATAATCAACTTCGTAAAAAAGGTCGGAATGCATTGATGCATTCCGACCTTTGTTTTTATTTATAAAATGCGTAGAGACGCATTCAATGCGTCTCTACAGTTTATTCCCAATTCAATATCACTTTTCCGCACTCGGCACTTTCCATCACATCAAAACCTTTTTGAAAATCATCGATTCCAAAACGATGGGTAATCACAGGTGAAAGATCAATACCGGTAATCAGCATTTGTTCCATCTGGTACCAGGTTTCCCACATTTCGCGGCCGTAAATTCCTTTTAAAGTCAAAGCTTTAAAAATAATTTCATCCCATTTCACTGTGGTAGTGTTTGGTAAAATCCCCAACAAGGCAATTTTAGAACCTTTGTACATATTTTCAATCATGCTTTCAAACGCAATTGGCGAACCGGACATTTCCAAACCGATATCGAAACCGTGCATTTTCAGCTTTTTGATAGCACCTTCTATGGTTTCCCCTTTTTGTGGATTAATACAAAGCGTCGCACCCATTTGTTTGGCTATATTCAACCGGTACTCACTCAGGTCACTGACTACGATATTACGGGCTCCGGCAAAACGGCAAATAGCTGTAGCCATCAGTCCGATTAATCCGGCTCCGGTAATCAGCACATCTTCACCAATCAAAGGAAATGATAAGGCCGTATGAGTGGCATTACCGAACGGATCCATGATGGACGCCATTTCGTCCGAAATACGGGCATCCAAATGAACCACATTTTCGGCCGGAAGCGAGAGGTATTCGGCAAAAGCACCATCGCGGTTTACTCCCACTCCAATGGAATTCTCACAAACATGCAACTTTCCACGCCGGCAATTCCGGCAATGCCCGCAGGCAATATGGCCTTCACCTGTTACCCGGTCGCCAATATGGATATTCTTCACCCCACGGCCTTTATCAACTATTTCACCCACATATTCGTGACCAATGGTCATGGGGGTTTTAATGGTTCGGGCCGACCAGTCGTCCCATTTGTATATATGCAAATCGGTACCGCAAATGGCTGTTTTTTTTATTTTTATCAATACATCGTTGATTCCCATATGTGGAACCGGAATATCTTCCATCCAAATCCCTTTTTCGGGACGAAGTTTTACGAGTGCTTTCATAATAATTACAGTTAAACCCCTAACCCCTAAAGGGGAACAAAGTTTGTTTTGTTTAAATAATTTACATTTGAAATAGAATAGTCAAAATTGTATCTCGGGTTTTTATTCCCCTTTAGGGGTTAGGGGTTATTATTACTTTCATTTCTTTCCCCACTTTTGTAAACGCTGCAATGCATTTATCCAACTGCTCCCGATTGTGTGCTGCCGAAATCTGAACCCGTATCCGGGCCTGTCCTTTGGGAACCACCGGAAAATAAAATCCGATCACATAAATTCCTTCGTCGAGTAAGAGGGTTGCCACATCCTGCGACAGTTTGGCATCGTACAGCATCACTGCACAAATAGCCGATTCGGTAGGTTTTACATCGAATCCGGCTTTTATCATTCGCTCTACAAAATAGCTTGTGTTTTCGTGCAATTTATCCTGTGAATCGTTGGTTTCGTCCATCATTTCGAACATGCGGATCCCCGCAGCTGCCACCATGGGCGGGATGGAATTGGAAAATAAATAAGGTCTTGAGCGTTGACGAAGCAAATCGATAATTTCCTTTTTACCGGTGGTAAATCCACCAATGGCGCCTCCAAAAGCTTTTCCCAGCGTACCGGTAATAATTTCTATTTTTCCACGCAGGTTATAACGTTCGGTAACTCCCCTACCCGTTTTGCCCACCACACCGGCCGAATGCGATTCGTCCACCATCACCATGGCATTGTATTTTTCGGCCAGCGCATAGATTTTATCCAACGGAGCCACATTGCCATCCATCGAAAAAACACCATCGGTGACTATCAGGCGGAAACGTTGTGCCTGAGCCGTTTTCAGTTGATTTTCCAAATCGTCCATATCGGCATTGGCATAACGGTAACGCTGGGCTTTGCAAAGCCTGACACCGTCGATAATGGATGCATGATTCAGAGAATCGGAGATAATGGCATCATCCTCGTTGAGTAATGGTTCGAAAACACCTCCATTGGCATCAAAGCAGGCAGCATATAAAATGGTATCTTCCGTTCCAAAAAATTTAGCAATGGAAGCTTCCAAACGCTTATGAATATCCTGCGTACCGCAAATAAACCGCACCGACGAAACACCGTAACCATGCGTATCCATGCCTTTCTTGGCAGCTTCTATCAGAGCCGGATGATTGGACAGTCCCAGATAATTATTCGCACAAAAGTTAAGCACTTCCTTTCCATCTCCTACCCGGATCACGGCACCCTGAGGTGAAACGATAATCCGTTCGTTTTTGTACAAACCGGCCTGTTCAATATTAGTCAGTTCCGTTTCTAAATGCGATTTAAAATTCTGATACATGGCGATTAATTTATAATTGATAATGCATAATTGATAATGCATAATTGATAATTCACAATGCATAATGCATAATTGAAAATGGTGAAATTGGAGTATTCAGCATTTTGTCAACAAGTGTAAGCAAAAGTAGTGAAATAACCGAATAATTATTCTGAAATGTATAAATTTATGAGGGTGTGAACGACAGATATTCAAAAGACAAAAAACAAAAAAGGCTGCCTTCATTTCACAATGAAAACAGCCTGAAAACTTAGAATTTGAAAGTTTAGATAATCAAATTTCCGATTTTGGTTGATAAAGAAATTTATAAACAAAAGGGTATATCTCGCAGGCTACACAAAACCCGAAAACGGATTCGAGGAATGAACATAAACCCAGTACACCGGCTATTACGAGTGAAGCTGTTTCAAAACCTGCTAAATAAGTCACAAAAATGGAAACACTAAATACCAAACCGATACGGGCGGCAAAAATTTTGGGTCCGGCATTTATCGGATGTACAGCAAGTGGCAGTAGTTTAAATATATTTCGGGACAACAAGGCAACCGGGCTGTATTTTGCCAGATCGTTGGCACGTAAATAGAAATCGATTATCATAAAACCGACAACAAATAAATTTGGAAATACAATAAAGGAAGAGACCAATAACAGAACGAAGAACCCGTTCAGACGGGCTACACGTTCATTTATTTTTTTATCGGATATGGGGCAAAGAGCATTCGTTTTCATAACGTTTTTGTTTTGATTTTGTATATGCAAAAATACGGTGCTTTTACCCGCCATGAAATACCGTTGAACATGTATTTTTTGTACCATAAATGAGGTAGACGAAAAAAGAACTCCCCGTAATAAAAATTGAGGGGAGTTTCATTTAGACTTTTACCTGAACCGGAATCATTTTTTCCTTATTTTTCAGATCCATTTCTGAATATGAAAGGCAGTTTCTTTTTCCAGGCTAGCATAAAGAGGCCAACAGAATACAAGGCTACATTGAAAATTCCAATCGAAAAAATACCGACAGAAAAGATACCGGCTGAAAAGATGCCGATGGAAAATGTTCCAGCAGCAAATACACCCAGGGCATAATCGCCCGATGAAAAATAATTAAAATTAAAATTACCAATACTAATTTGATTACCATGCATAATAACAACAATAGCTCCAATAACAAGCAGAGCTGCAGCAACTAAAAGAATCCAATGTTTTTTCATTTTTTTTGAAGTTTAAAAGTTTATACTATTTGTAATCCTGTGAATTACACTGCAAAACTATTTCAACTTCGGGAGACAAAAAAATATATGGGATATTTGGAGAGTATTTGTGATAAATGGCAAAGTCTGTGACGAATGACTTTTATTTTGGGATAAAAGATAGCTTTAGACGTTGGGGTTAAGCTGATCTTTGAGGTTTTTGGCGAAATTCCGGGACACGGGAATCTCGGTTTCGGTGTTTTTCAATACCAGCTTTAGTCCCTGCGAATTCCCCTTTACCTGAATAATATTATTGATATTGACCAAAAACGCCCGATGGCATTTCTGCATTGAAGGAAATTCTTCGAGTTGGATTTCGGTACGTTTTAAGGTTGAACGCAGGAGGGTACTTTTAACCAGTTGGCCGTTCAAAAAATATATTTCTATGTAATTCCCGGAAGATTCAATATATAAAATGGATGACAAGTCCAGTTCCACCCGGTCCTTTTCATTATCTGCAATCAAGCAAACCGTTTCTTTTCCGGAAACTTCGGTTTTCTGATGAATACTGTTATTGAATTCCTGTGCTGATTTTAAGTTTTGAGATAACATCAGATTCTGTTGAATCACGGTTAACACAACAATGGGAATAATACCTACCATGAGTGTATATAACTGAAAAAACAAAAAAAACCTTAAACTCCATGCTGAGTTTAAAACCGAGGTGTAGAGAAAATTTCCCAACCCGATACTGAAGATGATTATAAACAACCAAGCAAGTTGTTTCCAAACCTTCCAGTATCTGTTATCGAATTGCTTTTTAAATAAATATTGAAAAAAATACAGATCGAAAATAAGAACGAAGAACGTAACTAAACCATATCCCATTCCCAGAAGGGTTTTGTAAGGTCCTATATAACCTGAAAACCCAAAAGGTTGGAAAATAATCATAAACAACCCTATGAACAAACTGATGGAAATAATTAATTTCCATTTGCTGACCGAGAGCGGATATGGTTGGTTTAAATATTCTTTTATCATAGGAGTTGTTTCGCGGATTTAGTTGAAAAATCCAAACATTATTTTTATTGTAAACGTAATATCAACTATTTACATCGACCAAAGTTCAGCTTTCATATCCGTTTGATCCGACCAATATTGTTGTAAAGCACCAATTTCTTCAATTATACCTTCAGGCAAAGGCACTATCTCTTTGGAATAATACATGAAGTCCTGCAGATTATCGATACTTGCGGTTGCTCCAACCGAGGCACGAATGTTTTCGAAACTAAAGGCGAAACGCAGGCAGAAATCTGTCCAGTTTTCCACGCCGGAGCGTTCGAAAATGGGTGCTATTTCCACAGCCCGTTGTTGAATATAAGGTTTCCATGCCGCACCGGGCACATCGCGGAGGCGATGAACAGGACCACCTGCCACAGTTCGCAAGGCTATCTGAGGCTGGTTTTGCTCGTTCAGTAACTCCCAAAGCTCGTTGCTCACAAAACGTTGCAGCGGATTAAGGTAATAAATATAGCCATCCACAATATCTTGTGGATAACCTCCTTTTAAAGCCTGGAGTGCCGTTTCCGATGTCCATGGAAAAACTTCCAGCACGAAGCGGTTTACCAGCCCTTCGGCTTTTATCTTTAGAAATTCCTGATAACATTCCCCGCCCCTGGCAAAGTCCCTCGCCAGAGCTCCGGTACCCAAACAAAGTTGGCCGATCTCCATGTTTTCCAATCCAAGTGCTTCCAGATTATTATGTAAATCGTCACCTAACTCGCGCATCGAATCACCCTGCAGTTTAACGATTAGTTTGGGAACCTTCGTTCTATCCTCATCAAAGGCTGCACGCAACACGCTGTGTGCGCTGTTATACTGGTTGCTGGCATGAAACCAAACGCCGGTTTCCATGGCAGCATGTGCAGTTTTCACCCGGTCGGCAAAGGGAATGGCATCATGACCCAAGCGTGTGGTTCCGTAAATATAAGGCGATAAATCGTTTAGTAAAGTTGAATGATGAGGGTTTGTTGCTTCCATATTTTTGTCGATTTAAAGAAACAGAGATCGATATTTTCTGTTTGCAAATATAACTAATAATGAAGATTGTTTATTGGCTTTATTAATTTAATTTTAAACAGGCAGAGATTTTCTACTAAAAAACTCCCCGATACATACCTGTACCGGAGAGTTTCAATATCTATTCTATTAAAAAAAATTAGATCGTTTTTGTTGGTTTATTGCGGCGTCCCATCCCGATTCCTTCGCCCCTGCTGCCGTTTCGTTCGTGAAGGACCATCATGTTGAGTGTATGTACTCCAAATTTTTGTTGTTGATTCCTATTGTAAGTAGTTTTTAATCCTGTCCAGGTTGAACGGTTATAAAATTTACGACCACTTGTGAAACTTTTTTCCAACTGATCCAATAATTTAAATAACTTCATAATTTTTAAAAATTAAAGGGTTTGACATCTTGTTTAGATAATCTCTGCATATGAAACAATTTGTTTTTTGAAATAGTTGATGTATTATTCAAATTTATCTTTTCTGCTTTACAAAAAAACTCCCCGATACGCAAAAGCCTATCGGGGAGTTACCAATTTTTGTCAAAATCTGGTCTGTTTCTAATGTCTAAACCTTATTTAGCCATTTCAATAGCTACAGCTACCTGTACGGTTGCTCCAACCATTGGATTGTTACCCATACCCAGGAATCCCATCATTTCCACGTGAGCGGGAACGGATGAAGAACCTGCGAACTGAGCATCTCCGTGCATACGGCCCATGGTGTCGGTCATACCGTAAGAAGCAGGACCTGCACCCATGTTGTCAGGATGCAATGTACGTCCTGTACCACCACCCGAAGCAACAGAGAAGTATTTTTTGCCTTGTTCGATACATTCTTTTTTGTAGGTACCGGCAACAGGGTGTTGGAAACGGGTCGGGTTGGTTGAGTTACCGGTAATCGATACGTCAACGCCTTCGGAAGCCATAATAGCCACACCTTCGCGAACATCATCGGCACCGTAGCATTTCACTGCAGCACGCGGACCGTCGGAATAAGCCTTGGTACGAACCACTTTCAATTCACTTGTATAGTAATCAAATTCGGTTTGTACATAAGTAAAACCGTTGATACGTGAAATGATCATGGCTGCATCTTTACCCAATCCGTTCAGGATAACACGTAAAGGTTCCTGACGAACTTTGTTGGCCGATAAAGCAATACCAATAGCACCTTCGGCAGCTGCAAACGATTCGTGTCCGGCAAGGAAAGCGAAACATTTGGTTTCGTTGCGAAGTAACATGGCAGCTAAGTTTCCGTGACCTAAACCAACTTTACGGTCTTCAGCTACTGAACCCGGGATACAGAATGATTGTAAGCCGATACCGATTGCCTCGGCAGCTGAAGCTGCATCTTTACAACCTTTTTTGATGGCAATGGCTGAACCTACCACATAAGCCCATTTTGCGTTTTCGAACGCGATGTTTTGAATACCTTCACAAATTTTGTAAGGATCTATGTTTTTAGCGTCGCAAATTGCTTTCGCTTCGTCGATATCTTTGATACCGTATGTATTAAGAGCCGCATTGACTTTGTCTATACGACGGTCGTAACTTTCAAATAGTGGCATAATATTTTTTTTTAATTGATAATTAATAATTCATAATGCATAATTAAATCATAATATTTAATGCATAATTCATAATAAAATCAGTTTATTTCGGAATCTTTATCGTCGTTTTTACTTGAATTTAAAATTGCAGTCAGAATTTTGATTAATTCAATGCAATCTTCTTCGATGTTCTGAAACTGTTTTTCAGAAATGTAATCTGTTTCAAAAAGTAATTCGAGCCAGTATTCCGTTTCGCTTGCCTCTTTAAGGGCAATGCCTAATTTAAAACGAAAGTCTTTTTTACTAAATCCTCTGATCGCCTCTTTTACATTGGCACCAATACTTGTTCCACTGCGGAGAAGTTGTTTGGATAGCGTAAATTCTTTCTTTTCGTTTTGCAGGAACTGATACAAACGAATAATTCTTATTGCAAACGCTTTGCTTTTTACAACGACCGTATTGTCCTGTCCCATAATTATGAATTATGAATTGTGAATTATGAATTGGATTCTATTCTTGTCTCGGATCGATATATTTTGCAGCATTCGCAAAACGACCGTAAGTACTGGTGGATTTTTTCAACGCTTCATTTGCATCTACTCCTTTTTTCACTAAGTCCAACATAGGTCCTACACGTACGAATTCATATCCGCAAGCTTCACCATCTTCGTCCAATGCCATGCGGCTGATATAACCCTCGGCTAATTCCAGGTAACGAACACCTTTTTTGTTGGTGCTGAACGTTGTTCCAACCTGCGAGCGCAAGCCTTTTCCCAAATCTTCCAAACCAGCACCGATAGGCAGACCACCTTCAGAGAAAGCCGATTGTGTACGACCGTAAACAATTTGAAGAAACAATTCACGCATAGCCACGTTGATGGCATCACATACCAGGTCGGTGTTCAGCGCTTCCAGAATTGTTTTACCGGTAAGAATCTCGGCAGCCATGGCAGCTGAATGAGTCATACCCGAGCAACCGATCGTTTCAACCAATGCTTCTTCGATAATACCTTCCTTCACGTTTAACGTGAGTTTACAGGCACCTTGTTGAGGAGCACACCAACCCACACCGTGAGTCAGGCCCGAAATGTCGGAAATTTGTTTCGATTTTACCCATCTGCCCTCTTCAGGTATGGGTGCAGGTCCGTGATTCGGACCTTTTTTAACAACACACATGTGTTCTACTTCGTGCGAATAAATCATACTTTTGTTATTTAGTTAGTATAAAAATTAGTTTGATTCTTGATTCTCCAATTCGAGTGCAAAAGTACTCATTTTTTTACCGTTTGGCAATAGAAGAGCAATGGAAACAATGCTTATTTTGAACTTTTTTACGGTATTTTTGTTAGAGAAAATAGATACTGAATATTTGATTTCTAATTTCAAATAAAAATCGGGAATATGCTTAATTTTCTTAGAATTAATGATGTATCGGATCCGCTGTTCAGCAAGCTTTTCAACTTGTATACCATCACTTTCCCCCGCAACGAGCGACGCAACTGGGCGGGGTTGGAACACGAAGTACTGTATGAGAAGCGCTTCAATCCCAATGTGCTATTGAAGGATGAAGAATTTGTCGGTTTTTTTAATTACTGGTCCTTCGAACGATTTTCCTATATTGAACATCTCGCTATTAGTCCAACCTTACGAAATCAGAAGTTGGGCTCAGAAGCCATGGAGATTTTCAAAAAGAAATCAAACTTACCTATCATTTTAGAAGTGGAAATGCCAAACAATACGGTAGCCATCCAGCGCATCAGGTTTTATGAGCAACACGGTTATACGGTTTTATCGCATAATTATGCCCAACCACCCTATGACGAAAAAAGCGAATTCTTTCTGCCTGAATTAATCATGTGCAACGACGTTCATTTTGGGAATACACATTTCGAAAAAATTAAAGAGACATTGTATACCGGGGTGTATCATTATGAACTTGAAAAGGAAGAGACCCCCTAACCCCGATCCCGATAGCTATCGTGGAGGGAGTAAGAAAAGGAAGTTTAAGTAGTAGGAACTATATAATGTCGTATTTAAAATTCGACATTATATAGTTTCAACTAGTTCGTTGTTTTTAAATTCCAATTATTAAAAAAAAGATACGAAAGTAATTAATTCCCCTTTAGGGGTTAGGGGTTTAAGAATTTCCATGCCAACCAAACCATTCCACCTGTACCTGTTTCCAACGCTTTTTCATCAATTCGAAAGGTTGAACTGTGTAAACCTCCTGTATTGGCATTTACAGTGCCTTTCACACCAAAACGATAAAATGTACAGGGATATTTCTGAGTAAAAAATGCAAAATCTTCCGATGTCATCCGCATTTCCAATGCTTTGATTTTTTCTTCTCCAAGCCATTCGGTTGCATATTCTTTTGCCTTTTGGGTAACGGCATTATCGTTTACCACACAAGGGTAACCATCGGGGATATTGATTTCCGCCGTACATCCGTATGCAGCACAGGTTTCGTTGATAATGCGGCGGATATGTTTTTTTGCTTCTTCCCGCCATTGTTCGTCAACCGTACGAAAAGTACCGGAAAGCTGTACCTCACCCGGGATTACATTTGTAGCCCCGTCGGCAATGAATTTTCCAAAAGTAAGCACCATGGGTGTAAGCGGATGACATAATCTGCTCCGCACCTGTTGCAGGGAAACTATGGTTTGTGAAGCAGCCAATACTGTATCGTTCAACAAATGCGGTAAAGCCCCGTGTCCGCCTTTTCCGTGTATTTTCACATAGATTTCATCGGCTGAAGCCATAATCATTCCCGGCAAAAATCCCAATGTGCCTGTCGGATAATCGACTGATACATGTTGAGCCAATATGATTTCGGGTTCAATTTCGTCGAAAAGTCCATCTTCAAGCATTAACGAGGCGCCACCGGGAGCTTTTTCTTCCCCGGGTTGAAAAATAAGCAATACCGTTCCTTCAAATTCATTTTTAAGTTCATTCAGTATCTTTGCTGCTCCCAATAAACAGGCAGTATGAGCGTCATGTCCGCAAGCATGCATAACATTTTCGTTGGTCGATTTCCACGGAATATCCACGGCTTCGCAAACCGGTAAAGCATCCATATCCGCCCGTAAGGCTATCACCTTTTTGTTCGGATTTCGCCCTTCAATTCTACCCAGAATTCCCTGTCCGCCAATTCCGGCTTTAAAGGGAATGCCCATTTCAGTCAGTTCATTTTGTACGAAACGGGCTGTTTCAAATTCCTGAAATGAAAGTTCGGGATGCGCGTGAATATGACGGTAACAACCGCTGACATATCCGGTATTTTGCGTCGTAAGCTTTTGTATTTGAGATTTCATCGTATAATGAATGATTTGAGATTACAAAGGTAGTTATTTTTACAGGGTATTCAAAGTTACACTACTAACAGCAAATATCTTTTACTAACTACACCAAAAAATGTTTTATTAAAGCCAAGAATCCACAAATTTGAGCCACTTTAACTAAATTTAAACAGATATTATTATTCATCTGGAATCATGAACCACATTTTTTAATACTTTTGCAAGACTTTATTCGTAAAGTTTAAAATTACAGTTTAACAAATAAAATATTATTCAAATGAAAAAGTACAGCTTCTTACTCGTATGCCTGGTGTTATCATTGACTGCTATGGCACAAAAACCTGTTATTAATTTTAAAGTAACCAGCCATGATTTCGGTAAAATAAACGAAAGTGATGGACCTGCAACCTTTATTTTTGGTTTTACAAATACAGGCAAAGCCACTTTGGTAATTAACAGAGTTCAGGCATCCTGTGGATGTACCACACCTTCGTATACAAAAGAACCGGTTGAAGCAGGTAAAAAAGGAGAAATTACCGTTACTTATAATCCGTTAAACAGACCGGGTGCATTCACCAAGACGATCACAGTATACAGCAATGATTCGATTGAACAAAAAGTTTTAATTATCAAGGGTGAAGTTATTCCCAAACCGACAGTACCAACAGCATCAGCACCAGTATCGCCGGTAATGAATAAACACTAATTTAAAATCTATTCAAGAATAAACACCTGATAACCGGAAAAGGTCGTATTCCAGACATTAATTTTTTGTCTGGTATTCAGTTAGGAAAGTTTTAAATTAAAACAGTATATGAAAAAATACAGCATAATGCTTGTATTCTTAGCATTTGCATTGACTGCCATGTCGCAAAAAGCGGTTATAAGTTTCAATGAAAAAGAGTATAATTTCGGGAAAGTAAATGAAGATGACGGTAAAATTACACACGTTTTTGACTTTAAAAATGTAGGTAATTCTCCACTCGTTATGAATCGCGTTCAGGCTTCATGCGGATGTACAACACCAACCTGGACAAAAGAACCTATTGAACCGGGAGGGAAAGGATCTATAACAGTAACCTATAATCCTGCTGGCCGTCCGGGTACGTTTACGAAAACAATTACTGTTTACAGTAATGCTACCGAAGAACAAGTGCTAATTATTAAGGGGGAGGTTAATCCCAAACAATCAAGTGTAAATGCCGGATATCCTGTAAACATGGATGGGCTTTTGGCTAAAAATAAAGTGGTACAGTTTAATAATTTAGCGAAGGGAACCATCCAGACCCGTACGTTGGAAATTATGAACTCAACCAAGGCTCCGATAAAACCTACAATTGAAAGTTTGCCAACTTATTTAACGGCAACCGTTCAGCCTGAAACCTTGAAACCAAATGAAGAAGGTAAAATTACGATATCATTCAACTCGAAAAATTATGCTCAATGGGGTCCCGTTTCAGATGATATGTATATCATTCTGAATGGTCAAAAGAAATACTCCGACGAATATAAAATTTCCGTTTATGGCAATGTCATTGAAGATTTCAGTAAAATGACTCTGGATCAAAGAAGGAAAGCTCCTATTATGGAAATACCTGCGAAATCAGCCAATGTAGGGACATTAAAGGCTGGGGCAAAACGGCTTGTAAAATTCAAAGTAAATAATGTTGGTCAAAATTCGCTGGAAATTCGTCGTATTATAAACAATAACAAAGAGCTTACTGCCCGTCAAACCAAAATTTCGGTTGCAAGCGGTAAAAGTGCTGAAATAGTGATGGAATTAAATACGAAAAATTTAGCTGAAGGTGATTATAAAAAAACAATTACCATCCAGACCAATGATCCCGATAACACGTTTATGATTTTAGTATTAAGCTGGAAAATACAGAAATAAAACGCTGTATTACGAAAGTATAATTTCATTAGAAAAATCTTTTTTAAAGCCAGGATAAGTAGCATCATCTTGGCTTTAATTTTCTTATTTAAGTTTGAATCGATTACCTTTGTCCTGTAAAATTCCAATTATAACCAGAGAATCAATTTGTCTTATGAATAATAAAAAGAATATTCACCCCGAGAATGATCCTGCTTACAAAGGACTTAGCGTTAATGAAGGAGTACCGGATGCCCCAACGATAAATCCATATAAAAGAGTGACTGTAAAACGGGTGAAATACTCGGCATCGGAATTTGTCGAAGGGATTTTATCGGGTAATATCACCATGTTGAGTCAGGCTGTAACACTGGTTGAAAGCTCGCTTCCAAACCACCAACTGATAGCACAGGAAGTTATTGAAAGATGTCTCCCCTATGCCGGAAAGTCAGTACGACTGGGAATAACGGGTGTTCCGGGTGCAGGTAAAAGCACATTTATTGAAGCGTTGGGAATGAATCTGGTGAATAAAGGGCATAAACTTGCCGTGTTGGCCATCGACCCAAGCAGTGAGCGTTCCAAAGGAAGTATCTTAGGTGATAAAACGCGAATGGAAGACCTTTCCGTCGCCAGAAATGCATTTATCCGTCCCTCACCATCTTCCGGTTCGCTGGGTGGAGTTGCCCGCAAAACACGCGAAAGTATCATTCTTTGTGAAGCTGCCGGCTTTGATACTATCTTTGTGGAAACGGTAGGCGTTGGCCAGTCCGAAACGGCAGTGCATTCCATGGTTGATTTTTTCCTTTTGCTTCAATTGGCAGGTGCAGGTGATGAATTACAGGGCATCAAACGGGGTATCATGGAAATGGCCGATGGTATTGCCATTAATAAATGCGATGGATCGAATGTCGAAAAAGCAAAAGTTGCCAAATCGCAATATGAGAATGCCATGCATCTTTTCCCCATGCCCGAATCGGGTTGGACATCCGAAGCATTAACCTGTTCATCCATCGAGAAAACAGGAATTGAAGAAATTTGGAATATGGTGGAACGCTATATTGCTTTTGTAAAAGCAAATAACTTCTTTGAAAGTAAGCGGAATTCACAATCGAAATACTGGATGTATGAAACGATTAACGAACAACTGAAAGGGAAATTTTATCAGGACTCTGATATTCAGAAACAACTGATGGAAAGCGAAAGGAAAGTTCTGTCAAACGAAATAAGCTCGTTTGTTGCCGCTAAGAATTTGCTGGACCGGTATTTCGGCGGAATGAAAGAATAGTTAGTAGTTTATTGTTAGTAGTTTATAATTGTTTCAATCAATCTTCTAAAAAACCAATATGGATATCAACATCATACATCACCAATCTTGTCTCGAAGGCTTAAAATTGCTTCCTGATGCATGTGTTGATCTGGTTTTTACCGATCCGCCCTACTATCAATACCGTGCTAAAAATATTCAGGGATTAAAAAATCACAAAGATGTAGTTACAGAATTTGATTTCGATGGGTTTAAATCGGAAGAAGAATTTCTACAATTCCTCGAAGATGTTTTGACAGAATGTTTCAGGGTATGTAAACCGGGAGCAAGTGGTTATTTATGGTGTGGCGATGATTATGTTTCTTATTTAAACCGTATGGTCGAACGGGTCGGGTTCCAGTTTCGTAAAGTCATTCACTGGCATAAAACGAATCCTTTCCCGGCTATTTACACCCGTAAAATGTATGCCAACAGCATGGAAATGCTGGTTCATTTCTCAAAAGGAACTCCCTGTACCTGGAACCACAAACCGGTGAACGACATGCATAATTTTATCCAAAGTCCTATCTGTATGGGAAAAGAACGCACCAAGCACAAGACACAGAAACCGCTTAAAGTATGCATCCCTTTTATTGAAATAAGTTCCAATGAAAATGACCTGGTTCTCGATCCGTTTATGGGCTCAGGAAGTACGGCTGTTGCCTGTAAGATGTTGAATCGAAACTATATCGGGTATGAACTGAACGAAGAGTATTGCCGGATTGCAGCTATAAGACTCGAAGAAATATCATAAAAACTCCCGAACAAAAATGTACGGGAGTTTTTTTTTCAAACCGGATGATTACAATAAAAATAAAGCGACTAAACTCCATAAATGAAGATAGTCGCTTTAAATAATGGTTAGAGAACTAAGGATATTATTTTACATCATCCAAATTACGTACGATTAACTGATAGGTGGCAGCAGTTGCAGTTGAATACTGTCCTACAATACCTGTAACAGATTTTTCACCTGTTGGAACAGCTGTTGAAACAAATGTTGCATATTTAGCAACATAAAGAGTCAATTGATTAGTACCACTCGTCAGAGTATTATTCTGATTGGCTGTTGTACTTCCCCAATTTCCGTTTGGAGAAGTTATTGTTCCGGTCAAAGTAACCACAGTAGATTCGAGGCTTGCATAATTAGCAATTACATTTGCAATGGTAGTGACTTTTGGAGTAATGGTGGCAGTTCCAATTTTCTGAGTACTGGCATTAGGAACATTATTCAATTGAATAGCCAAACCATATTGATTTAATTCAAGTCCTTCAAGTGAAATTTCAATTTTATCCCCTAAATTGTAAGTATTATTTGCTACCAACCTTACCATTATACCGGCTGAATTATCAAGCGAAGCAATAGTCAGGTTTTTCAATGAACCACTATTACCCCCAACAAGGTCAGTTACAACAACACCAACAATTTTCTTTTGATCGGTAAGAGTTTTCATAGTACCTGTCCATTCCGCTCTCAAATCGGTTATAGTCATCTCAGGAACATTAAAACTTCCTGCAGTAGGAGGTTCAATACCTGTGTTAGCAGCTACAAACCAATATGCATCAGTATTTTTAATCCCCGGCAATAAGTTATATTTCATAATATCACCATGAACTAAGATTTTCTTACCTTTATTTAAAGGTGTTGTTTTCAATCCCAATGCAGTTCGTACAGCACCGGCAGGCAATTGCACACAAACACATTTTGCCATATCTGTTTCAGTTGAATCTACAGCTAACATTACATTCACATCATCAGTAAATGGTGCAGCAGTTTCGAGTATAGAAGGGCTAGGTGTTCCATTGTAGAAACCAACCATGTATCCACTCATCCATATACCTGTTTGAACAGCTACAGTGGTACTTTGAGGATTCATTGTAATTACCTCTGCAACTGAGAATGGTTTTGCTTTGGTGCCATCACCAACAACAGTTGAATCGGGTTTTGTGTTAGGATCCGGTTCCGGATCTTTAGCATTTGTACATGAAGTCAGTGCCAGTGTAACTGCAAACAGCATTAATAGCCAAATTTTTGTTCTTTTCATAATCTAAAAATTTTATTGATTGTTTTTAATTTTTTATTCTGCTAAATAGCCTTCAAAACCTTTTCCAAGGTCATCGAGAGAACGAAGTGTGAGTTGATGATATATTTTCGAAGATGAAACTACCGCATCTTTATCGTTATACCAACCTACTATGGCGGTTATATTTCCTTTATAGGTTGAAGATGGTAATTTTTTGGAGGCAAATTTTGCGTATTCACTGGTTGAAACAAAAACCGAAGCTCCACTACCATCCTGTATTTCGCGGGATTGCGGGTAACCGATTCCATTGGTTGAAGGGGCAAAAATTTGTTCAGTTGCAGATATATTAGACGGAACTCCAAAATTAGCTCCTTTTCCTGTAAAAAAGGCATTTTTGATACAAACCAGTTTATTGGTGATGGACATTCCGGCTGCTTTAATTTGTGCAATGGTCATGGTATCTGCAATAACTGCTGCAGGATCAGGTAATCCATAGGCTGAAATATGTGTATCAGAAATTAATTTTGGTATACGACCGGGTTCAACCCGACTTTTTGCCGTATTATAATAATAGACACCCATTTGCGGACCTTGTGCATATTTTCCGATAAATAAGTCGTTACAACGTACTGAGATACGTTGACCCAAAGGATATATACCGGATATACTACCTGCATCAATAGAGATTTTCATAGCACCTCCATTTGCACCTTCTTCCTGCACCACGATATATTTGTAAACATTTCCTTCATTATCAGATGAAGTAACAATACCATTGATAATAATATTGTTTGGCGATCCGATTGAATCGGCAACAAACAATCCGGATGATTTCAAAAAGTCTGTTTGTAATTGGCCAATGGTATAAGTTGTTACCCATTTTTCACCCATCAGTAAGTCGGGCGAAATAGGATCAAATTCTGTTTGCGCACAACCACTCAACAAAGCTACAAGTGCAATAAAAGCACCGGTTATTTTCTTATTTTTCATTTCTGTTTAATTATCTGATTATATATTCGTTACTTTCTGAAACTAAATTAAAACTTATATCCAACATTAAAGAACAGGTTGAATCCCCAGGCGTAATAATATTTTGAGGGGAATCTATTAAGGCTTGCCGGATCTATAGCTCCATCTAATAATGGCAAACGGGCTTGCTGGTATCCACCGGTAATCATCTTCGTATTATTCAATATATTACTAACACTCAGGTTAAAGTTCAACGAACGACGGTTTTTCAAATAAATCACTTTCCCCAACGAAGCATCCAACATAAAGCCACCTTTCAGTTTTTCTTGTGTACCCAAAATACTAACCATTTCATTTGTTGTATATTTTGCGATATTGCCCTTTGTAAAACGATTTGGAGCAAAGTCAAGGTAATTATTATCAAAATAATTCAGTGTAATATCAGCAAACCACATTTTGGAATTGAAATAATCCAACGTTATATTGGCAGCTAATTGAGGACCATTTGAAACTTTCAATCCGTTTGTCATAACTGTGTCTTTCAAATCGGCAAAGGCTCCGTTTTCAGGACTCTTAATTCCATAAGCATTATTGGTATAATGGTAGTCTGCATACGTACCGGCCATTGAAATTGAAAAACTACTATTTAATTTAACCGAAAGACCGGCTTCGATACCTTGATGAATTTTATCTGACTTAGTCAAGATATGATTGATAAAAGTTCTGTATTCATCATCATAGTATCCCAACATATCGGAGCTTCCTAATATATGAGTTCGGAATCCACTGATTCTTCCCCGTACAGATGGAAAAGTGAAAGCATATGTTAAATCGTAAGACAGAATTTTTTCGCTTTGCAAATTAGGTATGCGTGTATCTTTAATTCGTTCAGATATATACGAATTATTTGCCAAAGGAGCTCTTGTTTCGGCAATAGCATTTAAAATTAAACGATTACGTCCATCAATCTTATAAGTAGCTCCTGCTTTAAACGATGGATCAGTAAAGAACCATGTTTTTCCCTGACCATAAGATATTTCGTTTATGGCTGTTGCCCTGCCATTCTCCATATGACCAAAACGGGAAAATTGGGTATATGTTACTTTCCCTGCATAGAAAATATCCAATTGGGGTAAAATCCATTCGTTTTGTATATATGCCGCACCATGGAGAATATTCATATCGTAATTATAACCAAAGACATCACCGGTTTTAATCACGGCATTCGGATTACGGAGATCATTTTGTATTATGTCAGAATTTGGAAAGTCACGTTCCGAGAATTGGTCTATATCTATCCATTGCTTTCCACTTAAAAGGTCTTCCATCGTTTTATAATGCATTCCTTTAGCATATTTTGCTTCAACTCCGGCAGTCAGTTTCAATTCTTTCTTAATCTGATTCACATAAGTTGAATTAAGGGTTGTTTCCATCAAGTCATTATGGCGACGTTCTACCACATATTTTGCACTTCCGGTAGGATCAACCGCATTGTTCCTGTAATTGGCCTGATATAAAGAGGCCCAATTGACCTGAGAAACATTATCGTTGTTTTCCCACATCTGTGCAATCTGATCTTTTAAATAGGCATTGGTTTGAAAACTTGGTAAATAACGATAGTAATCCGGACGAGGATCAGGAGCATTGTAAAATCCAATAGCTGAATTACTGTATAAACTGTAATGGTAGGCAATACCGGTACGTAAGCGTTGTTTTTCATCAATTTTAAAATCGTGCGATAAAACTACTGTCGGATCAAAACTCTTTACAACCCTTGAGTTACGTTTTTTTCCATCCTGATAACCCCAATACGGATTATAATAGATGGAACCGGCTAAGTCATAAACTTCCTGTGTTACGCCTCCCTGTTGAGCACGTTGTGTAGGTGCACCAAAAGTTATGATTGACAGGCTGTGTTTTTTATTGAACACTTTTTCAGCTGAAAAGAAGTAGCCTGCCGAGTTATAAAAAGTTCCTTCAACAATTCCTTCGTCGGCCCAACGTACAACTGCCGATCCGGCAAAAGCCCAGCCATTCGGCATAAGCCCCGTAGCATAGGTATATTGTCCTCTTAATTTGTAGGCACGATTTGTATAAGCCAAACTGGCTTTACTACCGGTTGCGAAGGCAGTTGCATTCGCATTTATATTTGTATTACTTCCAAGATTGCCATAACTAAATGAATTTGCTTCAAGGCCGTTTACTATATCCTTATTACGCATGGCATCATTTAAACCACCCAGCATTGAATAATTAAAGCCACCTCGTTCAAGACCGTTAAAATGTACTCCATTTATATAGGTAGACTCAAAATCCTGATCATATCCACGGGTACGGAAACGCACCGGACTGAAGGAAAAACTGGCCTGAGAAGCATATACATCTCCCTTTGAAGATAAAGAAGCCGAAGCGGTTTGTGTTGCTTTCCCTTCATCATCGCTCATTTGCGATTCACTGAGCTGCAGAATCATGTCTTCCTTCACTTCTTCCTGTACATCGGCTTTCAAGGAATATACTCCCAAATTATTAACATTATCTTTCTTTAAATTTATCAGTTTAATTTGAGTAAAATATCCATCGCGCGAGATACTGATTTCTTCATCTCCGGCAACCAAAAGACTTAAGGTAAACTCTCCTTCAGCATTTGTCTGTGTGGAAATATTTTGTTGTAATAATGTGATTTTTACTCCGGGAAGTGGATTTCCGGTTCCATTATCTTTCACTACTCCTCTGGCAGAGGTTTGCGCCAAAAGTGAGAATGAAGTAAAAAACGATACAAAAAGCATCAGAGATAGTTTTCTCATACGATAGTTTCTTAATTATTTAATATTTATTTGCAGTATTTTTTTATTTTCTTTTATCCTACATTAAAAGGGGGCGCAATTTACAATCTTTTTCCCAAATATCACATAAATATTCAAGAATAAATTATTACACATTCAATCTTTCATCCCGAAAATAACTATATTTATAGTTTCATTTCTTACCGAATTTCAATTCAAACTGATTTTCATATAGTTGTATATCATTTTATTTTTATTACATATTTTCTTAATTCGATGCATCGGTAACGAAGTAAATGAGAGTCGACGAATCAAGTTACAATCTGATGGTTATGTGTTATTTAAAATATACAAATCAATTTTGTTACAATAAAGTATAATCTTGAGTTAGCCTAAAGTTTGTATTACAATTTTAATATCAGATGATTTCAAAATCATATAATAATTTCAATAATGCTTTTTACTTTCATTTTTTTTTCTCACTTTTGTCGCCACTATCGAATATAAATATTCCAAATTTTAATAACCAGCATGAAAAACAAGTTTTCAATTCATTTGGCTTTTGCATTCTCGTTTATTTTTATTTTTTCGGGGATTGCCCAAAATTCAGCCACGAAAAATTCGACTGATAAAGTAAAAGTAAAACTTAGTTGTGTGGCATTTTATAACCTCGAAAATTTATTCGACACCATCAATAACGAAAATGTAAATGATGAAGAATATACTCCCGAAGGTCCAAACAAGTGGAATTCTCAAAAATACAATGCAAAGATTCAACATATGTCTTATGCCATTTCTCAAATAGGGTTGGATTATTCACCTGTTGGTGTGGCATTTATTGGTGTATCAGAAATTGAAAACCGTGGAGTACTGGAAGATTTGATTAAGCAGCCGGCATTAGCAAACCGTTCCTACGAAATAGTACATTATGATAGTCCCGATCGTCGCGGGGTTGATGTTGGGTTACTATATAACCCGAAACTATTTATTGTTACAAACAGTAAATCATACCGTTTACATACTGCAAATCCAAATTTCCTGACCCGGGATCAATTGATGGTAAGCGGTTATCTGCAAGGCGAAAAAGTACATGTTATTGTTAATCACTGGCCATCACGTTATGGAGGGGAAGATGTTTCACAACCAAACAGGATTGCTGCAGCCGGTTTAACCCGTTCCATTGCAGATTCTTTGTTCCGTGTCGACCCGAAAGCCAAAATTATAATTATGGGTGACCTGAATGATGATCCGTCAAATGAGAGTTGTGCCAAAGTGCTGGGAGCTAAAAAAGAACTAAGCGATGTAAAAGAGGGTGATCTGTATAATACATTGTGGAAAACGTTGGATAATAACGTTGGTTCGTTGGCATATAACGATCGGTGGAACCTGTTCGACCAAATAATTATTTCGTCCGAATTGGCAAAAGGTGATAAAAATAAATTACACCTTTGGAAAGCAGAAGTTTTTAATAAACCTTTCCTTACTCAGCAGGAAGGCAAATACAAGGGTACACCATGGAGAACTCATTCCGGTGGAGTATGGACCAACGGTTACAGCGATCACTACCCTACTCTGATTTATTTGGTAAAGGAAGTGGAATAAAATCATTTTTCAAAGAAATAAATTAATAAAATTAGCCATTAATCAGAGACAGAAGCTATAGAGGCTCTGTCTCTGATTTGTTCTACACCGTTTATAAATAAGCTAATAGGCTAATCCATATCGTTGCCAAATATCTTCAAAATATAAAAATTCTAATGTCTGAGAAGCTATTTGTGAGAAAAAATAACTACTTTTGTATCATATCATATTTATTAATAAGAAAATGGAATATCCAACCTTAGAAGGAAAATTAATTATGCCCGAATACGGGCGAAACATACAACAGTTAGTTGCTTTTGCTCAAACTATTGAGGATCGCGAAGAGCGTACCCGCTGTGTGCAAACAATTATCAACATTATGGGGAACCTTTTTCCATACTTGCGCGACGTGAATGATTTTAAGCATAAACTCTGGGACCACGTGGCTATTATGTCTGATTTCAAACTGGATATTGATTTTCCTTACGAAATTTTGCTTGCCGAAAACCTCTATACACGCCCTGAATCGATTCCTTATAAAAAATCCCGGATACGTTACCAACATTATGGTCGAACTCTCGAAGAAATGATTGAGAAAGTAGCCGAATACGAAGATGGTGAAGAAAAAAATGAACTTATCAGGCTTATTGCCAATCAAATGAAGAAATGTTTCCTTACCTGGAACAAAGAAGTAGTTGACGACCGTAAAATATTCGACGACTTACGTGAACTTTCGAAAGGCAAACTTGATATTTCAGAAGATTTTTTCAAGCTGGTAGAGTCTAAAGATGTATTGTTCAATAAAAAGAACAAAAAGAAAGAACAAAAAGGAAATCCACGAATGAATAAAACAGGTCCAAAGTCAAATATTTAATGACTTTAGACATTTGAATTCAAATACATATGTCCTCATTTCAGATAGAAGGTGGCCGTCGTCTTTCCGGCTCAATAACGCCTCAAGGGGCTAAAAATGAAGCATTGCAGGTGATATGTGCTGTGCTTCTCACTCCCGAAAATGTTACGATAAGTAACATTCCCGATATTTTAGATGTAAATAACCTGATTAGTCTTTTAGCTGATATGGGTGTTGTGGTGAAACATGAAAGCCATCACAGCTATATGTTTAATGCCAAAGATATCAACATGGATTACCTTCAAACGGACGATTTTTATCGAAAAAGTGCCTCACTACGAGGTTCGGTAATGATAGTCGGTCCACTGGTAGCCCGTTTTGGTAAAGCCATCATCCCGAAACCGGGAGGTGATAAAATAGGTCGGCGACGCCTGGATACTCATTTTGTCGGAATACAGAAACTTGGTGCTGATTTTCATTACGATGCCGGTTTAAAACGGTATGAAATTGAAGCAAAAAAACTGACAGGATGTTATATGCTGTTGGACGAAGCATCAGTAACCGGAACTGCCAATATAGTTATGGCCGCTGTCTTAGCCGAAGGAACTACTACTATTTATAATGCAGCCTGCGAACCTTATGTTCAACAACTTTGCCGGATGTTGAATGTCATGGGAGCAAAAATTTCGGGTGTTGGATCTAATTTGCTGACTATTGAAGGTGTAAAAACCCTGAATGGTTGCTACCATCGTATTCTCCCGGATATGATTGAAGTAGGCAGTTTTATTGGAATGGCAGCTATGACCGCTTCCGAAATTACAATAAAAAATGTAGCCTGGGATGAGTTGGGAATGATTCCCGATAGCTTCCGCCGGTTGGGAATTCAGCTGGATCAGATAGGTGACGACATTTATATTCCACAACAAGATTCGTACACCATCGAATCATTTATAGACGGTTCTATTATGACCATTGCCGATGCACCCTGGCCGGGTCTTACTCCCGACCTGCTCAGTGTTTTGCTGGTTGTAGCGGCTAAAGCAAAAGGAAGCGTACTTATTCACCAAAAGATGTTTGAAAGTCGTCTGTTTTTTGTAGATAAGCTGATCGATATGGGAGCACAAATCATTCTTTGTGATCCACATCGTGCCACTGTCATTGGCCAGGGAAATCAACTTCACTTACGTGCATCAACCATGAGCTCACCCGATATACGTGCAGGAATAGCATTACTTATAGCTGCTCTTTGTGCTGAAGGAACCAGTACTATTCATAATATTGACCAAATTGACCGTGGTTATCAGGATATTGATAAACGGTTGAATGCGTTGGGAGCAAATATAAAACGAATTTAAAATTATTTCTTCACGATTAATTTTATGAACACCGGGCTGAAACTTTTAAAGTTTCAAGTATTATCTGATTTACAATAAAAATACTGTTGAAAAAAGGTACGGATTTCATATATATTTGTAGATTTGTACTCTTAAAATTAAGTACCAGGTTTCGTTTAACTAAAAATTCAACCGGTTATAATCAATAACTATTTTTTTGTACCGATTATTTATTTTTGAACAAGCGACTCTTAATAATTATTTTACCAATTACTAAAAACTACCATTATGTCAAAAAGTTTAGACACGAAGAAAGCCGAGAAGAAAGAACCTTTGAAAACAGCAAAGGAGAAAAAAGCGGAAAAAAGAGAGAAAAAAGCAAAAAAGTAATGAGCTACTGAAATCCGAAATTTCATTTACTAACCTGTGCTATTTTAATTTGTAATATTCAAAAGAAATATAGTTACATTACCTATATTCAGATGTAAAAGTATGATTTATAGGCAAAAATTATTTCAAAATGAAGAAAACATAAATATTTAGCCTGCTTTCTTTTCTTACAATTCCGGTTTGGGCACAAAGCTCTACCAACAGTTTATCCGATTCAATGAATAGTCTATTCAAACCCTTGTTAGCGTTCATGGATCGGATATCGTTTTGGAATCCGTTTCAGGCCATGGGATTTGAGTTCGGGACAAAAGTACCGTTTATTATTGTATGGTTGATACAACTATTATTTCATGGTCGTACTATGGAGTAAAGAGTTTTGACTTTTTAGTCGGTGATTATTGCAAAAAAACATTTTGGCAACAGGATTTATGCCCACGCTTGTACCAAATTCTCTTTATAATAATTACTGCATTGGGATCTGTATTAAGTTTAAGTGTGGTGGTTGATTTCTCCGATATGCTGGTATTGGCAATGGCTGTTCCAAGAAATTAGCGAAGAAAAACTTCAGATTCCGGCTCACAGTTTCTTCGTACGTTGTTGTATTTGCTTTACTCCCGCACCACGGGAACTATCTGAATACGAGAGTGAAGTTATTTTTTAGGCTTATTTTGAACTTCTGTTTTGTTCTTCACTCGACGAAGTTGAACGATTTGAGCGGGTTTTAAAATTATCTTTGCCGAAACGGAAATTGAACGACAAACTGACTCTCCGGGAATTCCATCTATTAATCACATCAATATCCACATTGTCATATTTTGCATAGGCACTACCATTGGAAGTATTAAAAATATCGTTAATTGCTAATTTTATCGAGCCCTGATCTTTCAGAATGTTTCTTTGTAAACCAAAGTCTATGGAATATCGGGGACGAACAATGATGTTACTTACCAGTTGAGATGAAGAATAACGTCCGCTTAATTCCATTTGCAATTTGTATGGCAACGTAAAGTTATTGCTAATATTTCCGTTAAAGCTGTAACGACTGAGTTTCGAATTTACATTTTCATTCATCTGCAATTCTTTGTACATTCCGGTTATTGTTCCGTTCAGTTGCCACCATTTGAACGGTTGAAACTGAAAAGTTTCCGAGAGATTACAGTCAATTGAGTTACTCAGATTTTCGTTTGTCTGATAAACTGTTTTCGAAGCATCATCCTGACGAATAATCTCTGTAAAAAGACCTTTGGTGTAATTAAAACCCAAACTCGTGATTAATGCACCTTTATAGTTATGCGATAAGCCTAAGGAGTGCGTAAACTGAGGTTCCAGGTATGGATTACCTACATTGTAGGTGTAAGGATCTACCATCCATTTAAATGGATTCAGCATATGATAACCCGGACGACCGATTCTGTAGCTGTATTTAAAGTTCACATTGTTTGATTCATTTAGTTTTTGCTGAACAAAAAACGAAGGAAACAATTTTAAATAGCTTGTATCATTCACTTCATTAGTGACTAAGGAGGTACCTTTCGAAATCGTATTTTCGAGGCGTAAACCAAGTTGAACGGTTGTTTTATCAAACTGAGCCCGTCCATTGACATAAGCCGCCTGAATATTTTCATCGTACACAAAATGATCATTCTGAGTCAAAAACCCGGTCATATCTATTCTGCTATCGGTATTTACAAAACTGGTTTTAAGTCCCGATTCAAAATTGAAATTTTTTCCCATTGGTAAGACATAATCGAGTTTGGCAGTGTATATATTTATATTATTACCCTGCTCCGTGGCTACAATTATATCATGATTTAAATCAATTCCATTTGCATCCTGAAAATAACCCGATTGATTATTCGGACTTTCAAATCCGAAATGTGCATAATCTATGTCCACTGAAAGTGATTGACCGGTTGTGTCAATATCCCATTTGTAATTGATATTATAGGTTTGATTTGTCCATTTATTATTTTGATTGGCAGCAGTAAAAAGCACTGAATCAACATTTCTGTACTTATCGGTAAAACTGGTCGTACTATTATCAAGATTATTATTGTGTCCGTTATTGCCTCTGAACATTACACTCAACACATGATTTTTAGCGATAAAATAATCGGCACCCATTTTATAATTATGCGAAGTCCCACTGTAATCGCCTTTGTTATATATCAATTGATATGCACCTTCCAATGCTGTACTCGTAAATCTGCGGGAAGCATCCATTGTATTCCAGCCGGCCCAATTATAATTTGAATAATTTCCGTACAGATTTAATTTCCCATAATTCATATTTAAATCCAGACCACCATTCCAACCTAATTTGGCCGCATAATTAGCACCTGCATTTACATTTCCGTTAAAGCCGGGTGCTTTGGTGTGTTTCGTTTTAATATTGATTATGCCTGAATTGCCTTCAGCATCGTAACGGGCTGATGGATTCTCGATAATTTCGATTTTGTCAACGTTTTTACCCTGCATACCTTTAAGCATAGAAGCCAGTTGTGTTCCGGAAACATAGGTTGGTTTATCGTCGATAAGTACTTTTACACCCTGTAATCCTTTTAAACTGATATTATCGTTATTATCAATGGTTACCCCGGGAAGTTTTCGAAGTATTTCATATACATTTTCCGAAGCCGATGTTATAGAAGCCTCCGGATTAATCACCATTTTATCAACGGTTTGCTCAATAAATTGCTTTTTGGCAGTAATCACGACATCCTTAAGCATTTTTGCATTTTCGCGTAAAATAACATTTCTTTCAATAACCGGCTTTTTACCGTCAACAACTATATTTTCAGTTTCCAGACGATCGTACCCCAACATACTTACCGAAAGAATATATTCACCTTTAGAAACCTTGCTGATTTCGAATTCACCCTGAGCATTACAAACTTCACCCTTAATTATTTTTTTAGTCTTCGGACTGATCAAAGTTGCCGTTGCAAATTCTACAGGTTTGTTATTTTCATCAATAACCGTCCCTTTTACAGTAACGTTTATTACTTCAGCAGATACAAAAATTGAAATCATTGAAAAACTGATGATTAATAGATAATTTAAAAATTTCGGCTTCATTTTCATTTAAAATTTTATTGTTTTTCTTTATATGACGATTACAATCCTCAATTATTACATTGTTAATCGATATTTATTTTATCAGTTAGACGAGAGAAACAGTTCGTTTGGATTTAAATTTCAATTCTTTTTTATCACAAAAAGAAAATCAATCGTTCGTTAATCTTCCGAACATAAAAATAAGAATTTCATTCTCAATTGAATAAATCAATGAAAATTTCTCGTTTTTTTTGTAATAAAATGAAGTTGGGAAATGTTTTTTTTATTTGCGAAGAGTTTACTATGACCTAAACGTAAGGTTTAGAGTTTGACAGAAAAGTGAATCAAATAATTAATTCTAATGGAGTAGGATTTGAACCATCAGAACAGATTTTGTTGTTGAAACATGAGAATTTCTAATCTAAAGTGCATAACAAAATGGAGACAGTTTAACATCATTTGCTCCAGTTACAACTAAGTTACAAGATAAACTGCAGGAAGTAGGGAAAATGGACTAAACTATAACTTACCCAAAATAAAAAGTGAGTGAATATGGTAAGTCTGTTCCAGACTACTGATTTAATGCAATTTTTTTCAATTTCTCAATCTGTTCTACATTACCAAATACCAGTAGTTTATCACCCAGTTGAATTAGATTGTCGGCTTTGGGGTTTACCTGTAGCTCACTCATGGATGAATAGAATCCTATAACAACCAGATTCGTGCGATTGGGTATATTGGCTTCCCGATAGGTTTTATTTATCAGATCACTGTCTTCTTTAATCTCAACCAGTCCAAACTGATATTCTTTCATTTCTTCTTTACCACCAAATTCTACAAAACTATAAAAATCGGTACTGGTTGTGGCTATAGAAATGATTCGATCAGTCGCAATTTCGATGGGTGATACAATAAAATCAGCACCTGCCTTTTTGAATTTTTCGGATGAATTTGTTTCGGCGACCCGTGTTATGACTTTAATATCCTTATTCAAATCTTTGGCACTCAAGGTCACAAAAAGATTTTCAGCATCAGTTGAAAGAACAGAAATTATAAATCTGGCTTTTTTTATTCCTGCCCGAATCAATACGGCATCGTCGGTGGCATCGGCATCCAAATGAATGTACTTATCGCTGTACAATTCCTTTAACTTTTCATTTCGTTCGGAATTACTTTCAATTATAACTACTTCCAGACCTTTTTTTAGTAAATCTTCCAGCACATGTTTCCCGGTTTTCCCATATCCACAAACTATGTAATGGTTTTTCATTTTGTCTAAAGTCTTATCCATTTTTCTTTGTTTTAATAATGTTGATAATTCTCCTTCGGCGAAGAAGGTTGATATTTTTCCAACGGCATATAATCCGACGGTAAAAGCTGCAATAATTAAACTGATGGTGAAAATTTTTCCAGCCGGTGTTACCGGCACAACATCGCCATAACCAATTGTAGCCAATGTAATGACCAGCATATAAATCGATTGAAGCGGCGATAAATGTTCAATAAAAATTAAACCTAAAAACCCAATAATAAAAATAGAAAATATTGCCATCAAGGGAATAAATAATTCCTTGAAAATCAATGTTCTTAATTTAGTTCTGAATCTCATTTTCCATTTTTTGAATTAGATTAAGCAAATGTAAAGATTTGTATTCAACAAAAATCAATCACACAATGAATACAAATCACCACGCGGATTGACCAACAAAACAGGAACAGGTGATTTTTTCACAACATGATATTCTTTCGGTCCAAAAAGTATATCGTCCAAGCCATAATCGCGCGAAGCGGATACAATGATAATTCCGGCCTGTTCATTCTCTGCAACCTGAATGGCTTCAACTTCCACTTTAAAACTGTCACGGGTTGCTTTATCAAGCGTATAACCGAAGTTGAATTTATCAAATAACGATTTCATTTTATCGGCATTGGCAGCCGCCTTTGATCCGTAATCGTTGGCTAACAGCATTTTAACCTCCGAGTTACAAAACCGTCCGAAAGCAGCTGCAAATTGAGCTTTTTCCATTTCTTCTTCCAAAAATCCAATGGGAAGAATTACTTTCTTCAAATCGAGTGATGTAAATGTATCTTTATAAAGCACATAAGGTATACGCAAATCACGACAGGCACTTAATGCTGTTCGAATAGATTTAGAACCGGTTTCCGGCAGTTGAATAAACAGGAATAAGGCATCCAACTTTTCGCAGACAGAATATAAAGTATTGGTTTTAATGCTGCAAACAACGATTTTTATTTCCGTTAAATGGTTTGTAGTCAAAAAAGATTCCAGTTCTTTTTCCCGTTCAATTATTAGATCATCTGCATCTACAAAACTCAAAACAGTACATGATTTCTGAAGTTGGGTTGCCAGAGTTGATGCAGATAACAAGAGAATTTGTGCTGTTTTTATTTGTTGAATTTGAATGAGTACCATAAGCCCCTTTAATCCCCCATAGGGGGAATTATAATTTGTAATATTTTGAATTATTATTTTTCGAAAGTGATTTTTAGTCCCCTTTATGGGGTTGGGGGTCATTCCTGAAAATAAACCCTCTTTACACGTCTCGAAACACTTGTAAGTACTTCATATGGAATTGTTTTCAACCATCCTGCAACTTCGGAAATGGTAAGATGATCTCCAAATATTTCCACCTGATCACCTTCTTTCGCTTCCAAATTGGTCACATCAATCATCACCAGATCCATGCATACATTTCCAATCACTTTGGCGCGCTGACCGTTGATAAGCACCTCTCCTACTCCATTTCCCAATTTACGATCGAAACCGTCTGCATATCCTATCGGAATAACGGCAATGCGTTTATCTGTATTCACAATTCCTTTACGGCTGTATCCGACTGTTTCGCCGGCTTTCACATTTTTTATCTGTAAAATTATGGTTTTCAAGGCACAAACCTGCTTCAGGTTTGCTTCGGGCAACGAACTGATACCGTAATGACCAATGCCCAACCGTACCATATCGAACTGGAATTCAGGGAATCGTTCGATGCCGGCTGAATTAAGTATATGACGCATTATATGGTGAGAAAAAGTAGTTGAAAATTGATCAGCACAATTATTGAATGTTGATATCTGTTGCCGTGTAAAAGCGTCGAACTTTGCTTCATCGGAGCCCGACAAATGAGAAAAGACCGAACGGACTTTCACCTGATTCTGGCTTTTCAGTTTTGTGAGTAGCTGTTCCATTTCCAGTGGTTCAAAACCTAACCGGTGCATACCGCTATCTATTTTAATATGAATGGGATAATCAACAATTCCAAGCTTTCCGGCAGCAGCAATAAATGCATCAAGCAAACGGAAACTGTATATTTCGGGTTCCAGTTTGTTGTCGAAAATCATTCCGAAACTGCCCTTCTCGGGGTTCATCACCACGATGGGGATACGAATACCTTCGCGTCGCAATTCAGCTCCTTCGTCGGCAACTGCCACAGCCAGGTATTCCACCTGATGATGTTGCAACGTTCGGGCTACTTCCACCGAACCACTTCCGTATGCAAAAGCTTTTACCATGCACATCATTTTGGTTTCAGGACGAAGTTTAGAGCGAAAATAATTCAAATTATCCACCAACGCGTTTAAATTTACTTCCAGAATGGTTTCATGCGCAATCAACTCTAGTTTTTCCGAAATATCTTCGAAATGATATTTGCGGGAACCCTTCAAAAGAATTATTTCCTTTTGAAAATCACGTATAAACTTCGATTTCAGAAAATCTTCAGTCGTTTGAAAAAAATACTTTTCATTCAATTGAAATGCATCAGACTGGGATGAAATTTCAGTTCCAATACCGATAATACGTTGAATATTTTTATTTTTCAACAGTTCGGCAACCGTTTTATATAATTCAACCGGTGAGTATCCGCTTTGCAGAATATCAGACAAAATAAGCGTTTTCGATAAGCTTTTAGCGGTAGCTTGCTGGTTCAGAAAATCGAGTGCGATACCCAGCGAATTCAAATCGGAATTGTAACTATCGTTGATAATCAGGCAATCGCGTATTCCTTCTTTTACTTCCATACGCATGGCCACGGCTTCGAGCTGAAGAACCCGTTTCGCAATTTCGTCCATCTTATAGCCAAACAATAACATCACAGCCACACATTGTAAGGTGTTTTCCACGGATGCTTCGTCAGTAAAAGGTATAGTTATCTGACTTTCTACTTCTTCAAATTTAAGTGCAACTTGTGTAGATGCCGGTTTCTTTTCAACCCTCAAAATCCGCATCCTTGCTCGCTCTCCTTTTCCCCACGCAAACAATTTTCCTTTGAAATCCGATTGAGCAATCGCTATTTCAACTAATTTATTATCAGAACAATAAATTAATTCCTCGGTTTGTTTAAACAATTGCAGTTTTTCTTCGCATTTCTGCTTTAAACCCGAGAAATTTTCCTGATGTGCGTCACCTAAGTTGGTAAAAATACCAATAGTTGGTTGAATGATAGGTTGTAAGCGTTCCATTTCGTGAGGTTCGGAAATACCGGCTTCGAAAATTCCCAATTCAGTAGTCGCACTCATGGCCCATACCGACAGCGGAACTCCTATTTGTGAATTGTAACTACGAGGCGAACGAATAATATTATAATCGGTGTGTAGCAACTGAAACAGCCATTCTTTTACCACTGTTTTTCCATTGCTACCGGTGATGCCGATTACAGGAATTTTGAATGATGAACGATGCTTTGCGGCCAGCAATTGCAATGCTTTCAATGCATCACTTACCTGCAGAAAAACGGCATCGGGCAATTTGTCAAACTCCGGACGCATTTCACTCACGACAAAAAAACGAAGATTTTGTTGGTATAGTTCCGAAACATAGTTATGACCGTCGTTTCGGCTAGTTTTAATGGCAAAAAACAAACTCTCGAATGGAAATGACAACGAACGACTATCGGTCAATAACCAATTTATATCAGCGTCTGGTTGTTTTTTATTGTTAGCACCGATTAAGCGGGCTATTTCGGTAAGTTTCATATATTCAGCTATCAGTTAATTGAAATACTATCTTCTTCTTCCAAAAATCCGCAAGAGAAAAAGAAACAGGTTAATGAAATCGAGATAAAGCGTCAAGGCGCCGATTATGGCTTCTTTTTTATCTTCTTCGCTTCCTTCGTTCCCAATGATATTGAGTTTTTTTAGTTTTTGTGTATCATAGGCTATCAACCCGACGAAAATCAAAACACCAGCATACGAAGAAATCCAATAGAGCATTTCGCTCTTGAGAAACATATTGACAACAGAAGCTATAATTAAGCCAAATAATGCCATGATAAGGATATTTCCCATTTCGGTAAGGTCTTTTTTAGTAAAAAATCCGTAAGCACTCATTGCTGCAAATGTTCCGGCGCTTATAAAAAATACGGATGCAATTGATTCGGTTGTGAAAGCAAAAAATATGCAAGACATTGTGAGACCATTCAGTAAGGAATATAAAATAAATATAATGGTGGCCGTCATTGCTGACATTTTTTTAATTACTCCGACCAATATACCTACCAAAACCAATTCAGAGATCAACAATCCCATAAAAACATATTGCTGACCAAAAATAAAATTAGTAATTTCGGGTGTTGCAGCCGTTTTATAAGCCATTAAACCAGTAATAATTAATGCCAGTGACATCCAGCCATAAACATTTACAAAGAAACGTTTTGTTTCAACGATTTCCTGTTCTTTCGACATTTCAATAAAACTACTCATAATTCCATTCTTAAATAATTCATTTTAATTTTTAATTTTATTATCACTATATAAAACTGCTCAATATTTTATTTTTGCAATTATACCTTCCGATGTAGTCAATACACATTCATTTCTTGAAATTATATTCACTGTATTAATGATTGAATTTCCTATTTTATGACGCCACATTACAGCACCTGTTTTAGCATCAATACCATGTAATAAGCCGTTTTTTGTTCCAAAAACTATGATACCAGCCCGTTCAACCAACATACTTGGGTTGTGGTCGTAACCATAACCGGCATCTGTTTTCCAAATCAGTTTGAGAGAATTTGTCCGGGTATCCAGCGCCACCACACTATCGTTCAGACAACGGCTGTAAACAACATTACCATCTTCCGATATTCCCTCCGTCTCGCGTACTTCATGCAAATTTGTCCGCCAGATTACTTTGCCGGTTTCAGCATCAAGAGCGGTCCAAAACCGATCGGGCGCCGTAATAAATATTTTAGCGTGAGAATATACCGGCAAAACAGCCGCGGGAGAATAATGCATTCCGGGGTTTCCATTATTCCATTTCCATACCAGACTGCCATCGGTAGCATTTAAAGCATAAAAGTTACTATCCCATGCTCCAAAATAAAGTTTGTTTTGAGCATAAACCGGTTTCGTTTCCACATAACCCCTGAGTCCTGAAAATTTCCATAGTTGAGAACCATCTTTTAAGCTAATAGCTCTGAAATTTCCATCACTACCCCCGATAAAAACCGTATCATTTTTCAGTAACGGATTTCCCATTACGGCTTTGGCAGTTTTAAATTTCCAAATTAATTCTCCCGATGAAGCCTTTAGGCAATAAATGGAACCATCGGTCGATCCAAAAACAACCCGATCGGAAGCTACTGCAGGTGAAGAAATTATGCGGTTTCCGGTTTTAAATTTCCAACTATTCTTTCCGTTTTGTAATGAAACGGCATTCATATATCCCAAATCATCGCCATAGAAAACCATATTATTCGCAACAGCCGGTGTACAATACAGACCAACACGCGAATTTATCATCCAAATTTCCTTTACATTTTTATTTATGTTATTAACTTCGAACGAGGGTTTTAAGGCATTATCGGGTCGATCGTATTTTTTGGTTTCAAAAGCCAACGTGAGCCATAATTTTGGTTCTTGTCCAATTTTCTTTTCATATACCCGAATGGAGTCGGAAATAGAATAAATGGAATATCCTCCAACCGAATCAGTGGCTCTCAAAGTTGAACGATTGACAATGCCGGGAATTTCATCGTAATTCAAAACCATATTCCGGTGATAATGACCACCCAAAACGGCTTGCACATTATACTTCCGAATAACATCAGTCATTTCATACCAGTTATCCACATCACCTTTTAACAACGGATAATGGGTAATCATAAAAACGGGCATGCTGCTTCCGGTTTTATCTAATTCCGACTGAACCCAATCGATATCCTGCGGTGCGATATGCCCATCGCCCATTTTTATAATCGGTCCGGTTGTAAATCCGATAAATTCACACCCATTATGCGTAAAAACAAATTTATCATTGCCAAATATGTGAGCGAAATCTGTAGCACCCGATTCACTCCATTTTGTTTCGTGGTTACCGGCTGTAATATAATAAGGAATCTGAAGTTTATCGAAGATCTTTTTTGCATTGCTTAATGAGATGCTATCACCACTTTCGGATATATCACCCGAAACGAGTACAAAATCAATTCCTTTAATTGAATTAACTTCATTGACAGCATTTAGAAGGTCTTCGGCCGGAGTAGGATTATTTGCGTTGAGATGCAAATCGGTAAAAAGAGCAAATCGGAAAGGTTCAGTAGCAGATAGTACTGAATTACATTGAAATAGAAATACAATGCTAAATAAAAGGAAAGCATATTTTCTCATTTCGAAAGCTTTAATTTAAAAACACAGGTTCTGCTTTTTTTGCCAACAAAGATACAACTTTCAACCGGAAAGTTATACCAATTATTCATATATGACAGTATTAGCCAATAAAAAATGGTGAGTATAAAACCCACCATACTTATTAAATCTTTTAAAATCAGCTTAGTCTAAAAATAGTAGCAATTTAAATCAGATTGATAATCACTCCCGGAATTAATCCCAACAAAATCATTAAAACAGCCGCAAGAATAATCTGCTTTTTATAGTTGCTGCTCGAATCAATAGCCGAAGTTGCTGATGGTTGATTGGCATACATGGCCACAATCGGACGAATGTAAAAATAAACACTAATCATAGAACCAACGATAGCCACTATGACCAATGGCAGATAAATCTGACAGTCAGGCTGATAATCAAGGTAGTTTAATATTAAAAAGGGTGGAACGACACATCCTACCCAACAGTCAGCACTATTTATTTGTTTAATTTGTTTTTATAAATTAGGAATGACAGGTGGTAAATCAGATATTCATTTTTTCTATTAGCACCGTTTGGTTCAATTCATTAGAGTTAATATTTACCACATATAATCCGGAAGGATAGGTAGAAATATTAACCTTGCCATTCGTGGTATATGATAATGTTTGTGTGTAAATTACTTGTCCTGCAATATTTGTAATTCGAAACTCACCATTGGAAATAACTTTATCGGATTGAAAATAGATATAATTATGTGCCGGATTAGGATAGATGCTAATGCTATTTTGTTTTGATTCCTTACTGTCAGTGTTTGTTCCATTCCTGTTTTGGTAAAGATACAGTACTTCACCTTCAGTCAAAGCTTTGTTGTATAAACTAAATTTATCAATTAAACCCAACCATGTAGGATCGCTATTGTAACCACTTTTGCCCAAATACGCATAATTAAGGATTAGGTTGGCCAGACTGTTTCCACTATTCATACTTGATGAGCCAGCTTTAACTCCATCAACATAATATGAAATGTCATTTGACGTAATTATACTTACCACCTGATGTAAAAGGCCATCGTCCATTTCAACCGAGTTTACATAATTTTCCGCATTCCAGGGAGCAGTAGTATTTCCGCAAGATATGGATGCCCGGCTTACATTATCGGCCCTTGCCACCGACAGGAAACATCCGTTTGACCCCATGCCATTTAATGTGTTACCAAAATAACAGAGCATGGTATTTCCGGTATTTGTTCCGGTTTTGGATGTAAACCATGCTTCCATCGAAAGTGTTGTATAGGTTGTAATTCCCAATTGGCTTGCCGGAAGTTCAAGGTATTGACCGGCGGCATCCGTTTTTAATGCATTATTTACAATAGTAGCTCCACCCCTTAATATGCCATTGGCAGAGCCAACTAAATCATTTGCCGTACCATCGTTGAACATCCATTGATGAGTTAGGTTGGCAGTACCGGGATTCACCGGTTGTATGGGTTGCACCACAGGCGGCTTGGCATTATAATCATAGTGAAACCAATCAACATCAATATATCCGTTTTCGGCTGATTGATTATATGTAAATATACCAATCCTATCTCCACGATAATTTCCCCAGGTCAGTGCATATGTATTGCCGAACGGAATAAAAGTACTATCATCCACACTGTATGAATACTGGTTGTTTCCGTCAAGTCCCCAGGTTGATTTTAAATATATAATCGTATCACTAATTGCTTTGCCAACTGTCTCAGTCCCGTTATTGTCGTATGTAATATAGCGAATTCCTGAAATCTGTTTTACTCCAAAAGTAGCATAAGTGTTAGCATAATGGCAAATACCCGCAACTTGTCCATCGGTCATTTTGCCAATATGTATTTTAGCAACAGTCTCACACATACTTGTTTTCATACTTCGTTGGGTAATGGTATTTCCTACACGGAAAATAAGCCCACTGCTTCCTGAAACAGGCTGAAAAGCCTTTAGCCTTAAGAATCCGGGACGCTCTGCGAGTGACCACTTATCGGCACGCGGCTGGTAGTTCCATTCCCATTGTACTTCCACGGTTGATTTTTCAAATTCATCATTCGTATGAATATAACAACTTTTATTGCTTTTAAGAGGCATCTTTCCTGACCACATCATTATTCCAATGCCATCAGTACCAACGTTTCCAACAATTGGCCATCCGTCAATCCAGGTAACGGGCAGTAAACTCGCTGTCCGTCCTTCCCAGGCCCCGGAACCGTGATGGGTGAAAAACTGCCAAGTACTATCAGGAAGCTGAATCAATCCTCCCTGATTAGGTTCACGGTCGTTTAGCCCGGATACATTGACATGAATGAGTTGCTTTATTTCTGTGTAAGGACCATATATATTCTGCGAACGTTCCATCATCATTACACGCCCTTCCGATTTTACTTCACTAAAAAAATGGTAGTACCAGCCATTTATTTTGTAAAGCTTGTTTGCTTCGCTTCCGGTCGACTGATGAATAACAACATCTGAAGTTAAATCAAGGCTTTTCCCATCGGCAGCCATTTTGAATAAATGAATCTTATAATTGTCGGCATAATTGGTAGCAATAAAGTATAATTGCCCGTCGTCATCGCAAAAGCTACAACAATCGTCCCAACCGGTGACTTTCCAGAATGAGATAAGTGGCTCCCAGGGACCCGCTGGATTAGTTGCAGAACTCATAAAATAGCCATCATCGGGTGTACCAAAATAAACCCAGAACTTACCTTTGTAATATCGAATGGAACCTGCCCACACTCCGTGTCCGTAACGGTTCATTTTGTCCCAATTGTAATCAGGTCCCATAACAGTTACATTATTTACAACATGGCTTAAAATCTCCCAGTTAACAAGATCTTTGGAGTGAAGAATTATTACTCCGGGAGAATACTGGAAAGTAGAGGAAATGGCATAATAGTCCGAATCCACTCGTATAGCATCAATATCACTATAATCGGATGGAAGAACAGGATTACAGTAGGTACCATCATTTTGATCACCCCATTTCTTCGAAGTCTGACCAAAAGAATTTGTATTTACAAACTGAAAAATCAAAAGAGCTAATAATAATTTGATTACGTTCATTTTTTGATAAATTTCAATATATATTCCATTCCCAAATAACTCTAACCTGTTGGTAAGGGTTGGGGTGAGGTTGGACTTGGGTCGGTATAAACCCGATTTTATGAGTACGTTATTATTTTTTCCTCAAGCATAATTCATTTAAAAACACATCCCAATTTAAATCAGATTGATAATCACTCCCGGAATTAATCCCAATAAAATCATTAAAACAGCTGCAAGAATAATCTGCTTTTTATAGTTGCTACTCGAATCAATAGCCGAAGTTGCTGATGGTTGATTGGCATACATGGCTACAATCGGGCGAATGTAAAAATAAACACTAATCATAGAACCAACGATAGCCACTATGACCAAAAGCAGGTTCCCTTGTTCAATAGCTGAAATAAACAAATTATATTTAGCAGCAAAACCAACCAATGGTGGAATGCCTGCCAACGAAAGCATGGCAATGGTCATGGCAAAGGCCTCGGTTGGATTGTGTTTCGCGAGCCCGTTGAAAGCTTTGATAGAAAATGTACCGGTTTCCTCGCGTACCAGAATAAGTACGGCAAAAGCAGTGATAGTGGCTATGGTGTACGAAATAGAATAAAGCAGCAATACACCTGCGGCATCCTGTTTCAAAGCAATGATGGCAATAAGCATATAACCGGCATGGGCAATTCCCGAATAGGCAAACATACGTTTTACATTATCCTGATAAAAAGCGGAAAGATTTCCAATCAAAATAGTGGCAATGGCAAAAATAGTCAATGTAATTTTCCAAATGGATTCAACTTCTCCAAAACTCGAATTCATCAAACGGAAAAATGCAGCTATTGCAGCTACTTTCCCCACTGTTGCCATAAAAGTGGTGATCAGTGTTGGTGAGCCTTCGTATACGTCCGGTGCCCAAAAATGAAAGGGTGCAGCGCCAATTTTAAAAGTCATACCAATGGCTACCAGCAACAAACCTATATTCAACATGCCGGGCATATTATGCTGATGTAAAATGACATATTGTTTTATTTCTTCCAGATTCAGACTCCCACTGGCACCGTATAGCAAAGCGATACCAAACAGAAGAAATCCCGAAGCAAACGAACCGGTAAGAAAGTATTTCATAGCAGCTTCGTTGGAATTCGGATCAAACTTCTTACTTCCGGCCAATATGTAAAGTGACAACGAAAGTGTTTCAATTCCAACAAATAACATCAACAAATTGCCAAAGCCTGTCATCGTCAAACTCCCAACTAATGCGAAAAGAATAAGGGCATAAATGTCTTCGAGCGGTCGTTTTACCGGTTTATAGTAAACCGGTGCAAAAATAAAAACCAACAAAGTGGTGAATATCAATACAGCATTGAATGCAATACTAAAATTGTCGGCAATATACATTTCGTTGTAATAATGTATGGATTTGTTCCACTCAAGTAAATTGAGAATAAAGGCCAGCGTAAGTCCAACATATACAATGGGTAAAAGTGGCCTTTTTTTCTGGATAGCACCAAAAAACAGAACAATAATAGCAACAATCGAAATGGTTATTATGGCGTACATAGATATTTATTAAATGCCCTCTGAATCCCCCGGGGAGGACTGAAGACTGAGTTTATTTAACTTTATAATTTATTTTATTTCTTCATTAAGCTCTTTAAATCTCCTTTGGGAGAACCCACGGTTATCGACCGAAAGGAGAAAATCATGGGGCTAACAATTGCAATATAAACGACGGGAAAATACCCACTAAAAATATTGATACAATGATGGGAACAAAGAGCAAAATCTCACCGGTTGTCAAATCGGAAAAACTTTCAGTTGCGACACTTTTCTCACCATACATTATTTTCTGATACATTTTCAGCATATAAACTGCTCCCAAAATAATAGTTAGTCCGGCAATAATGGCAATCAGTTTATTAAATTGAAAAACACCTAACAAAATCAGGAATTCACCTACGAAACTATTCGTTAATGGCAGAGCTACATTGGCCAATACAATAATCAGAAAAATAGTGGCAAATTTTGGAGCAGCACTGGCAATTCCACCCAAATCACTGATTTTATCCGTATTCGTTCGTTTCACGATCATGTAATAGCACAGGAAAAATCCGACTACATTTACACCGTGCGAAAACATTTGCAAAACAGCACCTTCAATTCCATAATGATTGTTCGACAGCAAACCAAGTGCAATAATACCAACGTGAGAAAGCGATGCAAAGGCGATCAGTTTTTTTAGATTTGGTTGCGTAATAGCAATGACGGCACCATAAATGACTCCAAAAAGTATCAATGGTAAGAAAATAAGTGAACCTCCGGCAACTACATCCGGACAAATTGGAAGAATAAACCGTATCATCCCGTAGAGTCCCATTTTTAGCATAATGCCTGCCAGTAACATAGATCCCTGAACGGGCGAAACATTGTAGGTTTCGGCCTGCCACGAATGGAATGGGAATAACGGTATTTTAATGGCAAATGCCAGAAAGAATGCCAGAAACACTGGTACCTGAACTGAATAAGGTAACTTCAACTGATAGAAACTTTCAAAGCTGAACGAATGAGGTGCCGGAGTAAGTGTGTATAAATAAAGTATGGCAATCAGCATGGCAAAACTTCCAACCACCGTATAAATAAGGAATTTCACACTGATTTTCTTTCTATTCTCTCCACCCCAAAGTGCAGTGATAAAGAAAATTGGAATCAAAGCCAGTTCCCAGAAAATATAAAACAGAATCATTTCCGAAGCGGTAAACACACCAATCAGCGCCATTTGCATCAACAAAATTAGCGCGTAGAAATTATGAGTCCGTTGTTCTTTTTTATCCGTAGAAGCTATAATAACAGGAACCAACAAGGTAGTCAACATGATCATTATGAGAGAAACAGCATCTAGTTTTAAAATTATGTCAATATCAAGCAGTTGTTTCAGATTGAGGTCAAGCGACAAAACTTTATTATTGGCAAATGTGAAAGCATATCCGGCCACCAACGAAATGGCAAATATTACCAATGACGTTACAAGAGCAAAATTTTTGCTTTGTTTCCCGAGTTTTCCTGTAAACAAAAGCAATGAAGCAAGTAATGGCAGGATTAGTAAAAGTACAATAATCATCTCATTTATAGTATTATATTAAAAAACAGAATGGCGATAATGCTGAAAACCATCAGGATAAGATAAAAACCGACATTCCCGGTTTGTAACAATCGAAGTTTTTTTCCGGCAAATAAAGTTGAACTTCCAACCGCATTTACGAATCCATTGATAATCGTTTGATCCAGTATTCCCCGGAAAAAGACAGATATAAATCCAAGCGGCTTCACAATGAGAAAATCATAGATTTCATCAACGTAAAATTTATTGGAAAGTACTTTTTGAATTCCGGTTGGAGCAATAAATTCTTTTTCATTCACAAATCGTTTATAACTCAAAAAGACCAGCAGTGCAATGAATAACAATGGGATACTGAATATCATCCATTCGGTTTGAACATCCAATACATGTTCTGAAACAGGGGCCAACTTAGATGCTTTTTCAAAAACAGGTGACAAATAATTATCAAAACCCTGTGTTTCGGAAAAAAGTTTCGGGAGTTGTACAAATCCGGCAATTATCGACAAAACAGCCAGTACAGCCATTGGATAAAGCATCACTTTTGGCGATTCGTGAATAGGATGATTAGCTCTGATTTCCTTACTTTCAGCTTTAAAAAAGACAACAAAAATCAGTCGGAACATATAAATGGTAGTCAACAGCGAAATAAAAGTGGCCAGAATTCCCATTCCCATGCCGTGTTCATAAGCAGCTGTCAGGATGACTTCTTTGGAGAAGAATCCGGCAAATGGCGGAATACCCGAAATGGCTATAGTTCCGATAATAAACAATGCAAAAGTAAAGGGAATTTTCTTGCGTAAACCACCCATTTTACGAATATCCTGTTCGTCACTTAAAGCATGAATAACACTACCGGCAGCCAGGAATAGTAAAGCTTTGAAAAAAGCGTGAGTCGTCAAATGAAACATGGCTCCAGAAAATGATCCCAACCCCAAGGCCATAAACATAAATCCCAACTGACTCACTGTGGAATAAGCCAAAATCTTTTTAATATCGTTTTGATATATAGCTATTAATCCACCAATAAGGGCAGTAACGGCACCAATTACCAGAATGATATTCATGGTAACCGGTGAAAGTACAAAAAGCACACTGGAGCGGGCCACCAGATAAATACCGGCTGTAACCATGGTTGCTGCATGGATTAATGCCGAAACGGGCGTTGGTCCTGCCATAGCGTCCGGCAACCAGGTAAATAACGGAATCTGTGCGCTTTTACCCATGGCACCAATAAAGAGGCTAATGGTGATAGCCATTAAAGTAAGATTACCCGAAGGCATCAAACTGGCTTTGGTGGCTATTTCACTTATTGACAATGTTTTAAAAGTAACAAATAATATAAAGATTCCGATCAGAAATCCTAAATCACCAATGCGATTCATGATAAACGCTTTTTTTGCAGCATCGTTATTGGCATGATCCTTATACCAGAATCCGATAAGCAGGTACGAACTTAAACCAACGCCTTCCCAGCCGATAAAAAGCATTAAATAATTGGAACTTAAAACCAAAATCAGCATAAAAAACACAAACAAATTCATATACGAAAAAAAACGGTTTACGCCGGTATCCGCTTTCATATAGCCAATGGAGTAAATATGTATCAATAATCCGACTCCATTGATAATAAGAAGCATGAGCGCTGCCAACCGGTCAACGGTAAGTGCAAATGGAATGGAAATATCGGCGAATTTAATCCAGTCGAACAACTGAGTTTCGACTGTCAGATTCGAAGAGCTGACGTACCAAAAAAGAATTCCCGACAAAATCAGGTTTATGAAAATAAATGCAGAAGCAAGTATTCCCGATATATTCCGGTTCATCTGCTTTTGAAACAAGCCAATAGTCAAAAATCCGAGAAACGGAAAAACAAGTAATAATATTGATATAAGTTCCATATTTAGTTTGTAGTATGTAGTTTATAGTTTGTAGTTGGTTAATGAGTCGGGGTTTATTACCGAATAGACACTCCCAACTACGTACTGGATTACCACTTAAGTCGGTTCAACGCATTAATATCGATAGTTTTAGTCGACCGGTACACCACCACGAGTAAGGCCAGTCCGATTGCTACCTCAGCGGCAGCCACAACCATTATAAAAAATACAAATATCTGTCCTGCAGGGTCGTTTCGATAAGCCGAAAAAGCTGTAAGCAGCAAATTAGCCGAATTGAGCATCAACTCCACCGACATAAAAATGACCAATGCATTGCGCTTTGCCAGCACACCGATAACACCAATGGAGAAAAGTGCCGAACAAAACAAAATATAATATTGTAAGGGGATAACTTGAATTTGAGCGATTGTATTTTCCATAAATCTAATTTTTATCTTTTTTACCTAACATTACCGCTCCAACCATTGCTGACAAAAACAGAATGGATGAAAGTTCGAAGGGCATTAAATATTCACTGTAAAGGGTTTTACCCAGATTTTTTACTAAGCCGATTTGGGTCATTTCCGGATTTGAAACGATTGAAACATCAAATGATTTTAGAGTTCCAATTAATACCAGAAAAATCATTCCTCCGGCAAGTGCGGCCACAAATTTCATCAGGGTTGATTTCTGGAACTCACCTTCGATATTCAAATTCAGCAACATGACTGTGAACAGAAAAAGTACCATGATGGCACCGGCATACACGATAATGTGAACCACAGCCAGAAATTGAGCATTTAACAAAATATAATGGCCGGCCAGAGTGAAAAATGTCAATGTTAAGTACAAGACACTGTGAATCGGCTTTTTCGATAGTAAAACCATCACAGCCGAAATAAGCGCTACTGCACTTAAAAAGAAAAAGAGGTATTGAGTAAGCATCTTTTTTATTTACGATTTAATCATTTACCATTTACAAGTTTCATATTAGGGCTCCCCAATGTAAATTGTAAACTGTCAAATAACAACTTATTTATTATGTAATTTCGATTTGTCTTTTTTAAATTCTAATACTTCGGGAGTCTGGCGTTTCGACACATCCACGCGGGCATCTTTTTTCTCAACCAGTACATCTTTGCCGTAAATAAATTTGTCACGTTTGTATTCGCTCGGAACAAGTCTGTCAGTCAGGAAAATAGCCTCTTTAGGACAAGCTGACTCACAGTCACCACAGAATATACAACGAAGCATATTAATTTCATATACAGCTGCATACTTCTCTTCGCGGTATAAGTCTTTTTCATCTTCCTTACGTTCGGCAGCAATCATAGTAATAGCTTCAGCCGGACAGGAAAGAGCGCACAATCCACAGGCAGTACAGCGTTCACGACCTTCGTCATCCAATTTTAGCACATGTAAACCGCGGTAAATATCGGAAAACTTTCTTTTTTCCTCGGGATATTGAATGGTGACTTCTTTCTTGAAAAAGTGACTGAAAGTGATGAACATACCTTTGAAAATGGCCGGCAAATAGAAACGCTCCAACAGCGTCATCTTTTTGTTGGAAACCACCTTCGAACGGTTTGTCAATGATATTTTTGTTGAATCCTGATTCATTTTAATTAAAGAGTTTAACTTTTATTTCTTAAACAGCAAATGGAAAAATCCGGTTAAAATCATGTTCGCCATTGCCCAGGGCATCAAGCCTTTCCATCCGAAACGCATCAATTGATCGTAACGGAAACGGGGTAATGTCCAGCGAACCCACATAAATACAAAACCGAAAAATGATATTTTAGCGAAAAGTGCTACCGTTCCAAGGATTGTTACCATGTTGTGCGACAAACCCAGATCATTCATAAACGGGAAATTATAACCGCCAAAATAAAGCGATGAGATCATTGCCGACGAAATAAAAATATTAATATATTCTGCGAAAAGGTAAAAACCCAGTTTCATTGAACTATATTCCGTGTGATAACCACCAATCAACTCTGTTTCACATTCCGGAAGGTCAAACGGTGAACGGTTGGTTTCGGCAAAAGCGCAAATCAAAAACACCACAAAACCAATTGGTTGCGTAAACACATTCCAGTTCATTCCGTGTTGTTGAGCCACAATATCGTTTAAACTCAAACTGCCCGAAGTCATTACAATGGTCACGATTGACATACTCATAGCCAGTTCGTAACTAATCATTTGCGAAGCCGCACGCACTGCACCCATCAAAGCATATTTATTGTTCGATGCCCAGCCGCCAATCATAACTCCGTACACACCAATGGAAATAACTGCAAAAACATACAACACTCCAATATTTACATCAGCGACTTGCAAGGCATATTCATGACCACCTATCATCAAGGTTCCGCCCCAAGGAATAACCGCACTTGCCAGCAATGCCACCAACATTGTAAGTGATGGACCTAAAATATAAAGAACTTTATCAGCATTTGCCGGCATAAATTCTTCTTTGAAGAAAAGTTTCACACCGTCGGCAACCGGTTGCAATAATCCGAAGGTTCCCGCACGATTCGGGCCAAGTCTGTCCTGAAAAAATCCGGCAATCTTACGTTCAAAAAGGGTAGCATACATGGCTATCACTAAACTCAGCAGTAAGATAGCCGCAGCCAAAATTAATTTATATAGAATGAAATGTATATCCATAATTACTCCATTGTTTCTTTTATCGGATTAATAACCGACGGAATTACGATGTTTTTATAATGATTTTGATTTATCACCGAATAGGATTCGATTTTTCGTGGTCCTTCGATAATCCAGTCTGCACTGTTTTTCTTTTCAAAACGGCATTCGTTGCAAATAAAATCGTGCACTTCACCATAAATATCTTTCCGTCCGGTTACACGATAGACTTCATCGCCTCTAAACCAAACAGCTGCTTTGCCACTGCATTTGCTACATGATCGATGGGCATCCATAGGTTTCAGAAACCATACACGGTTTTTGAAGCGGAAAGTTTTATCGGTCAAGGCACCAACCGGACAAACATCGATCATATTTCCGGAGAAATCATTCTCAATGGCTTGATGTATAAAGGTTGAAATCTCCGATTTTTCGCCCCGGTACAACACGCCATGAACCCGATTTTCGGTCAGTTGGTCTGCAGCATAAACACAACGGTAACACAGAATACAACGATTGGGATGAAACTGAATCAGGTCGCCGATATCCATTTTTTCGTAAGTTCGTTTTTCTTCTTCGAAACGTGAAGCATTTGATCCGTTTTCGTAACTTAGGTTTTGTAAATCACATTCACCGGCCTGGTCACAAACCGGACAATCGAGAGGATGATTTATCAGTAAAAATTCGGCAACAGCTTTGCGGGCTTCCACCACTTCAGGTGAAGTTATATTTTGAACCACCATACCATCCATTACTTCCGTACTACACGAAGCCACCAATTTAGGCATAGGGCGCGGATCTTTTTCCGAGCCTTGCGATACTTTTACCATGCACGTGCGACATTTTCCACCGCTGTTCTTCAGTTCGGAATGGTAGCACATAGCCGGCGGAACCACATCGCCACCTATCATGCGGGCAGCTTGCAGGATGGTTGTTCCCGGTTCTACTTCAATGCTTTTATTATCTATTGTTACCTTAAACATCAATCAAGAATTTACAATTTATTCATTTACTCCCGATAGTCATCGGGATTACAATTAAAATATTTTATTCTGCAGTTAATACCGGAATCTCCAGATATTTCTCTAATGAGCCATGCTTTACATTCTTCACAATTTCCGGATGCAGAACATGGAATTCAAATTCACTACGAAAATGACGGACAGCTGCAGCCACCGGCCAGGCAGCAGCATCACCCAACGGACAAATGGTATTTCCTTCAATTTTTGAAGCAATGCTTACCAATAAATCAATGTCTTTCATTTTGCCCTGTCCGTTTTCAATGCGGTGCAAAACACTTTCCAACCAACTGGTTCCTTCACGACAAGGTGAACATTGTCCGCACGATTCATGGTGATAAAAACGGGAGAAATTATAGGTATTCCTCACTATGCACGCATCCTCGTCGTACACAATAAAGCCACCCGAACCAAGCATAGAACCGGTAATAAAACCACCTTCCGAAAGCGATTCGTAACTCATCAATCGTTTTTCACCCGCAAGTGTGTTCAAGATAAGATTCTTTGGAAGAATGGGTACCGAAGAACCACCCGGAATAACGGCTTTCAGTTCTTTTCCGCCTTTAACTCCACCGCAATATTTATCGCTGTAAATAAATTCTTCGACAGGTAAGCCGAGTTCAATTTCATAAACGCCCGGATTATTGATATTACCACATGCCGAAATCAGCTTGGTTCCGGTGCTGCGACCGATTCCAATTTTAGCATATTCTTCACCGCTGTTGTTCACTATCCAACCGATATTCGCCAGTGTTTCTACGTTGTTTACCACAGTCGGACAACCATACAAACCTTTGATGGCAGGAAATGGTGGTTTCAAACGGGGATTTCCACGTTTTCCTTCCAGCGATTCGAGCAACGCTGTTTCTTCACCACAAATGTATGCCCCTGCACCGGTGTGAACATGAAGATCCAAATCATAACCACTTCCCAAAATATTTTTACCGAGCAAACCGGCTTTGTAACATTCTTTCAGGGCTTCATTCAAAATGCCAATGATAGATTTGAATTCACCTCTGACGTATATATAGGCTTTGTTTGCACCCAGTGCATAGGCAGAACAAATCATCCCTTCAATCAAACGATGGGGAATATGTTCCAACAAATAGCGGTCTTTGAAAGTACCCGGCTCACTTTCATCAGCATTGCAAACCAGATAACGCGGATTGCCGCTCTTTTTATCAATAAAGCTCCATTTCATACCGGTCGGAAAACCGGCACCTCCACGTCCACGCAATCCCGAAGTTTTCACTTCAGCCACCACTTCGTCGGGAGTCATTGTTTTAAGGGCTTTCTCAATGGATTTGTAACCGCCATTTTCGCGATACACTTCCAGCAAGCGAATGCCGTCTATTTCTATATTTTCTAAGATAATCTTTCTTTCCATGTCAACTCTTCAGGTTTCGTTAGTTCGCTTTCATTTCTCAATTTGGCGATAATTTCATCAATCTTTTGCATGTCCAGAAATTCGTGGAATTCAGTGTTTACCTGCATAACCGGTGCTGAACCGCACGCACCAAGACATTCAACGGCTTTGAGCGAAAACAGTTTGTCACCGGTGGTTTCACCCACTTTTATTTTCAACTTCTCTTCCAGGTAATTCATTATATCTTCACCACCACAAATGGCACAGGGTCCGGTTTGGCACACTTCAATCACATATTTTCCAACCGGATCAATATAAAACTGTGAGTAGAAGGTAGCCACTTCATACACTTCAATAGGTGTGATATTGAGTAATCCGGCCACATAATCCATTATATCCACATTTAAACTTCCGCCCAATTCTTCCTGTGCAATATGCAAAATGGGAATCAAAGCCGATTTGTGCTGACCATCAGGATAATGTGAAATGATTGTCTGTATTTTTGCCAATGTCTCCGGCGTAAATGAAACATCATTGTTATTCTTTACGTAGAGTTTATATTTAAATAGTTTTTCGTTCATTTGTTATTGAAATTTCAATCCAATTATGAATTGTGAATTCTAAATTATGAATTATATTAAGCATCCAGTTCTCCTGCAATCACATTCATGCTACTCATAGTCAGTATGGCATCTGATAGCGAAGCGCCTGTAATCATCTCGGGGAAAGCCTGATAATAAATAAATCCGGGACGCCGGAAATGCAAACGATACGGTGCTCTTCCACCATCAGCTACGACGTAAAACCCAAGTTCACCATTTGCACCTTCTACAGCTTTGTAAATTTCTTTTGTCGGAACGTCAATTTCTCCCATCACCATTTTAAAATGACTGATTAAGGGTTCCATTTTGCTGTAGACATCTTCTTTCGGTGGCATAAAGAATGCAGGAACCTCCGTATTGAATTTTCCTTCCGGTAAATTATCCAGTGCATTAGTTACTAATTTAATGCTTTCCCATAATTCTGTCTGGCGTACACAAAAACGATCGTATGTGTCACCGTTCTGACCAATTGGTACTATAAAATCAAAATCGTTGTATGACGAATATGGTTCCTGAACTCGTACATCATAATCAACTCCCGCAGCTCTTAAACAGGGCCCAGTAAATCCATAGTTCAAGGCACGATCCGCAGAAATAGCGCCAACATTTATTGTTCTATCCATGAAAATACGGTTACGCATCAACAGATTTTCAAATTCATGCAGGACTTTAGGCAAACCATTCATCAAATCCCTGATTTTTTGTATGGCTATGGGTGAAAAATCTCTGTCGAACCCTCCTACTACACCTAAGTTGGTCGTGAGTCTTGCTCCGCAAAGTTCTTCGTATATTTCGTAAATTTTTTCCCGTTCCTCAAAAAGGTACACAAAGCCGGTTAATGCTCCACTATCCACACCAATGACACTGTTACAAATCAGGTGATCGGAAATACGAGCCAATTCCATGACAATAATGCGCATATAATCAATGCGTTTATTGGTTTCAACGCCTAATAATTTTTCCACTGCCAAATGCCAACCGATATTATTCAGGGGCGAAGAACAGTAGTTCAGCCGGTCGGTCAAAGTAGTGATTTGATAGTAAGGACGACGTTCGGCAATTTTCTCAAATGCCCGGTGAATATACCCGATAGTTTGCTCAGCACTAACTATCGTTTCGCCATTCATAGTCAGTACATTTTGAAAAATACCATGAGTAGCAGGGTGAGTCGGTCCAAGGTTTAACGTACTGTAAACCTTTTCATCCTCTTTAGTTAAATCTAAATGGTGTTCCGAATTTATGGTTTTCATTATCTATAATCTCTTTTTTGATTTTAGACAAGGCGTGCCTTGTCTCCATTGTCAACTATAAACTGTCGACTATAAACTAAATATCTATCTTCCAAAAAAACGGTCGTCCTTATCACTTCTGGTGGCATCTTCCAGCGGATATTCTTTCCGCATTGGAAAATAATCCATATATTCAACGTTCAGTATGCGTATCAGATTTGGGTGTCCTACGAAATCAATTCCGTAAAAATCAAATGTTTCCCGCTCCATCCAATTGGCTCCGGAGAAAACAGAAACAATACTTACAATCTGTGGATTTTCTTTTGAGACGAATGTTTTTAACCGTATGCGTTTATTAGCCACCAAATTATGAAGGTGATAAATTACGCCTAATTCCTTTTCCTGATCAGGATAATGAATGCCGCATAAATCGGTCAGGAAGATAAAATTTTGTTGTTCTTTCAGAAAAGTAATCATCTCTTTGACAGCTTCCGAAGCAATGGTTATTGTGAAAATATCCGCCGTTTCGTCCACTGACAAAATACTGTTTTCAAATTTATTTTTAAGTTCCTGAAGTAATATACTATATTCCATTTGCTTATTTGTCTATTTTAATGCCGTAACTTTCGAGCATCTCTTTGTACTCGGGGCTGTAACGACGACGTAAAGGCTCATTTCCAACCAGTTCCTGAATTTTCATAAAGCCATTAATAATTTGCTCCGGACGAGGTGGACAACCGGGTACATATACATCTACCGGTACTACTTTGTCAATGCCCTGTAAAACGCTGTAGGTGTCGAAAACACCACCACTCGAAGCACAGGCTCCTACTGCAATCACCCAACGAGGTTCAGCCATTTGTTCGTAAACTTGTTGTACCACCGGTGCCATTTTCTTGGCAATCGTTCCCATGACCATCAGTAAATCTGCCTGGCGGGGCGAAAAACTGAGTCGCTCAGCGCCAAACCGACCTAAATCATAATGTGCGCCCATGGTTGCCATAAATTCAATACCACAACATGAAGTGGCGAATGGTAATGGCCATAATGAATTTTTACGGGCCAGTCCAACCGCTTTATCTAATGTAGTTGCAAAGAAACCCGGAGCACTATAGCCTTCGGGAGCTTCAACTACTGTATATTTATCTTTTTCACTCATAATAATCTTTTTTTACAACAAACTACCCACTATTAACTACTTACTAATTTACTCCTGTTCCTTATTCCAATCGAATGCGCCTTTTTTGTAAATATAAAAGAATCCAAAAATAAAAATACCCATAAAGAGCAACATATTTAAAAATGCACTCCAATCGGCATCTTTGAAATTGACGGCCCAGGGATAAAAGAAGATAACTTCTACATCAAAAAGAACGAAAAGAATGGCAATAAGAAAATATTTTATGGAGAATGGAAAACGTGCGTTCCCTTGAATATCAATTCCACATTCAAAATTTTCTTCTTTTTTTAAGGTACGGACTCTTTTTCGGGTACTAATTATCAGGTGAGTGACTACCATTACAATCACAACGAATGAAATGGCGACAAAAAATTGAATTAAAACCGGTTCGTAATCAGAGGCAATATATATTTTTTCCATTTATAAAATCAGGTTGAAAATTAAAGAAAAATTTCCGTAATTATTAGTGAGCGTAAAATTAACTGAAAATTAGTTTGAATTAGTATCCCTTATTACACAGATACTTAACCAGTTTAATTAGATAATAATTTCTTTATTCGATATTTCAGATAACGAAATTCTGCCTTAGAACAATGCTAAACGCAATAAAGTTCATGAAAAGCACGTAAAGAAAAAGGCTTTGATCAAAAATAACTTTGCTTTGCATTTATCAATAATTTTTTAGCGAAACCAATATTCAGACAACAAATTATTAGAATTTTATTTTTCAAATATATCTCGAATTATGGAGAATGTTGGCTTCAAAATGATTTAATACTTGAATAATAGGTTATTCAATGAATTAGTTTATGCCAACAAATTTAAATAAAAATAAAATATTTTCCAATTTACGTAATAATAAGGAATATAAATAAAGGAGAATTTATGAAACAACTTAATCAGAAATTCTCCTTTGAATCTTTAAGTACGTAAAATCAACTAAATGCGCCAATGGCATCCAAAACAATTTTGAATAGAAAAAAGAGCGAAATTACATAGAGAGTTATCGAAACTTCTTTGAATTTTCCGGTCATCATTTTGATAAGCGTAAAACTCAGAATACCAAAGATTATACCCTGCGCAATACTATAGGTAAACGGCATAAAAATAATAGTAAGGAATGCCGGGAAACCCTGACTTATATCATTAAAATTGATATTCATTACTGACGACATCATAAACAATCCGATAATAATCAATGCCGGAGCAGTTGCTGAAGCCGGAACCATTAAAAAGATTGGTGCCAAAAACAGGGCCAAAGCAAACATGACTGCAGTACTGACTGAAGTTAAACCCGTACGACCTCCGGCAGCCACACCGGCAGCACTTTCAATATAGGCAGTGTTCGGGCTTGTACCTAAAATTGCACCTGACATTGTACCTAATGCATCAGCCATCAGTGCTTTTTGAATTTGAGGGAAATCACCATTTTTATCAGCAATCCCAGTTTTGGATATAACACCAATCAGGGTTCCAACCGAATCGAACAAATTGACCAGAAGAAAAGTAAATACGACAATTAACATATCGAAAGTAAAAACGTGCGTCCATTCAAACCGGAAAAATATAGGTGCAATTGATGGTGGCAAGGAGATTAAACTCCCTTGAGGAACTGTTACATCGCCTAAGAAGAAGGCAAAAGCGGTTGAAACCAACATTCCGATAAGTATTGCACCATGAACATTTTTTACAAGCAAAACGGCAATTACTATTAATCCAAGAAAAGCAACCCAAACTGAATGGTTGGCCATATTACCCAAACTGACTAATGTATTGGGGTTTGAAACGACAATCCCGGCACTTTTTAATCCAATAAGTGTAATGAAAAGTCCAATCCCAACCGGTATTGCATCTTTTAAACCCTTGGGTATATTTTTTATAATTAATTCACGTACATTAAATAATGTCAGAATCATAAAAATTACTCCCTCGATAATTACAGCTGTAAGTGCAAATTGCCAGGTATAACCCATTGTCAGCACAACAGTAAAAGCAAAAAAGCTATTCAAACCCATACCGGGTGCCTGTGCAATTGGTACATTAGCTAATAATGCCATTAAAAGCGTACCAACAATGGCAGCTAAAGCAGTCGTTGTAAACAACGCCGATTTATCCATACCGGTTTCTCCTAAAATGATTGGATTAACAACCAGGATATAGGACATGGTAAGAAAAGTAATGATACCAGCCATTATCTCACGTCTCGGATTTGTGTTGTTTTGCTTTAGTTTAAAGAATTTTTCTAACATAAATAGTTGATTAAGTGTAACCGTTTTTTTGTTTTGTTAAATATATTTGAAAATTTAATTCCGGACAAAATTAATGAAATCATAGCAATAAAAAAACAGGACAGGAACTCTTTGATAATGTTTATCGCCAAATTCCTGTTCTGTTTTACTTTAAATTGAAAATATCTTATTCGTCAATTGAGGTTATTTCTACCAATAATTCATCTTTCATAACCGACTGACCGGTCTGAACTTTGATTTTACGTATAACTCCGTTGCAGTTTGCACAGATTTCATTTTGCATTTTCATAGCTTCGAGACTCAAGATTGGCTCTCCTTCGTTCACTAAATCTCCTTCAGAAAGGAAAAGATCCACAATTTTACCGGGCATAGGTGAAAATATATTATATTCATTCAGTTGTTTATCCGGGTTATTAATCATTCCACGGCGTATATATGAAAAAATGGATTCCAGGCTATAGCGATATTCAACTCCATTGACTTTAATAACAGCTTTATTCTGATCCCGTGAAACCAACTCACAATGAAATTTTTTACCATTCCAGTCAAATGTATAATGAAAATCTTCCTGTTCCAGGAAATCAATATCCTTTTCTTCGCCATCAATAACCGGTTTTGAATCCTTTGGAATATAAATTTTAAACCGTTTCCCGTTTTCTCTTACAGCAATAAACAATCGCGAAGCATCGCGTCTATAGTTATATTTAGTTCCCATTTTTTTAATTTACAATTTAATCATTTACAATTTACCAGTTGATAAAATAATTTCAAGGATATAGATTTGCAGTAAAATCAATAGTTTAATCTTTTGTTTAATACCCAAACATTCAGTAAATCATTTTTATAGCTGGGTGTATCCGATGAAAGTTGCAGGTATTCAGAAGCATACATAATAGTTGCAGCCAATGCTCCCATCATTTCATCTTCATCGTTTTCCAACATTTCAGGAGTAAAAACCGAATCTACCCAACGGGTTGTATAACTTGCTGAAACAAATTCAGGATGTTTCAAAACAGTTCTGCAAAAGGGAACGGTTGTTTTTAAACCAATCAGGCTGAATTCATACAAAGCATCCAACGTTTTTTCAATCACATCAGCACGGTCTTTTCCATGTACAATAATTTTAGCAATCATCGAATCGAAATAGGGTGTTACTACCGAACCACTTTGTACGCCGGTTTCAATACGAATATAATCCTTCATGGGGAAATGAATTTTATCGATAAATCCGGTCTGGGGGCTGAAACGGTTCTGAGGATCTTCTGTATTAACGCGGCATTCTATGGCCCAACCGTTAATTTTAATATCTTTTTGTTTCAGTGTAATTTCTTCACCCAATGCCACCCGAATTTGCCAGTCTACCAGATCGACACCAGTTATCATTTCCGTCACCGGATGTTCCACCTGAATACGGGTATTCATTTCCATAAAGAAATACGAACCATCTTCATCCATAATAAATTCGATGGTTCCTGCCGAATAATATCCGATGGCTTTCGCAAAACGAACCGCCATATCACCCATTTCTTTTCGCATGGCAGGAGTTACGCTTGCTGAAGGTGCTTCTTCCAGAATTTTTTGATGTTTTCGTTGCAGGGAACATTCACGTTCACCTAAATGGATCACATTTCCATGTTTATCACCCATAATCTGAAATTCGAGATGTTTGGGGTTTTGAAGGTATTTCTCGATAAACATGTCCCCATTTCCAAATGCAGCTTTTGCTTCGTCGGATGCTGACTTGAAATGACGTTCAATCGTATCTGCTTTTTCAACAATACGCATTCCACGCCCACCCCCACCGGCAGAAGCTTTTAAAATGATAGGATAACCAATTTTGTTGGCAAATTCTTTCGCAGCTTTTGCATCATTTACAGGTCCATCACTTCCGGGTACCAGAGGTAATCCGGCTTCGATAGCCATGCTTTTAGCCACAGTTTTCAATCCCATATCCCTGATTAATTGCGGAGACGGGCCAATAAAATTAATACCGTTTGAAACGCAAAGTTCTGCAAAATCAGGGTTCTCCGATAAGAAACCGTATCCGGGGTGTATTAAATCAATATTATTTTCGAGAGCCAGCTTTACAATTCTATCCGCATCTAAAAAAATAGATTTCTCGTTCCCATTATCTTTTGCGGCAATAATTTCATCTGCGTACTTTAAATAAAGAGCGTCTGGTTCCTTATCACTTTGAAAAACCACAGCCAACATTCCCAATTTATGAGCCGAACGAATAATCCGGATGGCAATTTCACTTCGGTTAGCAATTAATAGTTTTTTCTTCATTTGTGTTTTATTGAATGAGTTAATTTGTTGACAGGTTGATTAGTTGATTGGGTGAGTATTTGTCGACTATGATAAGATTTACCCAATAAACGAATTAACTATATTACTTAAAACTAAATTATAGAGGGATGCTTCCATGTTTACGAGCCGGTTTTGAATATTGTTTATTCGAAAATACTTCAAATGAATTGATCAAAATATCCCGCGTATTGGAAGGAGTGATAACTTCATCAATCAATCCTATTTCTTCCGCCTTGTATGGATTAGCAACATCATTTTTATATTTATCAGACAAAATCTTTTCCATTTCTGCTTTATTCTCCGCATTGGCCAGTTCATGCTTATTGACAATCTTAATCGCTCCGGCCGGTCCCATGACGGCTATTTCAGCGGTTGGCCAGGCAAAGTTAAAATCACCTCCTGTATTTTTGCTGCTCATTACAATATAAGCACCACCATACGCTTTACGGGTTATCACGGTAATTTTCGGAACGGTAGCCTCACAAAAAGCGTAAAGAAGTTTTGCTCCGTTACGGATTATTCCATTGTGCTCCTGTTCAATTCCCGGTAAAAAGCCCGGAACATCTTCCAAAATCAACAACGGAATATTAAAGGCATCGCAAAAACGAACAAAACGGGCTCCTTTTACACTGGCATTAATATCCAACGTACCAGCCATAACTTTCGGTTGATTGGCAACAATGCCAATTGATTTTCCATTTAAGCGGGCAAAACCAACCAGAATATTTTGTGCAAATTTTTCATGAACCTCAAAAAATGAGTCCTTGTCGACTATTATATTGATAATTTCCTTCATATCGTACGGACGATTGGGATCGTCCGGAATAATATTATTCAGAAATTCCTGACGGGAACGATAATGGCTTATCAGATTGGAGACCGGTAAAGATTCATAATTATTGGACGGAATATACGACAATAATTTACGAATCAACATGATAGTATGTTCTTCGTCGTCCGAGACAAAATGAGCTACACCACTTTTTGCTGCATGAACATTTCCACCTCCCAGACCTTCCATATCAATGTCTTCGTTAAGTACTTCTTTGACCACATCAGGTCCGGTAACAAACATGTACGAAGTCTGGCTCGTCATGAATATAAAATCGGTAAGAGCCGGTGAATACACAGCACCTCCGGCAGCCGGTCCGAGTATTGCACTAATTTGCGGGATTATACCCGAAGAGTTGACATTATTACGAAATATAATTGCATAAGCCGAGAGACTCTTCACGCCTTCCTGAATACGGGCACCTCCCGAGTCCATCAAACCAACTATCGGAGCACCAAGTTTCAAAGCCATTTCTTGAACTTTTGCAATTTTCATTCCATGGGCATACCCGAGAGAACCGCCTAATATCGTGAAATCCTGTGCATAAGCAAATACGCTTCGTCCCTGTACCAAACCACGTCCGACTACAACTCCATCCCCAAAATTTGTTTGTTTACTACTCATGGGTACTTGTGAAGGAACAACAAAAGCATCAAATTCAAAGAAAGTACCCTCATCAAAAAGAACGTTAATACGCTCCCTTGCAGTAAGTTTACCCTTCAAATGCTGTCTGTGGGCAGCATTATCTTCCATTTCCTGCAACACTTTCAGACGTTGCTCAAATACATCGTTTTTATTCATTTTTATAGCTGAATTATTTCGGATAATGGAGCAAAGATAATAGATAAGTACACAAAAAAATCACAAATTTTATAAGTGAACCAATGGCTTTTAGCGGAACAAATGATAAATAACTAGTATTCAGTAAAATTATTAGATGTTAAATACAACTAAATATAGCATTTTTCCATAAAAAAACTGCACACAAGATATAATTGTGAGCAATTTTCGTTTTTAATAAAAGAGATTTTAGTATTAAAAAGTAATGAAAGTAAATAAGGAATATTTTCCAAAATGGACAGATAACATAAAAATGCTGCAACAAGACATTGCTATCAATATTTGACTCCATTCAGTTGAAAGATATAGACCGGAGAGGAATAAACCAACAGTAAAATTCTGATTGTTTTAAAAGAGCCAAAGTAATAAAGCCACTATTATTAAAGCCGGCAACATATTAATAATACGGAGTTTCTTTATTTCGAGAATATTAATGCCTAAGCCGATTAAAAGAATTCCCCCGATATTCGTCAATCCCAGAATAATTTCGGGAGTGAAAAAATGGCCGGCATACATGGCCAGTAATGTAATACCGCCCTGAAACAGAAACAACGGTATGGCCGAAGCAATAACACCAATACCAAAGGCAGATGAAAGAATAATGGATGAAAAGCCATCCATAAGTGATTTGGTAAACAATAAATCGGAAGAACCTCCCGTACCTTCTTGTATGGCGCCCAAAATGGTCAACGAGCCAATGCAATACAACAAAAAAGCAGTGATCAGTCCTTCGGAAAATCGTTCGCTACCAATGCGAAAACGTTTTCTCAGTTTTTCGCTCAACCGCTCCACTCCCGTTTCCAGATTCATCCATTCCCCCAGCAACGAACCAATGGCTAAACTACTGACAATTATAAGTATATGCTGCATATTGTAAACCATACTTATACCAATGGCAATGGTGAACAATCCAATAGCCTGGAAATAAATTGTTTTAATCCGTTCCGGCATGCTTTTATTCAGCAACATACCCACTATTCCACCGGCTATAACAGCTCCGGCATTGACGATTGTTCCAATCATAAATTTAGTTACAAGATGATTTGGTAAAGACTTAACGCATGCAAAAATACTGTTTTTTATTGTTATTCACAATCACAAAAATTAGCCGATTATAAATTGAGAAAACTCTTCTCCCCCTCTCGCTGCCGCACGATTGTATCGTGTGGCATTATTAAACTTTTTATTTGAGTCCCACGCGATAAAATCGCGCGGTAGCAGCGAAACAGATCTTTGCTCATTACAAATTGGAATCACTAGCTACTAACCAGAAAGCGTCTATGAAACAAAATAAGTAATACATTTTAAAGTTCTGTTCCTACTGGATTTGATTGAATTAGCTTTATAGCTTCTTCAATCCCATAGCCAAAAATAATACCGGAATTAACAGAATACTGATAATTGACATCTTGATTGTTTTGTTTAATATTAATTATTTCAGATCGATACCCTGAAATAAGACCGCAAAGAATTAATTTATTTGTTTGCTTGTCTTGATAAACAATAGGCCCTCCTGAAAATCCGATATTATTGATTCCATCTAGAAATAATACTTTAAAATCTTTTTCGATTATGAAATTAGATAAGATTCCTTTTTTGACAAATGGTACGGGAAATTTTGAATTTACGTTACGAATTGTATGTGTTAATCCATAGGGAAAACCAAGAAAATAGATTTCTTGACTGTATATAATCTCATTGGAACTTGCGATTATATTATCTGACTTATCAAAATATTCTGGTACAGAAAAGACTGAGATATCAGAGCTTTTTGAATGCCCAACCAATTTCACTTTATATTTATTCCATTTATCATTGTAAAATATACTAACGGTATCATTATCTTTTAGGTTTGATATAACATGCTTTGCAGTTAAAAAGTATTGTTTATTATTATAATCAAAGACAAAAGATGTTCCTGAACTTCCATTATATTCAATGTAAACCGTTCTGGAAATTACATTCATCGTTATTAATCCAGGATTTGTTTGAGCAAATCCCATATTAGTAATTATTAAGAAGATTATTAAATTAAATAGTTTCATTTGTTCCAATTTTCAATATTTACAATTCAATGAGCAAGGCTGTGTACATGAAATTAGTTTACTTCAATCATACAGTAAAGTAACTTTTTATTCAGTACATCTTTTTACAGTTTAGTATTATGAATTTCAGTTTTTCTACATCACTTTTGCAGTGAGTGTTTTGAATTTGCATGTCGTTATAGAAATTATGACATCTTTCTTAGTTTAAAAGTTTAGTAAGTATATAGAATTTTTTACACTGACACCTAACATTATTATACGCAAACTAAAAGTTGTGTTAGCGAACTAGTAGTTCGCATAAATCTACTGTATAAGGTTGACATTTCATCGTTATATAACTCATTTAAGTTTATATAGAAAGTATTGCAATTCTCCACCGAATTCGTAAATCCAACTTGATAACAGGTTGTATCTTGTTTTCATTTTAATTAAGATCCAAAGATAATTACATTTTCCCACTTTAACAATGAATTGTTTATAATAAATTTGTATTTATCTAACATACTTTATTATAAACTCTTCTCCTCGCTGCCGCACGATTGTATCGTGTGGCATTACTAAACTTTTTATTTGAGCCCCACGCGATAAAATCGCGCGGTAGCAGCGATAATTTCATTGAAAAAAAATATTTCAAAGATCGTTTTCCGTAATCGATAGTTATTCAATTGATTAACGCATTTAAACCCTGCGGTTGAAGCTGTTTTTATCCAATTTTCGTCTTTACATCCCCGTTTTTCAATATTGAAAAGGGACTTTTCATAACCGTTTATTGGTTTTTCAATATTGAAAAGGGATTTTTCAATATAGTTTTTTCAATTTACAATATTGTAAATCGACTTTTCAATATAGTTTTTTGAGTTTTCAATATAGTTTTTTCAATTTTCAATATTGAAAACTGACTTTTCAATATAGTTTTTTGAGTTTTCAATATTGAAAAATGAGTTTTCAATATATCTTTTTGCGTTTTCAATATTGAAAAATGGCGTTTTTGATTAAAAAATGCCGGATGTTTGACTGGAAACTTCGTTAACGCAACCACAATTCCGCCAAACGAATGTGTAAAATAATATTGCTAAGCTGTATAAAGTAATAAAGCCCTGTTTTTTTTGTTATTCATAGGAAATATGTACATTTGCATACTTATTAAAAATGCAGTTTTATTGTTGCTCTATGAGAAAAATTATAATATCAATTTGTGCTTGTTTAATGGCTAACTTTACATCGGCTCAACTATCTTCTTCCACTGGGAAATCATACACCAGTTTTAAGGATATCGATTATGTTTTTGTTTTTAATGGAATAACACCTTCTACTGAAATTACTTACAATGGAACCTACACCACAATAAATTGGTATAAGTTTTCAGATCCAACCATTTCAATAAGTAATCAAACGTATATATCACCTGACGATGCAACTGGTTATACTCTGATTGTGGATGGAAATAAAACAAATATATGGGTAATTGATTATCAAAATTACTTACCAACTTCTTCAAAATTACTTATAGATGATATTCAAAATTCAGCTTGCGAAAATGTAAGTCTTTCAATCAACCCAAAAGTTCCGATATTGTATTACAAAACACCTGGTGGCGACAGCATCAATATTCCCAGAGTTTTCAAATTAAATTATCAAACACAGAAATGGACTGATAAATGGAATACAGTTCCTGCCCCTTCGCAAGAAATCACCTTGCCAACGACATCGGCTATAATTGTTCCTGCCCCACTCTGTAACACTTATTTTACATTAAGCGGCGATCAGTTTGCCGAAGATTTAGGTATTAAATATGATAGTTTAATAATAAGTCAAAATGAATATTCAGCCGTTGCCGTTGAATGCCATCCGACATCTACTGTTCTAACCCGCGATGCGATAAATGAAGCTGAAAGACCTGAGAATGCTTCTGACGTTAAAGGTTCTGCTCCATTGGAAATGAGTTTTTCAAGCAATGCAAACCTACCGGTTACAGAATTTTATAAATGGGAAATATTAAAGGATGGTGCCTCTGAACCCTATATCAGTCGCAATGATCAGGATTTAAACAATACATTTACCGAACACGGAACATATAAAGTAAGATTAACGGTTAGCAACAATAATTGCAGTTATATTGATTCTACAATTACCGTTACAGTTGCCGAATCGGCGATATATGCACCCAACGTGTTTACTCCAAATGGTGACGGAAAAAATGATGAATTTCGTGTAGCTTATAAATCGATTATCAGTTTCGAAGCCTGGGTTTTCAATCGTTGGGGTCGGCAGGTTTATCACTGGACGGATCCGCAAAAAGGTTGGGATGGGAATATAAATGGCCGGAAAGCCACTCCCGGACCATATTTTTATGTTATCAAGGCACTGGGATCGGACTTTGATCCTGCGTCAGCGCCCATCGGCAAAACAAAGCTTCGTTTGGGTGAGTATTTATTAAAAGGTGATATAAATTTACTGAGAGGAACGAACTAAGTAATAGAACAACTATAATATCGTATTTTATTAAAAGAATAGAACGCGGATTTTCACGGACTGGGCGGATAAGAACGGATAATATTTAATCTTATTTAAACCGGATTTAAGTCATGCAAGCATGACTGATAAGATAGTAAATACCTGAATATCAATTCCGACTTGTCGAAATTAAAATCCTCCCGATAGCTATCGGGATTAAAATCCGCAATATCAACGTTTATCCGCGTGCTATTCATCAATTTTATTTATTCTATTATACGACATTATTTATTTCCACTACTTAATCTTATTTCTCAACAAGATACATACTGCATACGCCAAATGTAAATTTCCGGTAGATATTCAGTTTAAAACCATTGTCTGTCAATATATTTACCAGTTTCTCTCCATTTGGAAAGGCGTGCATCGAAGCCGAAAGATAATCATAGGCTTTGCTGTCGTCGGAAAGCAGTTTAGATGTCATCTTTACAAAAACGCGGGTGTACAATAAGTAAGCTTTCAATAACAAACCTTTTTTGGGTTCATTCATTTCCAGAATTAATAAATGTCCTCCGGGTCTCAGAACGCGAAAAATTTGCTGCAGGCTTTCATTCAGTTTTTCAAAATTACGAATTCCAAAAGCAATCGTAGCGGCATCAAAACTTCCATCAGCAAATGTCAAAGCTGAAACATCCTGTACTTCTAAATCAATTTTAGAACTCAAATTGGCATCAGCCACTTTTACACGTCCGATTTCCAGCATATTGGCGGCAATATCAATTCCCGTAACATGATCGGGTTGAAGATACTGATACGATTTAATACACATATCGGCAGTTCCGGCAGCAATATCTAAAATGTGCTTTGGATTATATTTTTTCAATGACAATAAGGATTGCTTTCTCCACAAGCGGGCCATTCCCCAAGACATAATATCATTGAACTGGTCATATTTTCCTGATATGGTATTAAACATACGGGCTAATTGTGCCGTTTTTTCCTCTTCCTGATTATAGGGTTTTACTTTCGTAAAGTCAGCTTCTTTTTTTTTGTTCATATTCTTTCTTAATATTATTCAAACCTGTAACAGATATACAGGCCGGTTTGTTGTGGACTGATGATGGGTGAAATAGTCAGTTTTTTGGGAAAAAGTTTCATGACACCATCATAAGCCCAATAGGCTGCATTGGTGGTAATGATTCCAACGGCAGCGCCCATCAACACATCACTTACCCAATGATCATTATTGGCTACACGTGCAACACCCACATAAGTTGCCACTGCATAGCCACCCACTGAAATCCAAGGACTTATATAACCTAATTCATGATCTAAAAATGTAGCTGCAACAAAAGCCATGGCTGTATGTTGTGATGGAAGCGAATAACTGTCTGTCGAAGAAGCATCACGTCCGGGCCGAAGTGATTTTGTCAAATTTTTGGTATTATGCACAACAAAATCACTGGCAATATAGGATGCCGCCAGAATAACCGTTCTATCAATAAAATGATGTTTTGATTTTACGCCGCAAAGGCTTATGGCATAAGCAGCTACAGCAGGAACATATCTCATTTGATCTTCTGCCAAAAAATCATGAGCCAGTTTGTCGGGGGATAAGTTTATATAATGTGAACGGGTAGTTTCATCATAATTCCAACTCAGCGGTTTTTGTAAAGCATCTTTAAATCCGGGGATACTTATGATCACCGCACTTCCAAGCGCCAAACTAACCGGAACAATGCTTTCCTGAACATATCGGGATTGCAACCAGCTTTTATGGATTTCCTGTGGGTTAGTCAGTGATATTGAATCCGCCTTTTTTATTGAGTCGGATTGCGCACTCATCTGACCAAACAATAAAAAAGTAAATATAGATATCAAAAAGAATCTCATGGAAAATAGTCTTATGAAAATGAATTAAGCTGATTTTGGCAGTTTTGTGCTTCTGACAATCAAATAAATTCCCCAAACGATGAAAGGCAAACTAAGCCATTGCCCCATATTGAGCAATAAATTTGATTCGAAAGCTTCCTGATTCAGTTTTATAAATTCCAATAAGAAGCGGGATCCAAAAACACCAATTAAGAACACACCGAATAATAAACCATTCTTCTTATACGCTTCTTTTTTCCAATACATCCACCACATAACGGCAAAAGTTATCAAACAATAGAGCATTTCATATATTTGGGTCGGATGCATAGGCTGTGTTTCGCCTGTGCGAAGAAAAATAAATCCCCAGGGAAGGGAAGTCGGACCACCATAGATTTCGGAATTCATTAAATTACCCAATCGTATAGCTGCACCACAAAGGGTGACTCCTATTAACAAGCGATCGAAAATCCAGTTGATACCCTTTTTAGAAACTTTTTTATTATAAAGTATCATGGCAATCAAAATTCCAATGGCTCCACCGTGACTGGCAAGACCGCCCTGCCAGATATATAACAGTTCCCAGGGATGCGAAAGATAATGATTTCCGTATTTAAAGGTAATACCCATAAAAGTTTCAGGTTCGGGAAGTAAAGCCCAACCGTAAAATAAGCAATGTCCGAGACGGGCACCCACAACGGCGCCGATAACGGTGTACATAAATAACTTATCCACCCAGATATCAGGTAGTTTTTCGTGTTTGAAAATCTTCTGAGTAATTATTAATGTAGCCCAGATACCCAATGCCCAAAGTAAACCGTACCAACGAACAGTAAGAGGTCCTAAGTGGAAAATGGCCGGATCGGGATTCCATGTTATAAAGTCAAGTATCATAATTATATATTTAGAGGTAAGAAAGTAAGACGTAAGGAGTAAGAAAATAAGAATAACAAATTACTTGCCTCTTACTTTCTTACTCCTTGCTTCTATTTAATTGGCACCGTGGCAATTCTTATATTTTTTCCCGCTACCACAAGGACAGGGTTCATTACGTCCCGGTTTTTTATCTACATGTATTGGTTCAGGACGTTGTTGTTCCCGTGTGTCTTGTTTCGTCGGATCTTCATTCCGGTTGCTGCTGACTTCGTCTTTTTGTGTACGGTATTTACTCAAATCCATGCGTTGACTTGGTCTGGCTTCGCGAACCTGCTCGGGTTCCCGAACCGGTATCTGACCACGCATCAGTATAGCCAACACTTTCCGGTTAATGGAATCAATCATTTCCTTAAACAATCCAAACGATTCCAGTTTATAAATCAAAAGCGGATCTTTTTGTTCGTAACTTGCATTTTGAACCGAATTACGTAACTCATCCAATTGGCGAAGATGTTCTTTCCATTCGTCATCAATCACATAAAGCAAAGTTTGTTTTTCGAATGCTTTAACCACTTCACGACCTTCATTTTTATAAGCCGATTCCAAATGGGTTGTCACATTGAAAACCCGTTTGCCATCGCTTACCGGAATCAGAATATTTTCATATTGCTGTCCCTGTTTTTCATAAACCTGTTTGATTACGGGATAGGCAATGGCCGCCAATTTGTCGGTTTTACGTTTAAAGGTTTCAAAAGCTGCTTTGGCGAATTGGTTACTTAAATCATTCACTCTTCCCGAATTAAATTCTTCTTCGTTAAAGGGCACGTCCATGGCAAAAACCGTCAGGGATTCAAGTTCCATTTGTTCGTAATCACCGTTTTCGCGAGATGTTTCCACCATACTATCACCTGCATCATAAATCATATTGGTTATATCCGAACCGATACGCTCTCCCATTAAAGCGTGACGACGTTTGGAATAAACGACTTCACGTTGCGAATTCATTACGTCATCATATTCGAGCAAACGCTTACGAATACCAAAGTTATTTTCTTCCACTTTCTTTTGAGCACGTTCAATGGATTTTGAAATCATCGAATGTTCAATCATTTCTCCTTCCTGAAAACCAAGTTTGTCCATGATACCTGAAATACGTTCCGATCCGAATAAACGCATCAAATCATCTTCCAGCGAAACATAGAATATAGAAGAACCCGGATCACCCTGACGACCGGCACGTCCACGTAACTGACGGTCAACACGACGGCTCTCGTGACGTTCTGTACCGATAATGGCCAAACCTCCGGCTTTTTTCACTTCTTCAGTCAGTTTAATATCGGTACCACGACCGGCCATATTGGTGGCAATGGTTACTGTACCTTTCTGACCGGCTTCTGCCACAATTGCAGCTTCATGCTGGTGTAATTTCGCATTCAATACATTGTGTTTGATTTTCTTGCCGGTTAACATACGACTCAACAATTCGGAAATTTCAACCGATGTTGTACCGACTAAAACAGGACGACCGACTTCAACTAAATTGGCAATTTCATCAATAACCGCTGTATATTTTTCGCGTTTTGTTTTGTAAACGCGGTCTTCCATATCTTTACGCGCTATGGGTCGGTTGGTAGGAATTACCACCACATCCAGTTTGTAGATATCCCATAACTCACCTGCTTCCGTTTCGGCTGTACCCGTCATACCCGAAAGTTTGTGATACATACGGAAATAGTTCTGTAGTGTAATGGTTGCAAAGGTTTGTGTAGCTGCTTCCACTGTAACGTTTTCTTTTGCTTCTATAGCCTGATGCAAACCATCGGAGTACCGACGGCCATCCATGATACGACCGGTTTGTTCGTCTACAATTTTCACCTTGTTTTCCATGACCACGTATTCCACATCCTTTTCGAATAAGGTATATGCTTTCAGCAACTGGTTAATGGTATGAACCCGTTCCGATTTAATGGAATAATTTTGAAGAATATCGTCTTTTTGTTCTTGTTTTTCTTCGGTTGTCAGCGTTTTACTTCTCTCTAAATCGGCAATTTCACTTCCCACATCAGGTAAAACAAAGAAATGAGGATCATCTGTATTATCTGTAATCAAATCAATTCCCTTATCGGTCAGCTCAATGGTATTGTTTTTTTCATCAATCACAAAGTAAAGCGGATCGGTGGCAATATACATATTCCGGTTATTTTCCTGCATGTAAAACTCTTCTGTTTTCAACAGCAAGGCTTTCATTCCCTGCTCACTCAGGAACTTTATCAGGGGTTTATTTTTAGGCATTCCCTTATACGAACGAAATAAGGCCAGGGCTCCTTCTTCCTGTACTTTCTTATCTTCCGATTTCAATAAATTACGAGCGTCAGCCAGATATTTGGTAGCCAATACCTTTTGTGTATTTACCAAGCGTTCTACTTTCGGACGCATTTCTTCAAACAATTGGTCTTCCCCTTTTGGAACCGGACCGGATATAATCAAGGGTGTACGGGCATCATCAATTAATACGGAGTCGACCTCATCCACGATGGCATAATTGTGTTTGCGCTGAACCAGATCCAACGGAGCCGTTGCCATATTGTCACGTAAATAATCGAAACCGAATTCATTGTTTGTCCCGAAAGTAATATCGGCAAGATAGGCCTGCCGGCGTTCTTCGCTGTTTGGTTTGTGCTTATCGATACAATCCACTGTTAAACCGTGGAACATGTAAAGCGGTCCCATCCATTCAGAGTCACGTTTCGACAAATAATCATTCACAGTAACTAAGTGAACACCTCTGCGGGTTAACGCGTTCAGGAAGACAGGTAAGGTAGCCACCAGCGTTTTTCCTTCACCCGTTCCCATTTCGGCAATTTTTCCTTTGTGCATAACCACACCACCAAACAATTGCACATCGTAATGTACCATTTCCCATTTAATGGGAGTTCCACCGGCCGTCCACTCGTTTTTGTAAAGCGCTTTATCGCCTTCAATGGTGAGAAAATCATATTTTGTAGCCATTTCACGATCAAAATCAGTGGCTGTAACTTCCACAATCGCATTCTCGGAAATACGACGGGCCGTATCTTTCATAATACTAAATGCTTCTGGCAATACTTCATCCAGCACTTTTTCGTATTTGTCCGTAATTTCCTTTTCCAGTTTATCTATTTCGGTATAAACTTTATCGCGGAGATTGAGTTCTATTTCTTCAATATTCGATTTCAACTCTTCAATTTTCGCAACTTCGGGAGCCACATAATCCTGAATCCGGATTTTAAGCACTTCGGTGCGGGCGCGCAATTCATCATTCGTCAGCCCTTTTATTTCATCATAAACAGCCTTGATTTTATCAACAACAGGGGAGATCTCTTTTAAATCGCGTTGTCCTTTATTACCTAAAATCTTACTTAGAAAGTCATTAAATGCCATATATTTATTTTTTATTTTATTGTCTGAGGAGTTTTTGCCTGTTTTGTCAGTTTTCCCGGAAAAGACTGACAAAGATACGATTTTTTAGTTTAATAACGATAGCCATAGCTTAATTTATTAGCGAACATTATTAATTCAAAAAGCGCTCCAAAATGTTTTGAAGCGCTTTCCTGACATAAAGTTTCATTCTGTCATAACCAAACTTTTAGTTTTTTAATAAGGTTAGGATATATCCACCAAGACAAGTAAAATATCTAAACCACGATTTAGCAGATTAAATGATTAAGCAGTTATTCAAAAAACGCAATTGTCCTGCCTATCTGATTCATCTGATTCATCCAGGTTCATACAATCCAGTATCTTCTGCCCCTCGTTTGCAACGAGGGGTTTATGGTTTGTTGTTTCTTACAATAAAAAATATAGAAATGATATTTCATTTATATGTTTAAAAACGTTTAACCAATTACAGGATTTATAAATAATAACTGTTAACAAATTTCAAGACGATAGAATATATCTATCGGAGGGGTATAATACGCCATTTCTATGGATATAAGTAAGTAATGCTAAAGTACTAAACACAACAATCCCCCGGTTTCACTGGTTTTACCGGAGGATCGTATCGGACTGTAAAGAGTTTAAAGTATCTTTTTCACCCACTTGAAATACCGGAAGGGTACATATTTTACAGGTAAATCGAACCAGGTGGGTGTAGTAACTATGGCCCGGGCATGGCTGAATGCCCGAAAACTCTCCCTGCCGTGATAATGTCCTGTTCCGCTGTTTCCCACACCGCCAAACGGAAGATGATGATTAGCAATATGCATCAGGGTATCGTTTATGCAGCCACCGCCCGAACTGGTTTGTGCCAGTATTTCTTTTGCCTGCCTGTTTGTCCCGAAGTAATAAAAAGCCAGCGGTTTTTCGTGCGAGTTGATGTAAGCGGTAACCGTCTCTATATTTTCATACGTCATCACCGGGAGCAAGGGGCCGAAGATTTCTTCCTGCATAATAGGGAAATCCGGTTCCACGTTGTCGATTAGGGTGGGTGAAATATAATTGTCATCGGCATCAACTTTTCCACCATAAATTATAGTTCCGTTTAGTAGCAGTTTTTGAAGGCGTTGCATGGCATTTTGATTGACAATGCGTGGAAAATACAGACTTTCCTGCGCATTTTCGCCAAACATTTGCCCCAGATGAAAGGCAATCTTTTTCAACAATTCATCTTTAACGGATGCATGCACAAAAAGATAATCGGGGGCAATGCAGGTTTGCCCGGCATTAATCGTTTTTCCCCATGCAATGCGTTTGGCTGCCCGGTCCAGGTTGGCACCGGCATCCACTATGCAGGGGCTTTTACCGCCAAGTTCCAGCACCACGGGGGTCAGCTGCCGGGCGGCAGCGGTCATCACTATTTTGCCTAAAGCGGGACTTCCGGTGAAAAAGATCAGGTCGAAACGCTGTTCCAGCAATAGCGTGTTCACATCTCTCCCACCCTGCACCACCGAAATGTATTGCTCTTCGAATGTTTCATGTACCAGCGTTTCCATTACTGCCGCTATATGAGGCGTATAGGGCGAAGGTTTCAACACGGCGCAACACCCGGACGAGATGACACCAACCAGCGGATTCATCAACAGTTGAAAAGGGTAATTCCACGGGGCAATAATTAGCGAAACGCCCAGCGGTTCGTACATTATTTTACTGGACGAGGGCAACAACTGGATGGGTGATGGCATCCGCTTACTTTTGGCCCAACGTTTCAAATGCCTGATATGATTATCAATTTCCTGAAGAACAATGCTGGTCTCAGTCAGGTAAGCTTCTTCCTCCGACTTGTGTAAATCCAGCCAGAGTGCATCGGCAATTTGGTTTTCAAACTTCCGAACGGCACTTTTGAAACGTTTCAGATGTTCAATTCTGAATGTTATATCTTTGGTTTGTTGTGTATTAAAATAGCTACGATGCCCCAGAATAAGCTTTTCTATCGCATCCGTTGAAATTTCGTTCATCTTGCATTGTTTTAAAGGGTTATTTTCTGCCTGTAAAGTGATCCATGGTTTTGTAAATCCGTAATACACTCCCAGCGAACCAATCGAAAACAGGGATGGGTAAAACTCCCTGACATAAGCGTATAAAGTGCATACTGAAAGGCATGCTCAGTATAATCCGATCGTGTCCGATAGCACGAATGATTTTTCGTGCCACTTTTTCGGGATCAAGGAGAGGAATCAGCGAACGTACTCCTGCGAACATACCGGTATTGATATAATAGGGCGTTACGGTGGTAATCTGTACATTGGTTTTCTTCATTTGCATCTCTATCCGTAAACTGTCCGACCAACCGATCACCGCCCACTTACTTGCCGCGTAAACCGACATGCGGGGATTGGAGATAAACCCGGCCGAGGAAGCTATATTGCAGATATGTCCTGATTTTCGGTCAATCATCGCGTTTATAAATTCGGAAGTAACCAACATGGGTGCATTGGCATTGATATCCATGGTGCGCTTAATGTCGGCAGTTGTATGCTCAGCAAAATACTTCCCCACAACGATTCCGGCGTTATTAATAAGAATGTCGACCGCACCGGCCTGGTTCTTTACCAGTAATGCGGTGCTTTTAATCTGCTCGGATTCGGACAAATCAATTTTGTAGGCACTTACTTTTCCGAATGGTGCCAGTTCGGCCAGGGTTTCATCAATCGATGTTTGATTAATGTCCCATATAATCAGTTCCGCCCCCCGTTGCAGGGCCAGTTTCCCCATAATTTTTCCTATGCCCGAAGCACCACCAGTAATCAAAATCCGTTTTCCTGTAAAGTTTTTCATGGAATGTGTAGTATTAAATTTGAACTAATTTATTGATTTTCTTTCCGGTGATTCCGGATACCGGTTTTGAATATGAATATATATTCTGCAAATATATGCATTTTTGTTATCTAACGACTTTATAAACAAAAAAATCGTCACGAAATCCCTTTCAGATCCCGTGACGATTTGGTTTTACTTAACTGTATACCGGTTTACCGGAAGTGTTGGATAAATTCAGTATTTAATGGGAGAAGCTTTATGAATCAATCTTTATAAAACGACTAAACAGGTTCCCTACCCGTATGATAAAAACACCGGTTGGTAATTCTTTCACCGAAACTTTTCCGGATTGAACGATTGATTCCTTCATCAGTTTTCCCTCACAACTATAAATGGAAACTTTCTGACCTGACAATGCTGTGTTCTTTATAATTAACTCATTCCTTACGGGGTTTGGATAAATCAACAGGATATCTCCATCATCTGCCGGAGTAAAAATCCCTTCGGGGGTTTGAGGTGAAAAACGGGTTAAATCCCAGTTCCATGAATTATTGTTTCTGATGGCAAAAAAGTGAACCGAGTCCAGTTCCATAGTTTCGGTATATTTTTGTGAATATCCGTTTACAATGTTTCCGGTCATTTTGTCTACAACAGCCATATTTCCCCACATACCTCCTGACATGGTCGTAGTGGGAACAGAATCACTTCCCCAGGCAAAATTTTTATTGCTGCCATACGAAAGACTATTCACCTGCAACACTAAATTTTTACTGCCTGCCATGCCAAAATCAATCCGTGGATTATCAATATAACTGGTCTCGAAAGTAGTAAGAGGTCCCAGAACCCTTCCCCAAATAAATTCACCCGCGGCACTTATTTTGGCAACCAATGTATTGGAAGTTCCATACTTGTTATTACGTTTACTAAATACCTGACCCATAAAATTGAGTTTATTGGGCGTAAAGTTCACCGAAAAATAGATTGCATCGTTGCTGTCCGTCAGGGTGTAAAACGGATACCTGTCCTGGTAATACACATCCGTTGGAATAGGCACTGCCCAATTAAAATTTCCTGTGCTGCTTGAAATATTAGCAACAAACCGATTGTAATTCAAATAGCCGGAGTTAGGTGGGAAATTATTCATTTTCCCACTGTATTCACCCGAAAGACAAAGCGTTCCATTCGACAGAACTTTCAGAAATCGTGGTGCTTCGTTTCCGCTGTTCAGATAGATCTTCCCAAATTCAACAGTTCCGGTTGGATTAACTTTGTATAGAAATATATCATCATAGGAATAATCGTAAGCATTGGCCAGGGTATCGTTTTTTACAATAAAACCATCCAGGCTTATAGCACCGTATATATAGCTGATATCTCCTGCAATATAAAGGTTACCGCCTGCATCTACCTGATAAATTGGATTATTTATACTGGTACGGCTATCGAGCGTTACGGTTTGTTTATGATACTGCATCACTCCCTGCGCATTTTCCTTATATGCATAAAGAATACTTCCGGGATTGGTACCAACTGAAGCTATTAGCTGATTATCGATGTACATATCGGATGCGTTGAGTAAACCGCAAATGTAAAAGTTACCCTGTACATCAAATTTAAGTTCGGCTGAGAATCCCTGATTATTGACAACATATAGGAATTTTACATTGCTCCACAGCCGTGAAGAAGGATTGAATGTTGCAATGACTCCCAGCGGCAACAAATCCGTTCTGAATGGAAAAGACTGACTGCCCAGTTTAAATGGAGCTCCCGCCTGAAAATATCCACGTCCATACATCGTCAGATTTCCGTTTGGTTGCTTAAGAACAGATTCAATACCAAAGTTGGTAGTTGCATCACCAAGGGTCGTTGACCAGATGATAGCTCCGGTAGAAGTGCTGATTTGCATTAAAAGGCCGGTATAACCTTCAGCAGGGATGGTTTGACTGTGGTAGGTAACAGCACCGTTTCCCGTTAGAAATACATAGGCATTCTGTTTGTCGTTATCCAGCACAGTTTTAAAGTTAGCATACGTGTTGGTCGGAGCCAGATTATAACTAAACTGCTCAGTCAGGTACTTTTCATAAGGCAATTCGGTTTGCGCCACGCTAAACAGATGAACGACAAACGTAAGAATAAGAAATGAATAAAATCTTTTCATAACATTTTAGTTTTAAGATGTTTAATGCCAAAATAAAGAAGATCGTTTCAGGGGGAATCCGCGTAAGCAAAGTTAGTGATAATTACCATAATTATACAAATAAAAACGTCACAAATGCATTATTTAGCATTTCGTGACGTTTTGTTTTCTATATTCGATGGCAGGAGTCATCGGATAAATAAGATTGTTTTGATTTTATTTTACGGCATTCACTCCTTCGGTGGTCATCTGAATCCGCTGAATGGTGCCATCGTTGTTGTAATAAAGCCGATCGATGCACACAGACCGGTGGAAGCTGCTACCACCCTCGTTGGCTCCTCCGTTATGATAAACAAAATACCATTTGCCTTTGAATTCCACGATGGCCTGATGATTGGTGTTGGAGTTTCCGGCAAGTTCGTTCAGAATACCCTTGTATTCCCAGGGTCCGGTAATCTTTTTACTCATGGCATACACTATTTTCTCCGGAAATTCGGACGCATAGGATAAATAATACCAACCCTTGTATTTATGCAGCCAGGGTGCTTCGGTGTAACGGGGCAAATTCTCCACAGCCACGATGGGACCTATCGTGTCAATCATGTTTTCTTTGAGTTTCACATAATAACATTGAGTGTTTCCCCAGAAAAGATACGCCTGTCCATCGTCATCAATCATCACGGTAGGATCAATATCATCCCAACTGATTTTGGTGTATTTTGTCGTTAAATCATTTGTTATAATGGCAGAACCCTTTGCATCTTTAAACGGGCCGGTAGGACTGTTCGAAACCGCCACACCTATGGCTTTACCGTGAATACTTCCGTGTTCGACCGCTACATACCAGTAAAATTTGCCGTTTCGTTCTATTACCTGCGAAGCCCAGGCATCACCTTTTGCCCAGGCAAAATCTGAAGTCCTCAAAGGAGTCGGATGTTCCGTCCAGGTTTTCATATCGTCCGTTGAAAATACACACCAGTCTTTCATCACGTACCTTTCCTGCTTTGGAGGACAAATGTCGTGTCCGGTATACAGATAAAACCTGTTTTTATAAACCATGGCAGCCGGATCGGCCGTGTACTTGTACCGGATAACGGGATTTCCTTCGGCACGAAAGGTGGTATCGCGCGTAACTTCCTGTCCAAAAAGCAGGCAGGCACTAAAGAGAGTGAGCAAAAGAACGAATTGTTTTTTCATAAGGCATAATTTATTTACAATTTAATATCGTTTAGTTAAGAGTTTTATTTTGACGCTTTCAGGTCATTCTGACGCTGAAAGGTCGGAAACCAACCTGACAGCGTATGAAATACCTGTCATCGTTTGATTAACCATACAACATTGATTTTAAATTTATAATTACCGGTTGATTATTGTTATTTAAATCATAAATGCATACAAAACTAATGTAAAAATCACAGCTATCAAACAGTTAATGTCAATTGTAAGAATTTGTCCACCAATTAAAATAATTTGTCTCAACAATCCGGTTTCAGGACATTGGAACAGATTATTTATTCATACGCGTGACTTACGAAGTTATATCTGTTATATTTTCAATTCAGCCTGAAAGACAGTGATCGCCTGTCCTTTTATCTCCACCCGGTCACCGAGGAGTTTCACTTTCAACCGGCCGGCTCGTTTGGAAAGTTGCAGGGAATTAAATTCTGTTTTTCCGGTCTTCTGATGCCACAAAGGCGTTAACGCGCAATGGGCAGAGCCTGTTACGGGGTCTTCGTTGATACCTGCCAGGGGTGCAAAACAGCGCAACACGAAATCACGGTCGGGTTGTTCCCCTTTGGCAGTTATCATTAAATGCCCGGGACCCTTGGTTTTCATTCGTTCAAAATCCGGAGCGGCATGCAGTATGTCCGCCTCCGAAGCTGCAACGGCAATCACCCAATCGTATATGCTTGAATACACCTCCAGCGCTTCAAAACCTATCGTCTCGTTGAATCCGGCCGGAATATCCATTTCGGTCAGCGGATAGGCCGGGAAATTCATGGCTATCCAATCGCCTTGTTTGGTTATGGTCAATTCCCCACCTTCAGCTTTGAAAACAATCGATTCATTTGTTTTTTTCAGACCCTGTTCATAAATTATATGTGCACTCGCGAGTGTGGCATGTCCGCAAAGCGGAACTTCACGCGTGGGTGTAAAATACCGTATCCTGAACTCATTTCCTTCCGGAATTATAAAAGCTGTTTCGGACAAATTCATTTCCATGGCCAGATTTTGCATCATTTCTGCCCGGAAATCTCCGTCGACGATCATCACAACGGCCGGATTGCCTTTGAAAGGCGTATCGGTAAAAGCATCTACCTGATAAATTGTTTTCATATCTCTATTCTCGTTTTTAAAATACCAAATCACAATTCGATTCCACCGGGTCGATTGTTGCCCCCAGACTTTCGTAGAAACCGATGGCCGGCTTGTTCCACTCCGACACCTGCCAGTGTAATTTCTTACAATTCTCGGCTTTGGCAAAAGCAATCACTTCGTTTATCAATTTTATTCCAATACCTTTTCCCCTGTAATCAGGTCGCACATACAAGTCATCCATATACAATGATTTGCCAATCCATGTAAAATAAGCAAAGAAGCAGGTAACATAGCCCATAATCTCATCTTTATCATTCACTGCAACAAATCCATTGATATGAGTTTTTTCTTCGAGCATTTGCTCCACCGTATTCATCATCCGTTCCGGGACCTTCTCAAAAAGTGCAAATTCTTTGAAAAGATCTATCAGCCCTGGAAAGTCACGTTCTTCTATTTTTCGAATACGAATAATCATATTTTTCATTTATTTTATTTGATTTGCAAATATAGAAATAATTTCAGCCAAATATTTTGCCTGAACGCAAACCGCCCCGAAATTCTTTGCAGAACTTCGGGACGATCAATTGTAAATTACAAATCCGTAATCCCGATAGCTATCGGGAGTAAATCAAATACTATTTCCGCCACAATTTTGTCATATTTTCCAGTGTTTTTCCTTTGGTTTCGGGAACCATTTTCCAAACAAAGAGAGCCGACAAAACTGACATCACACCATACAGAACGTAAGTAAATGTAATGCTGAAAGCTTCGAGGCTCGGAAAAGTCGCCGAAACGATAAAGTTGGAAATCCATTGAGCTGCTACGGCAATAGCAATGGCTTTGCCACGAATGGTATTCGGGAAAATTTCTGAAATCAATACCCAGGTGATTGGTCCCCACGACATCATAAACGAAGCCGAATAGATAACAATAAATATCAGCGTACTTACTCCAATAATGTGTGAATAGGCCAATAAACCAATAGCAAACATACCGATAGCCATCCCGAAAGAGCCAATTATCAACAAAGGTTTCCGACCGAATTTATCTACCGTAAAGATAGCCACCAGAGTAAAGATAATATTGATAACGCCCATGATGACTGTTTGGTACATGGCTGCATCGGTGCCAAATCCAAGACCTTTGAAAATGGTTGGAGCGTAATAAAGCACCACATTGATACCAACAGCTTGTTGGAATATAGATAAAAGAATACCAATAATCAACACTTTCCAACCGTATGCCAGCACTTTTTCCACTTTTTCGTGAGCGGAATCTTTAATGTCCTGCAAAATTTCTTTGGCTTTATTCGAGCCGTTGATTTTTCCCAAAACATATAGTGCTTTTTCTTCCTGACCGACTAATGCCAAATGGCGTGGAGTTTCGGGAACAAAGAATAATAATATCCCAAAAATTGCTGCAGGTACGGCGTTGGAAGCAAACATATAGCGCCATCCGGTAGCATCAATCCACTCCTGAGCCTGACCTTTTGTGATAAAGTAGTTGACAAAATAAACAATCAACATACCAAAGATAATAGCAAACTGATTCCACGAAACTAATTTTCCACGAATCTCAGCCGGTGCAATTTCAGCAATATACATAGGACTGATAGCCGAAGCCAACCCTACTCCTATTCCACCAATGACGCGATACAAGTTGAATGCAATCAGCACCGGAACAGATCCATCTCCTTTTTGAAAGAAAAAGAATTCGGGATAAGACGCTCCTAAAGCCGATAAAAAGAACATAACGGCTGCAAAAAGCAGCGAGTTTTTGCGTCCCATTTTTTCTGCAAAAATACCCGAAACAGCACTACCGATAATGCAACCGATAAGTGCACTGGAAACTGTAGCCCCGTGATAAAAGGTAGCCATACTTCCAAAAGTAGCTTCATTCAGGTGAAAAACTGTTTTCAATGAATCGACCGCACCCGATATAACGGCTGTGTCGTATCCGAAAAGTAAACCACCCAAAGTGGCCACCAAAGTAATACCGAAAATATAAAGTTTACTTCCGCTGTGTGTTTTCATATTTTTAGATTTTAGAACCAAGAGCCAAGAGCCAAGACTCAGACAAATACATTTTTGTCTTGGTTCTTGATTCTTGGCTCTAATGTCTGATTAAATATACATATTTACTATGGCTTCGTAAAGCTCTTGTTTACCGCTGATTTGTGCAGGTTCGTCCTTCGATTTGGCATAGGCAACACAATCTTCGAAAGATAATTTCCCTTCTTCAAATTCTTTTCCTTTTCCTGCGTCGTAAGAAGCATAACGGTCGGAAACCATTTTCTTGTACGGAGATTTTTCTAAAATGGCCGCAGCTCCTTCCAACGCACGGGCCATTACATCCATACTGGCGATATGAGCAATAAACAAGTCATCCAGGTCGGTAGAATTACGACGGATCTTAGCGTCGAAGTTAGTACCACCACCCTGCATACCACCACCCTGAAGGATAACCAGCATAGCCTGAGTCAATTCGTAAATATCGATAGGGAACTGATCGGTATCCCAACCGTTTTGAACATCACCTCGGTTAGCATCGATTGCACCAAGCATACCACGATCTACTGCACATTGCAATTCGTGTTCGAAAGTATGACCGGCCAGGGTAGCATGATTTACTTCAATATTGATTTTGAAATCATTCTCCAAACCGAATTCTTTCAGGAATCCGATGACTGTTTCGGTATCGGCATCATATTGATGTTTCATTGGTTCCATTGGTTTCGGTTCAATCAGGAATACGCCTTTGAAACCTTTAGCACGGGCATAGTCACGCGCTTTGGTCAACATGATACCCATGTGTTGTTTTTCACGTTTCATGTCGGTGTTCAACAATGACATATACCCTTCACGTCCTCCCCAGAAAACGTAGGCTTTTCCACCTAATTCAATAGTAGCATCCATGGCATTTTTGATTTGAACCATAGCACGGGCAGCTGCATCAAAGTCAGGATTTGTGCTGGCTCCGTTCATATAACGTGCATGAGAAAATACATTGGCAGTACCCCACATCAGTTTGATACCTGTTTCAGCTTGTTTTTGTTTTGCATAAGCAACGATAGCTTTCAGGTTTGCTTCGTATTCGGCAATGCTGTTTCCTTCACTGATTAAATCAATATCGTGAAAACAATAATATTCAATGCCCACTTTTTGCATGAACTCGAAACCTGCATCCATTTTATCTTTTGCAGCCTGTAACGCATCGGCAGCTCCTACCCAGGGGTGAACCTGTGTTCCGCCACCAAACGGATCACCACCTTCGGCACACATTGAATGCCACCAGGCCATACTGAATTTGAACCATTCTTTCATGGATTTACCGTAAACCACTTTTTCTGCATCGTAATAACGAAATGCCAGAGGATTTTTACTTTCTTTACCTTCGAATTTGATTTTTTCCACCGATGGGAAATACTGTTTTGTCATAACTTTGATAATTTAGCCCCCTAAATCCCCCGAAGGAGGACTTAAGAGAGGTTAGTATAATTGATTGTTTATATTTATTTTATGCAGACTTAGTCTTAAAGTCCCCCTTCGGGGGATTTAGGGGGCCACATTCTTCAGCCATATTTCATACGCTATTTTCGTAGCTTCCCTGTCACAAGCTTCGGGAACAACTACCTGAATTTTCTTCAACGTAGCAAAAGCTTCTTCTGCATTTTTGTAAATCCCGGCTCCTATTCCTGCTCCACGGGCTGCACCGACAGAACCATCGGTATTGTACAATTCAATGGTTGCACCGGTAATATTAGCCAGCGTTTGTCGGAAAATCGGACTTAAGAATAAGTTGGCGTGTCCGGCACGAATGGTTTTGGTTTCAATGCCCATCTCGTTCATAATGTCCATACCGTATTTAAACGAGAAAGCAATTCCTTCGTGAGCTGCACGTATTAAATGTGCTTTGGTAATTCTATTAAAATTAATGCCGTGAACAGAGCAGTTCGGTTCCTGATTGCCCAACACACGTTCGGCTCCGTTGCCAAAAGGTATAATACTTACCCCTTCACTCCCGACAGGAATTCCGGCTGCCAGTTCATTCATTTCGGCGTAACTGATCCCTTCGGGAGCTACATTATTTTTGATCCAGGTATTTAAAATGGCTGTGCCGTTGATGCATAGCAAAACACCGACACGTGCAGCTTCTTTGGTATGATTCACGTGTGCAAAAGAGTTTACACGCGACATCGGATCGTATTTGGCATCGTCATTCACTCCGTAAACCACACCCGAAGTTCCTCCTGTAGCGGCAATTTCGCCCGGATTCAATACGTTTAGTGATAATGCATTGTTGGGTTGGTCACCGGCACGATACGTAACCGGAGTTCCGGCAGCCAATCCAAGTTCGGCTGCAATATCGGCTTTGATTGTTCCCTGTTGACCGAAAGTGGGTACAATTTCCGGGATGAGGCTGCTTTCAAACCCAAAATAATCAAGTAAAAATTGTGCAGGACGTTCAGCTTTAAAATCCCATGATATTCCTTCAGATAATCCGGAAGCGGTTGTACTGGCTTTACCGGTCATACGCATGGCCAGATAATCACCGGGCAACATGTAATATTTTGCTTTTGCAAAATTTTCAGGTTCATTTTCTTTCACCCAGGCCATTTTCGATAACGTAAAATTACCGGGAGAATTCAACAAATTCGACAAACACATGTCACTTCCAATTTTTTCAAATGCCTTTTGTCCGTACGAAACTGCACGACTGTCGCACCAGATAATGGAATTACGTATTGCCTGTTGGTTTTCGTCTACAAGCACCAGACCATGCATCTGATACGAAATTCCTATGGCTTTTATGGCTTCAGGATTTACAGACGATTCTTCCAAAACAACCTGTGTGGCCAGTTTCAGATTTTTCCACCAGACTTCTGTATCTTGTTCCGCCCAACCGGCTTTAACCGAAATTATCTCCATTTCCTTTTTAGGGAAAAATGCACTCGAAACACACTCTCCTGTTTCGATATTCACTATGCTCGCTTTTACCGACGAACTTCCTAAATCATAACCGAGTAAGTACATATTTTATTTACAATTTATTAATTTACGATTTACAATTAATATCAGGACCAAAGGGAGTTAATTACGCGAAGTGAATAACGCCAAAGGCAAAAATATCAGGTACGTTTTTTATCAAATTTATAGAGTCTACCCGCCCGATGCGGAACACCTTCTTCCACTTCATCCAACATGACTAAATAGGGCATTTGAGCTACTTTCTTCTGAAAATTCCGAACATCTGAACGGGCTTGATGAACAACATCATGTAGAATACGAAGTTGCGAAATGGTAAATTTCTTGGGTAATAATTCAAACAACAAATGTGGTTCAACATCTAATTGATGACGAATATGTTCCAATCCTTTTTCAATGATTTGAATATGATCGAAAGCTAACGACATGGTATTTACTTCATTCACATCGTACCAATTGGCAGAGGAGTCTTCAGCATCAAACACAATTTTACGGTCGATCTTTATCAAAGCTACGTAGGCCACAGTTACAATACGCCCGATTTTCAATTGTGTAGTTCGTTCAAGCCAATGTACATCACGTGGATTTGCAGTTCTGGTGGGGCTTCCGAAACTTTTAAACTGACTCAGATAGATATTGTTCAATCCGGTTAATTCATTTAAAACACGTGAAGCGGCTTCATCCAAATCCTCATCGTTTAAAATAATGCTTCCGGGAAGTTTCTTGTCGTTATATAATTCGTTTTGCTCATTGATGCTCCGTTCGATGAGTAAAACCTTCAGTTTTTCGCCATCAAAACCAAACACCACACAATCGACTGAAATATGAGGATTATATAAATTTTCGTTGGACATTATTTTTACAAATTAAATCTGTCTACAAAAATAGATGCAATTTTTGAAATATAAACTCAATATTATTATGTTATAAAACACATTTACAGTTATTTGAATTATGTATTTTATACAATAACAAAATGACCATACTGTAATCTATACAATAAGTACAGTCAACATCAATTTGCTATATACGTTAATTTGAAACAATTAAAATCCGTTTCCCTAAGTAGATATTCCGTGAAAAATACAATAACTTCCAACTAACAAGTTTGCCTGAGGATATTTTTCTTTCAAAAAAGGGAGTTGTTGATTCCAAGTAATTTATTTTCCGTTATATTCAATAAAATTACAGAGCAACTTACGGGCAACATTAGCCGGAGATTCCTTCGACGCTAAATTTCCGCATATATCGAGTGTCGAAAATATAATTTTGCCTTTGCCGCAAGGTATAATGCCCACAGCCGTACCAATTTTCATTGGATAACAATGGTAAGCTCCGGCAACAAGTTCTTCGCCGTCCATTTCGAGGCCAAAGCGTTCGGCACCATTTCGCACCACTGCCTGATAAGGCCAGTTCATGCCTACGTTGGTGGGCAGGCCGTTGAACAGTGGATGTTGTTTTACAAAATAAACACCTCCAAGCCAGGCTGAGCCAATCTGAAATCTGCCCGAACAAGTTATTTTGGTGTTTTTGGCAATCAAATCCATCCAGGTATCAGCATTATCAGCCAGGATAAGCGTCGTACCCTCATTTGCTACCCGGTCAATCAATTTTTGTGGATCGGTCGCGTTTACTTCTGGGACTGACCACTCCAACCTGCATTTACCTGTTGAATTTTTTATCTGATTAAGACTGATATTCAAACTTACCGGTTTTCCTTTGGTGAAGTTAAGTCTTATTTTTTCGCGTCCACCTGAGTTTTTAGTAAAATTAATCAAGGTGTCGCCATTTACAGTCAATTTTGCAAAACCGCTGGCTTGCAATTCTAAATAATAGGCTCCATCACGAACAGGTATAATTTGAGTTTCCCAACGCACGTTATATCTTTCGGTTGAGGTTACAGCAGGGTCGGGCGTAGCACCCATCGGAATATTAAGATTAATTTCATTGTCTGTCCGTTGTGATATCTTTTCGCGGAATTCATCATCTTTGTAAAACGACACGGTCACTCCCGGCTTCCCATCGGTGGTTGCAAACTGTTCCCCCGGAATAAGAGTTAAGCCCGCTCCGGTTGGTGGACGTGATACAACAACCCAGTCAAGATGTTTGGCTTCGTTTGTGTATTCGGCAACAGATAGTTTTTTATCATTTGTCAGGAAGTCCTTCAGCGTATTGTTATGCTCCCAAACTGCTCCGTCACCAATGATTTTGTCAGAACGCCAGTCAACAGCAAGAAATTGTTCACGCCCAACTGCTTTCCTGTTTCCTGAAATATCGGACAGACTGACATCAATGCGGTAAATACCTCCGACGGCAGAGCTAGGAATTTCAATTCCTTTGGCAATCAGTTGTCCGTAAACATCGCCTCCGGTAATGCTTGTTTCCACTTCTTTGCTGAAAATTTCCTTACCAACCGGGTCTTTAACCACAATTGAAAGTTTATATGAACCGGTGAGGTTTTTCTCGTTAATAATATAAAAATCAGTAATAACTTTGTCGTTCACTTCAACCACTTCTTTACGAACCTTTACTGCAACATAAAGGGGCTGATTGTACCATGCAATAAGCGCAGTATCACCTTTTAAATTCCGAAAACAATCGACCACACCCGAATGGTTTTCGACAATTTCCGATTCCCAACCGTTAATTGCGTAGCCATCCGTGTAATTATCGAGACGAATCGTTTCAATTTTGCGTCCCTGATGTTCGATAGAGATATTGCCCATTGCCACTGTAAGAGCATCCACCGTTGGAAACGCTGAACGAAGGTTTTTACGTGTAAGGTAACTGTCGAATGCATTGAACCAGTCTAGATACATAGCTCCATCCCAGCCTTTATTGGGGGATGCGTCAAGTTCCGCTTTTATCTTTTCAAGTCTTGGAGGTGTTGAGATTGCGCCTTCTTCACCGAAAAACACGATGTCTTTCTTATTGGCTGTATAGTTATAATAATCTGTTGGACCTTTGTACAAATCCTGATTCCAAACCGCAGGACCGCCTGCATGATGAAAATCGTACCAACCATGCCAGTAAACTGTGCTGTCATTAGGACGAACATGAATACGGGCCTGCTCATTTTCTTCGGTACGGCACCAGGCCGAAGTGCGGGTGAAAGTGCGTGTCGGATCTAATTTATGGGCATCGCGAATGTCGCTGATATGAACTTTCAGTTGCTCACTGCTTACTGGTCCTGCTTCATTTATCAGATTAAACATAACCAAAGCCGGATGGCTGCGGTCACGTTTTACCATACGCATAACTTTTTCGTGCATAAGAGTATGGGCAAAAGGATTGTCAATATTCTGACCACTCCGGTAGTTGCCTGGTTCTTCATAATAGAGTAAACCCAGTTCATCGGCTTTTTCCAACACAATGGGAGAGCCAATGCAGCGGTGAAAGTTCAGCATGTTTAGTCCCATCGACTTGGCCATGCGGATTTGTTTCTCAGCCATTTCTTCAGTTGGATATATACCGTTGATTGGCCAAAAGCCCCAGCTGATTGCCGTGCGCAACACAATCCGTTTTCCATTGAGACGAAACATGGCATCCGAGCCTTGTCCGGTAGGTTCAAACCAACGGAAACCAAACGTTTTGTTATCTTCATCTATTGTATTCTTACCATTAGCAATGGAAACCTTACAAATGTAAAGGTTGGGATTATCAATATCCCAAAGCTTTGCCGACGGTGCCGATATTTTTGTAGAAATTTGATTTTCGCCCGGCTGAAGTTTTACATTTTTCAATTCCTGCTGTGAAATTTCGATAGCAGGATTTTTCTTTTCTACCACACGTACTACTATGTTTCGGACAATTTCTTTTGCATTGCTGTTTGTGATGGTTATCTGTGGGCGAATTTCGGTGATGGCAGGCGTATTCTGAACATAAATATCACTCACATATACCGGAGCACACGAAACCAATTTCACTCTACCGGTAATTCCACCGAAAGCGTGACTTCCCGGCACTTTGTACTTTCCCCAGCTGATGGCATCACCATCACGCCAATCGTAGTTACCACCTGGATCGGTAATGCGTAATGCCAATTGAACAGTCTCACCCGGCCTGGCAAAATCCGTAATGTCAACTTCAAATGGTGTATTTCCCGTTAAATCATAGCCTGCGAGTTTATGGTTGATAAAAACTTCAGAACGGTAGCGTGCAGCCTCGAAACGAATCAATATTTTTCCTTTTGATTTATTAGCAGGGATTTGTACCATTCTATACCACCAACTTACGCCTTTCAGGTCACCTTCCGGACCGGGTTTCACCTGTAAATATTCTTCTACTGTTCCGGGCACGCTTACTTCTTTGGCTGCATCGAGGGCATTCCAACCACCCGTTGGCGAAGTTGCAGGTATTGATGCAATATTTGTTCCGGGAAGATATAATTCTTCATCTTTCCACGAAGCATTCTTGTCGTACCAGAGTTTCCAGCCTTTACCAGACAGGCCGGTTTCAATTCTACTTTGGGCCTGCGAGGCAAAAAATGAAAAAAATAAAAATAAAAACGTGATTTTTATCGATTTAAGCATAATGTATTTTTAATATGTTTAGATTTTAAATCCAAAATGTTATTCAGTTCATCTGTTGATTTTCAACCAGGCAGGATATTTTTTGTCTAATAATTTTTGAGGCCATTCTCCGTACCAAGCATATCCATTACGTCGCTCATAACCGATTTCCCTGATTGAGTATTTAATAATGCCATCCCTGTCACAAAAGAAAGATTTGTTGGTGCCAATCTCATAATACCTTGACCAAATAGTTGATGTACTGTCAGCTACTAATTGCCTGTCGCTTCCCTTTGGTGTACCCGGAGCAGGAACTCTGATAAATTTATATCCAACAATCTTTACCGTTTTGAACCATTCGACAGCTGCATTGATAGCTATTTTCATCGCAGGTGATGGTTTAGGTTGTTCCATAAGAAATTCAACAATTCCAACACTTTCGGCACTACTAATGCTGGGCAACTCATAAGCACGGGCCTTTGCAGGTTTTAATGTTGTCTCATCGTACTGTTGACACCAGGCTGTTAGTTTGCCATTTACCTTAATCTGTGTTTTCAAAATACATTCTATGCCTTTTCTCACGGCATTTTCACAGGGTCCGAACAATTCAGAATTAACAACATCAAAGTCGTTTTGCTTTAAGGCAACGTCCTGTACTACTTTTAATGCATTAAGCATGGCATTGTCGTTGTATGTAATTTCAGCTCTATAAAGCCTTCTATCAGGGTAATATTGAGGCCAACCTCCATTTTCATACTGGGCTTTTAATAGATATCGAATCCCATTTTCGGCTGCAGCCAGATAGTTGGGATTGTTGTATTTTTTATAGGCTTTTATCAGGTACCTGATCTCCTTTGTGGTTGCCTCATTGTCTATGGTTGCCTCACCTTTTTTAACTTCATCGGCAATCTGCGCTTTATCCAAAGCTGAAAATTTTACATTATAGCTGAAAGCTTTACCACGTAACTGCTTATACCATCCACCGGAACTACGCTGAAATAATAACATGTTGTCTGCTTTTAAATCCTGGGCATTAGTCTGCATAATAAATAAACAGAAAATGAAACTCAAAATAACTTTAGAATGATTTTTAAATGATTTCATGAGTAGATATTTTTTCACTAAATTTGTTGCAAATATATACATTTAAAAATTTATGTTTGAGTGAAAATTGGTAAATAAGGGTTCAATTTTGGTATTTCCTTCGATAAAAGATAAGATTTACTTATTTACCGGGCTCTGCTGTATATTTATTTTTTAAAAAGACAAAAAAAACGGACAACTCTTTTGGAGTCATCCGTTTCTTTATTTATAATTATTCTTTATGAATACTTTATCTTTTCTTATAATTTGAACCGCTTGTACGGCGCTCGCCACTGCCGGAAGAAGACCGGCTGCTTCTGTCGCCCAGTTCACGATTGCGCCAGGGTTTATCAGAGCCTGCTGAACTTGCCGGACGGCCTGCACTGCGATCACCACGGTAACCACCACCAGTTGAACCTCCAAAGCGTGAACCTCCACTGCTACTTCCACTACCACTTCCACCACTGCGTGGACGGTAATCAGACTTGCGATCTTCAAATTGTTTGCTTCCTTTTGCTTCCGAAATTTGTATTTCAGTCTGATCGGCAAAAGCTGTCACAACCTTATCCATTTGATCGGCAAATACATCAAAGAACGTGAATTTATTTGTCACTTCAATGGCTCCGATATTAATTGATTTGTCACCGGTTACATCGTTGATAATTCCAAGCAACCTTTTTGCGTCAATGCCTTCTCGCTCGCCCACATTCATTTTCAAACGAATACGACCACCCGGTTTACTCCCGCGCTCGCCACGTTCGCCTCTTTCACCTCTTTCACCTCTTTCTCCTCTTTCACCACGCTCACTACGTTCAGGTAAATTCAAGTCTTCGCTATTTTTATAGTAACTCAAAAAACGGTTAAATTCCAATGATACGAAACGTTTTAGAAGTTCCTCTTTGCTCAGGTATTCCAATTGCTTCATAATCTGAGGCATGTATGTTTCAATTTGTTCTTCGCTTACCTCCACATTTTCCATGCGATCAATCAGGTAAAACAATTGCTTTTTGCAAACTTCCAATCCGTTTGGAATTTGTTCCTGTATAAAGGATTTATGAAGCATTCGCTCAATGTCCTTTATTTTAAATCTTTCCTTTGAATGAATAATTGAAACAGCAACCCCTTTTTTGTTAGCACGTCCTGTACGACCGCTACGGTGTGTATAAATTTCCACATCATCCGGCAGATTGTAATTAATAACATGTGTCAGATCACTCACATCCAATCCACGTGCAGCAACATCAGTAGCTACCAATAATTGAATATTGCGGTTACGGAATTTCTGCATGACCGTATCACGTTGAGCCTGGGAAAGATCTCCGTGAAGTGCATCAGCATTATAACCGTCATGCATCAATTTATCAGCCACTTCTTTGGTTTCCATACGCGTACGGCAAAATACGATTCCGTAAATATCAGGATTTAAATCCACGATACGTTTCAAAACCAAATAACGTTGTCTGGCCTGAGAAACATAATAGATATGTTCAACATTTTCAGCACCGGCATTTTTTGTTCCAACGGTAATTTCTTCGTAATTCTTCATGTAACGCTTCGCGATATTCGCAATTTCTTTAGGCATGGTAGCCGAGAAAAGCATCGTGCGTCGTGTATCGGGAGTGCGTTCAAGTATGGTTTCAATATCTTCTTTGAATCCCATGTTCAGCATTTCATCAGCTTCATCAAGAACGAGGTAATCCACCGATCCCAATTCAATTTTTCCACGTTCAATCAAGTCAATCAACCGACCGGGTGTAGCCACAATAATTTGCGGAGCCGTGTCCAATTGACGAAGTTGGGTACGAATATCTTCGCCACCATACACCGGAACCACGCGCAAGCCGCGCAGGTTTTTCGAATATCCCTTTAAATCATTGGCAATTTGGATACACAATTCACGGGTTGGTGACAGTACTAAAGCCTGTACTTGTTTCCGTTGTGTATCAATCATGTTCAAAATCGGTAACCCAAAGGCTGCCGTTTTACCGGTTCCGGTTTGTGCAAGTGCCACTAAATCGGCAGTTTGCTCCAACATAAACGGGATGGTTTTTTCCTGTACGGGCATAGGTTGCTCGTAACCCAGTTCTTCGATGGCCGATAAAATATCGTCCTTCAAATTCAATTCTCTAAATGTCATTTTGTTTTTTTTAGTACACGTCTTAAGTAGTCATCCTGCGATTATTTCATTCGTTAATGAAAACGTGTACCCTTACTGAATGGGTTGCCAAGGTTATGGCATTGTAAATCGGATATTTACTCACAACGTATAGTTGTTTTTAAATCGGGTGCAAAGGTAGTGAAAAAAATCTGTTTTTCAAAGACTATCACCAAATGAAAAACGTATTTAGATTTGAAGGACTCAAATTATTCATACTTATTTAATTTTCTGTAGTTTTTTTGAAGTAAAATAAAATCTAGTTTGAGAAATAAAATAAGTTGATATGGCTGAAATAAATAAAATCACAAAAAACCACATGACACTTTCTTCTAAATTTTTTGATTTATAAAATTCTGTACTTAAATTTCCGATAATCAGCCATTGAATGACGTAAATAGATGTTACATGTTTTCCAAGAAATTGTAAGAATTCAAAAAAAATAGTGTTTTTTAAAAGTTTACTAATCTGATACCAGCCATAAAACCAGACAACCATAAAAGCAATTGCCCAAAGAAAAAACAACATGCGATGATGATAATAATTTGTCAACAAAAATGAATTGGAGAATCCGTAATTAAAAGACAATATTAATGTCAGTGTGATTAAGATTAGGGTAACTTTCGACCAGAAGTTATTAATAATTGATGAGAAACTATATTTGTTATTCAATAATTTCAACCCGTATCCTAAAACTGGATAAGCCAGCCATGGAATCAGAGGAAAATACGACCACGATGTTCCACCGGTAATAAACGATAGAACATATCTCCAGTAGCTTGTTTCCAAATCAAGCGATATAAAAAAATAGCTGAGAATTGTTATTATTAAAGCTATTATAAAATATATCAAATAGTTATCTTTTGCAAGTTTGTGTATCAACGCAAGAATTATTAAACTCAAACCGGCCATAGTTAAGATGTCAGCTCCGAAAATATAATTCCATAAATTGTAATTCCAGTCTTTAAAAATAATATTATAAATCAGATGAAAATTCATTCCAATATTTAAGAAAATACCCCCAATAAATAACCGTATTCCGCGTTTAAGCATATCAACAGAGCTTTTGTTTTTTAAGGCCATTAAATAGCCCATCATCAACATAAATACCGGGGCTGCCGGGATTCCACCCAAAAACAGTGAAATTTGTCCACAGAGGCCATCATATATATCCTGTCTGGCAAATAATTCCATTATATGAACCTGTATCATTAATAATACAGCCAATCCTTTAATCATATCCGGCAAAATCAGCCTTTTATTTTTCATCGTTTTTTTTTGCAATTTTAGGATTTTAACGGAAATCCTAAAAATGAATTCAGTAGAAATCTATTTTTTATAAGTAAAAAAACTTAACTTGTAGACATTGAAATAATATAAGTTTTAAGTTTGCGTATTCATTTCAGATGATAATTTATGTAATTATAAGTATGTCATTTTGCTTGCATTATTGAAATTTTTCATTAATTTTGCAAACAATACATCAAAAAAACATGCAATTGAATATCAAACTATTATAAAATACGATTTATGAAATCAATGACCCAAAGCCCTTTGCAAATGGCTCGCTCGAGCTATCAACCTAAACTTCCATCAGCCTTGAAAGGAAATGTTGTACTCAAGGAGGGTGCTAACACTGAATCGGTTGCCGATCAGAGCGAAATAAAACAATTATTTCCAAACACTTATGGAATGCCGTTAATAACATTCGAACCGGGTGATAAAAAAGAGTATACCACCGTTGGAGTTGGTGTAATATTATCAGGAGGACAAGCTCCTGGAGGACATAATGTTATCAGCGGTTTATACGATGGCTTAAAAGCACTGAATCCAAACAATAAATTGTATGGGTTTTTGGGTGGTCCAATTGGACTGGTTGATCATGAATATGTTGAACTGGACGAAGAAATTGTAAATGAATATCGCAATACAGGTGGATTTGACATCATCGGGTCGGGACGAACCAAACTGGAAGAAGAATGGCAATACGAAAAAGGAGCGGAAATTTGTAAAAAATTAGGAATCAACGCTATTGTGATCATCGGTGGTGATGATTCAAACACCAACGCCTGTGTTTTGGCTGAATACTATTTACAGAAAAAAACAGGAATACAGGTAATTGGCTGTCCAAAAACGATTGATGGTGACTTAAAAAATGAATTGATAGAAACATCATTTGGATTTGATACTGCCTGTAAAGTATACTCCGAACTAATCGGAAACATTCAACGCGATGCCAATTCAGCAAAAAAATACTGGCATTTTATACGTTTGATGGGGCGTTCTGCATCACATATTACGCTGGAATGTGCCTTACAAAGTCAGCCTAACATTTGTATTGTATCGGAAGAAGTTGAAGCTAAAAACATGACTTTAAACGATGTGGTCGAAGACATTGTAAAAGTGATCGTTCATCGCTCTACTTACGGATTGAATTTCGGTACAATTTTAATCCCTGAAGGTTTGATTGAATTTATTCCCGCCATGAAAACCCTGATTGCCGAACTTAACGAGTTGCTGGCACATAATGAAGATTTCAATGCATTAAATACGGACGACGAAAAACGCGAATATGTAAAAGGTTTACTAACCCCTGACAGTCATCAGGTTTACCGTAGTTTGCCCAAAGGAATAGCCAAACAATTGACACTCGACCGTGACCCGCATGGAAATGTTCAGGTTTCGTTAATTGAAACAGAGAAATTATTGATTGAGATGGTTGCAAAAAGACTCGCTCAACTAAAAGCGAATAGCATATACAAAGGAAAGTTTTCAGCTATCAATCACTTTTTCGGTTACGAAGGTCGTTGTGCAATTCCATCAAACTTCGATGCCGATTATACTTATTCATTGGGTTATACGGCTTCTGTTTTAATTTCGGAAGGCAAAACCGGTTACATGTCATCAGTACGTAATTTAACAGAACCTGCTTCCGAATGGATAGCCGGAGGAGTACCTATTACGATGATGATGAATATGGAACGTCGCCATGGAAAAATGAAACCGGTGATTCAAAAAGCACTGGTACTTCTGGACGGAGCACCATTCAAGTATTTTGAGAAATACCGTGAACATTGGGCCGATGAAAGATCCAGTTATATTTATCCAGGACCAATTCAGTATTACGGTCCGACTGAAGTCTGCGATCAACCCACCAGAACATTATTGTTGGAACAGGGAAAATAAAACTTCAGCGTTTACGAAACTATTGAAAATAAATAACGGAATTTCTTATTACAGGAAATTCCGTTATTTTATTTCTAAAAGGGGATAAATTGTATTTTTCATTTCTAAACACTAAATTTGTAATCAATATATTCATCAAATTAAGAATTAGAAGTTTATTGCATTTCACAACTGAATTTCAATTTTTATTTAATTAAAAACATGCTCCTACTACTTTCCCCGGCTAAAATACAAAATTTCGAACCGCAACAGCTTACTAAAGAATATTCACAACCTGATTTTTTGGTTGAGGCTGAGAGTCTGATTGATATAATTAAACAATTATCAATTCCCGAATTAGCCAAATTACTCGAAATCAACAGAAATCTGACTCAACTGAATGTTGACAGGATTTTTAACTGGCAACAACCTTTCACACCACGGAATGCCAAGCAAGCTGTATTTGTCTTTAATGGTGAGGTATTTCACGGGTTGGATGCAAAGACTCTCACTCCCGGGGACCTCTCCTATTTGCAAACTCATTTGCGAATTTTTTCGGGTTTGTACGGCATTTTACGTCCTTTTGATTTAATTCAGCCTTATCGTTTGGATGTAAGTACAAGGTTAAAAACTAAATTCGGAAATAATTTATATGCTTTCTGGGGAAACAAAATTACAGATGCATTAAATAAAGCCCTCAAAGCATCGGGCGGACCACAGGTTTTGCTCAATCTTGCTTCGGGAGAATATAAAAAAGCCATTCGGTCCGATTTATTACAAGCTGATATTATTGACTTTGAATTTTTAGAAGAGCTTGATGATAATTACAAACCAATAGTGGTTTATATAAAGAAAGCACGTGGTATGATGGTTCGGTACGTAATCGAAAACCAAATCGAAAATGTAGAAGATCTAAAGGGTTTTAGTGCTGAAGGATACTGGTTTAATGAACGGCTCTCATCTGATAAAAAACTGGTTTTTACAAGAGAACCCCAAACAACTAAAAAAGTATTGAAAAGAAACAAGTAAGTAATTATCAAAGGACTGATCGACATACTTCCGAAACCTGTCAATCTACTTCATTGGTTTTGTTCAGCTTTTTGCCTTAAAAGCCAAAGCATACAACTTCATTTGCTTAATCATTGCCAGCAAACCGTTAGAGCGGGTTGGCGAAAGATGTTCACGTAAACCAATCTTTTCAATAAAATAAAGATCCGTATTGATAATCTCATCAGGGGTATGATTTGTAAGAACCTGAATAAGAAGTGAAACAATTCCCTTTACCAACACGGCATCGCTTTCACCCCGATAAGTAATAACCCCGTTATTCATTTCGGCATTCAACCATACCCGGCTCTGACAACCTTCAATTATATTTTGTGGCGTTTTATCTTGTTCTTTCAATGGTTCAAGTGAGTTTCCCAAATCAATAATCAATGAGTATTTATCCATCCAATCATCAAACTGGCTGAATTCATCTATTATTTCGTCTTGTAATTCGTTGATTGTCATGTTATAATATATAGTTAATAGTTTATAGTCAATAGTTTATAGTTTAATTAGAAGTGAGATACCTGCCCGAAATGTGTTTTTTTATTGGCAAGTAAAAATATATATATTAGCTTAGCATTCCTACCACTCTTTTCAGTGCAGTTATAAAAGCATCAATTTCTTCTTTTGTATTGTAGAACGCAAACGAGGCACGAACTGTTCCGGGAATTCCCAATGAATCTATCAAAGGCTGTGCACAGTGAAAGCCGGTTCGAACGGCAATTCCCAATTTATCGAGCAACATGCCGATATCGTAAGGGTGAATATTACCAACCAAAAATGATATAACTGAACTTTTTTCTCTGGCAGTACCAATGATACGCATACCTTCAATTTCCATCAACCGCTCCGTTCCATAGCTTAGCAATTCATGTTCGTATGCTGCAATTTTATCCATTCCTATTTGTTGAACATAGTGTAATGCTTCGGCAAAAGCTGTAGAACCAATATAATCAGGTGTACCGGCTTCAAATTTAAAGGGTAATTCATTATAAGTTGTTTTTTCAAAGGTGACAGACTTAATCATCTCACCACCACCCTGATAGGGAGGAATAGCATTTAACCATTTCTCTTTTCCATAAAGTGCACCTATTCCTGTTGGTCCATAAATTTTATGAGCAGAAAATACGTAAAAATCAGCATCCAATTCTGTAACATTTACATGAATATGTGGAACGGATTGAGCACCGTCTATTAAAACTGGAATATCTTTCTCATGTGCCAATCGAATAATTTCTTTAACAGGATTAATTGTTCCCAATACATTTGATACATGAGCCACCGAAACTATTCGTGTTTTTTCGTTAAGCAAAGTCTTGTAAACCTCCAAATCCAATTCTCCCCGCTCATTTATCGGAATAACCCGTAATTTAAGTCCTTTACGATCACAAAGCATTTGCCATGGAACGATATTGGAATGATGTTCAAGCACCGAAACAATTATTTCGTCACCCGCATTACAAAAAGCTTCACCAAATGAAGTTGCAACCAGATTTATGGCTTCGGTCGTTCCCCTTGTAAATATAATTTCTTCGCGTTTACCTGCTCCAAGAAATTCGGCTACTGAGGTTCGGGCAGCTTCATGTGCTTCAGTGGCTTTAATACTAAGAAAATGTGCTCCCCGATGAATATTGGCATTGTAATGATAATAGCTTTGTTCGATTTTTTCAACAACACAACGTGGTTTTTGGGTTGTTGCAGCATTGTCGAAATATATTAAATCTTTATTATATACTTTTTCGGATAAAATGGGAAAATCATTCCTGATTTCGATTAATTCTTGTTTATTCATATTGAAGAAACTATTGGTTTGGAATTTTGTTCGGCAAAAATACGTAAAATTTTGAAAAGAAAACATACCTATGAATAGATTAAGATCAAATGAACAGTAGCAAATTCAAAATTATCAGATTAATTGACGACTAAATGATTGGTTTTATCCGGAAGAATTTCAAAATAACCAAATCTATCAATAAATTTGAATTCTCTATTTTTATTCATCGTTGTGGCTTTTATATCAATATCATCTTTTATCTGAAAATTTATCATTTCAACAATTTTTAACCGCTTTGCAGACAGCATTTGTGAATAAATGTTGTACTTTTGTACGACTTTTCCCAAAAACCGTTTTCAGCTAAAAACATGCATCATCATGAATAAGATTGTTCTTGCCAAATTCACACCGCACCTCGCTGCTATTCTTCTGTTTATCTTAATTTCATTTGCCTATTTCACTCCGATACTGGAAGGAAAACAATTGATTGGAAGTGATACAGAAAGTTGGATTTGCGATGCTAAAGAAACGATTGATTTCAATGCCACACACGACAAACCGACTTTGTGGACTAATTCGTTATTTAGTGGAATGCCCACCTACCTGATAACAATGAATCAGCCTTACAATGTTCTGAAATATGTTCAGGATGTTCTGGCAATTTTTCCCGGTCAGATTTTTAATCTGATGTTATATCTTCTGGGATTTTATATTTTATTATTGACCTTCAAACTAAATCCCTGGTTGGCAATGGTTGGAGCAATTGCTTTTGCCTTTGCATCCTATAATTTTATTATCATAGTTGCCGGGCATAATACAAAAGCGATTACAATTGCCTACATGGCACCCCTCATAGGTAGCGTGGTTATGGCATTACGCTGGAAGCCATTGATTGGCAGCTTACTAACTGCCATTTTCTTAAGTTTGACTATTCGTGCCAATCACCCTCAGCTTTTATATTATACACTTATAATTTTACTGTTTCTGGCAGTTGTTGAATTCATTTACAGCATAAAAAACAAAGAAATTACAGAATTTTTTAAACGGGCCGGAATGTTGATTGCCGCTGCTGTAATTGCTTTAGGGATGAATGCAACCTCTCTACTCACAACGAAAGAATATAGCCAGTATACAATGCGCGGTGCTTCCAACGGTTTAACCACTGATACACAGAGTTCACAACACGGTCTGAACAGAGATTATATTACTAATTGGAGTTATGGTATTGATGAGACAATGACATTGCTAATTCCAAACTTTAAAGGAGGTGCCAGTGCAGGCACGTTGACGGCAGATAGTGAAACCGGGAAAAAGTTGAATAGTATGGGTGTGCCAAATGTAGATAATATGCTAAAAAGCATGCAATTGCCACTTTATTGGGGAACACAGCCGGGTACATCAGGACCTGTTTATATCGGAGCTATCGTTTGCTTTTTGTTCGTTTTGGGATTCTTTCTGGTTGATAAACGTACCAAATGGTGGTTGTTGCCAATGATAGCATTGACTTTGATGCTTTCGTGGGGCAGGAATTTCATGTGGTTAACCGATATTTTCATAAGTTATGTACCGCTATATAATAATTTTCGTACCGTTTCAATGACCCTGGTGGCAACCGGATTCGGGATGACTTTGATGGCTATTCTGGCATTAAAAGAAGTATTCAACGAGCAAACTGATAAACAAAAAATAATACGATCAGTTGGAATTAGTGCCGCAATAACAGGTGGTATTGCCCTTCTGTTTGCTTTGATTCCTTCCCTGGCAGGGAGTTTTATTGCTGCCGGTGATGCCCAGTTTAAAGGAGATTATACATTTTTGAAAGAAACGTTGCCACTTGATCGGGCTACCATGCTACGCACCGATGCATTGCGTTCGTTGGTTTTCATAATTATGGCTGCCGGATTAATTTGGTTATATGCAAAAAATCTTTTGAAACAACAAGTGGCCTACGTCTTTTTTGCCGTGTTGTTCCTTGCTGATTTGGCACCTGTTGCCAAGCGTTATTTGAACGATAATAACTTTCAACGTAAACGTAAAGTCGAAACGCTTATTAAACCAAGTATTGCCGACAATATCATCTTGCAGGATAAATCTCAATACAGGGTTTTGGATGCAACCGTAAATCTTTTCAACGATGCAACTCCTTCTTATTTCCATCACAATATCGGTGGATATCACGCAGCCAAATTGCGTCGCTATCAGGAGTTGATTAACATGCAAATGGAGAAAGAAATTGGGCGCTTGTTTGCCTCTTTCGGACGTGCCACTACACCTGCTGTCATTACGAATACAATGGATTCTCTGGGTGTATTGAATATGCTTAACATGAAATATCTTATTTACAATAAAGAATCTGCCCCGCTTGTCAATCCCTATGCCAATGGAAATGTATGGTTTGTAAACAAAGTTCTTGTTGCTGCCGATGCCAATGAAGAAATGAAACTGGTAGGAGAAATAAATACAAAAACAGAAATGGTAGTTGATAAATCCTTTGCAGCTCAATTGCCTGCAAAAATAACAGCCGACAGTACTGCCCGAATTTCACTGGCAAGCTATGAACCGAACGATTTGGTTTATAATTTCAGCTCTAAAACCGATCAGGTAGCTGTATTTTCGGAAGTATATTACGATAAAGGGTGGAATGCTTATATAAATGGACAAAAAGTGCCTTATGTACGTGCCGATTATTTATTACGTGCTATGCCTTTAAAAGCGGGAACATATAACATTGAATTTAAGTTCGAACCATTATCCTACAGTTTAGGAAATTTACTCGCGATTATCTCATCCATACTATTGATTTTGAGTATCATTGGGTTAATTTTCTGGCAATGGAAAAAATCCGGAAATACAAAAAAAATATCAGCAAAAATTTAAGAACAAATTACTCAATATAAATATGTCAAACGAAAGTAGAAAAACACGGAAGCCCGGCTTTTGGAATTTGCATCTGACTTCAACCATTAGTATGTCTCTCGTGCTTTTTCTGGTAGGATTAGTATGTATGTTACTCTTTGTAGCACACGATTTAAGTATTTACGTAAAAGAGAATATTAATTTATCAATTATTTTAGACGATAATGTAAATAGTACATCTGAACAACGCATACAAACATACTTGTTGGGAGCACCATTTACTAAATCTGTGGAATATATTTCAAAAGATGATGCACTAAAAGATCATATAGCCAATCTGGGTGAAAATCCTGAAGATTTTTTGGGTTACAACCCTCTGTTGGCATCACTCGAAGTTAAATTGAATGCCAATTATGCAAATAACGACAGTGTAAATAAAATAGAATCGAAACTCAAAGCATTCAAAGATATTAAACGTGTAATTTATCAGAAAGATATTGTAAGTCTGGTAAACGAGAATGTGAGTAAAATGAGTTTGGTATTAATGGCATTGGCAGCGATTTTGCTTTTCGTATCTATTGCACTGATCAACAATACAGTTCGTTTATCTCTTTATTCAAATCGATTCCTCATTAACACGATGAAACTGGTAGGAGCCACACCCTGGTTTATTCGTCGTCCCTATATTTTAAGTAGTATGATAAATGGTGTGGTTGCATCAGTGATTTCGCTGTTCTTATTATTTGGTGTTATTAATTTTATTCAATATCAATTTGGCATAACGGGTATGATAATTCAACCAATGACTGCTGTAACTGTTAGCTTTATTGTAATACTGTTAGGAGTATCACTGGCAGCTATTTCATCTTTTTTTGCCGTTGGCAGATATTTAAAGATGAACACAAACGATATGTATTTTATTTAATAATAAGTAGAAAGTTCCCTGTTAAACAATTCAACATTTTATAAATTTATGGAAAACAAGCGTTTCACGTTAGGCAAAATCAATCTGATACTGATAGCCGTAGGATTTATTATTATCGTTTCGGGCTTTATTTTAATGACTGGTTCGACAAGCGGAGTAGAATTCAATCCCGATATTTTCAGTACACGCCGTATTACCGTTGCACCCATAGTATCGGTTATCGGTTTTATTTTTATTATTTTTGCAATTTTATACAAACCAAAAGTTAAATAAGGGATGAGTTTACTGCATACAATTATTTTGGCAATAGTAGAAGGACTGACAGAGTTCCTGCCAATCTCATCAACAGGCCATATGGCTTTAGTTGCCGCTTTTATGGGAATTGAAAAAAACGATTTCACGAAGCTGTTTATTGAGAATATTCAGTTCGGTACCATTATTTCGGTAATTATACTGTATTGGCGTAAATTTTTCGATTTTAAAAAGTTGCAGTTTTATGTAAAGTTATTCATAGCTTTTATTCCATCCGCTGTGTTTGGATTGTTGTTGAAGAAACACATTGATGAGCTAATCGGAACACCAGTATTTATAGCTTCCACCATGTTTTTAGGTGGAATTGTTCTAATTTTTGTTGATAAATGGTTTAAAAATCCAACGGTAGAATCTGAGGAAAAAGTAACCAATAAAAAAGCGCTTAACATTGGATTCTTTCAGGTGTTGGCTGTAGTTTTGCCCGGGATCAGTCGCAGTGCTGCGACCATTATCGGAGGCATGCAGCAAAAACTTACCCGAAAGGCAGCAGCTGAATTCTCCTTTTTTCTGGCTGTACCAACATTGGCTGGAGCGTTTGCAAAAAGTTTATGGGATGCATTCAGACAAACCCCTGAAATAATGACTACTCATAATATTTCCATTTTAGCATTAGGCAATTTAATAGGATTTTTGGTAGCTATTTTTGCCATCAAGGGATTTATAGCATTTCTAACAAAAAACGGATTTAAATTATTTGGTTATTATCGAATTTTTGTCGGTCTCATCATTTTGATAACTTTAATGATTCGTGGTAACATATTTCTCTTCTAATGGATTTTATTGAAGGAGAAGTTTTATTTGTAGCGAAACCATTGGATTGGACTTCATTCAATCTGGTAAGTAAATTGCGTTGGAAGCTACAAAAAACGTTGAAGATTAAAAAATTAAAAGTAGGTCACGCCGGAACTCTGGATCCCCTGGCTACAGGTGTAATGATTATCTGCACCGGAAAATCAACAAAGCTCATTGAAAAATTTCAGTATCAGACAAAAGAATATATAGCAACACTGGCGCTGGGAGCTACAACACCTTCTTTCGATTTAGAATTAGCGATTGATGCCACCTACCCGACCGAACATATTAACCGGGAGATGGTCGACAAAATCATACCGCAGTTTCTGGGGGAAATATGGCAAACACCGCCAGCTTATTCGGCTGTGAAAGTGGATGGTAAACGTGCCTACGATTATGCACGTGAAGGAAAGGAAGTTGAACTAAAACCGAAGTTATTGGTTATAGATGAGATTGAGGTACTGGATTTTACCCTGCCGGCATTGAAAATACGTGTTGTATGCAGCAAGGGAACTTATATCAGAGCTTTGGCACGGGACATTGGTCTGGCATTGGGAGGCGGTGCCCATCTGATAGCATTGGAAAGGACACGGATTGGTGATGTCCGACTCGAAGACTGCTGGCAAATTGACGATTTGATTGAATACCTGGATACGCCCCTGACTCCTCAAGGGGAATAAACCAAGTTATTTTCATAATAAAAAAATAATTCACAATAATGATGTCTGTAAGCTCCTTTAGGTGTTTAGGATTATCTTAATAAACAAACACATGAAGTTATCTAAGTTTAAATTCAAGTTACCCGATGAGCTGATAGCTCAACACCCTGCCAATCATCGCGATGAATCTCGTTTATTGGTGTTACATCGCAAAACCGGAGAAATTGAACACCGGGTCTTTAAAGATGTACTTGAATATTACAATGAAAGTGATTTGTTCGTTTTTAACGACACGAAAGTATTTCCGGCCCGTTTGTATGGAAATAAAGAAAAAACAGGAGCGCAAATTGAAGTCTTTTTACTTCGTGAACTGAATCATGAGATGCGTCTTTGGGATGTATTGGTTGAGCCTGCACGTAAAATCCGTATCGGAAATAAACTTTACTTTGGTGAAGACGATTCCATTGTGGCTGAAGTAATTGACAATACTACTTCGCGTGGACGCACCCTGCGCTTTTTATTCGATGGCACCCACGAAGAATTCAAAAAAGGTCTCTATGCGTTAGGTGAAACACCACTGCCACGTAACATAACACGTCCTGTGGAACCTGAAGATGCAGAACGTTTTCAAACTATTTTTGCCAAACACGAAGGGGCTGTTTCTGCACCTGCTGCTGGTATGCACTTCAGTCGTGAATTATTGAAACGCATGGAAATTAAAGGAATTGAAAAAACATTCATCACTTCCCATATGAGTTTGGGTAATTTCCGCGAAATTGATGTGGAAGATCTGACCAAACACAAAATGGATTCGGAACAAATGTCGGTTACAGCAGAAACCGCCAATATTGTAAACACAGCACACGACGAAGGAAAAAATATTTGCGCTGTGGGAGTAACTGTAATGCGTGCCCTCGAGACTGTGGCAGGTACTGAAGGTAGAATCAAATCATACGATGGTTGGACCAATAAATTTATTTTTCCACCATACGATTTTACCGTGGCCAATTCATTAATAACTAATTTCCATCTTCCCTACTCTACCCTGATAATGCTTACCGCTGCATTTGGCGATTACGATCAGGTTATGAATACTTACGAGATTGCTATTAAAGAAGGCTATAAATTTGGTGTTTACGGTGACGCCATGTTGATTATATAATTTTTTTTTCAAGATTAAAAGATCCGGCTGAATTTCTACTGAAGAGATTCAGCCGGTTTTGGTTATTGAAAGAATTATTTTTAATATATTTGTAGAACCGGAATGAGATAATTGCTCGCTAAAATCCTAAAAACACAAAATTTTAGATAATATCTTAGCCAGTATTAATGCAAACAGTTAGAAAATAGTTTTACCAATAAATTCACAAACATGTTCGACTTTCGCTTAAAGGTTTTTCATACCGTTGCCAAACGCCTCAACTTTACCAAGGCGGCTGATGAGTTGTGTATTACTCAACCGGCAGTTTCAAAACATATTCAAGAGATAGAAAATCACTTTAAAGTAAAATTGTTCGACCGTAACGGCACGAAAATTAAACTGACCGAAGCCGGTGAAACCTTATTGCAATACAGCAACCAGATTTTTACTATTTACAGTAATCTTGAATTTGAACTGAACAGCCTGAACCAACGGCACAGCGGCAAATTACGGATCGGTGCAAGTACCACCATTGCACAATACGTTCTGCCACCTTTATTAGCGTCATTCCACAAAAAATTCACGGATATTCAGGTTACGTTAATGATTAATAATACCGAACAGATAGAACAGGCTTTGCAAAACAAGGATATTGACTTTGGCATCATCGAGGGACAATCTAAAAACACATCCTTTAAATACACCGTATTTATTAAAGATGAGATTGTGCTGGTTGCGAAAATCAATCATCCGTTGGCAAAAAAGGAAATGATACAACTGGATGATTTACTTCAAATACCTTTGTTGTTAAGGGAGCCCGGTTCGGGTACTTTAGAGGTAATTGCCCATGCATTAAAACCTTTAGGAATAAAATTGTCCCAACTTCAAACTGAAATGCAACTGGGCAGCACCGAGAGTATTAAATCCTATCTGCTGCATTCTGATTGCATGGCTTTTATTTCGATATATTCTATTTTGAAAGAGCTTAAAAATAACGAAGTCACTATAATTGACGTGAATGGACTTACTATTGAGCGGAATTTTCACTTTATCCAACAACAGGGAGAAGTAGAAGCACTGCCGGAATTGTTCATGAGATTTGCCCGCCAGTATAACTTTAAGTAATGAAGCATTACGAATAACTATTTCCACAGCTTACATAACTGATTTACCTTTGCAGTCATAAATCAAAGAAATCAGCATGGAAGAAGAAATAATTAAAACAGACGGGGAAAAAAGTAAAAAACACTTTTTCGACCGCAGCATCACAACACGGGAAGTCATTTTTATATTGGCAGTTATACTTTGTTTAACTCCGTTTATTTCGCCACCGGTGGCATTACTCATTGGCTTGTTTATTGCCTTGTTTGTGGGACATCCGTATATGCACCTCAACCGCAAAGCCACCCAGATTTTATTGCAGTTTTCAGTAGTCGGTTTAGGATTTGGGATGAACGTTAGCACGGCTCTGAGAGCCGGAAGACAAGGAATCATGTTCACCGTGGTTTCAATAACCGGCACCCTTATTTTGGGCTATATCATTGGCAAAATATTCAAAATAGAAAAAAAAACATCCTACCTCATTTCTACGGGAACAGCCATTTGCGGAGGTAGTGCCATAGCGGCTGTTTCACCCATCATCAAAGCCGAAGAGAAACAAATTTCGGTAGCCCTGGGCACTGTTTTTATATTAAATTCCATTGCCTTATTCTTATTTCCTTTCATCGGTCATCATTTGCATTTATCACAATCACAATTCGGGTTGTGGTGCGCCATTGCCATACACGACACCAGTTCAGTGGTAGGTGCCGCCAGCAAATTTGGGCCCCATGCGCTGGAAGTGGCAACAACCGTAAAGTTAGCCAGAGCTCTGTGGATCATTCCCGTTTCGTTCCTTTCAACCTTTTTATTTAAGAACAAAAACAGCAAGGTAAAAATACCCTACTTTATCGGACTGTTTGTTGTTGCGATGGTGCTTGACACCTATGTACCATTTGTAAAAGAATTCAGTGGCTACATAGTAACTGTTGCAAAAGCAGGGTTAACACTTACATTGTTCTTGATTGGCAGTGGATTATCAAAAAAAGTATTGCAATCAGTTGGCGTAAAGCCCTTGATACAGGGCGTTATTCTTTGGATTATTATTTCTACCACTTCATTGTGGATTATCACAAGCTTTGTAAGTCAATAATATATACGTTTTTAGGTTTATCATTAAAATTAAAGGAGGAATCAGTATGACAATTACTATTTTATTATTGGGATTTTTATTCGGGGCAATTCTGCAATATGCAAGTCTTAATAAACATAATGTTATCAGCGGTTTAGCCACCCTTGACAATCTAGCTGTAGCCAAAGCTGTTATGCTGGCTATTGGAGTGGGTGCTATTTTGCTGAACATCGAAATCGGATTAGGATTCGCTTCGTATCACGTTAAGCCTTTCATTTTGGGTGGAATTGTGTTGGGAGGTCTGGTGTTCGGAACGGGTATGGCAATATTAGGTTATTGTCCAGGAACGCTCGCCATTTCATTAGGCGAAGGATCAATGGATGCACTCGTTGGCATTATCGGAGCTTTAGTGGGTGGAGTGGTTTACACGGTGTTATTGCCATCCATTTCCGGTATTTTAGGACCAAATCTGGGTAGCATATCATTAAATTCTCTGGTCGGAACAAATACAATTTTCTATTTACTTGTCTTTGTTATCGGTGGTTTATTTATCGGATTATCTTTCTGGTTGCATAAAAAAGATAAGGTAAAGGGTTTTAAATGGCTTTATTCAGGAATTGCGTTGGCTGTACTTGATGCTGTGGTGTTTCTGACAGCAGTTGTCGACAGACCAATTGGTGCTTCTACCTCTTTTCCGTATACTGCCGATTTGCTCACGGGTATTACGCATAACGATTATTTTCCAAAAGTGCATAAACCCGGTCATTGGGAAGTTATTTTCTTGTCAGGTGCTTTTTTAGCCGGTCTGATCATTTCGCTAATTAAAAAAGATTTTAAAATTACCTTGATTTACAGCCATTGGGAGCAATTTAAAGGTAAATCGGTTATTAAAAGAATCGGTTGGGCTTTTATCGGTGGATTTATCCTGATTATCGGTGCTCGAATGGCGGATGGTTGCACAAGCGGACACATTCTGTCCGGGGGAATGCAACTTGCTGTGAGTAGTCTGGTATTTGCCGTGTTTGTTTTTGTTGGTCTTATTATCACGGGAAAATTATTTTATAAAAATAGTCGATACAACAGGTAGATTAAAATATAATCTGTCATAGAAAGAACAATTAAAAAAAACTCTTCCAGGGCCGAAGCTTTGGAAGAGTCTGGAAACAAAAAGAAAACTAACAAACTAAAGTAAGGTGTTCAATAATTTAAAAAATAGATACTTAGTGACAACCATGTATTTTACATGTACACTGGCACCGGTTTTCTGCTTTTTTTAATGCCTTTTCTATAACTACCTGTGAAAATGGTTCCGGTTTTACGTTATTTTTATCGTAAAAACCTATGGCTGCATTGCATATCTTACACAATACTATTGCATTGCTGATACCATTTCCGCCATCACTTCTCAAATGACGAACTTCAATATTCGTAGTTTGCGTACATCGCGACATAATATTAAATTTTAAAAAAACTGATGATTATTTATGACTTAATACAACCGGCTTTGAAGCTATTCTGAACCGGATTATTTTTTTTCTCAACGTAGAATAGTTTACATTGAAAGTTAGAAGTTCATTTTTGTGTGCCGGGACAAATTTTACAATATCCGATATTTCCAATTCCTCTTTACATTTACTGTGAGCTTGACACATTGGAATAATATACCAGTTTGTATCAGTGACAGCGTTGGAATTTCTGAACAAACCAAATGAAATTACCTTTACTTCCGGACTTGCTTTTTGGACATGAACGCCAACTAAATTTGTATTGTTCAGGCATCTGATTTCCGAACAATAACTAACCGGAGTATGACTGAATTTTTCCCAAAAATTCAACCAGTTACCACTTTCACATTTATTGTCGGCAATTCGGATTATATTTTTTACTTTCATATATCTGAGAATAAGTTGATTTTATTGATAACACTCGAAGAAAAATTGATCTTTATAATCCCAAAAGCTTTCAGAATAAGTTTTGCAACAAATCAGTCAAA